>NZ_NKUB01000041.1 GCF_003207895.1 Komagataeibacter swingsii
AGCATACGCGCGCAAGGCGCCTGTGTGGTCATTCCCCAGCGCAAAAACCGCCTCGACAGACGCCCGTTCGATAAAGCCCTGTTCAAAGCGCGCCATCTTGTCGAGAACTTCTTCTGCAAACTCAAGGAGTTCAAGCGCATCGCCATGCGCAGCGACAAGACAGACAGGTCATTCTCGGCCATGATCTATCTCGTAGCCGCAGTCATCAATTCACGCTAATCCCCAACAGGCCCTGGAAAAAGGCGGCACCCAAAAACTTTTTATTTTTATCAAACGGTCATTTTTGAGCAGTGTCTCAGGCCGTGGTGTAACGGTCCAGCGACAGGTCCAGGCAGGGGATTTCGGTGCGCTTGCCGCTCATCCTGTCGGCCAGCACGCGGCCCGATCCGCACGCCATGGTCCAGCCCAGCGTGCCATGGCCGGTATTGAGCCACAGGTTGGAAAAACGCCCCGCAGGCCCGATGACCGGCGTGCCATCAGGCGTGCTGGGACGCAGCCCGGTCCAGTATGCCCCCTGCGACATGTCGCCACTGGCGCCGAACAGTTCGGAAAACGACAGTTCCAGCAGTTCCCGCCGGTCGCGGCGCAGGCGCAGGTTGTAGCCCGCCAGTTCCGCCGTGCCGCCAATGCGGATACGGTCGCCCAGGCGGGTGATGGACACCTTGTATGTCGCGTCATTGACGGTGGAAACCGGCGCGCGCGCGGCATCGGTCACCGGCAGCGTCAGGGAATACCCCTTGGTGGGATAGACCGGCAGGTGCAGCCCGAGCGGGCGCAGCAGCAGCGGCGAATAGCTGCCCATGGACACGACATAGGCATCCGCCGTCATGCGGCCGGCCGACGTGCGCACGCCAAAAATATCCGTGGCCGAGGCATCCAGCGCCTCGACCGTGGTTTCATAATGGAAGGTGACGCCCAGTTCCTCTTCCGCCTTCTGCGCCAGGCGCTGGGTGAACATGTGGCAGTCGCCCGATTCATCACCCGGCAGGCGCAGGCCGCCCTTGAACAGGTGCCGGTTTTCCATAAGGCCCGGTTCGTGCCGGGCGATTTCATCGGGGCTGAGGAATTCGTGCGCAATGCCCGCCTGGTCCAGCAGGGACATGTCGCGGGCGGCATGGTCAACCTGCTTCTGCGTGCGGAAAAGCTGGATCAGTCCACGCTGTTCATCATCATAGGTAATGCCGGTGTCGCGACGCAGGGCGTCAAGGCAGTCACGGCTGTATTCTGCGATACGCAGCATGCGGGACTTGTTGATGTCGTAGTCATGCGCGTTGCAGTTGGCCAGAAGCTGCTCGATCCAGCGCATCATCGCGAAATCGATGCGCGGGCGGATCACGATGGGCGCATGGCGGCTGGCCATCCACCGCAGGACCTTCAGCGGCAGGGCCGGTTCCGCCCATGGCGAGGAAAAGCCCGGTGAAATCTGTCCCGCATTGGCGAAGGAGGTTTCCAGTGCGGCGGCGGGCTGGCGGTCCACGACCGTGACGTCATGCCCGGCCTTGGCCAGGTACCATGCCGCAGTGACACCCACTACGCCCGCGCCCAGAACGATCACTTTCACCGTTTCATCCTTACTTCCATCATCAACATACCGGGGATGCGCCACAGCGCGGGAATGGTCAACCGTTTCTGTTATGACAGCACGGGATGGCTGGAATCAGCCCGCTGGCACGCCCTTGCTGGTCGAATATTCAAAATGCAGCGCCGTATCGGGGTGGACGATGGGGTGGATGGCGTGGGCGGCCATGGCCCCTTCGGTAAAGCCCTGCAGGATCAGCTTCAGCTTGCCGGGATAGGTCGCGACATCGCCAACCGCGAAAATGCCGGGCAGGCTGCTTTCACAGGTGGAAGGGGTGACGGGAATGGTGCCGCGTATGGTGTCCAGCCCCCACTGCGCGATCGGGCCGAGGTCGGTCGCCAGCCCGAAGAAGGGCAGCAGGTGGTCGCAGGCCACATGCCGCACCGTGCCATCCAGTGTCGCAAGGTCCACGCCGGTCAGATGCCCCTGCGCGCCATGCAGGCCATGCAACTGGTAGCCGATGATCTTTTCCACCTGCCCCAGCGCCACGGCGTCATCAAGCTGGCGCAGGCTTTCGGGGGCGGCGCGGAAGCGGTCGCGCCGATGCACCAGTTTCACGCTGCGCGCCACATCGCGCAGGGCCAGCGCCCAGTCCACCGCGGAATCGCCACCGCCGGCGATCAGCACGTCTTTGTCCGCGAAATCGGCGCGGCGGCGGACGAAATACTGCACGCCGCCAGTCCGTTCGAATGTGTCCAGCCCGTCAAGCGGCGGACGGTTGGGGCCGAACGCGCCAGCCCCCGCCGCGATGATGACCGCGCGCGCCGCGATGACATCCCCGCTGGACGTGCCCAGCACGAAACCGCCGCGCGTGCCTTCCAGCCGTTCCACCCGGCGGCCCAGCAGGCGGGGCACGGCAAAGGGGGCGATCTGGCGGTCAAGGGCTTCGATCAGCGCGCCACCCTCGATCGCGGGGTGGGCGGGGATGTCGTAAATCGGCTTTTCGGGATACAGCGCGGTGCACTGCCCCCCGATTTCATCCAGCGCATCGATGATGATGCAGCCAAGCTTGAGCATCCCGCATTCAAATGCGGCGAACAGCCCGGCAGGGCCTGCGCCGATAATGGCGACATCGGTGGTGTGGGTGGGGGAGGGCATGGTCATGTCCGGCTCTGGTATTCCGCGGTCCGTGGTCGGGTTCAAAGGCATATGTCACGTGCGGTTTTGCGTTGTTGCGGGCGCTGGCGCAAGCGCTTTGGCACATCCTTTCCATCGCCCCTTGTGTGTGGGCGCGATGGAGGGGCACAATCGGTCCATGAGATATAATCGTGCAAAAGCAGGGGACAGAACCGCCAATGCGTGAAATTTCCCTGCCCGACACACAGGCCACGACAGCCCTTGGCCGCGCGCTGGCCCGCGTGCTGCGCGCGGGCGACTGCGTGCTGCTGGAAGGGGATCTGGGCGCTGGCAAGACCACGCTGGCGCGCGCCCTGCTGCGCGCCCTGTGCGGGGACGCGGAGATGGAAGTGCCAAGTCCCTCCTACACGCTGGTGCAGGTCTATGACGCGCCGGTGGGCGAGGTCGCGCATTTCGACCTGTGGCGGCTGGACGGGCCGGAAGGCGTGCATGAACTGGGCTGGGACGATGCGCGTGAGGGCATCGTCCTTGTGGAATGGCCGCAGCGCCTGGGCACGCTTGCCCCCCCTGATGCGTTGCGTATTACCATGGCGCCCGATGCGACGGGCGGGCGCATCGCCCGGCTGGAGGGATGGGATACGCGGCTGGCGCAATCAGCCGTTTTCGGGACAGGAGATGCATCATGGGCGTGAACATGCCCCATACCGCCATGGTTTTCGCAGCCGGTCTGGGGCGGCGGATGCGGCCGCTGAGCGAATCGATGCCCAAGCCGCTGCTGCGCGTGGCGGGACAGCCCATTCTGGATCACGTGCTGGACCGGCTGGAGGCCTGTGGCGTGCAGCAGGTGGTGGTCAATGCCCACTGGCGGCCCGATGACATCCATGCAGCCCTTGAAGCCCGCCGGGCCGCCCATCGCGGGCCGGTCACGATTGAACAGTCCGAACCCACCCTGCTGGAAACCGGGGGCAGCGCGGCGACCGCCCTGCGGGCGGGACGGCTGGGGCCGGGGCCGTTCTTCCTGCTCAATGGCGATGCCATGTGGCTCAACGGGCCGGTGCCCGCGCTGCGCAGGCTGGCGGCTGCGTTCGACCCCGAACGCATGGACGCCATGCTGCTGCTGGGGGCCATGACGCGCGCGGTGGGCGAAGTCGGGCACGGGGATTTCGCGGTGAACGCGCATGGCGTGCCGCGTCGCCCGCGCGCGGGGGAAATCACTCCCTATGTCTTTACGGGCGTGCAGATCGTCTCCCCCGCGCTGTTCGATGGCGCGCCGGAAGGCGGGTTCAGCATGAACCGGCTGTGGGACCGCGCGATGGCGGCGGGCAGGCTGGGCGTGATCGTGCACGATTCGCTGTGGTTCCACCTGTCCCGCCCCGCCGATATCGATGCGGCGGAGCGCGTGCTGCATTCGGCCCTGAACCCGGATTCGGACAACGATATATGATCGGGGCCGCGACCGCCTGCGTGCGGGGGCGTGCGGCGGTCGTGCCGCCACATGTGTCCTTTGTGGACCAGATCGCCGCCCGCTGGCTGGAACAGGCGGGCCATGATCCGCAGGCCTGTGGCGATGGCGTGATCCTGCTGCCCAGTCGCCGTGCCGCCCGCGCGTTGACCGAAGCCTTCGTGCGGCAGGTCGATGGCCGGCCCATCCTGCTGCCCCGTATCGCGCCCATTGCCGCGCTGGACGAGGCCTCGCTGGCGCTGTCGGGATGCAATGCGCTGGAACTGCCGCCCGCGGTCGATCCCGTCCGGCGGCTGGCGACGCTGACGCTGCTGGTCATGCAGGCGGGCAAGGCGTTTGGCGATGTGCAGGGCGTGGACCAGGCCTGGCCACTGGCGCGTGCGCTGGCGGACCTGATGGATGAGGCGGAATGGGCGGAATGCGACCTGTGCGAACGCCTGCCCCACGCGGCGGATGGTGACTTTGCCCAGCACTGGCACCAGACGCTGGAATTCCTGTCCATCGTCACCAGCGTATGGCCCGCGTGGCTGGCGGAACAGGGGGTGATGAACCCCGTCGCCCGCCAGACGGCCCTGCTGCATGCACAGGCCGCGCGGTGGATGGAGACACCGCCGCCATCGGGCTATCCCATATGGGCCGCCGGTTTTTCCGATGCCGTGCCCTCCACCATCGCCATGCTGCGTGCTGTCATGTCCCTGCCAGATGGGCTGCTGGTGCTGCCCGGCGTGGACATGGGTTGCGATGATGATGTCTGGCAGCGCCTGCCACCCGACCATCCGCAGGCGGGCACGGCGCGTATGCTGGCCGAACTGGGCATTGAACGCGCCTGCATGGAACAGTGGGACACCCTGGGCGATGGCGGCGTGGCCAGCAGCCCCGTCTCCCGCGCCAGCCTGCTGGCCCGCGCATTGCTGCCCGCCCATGCGCTGGACCGCTGGCGCGCGCCGGATGCGCCCGTGGCGGCCGATGGCCTGTCGGTCCTGCGCAGCGCCGACCAGCAGGAGGAAGCCGCCGCCATCGCCATGGTGCTGCGGCAGGTGCTGGAACAGCCGGGCCGGCGTGCCGCCCTTGTCACGCCGGATCGCGCATTGGCCGGACGTGTGGCGACGGAACTGGTGCGCTGGGGCGTCATTGCCGATGACAGCGCGGGCGAAAGCCTGCTGACCGTACCGCAGACCGCCTTCCTGCGGCTGATCGTGCAGGCGGTGGATGGCGGGCTGTCGCCGGTTGCCCTGCTGTCGGTCATCAAGCACCCGCTGGCGGCCTGCGGGCTGTCACCGGGCAACTGTCGCGCCAGCGCGCGCCAGCTTGAACGACTCGTTCTGCGTGGCCCGGCCCCGCCGCCGGGTATTGCGGGCCTGCGTAGCGCACTGGCGCGCGCGGCCGATGACCCGCATGGCGCGCTGGCCGACGCGCCTGATGCGCCGGAGGAAATCAACGCCTTCCTCGACCGGCTGGAAACCGCCTTCGGCCCGCTGCTGGCCCTGCCGGGCAGCACGCTGGTGCCGGTTTCCGTCCTGCTGGCGGCACTGGTGGAAACCGCGCAGGCGCTGGCCACGACCGACATGGCGGATGGGGCGGAACGGCTGTGGGCGGGCGAGGAAGGCAACGCGCTGGGCCAGCATATGAGTGCGATGCTGGCATGGTGCGACGTGTTGCCCGATGCGCGTATCGGTGCGCTGAACGGGCTGCTGGCGTCCTCGCTTGCGGGCATGACGGTGCAGGGACGGCGCGCCGTGCGGGGGCGTGAGGGCATGGCGGTGCATCCGCGCGTGTTCATCTGGGGCCTGCTGGAAGCCCGGTTGCAGACAGCGGACACCATCGTGCTGGGCGGCCTGGTGGAAACCGTCTGGCCCCCCGCGACCGATCCGGGTCCGTGGATGAGCCGCCCCATGCGCACGCGTGTCGGCCTGCCGTCACCCGAATGGGCGATTGGGCAGGCGGCGCATGATTTCGTGTCCTGTGCCTGTGCCGCGCCCAATGTGGTGCTGTCGCTGGCCGCCCGCCGGCAGGGCGCGCCGACGGTGCCCGCGCGGTGGCTGGTGCGGCTGGATGCGTATCTGGCGGGGCATGGCCATGGCCTTCCGGCGCATCCGGCGCTGCGCTGGCTGGACAGCCTTGACCGGCCACAGGGTGCGGCCGTGCCCGTTGCCCCGCCACGGCCACGCCCTGCGGTGGGCCTGCGCCCGCGCAGCCTGTCGGTGACGGAAATCGAGACATGGATGCGCGACCCCTACGCCATTTACGCCCGGCGCATCCTGCGCCTGCGCCCGCTGGCGGATCTGGAGGAACTGGCCGATGCCGCCGATTACGGGCAGATCGTGCATGCGGCGCTGGATCGCTGGTTTCGCGCCCATCCATCCGACTGGCCGCATGATGGCGCGGCCCGCATGCGCGACGTATTTGCCGATGTGCTGCGGGCGGCCGACCTGCGTCCCGCCCTTGCGGCATGGTGGGCGCCCCGGCTGGAGCGTATCGCCGCATGGTGCGCGCAGGCCGAGGAAGCGCGCCGCGCCACCGGCGGCCCCCGCACCGTGCTGACGGAACTGGGGGGCACGATACGGCTGGAGGACCTGCCCGCAGGCCCCTTCACCCTGCGCGGGCGCGCGGACCGGATCGACCTGCATGGCGATGGCGGCCTGAGCCTGTTCGACTACAAGACCGGCACGCTGCCCACCCGGCGCAGCGTGATGGAAGGCTGGCAGTCGCAGCTTGTGCTGGAGGCGGCGATGATCGAAAGCGGCGGTTTCCCGCCCCCGGTCGCGGGCAGGGTTGCGGAACTGGTGTACTGGCGGCTGACCGGCGGCCATGTCCCGGCGCAGGTGCTGGATGTGGCGCGACGCGGGGAACTGACCACGCTGATTTCGGAGTGCAAGGATGGGCTGTTTGCGCTGGTTAGGGCCTATGACAATCCTGACCAGCCTTACCTGTCCCATCCCTTCCCGGGGGAGGAACCGCGTTTCGCCGATTACGCCCATCTGGCCCGTGTCGCGGAATGGAGTGCCGCGCGTGAGGAGAATGGCGGATGAACAGGGTCATGACGAAGGGTGACGGCATGGCGTCCGCCATCGATATCGCCAATCGCAGCCAGGCGGAGGCATCCGACCCGCAGGCGTCGGTGTTCGTTTCCGCCTCCGCCGGCAGTGGCAAGACCAAGCTGCTGATCGACCGGCTGCTGCGCCTCATGCTGCCGCGTGACGTGCCCGACCGCGATGGCGTCATGACGCGCGTGCCCGGCAGCGACCCCGGCCGTATCCTGTGCCTGACCTTTACCAAGGCGGCGGCGGCCGAAATGTCCATCCGCCTGCAAAGCCGCCTGGGCCAGTGGGTCATGCTGCCCGATGCGGAACTGGACCGTGAACTGGCACGCCTGTCCGTGCCTGCGGGCGCGGAAACCCGTCGCGTGGCGCGCGAACTGTTCGCCCGCGTGCTGGACCTGCCCGGTGGCATGCGCATCGGCACCATCCATGCCTTCTGCCAGTCGCTACTGCGGCGCTTCCCGGTCGAGGCCGCGATCAGCCCGCATTTTACCCTGATCGAGGAAACCGATGCCCGCCTGGCGCAGCGCGCGGCGGTGGAGGACGTGGTGGGGCAGGGTGGTCCCGCCGTCGCCATGCTGGCGGGGCAGATCGGGGTGGGGGATTTCACCGCGCTGATCGCCCGGCTGCAGGCCCAGTCGCGCCGCATGCTGCCGGTGGCGCGCCGGTGGATGGTCGATCGCGCAGGCGTGGAAACGGCGCTCATGCGGCTGCTGGGCATAAGCGGGCGCAGCGTGGACGCGGTGCTGCGTCATGCCTGTGCTGCGATCCCGGACGAGGACGCCCTGCGTGATGGCCTGCGCTATGTGGTGCGGGAAGGGTCGCCCAAGGTACGGGCGCAGGCGGAAACCATGCTGGCGTGGCTGGGGCAGGACATGGCTGCCCGCGCGGCGGACTGGTCCACATGGCGCGGTGGCCTGCTGACGCAGAAGGGCGAACCCCGCCAGCGTGGTGGCCTGAACGCCAAGGTGGCTGCGGACTGTCCCAATCTGGTTGACCAGCTTCTGGCTGAAGCCGCGCGGGTCATTGGCATCGACCAGCAGTTGCGCGCCATTACGGTGTTTGAACTGACCTGCGCCCTGCTGTCCGTGGCCCAGCCGGTGCTCGAACGCTACGCCACGCGCAAGAACGCGCAGGGCATGGTCGATTATGACGACCTGATCGACCGCACGTTGCAGTTGCTTGATGACCCCGGCGCGGCATGGGTGCTGTACAAGCTTGATGGCGGGATCGATCACCTGCTGCTGGACGAGGTGCAGGATACTTCTCCCGACCAGTGGGCCATTGCCGGTGGGCTTACGGCGGAATTCTTCGCAGGCGAAGGTACGCATGATGATGGCTGCCCCCGCACCATCTTCGCGGTGGGGGATTACAAGCAGTCGATCTATTCCTTCCAGGGTGCGGACCCGGAGGCCTTCCGCGCATGGCGGCAGCGATTCCGCCGCAGTGCCGCCGCCGCCCGCGCCATATGGCGCGAACCGGCGCTGACGGTTTCCTTCCGTTCAACGGCGCCCGTGCTGAAACTGGTGGACAGCGTGTTCGCCAATCCCGCCGCCGCCCGTGGCGTGGTGGAGCCTGATGGCACCATTCCCGCCCATGTCACCGCCCGGCCGGGGCAGGGCGGGTGCGTGGAAATCTGGCCCCCCGTGCCGGTGGAACCTGACGAGACGGACATAAGCCCGTGGCTGGCCCCGACCCGTAACGCCGGGCAGTCCACGGCGCAGCAGCGCCTGGCCGATACACTGGCGGGATGGATCGCCCGGCAGTTGCGCACGCCCCCCCCGGCGGGCGAAGCGCCGCTGGCGCCCGGGGACGTGCTGATCCTTGTGCCGCGTCGGTCAGCCTTCGCGCGCGCGCTGATCCGGGCGCTGAAAAGCAATGACGTGCCGGTGGCCACACTGGTGCGCACCGTGCTGACCGACCAGCTTGCGGTGCAGGACCTCATGGCTTTGTGCGCGGCCCTGCTGCTGCCGCAGGATGACCTGACGCTGGCCTGCGTGCTGACATCCCCCATCGGCGGGCTGGATGACGATTCGCTCATGCATCTGGCGACCGGGCGCGACGGGCAGCCGCTCTGGGCGGTGCTGCGGGCGCGGCATGCGGAACGGCCCGACTGGTCGGCGGCGTGGCATATCCTCAACACGCTGTTCCGCCAGGTTGATTACGCCACGCCGTACCAGCTTCTGGCCGAAGCCCTTGGCCCGCTGGGTGGTCGCGCCCGGCTGCTGGCCCGCCTTGGGCCGGAAGCGGTGGAGCCGGTGGACGAACTGCTGTCGGCCGCCCTGCGGTTTGAGGAAACGCACGCCATTTCCCTGCAGGGGTTCCTGCACTGGCTGAACGCATCGGATGAAACCGTGCGGCATGAACCCGATGCGTCGGCCAACATGGTGCGTGTCATGACCGCGCACGGGGCGAAGGGATTGCAGGCGCGCCTTGTCATCCTGCCCGATACGATCGCAACGCCGCGTTCGGACACCAACATATTGTGGGAAACCGACAGGACCACGGGACTCGATATCCCGATCTGGGTGCCACGACGCGAACTGGCCACGGATGTGACGGCATCCGTGCAGGAGAAGATACGCCGCGAGGCGGCGGAGGAATATAACCGCCTGCTGTATGTCGCCCTGACCCGCGCCAGCGACCGGCTGGTGATATGCGGGTGGGAACCCCGGCGCGGCGTGCCCGAAGGCTGCTGGTATGACCTGTGCCGTCAGGGGTTTGAAAGTGCCGGGGCCACGGCACGGCCTTTCGACCTGGGCTGGGAGGGTGAAAGCCTGGTGCTGGAGGAAGCGCGCACGGTCCCGCCCGCGCGGGCCGCCCGCGCCGATAATGGCCCGCTGGCCCCCGCACACGCGCCCGCCCTGCCGGAATGGATGGGTCATGCCCCGCTGTGGCGGCCTGTCATGCCGGTCATGGAGGGGCCACTGGCCCGACCGCTGGCCCCCAGCCGCCCCGATGACATAGCACTTGGCCCCCAGCCCGCCGTGCGGTCGCCACTGGTTTCCGCCAGCACCGTGCGGAACCGCGCCGACCAGACCGGCCAGCGCGCCCGCGCCCTGCAACGCGGGCAACTGGTGCATGCCCTGTTGCAGTACCTGCCGGACTGCCCTGCCGATGAACGGGCCGCACTTGCCTGGTCATGGCTGTCGCGCCCGGCGGCGGGACTGGACCCCGCGCAGTGTGAATCGCTGGTGACGCAGGTGCTTGCGGTCATGGACATGCCGCGCCTTGGCCCCCTGTTCGCCCCCGGCAGCCGGGCGGAACAGCCGCTGGCCGGTATCGTGGGCCAGCAGGTGATCGTGGGGCAGGTGGACCGCATGGCGGTCGGCGCGGATACGGTGATGGTGTGCGATTTCAAGACAAACCGCACACCACCTGTCGACGTTGACAGGACGCCGGTGCTGTACCTGCGGCAGATGGCGGCCTACCGTGCCCTGCTGCGCGGGGTCTATCCCGGCAGGCAGGTGATGTGCGCCCTGGTCTGGACGGAGGGCGTGCGCGTTGACATTCTGCCTGCTACGCTGCTGGACCGGTATGCGCCGGATATGGCCGCTGCGACTTGACCGCATGCGTCGGCATGGCCATGTCAGCAGGACAGGGCGGCGTTGGCCGCCACAAAGGAGTTTTGAGTGATGAGTGAAAACACGATTGCCGTAAGCGACGGCCAGTTCAAGACGCAGGTTCTGGAATCCAAGGAACCCGTTCTGGTCGATTTCTGGGCGGAATGGTGCGGCCCGTGCAAGATGATCGCACCGGCGCTGGATGAAATCGGGTCTGAATTCAAGGGTAAGATGACTGTCGCCAAGGTCAATATCGACGACAACCCCAACACGCCCAACGAATACGGCGTGCGCGGCATCCCGACGCTGATCCTGTTCAGGGACGGCATGCCGGTTGCCAGCAAAACCGGCGCCCTGCCCAAGAGCCAGCTTAAGGAATGGGTCAAGAGCAGCCTCGGCTGACCTGTCCCGCCGTCAGGGGTGGCCCGTCAGGATGCGCGGGCCACGTCCGTCCACGTGGTGGGCACGGCCCCCGAATGGGTCAGGCCGGATCGGAAACCGGGGGCGCATAGCGTGCGGAATTCAGCTTCATGCTCATAGGTGGGCATGAGCCGTTGCAGCAGCCTGTTCTTTGCCGTGGCCGGGTGGAAATAGATTTCCGACAACCCGTCCGGCAGGTGGGCGGCAAGGGCCGATACCCGGTCGGTCGTCATATGCCCGCTCCATGCCAGCCCGAAACACCAGTCATTCGTGACCAGCCCCGCCTTGTGCGCCTGGTGGCGCAGCAGGCCGGTCCAGCGGCGTAGCGCCGCATCCCCCAATGTATCGGTATAGGTGCCCGCGGCATAAAGCGGCTCGGGCGGTTCCAGCGGCACGCGGATCGCGCGCAGGCCATGGCGCAGGCCGCTTTCGATCATGTACCGCCCGACCGTGGGATGCAGGTGCATGTGCTTGTGCGCATTGGCGTGGTCCAGCGCAAGCCCCGTTGCGGCAAAGGCGCGGAACTGGGCCTCGATCTCGGCGGCCAGTTCACGGCGTACGGCGGGGCGGAAGAAATACTCGACCCCCAGCTTCAACTGGTCGGAGGGGAACTGCCCGTCCTGCGGCACCAGCAGCGGGATATCGGCAGGCGGCAGGGTGGCCGGCCCCTCGATCGCGACAAGGTGCAGCCCCACCCGCAGGTCCGGCAGCTTTTTCGCGCGCCGCACGGCATCGGCCGCGGCGGGACCGGATACCATCAGGCTTGCGGTTGACAGCAATCCGTCCCGATGGGCGATCTCGATCGCCTCGTTGACTTCTTCGGACAGGCCGAAATCATCGGCGGATATGATGACGCGCTTCATGATGCAAAACCGGGTGGCATGACAAAAGAAATGCCGGAACCCGAAGGTCCCGGCATGGGGTAATCGCAGGAAGCCCGATCAGGCGGCGCGGCGTTCGCGCAGGAACTGGAAGAACTCCACCCCTTCGCGCAGGCGGCGCTTCATCATCTGCGGGCTGCGGACCATCTCGTTCACGATCGAGGCGATCTTGGGCGCGCGGAAATAGAACTTGCGGTAGAATTCCTCCACGCTCTGGAAGATTTCCGTGTGCGACAGGTGCGGGTAGTGCAGCGGTGCGATCTGCACGCCGTTATCGTCGATCAGTTCGGCGTTCTTTTCATCCAGCCAGCCATTCTCGGTCGCCTGCTTGTGCAGGAACGTGCCGGGGTAGGGTGCCGCCAGTGAAACCTGCAGCGTGTGCGGGTTGATCTCGGTGGCGAAGCGGATGGTTTCCTGAATGGTCTCCTTCGTCTCGCCCGGCAGGCCAAGGATGAAGGTGCCGTGGATCTTGATGCCGAGTTCGTGGCAGTTCTTGGTGAACTCACGCGCCGTCTCGACGCGCATGCCCTTCTTGATGTTGTGCAGGATCTGCTGGTTGCCGCTTTCGTAACCGACCAGCAGCAGGCGCAGGCCGTTGGCCTTCAGCACTTCCAGCGTCTTGCGGGGCACATTGGCCTTCGCGTTGCACGACCACGTAACCCCCAGTTTGCCCAGTTCCTTGGCGATCGCTTCGGCGCGCGGCAGGTCATCGGTGAAGGTGTCGTCGTCGAAGAAGAATTCCTTGACCTGCGGGAAATACTGCTTCGCCAGCCGGATTTCTGCCGCCACGTGCTCGGGGCTGCGGGTACGGTAGTGGTGACCGCCCACCGTCTGCGGCCACAGGCAGAAGGTGCAGCGCGACTTGCAGCCACGGCCGGTATAGATCGAGATATACGGGTGCATGAGGTACCCGATGAAGTAATCCTCGATCTTCAGGTCGCGCTTGTACACTTCGGTCACGAACGGCAGGCTGTCCATGTCCTCGATCATCGCGCGGTCGCGGTTATGGACGATCTTGCCATCGGCGTCGCGCCAGGAAATGCCATCGACATCCTTCCAGTCGCGGCCTTCCGCCATTTCCTTGATGGTGAAGTCGAATTCGTTACGCGCCACGAAATCGACCGGCGGGGCGTTCAGCAGGCTTTCTTCCGGCTGGACCGCAACCTTCGCGCCGACCATGCCGATCTTCACCTTCGGGTTCGCGTCCTTGAGCATCTGGGCGACGCGCACATCGGATGCAAAGGACGGGGTGGAGGTGTGCATGACGACCAGGTCACGGTTGCGCACGTCTTCCAGGATCGGCTCCATGCCCATGCGCGCGGGCGGCGCATCGATCAGGCGGCTGCCTTCGACCATGGCGGCCGGCTGCGCAAGCCATGTCGGGTACCAGAACGACTTGATTTCCCGCTTGGCCTGATAGCGGGAACCGGCCCCGCCATCGAATCCGTCAAACGAAGGCGGCTGGAGAAACAGGGTTTTCATCATGCTACGCATATCCTCGGGTTCTGGCGGGGAATGGGTTCCCTTGATACCCGTTCTTATTGACTACAGGGGTGGAATTCTCAAGCAGTTCAACCTGCGGGCGGCGGGTCAGTCACCGGGGGAAGCCGGTTGCGACCGTGGTGTCATGACCGAATGGGGCGTGACATGCATTGTCTGCCCCCGCCATGCGACCCGCGTGCCCGTGACACTGCCCACCATGACCGCAGCCGAAATCCAGTCGCGCAATGGCAGGAGTAGTAGCGGCAGCAGGCTGCGTTGCGCCAGCGTCCGGTCCAGGATGAAGGAACAGACGGCCCGCCATCCCCATGCACCAAGAAAGAAGAACCATGTCCAGGCCGCATGCGGCGCGGCAAGCACGGCCACGGTGGCCCAGAACAGGGGGAGCTGGATGGTGGACGCGGCGTACCCCGCCGGCTCCAGCGTCTTGACGGTCCGGCCCCAGCGCAGTTCATGCGCCAGCACTTCGCGCATCGAGGTCTCGCCCACGGTGGTCCATGTCATGCACGCGGCAATGGCGATATCCTTGCCACGGTCGCGTACGTAGCGGCCCAGTATCGCATCATCGGCCACATGCGGCACGAGCGCTTCCAGCCCGCCGATCTCGTCCAGCATGGACCGCCGCAGCGCCATGGTCGCGCCAAGGCAGTCCTGCCGCCCCAGATAGCGGGACAGCATCACGCCGGGCAGGAAATTGTGGTTGATCTGGCATGCCGCCAGCAGGCGCGGCACGGTGGGGGAGGCCGGCAGCCCCGCGTAAAGCGTCGTGACCAGACCGACATTGTCGGGCACCATGGCGCCCACCACATGCCGCAGGTAATCGGGGGCGACGTGGATATCCGAATCGGAAATGACCAGCACATCATGCTCCACGCGCGTCATGATGTTGATCAGGTTGCCGATCTTGCGGTTGACGCCATGGAAGGTGGGGTCAATCACCAGTTCCATCCGCACGTCCGGGTGGCGTTCCATCAGGCGGCGTACGATCGGGATCGCCGCATCGTCTTCGGCCTGTACGCCAAAGACGATCTGCATCTGCGGGTAATCCTGCGTGCAGAAGCTTTCAAGCGCTTCCTCCAGCAGCGGTTCATCGCCATGGAGGGGCTTGAGCACGGAGACCGGAGGCATGGGCACCGTCCGGTCCACACGTTTTTCCTGCCACCGGAAACGCGAGACCAGAAAAGTGCCAAGCGCTGCCTGCATGCACCCGGCGGCCGCAACGGTCGCGGCCAGTCCGGCGGGTGAAACAAGAGCGTTGAAAACAGACATTATCTTTCCGGCAAGGTCCCGCGTATGGAGCTGATTAGAAAACGGTGTCAGGGGAGTGTAATATCACTCTTCCGAGAACGTTTTGATCTTTTTCTGTAGCAGAGTCGTCAGTTTCTGCACATCCCCGCCCGACAGCGCGGAGCTGAAGTCCGCCCGCTGGGCCGCGACCTGGCTTATGTGGGCATTGAGCAGCACGTCAACGATGCGCCATCCCTTGGCGCCCGAACGCATGACGTAGTTGATTTCGGTCCCGCTCGGGTCATCGGACGATCCGATATGTGTTACAACAATACGGTCATTGCCAACGGGGGAAGGGGTGACGGTCGGGTCGATGGTGAAGCGGGCGTCGCTGCCGGGCTTGAAGCTGGAAACATAGCGGGCGATGGTGAATTCGCGGAATGTGGTCAGCAGGGCCTGCTTCTGGTCATCGCTCAGCCCAGCGTAACGTGGCCCGATGGAGGATGCGAGCACGGTCTCGATGTCATAGGCGTGGTCGATGGCCGGGGCCAGCATCTGGGAGCGCTGCGCGAACGAACCGCTGCCCTTGGCCTGCACGCGCTCCAGCGCTGCATACAGGCCCTTGATCGGCTCCTGCACCTGCGCATCGGATGCGCTGGCCGCATGGGCTGCATGAAGGGGGAGGACGGCAGGGACGACCGGTGCCGCCATCAGTCCGGCGCACAGCGCCAGCGAGGTGGTTTTCAGGACATGTTTCATAATGTTCATGATTTCGGTCCGTTTGCTGTCTTTAGCAAGGGCTGCGTCATGCTGATTCCGACACCCAGCGCCTCAAGGGCGGTATTGGTGATGGCCACCGCATCCAGCCCGGCCTCATGGTATTGCGCGGCCTGCGTGTTGTGGTCGATGAAGCGGTCGGGCAGGGTCATGGGGCGGAAGCGCACGCGGTCCAGCAG
>NZ_NKUB01000042.1 GCF_003207895.1 Komagataeibacter swingsii
GTGGCGTGGCGGCGGAACGGTGTGCGGCAACATGTTTCGTATCAACCGATTGGGCGCTGGCAGGCGCCGTTGCGGCAACCGCCAGCGGTGATGTCGATGCCAGCAGCAGGCAGGACAGGGCCGGCAGGCTGACAGATGCCGGGACCGCGGCCAGAATACGGAAGGAATGACGTAAAAAATATGGTTTCATGTCGATATTCCTGTTTCATTCCCGGTGTAACCGGCATCCTGGTGCGCAAGAAACGTTTATGGGACCAGAAGAAACAAGATCGTTATTTCTGGTCCATATGTGATGGACTGGTCGGAAAACCAATAATGTAACAACTGGAAGCGCGAGGGGTTGTGCCAATAGATCGATAATGCGTAATTTTCGATCGGCGTTGATGTGCGTTACACAATTAACGTAGGAACCCTAGGCTTTTTAATTCGATACCGGAATGTGTTTTCTCTTGGCTGAAAGCATAAGCTCAGCTTACGGTTGATGGGTATCGCGACCGGATTTCTGCGACAGGCAGCCTGTGGCGGTTTCGTACGGTACAGGCTGCCTGTTTTCATGCGTTTGCGTTCAGGCCGGGATGACTGTCAGGATGCGGCTGCCATTTTGGAACGCTGAAGCATGCCGAACAGGTCACGCGGGTCATCAGGATCCGCCACCATGTCAAGCTTCTCGTACAGCCCGGTTTCTTCAAGCCTGTCACGCACATAACGGAGCGCCGAAAAATCTTCGATCGCAAAGCCGACTGAATCGAAAAGGGTGATCTGGCCTTTTCCTGTCCGGCCCTGTGCCTTGCCAGCAATGACTTCCCACAATTCGGTTACCGGATGGTCCGGGGAAAGCTGCTGGATCTCGCCTTCAATGCGAGTCTGTGGCGGGTACTCGGCGAATATGGACGACCGCAGCAGGATATCGCGATGGAGTTCCGTCTTGCCGGGGCAGTCGCCGCCAACGGCATTGATGTGGATGCCCGCGCCAACCATGTTGTCGGACAGGATCGTGGCGCACTGCTTGTCTGCGGTGACGGTTGTAATGATGTCCGCGTTTTCAACGGCGGCTTCGGTGCTGTCGCAGATGGTCATGTCAAAGCCCATGCCCGCCAGGTTGCGGGCGCATTTTTCCGATGCCGCGCGATCAAGGTCATACAGGCGCAGCGCATGGATCCCGACCATCTCCCGGAACGCGATGGCCTGGAATTCCGATTGGGCGCCATTGCCGATAATGGCCATCGTGCGCGAATTCGCAGGCGCCAGATACCGGGCCGCCATGGCCGATGTCGCTGCGGTGCGCAGCGCTGTCAGGATTGTCATTTCCGAGAGGAGCGTGGGATATCCCGAACTGACATCCGCCAGCATGCCGAAAGCGGTAACGGTCTGCAGGCCCTCCTTCATGTTCTTTGGATGGCCATTTACATACTTGAAGCCATAAAGGCTGCTGTCGCTGGTCGGCATCAGTTCAATGACGCCTTCGGCGGAATGCGCGGCGATACGCGGGGTCTTGTCGAATTCCGGCCAGCGCCTGAAGTCGGCTTCAAGGTATTCGGCCAGTTCGCGCAGGAACACGTCTATGCCAATGGCATGCACGAGCGCCATCATGTTCTCGACCGAGACAAATGGCACGTAGGCGAGATGCGAGGGAGCCGGAGCGGTGAATGACATGTCAGAAGGTCCTTGTCTTGTGTTCGAGAACGCGCCGCCCCAGCAGGCTTGCGGCGAGATCGGTCATGAGCCGCGCCGTCTTGGCGCGCACGTCGAGGAAGGGATTGAGTTCCGCCAGATCCAGGGAGGTGACGAGGCCGCTGTCATGCAGGATTTCCATGATCAGGTGGGCCTCGCGGAATGTCGCGCCGCCACACACGGTCGTGCCGACGGCCGGCGCGATTTCGGGGTCGAGGAAATCCACGTCCAGGCTGACATGCAGGCGGCCATTGGCCTGCCTGACGCGCTGCAGGAAACTGTTCAGCGGCGCTACGATGCCGTGTTCGTCAATGGCGCGCATGTCAAAGACGGTAATGCCGATATCCGCGACATGGCGTTTTTCCGCCTGGTCGACCGAACGGATGCCCATCATGCAGACATTGCGCGGATCAACGAATGCGGCAGGGCGCGGGAACCCCTCGAAACCGGGCTGCCCCGTAAAATAGGCGACAGGCGTGCCATGCAGGTTGCCGCTGGTGGTTGTATGCAGGGTATGGAGGTCGGTATGGGCATCCAGCCACAGCACGAATTGCGGCTGGCCCAGTTCCTGCGCCCTGCGCGCCATGCCGCATATCGTCCCGGCGGACATCGAATGGTCCCCCCCAAGGAAGATCGGCAGGTCGCACGAACCGGCCATTTCATATGCCTTGCGCGTCACGCTTTCGGTCCAGGCGATGATGGCGTCCAGATTGCGTACGGCGGGGTTGGGGTGGCTTATGGCCGCCGCCTGCGCGGGCACCGCGTCCCCCACATCGGTGACCTGCCATCCCAGATTCCGCAGGATTTCAGGCAGGCCCGCGATGCGGAAGGCCGTAGGCCCCATGATGCATCCCCGCTCGGATGTACCACTCTGTGTCGGAATGCCCAGGATCTGGCATGTTTTCATATCAATTCCTTTTATTGGGTTCATGGTTTGCAGGCGACAGGATGCAAGCCGGGGCGGCTGCCCATGCCTGTCCCTTCAGGGCATCAGCCCTGCCGCATGAAATGGCTGACGAACTGGTCAAAGCGTTCGTCCATCCCGCCCCTGAACAGGGCCTGTGGCGTTCCCTGCGCACGGACCCTTCCCTGTTCCAGGAAAACGATCCGGCTTGAAACGTCCCGTGCAAAGGCCATTTCGTGTGTCACGATCAGCATCGTCCGGCCTTCGGCGGCCAGGTCGTGCATCACTTTCAGCACTTCCCCCACCAGTTCGGGGTCCAGCGCGGATGTCGGCTCGTCAAACAGCAGCACGCGCGGCTGCATGACGATGGCCCGCGCAATGGCGACGCGCTGCTGCTGTCCGCCCGAAAGCTGGGACGGGTAGTAACCGGCCCGGTCCGCCATCCCCACGCGGGCCAGGGCGGCTTCCGCCTCGTCCCGGACTTCGTGTCGGTTACGGCCCTGAACGTGGATCGGTGCTTCCATCACATTCTGCAAAACCGTTCTGTGGCTCCACAGGCAGAAGTTCTGGAAAACCATGCCGACCTGCGATCGCAGCCGGTTGACCTGCCCATGGTCGGCAATGCGCAGTCCGTCACCCTTGGGGCGGAACCGGACCCTTTCACCCAGCACGGTCAGGTCGCCGCTGGTGGGAACCTCCAGCAGGTTGAGGCATCTCAGGAAGGTTGATTTTCCGGACCCCGATGCCCCCAGTATGGAAATGACCTCGCCCTCATGGGCTTCAAGATCGACACCCCGCAGCACTTCCAGCGCGCCATAGCGCTTGGTCAGCTTCTGCGCCGTGATGACGGACGGGGCGGGGCCGGATGGCATGGGGGGGGACTGGGCCGGTTGCATGGAAACTCCGGATGAAATCATGT
Source organism: Komagataeibacter swingsii (assembly GCF_003207895.1). Lineage (GTDB taxonomy): Bacteria > Pseudomonadota > Alphaproteobacteria > Acetobacterales > Acetobacteraceae > Komagataeibacter > Komagataeibacter swingsii. The sequence continues at coordinate 3,495 of NZ_NKUB01000042.1, forward strand.
ACGTGGGTCAGACCCGGCCACCGGGGCGCAGGTAGCGTTCCAGCATGTGGACACAGACGGCGATAACGAAGGCAAGGCAGAGATAGATCATGCCGGCGATGGTAAAGATCTCCTCGGACCGATAGGTTTTCGCAACCAGCCTGTAGGCGATGCCGGTTACATCCATCAGCGTGATGACGCTGGCCAGCGACGTCGCCTTCAGCAGCAGGTTGGCCTCATTGCCGTAATTCGCCAGGCCATGACGCAATGCCTGCGGCCAGATGATCCGGCGTTGCAGCAGGAAACCGGACATGCCCATTGCCCGTGCGGCTTCGACTTCGTTGCGGGGCACGGCTGCGATGGCGCCACGGATGATTTCCGCGCCATAGGCGGAGGTATTGAGCGACAGGGCAAGGATGGCGCACCAGTAAGCCTGCGCCAGAAAGGGCCACAGGATGGAGGCGCGCAGGAATTCCACCTGGCCGAAACCGTAATATATGATGAAGATCTGGACCAGTAACGGGGTTCCCTGAAACAGCCCGACATATATCCGGGCTGACCAGCGCAGCGGGGCATGGCGGCTTTGGGCCAGTGCGGCGATGCTGGCGGCCAGCAGGAAGCCGATGCACAGCGCGGTGCCAGCCAGCCGCAGCGTAAGGGGCACGCCGCACAGCAGTTCCCCCGCGGTCCGGGTCAGGAAGGGCCAGTCCATCCTATCGTCCCCGGTACCGGGACAGATGTCGTTCGACAGACCTGATCCCGATGCCCGTAACCTGGCCCATGACCAGATAAACGCATGCGGCAGTACCATAGAAAAGAAGCGGCTGCCGGGTCGCGCCCGCGGCGATGGTTGACTGGCGTAGCAGTTCCACAAGGCCGATAATGGACAGCAGGGCGGTTTCCTTCAGGACGGACTGCCATATGTTGCCCAGCGCCGGCAGGGCGAAACGCAATGTCTGTGGCGCGATGATGCGCCATAGCAGCACCACCCGGCCCATGCCGCAGGCAAGCCCCGCCTCGACCTGTCCGCGCTCGAGGCGCAGGTACGCGCTGCGGTAGGTTTCGGTCTGATACGCACCCGAGACCAGCCCGATCGCCAGCACCCCGATGACAAATGACGGCAGGGAAAAGAACCCGGGAAAACCCGCCAGATGCATGAGATGCGTCAGCGCAAGCGAGCCGCCAAAATAGAAAAGGTAGACAACCAGTATTTCAGGTATGCCCCGGAATACGGTCGTGTAAAAGGTGCCGATCCAGCGCAGTGTGGCAACGGATGAAAGCTTCAGCACGGCCCCGGCCGTCCCCAGCATGGCACCGATCGCAAAGCTGCACAGGGCGGCGGCCAGGGTCAGGCCAGCCGCCATAAGCAGCAGCCTGCCCCAGCCATCAACCCCGAAACCGACAAGGGCGAGGGAAGATGCCTTCATCCGCCCGCTCCACTGGCAAAGCGCCCGCAGCCAAAGGGGGCGATCATGGCGTCGATGGCGCCGCTGGTAAGGGACCAGGCGACGGTTTCCCCCACCGCCGGGGCCAGTTCAAAGCCATGCCCGCAGAAACCGAACACATGCCACAGGTCGGGCGTGTCCGTGCCGGGGCCGATAATGGGAACGCCATCGGGGGTGGCCCCTTCCAGCCCGGTCCATGTCCGCAGCACAGGCACGTGCGCCAGCGCGGGAAAGGCCTCAAGGGTGGCAGCCGCACTCTGCGTCATGCGGTCCATGACCGTGAATGACATGTCCTGGTCGGGACAGGGCTTGCCCAGGATGCCGCCGCCGATAACCAGCGACCCGACAGCGCTCTGCTTGAAGGACAGCGGCCTGTCGATGCCGATCACGACAGGGCCAAGGAATGGCTGGGTCCGCGCCGTCACCATCATGGACGGCGCCACGGTCTTCAGCGGCAGGGTCTGTCCGGCCATGGCCGCCACCTGTGCGCCCCATGCGCCCGCGCAGTTGATGAGGACGCCGCCCTCGTGATGGCCCGAAGGCGTTTGTACCCGCCATCCCCCGCCGGGGACACGTTCCAGTCCCACCGCGCGGCAGTTCTGCACGACCCGGGCGCCCGCCGCCACGGCGGCTTCCCTGAATGCGCGGGTGGCGGCGGCCGGGTTGGCGTGGCCGTCCCCGCGTGAGATGAGGCCGCCAAGCACGGTGTCCGTAATGCCGGGCAGCATGCCGCGCACCGCATCGCGCGACAGGAGTTCCTCCTTCCCCAGTCCGCGTCTGTGCATGTCTTCCGCGCGCTGGATCGCCCACGACATTTCAGCCTGGTCCAGTGCAACCGCGATCTGGCTGACGCCAAGGCGGATTTCACACGATCTGGCCGCCGCGTCCCCCACCAGCCGGTCAAGATGGCCCCAGTGCCACAGGGCGCGTTGCGAAAGGGGGTATTCCCGCCAGTCCCGCAGCAGCGTCCTCAACCCGCCGGCATTGACGCTGGAGGCATGCCGCCCCGCCACGTTCTTGTCCAGCAGCGTGACCTTCCAGCCTGCCCGAGCCAGAAACAGCGCGATTGAACAGCCCTGAAGCCCCGCACCGATGATAAGGGCGGTTTCAGTGTGCCGGGACATGGGTCGTATCCTCCCTGTCATTTTCGGGCTTGTCTTCCAGTGTCAGCAGTTCGGTCTCGCGTGGATCAAGGCCCGTCAGGCTGGCAAGCGCGCCAAGCGGCAGGGGGCGTATGGGCGGCCGCCCCCTGAATACGGGCAGCGCGGGGCTATCGGCACCCTGACATTCGGCGATCAGGCGTGCCGCGGTAACCATGCAGTTGCGGCCCTGGCATGGTCCCATCCCGCAGCGTGTTTCCCCACGCAGGGCGTCCATGTTGGTGAAGCCGGCACGGATCTTTTCACGCAGGGCGCCCGCGGTCAGTTCCTCGCAGCGGCAGACAATCGTATCGTCTCCCGGCAGGGTCGCCGAAAGGCCCGGTGGGAATGCCGCGTCCAGAAAGGGACGCGCGGACAGGGTCCTGCCAACCGCTTCCCGCGCCTTTGTGGAAACGCTGCCTCCCCTGCCAAGATCGGCAAGCATGGCCTGCGCGGCCAGCCGACCATGCGCGATGGCGGCTTCGGCCCCGCCGATCCTTCGGGCGTCGCCCGTAATGCGGATGGCGCAGTGTTCCGGCCGCAGTCCGGGCGGCAGGGTGGAGGCGGCCTGCCCGTTCGGCGTCGTGCGCGGCCGCCAGCTTGCATTGGCCTGATCCCACTGTAGGGCCAGCCCGGCGCCGTTGGGAATATCGACTGCGGGGACGATGCCGTCATGCACCACCAGCAGGTCGCAGGGCACGCGCATTTTCCGGCCCCTGACCGTGAAGCTCACCGCCTCAACCTTTTCGTGGCCTTCCGCGACAAGGCCGGACAGGCCCGTGACGGATCGCACGCCCGCCAGCTTCAGGTGCGCAAGCCACCCCAGTCCCTTTATCACCGGGGCCAGCCCATCCCGTCGCAGATGGCGCACGGCCCGCACGCCATCGGCAAAGTGGTCGGTCCGCCCGATCAGTGGGGGTTTTACACCCAGCCTGTGCAACTGCCGGGCCAGCAGCAGCAGCAGCGGCCCCGTTCCCGCCAGCACGACATTGCCTGTTGGCTTGAGACCGCCTGCCTTCAGCAGTGTCTGGACCGCCCCCGCGGTCATGACGCCCGGCAGCGTCCAGCCCGGAAAAGGTGTAGGCCGTTCCATCGCGCCATGGGCCAGCAGGACGCGGGATGCGCGGAGGTAGCCTGCTTCCATTCCCCGCAGCCAGCCCACCGTTCCGTCCGTCCGGACTTCCCATACTGTCGTCTGGCTGCGGTAATCGATGCGCGTACAGGCCCGGAAACGCCGGATAAGGTCCGCCCCGGCACGATAGGATGGCCCGAGGGCGGCAAGCAGTTCACCCCCGCCGGAACGATCCGCCGCGATATTGGCTTCGAGATTGCGGAATATCTGCCCCCCCGGCGCCGGCTGCATGTCCATGACGATGACCGAGCAGCCCGCTTGCGCCAGTTCGATCGCGGCGGCCATGCCTGATGGCCCGCAGCCGACAATGATGGCATCCGCATCCATGGGAACCTGCGGGACGGGGCGGGGGGCGGTTGCCTGTGTCATGGTGCGGATTTCCCCAGCGCGGCGGCCGCGCCGTTCTGGCATCGGACCCGCATGCCCTCACGCACAACCGTCAGGCAGGCCTGCTGGTTACCAATGCCGTCAATTTCCACCAGGCAGTCAAAGCAGTTGCCAATCATGCAGTAGGGCAGGCGGGGCGCGCCGGATACCGGCGTAAGCCGGTTATATGGCAATCCCGCGCGCAGCAGGCAGGCGGCGACGCTTTCCCCCCTGCTGGCGGTGACGGGGTGGCCATTCAGGTAAAGCGTGACACCCTGCGTAATGGGGGAGAGAGAAGAAAACATCTTAACCCTGCGATCGTGGTGAGAAGGCATGTTCAGTCATGAATCGAGATATCCGTGCCGAACCACTTTTCCGACAAAGCCCGGTTCGTGCCATCGTGATTGACGGAAGCAAGGGCCGCATTGAAGGCGTTGCGCAGGTCGTCATCATCCGGGCGGAATGCCATGTTGGTCGTATCCGACCCCAGTACGCCGCCCGAAAATGTCGGGCCGGTCATGACCAGCGATCCCTTCGGGGCTTCCTCCATGAGGGTTCTGAAGGTCGTGACGTTGGCGATCGCGATGTCGATGCGCCCGGCGGCCAGTTCCATCCCGAGCTGCTCGAACGAGGGATATTCCATGACAGTGAGGCCCCTGAGATAGGCTTCGGCGAATACGGCGGCGGTTGAACCCGTCTGGACGCCGATCACCTTGCCCGCAAGGTCGGTTTTCAGGGCATCCAGCGCCGCGTGCGCCGGTTGTGGGTCCCGTGTCAGGTCAAACGATGTCCCGTCATGGGGCAGGTGCGCCAGCGGGCTTGCGCCCGTTGTCAGGAAACCGTTCGGTGCGCGGGTATAGGGGATGGAAAAGGCAACGACCCGGCTGCGCTCTTCCGTAATGCCCATGGATGCGATGATGGCGTCGTACTGCCCCACGCGCAGCCCGGGGATAAGGCCATTCCAGTCCTGTGTCACAACCCGGCATGTCGCGTTCATGCGCTGGCAGAGGATTTTTACAAGATCCATTTCGTATCCGGCGTATGAACCATCCGGTTTTGCAAAATCCCACGGCGGATAGGTGCCTTCCGTGGCGATCGTGATCCTGCGGGGCTGCCCCGCGGCCCGGCCGGAGGCGGGAAATGCCAGCAGCATGCATGCGATCGCCAGACAGGTCGCGCGAAGGGGCATTCATGGTTTCCCGTTGGGTGCGTGTCACAAAAGTCTATGTAACTGCTTTAGATTTTTAAATGCGGCATCGGAATATATTTTTTCTTGGCAGAAAGCATAAGCTCAGCTTACGGTTTATGCATGCAACCGTACCGCATTCCGTCCCTGAACTGGCTGCGCGTTTTCGATGCGGCGGCCCGGCACCAGAGCTTTGCCTCCGCAGGGCGTGAGCTGAACATGTCGGCAGCCGCGGTCAGCCAGCAGATCCTTGCCCTTGAGACCTATCTCAGGAAGCCGCTTTTCGTCAGAAGCGCCAACAGGGTCCGGCTGACGCTGGAGGGGAACGAGTTCCTGCCAACCGTGCAGGTATCATTAAGGGCCATTGAAGCGAAGACCGCCTCCCTTTTCCCCAGGAAGGACGTAGAACGGATATCGCTTGTCGCAAGCCAGCTTATGGCGATGAGCTGGCTGCCACGGCGCCTGGGGGCATTTGAACGCAGGCATCCCTCGGTGCGCATCGACCTGATCATAGAGGACATGCAGCGGCACACCGAGCCGGACCTGGCGATCCGCTTCGACCATGGCATGTCCACCCTTTCGCATCCCGGCTGGCTGATGGGCATAACGCATGTCGTCGTCGGTAACCTGCCGGATGTCGAGACGATAGGGAATGCCAGTGAAATAACGGATTACAGGCTGCTGGACGTGCGTTCGCATGCGGTTGGCTGGAATACGCTGCTGACGCGGTACCCCGGCATGATTGATGAGCCGGGGCTGATTGTGGAATCCGTTGATACCACGCCGCTTGCCCTGATAATGGTCAAGGAAAGTCATGCCCTGGCGCTTGTGCCGTGGCCTGCGTCGCGAAATCTGGTCCAGGCGCTCGGGCTTGGTGTCTGCAAGGCCATTCCCGCCATCCCGGGGCTGGGCAATTATTACATGGAACAGTCTACGGGGCATGGTGCCCGACCGATCATAGACAGGTTCTGCGAGTACCTGCGGGATATGGAACACGACCCCGCGTGACGTGCGTGGCGGCCTGAACGGTTCTGTGCGTTCCCGATCGCCCTACGCAATTTTACGCAATGGACCTGGCAGGCATAATGTGTACAGTCCGTTGCTTATGTCCGGATGGAAGTGGAGCTTGTGATTACGCCTCTTCAGCGTGCAAGGGGACGGTTCGGTCTGGAAGTCAGGGTGTGTGGCGAGCGCACGCGCATGGCTGATCTTGTGCAGGCGGGGTGCTGCCGCCTGCTTTTCCCGCGCGTGGCGGGGCCGGGGATGGAGGCCGCCACCGTCAACATATCCGGCGGCATTGCCGCGGGCGACCGTATCGAGGGCCATCTTGCCTGTGGCGAGGGGACGGACCTGCTGGTCACCTCGCAGGCGGCCGAGCGGATCTATCGCGCCCGCGCCGGTGATGAACCGGCCGAAATCGCGCTGACATGCCAGGTGGCCGCCAATGCCCGGCTTGAATGGCTGCCGCATGGCACGATCTTTTTTGATGGCAGCCATATGCGTCGCCACATGAGGGTGGACATGGCGGGTTCTTCGTCCTTCCTGTTTCTGGAAAGCCGGATATTCGGCCGCAGGGGTTCGGGGGAACGCCTGTCGCGGCTGGGCGTGCGGGATCGCCTGACCATCCGGCGCGATGGCGGATTGCTGCTGGAAGACATGCTGCGGCTGGAAAGCACGGATGTCGCGGCCCTGATGGCGCAACCCGCAATCGCGGGGGGGCAGGGGGCCGTGGCGACACTGGTGCTGGTCAGCCCGCATGCCATGGGCCTGCTGCCCGCGCTGAACGCGCGGCTGGCGGCGCCTGAATGTGCGGGGTTTGCCGCCTCGGCATGGAATGGCATGCTGGTGGCAAGGGGGCTGGCCCCCGGGGGCTGGGCGCTGGAAGTCGCCCTGCGCCACATCCTGCCGGTGCTGCGGGGCGCGCGGCCCCTGCCATCCACATGGCGGTCATGATGAGGCGCGACACGCGCGCAAGGGAGCGGATCGATACATGAAGCTGACACCCCGAGAAAAGGACAAGCTGCTTGTCTCCATGGCGGCCATGGTGGCCCGGCGCAGGCTGGAGCGCGGCGTGCGCCTGAACTATCCCGAGGCCGTAGCCCTGATTACCGACCATGTCGTGGAAGGCGCGCGCGACGGGCTGAGTGTGGCGGATCTCATGGCCAGTGGCGGCCATGTGCTCACGCGCGCGCAGGTCATGCCCGGCGTGGCTGAGATGATCCATGACGTACAGGTCGAGGCGACCTTTCCCGATGGCACGAAACTGGTGACAGTCCATGACCCGATACGCTGATCCCCTGCCCGAAGGTGCCGTGCCGGGCGAAATCCTGCCTGCTGATGGCGATATCACCCTGAATGCAGGGCAGCCCCGCCGCGTGCTGCGCGTGACCAATACCGGCGACCGTCCCGTGCAGGTTGGCAGCCATTATCATTTTGCCGAGGTCAATCCGGCCCTGCATCTTGACCGGGCGCAGGCGGTGGGCTGGCGGCTGGATGTGCCATCCGGCGGCGCGGTGCGTTTTGAGCCGGGGCAGGAACGTGACGTGGCACTGGTGCCCCTGCGCGGGGCGCGGCGTGTGATCGGCTTCAGGGGGGACGTGATGGGGAGCGTGGATAAATGACCCGTCTTGCACGGCATGATTACGCAGGCCAGTTCGGTCCCACTACCGGCGACCGCGTGCGGCTGGCCGATACGAACCTGCTGGTGGAGGTGGAAAAGGATTTCACCATATACGGCGAGGAAGTGCGTTTTGGCGGTGGCAAGACCATCCGTGACGGCATGGGGCAATCCCAGGCCACACGGGCGCAGGGGGCTGCGGATACCGTCATCACCAATGCGCTGATCATTGACCACTGGGGTATCGTCAAGGCCGATGTGGGGCTGCGTGACGGGCGGATCGCAGCCATTGGCAAGGCAGGCAACCCCGATATCCAGCCCGGCGTGGATATCATCATCGGGCCGGGCACGGAAATTATTGCGGGCGAAGGCAAAATCCTGACTGCAGGCGGCATCGACAGCCATATTCACTTCATCTGCCCCCAGCAGATCGAGGAGGCGCTGGCATCCGGCATCACCACCATGCTGGGCGGGGGCACGGGTCCCGCCACGGGCACGGCCGCCACCACCTGCACGCCGGGGCCGTGGCATCTGGCCCGCATGCTGCAGGCGGCCGACGCCTTTCCGGTCAACCTCGCATTCGCGGGCAAGGGCAATGCCTCCCGCCCCGAAGGGCTGGAGGAAATGGTGCGCGCGGGGGCAAGCTGCCTGAAACTGCATGAGGACTGGGGTTCGACGCCCGCAGCCATCGACTGCTGCCTTGGTGTGGCCGACCGGATGGACGTGCAGGTCATGATCCATACCGATACGCTGAACGAAAGCGGCTTTGTCGAGGACACGATCGCGGCCTTCCAGGGGCGCACCATCCATGCCTTCCATACCGAAGGGGCGGGCGGTGGCCATGCGCCGGACATCATCCGGGTGGCGGGGCTGCCCAATGTCCTGCCCTCTTCCACCAACCCGACACGGCCCTATACGCGCAATACGCTGGACGAGCATCTGGATATGCTCATGGTCTGCCATCACCTCGACCCGAAGGTGCCCGAGGACATCGCCTTTGCCGAAAGCCGCATCCGGCGCGAGACCATCGCGGCGGAGGACATCTTTCACGACATGGGCGTGCTGTCCATGATGTCATCCGACAGCCAGGCCATGGGCCGTGTGGGGGAAGTGCCGCTGCGCACATGGCAGACGGCCCATAAAATGAAAGCGCAGCGCGGCCCGCTGCCCGGTGATGGCGCGGCGGACAACAACCGCGTCAGGCGCTACATCGCCAAATACACCATCAACCCGGCCATAGCCCATGGCCTGTCGCATGAGGTCGGGTCCATCGCGGTGGGCAAGCTGGCCGATCTTGTGCTGTGGGAACCCGCCTTCTTCGGCATCAAGCCCGATCTGGTCATAAAGGGTGGTGCGATCGCCTATGCCATGATGGGCGACCCGAATGCGTCCATCCCCACGCCGCAGCCGGTGCATGGCCGCATGATGTTTGGCGGCTATGGTGGCGCGCTGGCGCATACAAGCCTGACATTCGTATCAAAAGCGGCGCTGGAGGATGACATCGGCCAGAAACTTGGCCTGCGCAAGGGCCTTTCCGCCGTGTCCGGCACGCGCGGCGGCATTGGCAAGCGCAGCATGATCCATAACGACGCCATGCCGCATATCGAGGTGGATCCCGAAACGTACGAGGTGCGTGCCGATGGCGTGCTGCTGACGTGCGAGCCTGCCGACATCCTGCCCATGGCCCAGAGGTATTTCCTGTTCTGATGACCCGTGTTACCGAAATCCTGCCAGCGGGAAGCTGGCCGGCCGCTGATGCGGCGGATGTGTTTGCCGCCGATTATGAAGGCCGTCATCGCCGACGCATGATGCTGCCGCTGCGTTCGGGTGCGAAAGTACTGCTCGAACTGGGGCACGCCCGCCTGCTGCATGAGGGCGACGGCCTGCGGCTGGATGATGGGCGCATCGTACGGGTCGAGGCCATGCCGGAAGACCTGATGGAAGTCACGGCGCATGATGCGCTGCACCTGCTGCGGTTGGCATGGCATCTGGGCAACCGGCATCTGCCCGCCGCCATTGGGGAACGGTGTATCCTTGTGCGTCATGACCATGTGATCGCCGACATGATCCATGGCCTTGGTGGTCATGTCCGTACCGTACGCGCCCCATTCGACCCCGAAAGCGGCGCCTATGCCGGACGGGCGGGCGCACATGCCCATTCGCACGACCATGGCGACGGACATCATCATTCGCATGACTGAGCATCGGCCGGGCGGACTGGATTTCCTGCGGCTGCTGTCATGGGTGTCGCCTGCGTTTCCCACGGGGGGGTATGCCTACAGCCACGGGCTGGAATGGGCGGTCGAAAGCGGTGCCGTGCGTGACGTGGAAACGCTGTGCGCATGGATCGGCGCCCTGTTGCGGCATGGCAGTGCCGGCAATGACCTCATCATCCTGCATGCCGCATGGGCGGCCGGGAGGGATGACGGACGCCTGCGCGATATTGCGCGCTTCGCCTGTGCCTGCGCGTCGTCGCGGGAACGGTATGAGGAGACGGTCCAGCAGGGCGAGGCCTTCCTGCGCGCGGCAGGCGTATGGGATGTCGTGCCGCCCCGGGCCGTGCTGGCGGGCACGCGCTGGCCGCTGCCGGTGGCGCAGGGGCTTGTGTTCCGCCGTGGGGGCATTGCCTGCGGGCAGGCCGTGCTTTCGGGGGGATACGCGGCGGTGGCCGCCCTTGTATCCGCCGCCGTCAGGCTGGTGCCACTGGGGCAGACGGATGGGCTGCGCGCGCTTTCCCGGCTGGAACCCGTGCTGGTGGAAGCCGCGCGGCAGGCGCAGGCGCAGGCATTGGAAGACGTGGGCGGGGCCTGTTTTGGTTCCGACCTTGCGGCCATGCATCATGAAACTCAGGAAACAAGGTTGTTCAGGACATGACAAAGGCAGAACATGGCCCGCTGCGCGTAGGCATTGGTGGCCCGGTGGGCACGGGCAAGACGGCATTGATGGATGCACTGTGCCGCCGCTTTCGTGATGAATATGATATTGCCGCCATCACGAATGATATCTACACGCGCGAGGATGCCGAGTTCCTGACCCGTGCGGGTTCGCTGCCGCCCGAGCGGATCATGGGGATTGAAACCGGCGGCTGTCCGCATACCGCCATCCGTGAGGACGCCAGCATCAACCTCGCCGGTATCGCCGAACTGACGGACCGTTTCGCGGGGCTGGACCTGGTGCTGGTGGAAAGCGGGGGCGACAACCTTGCCGCCACCTTCAGCCCGGAACTGGCGGACCTGACCATTTACGTCATTGATGTCTCGGCTGGTGACAAGATCCCGCGCAAGGGCGGCCCCGGCATTACGCGCAGCGACCTGCTGGTCATCAACAAGATCGATCTTGCACCTTATGTAGGGGCCGATCTTGGTGTCATGGACCGTGATAGCAGGCGCATGCGTGGCGCGCGGCCATTCGTGTTCGCCAATATACGCGCGGACGAGGGGGTGGAGGCGATTGCCCGCTTCATTATCGAACAGGGCGGCCTGTAACGTATCGGATAAGTAACAAATCTATTATCCTGACGTCCTGAACCTGTCGTGACCATGCGGGAAACTGGGATGTCATCGGATATATCCATATTTCCTGTTTCGGTATGCACGTCCATGGCTCATGCCGTGCCGGAATGGGAAAAGGCCGGGAAGGGACCGCTCTAAGTAATTTCACGCATCTGCCCTGCCGATGCAATTTCGTAATGTTTCCTTGTCGCTAGCCGGTGACCGCCAGCCACAAGGGGATGTTCATGATTGCGCTTGTCCCCCGCTTCATGATGAGCCAGAAGAAAAAACTGCTCCGTTGCGGCGGCATCCTGTCGGCCTGCGTCGTTATCGGGGCCGCCATGCCGCAGCCGGCCCGCGCGGGGACAACCGTCAATTTTGGCAAGGACCAGTTCTTTACCCTTGGTCCGGGGGGCAGGGCGCAGTATCTCAGCCACGACACCACCATGCCCGGAAATGGCGACGCCGCCAGTGCAAGCGACCTGCGTATATACATGGGCGCGCAGTTCCACAAATATGTCAAATCCACGCTCAATCCTGAACGCCTGCGTGACGGGAACTGGAACGTGCTGGACGGCATCCTGCAGGTCGAGCGGTGGAAGGCGTTCAATATCTGGGGCGGCCGTATGTTGACACCTAGAGCACGCTGCGAATAGCTTGAATCGCAGGATTTCCAAAGGGCATGTGATGTGATTCAAGATGAAGACTGGCGGAGGAGGCCAGACTTCATGCCCAG
>NZ_NKUB01000043.1 GCF_003207895.1 Komagataeibacter swingsii
GACAGGCAAATGGACGGCCGCCGTGTATGTTGACAACCTGCAGAACAACAAGGGCAGCCTGTATTCCTTTACCGGAAGTGACAACAACCGTGTCCAGTATATCCAGACGCCGCGCTGGGTCGGGTGTGAACTGCATTACAATTTCTGAGTGCTGATTTTCATCAAAAGCAGTCCTGGGCATGGTAAAAATTGTCATCGGGATCTGATCCATGCCCCCGGCACCATATGCCGGGCGCTTGAACTGATATCTCATCCACTGGCAGCTTCGGCCAGGCAGGTTGGTTCCTCAGTGCCGTGCTGCCTGTCTGGTTACACGGGTTTCCGTTCACGTCAGGAACGGGGCGCTGTCACCCATAAAGTTCGAACAGCAGCCGAACCTGAATACCCAAGGCCAGCATCAGGCGCGGCGTCCGGGCACATCAGGGTTACGAACCAGCCTTGACCGCCACCTCCACAACGCCTCAACTCGCCTTTAACCGCAATGCATCATGGCGGATCAAGAAGAGGGAGACAGCGTGATGGGGTCAAGAATTCTTGTTGTCGGCGCAGGCGCCGTGGGTGGGTATTTTGGCGCCCGCATGGCCAGCGCCGGGCATGATATAACCTTTCTGGTGCGCGAAAGACGCCAGCAGCAACTCCGTGCCGAGGGCCTGTGCCTGATCAGTTCCGCGGGCGACGCCACCATCCGTCCCCAGATGGTGATGGCCAATAAGATTGACGGTCCCTACGATATCATCCTTCTTAGCGTAAAAGCCTATTCCCTGACTGCGGCAATGAATGATTTCGCGCCTGCGGTGGGGCCGTTGACCCGGATTGTCCCGCTTCTCAACGGCATGCAGCACCTTGATATCCTGGCGGACCGCTTCGGTCCTGCCGCGATCATGGGGGGCACGTGCTTTATCGTCAGCAAGCTTGATGCACAGGGACGCATTGTCCAGACGGGTACCCTCCCCCGGCTTTCCGTAGGTGAACAGGCAGGCAGCGATACGCCAGCGGCCCGCACTATTGCCCAAACCCTGTCAGGTCCCGGATTTGGAACGGTGTTTTCCACCCACATCCTGCAGGATATGTGGGACAAATGGGTCCTGCTTGCCGCCCTGGGCAGCATATGCTGCCTGATGCGGGGAACCGTGGGGGAAGTCTCCAGCCAGCCCGCAGGAAAGGCCTTTGCACGGGCTGTCATCCATGAATGTGCGTCAATAGCTGTCGCCGCCGGTTATCCCCTGCGGGATGCCACCCTGAAGGGGACCGTCAGTCTCCTGACGAAAACGGATTCAACCCTGACCTCCTCCATGTTTCGGGATCTGCTGCAGGGTGCCCCTGTGGAGGCTGGGCAGATTATCGGAGATCTGGTCAAACGGGCACGCGCACATCAGGTCCCTACCCCGCTTCTGGATCTCACGGATCTGAATCTGCGCGTATATGAACAGCAAAGTGAATAGCCCCTGGATTTCTGGACGCCCAGCCCCTCGGCTTTCGCGATCAGTTTCAGATCATCATAACAGGCCGCAATGGTCGGCTTTTCAGGCCGGCGCCACAGCGACTTGAAGATGTCCAGCGCCCGCTCATCGCACAGGGCGCGCCTGCCGGGATCGCCCTGGCATTTGCTGACCAGAAACGGAAGCCAGTGGGGACGCGGCACGCCAGCCACCTAACGCCGCCAGTCCATGACCGTGATGCGCGACAGGTTGGCTGCAAGGCGGACCTCATGCACCGCTTCCTCAACTGACAGGCCACTGTCGGTCAGGCGCTCGCTGCGATCCAGGCAGATGTCCGGGCTACGGGCGCGCGCTGTCACGGAAGCATGGGAGAGGATGAAGGGGTCAGCATTCATGAACGGCGGTTTTTTCCTGTCCGGGTATCATGGACCCGAGTCACATATCCGCCATGGGTGTCCGGCGCGGGTGATGCGTGATCACGGGAAAAGGCTGTTGGGAATGGTGGGGTGACGGTCCCAGAACCCGCAATGGTGACGGGCCGCCACGTCGCGTTCGATCCGGATTCCCCCATCGGCCGGCAGCGCCAGCACCGTAACATCGGGGGCCTGCGGGGTCCATGCCGGCCATGGTGCGGTCGTGCCCGATCGTCCAAACGTGGCCCACATATCCATCATCCGCGCGGACAGTACCTGCTGCGCGGGCGATAGCGGACCGGCGACGGATTTGTAACCAAACAGGTACAGCAGTTCCGCCGTGTGAGACGCGCCACGGTCAAATCCCGGCGCATCCGGCAGTTTCATGGCCAGAGAGCGGAAAGGAGGCGCCGTACGGTCAGCAAATTCATAAACGGCAACAGGCGTTGCGCCAGCCAGCACCGCAGCCCCCCGCAATGCGGGGCAGATCAGCATCTGGTCCGTGCGCAAGGCGGCAAGGGTATAGACCGGGTCCTGCCCCGGGGGAAGCGGGTATTCTTTCTGCAGGTTGCCTGCGAACCCACTGTAATCCTGCTTCAGTAGCGTATGGTACCGGTCGGTTGAGAGCGGATAATAGCCCGCAAGGAAGGTCCGCAGTTCATCGCGGTTGAAGCCGACCAGGACGGGAACGGAACCCACGGCGCCCGCCCGGATTGCCGCATCCACCGGCTGGGGCTGCAGGATACTGCCGGACGGTGTGATCGGAAACAGGGGGCGGGAGACGGATGTCCCGTCCTTCAGCCGGACGATTGGCTGCTGCCATACCGTATTCCATGCCGCAAGCAGGGTCGGAACCGGCAGGCGCTTCATGCAGGGCAACGGGTCAGGCCCCGCGCAGCCTGCAGCCTGCGCTGTTGCCGCGCCGATCCCTTCCATCACCACGCGTGCAGGTCGGCCAGGGCAGAAGCCGCTCTGCATGATCGCCTGTGTTACAAGCCCACGCGCTGCGGGCGCCGTCAGCACATCACATATGTTGGCAGCCCCGGCGGATTCCCCCACCAGGCTCATGCCCGTGGCATTGCCACCAAACGCCGCGATATTGTCATGGGTCCATTTCAGCGCCGATATGATATCGCTAAGGGCCAAGTCCCCTTGCGGCAGTCCCGGTTTCCCCCCAAGAGCCAGGAAACCGAAAACCCCCAGCCGGTAGGTGGGAATGACCACGATGGAATGGGTGCGCGTGGCGAATTCCGTCCCGTCATAACTGGCGGGCGTGCCGGTCTGGTTGCCGCCGCCATGAATGAATACGGTTACCGGAAGGTGGGCATGCGCATCCACGCCAGCAGGCCGGTAGATGTTGAGGTAAAGGCAGTCTTCATTCACCGTCTCGCCTATGTCGGCGCTGATCGACGCCGAACAGCCCTTGCGCGCGGTCGTGGCCCGGATGGGGGCGGGATAGGACGCAAGGGGCGTGGAGGGCTGCCACCTGGCCGGCCCCGTGGGCGGAGCGGCGAACGGCACGCCGAGGAAAATATCCGCATTCCCCTGCTTCATGCCCGAAAGCACGCCCGCGGGCGCCGTGACCATGGGGGCTGTGGCCTGTGCCGCCGGTGCCACCAACATGCCGGTGGCTGCGACAAGGGCAGCCGTGAGAAGCCTGTGCGCTAATGTCCATTCCTGCATATCGTCACCTGATCGTAATCCATTTCACTGGAGGTTTGACATATCTTGCGATCGCGCTTGATCTCCAACCCGGTGCGCAAAGTCATGATTGATTCGATGAACCGGTAGCGTCCATCGGTCCTGCAAACAGGCAGGCTACAGCACGTCCAAGAGGATCATCCATGCGGCCTGCCTGATCGTTCAGGATCGTGATCAGAATGAAGTGGAGATGGTTCCGGTCATGCTGAAGCGTGGCTCAACATAAAACTGTGCGCCGGATGAACCCGCGATATGCTGTCCGTTCAACAGCATTACCGCATGATAGTTGTCCGCAACCCCGGTCGTGCCCGTCCGGACCATGGAACCGGTCAGGTTTGTAAAATTCAACCGGAATGTAGGGGATTTGGCCACCAGGAAGGGCGAAAAACGATAGCCTAGCGAGATGGTATCGGTGACATAGCCCGGTATCCTCTCATCCCCGACCAGTGTAACGGACTGCGGGCCGGTATAATGCACGGTGGCATTGGCGAAGAAATGCCTGTTATCGTAAGTCAGGCCGAAATTGGCCATGACATGCGGCGCCATGATCGCCTCCTTGCCCTTGGTGGGCAGATAGGACGTGCCATACTGAACATTCGAATCCTGATGCGCATTGAGGTATTCAAACGAGGCATAGGGGCTGAAATGATGGAACGGACGCGTGGACAGCATGATGTCAAAACCACGCGCCGTCTGGTTCCCTGCATTGACGGTGCTGTACGAATTATTCGCGTTATAGACGCTCAGGAGGCGATTTGTAATCGCATAGTTGAATAGCGACAGGTCAAGGATGATGTAGCGGTTATTATAACGATACCCCAGTTCTTCCTTGATCGTGTACTGGTTGCGGGGCAGCGCCGTGTTTTCAGTAAGGTTGCTGGGATCGGGTGCCCGAAAATCCCCCTGCGCATTGACGTAAACCTGATGGTGGCGGTTAAAGGTATACGATGTCGAGAAACGCGGCAGGGGCACCACGGAATTAGACCCCATGGTCTGGTGCGTCAGGTAATTGTCGAACCAGTAGTTCATCATGGCGAATTTGAAACCGGCGGACACGACCAGACGGTCCTGGAAGTATTTTGCCGTATCCTGAATGAACAGCGCGTGGATCTGGTCGCCTGTCTGCTGGTTTGCCGAATAATAACGCTGGCCATTCTGGAAATAGGCGGTGGACAGGTTATCGGGATCATTGGAAAAACCGTTCTGGTTCACCGCGCTGTTCGGTCCCCACTGCCGACTTTGCGTATAGCCATACCAGTATCCAAATGTCATCTGGTTATGGCGTGAAATATCATAGGTTAGCTTGATGGTGGCGCCCGTGGTGGGCGTGCGCTGGTCAAAATAATTGACCGAAAGCTGTGAAGGCGATACCGCACTGCCATTGGCATAGGTCAGCCCGGACCCGGCTTCGCCACTGGCGGATGAACTCCATCCACGCCCGTAGGCAAAATAGGGTACCAGGTCAAAGTGCAGCTGGTCCGTCAGACGCAGGTGCACGGGCAGGGTCATGAACACTTCATTCCATGGCCCTTCCTGGTGGTTACCCCAGAAATTCGGACTATGCGGATCACTGCTGGCGCCCCACGTGCCCGTTCCGTGCTTCTTGGCATAAAACTGGTCAGCCGTGGGGTAGTTGTAGATGCCGTAACGTTCCTGGTTCCACGACAGGAAGAATTTTATGTAGGAATCCGTCCCGATATCCTTCTGCACGCCAAAGTCGATATGCTTCTTGTCCGATGCGCCTGCACCGATCCAGTTATCGGCATGGGTATGCGAAAACGAAAAGAACGAGCGCAGGCCGGTCTTGCCAATATCGCCGCTTTCCAGCCGGATAAACTGCCGGGACATGTCATTGGTGCCGTATGAAAAATCCGTCAGCCCGCCAAATTTGTGGCTGGGTGTATGCGTCATGACATTCATGACCCCCAGCGCCGCCGACGTGACGGGCTGGTCAATGGCGGATGTTCCCGGCGTGACCTCGATACGGTCCATGTTTTCCGTATCAATGTCTTCCTGAAGGTATTCGGTGCCGGATGTCACGACCGCGCCATCGACCAGCAGCGCCATATCCCCGTCATTCAGGCTGCGGCTTTCAATCGAACCGCCCGTCATGCCCGATGTATCCTGCGTCGATACGTTCAGGCTGGGCAGGTTCTTGACCATGTCCAGCGGCGTCCCCGCCGGGCTGCGCATATCCATGAACTGCCGGGTCACGGTCTGGATGCTGTGCGACGCCCTTTCCTGCCGCATCATGCCGCCGCCACCTGACCGGCCGGAACTGACCTGCAGGATTTCCGGAGCCGAAGTGGCCTGCACGGCATGCGCCCCCCGCGCCGCCGTGCCAGATGATGACGCAGGAGGTCTGGCGGCCGCCGCGTGGCGGCCCCTGGTCGTCTCGTTCACACCGTTCACACCCTGCGCATGTGAAACAGCAACAAACCCGGTGGTACCAAGAAGAAATGTCGTTAATAACCAGCATCTGCCGTAAAACATGGCACCTGCAACCATATCGGATCCCCCCGTAAACGATAACATGCTTTACCTGGCGGATGACACGACCAGGTGAAATGACATGCATGGGAAACGATTGCCATGATTCTGAATACCAAGTCCATCCTATTGTTCCCTGGTGGAAATAATAAATTTATGCCGCATTCCGCCATAAATAGCCAAAAACAGACAGGATCATTCCATAAAATACGCCCTTCTCCCTATCGCGCACCCGACTGAAAACAACCATTTATCATTACGTTACAAAAATATATGGCAAGCGTTGGCACTACCAGTTTCCCATTATTGTCGGCCCATGCGCCCCATCGCTTTCCAAATCCATATTCCAGCGCGAGTGTTGCAGATTGACGACAGTTCGCGCGCGCATGCCGGAACCATTTTCCCATCCTTACGCCGCGTGCCGGACGCCACGGCACCGAAGCCGCCCATGATTGGCCACACGACATCCGCATTCAGGCACTCGACCTGCGCCCAATGGCGCAATATCCTAGGGAATCCAAACATCAGGCATGCACCGGACCGGCAGCCTGAATATGCCATGCTTCCCCACCACCTGCGTGGGTGTAAAAACCGAGGAGACACCCGACAGGTGACCAAGCGCGTAACCCTGGCAGATCTGGCGGACCAGACCGGCCTGAACATTTCCACCGTAAGCCGCGCCCTGTCGCGGCCGGACCGGGTCAGCAACGAAACGCGGCGACTGGTTGAAAAGGTCGCCTCCCAGCTCGGCTATGAAACAAATGTTGCCGCCCGCAACCTGAGCCGTGGCACAACGGACACCATCCTGGTGCTGGCCTCCAGCTTTTCGGGGCAGGCGATTTCTCCGATTTTTACCGGAATTCTGCTGGGTGTATGCGAAGAGGCAAAAGCCCTTGGCCTGAACGTCATGCTGCGGCAGTACCTGGCACAGCCCATCTCGGCCAGCGATGTCATACGCTACCTGCAGGCTGGTGTGGCGGACAGCGTATTACTGGTGGCGACCGAACAGTGGCTGCCGGCGGCAGACCGGGGACCGGATCAGGAAATGTTGCCGATTGTCAGTATTTTCAACGACCTGACGACGGCTGGCCTCACCAGCGTCATGACACAGGAAGGGGATGGATACGTCGCGATTGTCGATCATCTGGTCGAACGCGGCCACCGGCACTTCGCCTTCGTATCCGGGCCGGCTGGCAGCGGCCATGAACATACCCGCTACAATGCCGTCAAAAACAGGCTTTCCACGCTTGGGCTGGGCAAGAAACTGATCCGCCTGGAGGGGGGGCCGTTTGACATGGCATCCGGCACGAAGGCGGCGCAGGCCTTTCTTGCATTGAAAAAACGTCCAACCGCCGTGATCTGCTGCAGCGACGGGCTGGCGCTGGGATTCATGCATACGATTCTGGGAAGCGGCCTGCGCGTACCGGAGGATGTCGCCATCGCCGGCTATGACGGCATGGACTACACCGCCTTCACCAGTCCGGCCCTGACCACCGTTATCCAGCCCACGCTGGAAATCGGCCGCGTTGCGGTGCAGGTGCTGGCCGACATTCACAATGGACGGATCACGACCCCCCGCCTTGTCGCCCTTGCGCCAACCTTTGTCGTGCGACAATCGACCTGACCTGTTTCGGCAAACGGTTGCATTCCTGTTATATTCCTGTATGTAGGCCATGAGACTACATTCGCGGCCGTTTCGTTACAGTTAATACATACCTTCGCCGCATGTGGACTTATTCAGGGAGCGCATGCAGGTGAAAATCGGAACAGATCTGGTTACTTTCTACAGCCCTGCTTTCTGGGGCGTTGCCACGGAGCCGGAAGTCGACCATCTGGCCGCTACGGATGGCCACACGGTATGGACCCGGATATTCGACAGCCTGCACGCCGCAGGCGTAACGGGTATCGAACTGGCCTTCCCGCCATTTGACCAGGCCGGCGCCGTGGCGGCATTCGGATCGGAAGCCGCCCTGGCCCATGCACTAAAAACCCGGAACCTGGAAATCTGGTCAAGCTTTTTCCCGGTCCTCGATCGTATTCCCGTTCATGAATATGGCAGCGCCGAGCCACGGATTCTGGCGCAGGTCGAGACAGCGGCGCGCTTCCTTGCGGCAACGGGCGGTACGGTGCTGGTGGCGGGCCTGCCCTGTCGCGCCACCTTCCTGTCCGAACCGCCCGCGTTTGTGGACCTGGCCTTTGCCGCGCCCATCGCCGGCCTGCTCAACCGCATGGGGTTCGTGGCCGCCCGCCATGGTGTCACGCTGGCGATCCATACGGAAGCCCACACCATTGCCTGCGCCCCACGTGATGTGGACCTGTTCATGCTGTTGACCGATCCGCGTTATGTTTCACTGTGCCCCGACCCGGCGCATATCATCCTTGAAGGCGGGAACCCGGCGGATGTGCTTGGGCGGCATGTCGAGCGCGTCGTGGCCATGCACTGGAAAGACGCAACCTGCGCCATGCCGGTCGATACCCCGATCGGGCAGGACATTCATGCCCGGCACCGGGACTATTTCTGTGAACTGGGCAATGGACAGGCCAATTTTGGCCGGCTGGCCGCCCTGCTTGCCCATGCTCCGCTACGGTGCGGTCCCATTCTGGAACTTGATGCCTGTCCCCGGCCCGTACCCGCCCTGCGACGGGGCGTTACGTTCGTCAACCTCCTGACCAGAGGGGGGGTGGCATGAAAGGCCCCGGCATTTTTGCTGCCCAGTTCATCGGGCCTGACGCCCCTTTCAACACCCTGCCCGGTCTGGCGCGGTGGGCAGCCGGACTGGGATACAAGGCTCTCCAGCTTCCCACGCATCTCGACCATATCTTCAACCTTGAACGGGCGGCGTCCAGTCAGGATTACTGTGATGGGATCCGGGGCATGCTGGCCGAACATGGTCTGGTCATCTCTGAACTGTCCACCCATATCCAGGGTCAGTGCGTTGCGGTCCATCCGGCCTATGATATCCAGTTCGACCGGTTTGCCCCCACATTCGTGCAGAACAACCCCGTGGCGCGCATGCAGTGGGCCATTTCCCGGCTGATTCTGGCCGCACGGGCGTCATCACGGCTGGGACTGAAGGCGCATGTGACCTTTTCCGGCGCGCTGGCATGGCCGTATCTCTACCCGTGGCCGCCACGTGATGACGGTCTGGTCGATCTTGCCTTTTCCACGCTTGCGGCACGCTGGCGCCCGATTGTGGATACGTTTGATGAAGCAGGCGTCAACCTGTGCTTTGAACTGCACCCCGGCGAGGACCTGCATGACGGCACAAGCTTCGAGCGTTTTGCCGCGTTGCTTGGCAACGCCCCGCGTTGCGCAATCCTGTACGATCCCAGCCATATGCTGCTCCAGCAGATGGACTACCTTGCCTTTATCGACCTGTACCACGACAGGATTGGCGCGTTTCACGTCAAGGACGCCGAATTTCACCCGACGGGCCGGCAGGGCGTGTACGGCGGCTTTGCCGACTGGCGCGACAGGGCCGGGCGGTTCCGTTCCCCCGGCGACGGGCAAATCGACTTCGGCGGCATTTTTTCACGTCTGACACAATATGGCTATGACGGCTGGGCGGTACTGGAATGGGAATGCTGCCTCAAGAGCGCGGCACAGGGCGCGCGTGAGGGGGCACCCTTCATACAACGCCACATGATCGAAATGACCACGCAGTCATTTGATGATTTTGCCTCAAGTCCGCTGTCAAACGACGAGCGACGGCGCTGTCTTGGCCTGTAAATTTCAGGAGAATGACATGAAGAAATGGCCCGTCGGCATGATCGGCGGCGCGCCCGGCTCCTTTATGGGAGACGTGCATCGCCGCGCGCTCGCCCTGACCGGACAGTTCTCGCTGGTTGCGGGGTGCCTGTCACGGCATGCAGTCCCGGCACTGAAGGCAGGGCAGGCGCTGGGGCTGGACCCGGCGCGCACTTACATCGACTGGACACAGATGGCACGGGCCGAAGCGGCCCGGACGGACGGCATCTCCCTTGCCATTATCGTAACCCCCAACGATATGCACCTGCCCGTCGCAGCTGCCTTTCTGGAGGCTGGCATCCCTGTACTGTGCGAAAAACCGCTTGCGCTTACGGTGGAGCAGGCCCGGCATTTTGCCGAGCGTTTCATCGCGCAGGCACAGGACATGATCGTGGCCTATACCTACAGCGGTTACGCCATGGTCCGTGAAGCCCGCCGGCTGGTGCATGATGGCGCACTGGGCGCGCTTAGAAATATCCAGGTTGAATACCTGCAGGACTGGCTTGGCAATGCCGATAGCGATGGCGGCTGGCGACTGGACCCGCGCACTGGCGGCGCAGGTGGCTGTCTGGGCGATATCGGAACACATGCCTTCCATCTGGCGGAATTTGTATCCGGCCTGCGTTGCGAAGTGCTCTCAGCCCGGGTTTCCCGACTGGTACCCCGCCACGCCGTGCCGGATGACGCGCAGATACAGCTACGCTTTTCCAACAACGCGGTCGGTAGCCTGTGGGTCAGTCAGGTTGCGACCGGGTGTGGCAACGCGCTGAGGTTACGCCTGTTCGGGGAAAAAGCCGGACTGGAATGGAACCAGGAACAGCCCGACAGCCTGATCATTTCCACAGCAGATGGCCGCGCGACCCATGTCGCGCGTGGGGGGAGCGCGGTCCAGACCCCCTCCCTGCTGCCACGCGGCCATCCCGAAGGGTATGAGGAAGCCTTTGCCCGGCTTTATGCCGATACGGCAAACCTGCTGGGCGGTCATGACGCCCCTCTCCTGCCCCGTCTGGCGGATGGAATGCGGGGACAGGAGTTTATCGAAGCCGCACTGGAGTCCGGCGCCCGGTACGGCGCATGGACCCTGCTGCAGGCATAGCCAGCCGCGACTTAATTTTTGCGCCATCAGGAACGGAATATGACCGGAACAGGATACGACGTCATTGTCGTGGGATCGGGGGCCGCGGGCGGCTTCGCGGCAAAGGAACTGACGGAACAGGGCCTGTCCGTGCTCGTGATCGAGGCCGGCCACTCCCTTTCGGCCAGCGACCTCAAACCACCCGCAGGTCAGGACAGGGGCGACAACGTGCAGTTGTTTCCCCGCATGAAGGCCACGCTGTCGGGCCAGCACATACAATCACGTGTGGCGTTCTTCAGCGAAACGCTGAAGCACCTCTTCGTCAATGACCGGCAGCACGGCTATACGACCCCGAAGGATGCCCCTTTCCTGTGGATCCGGGGGCAACAGACGGGGGGCCGGCTCCATACGTTCGGGCGCGTGCTGTTCCGGTGGTCCGATTATGACTTCAAGGGCGCAGGCCAGGGTGGCGGGGGCACGGACTGGCCCATATCATATGCGGATCTCGCGCCGTGGTATGAAAAGGTGGAAAGATTCCTTGGCATCCATGGCACCCGTGATGGCATTGAAACCGCGCCTGATGGTGTAATGGCCCAGTCCACCCCCCTGACGCCGGAGGAACGCAGCTTCCGCAGCGCGGTGGAGACACGCTGGCCAAGCCGGCATGTGGTGCCGTGGCGTTTCAACCCCCATAATGGCGGCCCGCTTCCCAGTTCCCTCAAGGCCGCGATGGCAACGGGAAGACTGACGGTACGCCCAGACGCCGTGGCGCGCGAAGTCATGACGGACCCCGCATCAGGGCGCGCAACAGGTGTATGCTATGTCGAGCGCAGGACGGGCGCGGTCTGCGCCGTCCATGCGAAAGCAGTCGTTGTCTGCGCATCACCCATAGAAAGCGTGCGCCTGCTGCTGAATTCACGCACTCGCCTGCATCCCGACGGGCTGGGAAACAGCTCCGGCACGCTTGGTCACTACTTCATGGACCAGTGCCCAAGCCTCATGTTCGGCCGCTGGCCCGCGGCCAGCCGGGAAGGTGAGGATGCGCCCCTGCCCGCCCATACCCTGTTTGGCACCACGGGCGGACTGTACATTCCCCGTTACGAAAATGCCTGCGGGGCGCATGATCCCGCTTTCATGCGCGGTTATACATACCAGGGTTCCATAGGCCGCCATGCCTTAGCCGGGAGGGGCGACGTACCGGTTGCGATCATGGGCTTCGGGGAAATGCTGCCTTACCGCACCAACGCCATTACCCTTGACCCGCGCCGACGCGACAGGTGGGGCATCCCCCTGCCCCATATCCGCTGCGCACTTCATGCCAATGAACGCGCCATGCTGCGCAAGCAGATCCGCGATTGCGCGGACATGATCGAGACGGGCGGCGGTCATGTTGACTTCTGGGCCTCCCCCCTTGGGCTGGGGGAGGGTGACGCGGGACTTTACCCTGACAAACCTTTTCCCATACGCTGGTTCATACGCAAGATGTTTCCAAAAAGCATGACCATGGGGGCCGCCATTCATGAAAGCGGCGGGGCGCGGATGGGAAATGATCCCGCGACGTCCGTGCTCAATCCATTCTGTCAGGCATGGGATGTGCCCAATATGTTTGTCACGGATGCATCCAGCTTTCCTACCGGCGGGGCGCTGGGCACGACGCTTACCGTCATGGCGGTCAGCATGCGGGCCTGCCACCATCTGGCCGAAGAACTTCGGGCCGGTCGCCTGTAACCGTCCATTCCAGCCGGGAGGCCAGTGATGTCATCCATAACCCGTGAAGTCTCCCTGCATGAGAAAGTCGCTTATGGATGTGGCGACCTTTCTTCCAACCTGATGTGGGGCATGACGTCATCGTACCTCATGTACTACTACACGGACATATACGGGCTGCCTGTGGGTGCCGTGGGCTGGATCCTGCTGGTGGCGCGGGTGTTTGACGCGTTCTGTGATCCTGCCATCGGTTATGTCATTGACCGCCAGGGCGGGCAGATTGTCCCCCGGCTGATCCGTTCTCTGGCGTTCCCGTTCGGGATGGCCGGGTTTGCATGCTTCCTGCCCCTGCCGTTTTCTCCGCACGGGAAAATACTGTGGGCCTTGCTGACATATATTGTTCTGGGCGCCATCTATTCCTGCATCAATACACCCTATGGTGCATTGGGCACGATGATCACCCGCCAGGCGCATGACCGGGTTGGCCTGAATTCCTTCAGGATGATGGGCTGCCAGGGCGGGCAGTTCATCGTATCGCTGTTTACGATTCCAGCCATTACGTGGCTTGGTGGTGGAACCGGCATGCTACAGCGCCAGCATGGCATGGCGCTGTATGCGCTGGGCCTTGCCATTACCGCGACACTCCTGTGGCGCTATGTCGGCCGCGCCTGCATTACGCGTTACCCGCCACAGCCCGCACGCCATTCACCCGTGGAGGTACTGCGCGTGCTGGCGCACAACCGGTGCTGGTGGCTGTGCAATGCCCTGGTGTTCCTGCAGTTTGCCGGGTTGGCCGCGCTGTATGGCTTTGCCCTGTACTATGCCCGGATCATTCTGGGAGGCAGTGAGGAAATGGGGGGTATCCTCCTGACCATAGCCACCATTATGGGGTTTGCCGGCGCCGTTATATGTCCCCGCGTCGTCCGCTGCCTTGGTGTTATCGGCAGCGCAACTGTATGCGTGGTCATTCAGGCCATGGCGTATCTGCTGCTGGTATCAGCCGGGAACGCCCTATCATTTTTCTTTGCGGGTTTCGCCATACTGACGCTGGCGCAAGGTGTAACCTCCCCACTGTATTATGTGCTTCTGGCCCATGGCATAGACATGGGCAGGATGACATCGCCGGTCAATACGGCTGGAATGGCCTATTCAATCAATACTCTGGTCACAAAAATGTCCATGGGTGTAACGGGATTCATACTTGCCTCTTTCCTTGCCCATGGTCATTACGCCGCCGACGTCCACATCGTTTTACCCAATCTGAAACACTGGGTCATGGCGGGATTTGTCTGGCTTCCACTTGGGGCGGTCGCACTGCAACTCGTCTTTCTGGCCCTATGGCCACGCGGCGCGGCAACCTCAACCCCGGAACGCCAGGTATTGCGTTCCGGGGTTTGATGGATAGGATTCGTGATGAATCTTGCCGGTTCTGAAGCCTGGATTTTACAGATGTATTCATAGGGTGTGAGACGACCCGGGATCTTGAGTCTTCGCCTGAAATTACAGGTAGCCCCGGAGTCAGTGTAGCGCGTCCCCAACTGGTCATGGCTGTCGTAATACGGGCGGTTCATCCACTCAACCTGACCATGGATTTATGGATGGTTGGGCTTTATCAGGCGATGTTCGAACCCGTTGGCTGCGCAGTTCAGGTCGAAATGCATGGAACGTGACCACGCCATGCGCCGGTTACAGAATTGCTCGGCGAACTGGATGTCGTTATCGGCCAGGATAGTATGGACCCGATAAGATGCGATGACATGTGGACCATGTTCCAAGCACTTCCACGCCGTTTTTCTGTTGGCTCTGTCCATGCGTTGCGTCACCGCCAACCAGCCCCTCCGGCCTGCGGCCGCCTGGACTTTGGCAATATCAACAAAGCTTCCGGGTTAACGCCAGAAGGGTTTCTCCCCTTCAGTATCAGGCAGGCATGAAATCCCGCAATGCGAAAGACAGCGATGCAGTCCTGGGCGTGTCAGATGCGGAATGGTGGCCAGAAACGCATAAAGGCAATCGTCCATAGGCCACGCCCATTGCATCGCGCGCCCCGGACAGGGTCGTTGAGCGCGGCTTTTCGGACCCGGCCTTCAGGTCCCCGGCATTCTGGCGTTTTCACCACCGTTATCGGACTGATTCCGCTCTCCCCGTTCAGCACCGGGAGCAAGGCTTTCGACAGCTATATTGCGGTTTGCACCGCATGCGTGATCATGATGCTGCCATTTAGAGCATTCTGTGATTAGGTTGATGCATATCCTGAGTTTTTGAGGTAGTTGGCACATTCCTGTGGTGAGAAGCCTTTGATGAGTGAGCCGATGCGT
>NZ_NKUB01000044.1 GCF_003207895.1 Komagataeibacter swingsii
GATGTCGCGATATGTCGCCCGCTCGATCCGGCGTGAGGAAAACAACCCGTTCGCATAGCTGAAGATCAGAAGGGCCAGCATCAGGCGCGGATGATACTGTGCCTTGCCTCCCGTGCGCACTGGCACGCAGAACGCACTCATCGGAACCCGCTCAACGGCGGCTAAAATGAAATGCGCCATATCATCAGCCGGAAGCCACGACTTCAGATCAGGCGGCAGAAGATACGGCTGAGACCGGTCAAACGGGATGAAGCTGCTCATCACACCATCTTACAACCTCTCCCCTTCACAGGGTACCCCAACCCGACAGGCTGTTAGAGACTGTTTGAAACGTCAGATCATGATAGCGCTTTAAAATTAAAGGAAGTTTTTGGTGAAGCTTTTTGCAGAAGCTTCGAAAGAACGCTGCCTTTTTGAAAAAAGGCAGCACCCCAAAAACTTTTATTGTTTTTATCAATGATTTGTTTTCAAACAGCCTCTTATACTTTATATCACGTTTCATAAGCAGACTTTTGAATGAAGCCCTTGCTTCACCCGATCACGACCCGAAAAGCCGCATATTCCCATCATGTCGCGGGCAGCATGCCCTGCAATCGCCTGATGGCGCCATTATTTGCAGGCGGCATATCTGCCATTACATTCAGGGGGAAATGGATTTTTCCATCGCCCCCACATACAAATGAAAACACGGTCCGGATTTCAGTTCCGAGCGTGTTCCAGCTTCGCCATAAGCGTGGACGGCACACTGCACGCATCCGGCATCAGCCCCTGCAACGTCTGACAGACGCGCAGGACGGTCACGTCATCCATGGATTTCCCACCGACCTGCATGCCAATCGGCAGGCCCGTCGCGGAAAAACCGATCGGCAGCGATGCCGCAGGCTGTCCGGTCAGGTTATTCAGGAACGCAAACCCACCCCATTCCAGCCAGTCCGGCCATGAGGAATCCGGCACGGTCTTTCCAGCCTCGAACGGGAGGATGGAGACGGCAGGCGACAGGACAATGTCGAAATTCTGGAACATAACGCCTGCTTCCTGCCGGTAACGTACCCGCGCGGCGTGCGCATCCGCGATCGCCTGCGCCCCCAGGTCGCGCCCTTTCCGGGCCTCGGCCCAGAATTCCGGGTCCACCAGATCGATCCTGTCTGCGGGAACGGCCTTCAGGGCCTGCCAGGCACGGGACTGCCACAGCACGCGATAATCCGGACGCCAGTCGGCAAATGCCGGTACAGGGCAGATCACCGCCCCGGCCTGTTCCACAATGGCAACCGCGGCATGAAACGCCGCGCGCACTTCCGGATCGACAGGCAGGCAACCGAAATCATCCGTCACGCCAATGCGCAGACCGGACAGGGGAAGTGGCCCCGCCATGAATGCACCGGGTGCCGCGCGCGGGAAACTGTACGGATCGCGGGCATCATAGCCTTCAATGACCGACAGCATCAGCGCGGCATCCGCCACCGAACGGGTCAGCGGCCCATAATGGGAAAAGTCGGAATAATGGATGCTCATGGGCCACTGGGGCACCCGCCCGTAAGTGGCCTTGAACCCGAACACACCACTGAAACTTGCTGGCACACGGATGGAGCCGCCGCCGTCGCTTCCCAGCGCCAGCGGCCCGCATCCAGCCGCCATGGAGGCACCCGCCCCACCGCTGCTGCCGCCGGGTGAAACCCGCGGGTCATGCGGATTGCGCGTAATACCCGTCAGCGGTGAGTCCGTCACCGCCTTCCATCCCCCTTCGCAGG
This sequence comes from Komagataeibacter swingsii, assembly GCF_003207895.1. GTDB lineage: Bacteria > Pseudomonadota > Alphaproteobacteria > Acetobacterales > Acetobacteraceae > Komagataeibacter > Komagataeibacter swingsii. The sequence goes on from NZ_NKUB01000044.1 coordinate 1,749, forward strand.
TCGTGGTACAGGCCCAGATCAACGCGCCGGATGCACGGATACGCGCACAGGCCGGGGCATCCTCGGTTGCCGGCGACTGTCCTATGGACAGCCGCGACCCGCGCCCCAGCACCCAGCCCTTCACCATGGCCGTATCCTTGATGGATACCGGCACCCCTTCCAGCGGTCGCACCGGCAGGCCGCCACGCCATGCCCGTTCGGATACACGCGCGGCGGCAAGGGCCGCATCATCATCGATATGCACGAAAGGATTGAGAACCGGCTGCACGGCATGCGCGCGTTCCAGCACTGCCCGCATGACATCTACAGGCGAAATTTCGCCGCTGGCATAAGCGCCAAGCAGGCTAACGGCGTCAAGATCACACAGGTCGGTCACGTCAGCAGTGGATCGGGCGGCAGCCATCATTTCATGTCCCTTGCGGTTTCATCGAACATTTTCTTTAGCGCCATGGCGATCGATTCGATACCGTCCCGATTCATAATCATCTGGAAAGGTGCGTGGCGAGGGCAGAAGTTGCGGGGCACTTCCCGCGCTGAACGGCCAGATGGCGGTCCCCCTGTTCCCAGGCCAAAGAATCCTGATCGAGACCACGCGGGCCAGGGGGCAGGCAGGGGAAACATGGGCATTTCGGTCAGGAGGGGCGGACCCCCGCATCAATCATGATGGATCAGAACGGGAATGCCCCCTTGTCCGGCGGCGGGGTTAACGCTTCCTGCACGTTCCGATACGCGGGATCACACCATGATGCTGCTGGCGTTCGATCGCGCCAATCAGGACCGCGAGCGGATCGGCATCCTGCGCGTATCCAGCCAGCCGGATCTTTGTCATGTCGGATACGACATCGGCCTCTGTCCCGAATACAAAGTCGCCAAATCCCCAGCCAACGGCTTTGGCGTAATCGGGTTGTACCAGATCCCTGCCAATCACGTCCCAGACCGGGGCGAGCGCGGGCATATGCCCGGCCAGCGAAAACGGGATCGGCTCGCCCGTGGTCAGGCCGAAATGCCGCGCAACACCTTCCCATATCCGGCGCCACCGGAAGGGCGCATGCACGTAATTGAAGGCCTGACCGGCGGCCGTGTCGGATATTGCCGCCCACAGGCTGGCGCGAGCCAAAGCGTGGGCATCCGTAACCTGCGCCAGGCAGCGGTCATACGTCTTGCAGGAGCCGGGAAACCGGAACGCGGCCCCGTCGGCAGCACAGATGGCGGCATAGGCGCCTATGACGGTTGCGATGTTCATCGCATTGCCCGCGGCATCACCCACGACCACATCGGGGCGCAGGATCGTCCATTCGGGACCACCGGCTTCATGGCGGGCCTGCAATTCACGCTGCTGCGTAAAATAGAAATTCGGGCCGATCGGCCTGGGGTTTTCATCTTCGTAAAATGGTGTCGAAACCGGGCCAAGGTGCACGCCATACACCTTGGCGCCCTGATACAGGACGACCCGTTTCAGCGGTGCGCCGGCGCACTTCAACCCATCCAGCAGGTTGCGCAGCATGGCCGCATTGCGCGTATCCTCCTCGGCCAGTCCGCCACCGGGACCATAGGCGGCATAGAACAGGTGCGTGCAGTCCGCCGCTGCTTCCAGCGCCTTGCGCGCCTGCGGGCCATCGGTCAGGTCCGCGCGGATATCGCCATGGCGGCGGGACAGGCCACGGGCTTCCCAGCCGGGTGTGTGGGCCAGTTCCTCCAGCAGGGCCTTGCCAATGATGCCGTTCGCGCCTGCGACAAGTGCTTTGTAAACCAATTCTGTTCTCCTGGCTGCAAGACGACACTGCGCGGTGCTGTCCCATGCCGATGCAGCCCATCATTGCGTTTAGAATGTCTGTGTCGTTGCGCCCTTGCTGGCCTTGCCAGACGTGTTGCGCGGTATGTCTCCAGCCAGGCTGACGATGCCATCCTGCGCCCGTCCCGTCCTGCTTTCCAGGCGTGTCTGGCGACATTTTTGTGACCCATGCCTTAATTGGTCGTACTGACGCTCCATGTCGCGCTGATGACATCCGGGCTACGCGCAATATGCTCGCTCACAATATCCAGCTCCTTTGGATCGGCTGATGTCGGGACTAGAAGGGCCGCCAGTTCAATATAATCATCTCCTTCCGACAGGGTTTCGATATCCTGTATCGGATAATGATGATGCTCCAGTTCATCGGCCAGCAGGTCACGGGCAGTGGATACATTTTCCGGATGGCAGATGACGTGCATCCGATAGAGGGCTTCTGTCGTTTCCGGGTTCAGGGGACGGCGGTCAATGAATTCGACAAGCGGACGCAACAGGGTATTGCCCGCGAGAATGAACAGCGCGACCAACATGGCTTCGCCTGTCAGGCCACTGCCCGAGAACGCGCCGACGGCTGCGGTTGACCAGAGTGTCGCCGCGGTATTCAGCCCCCGGACCTGACCACCATCCTTCATGATGACGCCAGCGCCCAGAAAGCCGATTCCGGATACCACATAGGCAATGACCCGCACCGATCCGTCATTGCCACCCATGCGTACGCCGAGATCGACGAATGCGGCGGCTCCGACGGCCACGAGCACATTCGTTCGCAAGCCTGCGGTGCGTTGCCGATACTGGCGTTCCAGCCCGATGATGGCCCCAAGTATGAAGGAGACCGAAAGTGCCAGCGCGGTTTCCCAGAAAGCGTGTCCAGCAGTCATCGCGCATCACTCCTGGTCAGCGCCCAGTTGCGTGAGCAGCGATTTGAAAGGTGCAGGCTCCGGCTCATCATCGTGGAGGAGAGGAGTCCGTGCTGTCCCAGATGCCGCGTCGCGGTCATAAGGATACCTGCCAGCCGCAGGCAGAGGGATGCCCGAAGGCGCTCGACATGGATCATCGCCATGCAAATTCTCCCTGACGCGACGACTGTCGCGTCTGTCATCAAGGTATCAGGTACCTGTTTTCGAATCCTGTCCCGACCCTGACGACACGTCAGGGAACAAGGCACGAATACTGCCTATGCGGGCATAGGACGTGATGAGATGCATATGCGAAACATGAAACATGTCGGTTTCTCCGGGTCGCAGCAGGGATGCCCGAAGAACCAGACGCCAGCAGGTGTCCGCTGGCGGGCAACCTCTACCGGTGAATCATTTTCCGGACGTGAGAACATCCAGCGAAGACATGGATAGATGCTTTGGCGCATCGCCCATCATTTTCACCGCATGTTTTGCTAGATCGAGGTTTCATATCAGTCCATTGGTTTACGGGATGGGGCGATAGTATCTTTGTAACACCGCGTCAAGGCGAAAGATCGGCATGCCTGCGGTCGACATACCCATCGTATCGTGTAATTACGCCTTGAAGACTGGAATATTTTGATTGTCCACACAGACCGAATCGTATCCGGTTCATATTCACGTCAGGTACATGCTTTAAATTGCATGCCATGATGCGTTTATGCTTACCCGACATCCACCATCAGGACTATATCCCATACTTCATAAGGACAAAAATACTTCGGGCATTCATGATCGCGGTCATGGCCCCATGGATGATCGTATTACCCGTCGCGGCTGTTCCGCTATCCCAGCCTGCCAGCACGCTCAACCGTGCCGGCGCACAATTCGTTCTACAGGCCGCGATGCGTAGCGCTGCACAAATCAACGCGCCGTGCGCCATAGCCGTCGTTGACCGTTCGGGAGAGTTGATGGCATTCGATCGTTTCGACAATATCCGTAATGGCAGCCCGGATCTGGCGCTGTGGAAGGCGCGAACCTCTGCGCTCATGGGACGTCCGTTCCAGAAAAGCGATGATAATGGCAGCAAAGACCGCACTGCTCCCAGCATCGCAGGCTTCGTGGCGTTGCGCGGTGGCATGCTGTTGAAAGCTGGCGATACCATCGTGGGGGCGATCGGTGTGGCCGGCATCAGGAACGAAAACGATGCCCGCATCGCGCGTGATGCCGCCTCGGCCTTCTCAAACGAAGCAATGGGCCATTGACCAGGCATTCGGCCTGATGCTGGCTGCTCTTAGAGACTGTTTGAAAAGTCAGTTCATGATAGCGCTTTAAAATTAAAGGAAGTTTTTGGTGAAGCTTTTTGCAAAAGCTTCGAAAGAACGCCGCCTTTTTGAAAAAAGGCAGCACCCAAAAACTTTTATTATTTTTTATCAACGGGTTGTTTTCAAACAGTCTCTTATCAGTTTCGTAGTCAACACAGACCCGTTTCAACACCTTCGATCGATGGGGGTAAGGTGCGATCGGTCGACGCACAGGGCATCATGACGTCTGGTAACGAAGGGCATTCCCTTCGACGGTGAAGCAGGCAGTACGTTGGGTGACGCTACGCTTGTGGCCGGGCAGGACAACAAAACCCGTTGCCCCGTCGGAGCGCCTGACGATTTCAATGGTCCATTGGCCGAGTTGCACAAGGGCCGTGCGCAGTTTTTTCACCAACATACCCGCCGCCCACATCATCAGGTGGTCCGTCTTTCGACGAACACACCAGGTCAGCGCCATCCGTGCGCATTCGCGCCATAAAATGCAACTATAGCACTAAAAATGTATGTCGGTATGGCGTCAGGCAGAGGGCGCGATCATCCGGCCAGCGGACATATTGACCAGCAGATGCCTAAACCAGACACCTGATTGTCTGTCATTACGCACGAGGATGGTTCCCGGGATGTGGATGATGATCCGTTCCCCCGCATCTTACGCCTGCAACCGTATTACAACAGCGCCTGCCGATCATTCATTATACGTCGCAATTTCGGAAAACCGTTTATTTTCAATTTACCTGTCAGATAACGGAACAGAACCTTTCGCACCTTCACGCAGAAACTCGTTACGAATCCATAATTCATTTGACTCTGCGATATATGACAACCATTATATCCGATATCGAGATTAACGTGATGCTGACATGACAGGGGATGGTTTCATCCCATGTGTTCTTAATAATGAATCATGCATTCGTAATGTGCCTTATTACAAATGGCATTTTCAATGCATACGTATAAATATAAAGGTAGGTGCGGTATGAAGTCATCTTTTTATACTGCCGTTTTTCTGGGAACAGGCATAATTATCGTGCCTTTTGTCGGGCAGGCGGCTTCTCCTGCGTCTGAAAGCAGGAATGTAGCCACGACCAAGCCTGAAAACATAGTCGTTTCCCGCAAGTTACACAAAGTATTGGCAAGCGGGCAGATTGCACGCATACAGGCTGAACAGTCAATCAGTTCAGTTGACAGAAGTTATATCTCAAAACAGGTTGCAGGTGCGGGCGTACTTAACCTTGTGCAGAACATGCCCGGTGCGAATGTTGCGACGTCAGATGCATTTGGCATGAGTAATCAGGTAACGATGTCCGTTCGGGGACTTAATCAACAGGAAATCGGTTTTCTGGTTGATGGCACACCCCAGAATGATACCAATTCCGGTACGATTTTTCCCTCCCAGCTTGTCGATGCGGAAAACCTGCAAAGCGCAAGCCTGTCCCAGGGGTCATCAGCGATTGATACACCAGTATTTGTTGATCTGGGTGGCATGGTGAATTATCAGACCATTGATCCGGACCATAAATTTGGCGGCTATGCCTCAGCCATGTTCGGAACGTGGAATTCAAAGAAGGAATTCATACGCGTCAATACTGGAGATATCGGACATACGGGCATACGCGGCTGGATGTCATTTTCCAATTTTCACGACCAGCATTTTACAGGCCCGGGCACGGATAACCGTCTGCACGTTGACGCCAAATTCCTGAAGGAATGGGGCGACGGCAACCGTGTTGCCGCAGTCTTTACATGGGCATATCAGGATATATCAAATTATTACGAACCTACATTGCAGCAATGGAACCAGACAGGCCGATCCAATTATTATAGCCCGACATTTGTTGCAAATGGTTCCCCCGCGGCCAATGCCCAGTACTGGCAACTGTACCGCAACCCATGGGAGGATATAAATATCGGGCTGCCGTCCACCTTCCGCCTTGCCCATAACATCACGGCAAATGTCGAGCCTTATTTCTGGCATGGTTCAGGCGGTGGGCTGAGTGGCACAACCCTGCCTACGAATTCCGTATACTGGGGCACAAGCCAGGTTGAAAATGCATCCTCCCTCCCCAACGCGGTCAATGGGGTAGCCCCTGTTGCCCAGCGTTATCTCAATTCGCCCTACAGGGCCGGCTTTGTTGATAAAATCAATATCACCAATGGTATAAACAAGCTGACTGTCGGAAGCTGGTATGAATATGACGATTTTTCCAACTGGGTGGACTACACGCCGATTACAACAAGTGGATTACCCGAAAACGGCCGGGGACTGGCACCTGCCGTCATGATGTCAAACGGGCATCCGCTCCGGTCCGAAGATTATAATATCATGACACAGGTCAACGGGCTGTTCCTGACCGACCGGGTATCCCTGCTTCATGATCGCCTGCAGATTTCAGCGGGTATCAAGGCCATGATGGTAGACAGGGTCGGCACCAGTCATATTCCCGGCACGACCTACAGAATGCATGCCAACAGTTTCCAGCCGCTGCCGCGTCTGGGCATACATTACACGATCGACAACCGTAATCAGGTTTTTTTCAATGCAACCACCGGGTTCCGTCCACCCCTGGGGGAAAGTTTCTTCAGCAGCTATAGCCCGGCTACAGGCGCGCAGACGGCACTGGGCGCAGGGCAGCAGAAAGACGAATACTCCATAGAGGAAGAACTGGGCTATCGTTATCAGGGACGCCGGATTGTCGGGTCCGTTACGCTTTTCAATTACAATTTTACCAATCGTCAGGTCGCTACCCAGACTTATGTTGGCAATCTGCCTGTCTCAACCACCATCAACGAAGGTGGACAGACGACACGCGGCGTGGATATGGAAATCGGCAGCGCCCCGATATGGCATTTCAGCCCTTATGCTTCTTTCGAATACCTGCACGCGACATTGGACAACAACTTTCGTGTCGGCAATGATTACCTGCCTACCAAGGGGAAAACAGCCGTCGAAAGCCCACATTATCAGGTCTCGCTTGGCCTGACATACGATGACGGGCGCATTTTTGGCAATTTCAACCTGAAATACATGTCCGGTCAGTACGCGACGTTCATGAATGATGAAAAGATGCCGGCACAGGTTCATTCCGACATGACAATCGGGGCTTATCTGCCCTCTGTCGGGTTCCTGAAAAAACCGAAATTCCAGCTTAATTTCATCAATTTGTGGGATTCACATTATCTGTCCGGCATTGCCGCCGTGCTGCCCAATGCCAATGCAACGCGGGGTATGAATGGCACCAGCATCGCCTCGGCAGGAAGCCCGACTTACTATATCGCTTCCGGCTTTACCGTGGCGGCGCAGCTTTCGACCGGGTTTTAATCAGACCAAACCAATAATAAAAACAGGAAATGTTCGCTTTATGGATCTTATCATACGCAATGTCGCCATACCCACCTTCCCCGCACGACAGGATATAGGCGTCAGGGACGGACGGATCGTGGCGCTTGCCCCCCATCTAGACACCCATGGCGATGAGGAGGAAGATGGCAGGGACTGCATGGCCTTTGGCGGCTTTGTGGAAAGCCATATCCATCTGGACAAGGCCTATATTCTGGACAGATGCCAGAATAGGGACGGCTCTCTCAAAAGCGCCATTGCCACGACGCAGGCGGCCAAATCCGCCTTTACCACCGATGATGTCCAAATGCGGGCAGATCGGGTGGTCAAGGCCGCAATAGGCTGCGGCACCATGGCCATGCAGACCTTTGTCGAGGTGGATGAATATGTCGGCCTGCGCAGTCTGGATGCATTACGTATTTTACGCGACGAATATTCCGACTTTATCGACCTGCGGATATGCGCCTTTGCCCAAGACGGGCTGACACAGTTTGCTGATGGCCTAAGCCTGCTCGATCATGCGCTGCGTCAGGGCGCCAATACCGTGGGGGGCTGTCCGTATACCGATCCCGATCCGCGTGAACATGTGCGCCAGATCATGCGACTGGCAGCCCAATATGATTGTGATGTCGATTTCCATGTCGATTTTGATGTTGAACCCGAAGGCAGCATCCTGCCCTTCATCATCGAGCAGACCCTTGCCATGGGGTATCAGGGACGGGTTTCGGTCGGGCATGCGACAAAACTGTCCGTCATGCAGCCCGACAGACTTCAGCCCATCCTGTCTGGCATGCTGCGGGCCGATATTCTGCTGACCGCCCTGCCCGCCACGGACCTGTTCCTGATGGGGGGCGTGATGGCGCCGTTACTGCAATATCATCATATGGGGGGCCGGTGCACGCTTGGCACCAACAATGTAGTCAACCCCTTTACGCCGTTTGGTGATGTCAATCTTCTGCGCATGGGCAATCTGTTCGCCAATATGGAGAGACTGTACCAAAATGAGGATATGGCATGGATATTCGATATGTTGACGGTCATTCCCGCCGGTGCATTACGGGTTGCCGGTCTTCCCGAATTGGGGGGAAGTGCTGATATCGTTCTGCTGGAAGCGCCTGATCCCGCAACGGCGGTAAGGGAATTGCGGCCTGTCCGGACGGGATGGAAACGCGGACGTCGCACCTTCCATAATCATGGCGTGGAACTGGTTACGGGCAGGGTTGCGACGCATGGAAAAAGACGGACTTTCTGTGCGCAATAATGACCTGCCGGGACATGCGGTGCTATGGAGGGGATAAACGACACAAGCGGAGACATGGCCAGTATGGACAGCATGAAGGATCTTGACCCCCAGTTGCTGCGATCGTTTCTTTCAGTTGCCGAAACATTGCATTTCACGTCAGCCGCAAAGCGACTTGGCCTGGGTCAGTCCACCCTGAGCCAGCATGTGAACAAACTGGAACAGATCGTCAATCGTTCGCTCTTGATCCGCAGCACCAAACAGGTTGAACTGACGGCGGATGGACAGGTCATGATTGCCCTGGCGCGCGATATTCTCTCCGCCCAGGACCGCGCATTGACGTATTTCGATCGGACGGTGGTGCGGGGATACATAAAACTGGGCATTTCAGAGGATCTCGCCCTGACCCGCCTGCCTGAAATACTGGGGCTGTTTCGTGAAAAATATCCCAAGGTTGACGTCCACCTGCGTGTCGGGCTGAGTGCATCCCTGCAGATAGCGCTGGATGCGGGTGATCTGGATCTGCTGTGTACGAAGCGACGTGTTGGTGATACCCGCGGCATTACCATCTGGCGCGAACCACTGTCATGGTTCGGCAACAGTTTTGACATCGGGGCTGCCATCCCGATTGTCGTATTTCCTGAGGACGCCATTACCCGCAAGATTGCCATAGAAACCCTGAACCGCGCCAGAATACCGTGGTATGTTGCCTTCAGTTCGGAAAACCTGGCTGCATTATTCGCAGCCGTACGGGCGGGCTATGGCATTACGGCGCAGTCTTCGTTTCTTGAAAAATATGATCCTTCCCTTGTTTCGACAGGTGATCTGCCCTCCTTGCCGGAAGTGGATTTCATCATCATAGGCAAGACGGAAAAACTGGAAGGCCCCGTCAAGTCCCTGGCTGATACAATCGCAAGTTATGCCAGGCAGATCGTACCCCGCAGGGCAATATCAGAAAACTGATCCAAGACCACAGAATACTTTTCCCGGGACGTAAATCAGATGAATCAACTCGCATCCAGCAGAAATGATAATTTCGAATACGATCCGGTTCTGTATAATGCCGACCTTGCCCCTGTACCCGCATCACGCAGGGACTGGAACTGGTTCAACATGGCAACCGTATGGATGGGCATGGTCCATAATGTCGTAGCTTACGAAGCTGCGGCAGGACTTATGGCTATCGGGTTTTCCGCGCTACAGTGCCTTTATATTATTGGTTCAGCCTATTTTGCCCTGTGTGTGGCCATGTGGTTCAATGCCCGTTCGGGCACGCGATATGGGCTTCCCTTCTGTGTCTTGATCCGTTCTTCCTTTGGGCCGCGGGGGGCCATGATCCCGATTGGCTTGCGGGCCATATGCGCTATTTTCTGGTTTTCCGTACAGGCCTATGCGGCATCACAGGCGCTGAATGCCATCATATCCGCCCTGTGGCCGGGCTGGGCGCATTTTGAATATGCCATTGGAGGACAATCCATACAGATGTGGCTGGCAATGTGTATGATATGGGTCCTGCATGGCGTAATCAGTACCCATGGCGTTCACCGCATCCGCAATTTTGAATTATACGCCGGTCCACTGGTTATGATCGTAGCGGGAATCGCAGCGGGATGGGCAATATATGTCTGTCATGGTGTCGGCCCACTTTTTGACCAACCATCACACCTTCAGGGCACGGCGTTCTGGTTGAAATTCGGGGCTGCGGTGACAAGCATTATCGGGATATGGGCCTCCTATGCCGTAAACATTCCCGATCTTTCGCGCTTTGTCCGTTCACAGCGCGATCAGGTGATTGGTCAGGCAATTGGCCTGCCGCTGACTGCCATTCTGTTTACACCCATGAGTATATTCATTACATCGGCAACGATTGTGCAGTTTGGATATCCGATATGGAATCCGGTCGACATTCTGGTCAAGATTGACAATACCCTGCTGACGCTTGTCGGTGGCGCGACAATCATCATCGCCGCTCTTTCCGTCAACGTGGCGGGTAATATCATGCCAGCCGCATATGATCTGCTTAGTATGTTTCCCCGTCAGTTTGATTTCAACCGTGGGAGCAAAATGGTCCTATTCCTGGGTATTGGTGTCGTTCCCTGGCTATGGTTCGACCATCCGGAAAACATTTATACGGTTCTCAATATCATAGCCGGCACACTTGCGCCCATTACCGGTATCATGCTGGCGGATTATTATTTTATCCGTCACCAGAAGCTGCATGTAAATTGGCTGTATGTTTTTTCCGGTCCTTACTATGGCTGCCATGGGTGGCGTATGTCGGCCATTTCCTCCATGCTGCTTACCTTGTTTTTTCTATATTTTAGCCAGATTTTTCATATATTTTCGTTTATTAATTCAATGTCGTGGTTTATTGGTGTTTTCCTATCTGGCCTGATATATTCGATATTGAATTACAAAAAAAACAACATGAATAAAGTATTTATGAAACGGTAGAACAGCCTATATTACTCCACTATATCTGCAACATTCATCTGCTCGTAAGCCGGATGCTTCGGATGATGGTACGTTCTGGACTTGTAACGGTTTTGTGCTGGTCATCTGAGCGTTTTAAGCTCGTATGAGGAGACCGACGAGACCATGAAGCATACGGAAGATTTCAAGCGCGAGGCCGTGAGGATTGCGTTGAGCAGTGGGTTGTCACGCACGCGTGTTGCGGCCGACCTGGGTATTGGCATATCCACGCTGGCGAAATGGATAGTGAATTATCGTCCGGACGAGCCGGCATCAGGACCTCAGGCTGATCTGGCCCGCGAGAATGAACGTCTTCGCCTGGAGAACCGGATTCTGCGGGAGGAAAGGGAAATCCTAAAAAACGATCCCGGGCGTATGCCCGCCTGTGCGGCATAGAAACAGGTCGTGCTATCGTGTCGGACAGGATGGTAGCGGCCGTTAGTTTATTGGCGGGTTCGTCCCCGTTAAAAAACGTGGTCCATGGAACTGTGCGGACTTGAGAATGGTGACACTGCCTTGCGGTGATCCCGGTTAGGAAGATGATTGACTGGCATGTTCCACGCCCTCCTGCAGCATAGTGCATGGAGATGTTACGATGCCCCGAAAATCTGCAAAAGCGACCCCTGAGCTTGCCCGCCACATTCACGGAGCAGCCGCGATCGATATTGGATCACGGATGCATATGGCGGCCGTCTCACCCGAGACTGCAAAGAATCCGATCCGGTCCTTTGGCACTTTCACCTCGGACCTGCATACGCTGGCTGAGTGGTTCAGGGTCTGCAACGTTACCAGTGTCGCCATGGAATCCACCGGCGTCTACTGGATTCCGGTTTATGAAATCCTTGAGCAGCATGGTTTCGAGGTCATCCTCGTGAATGCGCGCTACGCCAGGAACGTGCCCGGGCGCAAGACAGATGTGAGCGATGCCGCCTGGCTCCAGCAACTTCATTCCTACGGCCTGCTGCGCGGGAGCTTTCGGCCTCAGGCCGATATTGCCGCTTTACGGGCCTACCTGCGCCAACGCGAGCGTCTTGTTGAGTATGCGGCGGCACATATTCAGCACATGCAAAAAGCGTTGATGGAAATGAACCTGCAACTCCATCACGTTGTGTCCGATATTACGGGTGTCACAGGAATGCAGATCATCCGGGCAATTGTCGGTGGTGAACGTGATCCGAATACGCTGGCTGCCAATCGCGACATCAGGTGCCGCTCATCGGCTGAAGTGATATCGGCAGCCCTGATGGGAAATTATCGGGACGAGCATGTGTTCGCGCTGACACAGGCGCTGGAGCTTTATGATATCTACCAGGAACGGATCGTGGCCTGTGACCGTCGCATGGAAGGGCTGCTGCTGCGTCTGAGCCACAAGAGTGCGAAGCCTGCGGCAGACCTCCCAAAGCCGCGGATCAGGACAAAGCAGGTTAGCGCCCCATCCTTCGACGTGCGCAGCATCCTGTATCGATTGCTGGGGGTGGATCTCACGCAGATCCATGGCATCGGTGTTTCGCTGGCCCTCAAACTCGTAGCCGAATGTGGTACAGACCTTCGTGCCTGGCCGAGTGCAAAACATTTCACGTCCTGGCTCTGTCTGGCCCCTGGGAACAAGATTTCTGGCGGCAAACTTCTTTCATCGCGTACCCATCGCTCCTCAAGCCGAGCCGCAGCCCTTCTGCGTCTGGCTGCCACGACGCTCGGGCGAAGCGATACGGCGTTGGGGGCCTTTTACAGACGCCTGTCTGCCCGGGTCGGGAAAGTAAAGGCCGTGACCGCCATGGCCCGAAAAATAGCGCTCCTGTTTTACAATACCCTCAGGCACAGCATGGCCTATGCCGATCTTGGAGCGGGTCATTACGACGAGATCCATCGTAAACGTGTCGTCTCCAATTTGCACCGTCGCGCCCAGTCTCTGGGGTTCATACTGCAGCCCATATCGGGAGATCCTCAACCTGCTGTTTCTTAGAGCACGCTGCGAATAGCTTGAATCGCAGGATTTCCAAAGGGCATGTGATGTGATTCAAGATGAAGACTGGCGGAGGAGGCCAGACTTCATGCC
>NZ_NKUB01000045.1 GCF_003207895.1 Komagataeibacter swingsii
CGGATCTTTCCAATTGTTTCCACAACAAGCATCCCAAACCGGGCCTCCATTCAGCATGAAGGCCATCGTGAACCCGTTTCTCAGAAAGGGGTCGTTTTTGACTGCCTGTCCCCCTTCCAAAGGGGTCACTTTTCCATGCCGCTTAACAACCGATAATCCTTAGCGTATATCTGTGCCCGTTTTATGTACCGATCCCAATCATGACATCACAATTAGAGTAAGGTGGGATTGAACTGTTCCAGAATACCCCCTGGATGCAAAGCAAATTTGCATCGAAGGTTCTTGTTCAATTATCGGGTCAACCCATTGGAGATGAACAGAAACTGATAGCCTCGTGGACGAATTCCTTGCTCTTAATTTTCTTGATACAACACAAACAACATCTCCTCTATCTGCTCACGCACATTGACCGCTCAAGTCTATCCACAATCTATTTTGTAGATTATTGCATTGTTTGTATGGAATATGATCGAATAAATTTCTGTCGAATATATGGAAGCCATTTGTCATGTCCGATTATCCTTATCTGGCTCACTGGAAAGAAGAAATCAGCCGAAGCCCGAATGCGATGTATCTGACACTCGTTGATGCGCTGGCACTTTCCATCCGCAAAGGCGATCTGAGAGAAGGCGATAGACTGCCGCCCCAGAGAACCATCGCAAGCCATATCGGAACCAACCTGACAACCGTGACGCGCGCCTTTACCGAGGCCCATCGTCGGGGTCTGATTGACGCAACAGTTGGTCGGGGTACCTTTGTTCGTGTTGGCGCAGGGGAAAGTCATTGGCGTCATACCGGTCCCGCCGTGGTTGACCTGACCATGAACCTGCCGCCCATCCCGCAGGACCCGCCCCTTCAACGCGTTATCCAGAACGATATTACGGCCATCCTGAAGCAGCAGGATCTGAACAGCCTGATGTCTTACCGGGTAACGGGTGGCACACTGGAAGAACGCCAACTCGGCGCGAAATGGATCGCGCCCGTCATCGGCCAGCGCCGAACGGATGAAATCCTTGTCTCGCCCGGTGCACAGAGCGCTCTGGCGGCAATCGTCAGCACTCATACCCAACCCGGCGATGTTATTGTCACTGACCGCATTGCCTATCCCGGTATCCGGACCATAGCAGCGCAGTTTGACCTTATTCTGGTCGGTGTGGACAGCGACATGGAAGGCATGATGCCAGACCAGCTTGATCGGGTCTGTGCCGAACATCATCCCCGCTTACTCTACTGCATTCCAACCATCCACAATCCCAGCACGGCCACGATGTCCCTGCAAAGACGCGAGGACATCCTGAAGGTCGCCCAGCACCATCATCTGCATATCGCCGAGGACGACCCTTACAGCCTGCTGATGGACAATCCGCTACCGGCGCTGGCGGCCCTCGACCATAGCCGTGTCAGCTACGTGGCTACCCTTGCCAAGACGCTCAGTCCGGGCCTACGCACGGCCTATGTTGCCCTGCCGAATACTGACATGACTCGACGGGTAACAGCGGCTATTCGAGCTATCGCGCTCACCAATGCCGGCCTGCTCAGTGCGCTGACGGCGCGGTGGATGCAGACGGAACAGGCGCACACGATCCTCCACTCGATCCAGAAGGAACTGCGCCTGCGCCAGTCGATCGCCCGCAGGGTGTTGGGGGAAAGACACTGTATGAACCCCGACGGACCGCATGTCTGGCTGAAACTGCCAGACTGGTGGGGCAGCGCGGATTTTGTCGCCTACGCCCGCAGGCGGGGACTGGCGCTGGTTCCCAGCACCGTTTTCACCATCAGTGGCGAACCCCCGCAGCGCGCGCGGATTGCACTAGGCAGCGCTCCAGATGCGGCGAGCCTTGAAGAATCTCTGCATGGCGTGATGTCTGTCCTGCAGCACAAACGCTCCCCCGGTTTTGCCGATATTGTGTGATCTCGCCGCTACACCGTGAATCGGCGCAACCTACTGATTCGACGGTGAATCTGTGCATTCATAGAAAACAAGGCCTCTGAGGTTTTCACAAATGCGTGATTTAAGTATCAAGCAAAAACAATGAGTTATTTATATACCCCATCATTGTCTGGCATTTTATCATTTATTGTCTTCTTTCGTCCGCCTTAAATGGCTTCCTATTTGTCTCTTTGTTTTTTTTGTACCCAAAAAGGTATCCATACAAAATTTTGTAGTTGGCGCATTCCATGTCACGTTTTCTCCCGGTGTTGCGGTCGCCCCGGCATCTCGCCAGAGACCGCACTACATGGAGATACATCATG
This sequence comes from Komagataeibacter swingsii, assembly GCF_003207895.1. Taxonomy (GTDB): domain Bacteria; phylum Pseudomonadota; class Alphaproteobacteria; order Acetobacterales; family Acetobacteraceae; genus Komagataeibacter; species Komagataeibacter swingsii. The sequence goes on from NZ_NKUB01000045.1 coordinate 2,254, forward strand.
CCGAAAGTCGAACACACTCCGTACAAAGATGGCGATTGCTTCGTCAATTATGAAAACAAGGTCTTTGAGGACGTCAAAGCCAAACCCGGCGAAAAAGCCCTTATCACCTTCCATACTGTGGCCAATGAAGGGTCGGTCGGGTTCGTCAACCTGCTGCAGGCTACCCGCCTGATCCGCAAAGGTTTCGAGACGTCGGTGCTGCTGTATGGCCCGGGTGTGACCCTTGGTGTGCAGCGCGGCTTTCCCCGCCTGGGCGACGAAGCCTTTCCGGGCCACATGAATTGCAACAAGCAGATCGCGAAAATCCTCGAAGAGGGCGGCAAAGTCTATGCCTGCCGCTTCGCGCTTCAGGCCCTTTACGGCTACGGCGAGCAGAACCTGATCCCCGGCATCACGCCGATCAACCCGCAGGACGTGCTCGACATTATCCTCCTTGCGCGTCGTGACAACGCTTTCATCCTCAATACCTGGACTCTCTAAAGGCCAAAGGAAGGACCGCAAGCCATGTCACGTATCGTTCGCGCTGCTGCCATCCAGATCAGTCCCGTCCTCGGCGATGACGGTTTGGGGACAGCCCGGAAAGTCTGTCAGGCCATCCGTGAAGCCGCCGAAAAAGGTGTGAAGCTGGCGGTCTTTCCTGAAACCTTCGTGCCCTATTACCCCTACTTCTCGTTCATCCAGCCAGCTTTCCGTTTCGGCGGCGAACATCTGGAACTTTATGAACGCGCCGTCATCATTCCAGGTCCGGTGACGGACATGGTTGCCGAAACCGCACGTGATACCGGCATGGTCGTCGTGCTGGGCGTGAATGAGCGGGATTTTGGCACACTCTATAACACGCAGATCGTCTTCGACGCGACAGGTGAGATCCTTCTCAAGCGTCGCAAGATCACCCCGACTTATCATGAGCGCATGGTCTGGGGGCAGGGCGATGGCGCTGGTCTCAAGGTTGTTGAAAGTGCTGTCGGCCGCATCGGGGCGCTGGCCTGCTGGGAGCATTACAACCCCTTGGCGCGCTACGCGCTGATGACACAGCATGAAGAAATCCACTGCGCCCAGTTTCCCGGTTCACTGGTGGGGCAGATCTTCGCCGATCAGATGGAAGTCACCATCCGTCATCACGCTCTGGAATCCGGCTGTTTCGTTGTGAATGCCACGGGTTGGCTGACGGAAGATCAGATCAAGGATATTGCGCGAGACCCTGCACTTGAAGGGCCGCTGCGAGGAGGCTGCTTTACCGCCATCGTCTCTCCCGAAGGTAAGCTTCTGGCCCCGCCTTTGACGGAAGGTGAGGGGATGGTGATTGCCGATCTTGATTTCGCTCTTATCACCAAGCGCAAACGGATGATGGACTCTGTAGGACATTATGCACGACCTGAACTGCTTAGTCTGCTTCAGGATCGGCGGCCTGCCCGTACCGTTCATTACGTTGGTGAAGCCGATCCGGTTTCCACATCTACAGATGAGGCTGCGTCATGACCATTCCGACGCTCGGTACACTTTCTGGTCGCAAGCTCGTTACCGATCTCCAGTCCTTTGGACTGCAGATCGGCGAGCAGACCGGCGGCATTGCCCGCAAGGGAGGCGCTGGTCCTTCGGATCACAAGACGATCACCATTGCGGGCCAGACCGTCATGGTTCCGGTCTATACGTCTGGCGCGCAGCATTCACCGTTTCAGGCCAGCCCGCCAGACCAGCACGGGACCAGCATGCTGCTACGCGATGGGCGGGCAGTAGGTACGATCCATTTCCCGGCTGCCCCGCGCTTTTACGGGCTGAGCACGACAGACGGTATTCCCTACTGGAAGATCGCGCTACTGCATGGCCGTGACACGCTGGCGACCACGGTGCACCAGACCTGCATCCGCTATGCCGACCGGCGCACATCCTGCCAGTTTTGCGCCATTGGCCAATCGCTGGAGGCGGACCGGACGATCGCTTACAAGACACCGGCGCAGCTTGCCGAAGTTGCCAAAGCTGCTGTGGAACTGGACGGCGTGCGCGACATGGTGCTGACGACCGGCACGCCCAATGTGGTTGATCGGGGTGCTGCCGTGCTGGCGGAGTCAGCGCGTGCCATCAAGGCGGCGGTGGATCTGCCGCTTCAGGTTCAGTGCGAGCCGCCACGTGATCACGGCTGGTTCCAGCGTTTGCGGGAAGCCGGAGCCGATAGTCTGGGTATGCATCTCGAAGCCGCTACGCAGGTAGTGCGTGAGAAGATCATGCCCGGCAAGGCCACGGTCAGCGTCGATCGCTACATGGACGCTTTCGCCAGCGCCGTGCCGATCTTCGGTCGTGGGCAGGTCAATACCTACATTCTGGCCGGTCTTGGCGACAGCACCGAGGACATTCTTGCTCTCGCCGAGCGTCTGATTGCGCTCGGGGTCTATCCCTTCGTGGTGCCGTTTGTGCCCATTTCCGGCACTCCGCTGGAAAATCATGTTCCGCCTTCAGCCGAGTTTATGAAATCCGTGCTGGCACCGCTTGGGCGAATGCTCCGGGAAGCGAACATGAAATCCACCGATATCCGGGCCGGGTGTGGTCGTTGTGGCGCCTGTTCCTCGCTTTCGGCGTACGAACAATGAGCACGATCCTCGAAGGCATGGAAGACCGGCCGTTCATTCCGACGGAATATGTTGTGCGCCTTGCCCGCACGCCATGGGAGCGTGCCGGTTATCATGCGCTCCGCCGTGAAGTGTTCTGCAGTGAACAGCATGTTTTTGCAGAGGATGACCGCGACGCGATTGATGAGGTCGCCATTCCCATCATCGCCGCCTGCTGCATGGCGGGGATGCCGGACCGGATCGTGGGAACAGTGCGCATTCACGAAGCAGAGCCCGGTGTGTGGCGCGGTTCCCGGTTGGCCGTGCATGCTGATCACCGCAAGCTGGGGCGGATCGGGGCGGAACTCATCCGCATGGCCGTCAGTACGGCACACGGCCTGGGGGCTACACGGTTTTTGGCCCAGGTGCAGGAACAGAATGTGCTGTTCTTCCGTCGCCTGCACTGGAAAAGTCTCGGCGTCATTACGCTGCATGGCCTGCCGCATCACGACATGGAGGCTGATCTGTCACGCTATCCGGCGCACGGTCTGGATCAGACCTGGCTGCTGCGTCCGCAACCCCGGATACGACAGGTGGCGTGATGACACATGAACTCACCACACTCCTGCGCACGCTCCGTATGGGGCGCTCTCTTGCGGCTAAGCAGGACATTGCAGAAGTTAGCGCGATTTTAGGGACAGGCGCCAAAGCTGTCCGTCTTGGCGATGACTGCGCCGCGATCCCGGATGGCGATGGCTATCTCCTGCTGGCCAGTGAGGGCTTTCAGGACAGCTTTGTCCGCTCAATGCCATGGTTTGCCGGGTATTGCGGCGTGATGGTCAATGTCAGCGACATCGCGGCGATGGGCGGCCGTCCCGTGGCGGTGGTGGATGCTTTGTGGAGCGATACGTCCGAGGCGGCCGCGTCCATTCTGACCGGTCTGCATGAAGGTGCGCGCACCTATGGCGTGCCGGTTGTTGGTGGACACACCAACATGCGCAGCACCCATAATTCGCTGTCGGTGGCGATCCTTGGCCGTGCCCGTCATCTGCTGACCAGTTTCGATGCCCGACCGGGCGAAGTCCTGATCGCCGCCATCGACCTGCGCGGCCGCTGGCACGACCCGCACCCGTTCTGGGATGCCAGTTCCGCACTGTGTCATACTGAGGGGGCGGCACGCCTTCGAGATGATCTCGATCTCTTGCCCGGCATTGCCGAGGACGGGTTGAGCCGCGCTGCCAAGGATATCAGCATGGCCGGACTGCTGGGCACCGCGCTCATGCTGGCCGAATGTTCGGGTATCGGCATGACCATCACGCTCGATGACATTCCACGTCCCGACGATGCACCAATGGAACGCTGGCTGTCCGCATTCCCCAGCTATGGCTATCTGCTGACGGCGCGTCCCGAGGATGCCCGGGCAATTATCGCACGTTTTCAGGCACGCGGGATCACTGCCGCCATCATCGGACAGTGCGATATGACACGACGCCTTGATATCATATGGGACGGGGAGAAAGAAACCTTCTGGGATCTCGCCCGGACGCCGCTCATGGGGTTTGTGTCATGAGTCTGTCCATTGGCATCCTGACCCATTCGACCAATCCGCGCGGTGGTGTGGTGCACGGCATGGCGCTGGCGGAAGCCCTGCGTGACGCGGGCCATGACGCAACGCTGATTGCGCCGGACGTGACAGGGGCCGGTTTCTTCCGCACGCCCCGCTGCGCCACAAACTGCATCCCGGCCGTGCCTGAGACCGACCTGCCAACGCTGGTGGAACGCCGCATTGGCGAGATCAGGGACGCCCTGCGTGGGCAGCATTTTGACGTGCTGCATGCGCAGGACCCGATCAGCGCCAATGCACTGGCCGAACTGGTGGAAGAGGGACGGATACCGGGCTTTGCCCGCACGGTCCACCATCTTGACCATTTCACGCACCCAGTCCTTGCCGCGCGGCAGGAACGGGGGATCAGGGCGGCGGCCGAACTGTTTACCGTCAGCACAATGTGGGAAGATGTCCTGCGCAACGACCATGGCCGCGAAGCCCCGGTCGTGGGCAACGGGGTTGATCCCGTGCGCTTTTCGCCCGTAGAAACCGCGCACGATGCCACGTTGCGGGCGCGGTATCATCTGCCTGCCGATCGTCACCTGATCCTGTCCGTGGGCGGGATCGAGCGGCGCAAGAACACGCTGCAATTGCTCGACGCATTTCTGGCCCTTCGCTGCGAACAGCCTGATGTGCATCTGGTTGTGGCGGGCGGGGCCTCACTGCTGGATCATTCTGCTTACCGCAATCGATTCATGGCGCGTCTGCGCGAAAGCGGTGCGGCCGATCATGTCACCATCACCGGGCCGGTTGCGGATGAAGACATGCCTTCATTCTATCGGCAGGCGGACCTGCTGGCCTATCCATCCGTAACCGAGGGGTTCGGGTTGTGCCCGCTGGAAGCCCTGGCTTGCGGCACGCCTGTTATTGTGCCGGCAATCGCACCTTTCACGGAGCATTTTTCGGCAACGGATGCGCTGTGGTGCCAACCGGCGCACCCCGACACCTTGTTCATGGCGTTGCGCGACGCCCTGCGCGTCGAAAACCGTGACCATTTCCGGGTCAGCGGCCCCGCAACCGCCCGCCGTTTCGACTGGGGCCATGTCGCCAGTCGGCACCTCCCCGCATATCGGTGTCTGGCAGCGCGGTCGCGCACCGATGCCATTGCTTCAGGAGTTCTTTCACCATGCCCGAAATGACCTTTCGCGTGCGCTGGCCCGATGGGAAGGAGACTGACTGTTACTCCCCATCGCTGGTCATAAGAGACCACTTCACGACCGGTCAGGATTATCCGGTCCGGGAGTTTCTTGAAAAGGCGGACACCGCCCTGACGGACGCCAGCGAGCGGGTTCGCGCCCGCTACGGCTTCCCATGCAGCCGCGCCCTTGGCCAGCTTCAGGCCATAAGGCAGACCGGTGCGCCTTTTCTAAACCAGTCCGATGCGCAGGTGCGCATCCTGTCTTTCAGCTATTGAGACGAAAAGAACGACCATGACACAGAACGAGAAAAGCATCCCCGTTATCATCGTGGGCGGCGGACAGGCCGGGCTCTCCATGAGCTGGTATCTCTGCCGCGAGAAAGTGGAGCACATCGTCTTTGAGGCAAAGACGGCCTGCCATTCGTGGGACGATGAACGCTGGGACAATTTTTGCCTGGTCACACCCAACTGGCAGTGCGAACTTCCCGGTCATCCCTACAAGGGGAAAGACCCGCACGGCTTCATGGTGAAGCAGGAAATTATTGACTACGTGAAGGGCTTTGTCGCCTCCTTCAATCCGCCCCTGCGCGAGCACACAGCCGTTACCTCCATCACCCGCCATGAAGGTGGTGGCTATCGCGTGGTGGCAGGTGGTGAGACGTGGCACGCGAAGCATGTGGTCATCGCATCGGGCGCGTATCAGGATGCGGTGATCCCCGGTTACGCCAGCGCGATCGACCCTGCCATCCATCAGGTTCACTCGCAGGATTACCGCAATGCCGCCCAGTTGCCTGAAGGGGCAGTCCTGGTCGTGGGCAGCGGTCAGTCCGGTGCGCAGATCGTCGAGGACCTGTTTCTTGAAAAACGCAAGGTCCACCTTTGCGTCGGCTCCGCTCCGCGTGTCTCGCGCTTCTACCGTGGCCGCGACGTGGTGGACTGGCTTGCGGATATGCACTTCTACGATCTGACGGTGGATAATCACCCCCTGCGTGATGGCGCACGCGACAAGACCAATCATTACGTCACGGGCCGAAATGGCGGGCATGACCTTGATCTGCGACTGTTTGCAAAGGAAGGCGTGGGCCTGCACGGCACGCTGGAGACCATCCGTGACGAAGTGGCGCACTTCGCGCCGGATCTTGCGGAAAACCTTGATGATGCGGACAGGACCAATGCCGACATCAAGAAATCCATCGACACCTACATCGCCCGTGAAGGGATCACGGCCCCGACCGAAGCCCCTTATGTGCCGGTCTGGGAGCCTGATGGCAGCAACGCTCCGCTGGACCTGAAGGCCGCCGAGATCACCTCGATCCTCTGGTGCATCGGTTTCCGTCCGAACTATCGCTGGATCGACGTGCCGGTCTTCAACGGAGCCAACAAGCCGGTCTGGCATCGCGGCGTGACCGATGCGCCGGGCTTCTACTTCCTCGGCCTGCCATGGCTGCACACCTGGGGATCGGGACGGTTCTCAGGCGTTTCGCGCGATGCCGCGTGGCTGGCCAGCCAGATCACCGGCAAAGACGTGCCTGTAGCCTGAACGGAGTAAACGCCATGCTTCCATGGACAACATATGAGGCGATGCACGATGCGGCGTTGAATCAGCCAGAGCCGTTCTGGCTGGAGGCGGCGCAACGCATCACATGGAAGCAGGCACCCATGACCGCATGCAGGACGCGGGCGGATGGCTGGCATGACTGGTTTCCTGACGCCACGCTCAATACCTGCCACAACGCCGTGGACCGGCATGTTGAAAATGGTCGCGGTGAACAGGCGGCATTGATCTGGCATTCCTGCGCCACGAAGGAACGGCAGGTGGTAACCTACCGGGAACTGCAGGGCAGGGTAGCCGGGTTTGCCGGTGGCCTGCGCTCGCTCGGGGTGGGGAAAGGCGACCGCGTCCTGATCGCCATGCCGACCATGATCGAGACAGCCATAGCCATGTTGGCATGCGCGCGGATAGGGGCTGTGCATGTTGTGGTTTTCGCCGGTTATGCCGGACCGGAGTTGGCACGACGGATTGATGATGTGGCTCCGAAAGTCATTATCATGGCCAGTTGCAGCTTTCAGGGCCAGACGCCTATTCCCTCTGCCCCTGCTCTGAATGATGCACTTGCTTTAGCAGCGTACCGGCCACAGGCCTGCGTGATTGTGCAACGCGCAGCATGTCAGACATCATTCATGCCACTGCGGGATCATGATTTCCATACGCTGGAACAGTCCGCACCGGCAGAACCGGTCACGTTGCGCTCCGAAGATCCCCTGTATATTCTTCACACGTCCGGCACGACAGGTCATCCGAAGGGCATTGTGCGTGACAATGGTGGCCACGCTGTCGCTCTCGCCCTGTCCATGGATCTGATCTACGGCTGCAAACCCGGTGACACCTTCTTCACGACATCGGATCTGGGCTGGGTGGTTGGCCATTCCTACGGCGTCTATGCGCCGCTGATCAGCGGCTGCACCAGCGTGATCGTGGAAGGCGGCGCATCGGCTTCCGCCATCCGCGCGCTTTGCCATGAGCATGACGTGAAATGCCTGTTCACCACACCAACACAGATGCGCCTCATGCGGCAGGAAAGCCGCAACCTGTCAGGAGCGATCCTACCAACTCCTGCCCGCATCTTCGTGGCCGGAGAATATGCGGACCCGACATTGCTGGAGTGGGCACGATCCTATTTTTGCAAACCCGTGGTCAATCACTGGTGGCAGACTGAAACCGGGTGGAGCATCACCGCCCATTTCTTTGGCCTGCCCGAGCGCGATCCGGTCCCGCTCATGAATGACATTGGGCGGCCCGCACCGGGTTTCCGTCCGGAAATCGTGCCGTCCATACCCGGTGAACAGTGCGGGGAAATTGTCCTCTCCCTGCCGCTGCCACCCGGCTGCCTGGCTGGCGTATGGAAGGATGGAGCGATCCGTGTTCCTGCCGCCTATCTTGATGAAACGAACCGGTATTATCGTACCTTCGACGAAGGCATGATCGAGGCCAGCCGCGCCGTGCATATGCTCGGGCGTTCCGACGATGTCATAAAGGTCGCAGGACGACGGATTTCGGGTGTGCAGATCGAAAAGATCATTGCCGCCCATCCGGCTGTTCATGCCTGTGCCGTAGTAGCCTCTCCCGATGAACTGAGAGGGCAGCGACCTGTCGCCTATGTAGTACCTAACTCCGGTGTAAAAGTCATACCTTCTTCCGAGGAAATGATCGGACGGGTCAATCAGGCACTCGGTCGCTGGATTGGTCTTAAGGAAGTCCACTTCGTCAGACATCTGCCCACGACTGTCTCAGGAAAGATCACGCGGAAACGCCTGTTGGTATCTTAACGTTATCAGTCTCGTATAAGATCATTTTTATGAAAAAATGGCGAACTCATACCAGACAATCCGAAGACTCTGCACTTATCAATATGTCATGGTTGAAGGATTATTAGAAAGATGACTGTATGATAACCAAAGACGTTTCCAAAACCAAAACGGAACAGATATACACGCCTATCAGGCAGTGCGAATATTATAACAATAAAACCGTCTGACAGTCTGTCATTTATGGAAATTTTACGTTTCTTATAAATGCGGCTGGATCACGATTTGGGGAATTACCCATGCAACCATCTCACGATATCGCGCTGCTTCTGGCACGCTTCCAGTTCGCCTTTACCGTAGGCGTTCATATTGTTTTTCCCGCCTTCTCAATCGGACTGGCTGCCTATCTGGCCGTGCTGGAAGGATTATGGCTTAAAACCAGGCGGTCAGCTTATCTCGACCTCTACCGATACTGGATCAAGATATTCTCGATCGTCTTTGGCATGGGCGTCGTCTCCGGGCTGGTCATGTCGTATGAATTCGGCACGAACTGGTCGGTCTTCTCCCGGAAAGCCGGCCCTATTACAGGTGTTCTCCTATCGTATGAAGTCATGACAGCCTTCTTTCTCGAGGCGGGCTTCCTCGGGGTCATGCTCTTTGGCATGAACAAAGTAGGACGCGGCCTGCATTATGCAGCAACATGCTGTGTCTCGGTCGGTACACTCATCTCGATGACATGGATCCTAGCGTCAAACTCATGGATGCAGACGCCACAAGGATACACAATTGATGCTGCTACCGGTCGCTTCATACCCGCAGACTGGCTTGCCATTATTTTTAATCCCTCTTTTCCTTTCCGGCTTGTGCATATGGGTCTGGCGGCCTTTCTTTCGGTTGCCTTTATAGTAGGAGCGACAGGGGCGTGGCATCTGCTCAAGGCACGCCGTGCGGGCACACAGGCGAGCGAACCGGTGCGCCTGATGTTTTCCATGGCAATGTGGATGGCTGCCTTCGTTGCCCCGCTACAGGTCCTCGCCGGTGACGCCCATGGGCTGAACACGCTCAAATACCAGCCGGTCAAGATTGCCGCGATGGAAGGGGATTGGGAATCAGAAGCGCGTGCCCCGGAACTGCTGTTCGGTATTCCCAACATGAAAACCGAACATACGGATTATGCTATCAGGCTGCCGCTGGCCGGGTCACTCATCCTGACACATAGCCTGAATGGTAAAGTACCGGGCATGAAGGATTTCCCGCGTGACCAGCGGCCGCCTTCTCCCGTGATCTTCTTTTCCTTCCGCATCATGATCGCGCTGGCGATGCTGATGGTTCTTGTCGGGTTCTGGTCGCTCTGGTTAAGGCGCAGAGGAACCCTGTTTAGCAGTCCAGGATTTCATCGGGTCGCCGTATGCATGGCGCCCACCGGTTTCATCGCATTGTTGTGCGGCTGGGTTACGACCGAGGTCGGCCGTCAGCCCTGGACCGTCTACGGTCTGCTCAGGACATCCGACAGTGTTTCCCCAATCGCCCTGTCCAATATGGCGCTGACGATGACCGTCTTTGTTGTGGTCTACGTAATCGTATTCGGATCAGGGATCGGCATTCTGGGCCGCCTGCTGGCACGCGCGCCACAAGAAGGTGAACATGAAACCAGCCCCTCTCATGCCCCGAATATTCTGGCCACAAGCACTCATCCCAAAGTCATCAATCCCTCTTCTGGCGAAGGAGCCTGAACATGATGGACGTCGCATACTGGCTTCCGATCATATGGGCCGTTATTCTGGTCGCTGCGATCACCATCTATGTCATCCTTGATGGCTTTGACCTTGGCATTGGAATGCTGTTCGCCGTAGAGCGGCATGAAGCCCGCAGGGATGTGATGGTCAACACCATCGCCCCTGTATGGGATGGGAACGAAACGTGGATGGTCCTTGGCGGTGCTACGCTCTATGGGGTCTTTCCTGGGGCCTATTCAACACTACTCCCTGCGTTCTACCTGCCGATCGTGCTCATGCTGGTTGCCCTGATCTTCCGTGGTGTGGCCTTTGAATTTCGTATCATGACACGCGGCACTGGACGCGAAAAACTGTGGGACGCTGGCTTCATGGCAGGATCGGGCATCGCGGCCTTCTGTCAGGGCGCAATCCTTGGAGGGGTCGTCCAGGGAATCAAGGTCGTGGACGGGGCTTTTGTTGGCGGTTCACTGGATTGGCTAACCCCATTCAGCGTGCTGTGCGGAGTGGCCGTCATGTGCGGTTATGCCCTACTGGGTGCAACCTGGCTTATCTGGCGTACGACCGATGTGCTGGAAGCCTCCTGCCGGAAATGGGCGAAGCTGCTGGCGATCGGGCTGTTTGTATGTATCGTAGCTGTCAGCCTGTGGACGCCCATGTTGCACGCACCCTACCTGCGGCGCTGGACCGAGTGGCCAAATATCGCATTTGTCGCACCTGTTCCCCTTCTGGTAATCGCACTGGGTTTTCTGCTGACCATCGGTCTGCGCCGTGGACATTCCAAAGGACCTTTCCTGTGTGCTCTCGGATGGTTCTTTCTCTGCCTGTCCGGCCTCGGGATTACGGTGTGGCCATATGCTGTTCCACCCGAGTTGACGCTGTGGGATGTATCATCTCCCCCTTCCAGTCAGTTTTTCCAACTGGTCGGCACCGTCATCTTGTTGCCGATCATCCTGACCTACACGGTTTACTCCTATCGCGTGTTCCGCGGAAAGGTAACGGAAGCAGATGGCTATCATTGAAATCGTACAAGGCAATGGGGACAACGCGCCCCGGCGACTTAGCCAGCGTATCGGCTGGTTCATCGGCATCTGGGCGCTTAGCACAGTAGCGTTATTCGTAAGTGCCTCGCTTGTTCACCTGATCGTACCAAAATGACTAAACCTGTGGTTGTTTTGACAACCACAGGTTCATTTTTCAACATTGATTATACCCTCTCGAACCTCACCCCAAGTGCTTATTAAACCGATTAGCTGCAATCTTTTCCCTGATTTCAGGCCGCCGGAAATAGATCGGCATTCCACAACGCAATGGGCGACCGTCCCGAACCACAACAAACGCTTCATCCACCCGCGCATCATTGAGCAACTCTTCACGGCGGATCAGGGGACGACTAATTTCGTGGTAGCTGGTGTTCGTACCGCGTGAGCGGTTGCCGGCTTCCCACCCCTTTCCCGACGTGCCGGAATTACTACCTTCGGATGTCGCCATGACGCCATACTGACCAAAGGTTTCTTCTAGTTCCTTTGCCGTATCGAGGTCAGAGATCGCAACATATGTCCGATGCGCGGCCGCCTCGTACCATGCCCGCTTTCCCTCGCGCCCCCATTGTTCTTCAAGCTGGCCGACCGACTGGTAAAGTAGCCTCAGAGTGATGCCATATTTCCGGCCTGCATCCCGCGCCGTTGCCATGATTCGCATCCGCCCAAGACGAGCAACCTCATCCAACAGGAAAAGAACCCGATTCTGGATGTTGCCATCTGCCTCATAAACGTAAGCATCCGACGAGGCTTGCAGTTACCCACAAATCTGCTGTTCTTGAATTTTGTGCTTGATGCAGATGAATCTGTTGTGATTCCTTTTCTGTCACCTTTATGCAGGCGGGGT
>NZ_NKUB01000046.1 GCF_003207895.1 Komagataeibacter swingsii
CGCCTCCATGAACTCCTGCCCTGGCACTGGAAAGCCCACCAGCAGGTCCACAATACCATCGCCGCCTGAATACGCCCGCGTCTCTCGCCGGATGATTACGATCAGCACGTCCTGACGCTGTTTCCGGGCCTCGGTCACCTCATGACCGAACCCGGCATCGACCACATTCGACCTGCCACGCGACACGAGCCCCCGATCCAGCCATGTCGCACCATCCGCTGTGATCTGGGCCTCGAGATCGAGACTGGACAGGATGCGCACGGACATCTGTTTCGCGCGGCTCGTATCATACGCCGCAGCCCGTTCCAGATAGTCGCAGGGGATCTGTAAGCATCCGGTAGAAGCCGCCTTGTAGGCTGATAGGACCGGATATCTCTTCTGTGCATGGACGATTTTATCGAGAATGAACACGAGACGGTCGCAGCGAATGTCGCAGCGACTGTCCGCAGCATGTACTTTACTAAAAGCGGACAACCATACTCCCTTTAGTCGATTGATATGTTAGGCCGCATTCAGAACGATAGCCGTTTGGTTCATCAAATGACCTTACTCGGGTATAATAGCGCATCATGCTGTCTCAATCGAGCAGTCCCGGGACAATCGACGATAGAAAATGCTTAAGCCGACCGCTTGCCTCGGGGTCCACACCAGGGCGTGGACATAGAAGCGTGCAATCGCTAGCGCCCGGTAATTTGGCGAAGGCACTCCATTTTTCTGCCGTTGGTGGGAAGAGGACAAAACCTCCGAGAGGATGACAACGGACGACTTCATGCTGGTCGATCCACGCAATTGTACGGCGATAATGCTCGACCGTTAGAGGCTTAGCCTTGGATGGGGCAATTTCATCGTTGGACAGATTGTCGTCCACACACTCGATCACTTTGGCGTGATGTTCAGGGCTGGCTAGGCAGGCGTCTCCAACGATCAAGATTTTTTGGCCCGGACATGAGATGCGTATCAGATAATCCGGGGAACAGCGCGCTTCCAATCCAAGGTATGGACATTCCTCGTCAAAATGCTGATTGAGAGCAGCCCACTCCATCGTCGGAACATTCCGCTCCGAAATCGGAGGAAGCCGGTCATGATCGACAAGAGCGGGGCGCGCTTCATAGTCGAGATCAAGAGATATCTCCCCTTTATTCAGACGCCAGCAGCAGCTGACGACCGTATCGACGCCCCTATGGGACCAGGTCCCGGAAAAGCCAAGTTTCTCCAGTTCTCGCACCAGCCAGACCGCACCCCACAGTTCCCATAGATCATTAAGGACGACGGGCGGATAATGCGACAGCTGCGCCTCTGTATCAGAGTAAGCTTGACTCCCGGTCGTACCAAAGGCGCGCAGGAGCAGACGTAGCCTGTAATCACGTTGCAGAAGCGGGCTCGAGTAAATCGCGATGTTGAGCTCGCGGGGCGCGATCAGATGCCTCAGCCTGAGGCGAAGATTCTTCAACTCACTCTCATGCTGACGCAGCATGTCAATTGCTTGATTAGTTCTTTCCCTTCGTCCGTTAGGGCTTCCACGAGAGTTGATGTTTTCGTAGGCGGCAATCTCGTTCCCGATTTTGCTAATGCGCTCGCTAATTATAGTTGATCGGCGCATAGCCCAATGTGAAACTAAAGCGTTTTCGATAAGCATGAATTGAGTCGCTGTTGGGGAAGTTAATTCGGTAAATGGTGTCCGCCGGATCGATCTGGCTGCCTTAAGCTCCTGCCCAACATGGTCGATCAGATCGTGAGAAGTAGCCGAACGTGTGCCATGAGCAGTCCGCGCCCAAGCCTTCCCACGATCGCCTGGGCCTCTTTCCCAAGAAACGTCGATACCGAGCATTTCCCGAATGTCGCCGATCATTATTTCAATATCCCGAAAATTCAGCAACTTTGCGGGGATTACGTAGGCCTGCAGTATGCAGTCTTTGGGAACCTTAAGGCGCAGGCTTATTCTGCCAAATCGCCGCTTGTACCCAAGGTCAGCCTCAAAACTCCACCGTTGCCATCGTGCAGGCTGATCTTGAACGACTGTTTCTTCACCTTTGAGAGTTGTCAGCAGCTTCTTGTCTGGATTTTTACCAGCGATTTGCGCGTAGTTCCCTCGCGTCAGAATATCGAGATATGGATGATCGTCAGGAACAAGATACCATTTTTGGGGGTCCCAGGGGGCGGCGTCAGTGAGGGTATTCGTTCCATGCCAGCGCACGGATACAATTTCTGTGCTCATCAATGCCACGGTGACACGAAACCAAGATGCTCCTGCCGGCGCGCCAATTTCAATCGTCGGTGAGTCATAGGTAGGCGGCTTGAGTTCCGAAGAGACTTTTCAATGGCATCAAGAGCAGGCTCGACCGTTTCGAAAGCTCCGGAAAGCTTGACCAAAATTCGACTTGCTATGAGACGATCGACGACATCGTCGGTTTCGAGCAGTCCAGCACTGTTCAAACCGAGACTCTCATGCAAACTTAGGACGGCCTCGATATCTGCCAGCACCCTGCGAGAGGGCAAGAAATCATGGCGAAGACCGTTTTCGTCGACGGCCTTGCGCAATGCCGTTACGACGCTCTTCACGCGCTCATCGATATTCCCGGTAACGCGCGGAACCTCGGGAAGCCCTGAGATTATGTATTCTTCGCCAAGTGTGGGCAGCGGTGCAGAAGCACCTCCATCCCACAGGACTTGCGGCAACTCTATCAGAAAGCATCGGTCGATAATCTTCGGAGAAGGGACGCGCGAAGATTCATCGATATTGAGGGTGCCCATCACGCGACAAGATGCAATACTGCGCCCGTCCGAGATTTCCCGTGTGTCACTCTCGATTGCATGAAAGAGACGCGATAAGTAATACTCTGGGCGTGTCAGATTGAACTCGTCAAAGAGCACTAAGTGTCCCCGATTGTCGTTTTGGAGAAGCTTCAACAGATTGCCTTTGTCGCCGAACAAGGCGTCATCGTTTGTCCAATGGGCCTGGACAGCGATATCGTGAAAGGAATCATCTGGGGTCTTTCCAAGAAGTCTGGCTATTAGTCGAACTAAGGTAGACTTGCCGCACCCGGGAGGTCCTGCCAGAATTACAGTCGGACGAACGGCGAGGCCAATTAAGGCAACTACAATGTCGGCGAATGTCGTGCTGTGTTCCTGTTCCCTGAACACTTTTCCAATCTGTGTCAGAACCTGCACAAATTCCGAGTCTGAGCTACGTGTGTCCCACCCATTCGTTTTGATCTGGTTAGGCCGAGGAAGAGCTTGTGAGTTAACTGGACTGAGCGTCTTCCGTTCGACGTCAGGGAAGGTTACCGACGGTAACGCTCGAGATTCATCGCTCTGGTCGGGTTCATTCGTGGAGCTAACAAATTGGACGCTGTCCTGCGTGGCGCGTGGCAGCTCTTGTTCACTGTGGAGCTCAATGGCGGATTCAGTTGAAACGGTTGAGGCACGCTCGGCCATTTCAGTTCCTCGCAGAGCGTCTTTGACGTATTGCTGCGAGACGCCACCTGGACCTGCAAAAACTGCGACAATTTTAGACATACCCAGATCGAGAAGGATATGCCCGGACTGCTTTTGAGATGTTGTTTTCACCTCCGTCTTTTCCGCGCTAATCCATAAATCCAATCCGACGGTGTCGTGAGAGGAGACTGTCGCGCGTGAGCTGTCAGGGACCCAAGTTAGGTTCATTTCCACCGGGATGCGGGCTACGCTGAATTCCTTTGGTCGTCGACCACGGGGAGGATTTTTATCGTCAAGAAGAAGCCTAGCTTTGGCTTTTTCACCTTTCTGAAAAGATGGCAAGCCTGAGATCAGTCGCGTACCACCCGTATCGACAAACGGGTCGTCTGGAGACAGAATTACGATTTTCTCCTCATATGTCTGAGCCGTCTTAATTGCCATGACAATAGGACACTGAAGAGTAGTTTCCAGCCGTGCATCGCCGCTGGATAACGACGCATCATTCTTTCCATCACGTCTCAACAGGATGTCATTGTTTAAAACATGGGCAATCCCGCCGACTGCGGCGGCGATTGGAAAGGTGTCTCCTACCTTAATTACTTTCGGACGATAACCATCAGGGAAAATAGACGCCAGCATCGCTTCTTCAAAGTCCGGAAGCAAGCTTGTTCCCCCAGCGAGGACAATCATGTCTATGAGGCGATGGGCATCCCGAGGACCGTTCACTTTTTTATCTTTAAGACGATCAGCGCTTTTTTCACGAGCATCCGACGTTGAAATCTGACTAGCGTACAGCTGCTCAAATAATCTTTCGAATGCTGGCCGCAATTCGTGCCATAGGTGGACTGTTACCATTTCCAGTTTAGCCCGATCGATTGTACCTGAAGCCCCTCCCTCCGTGAGCGCTACCTCTACCTGCTGCAGCGTGCCACGGCTAACGGAGATCTTGGCGCTCTCGATTTTTCGCATCAAAGCCGGGTCGGTCAGACTAGCGCCGACAAGGTTCGCGAGTTGCTCATCGACCCAGCGTCCCGCGTTGGCAACACTGTCGCCGCGCATTGTTCGGAGGCGCTGCGTGCGTTGCGCCCCTTTTCCTCCGCTCTCGACGATTTGTCCGTCGCGGCGACTGATTACGATCGTCATATTAGCAGTCGACGCGCCGGTATCGACAATAAGGACAACGTTATTGACATCACTTTCGAGTTCGAGAGTTCGTGTGACAAGCCTGAAGTACTCGGCGACCATCTCAGGTTCTGGAAGGACCGCTACATCCGGGATGGCGGCCTCAAGCGCCTCTTTATAACGTTTTCGAGACCTCGGTTCAGAAATAGACGGCATGAGCGCGTATCGGGATAGGCGACGGTATTCTTGTGGAATTTCCGCGAATAGCCGTGCGACGTAGGCGCAAAAAACGGCATTAGGATTGAGAATGCGGTATGGTGTGCCGGTATCATGCCGGTCATAAAACATTTTCCGCTCAGGGCCACCCTGAAGCATCCAAGACTTGACATCGTCAATTTCGAAGACCCACCCTTCTTCCGCAGGAGGGGACAGAAGTAGATCCCACTGGTCGTGCTCCCGAATAGTAGGATCAGCGACAATGAAACATCGAGAAGAAAGAAACGGCCGGTCGTCTTCCCGTAATAAAAACCGAATTCCGCATTCAACCGACTTGTTCATAATTCATCCATTTTATATCAATATAATTTTTAATTATAGTTAGCTTCTGGAACCTAGCCAAAGGGCTGACGTTCCGACCATCGTGTAAGTTTTGATTTCTTGTCGCTCAATCTTGACCATGGCACAAGGCTTACCTGAGCGTTTTGGGCGCGGTGCATCCAACGCAACTTTGCATCGGGTGGAAGGCAAAGTATTCTCGGTCCAGACGGTATCAATCGCATTTGCCGCCTGGCGCAAAGTTGTGTTGAGTTCAAACGCGTTCACTCCATGGCGTGACGGTATCTTGCTGTGTGAAAGGGCAAATCAAGACGACCTTCATCGGAGTGTTCAGGAAATCCCGGCTGCGGTTCCGATACCCGACGACAGGCTGTACAGCATCATTGTGACCGTCGAGGATCGTGATAAAACAGTCAATGTCACTCCCTGAGCGGCTTTAAAGTCACTAAGAGTTGAATCTTTGCCTGCCTCCTTAATCGTGTCGACTTCGAGACCGTGCAGCGTCCTCTGGACCTCCGCTATCCGAGGGTTTACTGTAAAATGTAGACTCAAGGTAGTTCCCCATAAACTGCCTGTCCGCGCAAAAAATCAAGCTGACGGGCAGCAGCAGCCGTCACCCCGGACATTCGGACGGATTTTATGTTGCCCCTAAAACAGACAGGAGTAGAAGAGCTTTTCTCGCTAAGGTTGCGTGCCAAATGTAATCTTGCAATTACTTAATCAGTGACAGATGATTATCACCTCATCTCAAAGCTATGGAAAAATGACATATATACATGACTTTAGATTTTTTCTAAGTGATTCATCATTTGTAGATGCCATAATTGAGTATAATGCCAATACATTTGATGCAGAACTTATTTTACCACCTCTTCCCCCAAACCCCTCAAGATTTTTGAACCGAGCATCAACGTCGTTTCAAACTGCTGCTGATGCGTTTAATTGGGTCGTGCAAGAGATATTAGCATACGCAACAAGCAATTCACTTTCGATCGCATGGGTAGACAATCCGTGCAACACTCCATTCATAAGTGAAACAGAACAGACTTCTGTGTTTCAAACAAAAGGTATAACGGTGACATTGCTAGTTAACGGAAAGAAATAATTTTCATACAGATATTATGTAGATTTTGTTGGTCCGATTTATTGAAAGTTTATTGTGTAGCGGACATTCCGTTCTGCCCCCCATTGCGGTCTTTAACTATTCACCGACCAGCGTCCAGAATCCCAGCTTGCGCTTATGCTGCGCTTTCAGGCGGGTCACAAAAGCTTCGTGGGTTTCCATTCCATCTGCTGTGGTCAGCATTAGCGCGAGAAGTCGGCAGGAGGCGAGATCCTTCGCGGCATAGGAATAGTAGCGGGAAAGTGCCTTATCCAGCACGGCCTCGACCAGTAGGCGATAAAGAAGCGTTGCCTCGTTGGGATACGATTCAGACAGACGATCCGCCGCCGGACGCAGTGTTCCGTAATCACGCCCGTCCAGTTCTGCCGTATGCTCCCGCACGAGACGGGCAGCAGCGTCGAGCGCTGGCCATTCAAGAAGGGTAGAAAGGGCTACGCCCCTGACTGGGAACTTGCGGATGTGATTGAGTGCTCGTTCTTCAGCATCAATCGCATCGTAATCGCTGAGATGGCGCTGGTATGCCTGCCAGTGCGACAGACTCAGGCGGTCCCGAAAGACTTTCCATCGCAGGGACTGGGCCTGGTCGCGGTCGCCCACGGCTTCGCACGCTTCGATCCGAAGATCGTCGTTTTCCCAGCGGAGCCGGGAAGTCTCATCGGTCTCCCGGTTGAGCCATTCGAGCGCCTCATGGGCGCGCCCCGTGTCCAGCAGGCGGCGTGCAACATCGCCGATAGAGGCGGACTGGCGGTTACTCAGGTTGACAGCCTCAATATAGGCATCGACGTCACCCATCACGTCGGCCAGATCCTTCAGGCGACCAAGGGTCTGCATGCGCGCGATGTCGGTACGATAGTCTCCCTTCCCCTTTGAGGCGGGGAGGTCGTGCAGTCGTGCAAGAAGCGTGGCCCTGAGCATGGTCGCGCCTGCTGTACCCAGCGCCTCACCGCACGACGCGAGCAGGTGGTCACAAGTGCCATACCCATCCGCATCGAGAAGCGTGAGCAGATCCCTGACGGTGAGAGCCGGATCCCGGCCAGCCTGTCGTCCCCAGAGGGTGCCAAGGTCGGTGGCCGCTTCGCGAAACACATCTGACAGATAACCGGAACTGTCATCAGAGCGCTCATAGACGGAAGGAGCAAGTTCCACGAGAATACGCATGGCGGAAATCGCCTGCCCGACATCCATCGTTGCAACATCATCGAGAATGGAGCGTCGCAGCGTGTCGAGTTCCGTGGCGAGGGGTTTGATCCGGTCCCAAGGCAGAAAGCCACGGGAGCGCTGGATCGTTCGCAGCCTCTTTTCGATCTCCTTGCCGAGTTTGTCTTTCGCATGAGTGGCTGTCAGCGCCATGCGCAGCTTCCGGGTGAGCACGGCATCCTGTTCCGACAACTCGACCAGAAGGTCTGCAAGCCGATCCGCACCAAGGGCTTTCAGATTGTCTTTCGTGACGGTCGTGCCGACTTTCGCGGATGCGGCGGATTTGCGGGTGGCAGTTTTTGTAGAAGGAGTGCGAGCCATGAATACAGATTATGACCGTGCCCCCAGGGGCGCAAGCAAATGACGTCACCATGAAAAAGAGGAAAAAGGGCTAATGGCTCCGCCCTCGCGCCGGAAAGGGTGCGCGTCAGCGCGCTGACGCCGCCCGATGGGGTGTCCCCGATCTTCCTGCGCTGCGCTCCGTGCAGATCTGGCGATACCCCTCCTCATCGGTCGCCCTTGCCGTTGCTACCCCGCTGCTCGCCGCGAGGCAGAGGAACAGCGGGGGCTGTTCCTCGCGGAACAAAGGGCAAAGACCATGATCGGCAAGGGCAACGTGACGCCGCCCGCGAAGCCCATCCCGGACGTGATCGACATGCCGTATTCGGGAAACAAGCTGCACCCGACGCAAAAGTCCGTGGCGGCCCTGCTGCCGCTGGTGGAAACCTTCTGCCCGGTAGGCGGTCTGGTTCTGGACCCGTTCGCCGGTTCGGGTTCGTCCCTGGTGGCGGCGCAGCATCTTGGCCGCGACTGGCTGGGGATGGAACTGGACCCGGACCACGCGGCCACGGCGACCCGCCGGCTGGCCTGGCACGGGACGGCGAGGGCGGCGGCATAAGCCGCCCCCTTCTTTCGTCACCCTACCCAACGGCCAGAAAATCGTGCCGGTCCCGACGGACCGGCGGCAAAGACGCACCGCGACCCGGTGCGTGCGGAAGGCGCCAACAAGCGGCGCCTCGGTCAAACGTCTGAAAAGAGGCGACTGCTGCTCGTCTGCTCGGTTCTCGAAGCCGACAGGCAGAGCAGCGAAGTCAGCGGCCCTTGATGACCTTGTTGAAGTCGACGTCGTAGCCGGCGGCATGCATCTCCTTGGCGAGCTCCATTTTCCAAGCGCCGGCATCGTCCCAGGAGACGTAGACTACGCCGACGTAGTCCGATGGTAGCTCGACCGTATCCTTGAGCAGTGCGCAGACCTTGTCCCGCCCGAGGCGGCCGACGAAGTACCCCAACTCCAGCATCACGTTCTGCCTGGCGCGCGGCTTCTCCTCGCTGTCGGTCTTCGCCCTACCGACATCGTCTGGTGTCAGGAGGACCACTGCGAAACCGACGTCGCTGTTGGCGATGAGTTTCTCCGGGATGGTCATCCCCCTGCTGGGCTGTTCGTGCAGGATGACCGGCTGCAACCCCTGCTGCTCGAGGAAGCGGGCTACGGTTTCCTTGGTGCCGTTGTCGCGGCCATGGACCACGAATATCTTATTAAGGTCGACTGAGGTCGATGGAGCATCCTGCATAGCAGGAGCCGATTGCTCGATGAACGTCTTGAAGTCCCGACCGAACGGCACGATGACCGACTTCGTCATCTTATGTATGCCGGAGATGAACTTGTTGCCGTTGTAGAACCAATGGTGGCCAAAGTCCATGAACCAACCCGGATTGGCGGCGCCGCGCTCAATGAGGGCGATGGTGAGGCCGAGTTCCTGCTCCTTGTCGTCGGGCCACTTGAGGCTCGCGCTGCCTACCATGCTACCACCCTGATCGCTCTCCGCGAGGAACCCGTCGAAGTCGACCTTGGTGCTCAGTGCCTCGCTGGTGGCGCGCAGTTCCTCCGTTTTCAGAGCCCCAGCCAGCTTCTTCAAAGGTCGTTCATAGGTGTTGTAGTCGGCCTGCTGCAGGTCGAGTATGGCGTTGTTCAGTTCGGCGAAAGCAGATTTCAGAGTCACTCGGTATCGCCCTCCAGACGAGCGGCTGCGGCCTTCTCGAGGATCTGCTCGCGCAGATTCGCCTTCATCTGCTCCACCAAGTTGACCACCATGTCGTTGCCCTCGTAGGAAACGGCCTTCTGATGGATGGCGGCTTCCATCTCGCTGATAGCCGTCTCGATGCTGCCTGGGTCGGTGGGATCGAAGGATACGCTCGCCAATTCTCCGTCCACCTCCGTGGCGAACTTGGCGAGTTGGTCCATCTCCCTGGTGAGCTTGTCGAGACCTGTGATCTTGAACATGTGTTTCCCTCCAAAGGGTATCCTGCCCCGGCGATGAGCATGGAGTAGATGTCGTGCCATAGCTATCCTGCACCGCCCGCCAGCCTACGACACAGCTTTCAATAATATCCCACGATATCTGTGCCCTGTCATTAGTCCGACAGATATGGCTGCTCCCGATCGGGGAGAAAGACTGCTTCCTACCTAAATTTGGTTGCGAGAGATCGCGCTGCCTGTGTCCGCTATGCAGAGGCGGCATTCGGCGATTTTATGTCCCATATGAGGCAATTCTGTTGAAAAAGTCGCTTGCTGTGTCGGGCGGATATAGGCTTGTGAGAAGTTTGATGCGCCTGTCTCCTTCAGATGGCCTGCTGGAGGGAGCCGGCTGGCATCAGCTTTGCCATTTTACGCAGGTTCTGGGCGGTTGCGGCGAGGATAATCTTTTAGGGACAACAGGTGTCGATGCACCGAATGCGGCATCGTCGAGAACAGCAAGATATTCCTTTACGGCATGCCCTGCTGCATCAGGAGGAAGGCCTTCATCTCCCGGAACAGCCAGCCATCGATTGGTATCGGCCTGGATCAGGCTGGCGTCGACGGCAAAACCTTCCCCACCGACCATGCCCGTCTCGATACAGTGCCGGACGGTCATCTCGAACACTTCGCGCAGAAGGTTGCTCTCACGAAAACGGCCATGTCGGTTCTTTGAAAATGTAGAGTGATCTGGAACAGCCCCTTCCAGACCCAACTGACAGAACCATCGATAGGCGAGGTTCAGATGCACTTCTTCGCACAGGCGTCGTTCAGAACGGATGCCCATGCAGTAACCGATCAACAGCATCCGAATGAGGAGTTCCGGATCAATCGACGGGCGTCCCATTGTGCTGTAAAATGGGCGAAGGTGTTCTCGAATTCCAGAGAGATCAATCAGCCGGTCAATGGATCGAAGCAGGTGATTGTCTGGTACATGCTGCTCCAAGCTGAACCCATAAAACAGGGTTTCCTGAACCCCGGTTCGCTCACCCATCATTTGCCGACACTCCTTGACTGATGACGACTGAATCAGGAAGCCATGATTATTTCAAGAGCGACTTTTTCAACAGAATTAGGCGAAAGCGGTCGCGCGCTGCACATACCGGTGTTGCCTTCATCTGAGCGTTTATGGCAGCAGAATCCATTAAAACTGGAACCATTGCCGACCATGACGTGCCACTACACCTAGCCATTGATGTTGATTCATCCATCCTATTACTTACACAAACACCACCGATGACCGCATAGGATGATTTTGTTCTTTCTTATGACGCATGACCCTGTCCAATGGCTCCAGTATCGTCTGGAGAAACCGTCATGGACGCACGAGACAGGCAGGCGCGGATCAAGATCATTCTTCCCGACGACGAGGCAGCCGCACCTTATGTGACGGATGCGAGCGTGCTCCGCCTGGCACGGCTCATCGGTCGCCAAATGGCTCGCGAGGATTATGAGCGTCAGAAGCGCCGCCAACGCCGCACCCGCCATCCAGCAGCGCCTGCCCGAAAAACGTGATGGCGACGCCAACGAATTGACTACCACCCGGCGGGCAGAAGCAAGGTAAGCTCTGACACCCTCTCTTTTTGGAAGATGATGCCCGGAGTTCTGCCATGGTCCGTGTCGCGCTCTATGCCCGCTATTCCTCCGACAATCAGCGGGCCGCCTCAATCGAAGATCAGTTCCGCATCTGCCGCGAGCACGCCAAACGAGAAAAATGGAAGGTCGCTAGCGCCTATAAGGACGCGGGCATCTCCGGATCCAGCATGATCCTGCGTCCCGGCATCCAGACCCTTTTGCAGGACGCGCAGCGCGGCGAATTCACTGTTGTGCTGGCCGAAGCGCTGGACCGCATCAGCCGCGATCAGGCAGACGTCGCCACCCTGTTCAAACATCTGAAGTTTGCAGGGGTCAAAATCGTTACCTTGGCCGAAGGCGAGATCAGCGAACTACATGTCGGCCTCAAGGGCACGATGAACGCTCTGTTCCTCAAAGACCTGGCGCAGAAGACCCATCGGGGCCTGCGCGGTCGGGTCGAGGACGGCAAGTCCGGTGGCGGCCTATGCTACGGCTACAAGGTGATCAAGAAGCTGGACGCACGAGGCGATCCGATCCGGGGTGACCGGGAAATCGACCCAAACGAGGTCAATATTATCCGGCGCATCTTCAAAGACTTTGCGGCTGGCATCGGCCCGCGTGCAATCGCGCGCGCACTCAATGATGAAGGTATCCCTGGCCCGAACGGCAAGCTGTGGATCGACACCACGATCCGGGGGCATGTCCAGCGCGGCACAGGGATCGTCAACAACGAACTCTATATCGGCCGCCTCGTCTGGAACCGGCTCCGCTACATCAAGGATCCCTCAACCGGTAAGCGGGTGTCGCGGCTGAACCCTGAATCTGAATGGATCATCACCGAAGTGCCCGAACTGCGGATCGTCGATGATGCACTCTGGCAGGCGGTTCGCGACCGTCAGGCGAAGATCGCTGCCCAATACGTCAACGTCATCGCGGCGGTCAGGACATCGGCCGCAAACCGGATGAACGGCATGCGCCGCCCGAAATCCCTGTTCTCGGGTATGATTTTCTGCGGCGTCTGCGGCGGCACCTACTCGCTCCGCGAAAAGGACCGCTATGCCTGCTCGAACCGGATCGCTAACCGTTCCTGCCATAACAAGGCAACGATCCTGCGCCCCGACCTTGAAGAGCGCGTGCTGGCCGGCCTCAAGCACAAACTGATGACACCCGAAGCCGCCGCTGCAGCCATGAAAGCCTATACGGAAGAGACCAACCGACTGAATCATGAGCGCCGCGCCAACAGTGGCGGCTGGAAGGCCGAACTCGCAAAGGTCGAAAAGGGCATTGCCGGCATGATGCGGGCGATTGAAGACGGGATGTACGATCCTCAGATGAAGCTGCGGCTTCAGGAGCTTCGCGACCGCGAAGTCGAGCTGAACGCCCTGCTCTCCTCCGAACTGGAGGACACCTTGGATATTCATCCGAATGTCGCGGCGCTGTTCAAAAAGAAAGTAGAGCGTCTGACCGAGAGTCTGAACCAGCCAGAGGATCGGGCCGAAGCATCCGAGGCCGTCCGCGCGCTGGTCGAGAAGATCGTCCTCTCCCCCGGCGACAAGCGCGGCGAGGTCTTCGCAACGCTGTATGGCGATTTGGGGACGTTGCTCAGATTCGTGAATCAGAAGGACACGAAATGGGGCAAGTCCCTGAAAGGACTTGCGAAAACATCAATGTGGGAATCGGTGGTTGCGGGGGCAGGATTTGAACCTGCGGCCTTCAGGTTATGAGCCTGACGAGCTACCGGGCTGCTCCACCCCGCGGTGGTGAGGGGTGACTGGAAGA
>NZ_NKUB01000047.1 GCF_003207895.1 Komagataeibacter swingsii
CGGGCTTGGCAGATGGATCGCCCATTATAACGAAAGGCGTCCGCATACGGCGCTGGCTGGACGTACGCCCGATGAGGCGTATCATGACGTGCCGACGCCATCTGGTCCGGGGTTAACCCCGGACCAGATGGCCAACAGCAACGCCGTCAGAATGGCGGCATAACAACAACCGGGTATAGCTTATCAAGCCCACAAAACTGTCCGAACGGACGGGACCACCTCACGCCGTCCCGGGCACGGTCAGGCCCTGTCGTGACCAGCGCCGATAATTCTGCCAGTTGGTCCGCTGTCAGGCGGCAGACCGACCCGTTGCGCCACTGATCGTGCAAGCCATCCGGCCCCGCAGCATTGAACCGGTGCACCCAGTCCCGCAGGGTTTGCCGGTCCATCCCGCCGATCCGCGCCGCTTCGCCCCGGCTGGCACCGTCGCGCACCGCAGCCAGAGACAAAAGGCGCCGTGCAACATTCGCATCCCGCGTACGAGAGGCCAGACGCCGTAACGCAGAAGCCGTATAATCCGTCCGTAAGGCAATCGCACCAGCCATTCCCGATCCTCCCTCTCACGACAGAATCAGAACAGGCCCTTCGCGTCACTTCACAGATGAGTCAGAGACAGTAGCCCTTGGTATAAAACGCGACAGTGATCGGCTTACGCCTCATGTCGGTCATAAGCGGAGCCATTCGGACTTCCAGAAAGCGGACGGTCGGCAATAGTTCTCGTTATCCGCCGATATTATCATCCAGACTTCTGATTGCTGCATCAGCAGCTGATCAGGAGAAAGTATCATGGAGAAGACAACTCGTTTTCCAACGCCTACGCTGAAGAAGTCCGTGCCCTGGAATGCAGGAAAAATGGTTGGCGCCAAGCCGGCGCTCAAAGAAAAGCATGTCTGGGCTATTCGGTTCTGGCTCGGGAACGAACAGCGTGTCAGAGACAGCGCGTTGTTTGATCTTGCTCTCGACAGCAAACTCAGAGGCTGTGATCTTGTCAGTCTTCGTATCGGCGACATCGTTACCAGCGGTCAGGTACGTCACCGGACCATGGTCGAGCAGCAGAAAACCCGGCGACCTGTGCAGTTTAAGATTACGGAAACGACGCGCGAAAGTGTGCGAGCGTGGCTGGAGCATTGCGGTGGTGGCTTGAATGAGTATGTTTTTCCAAGCCGCCCAAGCTCATCTGAGCACAAGGCAAGACGCCCGGCTTCTGGATCAATGGGTTCAAGCGGTGGGACTTATACCTGGTGAATATGGAACTCATTCACTTCGCCGCACGAAAGTTGCCATGATTTACAAACGAACCGGTAATATTCGAGCAGTGCAGATCCGGCTTGGTCATTCAAAACTGGATAGTACGGTTCGATGCCTTGGGGTGGATGTCGAGGACGCTCTGGCACTGTCGGAAGCCACGGATCTCTGAAATCGAATATGCCTCGGGAATTTTTTACCTCATCCCTGTGTGTACATGCTATGATGACACATAAGGAGGAGACCATGAGCCAGCATCTTTCAGATAACGCATCATCTCCACAGAAAATCGGTGTTCGGGAGTTCCGGGGAAACCTGACGGCGTATCTGCGTCAGGTCAGACAGGGTAGCACGATCCTCGTGACGTCTCACGACCAGGTTGTCGCTGAACTGCGGCCGCCAGCTTCTTCCTATGGTAATCCCCCCATTTTTAGTGGGGCATTGAATGAGAATTCAGGCATCTGTTTTTAGTTTCTGGGCGGGGGTTAGCCCGTTGTTCCCCATGTTGGGTCTGTCATGGTTATATGTCCAGAGCCATTGTGTTGCGACCTCCTGCACGTCCTGAATGCTTTCAAACAGATACTGCTCCAGCCATTCCTGTCGGACAGTTCTGTTGTAGCGTTCAATATAGGCGTTCTGCTGCGGATTACCCGGTTGCGTATAGATCAGGGTAATCCCCTGTTTTTCGGCCCATGAAACCAACGTATGACTGACATATTCAGGGCCATTATCCATTCGGATGGCTTCTGGCCTGCCACGCCACTCCATAACCTGTTCCAGACAGCGGACAACCCGACAGGCCGGCAGGGAAAAATCAACCTCGATCGCCAGTCCTTCACGATTGAAGTCATCCAGAATGTTCAGGAGCCGAAAAGCACGTCCATCCATCAGCCTGTCCGCCATAAAATCCATGGACCAGACCCTGTTGGGAAGGGCCGGAACCGACAGTTTTTCTGGCTTTTCGCGAACCAGACGCTTGCGGGGTTTAATCCGCAGGTTGAGTTCCTGTTCCCGATAGATCCGATAAACCCGCTTATGATTCCAGAGCTGTCCCTGCACATTGCGCAGATACAGGAAACACAGACCAAATCCCCATCTCCTGTGAGCCTGGGTCAGTCCCACCAGAAGAGCGGCAATCCTGTCGTTCTCCGCTGCCAGTCGCGGACGATAGCGAAAGCAGGTCTCGGATATCCCAAAAATCCGACAGGCCAGCGCAATGCTGACCCCATGATGCGCCACAGCTTGTGCGGCCAGTTCCCGGCGCTGGGCTGGCCGCTTCATTTTTTTCCAAGGGTTTCCTTCAGGATATCCGTCTGCATGCTCAAATCCGCATACATGCGCTTCAGCCGACGGTTCTCCTCTTCCAAAGCCTTCATCTGACTGATCATCGAAGCATCCATGCCGCCATATTTCGCGCGCCACCGGTAAAACGTGGCGTTGCTGATCCCATGCTCCCGGCACAGGTCAGGAACCGGGACACCGCCCTCAGCCTGGCGGATCACACCCATGATCTGGGCGTCAGTAAAGCGATCACTCTTCATCAGAATCTCCTCAATTCTTACGCTGAGAAAATTCTCATTCAAAAGTCACTCTTTTTATGGGGGAATTACCAGAGGACTGGATGGAGACCTCTCACACGAGGTCGCCGTCGCCCTTATGAAACATGATGCGCTCGGTGCTCATGCCAGGGATGAACTGGGTCTGTCCGAGGCCACAGCGGCAAGACCCATACAGGCGGCATTCGCCTCGGCAACCGCC
Source organism: Komagataeibacter swingsii (assembly GCF_003207895.1). Lineage (GTDB taxonomy): Bacteria > Pseudomonadota > Alphaproteobacteria > Acetobacterales > Acetobacteraceae > Komagataeibacter > Komagataeibacter swingsii. The sequence goes on from NZ_NKUB01000047.1 coordinate 3,004, forward strand.
TTTTCGTCCGGAGCCTTACTGCCCGTACTGGCAGCTGTTCTGACCCCTGTCGCGTGGGTATCCTGGGGCGTGTCCCTGACCTCGGTCGTGGTTCTCGCCGTTTTGGGCGTCGTCGGCGCGCTTGCCGGCGGCGCGGCGCCTCTGCGGCCAGCACTGCGTGTGACGTTCTGGGGTATTGTTGCGATGATCGTCACGGGCGGAATCGGCCGCCTGTTCGGCGTGTGACACCGTATTCCAGGTTTTGAACGAGGCATGTCCTGGGTAGTGTTGACTTCATCCATTATATCCGTGATCGTCGATTTATGGATACAGAATCTGCCCTCGCTGCCCTGAGCGCTCTGTCGCAGTCCACGCGAATGGAGATCTTCCGCCTGCTGGTGCGCCACGAACCGGACGGACTACCCGCCGGAGACGTCGCGCGGCATCTCGATGTCCCGCAGAACACGATCTCGGCCCATCTTGCCACCCTGACCCGTGCCGGCCTGCTGACCTCGCAGCGCCACAGCCGGCTGATCGTCTATCGTGCGCGCCGTCCGCGCTTGCGCGACCTGATGCTCTTCCTCGTAAGAGACTGCTGTGCGGGCAGCCCCGAACTCTGCGCGCCCCTGGTCGCGAACCTGTCCTCCTGCTGCCCATCCCGGGAATCCTGCCCATGACCATCACGATCTACCACAACCCGGCCTGCGGCACGTCGCGCAACGTGCTGGCACTGATCCGCAACAGCGGCGAGGAGCCCCGGATCATCGAATATCTGAAAACGCCGCCGAGCCGGGCCGAACTGGTCGATCTGATCGCCCGTATGGGGCTTCCGGTGCGCTCGGTCCTGCGGGAAAAGGGCACGCCCTTTCACGAGCTCGGCCTCGATAATCCGACCCTGACGGACGATACGCTGATCGACGCCATGATCGCACACCCGATCCTGATGAACCGGCCGATCGTCGTCACCCCCCTCGGTGTTGCGCTCTGCCGTCCGTCCGAGGCGGCTCTGGAAATCCTGCCCAACCCGCAGCGGGGCGCTTTCGTCAAAGAGGACGGCGAGAAGATCGTCGATGAATCCGGAAAGCGGATCTCCTGATGCTGGCTCTTCTGCTTTTCGTTGTCACGCTGGTTTTTGTCATCTGGCAGCCTCGGGGGCTGGGCATCGGCTGGAGCGCAATGGCAGGTGCCGCCGTGGCCTTGGCGGCTGGCGTGATCCACTGGCATGACATTCCTGTCGTCTGGCACATCGTCTGGGACGCGACCTTCACCTTTATCGCGCTGATCGTCATCTCGCTGTTGCTGGATGAGGCAGGGTTCTTCCATTGGGCCGCCCTGCACGTCGTACGCTGGGGCAAAGGGCGAGGCCGGACGCTATTCCCGCTGATCGTGGTGCTGGGAGCGGCCATTGCAGCGGTTTTCGCCAATGACGGCGCGGCGCTGCTGTTGACGCCCATTGTCATCGCTATCCTGACGCAACTGCGCCTGAGCCATGGCGCGGCGCTGGCCTTTATTATCGCCACTGGGTTCGTCGCGGATACCACCAGCCTGCCGCTTGTCATTTCCAACCTGGTGAACATCGTCAGCGCCAATTTCTTTGGCATTGCGTTTGATCGCTATGCCGCGATCATGGTCCCTGTCGATCTGGTGGCGCTGGGCGCGACGCTGGCTGTGCTTTGGCTGTGGTACCGGCGGCAGGTGCCTGCGACCTATCCCGTCGCCGAACTGCCAGCACCCGCTGCGGCAATTCGTGACCACCATGTATTTCGGGCGGCATTTCCGCTGCTGGTCCTCGTTCTGGCGGCCTATTTCCTGACAGCGCCGTTTCATATCCCGGTCTGTGTTGTAGCCTGTCTGGCCGCCGGAACCCTGTTGCTCGTCGCCGGATATGGCCGGGTGATCCCTGTTCGCAAGGTGCTGATGGGCGCACCATGGCAGATCGTGATCTTCTCGCTGGGCATGTATCTGGTGGTGTATGGCCTGCGCAATGCCGGGCTGGCCGACTACCTTGCGGCCGCACTGGTCTGGCTTGGCCATCAGGGGCCGTTCATCGCCACCATCGGCGCCGGCTTTCTGGCGGCTGTTCTGTCGTCCATCATGAACAATATGCCGAGTGTGCTGGTCGGGGCACTGGCGATCCAGCAGGCGCACGACATCACGCCGCTGACACGCGACCTGATGGTCTATGCCAACATCATCGGCTGCGACCTCGGGCCGAAATTCACGCCGATCGGCAGTCTCGCGACACTGCTCTGGCTGCATGTGCTGGCGTCCAGGAACCATCGGGTCACGTGGGGGCAATATATGAAGGTGGGTCTGGTGATCACACCTCCCGTCCTGCTGGTCACACTCCTGGCGCTGGCCCTGTGGCTGCCTCTAATCAGCCAGCCGTAATGCATGAATGGACCGATATCACAATGACTGAACCTGACTTGCCGGCCCTTCACCCCGAATATCTTGAACAGGTCGATCTCGCGCGGCTGGAACCGCAACCGCGTGTGGACCATCCGCCGCGTATCCTTCTGCTCTATGGCTCTTTACGCCCCCGATCCTTCAGCCGGTTGCTGGTGCTTGAGGCAGAACGCATCCTGAAGGTGCTGGGGGCCGAGACACGGGTGTTCGACCCGACCGGCCTGCCGGTAGCGGATTCCGTGCCCGCAAGTCATTCGAAGGTGCGGGAACTGCGGGAACTCTCGATCTGGTCTGAAGGCCAGGTCTGGTGCAGCCCCGAACGGCACGGCAACATCACTGCCGTGTTCAAGAACCAGATCGACTGGTTGCCCCTGACGGAAGGCTCGATCCGCCCGACGCAGGGCCGCACGCTGGCGGTCATGCAGGTTTCGGGCGGATCGCAGAGCTTCAATTCCGTCAATGCCCTACGGGTGCTGGGCCGGTGGATGCGGATGTTCACCGTCCCCAATCAGTCCAGCGTGCCGATGGCCTATACCCAGTTCGGTGACGATGACCGGATGAAGCCATCCCCCCTCTATGACCGGATGGTAGATGTCATGGAGGAGCTGATGAAGTTCACATGGCTGCTGCGCGACCGGGCCGACTACCTCGTTGATCGCTACAGCGAACGCAAGGCGGAATTCCGTCTCCCGGAAAGTCTGTGAGCCGGGCAATGGCGGAACAGTTCGATGTTGTGATCGTGGGAGGCGGTCAGGCGGCCCTCGCCGCGTCGTATTTTCTACGACGGACCGGACTGCGTTACGTCATTCTTGATAACGGGACGCAGGCGGGTGGTGCATGGGTGCATGGCTGGGACTCCCTGCATCTGTTTTCACCCGCGTCCTACAGTTCGCTGCCCGGCTGGCCGATGCCAGACACGCCGGATGGCGGCTATCCGACCCGTGACGAGGTGTTGGACTATCTGCGCCGCTACGAGGCGCGCTATGCGCCGCCGATCCGCCGTCCGGTCATGGTCGAGTGTGTGGAGCGCGCGAACGGAAAACTTCTGACTGTCAGAACCAGCGCGGGTGATTTTCTTGGCCGTGCGGTTATCGGGGCGACCGGTACGTGGTCAGCCCCCTTTGTTCCCGATGTCGCGGGGCGTGACCTCTTCGGCGGGACGCAACTCCATTCCAGCCATTACCGGAATGCCGCGCCCTTTGCCGGCCGACGTGTACTGGTGGTGGGTGGGGGCAACTCCGGGGCACAGATTATGGCGGAGCTGTCGCTTGTCGCTCAGGCAACATGGGTCACGCTGCATGATCCCATCTTTCTGCCCGATGACGTGGACGGACGGGTCCTGTTCGAGCGGGCGACCGCTCGCGTTCTCGGCGGCCCGTCGGCCATGCCCACCAGCGGCTTTGGCGATATCGTCATGGTCCCACCTGTGCGCGCCGCCAGGGAGCGAGGCGTGCTCCACGCGGTGCGCCCGTTTGTACGTGTGACGGCGACGGGCGTCGTCTGGCCCGACGGGCGGGAAGAAGCCATCGATAGGATCATCTGGTGTACCGGCTTCCGACCCGCGCTCGGTGTATTTGCATCACTCGACGTGATCGAGCCGGACGACTTGATCCGTGTTAACGGGCAGCAGGCCGTCAGGGAGCCACGTCTCTGGCTGCTGGGTTATGGCTCCTGGTGTGGGCCCGCATCCGCCACGCTGCTGGGCGCCGGCCGTGTCGCCAGATCCATGGTCCGGCAACTGGCGGCCTGGCTTGCGTCGCCGATATAGAAGGTCTGCTTATCGAAACTTTGAGCAAGTCTGAACACGGCCGAGAAGAGGGCGACTGCCGCCAGTCTGCTTAATTCTTGAAGCCGACAGGCAGATTGCTGCAGGAATTGTCCATAACGCTTCGCCGTCAATCTCAATCAGCAGCTGTGTTCCGCTGGACAGAATGCGCATACCGATCCCCCCACTTCTTGAGCGCCTGAATAACTGGCTTCAGCGTCTTTCCCAGCTCGGTCAGGGCGTAGTCCACATGCGGTGGCACCTCGGGAAAAACGGTGCGTGACACCAGTCCGTCTGCCTCGAGTTCGCGCAACTGATTGGTCAGCATCCGCTGCGTGACGTTGGGAAGGCGACGGCGCAGTTCGCCGAACCGCAGCACTCCGTCCTCGAACAGGTGATACAGGATCAACGCCTTCCACTTCCCGCCAAACAGTTCCAGCGTGGCTTCCACCGTGCAACCGGGGCTACAGGCCAGCGTGGTGTGACGAATGCGGGGCATGGTATCATTCCTGACACTAGTGGCGGTTTATGTGCGTTCTTGCGCACACCGCAGGCTGGGTCAATGTTTACATACGGGCCGGACAGATGGCCTGCATTTATAAACAGGGTTGATCATGTCTTCATCTTCTTTATTCGAACCTGTGCGACTGGGCGACCTGTCGCTGGAAAACCGGATCTTCCTGCCACCACTGACACGCTGCCGCAGCACCCAACCGGGCGATATTCCCAACGCGCTGATGGCCGAGTATTACGCGCAGCGCACGCAGGCGGGTTTCCTGATTACCGAAGGTACGCAGCTCGAACCCCGCGGGCAGGGCTATGCCTGGACGCCAGGCATCTATTCACCCGAGCAGGTCGCGGGCTGGAAGCTGGTCACCGATGCGGTACACGCAAAGCGGCGGCCCATCTTTGCACAATTGTGGCATGTGGGCCGCGTGTCCCACCGGGCATTGCAGCCCGGTCATGAGGCACCGATCGCTCCGTCCGCGGTCGCGGCAACAGGCGTAAACGTGTTCATCCCCACGGGGCCGGGTACAGGAAAGCTGGTACCCCCTGATGTGCCACGCGCGCTGACCATTCCCGAAATCCATGAACTGGTGGAGCTGTACGCACAGGCAGCCCGCAACGCCCTGTCAGCCGGTTTCGATGGCGTCGAAATCCACGCCGCCAATGGCTACCTGATCAACCAGTTCATCTCCGAACGGGCCAATTTCCGCACCGATGCCTATGGCGGCAGCCTGTCCAACCGCCTGCGCTTCCTGCGCGAGGTGGTAGAGGCCGTTTCCGCCGTCGTCACCCCCGACAGACTGGGCGTGCGGTTTTCCCCGCTGTTCGGCACGACCACGGAAGAGCGCGTGTATCTTGGCCTGCTGGAGGACAATCCAGCGGAAACCTATACGGCGGCCGTGCGCGTGCTGGCGGACGCGGGCATCGCCTATGTCTCGCTCGCCGAGGCTGACTGGGACAATGCGCCTGAAATGCCGGACGCCTTCCGCGCCAGCGTGCGCGACATCTTCGGCGGCCGCATCCTGTGCGCGGGCCGTTACGACCTGCACAAGGCACAGCATGTGCTGGCGCATGACTGGGCGGACATGATCGGCTTTGGCCGGAAATTCATCGCCAATCCGGACCTGCCCGCGCGGCTGGAACATAACTGGCCGCTCAATCCGCTGGACCCGGCGACGATGTACGGCGGCAGCGCGCATGGCTACACCGACTACCTTTTCCATAATCAATAAACAGGGAAACGGACCAATGAGTTTTTACCAGACCCTCAACCCGACAACGGAAACCGTGGAACGCACGTTTGAACTGCATACTGCCGCGCAGATGAAGGCGATTATCGATCGCGCGGACCATGTGTGGAAGACCGACTGGAAGAAGCGCGACATCGCAGCCCGCAAGGTCATCATGTCAAAGGCTGCCAACCTGCTTCGCCGTGACCGCATGACACATGCACGCCTGATCGCGACCGAAATGGGTAAGGCGCTGCCTGACGCGCTGGAAGAAATCGACATCACGGCCGACATCCTCTCCTACTATGCCGAGGGCGCGGAGAAATTTCTCGCTCCCACGCCCCTGAAGGTCAAGGAAGGCCATGCAAAGATCATCAACCAGCCGCTTGGCGTAATCTACTGCATCGAGCCTTGGAACTTCCCCTATTACCAGCTTGCCCGCGTGGCGGGGCCGAACCTGATGGCAGGCAATGTGGTCATCGCCAAGCACGCGCCCAACGTGCCGCAATGTGCGCTGGCCTTTGAAAAGCTGTTCCACGAGGCGGGCGCGCCTGCTGGTGTCTATACCAACATCTTCCTCGACAACGATCAGTCCGCCGAACTGATCAAGGATTTCCGCATCCGTGGCGTCGCCCTGACGGGCAGCGAACGCGCGGGCCAGACGGTCGCGGCCGAAGCGGGTGCGGCGCTGAAGAAGGACACGATGGAACTTGGCGGTAGCGACGCGTTCATCGTGCTGGATGACGCGGATCTTGAACTTGCCGTGAAGTGGGCGACATGGGGCCGGTTTGCCAATAACGGGCAGGTCTGCACGGCGGCCAAACGGATGATCGTGCATGAGAAGGTCTACGACGCCTTCCTCGCGGGTCTGAAAACCGCGATCACGCAGTTCCGCATTGGCGATCCGCTGGCTGAGGGTACCACCCATGGCCCGATGAGCAGCAGGAAGGCACTCGACACCGCACTGGCGCAGACTGACGAAGCGGTCAAGGCAGGCGCAACGTTGGTGGCCGGGGGCAAGCGGATGGAGCGCAAGGGTTTCTTTATGGAGCCGACTATCCTGACCAACGTGTCAAAGGACAATCCGGTCTTCTATCAGGAGATTTTCGGTCCCGTTGCCGTCGTGCATAAGATCGCATCGGAACACGAAGCCATCGAACTGGCCAATGATTCTCCTTATGGCCTCGGCGGGGCCGTGTTCTCGCGTGACCTTGGCCGGGCGGAACGGGTGGCCGAAGCGGTCGAGACCGGCATGATGTTCATCAACACGGCCACGGCTGCGGCCCCTGAACTGCCGTTTGGCGGGATCAAGAACTCTGGCTTTGGCCGCGAACTGTCCTTCCTCGGCATTGAGGAGTTTATCAACCGTAAGCTGATCCGCGTTGCCTGAAGATTAGGCGAACGCCGCTTTCTGTCCCGGATAAAATCCTGTCCGGGGCAGAGGTGTGCTACTCATCAAGTTAAATGCCACCTGCGGCTCAAGTGATACGAAGAAATGGTATATGCCTGCTTTGGCAACCGCACGATTAGTCATCGAATGACCGGAACTAGGCGTAAGCGGAATGCCTGGATCTGTCCGCGTGGTTGTCGGGACTTCTGCTTGATTGGCAGATTTATCATCATCTTCTGGTTTTCGACACACGGGGCCTTTTTTTATGGTCTCCAACCTACTTGCGATAAGTGGAATTATCGCACGTAGGTATGGGGAAGGGGGCCTGTTTTCGATAAAAGACAGAGTTTGAAGTTAGGTATGAAATAAAGTAAGTCCATACGGCCACGCGTGGGTTTGATGTTGCGTCGTTTGGATCTAAATGATAGATATCAATGATACCTACTCCAAGGAGGTGGACATGTCTGATACAGCCAAAATTTTTATGACCGGTCGCAGCCAGGCCGTGCGTCTTCCTGCAGCTTACCGATTTGACACATCAGAGGTCACAATCCGCAGAGATCCACGTACCGGTGATGTCATTCTCTCGCCGCGTCCCCTGGGGTGGGGTAAGGCACTTTCTGCCATCCGGCAGGCCAAAGGGACTGAGCTTTTCCCTGAAGGTCGCAACCAGGATCAACAGGACAGGGATCCATTTGCTGTGTGCCTAACGTGATTTCTTATATGTTCGATACCAATACAATAAGTGATATCATACGCGCGGACGAAAGAGTGCTCTCACACGTGGAGGCGCTTGATCCAGGCCGGTGTTGTGTCTCGGCCGTAACCGCCGGAGAAGTTGCGTATGGACTAGCCAAACGCCCATCGGCAACTCGATTACTGCGTCTGACACGCACTGTCATGGATCGGCTGACCATACTGCCCTGGGATCATGGCGTAGCGGAGCGCTACGGCAAATTACGCGCTGAGCAAGAGCGGCATGGTCAAATTCTTGGGTCTTTGGACATGATGATCGCCGCACATGCCCTGACAGAGCATCTCGCGTTAGTGACCAGTGATCAGGCTTTTGCTCAGGTTCGGGGACTTACTGTGCTGAACTTTCGAAATTCGTGAAAACTGAACAAACGCTTATTACATTGTCTCTCAACAAACCAGAAATCAGAACATAGCGTTGACTGCAAACTGCGGGGAAACCTGTATACTTTTGTTGTGACCTGCAAAATAGAACGCAGAGCCGACGATTACCCCCCAATTTGCATTCCAGTTATATTCAAATGCAGGCGCGATCTGCCAGTCTGTTCCGGCTGTTCCTGTTTTATGAATATACGTGCCGTTATTATCATGCCCCCGCAACCACTTCCATCATAAATCTCTCATCATCGACGTCTGATCGCCATGAAATGCTGGCTTATCAGACAGTTGCACGTGTCCCGCTCCTCGAAAGAGGGGCGGGTAATCGCGCGCGTCCGCACCACGCCATGGCCAACAGGGCCGCCCCAACTGGTTTCTCCGATCCGTTCAAAACGTAACGTAGAAACTAATGAGGAATATCATCATGCGCGATGACGCAGTGAGAATGCTGTCGGGGCCAAATCAGAGGGAATGGTTAGCACGCAATACCAGATATGACCCGGAGACTGGCCGTCTTCTGGTATGGAACATCATTACATGGAAATGGTGTCTGGCGACCTCGGAAAATATCCTGGAGCTTTGTCCTCTGAGTGTAAGGGGCTTTGGGGATCCGGATGACATCTGGACGGACGTCCGCAGTAAGGCCAGCAGGCAGTCTTATGATCCGCAGCAGCGCGGCGATACTCCTGATTATAGTGAAGCGGAACGAAGTGCGTGGCTGAGGGAGAGCCGCCGCCGGAAATGCCTTCCCGAACGCATTGAAATTTTCAACGTGATTGAGGTGGACCCGTCCGTTCGGACAGTTTTGTGGGCTTGATAAGCTATACCCGGTTGTTGTTATGCCGCCCTTCTGACGGCGTTGCTGTTGGCCCTCTG
>NZ_NKUB01000048.1 GCF_003207895.1 Komagataeibacter swingsii
CGGCTCAGTTTCCGGCTTAGCGCAACCCGCTCTTCGGCATCCACGCCGTGGAGCTGAAACACTTTTTTCGAGGTATCCATGCCGATACGGACCAACTGATGCATGGTGGTTTCCTTCACTGACATTCAACTGCTCAGCATCCTCTCAGGACCACAGGGAGCCGTCCACACCATCAGTTCTCAGTGAAAATCAACAGCATACTGTTTGATCGTCTTGCCCTGTAGCGCCGCCAGTGCTTTCAGGCTCTGGTGCTGCTGATCCGTCATATCAATGGTCAGTCGGCTCATGATATATCCCTCCCATGAAGCACAAACCCACATTAGCACATATGTGGGCGAGATGCGAGGAAAAGGCGGCAGCCGCCTTCATTCGAGACATTAAGAATACTGAGATGTAAACGGAAAAGTGGATTTTTGCCGTCTCGATTTCAGTTGGCGCTTACTCTACATGAAATTGTTCGGCGTTTCCTTTGCGAGCATCAATTCCAGAAAACGAAGAACTCTTTCCTCCTCGTCATCTGAAACTGAAATAAGCATCATTAGATGATGCTCCTGTCGCAATGACGGGAGCAGAACGATAGCGGGACGACAGGCAGGTCAGGTAGTGCTGAGTCTGCAGGCGCGGACGTTTCCTGAAGGGCAGGCCCAGCGACACCAGGACCGGACGGTGGCGCGACAGGTGCGCAGTATGTTCTCAGCCTTGCTGCGGTGCATATAAGCATCGGCTGCCTGACGGGCGATGACGAGACGGCCATCATGTTCGGGTACGGGCTGTGCCGAGACGACCGAAAACCATTGCGCGACGGCAGCGGCCGACTGGCCAATATCGTCTACAATATGCGCCGCTTTCTGTTTCTGGAGCGGATCAGCGCCGCCGCGTAGAAAACCAGCCTATAATGCTCCCCGTTCTGCCCTAGGCGCAGAGCGAAAGTCATTACCCAGAACCATCAATACTTGCTCGTTAAGCCCAAAATCAGGACATAATGCCTTCAATCAACGGTTCTTCGATCTCTCCACCTGATAGTATAACAGGACCGCTCCGGGTTCCGATAAGCGGACATCGTATGGCAAAAGACGTTCGGGACAGAGAGGGAAGCTGCCCCGATTTCTCTGCCCGCTCCGAAACAGATATTGTACCGCTCATTGCTGTCATCAACATCACGCTGGGGTAAGAAGATGGGATATTGCCTGAATAGGCTTCATCCCATGACCAAAACGCTCGATTGCCTCACGATCCTTCTCAAGCGCCCCATAAGGCAGATATCGGACTTTCAGGTCGGCAATCCTGCTGAAGGCCGGCCGCTTCAACTGTTCCCGCACATCGGCTTCCCGCTTGTCCGGCGCAACAAGGAACAGGCCCTCCAGGGCCTGCGCCTCTGACCCGAGAGCAAGATCCAGCATCCGCACGATACCGGAATAGATGGTCGTTGAATGCTCGACCTCAAAGGCGGCAACAATCCCGTGGCTGTCCCGATCCAGCCACAGGACATCGATCAGGCGCACGGATTCCGCTCCCTGCGTTTCTGTCGTGAACCCTGGCAACACCGACAGGCAGCCATCTCCCAATTTACCGTCCTGCCATGGACGACTGCGATCATTGGCTGCAATCCAGACATCATACCCCAGGGAAAGCCCCAGATCACGAAGCCAGCCCTGAATCTCGGTATGGGTATGATCCGTTTCCCGCTCCGCGGCGAGGATCCGGGCTTCTTTCGCGCTCTGCTCCCTTACCTGATGGAGATCGGCTTCCCAAAGCTTTCGCGCGGTTTCGTCATCCTCGAGAGGTGGCGCTGTATAGCGTCCGCTACCGAGGTCAAACAGCAGTCCTCCGATGGCGCCCAGATCATTGGAAAGCAGTGAACGATAGGTCGCATTCAGCTTCAGGATTCCCTGCCGCATGGCGAGATACTCTTCCCATCGCCCCAGTTTCACCTTCGATCCGGTCAGAGCGTTATAGCCCTTCACGATCGCCGTGTTGAACGGCGGCATGATTGTCGGATGCAGAAAATACAGCAGATTGGCGACGGCTGGTCCCAGTCCCTTTATCTTGCGAGCATCAATCGCATGAATGGCCGAAACCACGTGCTCTTCAGTATTGCAGCACAGACAGGTATCGAGAAGCTGACCGAACGCTTTCTGGTTGACGGGATTCTCGTAGATATCTGGAATTCGTAGCTTCGGCTTCCAAAGGAACGCATGATCTGCCCCCTTGAAAATCTGACGCTGCTCCGCAATCGAATGAACAACTGTTTCCAGTGAGGAGCCACGATAGGCGACCCCGAACGTACCAGCGGCAATCTCGGTGACAACCTGCTGCAGCCCCCTGCGGATGGAGCGAAAGTTCTTGATACGCTCGTCCCATAAAAACCAGCTCTGATAGGTCGCTGCCGGATCGTCCCGCCAGCGAAGAATGAGGTCTCGAATAAGGTCGGTCATCAGTCCAGAAGCTAAGATTACGTTCATTCCAGACACTGATTGTAACAGCGACGTAGGTCAATGCCTGCTGACGATCATGTAATCGCTGAATGTATGCTCTTTTGGGGGATCACCGGTATGCGGGCAACTGTCTCGACAAAGTGGTCGTTTCATTGTCTGTGCTGTGACATGGTTTCAATGCCTGTTCCATCGCAGTCTGAAATTCAGCCGCTTCCACCGGGGAAACACGCATGACGGATACCAGACAGGATGATCGGCAGATGATGGTGCCCAGAACCGTACATGATCCGGTCTGTGGCATGAGTGTGAATACTGTGACAGCAAAATTTCACACGCTGCATGATGGACACGATTATTATTTTTGTAGTGAACACTGCCAGCGGAAATTCGGGGCAGACCCCGCAGCTTTCGTGGCGGACGAGGCGTCCATTACCCATGACCAGTCCCTGGCAGGCCAGACGGCGTGGACCTGTCCGATGCACCCGGAAATCAGGGAAACGCATCCGGGAAAATGCCCTAAGTGCGGCATGGCGCTGGAACCTGCAGAGAAAACTGGTACTGCTCCGGCGATGCCAGAAATGGAACATGGTCAGAAATCGGGCAGCAATACCGGCCATGACCATCATACGTCCACGAACGAAATGCCCTCTCTTGCCGGAAACCACACAATCTGGACCTGTCCCATGCATCCGCAGATCCGGCAGGATCACTCCGGAGACTGCCCGCTCTGTGGCATGGCACTGGAGCCGGAGGATCCGACCGGGCACAATGAGGAAAATCCCGAACTCAGAGATTTTACGCGCCGCCTGATCGTGGCCGGGGTGCTTGCCATTCCGCTCATGCTCATCGCCATGGGAGGCGATGTCGGTCTGCATCTTGTGCCGCCTGTGCTGTCGCCATGGGTGCAACTCGCGCTCACGCTGCCTGCCGTCTGCTGGGCCGGGTTACCATTCTTTCAGCGCGGTCTCACCTCACTACGCACCGGCCATTTCAACATGTTTACCCTGATCATGTTCGGTGTGGGTGCGGCCTTTGGCTACAGCCTCGTGGCAACGATCTTTCCCGACGCCTTTCCCGTGACCTTCCGGATGCCTGACGGCAGCCTTCCGGTCTATTACGAGGCCGCGGGCGTGGTGGTGGCACTCGTGCTGGTTGGACAGGTGCTGGAACTGCGCGCTCGCGCCGCAACCGGCAACGCGATCCGCGCGCTATTGGATCTCACGCCGAAACAGGCGCATCGCATTGGCGCTGACGGCCAGGAAAACGATGTTGCGGTCGAAGATATCGCGACAGGCGACCGTCTCCGCATTCGGCCCGGTGAATCCGTCCCTGTCGATGGCAAGGTGCTGAACGGCGCGTCCAGTGTGGATGAAGCGATGATCACCGGCGAGCCTGCGCCCGTGGCGAAGAAACCGGGCGATGCGGTGACGGGTGGCACCATTAACGGCACTGGCAGCCTGGAAATCGAGGCACGGGCGGTCGGCAGCGACACCATGCTTGCCCGCATCGTGGCAATGGTTGCCACAGCACAGCATAGTCGTGCGCCGATCCAGAGCATCGCCGATCGCGTGTCGGACTGGTTCGTCCCGCTGGTGTTGGGTATATCCCTCGTGACTTTCGTCGTGTGGTATTTTGTCGGTCCCGCGCCGCGCTTCGGCCATGCCCTGCTCAATGCCATATCCGTTTTGATCATCGCCTGTCCCTGCGCGTTGGGACTGGCCACGCCGATGTCCATCATGGTTGGCACCGGGCGCGGCGCGCGTGAGGGCGTTCTGGTGCGCAATGCCGAGGCCCTGCAGGCACTGGACAAGGTGGACACCCTGGTGGTGGACAAGACCGGCACGCTCACGGAAGGACATCCCCGGCTGATCGCCCTCGACGTTGCGCCAGAGTGGCAGGAGGACGATGTGCTGCGCCTGGCGGCCTCAGTCGAAGCGCAGTCCCAGCATCCGCTGGCCCAGGCAGTGGTCCGGGCACTGAAGGAGCGCCATGGCACGCTGGTGCAGGTCAGCGATTTCGGCTCACAGCCCGGCCTAGGCGTCAGCGGCACGGCAGGCGGGCGTCAGGTAGTGATCGGCAATGCCGAAAGGCTCAAGCAGAGTGGGGCAGATCCCGCTCCGCTGGAGGCAGATGCAACGCGATATCGTCAGTCCGGCGCGGGGGTCATGTTTGTTGCGATAGACGGGAAAGTAGCGGGGACGATTGCCGTGGCCGATCCGCTGCGGGAAGACACGAAAGCTGCGTTAGCGGCGCTGCATGATGACGGGATGCGCATCGTCATGCTGACTGGTGATAACGAGACGACTGCAAGAGCTGTGGCACAGGCTGCCGGGAACATTGCAGAGGTACACGCCGGGCTGAAGCCCCACGACAAGGCCGATATCATCAGACAGTTGGAGAGTGTCGGCCGCCATGTGGCGATGACGGGAGACGGCGTGAACGACGCGCCGGCTCTCGCGGCGGCTTCCGTAGGTATCGCCATGGGAACAGGGACTGACGTCGCCATCGAGAGCGCAGGCATCACACTGGCCCATGGCAGCCTGGGTGCGCTGGTCCGCGCCCGAAAACTGGCGCACGCGATCATGCGCAATATCCGGCAGAACCTTGCCTTCTCGTTTCTGTTCAACGGGATCGGCATTCCGGTTGCGGCAGGCGTCCTCTACCCGGTATTCGGACTGTTGCTATCGCCGATGATCGCAGGTGCCGCCATGGCGCTGTCTTCCGTCACCGTCGTCACCAATGCGCTCAGGCTAGGGCGGATCAGTGATGGCGGGCATTCCGCTCGGGGTGCCAGAACCGGTAACCTTTTGTGAATATCCGTCCTTCTGACAGATCCCGGCCCATAAAAGAGAGCACCGGTTTTTCTTGACGCGAAACGCCAGAAAGGCCAGCGATCATACCATGGATACCATCAACCTGATCGCCCTGCTTCTCGTGCTTGCCGCTGCCTTTAGCATTCTCAATCACCACACGCTTCGCGTTCCCGTGACGATCGGCGTTCTGATCTTCTCGTTGCTGACTTCCCTGCTGGTCATGGTTCTGAACCTGCTGATCCCGGCCTATGATCTTCAGGCCCTGCCGCGGTCTGTGCTGGGGGTCATCAACCTACCCGCGGCGCTTCTGAATGGTGCGCTGTCACTTCTTCTCTTTGCCGGAGCCATGCAGGTTGATGTCGGACACCTGCGTGCGAAACTGATGTCCGTGACAGCCCTGTCCATTCTCGGGACTGTTCTGGCCGTGGCCTTTCTGGCGGGCGCGGCCTGGAGTGTTTTTCCGCTGTTGGGCCACGCTGTTCCCTTTACATGGTGCATC
The DNA here is from genome assembly GCF_003207895.1 of Komagataeibacter swingsii. GTDB lineage: Bacteria > Pseudomonadota > Alphaproteobacteria > Acetobacterales > Acetobacteraceae > Komagataeibacter > Komagataeibacter swingsii. Next base: position 5,748 of record NZ_NKUB01000048.1, read on the forward strand.
GTGCTCGGCGCCATTCTCGCGCCTACTGATCCGGTTTCGGTCGTGGGGATGTTAAAGCGCCTGGGGCTGCCGGGGCCGCTTCAGGCCATTTTCGCGGGCGAGAGCCTGTTCAATGACGGTGTCGGGGTCGTCATTTTCGGTGTGACGATCGGACTGGCGACCGGAGACAGTCAGGGCGTAGCCGCCTCCGGGATTGCCCTCAGCTTCTGCCGCGAGGCGCTTGGTGGCGGCCTGCTGGGCGCACTGACGGGGTGGATTGCGCTTCGTGTGCTCAAGGGGCAGCGGGATCCGCATATCGATCTGCTGACGTCACTGGCCCTGGCGACCGGAACCTTCAGCATTGCCAACCACCTTGGCATGTCAGGCGCGATTGCTGTCGTCGTGGCCGGATTGTGTTTCGGAACAAGCTATAGCCATTCCGTTTTCGATGAAGCGTCCCGCAAGGAACTCGATATCGCCTGGACCCTGATTGACGAAGTGCTGAATGTCCTGCTGTTCATGCTTATCGGCTTTGAAATACTGGAGATCACGCCGCATCTGTTTACGGTGCTGGCAACGCTTGCCGTGATCCCGCTGTCCATCGCCGTGCGGGCATTGAGCGTGCTGTTTTCCACCCTCCCGGTTCATCTCCGGCAATGGGAGCGTGGCCGTGTTCTGGGTATCCTGACCTGGGGCGGCCTGCGTGGCGGCATCTCGGTTTCGCTGGCGCTTGGACTGCCACCCGGTGAATTGCGCAATCTGCTGCTGCCTGTCTGTTACGGCGTGGTAGTGTTCACCATTATCGTGCAGGGATTGACCATGGAACGGGTCGCCCGCAGGCTCTATCCGTCATCCGCATCCCGGTCTGAATGATTCCTTATGAAACAGGTATTCCAAAAGGTGATAATTTCAGCGTCTTCCGGTTGCTGCCCTGAGCCTCAGCGCCTCGTAGATCGGTGTATCGCCGAGCGCTCCTGCCACTACCATTGCCGCGAAGCTTCCAGACAGAAGCGGCAATACAAGATCGGACGATCCGGTCATTTCCATGACGAGGATAATGCCCGTCAAGGGCGATCGAACGGATCCCGCAAACATGGAGGCCATGCCGACAATCACAAATGGCGTGGCCGCCAGCGCTGTATCCGGGCTCAGTATCTGCGCCACAAAGCTGCAGGCCAATCCGGACAGTGCCCCCAGGGCAAGCATGGGTGCAAATAGTCCTCCTGGTGTTGCGGCAGCATAGGAAATCGCACCGAAGATCAACCGGAAAACGAACAGGGCAGGGATAATACGCCAGCTTATCGTATTATTTATCGCTGCCTGGGTAATCCAGTCCCCTCCACCTGCCAGATGCGGATCAAGCCACACAACAAGTCCAGCCAGACCACCAATCAGAACGGCCCTGACGGGTATGCTGACAGGCAGACGGTCGGCAAGGCGCAGTGCCGCAAGAATTGTCCGGTTATATCCAACCGCCAGCAGACCGGTCATGAGACCGGTCATGACAAAGAATAGCTGCTTCGCGATCGCTTCAGGCAGGACCTGATGGAACACGATGAAATCAGGCTGGCCGCCCAGGATGCCACGACTGATCAGAATGGCTGAAATGGACGCCCCGAGTGCCGCACACACCATTCTGGCTTCAAACCGTCCCACCAGTTCTTCCAGGACAAAAACGGCACCTGCAGCAGGCGCATTGAAGGCCGTTGCAAGACCGGCTCCTGCGCCAGCGGCGAGGAGAGCGCGACAGTCCGCCTGCCCCAGAGAGAGCAGTCGTCCGATCGTATTGGCTGCCGCGGCACCCATCTGCACGCTTGGCCCTTCGCGTCCCAGGGCCAGTCCACTTCCAATCGCCAGCAGACCACCAATGAACTTGACCGGGATGAGCACCCATGGCGCTGGGACCGCGACGCCCGACAGCACGGCCTCGACATGGGGAATACCGCTGCCTGATGCCAGCGGCGCAAAACGGCGCACCATTTCCACTGCGACAAGGGCCGCCAGGGCAACCCCCACGACCAGAAAGCAACCCTCCCACGGAGAACCATGCAGAAACCGGAGAGCCAGATCCGTTCGCGCGGTTTCCAGCCCTTTAAGAAACAGGCGGAAGACCCCACAGATTGCACCGGTCGCAAGCCCGATCAGGATTGACGCTGATGCCAGGAAAACCAGACTGCAGGAACTCCCGGTCTGTTCCGGTGGTGGTTTCCGGTTCGGCACCTGCTGCAGCATCGTGTCTTCTTCCGTTGACTGACGGTTCTCTGGCTCGGAATACTGCATCTGCAACCCGGGTCCCGGTTCAGGAGGGATCAGTTTCCTGCCTTGAAAGTGTTTTTTCCTGACCTGCCTTCCGTTCCGTCTTCTCCATGAACCCCGCGGCGAGGGCGGAATAAAGCGGATGCGGGCAGACCGTGCGCGAGACCCCGAACGCCAGAAACGCAGTCGCGAGAAGCGCCAGCGTGACCTGCTGGTTATCGCATACTTCCATTACGATGATCGTCGCCGTGAGGGGGGACTGGGCAACGCCACAGAAATATGCCGCCATCCCAAGCAGAACGACCGCGCCTGGAGATGTATGGGGCAGGAACTGCTCGATCCATCCGCCCATTCCGGCGCCAATGGCAAGAGATGGTGCAAACATGCCCCCGGGTATCCCCGAACAGAAGGTGATGAGCATGGAAAGGTACTTCAGGAGAAAGAAGGACGCGGGATAATGGAGGCTGCCATCCACGATCCCCCGCGCCTGGAGATAGCCCGTACCATAGGTTGCACCATCGGATGCCAGTCCGATCAGGGCCAGAAGCAGACCGCATAGAGCAGCAAACCCGAGAGGGAAACGTGCTGCAAACGGACGAAGTGATCCAGGCAATCCTTTTGACAGCCTGATGACAAGGCGGGCAAAAAGGCCACCTGCCAGCCCACCGCTTACACCACACACCAGAACGGCCAACCATGCGACACCAACCGGGATGGAGGCACTGGTGCGACCGAAATAGGTATAATTCCCCAGCAGGGCAATCGCGGTGATCCCGGAAAAGATGATGACGGTCAGTGTCCGTCCTGACGATTTCTGTTCAAAGGAATGGGCGAGTTCCTCAATGGCGAATACAACTCCGGCCAGGGGCGTGTTGAAGGCCGCAGCCATGCCGGCGGCTCCGCCCGCCAGGATCATACCGTGTCGGGTGACGTCATTATGCTGACCCATGGCCCGCGAGAACGCATGCATGATGGACGCCCCGATCTGGACGCTGGGTCCTTCACGACCGATTGAGGCGCCGCAGATCAGACCGAGGCATGTCATCAGGATCTTGCCGAGCGCAATGCGCAATGTCAGAATTCGGTCCACCAGCATGAAATTATGCATATGCAATGTTGCAATTGTCTGGGGGATACCCGAGCCTTGGGCACCATTGAACAGCAGGCGCGTCAACCAGGTAATGGCGACGAGTCCAAGCGGTGCAATCAGAAGCATGGACCAGGCATTCAGGGCGACGATGTGGTAACGCAGATCGGCCGCCGCATCCCCCAGATGGGCAAAGATCACGGAAATAATCCCGATCAGCACAGCCCCCGAGCAATACATGAGTGTTCTTTGCCATTTCAGGGTCCTGACACGCGCCAGACGACGAAGCCGACGGGTTCGCCTGGCGCGATTTCGGCCCGGAACGGACTGGCAGTCAGCCTGATCTGCACCATGGTATGACAATGTCGGCAAAATGGTCACGGCAGAGAAGGTCCAGACTGTGAGACAGGAACGGGGCATATACCATTTTTTCTTACGCCCCCGCTCAGAACCCATACCGGGAAGCTACAGGAGATTCATCCTCAAAATCTACGGGACTGCTACGTAGATCATTCATACATCTGGTGAGTTCCGTCTGGCTTCATTATCCAGATTATCATGCCGTTCTGCCATGCCCTCGAGACCCTTGTCTGGCGACCGGGTCCGGTGTTTGCCATCCAGTTGGGGATGTGCGGGCGCACCGTATTGTAGTCTGCCCGCCAGTCAGCCAGAATCTGGCAGGCATGCATCAGGGACGTGAGCAACGTTTCGTTGAGACATTCATCCCTGAACCGGCCATATCTTACTTCTAACCTTCGATGAGCCCGGATTTCTCGCTGTCGAGTACTGCCATCTGTTTCGGATCGTAGCGTTCCCCGGCTGCGGCCCCTTTGGGAACAGCCTTCTCGATAGCAGCCAGATCGTCCGGCGTCAGCGCAAGATCAAGCGCCCCCAGCGCCTCGGAGAGCCGATCGCGCCGGCGGGCTCCTACAAGTGGTACAATATCGTCACCCTGTGCCGCCACCCAGGCAATTGCCAGCTGGGCCACGCTTGCGTCTTTGGTGGCTGCAATTCCGCGCAATGTCTCCACGAGAGCCAGATTACGCTCGACATTGCCTTCCTGAAAGCGGGGGCTACGAACCCGAAAGTCCCCTGGCCCCTTTGCCCCTTGCCAGTGCCCGCTGATCAGACCACGCGCGAGCACGCCATACGCTGTTATGCCGATGCCGAGTTCACGACAGACAGGAAGAATTTTGTCCTCGATGCCACGTGAAATCAGCGAATATTCAATCTGAAGATCGCTGATCGGATGGACGGAAGCCGCGCGCCGGATGGTTTCCGGGCCAACTTCCGAAAGACCGATATGCCGGACATAACCGGCCTGAACCATCTCGGCGATGGCGCCAATCGTCTCTTCAACAGGCACTGCCGGGTCCAGCCGTGCAGGCCGGTAGATATCGACATGATCAAGCCCGAGCCGTTGCAGGGTATAGGCCAGGAAGTTCTTCATGGCGGCAGGCCGTGCGTCGTAGGAACCCCAGTTGCCACCCGGGTCGCGCATCGCACCAAATTTGACGCTGACGAGGAATCTGTCGCGAGGAATATCCCTGATCGCCTCACCGATCAGCATCTCGTTATGGCCCATGCCATAGAAATCGCCGGTGTCGAGAAGCGTGATCCCAGCGTCCAGCGCGACATGGATGGTAGCGATGCTTTCTTTCCGATCAGCCGGACCATACATGCCGGACATGCTCATGCACCCAAGACCGATTTCGGATACCTGAGGGCCACTCTTGCCAAGTTGCCGCAATTTCATATTTGAGAAAAATCCCTGTTTCCTGAAGCAGAACCCTACCACACAGGCTATATTTCGATAACCTCTCTTCCGTTTGGCTTTTTCGTCCTTTGGAACACACGAATGTTTCGTTTGATGGAACAAATGGACAGGCGATAGTCGCCTCATGCAGACATTGGGGAATCAGAAAGGGATTTCTCTTCTGTGGTTGCCGTCCGTTATGCAAGAGTTTTCTGACCCATATTGACGTGTGATCGTGTGCGGTCTTCTGTAAGGCCTGTTGATGTGGCCTTTCAGAAGCCACTGGCCAGTATGGTGATCAGCGGATCAGATCCAAATCTCACAGGCGTGCTTTAAAGCACAGAGAAAT
>NZ_NKUB01000049.1 GCF_003207895.1 Komagataeibacter swingsii
GGTGCTGGCGAAAAGCCGCACCGTGACCGGGCGATTGTGGACCTATGTGCGCGATGACCGGCCATTCGGCGGCCCCGCACCGCCCGCGGCCTGGTTCCGTTACTCCCGTGACCGCAAGAGCGAACATCCCACGGAGCATCTCGATGGCTGGAGCGGTATCCTGCAATCCGACGCCTATGGCGGCTACAACCGGCTGTTCGACGCCGACCGCAAACCGGCACCCGTCATGCCGGCGGGCTGCTGGGCGCATGCCCGACGCGGCCTGTTCAGGCTGGCCGAACTCGGCCGCGCACCTCTTGCTGTGGAGGCCGTGCGCAGGATCGACGCAATCTTTGAGGCTGAGCGCGCCATCAATGGTGCAACGTCGGCGCAGCGTCTCGCTGTGCGACAAGAAAGCATCGCTCCCATGGTCGATGGCCTCCTCGCCTGGATGCGCGAAAGTTGCACCCGCCTGTTGAAGAAGACCCCCGTTGCCACAGCCATGACCTATATCCTGCGCAGGCCAGAGAGTTTTACCCGGTTCCTCTCCGACGGACGGATCTGCCTGACCAACAATGCCGCTGAACGCGCACTACGCGGCATCGCCCTTGGCAGAAAAGCCTGGCTGTTCGCCGGTTCCGATCGGGGCGGCCAGCGCGCGGCCGATATGTATTCCCTCATCGTCACCGCAAAGCTCAACGACGTCGATCCCCAGGCCTGGCTCGCCGACGTTCTCGCCCGGATCAACGACCAGCCCGTCTCACGCCTGCACGAACTGCTCCCCTGGAACTGGAAAAACACCCGTCACGCCAATCATACACAGGCGGCCTGACGCATGCCTGTGGTCCTCGTCGGATGCTTACCTTGGACCGAAACTGATCGACGTATGGCTTCCGATCAGGCACAAGAGATTCAGGCTTGCGATGGCAAAACGGACATCAAGGAAGTTAATGGCGAAGATCAATCTTGCGACCGTACTGCGTGAGCCATCTCTCCCCAATTTATGCTCGGTCACTGAAGCACTGGATACGATGGCAAATGCGGGCATTGAAAAGCGTGGAGCGATTTTCACGCGGCGCGAAGTCGTTGAATTCATTCTCGACCTCGTTGGCTACGATGCCTCAGCGCCCCTTCACACGTTTCGGTTATTGGAGCCATCTTTCGGTTTTGGCGATTTCCTTCTTCCGTCAATTGACCGATTGCTCGTCGCGTGGAAGCGGAGTGGCGCTGCACTCAATTCTCTGATTGACGCAATTCGGGCGGTGGAACTTCACCAGGCATCATTTGATCGAACCCATGCTCTTGTTGTCCAGAAATTGCGCGCGGCCGATGTTGGGCTGAGAGATGCCGAAAACCTTGCCGATCAATGGCTCGTGCAAGGTGATTTCCTGCTCATGCCCATTTCGGGCAAGTTCGATGTGGTTGTCGGTAACCCACCATATGTGCGGCAGGAACTTATCCCTGACGTGCTCATGGCAGAATATCGCGCACGTTATCAAACTATATATGACCGCGCTGATATCTATATTCCATTTATCGAGCGCTCATTGAGCCTGCTGGAGAAAAAGGGACAGCTCGGTTTTATCTGCGCTGATCGTTGGATGAAGAACCGTTACGGCGGTCCCCTTCGTGAAATGGTCGCGGACGGGTTCCACCTTAGTATTTATGTAGATATGGTGAATACTCCAGCCTTTCATCAGGAGGTTGTAGCATATCCTGCGATCACTATTATTGGCCGTGAGAAATCTGGGCACACACGCATCGCCCATAGGCCGGATATTTCTAAAAGTTTTTTAGCACAACTTGCCGCTATTCTTTGCTCGGCGCAAAAGCCTTCGTCGGATTCCGGCGTGAAGGAATTGCAGTCTTTTACGTCGGGTTCAGAGCCATGGATTATAGAATCCTCGGATCGCTTGGCTTTGGTGCGTAAGATCGAATCAAAATTTCCCCTTATCGAGGATGTGGGGTGCAAAGTCGGTATTGGCGTTGCGACTGGAGCAGATAAAGCGTTTATCGGAGAGTTTGACGGGCTTGATGTGGAGGCCAGTCGTAAGTTGCCGCTCGTGATGACGCGCGATATTATGGACGGAAACGTAAAATGGCGTGGTCTTGGAGTAGTCAATCCATTTGGCGATGACGGTAAGCTTGTGAAGCTCGACCAATTTCCGAAGCTAAAACATTATCTTAATGCACGGCGCGATCAAATTGCTGCGCGGCATGTAGCCCGGAAAGCTCCGGAAAATTGGTATCGGACTATCGATAGGATTTACCCCGAACTAGTCTGCAAGCCCAAGTTACTTATTCCCGATATTAAAGGGGCACCCCACATTGTCTACGAAGAAGGCTGTCTCTACCCTCACCATAATCTGTATTTTATCACGTCGGACACTTGGGAAATGCGCGCTCTTCAGGCGGTGCTTCTTTCCGGCATTGCAAGGCTGTTTGTCGCGACCTACTCAACGCGCATGCGCGGCGGGTACCTTCGGTTTCAGGCGCAATATCTGAGGCGCATTCGCCTGCCTGACTGGAAGGACGTCTCTCCGAAGATGCGACAAGCTCTCAAAAAGGCTGCTAAAGCGGGCGACGCTGAGGCATGCAACAAACTCGCTTTTGAATTATACGGATTGTCCGTTCAGGACAGAGTTACACTTGAGGATGATGAAAAGTAATGGGTCTGGATTTAACGGATTATGAGGCGAAAGCCCGTAATGCAACGATGGCATTTTGGGGTAATCGTCAGAAAGCACTTGAAGCCAAGATTGAAGCTGGAACGGTAGATACTGGTGAGCGTGGCGCGGTCACTGCCGGCAACACGATGGATGGGTTCACAGCATTGATGATCGACCTTGTGCAGGCAAATGGGCTGGCACATGCTAAGATTTATCGTCGGCGCAGTGTTCTAACGCTGCCGGGCTTTTTCCGGCCAACAAAGCTCTGGGACATCCTCGTGATTCTTGATGGCAGGTTGATTGCCGCAGTCGAGATGAAGAGCCACGTTGGTCCTTCATTTGGCACTGACACAGCCCGCCCCTTCGTAGGTTGGCTTGTGATGGTGGAAGACGCTGACAAGTCACGTCGACCCTCTAAGCGTGAATCTTCGCAGCATTTCCCAATTTTCGAGGAATTCAGGGGTGCCTCGTATCTCGATCGATACGATATCCTCTGCAAGAAGCTTGCGCTTGAAAGCCTCTATACCGCTGCATGTGTTTTGGCGTCGCCGCGCTCGGCCGTAACGACTGGTGAGTATGAAGACATGTCGGATCTCACCAGCTTGAAATCGTTCGTGGCGTCATTCGCCGCGCATATTGCAGCCGAGGCTGCTCGATCACAGTAGCGAGGAATCATGAAGCTCTCCGATAAGCACATTTATCGCATCGGAAGCCATTCCGCGTCATGGAATGACCTGCCCTTAGACCCGTGAACTGATTGCTGACCACATACAGCGCATTGACGTGCTGACGCGCCAGCTATGGGCGCGGGATGATGTGATACAGGAAGTCTATGCCCAGGCGATCGCAGCCCGACTGCTGGTGCATGAACTGGATGCCAGCGATGGACGGCCACCACGGCAGTTTGAACCGTTGCCGTCCTATCCTGTCCTGTCCTGCCAGCCGAACCCGCTGACCCTATGCCTGACCAGCAGGATATAAAAAAAGAGGTCTGATCGACCTCTTATACCTCTCTAAGAATGTGTTCTGTGGGGTTCCAAATCGTATGTCCCGCAGTTCCAAACCTGTTGGTGCGCTACAGTCATGATATGTCGTGCCCATCATCCATTCCACGCCATCTACCAGATGGGCCAATGCCCGTCAGATGCAGAACGGTTCAGGCGGCGCATATATCATTACAAATAAATAACATGTCCTTTGCCCGATTGCCGTATTCAGGCGTAAACCCAGATGACTTCGGCGGGATGCATGCCGGCGGATGTCCATTTCACGCCCATTTTTCCGTCGTAATAAATGCTGTCGCCCTTTTCCAGGGTCACGACTTCGTACAGTTCTGAGTGAATGACGAGCGTGCCCTCCAGAACCATGACGAACAGCTCTCCATTATGGGTCTGCCACTCGCTATATTCAGCCGGATCGCGCGCCATGACATGCGTGTGGATGGGGAGCATGCGCTTGTTGCGGATTTCGGATGCCAGCCATGTATTGTCGCAGGTTGCTGTCAGATGATGCAGTCCTTCGCCAGCGCGGGTGATGGTGCGGCGGCCAGAAGAAGGGGTACTCGCGCCGGTCATGGAGATCAGCGTGACAATGTCGATTTCAAAGCCTTTGGCCAGCTTGTTCAGGCTGGCCAGGGTGGGAGACAGTTCGCCGCGTTCAATCTTGGATATGGCCGACAGGGACAGGCCGGTCCGTTCACTGACCTGTGCCAGCGTCCAGTTCCGTTCATATCGTAACTGACGGATCCGTGGACCAATGTCACAGGCCTCGGTTCGGGGTATGTCCGTGGCATTATCCAGACCGGTATGCATGAAACGGGTATGTCCTTTAAGGATGGATGGCACCTGCTGGTGTCAGGATATACCGTCAGTCGGCGGGGCGAACAACTTGCCGGCATTCATGCGCCAGTCGGGGTCTAAGGCCATCTTGATCTTCTGCATCATCCGGACATCGTTTTCGCCCCGCCCTGCCAGCAGACGGCGGACATTGCCCTGCCCCACGCCATGTTCCGCACTGATGACCCCGCCGAGCGACAGCGTTACGTCATCAACGATATCATTGATCTGCCGGATGGCGGCCTTGCGCTGGTCATCATCGGCATACTCCTCGCGGTTCAGGATCACGACGGCATGAATGTTCCCGTCACCCAGATGGCCCAGCATGGGCATCGGGTCATGGGGGAAGGCGGCGCGCAGGCGCTCCTGTGTCAATCTTGCAAAATCGGCCTGACGGCTCAGCGGCACGGCGGTGTCATGGGCAACGCTGATCCCTGCTGTCTTGTTGCCTTCCGATACGCTGTGCCGAAGGCGCCACAGGGCCTGGGCCTGCGCCTCGCTGGCGGTAATGACGGCATCGGTCATCAGGTCATTTTCCATGCAGGCGGCCAGCGCGTCCTCCACGCACGGCAGCAGGTCGGTGCCGGGCAGGGTGTCGGTCACTTCGATCAGCAGGCTCCATGGCGCAACCGTGGCAAAGGGATAGGTGTTGCCCTGTGTGTACTGCAGTACGACATCCACCTGCGTCTTGTTCATGATCTCGAAGGATGAAATGCGTTCCCCCAGCGTGGCGCGCAGCCGTGCGAAGATATCCAACGCCTGCTCGACCGTATCCAGCGTCAGCATGCAGGTCACGCACTGGCGGGGTGCCGCAAAGACCTTGAGCGATGCGGCAGTAATAAGCCCCAGCGTGCCTTCCGCGCCAATGAATAGCTGCTTCAGATCATAGCCTGTCGTGTTCTTGCGCATGGGTGAAAGCCAGTCACAGATCGTGCCATCGGGCAGCACGACTTCCAGGCCCAGAACAAGGTCGCGCATCGCGCCATAACGCAGCACACTGGTGCCACCTGCGTTCGTTGCGATGTTACCGCCGATCTGGCAGCTCCCTTCCGCCCCGAGGGATAGGGGAAAATACAGGCCATGCCTGCGCGCGGTTTCCTGCAGGGTCTGGAGCACGCACCCCGCCTCCACCCGGATCATGGAATCAAGGGCGCTGATGGCCAGGATGCGGTTCATGCGGTCAAGCCGGATGACCATGGCCTGCCCGCTGTCATCTGGCGTAGCGGCGCCACACAGACCCGTATTGCCGCCCTGCGGCACGACAGGAATCCCCTCCCTTGCGCTGAGCTGCATCAGGGCCGCGACTTCCTGTACATTGCCAGGCCGCGCCACGCACAATGCCCTGCCATGGTAACGGTCGCGCCAGTCGGTCACGAAGGGATCCATGTCGGTGCCGGTCAGGATATTGGAAGGCCCGACGATTTGGGTAACACGCTGCAAAATGGTTTGATCAGTCACGTTTGTGGTCCCGGATTCTGTCATCCTGCCTGCCGCCAGGGGAGGCTGTGTGCAGAGGCTACATTGTCTTCGTTAATTTATCAAAATAATTATATCATAGTGGAAAATGTTCTGATAAAAGAATAATTATATTGAAAGACCTGCCGCAGCCACGGGTTGCCTTAACCGGGGGATCGAATGCCTAAACCGCTCTTTCGTGGCATCATGCCAGCCATTCCCACGCCAATGCAGCCCGATGGGGCGATAGATGAGGCGCGACTGACAGACTTTGTCCACTTTCTCATCAGGGAGGGTGCTAGCGGCATCGTGCCCATTGGCGGGACAGGTGAATATACGGCCCAGTCCGCTAGCGAACGGCAGCGTGTGGTGGCAACGACCGTAAAGGCCGCCGCTGGCCGGGTGCCGGTTGTCGCGGGGGTATTGTCCACCGGTTATGCCGATGCGGTTGATGCCGGTCGGGCCTTTACCGATGTGGGCGCCGACGGGCTTCTGGTCATTACACCTTATTATGCACGCGGTTCCCAGGATGGCATGCGTCGTTACTTTGCATCCTATGCGCGGGATGTAAAAAACCGCGTGCTTGCCTATGACATTCCCTACCGCACGGGCGTAGGCCTGACGCCGCAGACCATCGTGGCGCTGGAAGCGGATGGCGCGATCGTGGGCATGAAGGCATGTAACACCGATGTTGCGCATTTCAATGAGGTTGCGGCTGGTGTCAGTGCCGATTTTGCCCTGCTCAGTGGCGAGGATGGCCTGTTCCCGACCCATATGGCGCTCGGCGCATGCGGGGGCATTATTGCCAGCGCGTCCCTTCTGCCTGCTTACTGGGTCAGGATGTATGAACTGGCAGCGAAGGGCGAGACCGGGGCCGCCATAGCGGCGCAGCGTCGGCTGCTGCCTGTTCTGGATACCATTTTTTCCGATGTGAATCCCGGCCCGATGAAGGCGATGTTCCGCATGGCGGGTGCTGATATTGGCGGTGTGCGTCTTCCCCTGCTCGATCCCGATCAGGCGGCCCTGCGGCGGATCGGGGAAACGACGGAAATGATGTATGCCCAGGGGCTGATCGATCGCACGGCCCTGTTTTCCTGATACGGAGGCCCCATGGTGAAGAGGATTGCGGGCCGGCGTGCCTTTATGGGCGGTATGGCTGCATTGGGAACTTGTGGCCTTGCCGCGCGCGCGATGGGGGCGGACCTGTCAAACACGATTGTACTGCGCGACCCGGGCGGGTCCTTTCGTGCGGGCTGGACCCAGGCATTTTATGAACCCTTCACCCGTGAGACAGGCATCAATGTCCTGCCCGTGACATCAAGCGCCGAACCCACGGCTGAAATCCTGATGATGGTTCAGGATCGCAGCTATCTGTGGGATATAGCAGGCGCGATGACCGGTACCGCCCTGCAGAAACTGGTTGATAACAATGCGGTGGAGCGGCATGGGCTGGATCATGATCCGGCTGTTTCCACCATTCCGCCGCAATATCGGACCGAATACGGCATCGGTTCCGATGTCTATTCAACAGTCTGCGCCTGGCGCACGGATCGCTGGCTAGGACACAGACCGCCGCATGGGTGGCAGGATTTCTGGGATACCACGCGCTATCCCGGCGCACGCGGGTTGCGGCGCGACCCCATGGACATGCTGGAACTGGCCCTGATGGGCGATGGGGTCGATCCGGCGCATCTGTACCCGCTTGATCTCGACCGGGCTTTCCGCTGCCTCGACCGTATTCGCGCTCATGTCATGGCATGGTGGTCCAGTGGTGCGCAGGGCACGAACATGATCGCATCGGCCGAAGTGGACATGGTGCCGATATGGAACGCGCGTGCCGCCATTGCCGCCCATGCCGGCGCGCCGGTCGGCATATCGTGGGAGGGCAATATATGGGGTGTCGATTACTGGATGATCCTGCGTGGCGGCCCCAAGGTCGATCTGTGCCGGCGTTTCCTGAGTTTTGTCAGTGACGCCCGCAGGCAGGCCGCCTGGACGCGCTTCCTGGCGAACGGGCCGGTCATACCGGAAGCATACGACCATATTGACCCTTCCATTGCCATAACGCTGCCGACCTATCCTTCAAACCATGAAAAAGGCGTCATGACGAACAGCCTGTACTGGGTTCGCAACCGGGATATGGTCATGGAACGATTTCTGGAGTGGCTTGCCTCATGAACGGACAGCACGACGCACTGGTCATTGATGCCGTAGGCAAGCAGTATGGTGACTTTACAGCCCTTGCTCCCACCAGCCTGACGGTGTGCAGGGGCGAATTCGTCTCTCTGCTGGGGCCATCAGGCTCGGGAAAGACCACTTTGCTCATGATGATCGCAGGGCTTGCGACACCGGACTGCGGGTCTATCTGGATTGACGGGACGGACGCAACCCGCCTGCCGCCCAATCGGCGTGACATCGGTGTCGTGTTCCAGAACTACGCCCTGTTCCCGCATATGTCGATTTTCCAGAACATTGCCTTCCCGTTGCAGCAGCGCCATGTGCCAGGCGGTGAAATCCGCAGGCGGGTGGAGCATATTCTTGAAGTCGTGGGGCTGAGTCATGTTGCCGACCGCCTGCCTGCTGCCCTCTCGGGCGGGCAGCAGCAGCGTATCGCCCTGGCGCGGTGCCTGGTTTACAGGCCCTCCCTTATCTTGATGGATGAACCACTCGGGGCGCTGGACAAGCGCATGCGTGACCAGTTGCAGGACGAGATACGGCGCACGCACTGTGAACTGGGCACGACAATCGTTTACGTAACCCATGACCAGCACGAAGCCCTGACCATGTCCGACCGGATATGCCTGATGAACCATGGCAGGATTGAACAGGTTGAGACGCCGCAACGGCTGTATGCACGGCCGCGCAGTGTTTTTTCCGCCTGTTTCCTGGGGGAATCCAATATTTTCAAGCCTGTCTCGATTGTGTCCGATCATGGCGGGTGGCGCTTTGCCATGGCGGAAGGACAGGCGCCGTTCCTGGCGGGGCCGCGTGCGGATATGACGGATCCATCCGCTTTTCTGGTTCGCCCCGAAAACATGCGGATCGGGCCGGGTACGGGCCTGGAAGATAATCGTATTGATGTAACCGTATCCGATATTCTCTTCATGGGTACAACCACGCGTTACAGGGTCGAGGCCCCATGGGGCCAGTCATTGCTGGTGGATGCCCTCTCCGGCAGCGATATGGCTGACGTACACGTCGGTGCGACAGTGGGCGTGTGCTGGAATGCCAGCAATACGGTTGCCCTGCTGGATAACGGTGCCCCATGACGGAATCCACATCCATGCGCGCGCGGCTGGTGGGAGCGGGTTTCCTCGCCCCGGCCGTCGTGTATCTGATGATTTTCTTTGTTGTGCCCCTGTTCCAGTTATTCTGGGGCAGTGTAACGGACAATGGCGGGTCGTTATCGCCTGTCCATTACCAGCGTTTCTTTTCCGTGCCGGTTTTCGTGCGCCTGCTGGGTACGACACTTTTGTGTGCGCTGGTGGTCGCCGGTTTCTCCGCCGTGCTTGGCTATCCGGTTGTACGCTTTGTCGCGGGTCAGCCCGCGTCTCGTCGACGCTGGCTCATGCTGCTGATCATCCTGCCATTATGGTCCAGCTTCATGGCCCGGACATTCGGCTGGATTGTCATACTGGGCTATCATGGTGCGCTGAACGACTTTCTGCTCAGGATCGGGCTGATCAGCCATCCGGTGCATTTCCTGTATAACAGGGGGGCCGTGCTGCTAGGCATGACGCACAGCCTGCTGCCCATTTTCATGCTGAATGTCCTGCCGGTCATGCTGGCCATCAGCCCCGTGTTGCCACGAGCGGCCATGACATTGGGCGCTGGTGCGGGCACCGCCTTGTGGCGCCTTGTCCTGCCGTTATCCGCTCCGGGTTTTTCGGCCGGCTTCCTGCTGGTGTTCATGGCGGCGTCCAGCTTTTTCATCGTGCCTGAACTGCTCGGTGGCGCGGGCGACATCCTGATGCCGCAGTTGATCATTGCCGAGGTCGAGCAGACACTCAACTGGCATTTTGCGGCGTGCCTGTGTGTCATCATGATTGTCGCAACCTTTGTCTGTTATGGTGGACTATCGCGGCTTTTCAGTTTTTTCCCGCCGCGCGCCGGTGGGGGTGTGGAGCGTGTACTGTCGGTTCTGGGCCATGGATCCGACCGGGTCATCGAGCGGTTGGGTGGCCTGTGCCGTTTCCTGCCCGGGATGTTTTCGGGTGCGGTTTTCGTGTTCCTGTTCCTGCCAATCCTGATTCTCGTATCGATCTCGTTTACCAGTGGGGATCTGCTCGACTGGCCGCCGAAAGGACTGTCGCTCCGCTGGTACCGTACCGTCCTGCATGACCCGTTATGGGTAACGGCGGCATGGCGGTCGCTGCGGGTCGCGGTGATCAGTGCCCTGATTGCCACAGCCATTGGCTCCCTGGCGGCCGTAGGCCTTGCGCGCCTGTCACGACGGCAGGCGGCCGTGATCATGTTCGTGCTTATGGCGCCGCTGGTGACACCGCATATCGCGATTGGTGTCAGCCTGTACCGGTTCTTTTCCGGCTGGGGCATGATTGGCAGTGACATGGCGATCGTGCTGGGTCATGTCATCGGGTCGATTCCTTATTGTGTCATGAGTCTGTCCGCATCGTTCCGTTATTACGACCCGCAATATGACCGGGCGGCAGCCACCTTGGGCGCGCCAGCGTATAAACGGTTTTTCCGGATTATCCTGCCACTGGTCATGCCGGGATTGCTGGCGGCTTTCCTGTTCGCTTTTACATTGTCATTTGATGAACTGACCGTAGCCCTGTTCGTGACAGGGGGCATGAAAACGACGCTGCCCAAACAGATGTGGGATAGCGCGGTCCTCTCGGTGGATCCGTCACTGGCTGTGGTGTCGACCCTGCTTCTGGGCGTGAATGCAACGATGGCACTGGTCGCGACAGCACTAAGCCGCCAGCAGCGTCCGGCTGGCTGACAGCACGCTGCCGCGGGTCATTCCCAGATATATAGCCTCGTTGTCAACGGCGTGTTCAGCGGTTGTGTGGCGTGTGGTGGGATTCATGCGCCTGCCCTGCGAGCAGGACCGGCCTGACGTCGCGCGCAAGCGCAGGTTCTGGAAGCGATATCAGACCGATATAGATCCCACGCGTCTGGTCTTCATTGAC
>NZ_NKUB01000004.1 GCF_003207895.1 Komagataeibacter swingsii
AGCATACGCGCGCAAGGCGCCTGTGTGGTCATTCCCCAGCGCAAAAACCGCCTCGACAGACGCCCGTTCGATAAAGCCCTGTTCAAAGCGCGCCATCTTGTCGAGAACTTCTTCTGCAAACTCAAGGAGTTCAAGCGCATCGCCATGCGCAGCGACAAGACAGACAGGTCATTCTCGGCCATGATCTATCTCGTAGCCGCAGTCATCAATTCACGCTAATCCCCAACAGGCCCCAAAAAAGCTTCACCAAAAAACTTTCTTACGTTTTTCAGTTGTTTTGTGAATGCTCTTTTACTTTACGGCGTTCCCTGTAACCAGTCCTGCCTTTCCCGTTCCGTCAGGGGCAGGGGAAGCGCCATCTGGCGCTGGCTGGATTCCAAACAGGTTTCCATGACCGCCATCAGTGCCACGGCCTGTATGGGGGGCACGGGGTTATGGCCCCGGCCCATGATCGCGTCGCGGAGCATGGCATAATAGATACGCTGGTCGCCGGGCGGGGCAGGCAGCGCGCGCGGCGTATCGGCGCCGTCGAATACAAGCATGTCGTCCGGGTCAGCACCCCAGCCAGGGTCACCGGGGCGCATTCCGGCACGAAGCTGGTTTTCCTGCTGGTCGGCCTGACGTTTCACGATCGTGCCGCGTGTTCCCTGCACGACAAAGCGCGGACCGGCCCATGCCGCAAGCAGGCTGCAATGCAGGCTGACCCGCCTTTCCCCATATATCAGCAGGACCTGCGCCCAGTCATCGCCACGGGCATTGTCGCGCAAGGACGCCAGGCTGGCCTGCACAAGATCCGGCAGGCCAAACAGGTGCAGGGCCTGATCGGCCAGATGCGGCCCCAGGTCGAACCACAGGCCACTGCCCGCCGCATCCGTTTCACGCCAGCGTTCACGCACCAGTGGGCGGAAGCGGTCCATGCGCGATTCCAGTTCGGTTACCCGCCCGACCTGCCCTGTCGCAATCAGGTTGCGGATGCCAAGGAAATCGCTGTCCCATCGCCGGTTCTGGAAAACGGACAGGAACCGCCCCTGCTTACGGGCGACCCGTGCCACCGTGCGCGCCTGTTCCAGCGTGGTGGTGAATGGCTTGTCCACCACCACATGCAACCCGGCGCGTAATGCTGCAATGGCAAGATCGGCATGGGTCGTGTTCGGGGTGGCGATCACCACCATGTCCAGATCAGGCAGGGCGAACAGGGAATCGGGGGTGGGGGTAACCGTCACCTGGGGCCAGTCATGCAAAACCGCGTCGCGTTGCCGCGAACAGACGGCGGCCAGTTCAAGCCCCGGCGTTGCATTGATCAGGGGGGCGTGAAAGGTACGCCCGGCAAAGCCATAGCCGACAAGGCCGACCCGTAATGGCCAGCGTGGTGGTGCGGACATGTATCTCCCTTCCCTGTGGTTTCCCATGATGGTGGAAACCGGCACATGAAGGGCAGAGTATCAAAACAGCCTGCCGATAAAAGTTCCCGGGTGCCGCCTTTTTTCAAAAAGGCGGTCTCCCCTGAAGCTTTTTGAAAAAAGCTTCACCAAAAAATCCTTTAAAATCAGCCAGATGTTTTAAGGGCAATCGGGCATCAGAACAGCAGGATCATACCGCCCGATGCACTGTTGTCGCTTTCCTTGTACGGGCCATGGGCGGCGGAACTGGTATGGGCGTATTCGGCCACAAGGTTCAGCCAGTCGGTCATCTTGTAGTAGGCCGCGCCCACTTCCGATTCATTGCGGCGGACAAGGTCGGGATCGCTCTCGCCGGGGGCAAGGTAGAGGTTACTGACGCCATAGCTTCCGACCAGTTTGAACTTCTTGGTGAAGTTATACATCATCTGGACATAGTAGCCTTCCGATGCGCGCTTGCGCCCGTTGCTGGCGACACCATCAAAGAACAGGCCGGTCGTGCCCAGGCCACTGCCACGATAGTAGTAACCCACGAACTGCGCCGCGCCATAGGTCAGCTTCGTGCCGATTTCGCCTGCTTCCGCCGTGACGCCATGTTTTTCGCCCGGAATGACGGAGACATCCGCGGTGTTGCTGGTGGTCATGTTATAAATGCCACCATTGGCTTCAAGCAGGGCCGTATGCACGGTCGTTGTCCGGCTGACCATCAGGTCCTGCTGGTGCTGTGTCAGGAAACTGGCCCAGATACGCGCGCTCAGGCCACCAATCTTGAAGTCATAGGTCACCTTGCCCTGGATCATGGGCGAACTGTGCTGGGTCGATCCGGCCGAATAGGCGGTGCCATTGGGATCATCGCCTGAGAAATCGAACTCATCCAGCGGCTGCAGGATGCCGATCGTGCCCTGGAAGCCCTTGATGGTGGGCGACTGGTACGAAATCTGCGGGATCCAGTCGGCATACACGTAACCCACGCCGATACGGCCCAGCGAGGTATTGCCCGGGGCCGAGTTGCTGCCGGTGGAACCGACACTCAGCAGGGTCGCGTCATCCAGGATGGCGTCGCCGCCAAAGATGCCAAGGTCACGACCGATCTTGAACGTGCCCCATTTCTTGTTGCCCGCCGTCACGTAAACCTGACGAAAATCGATGCCGGCGGTGCCAAGGCCCACCGGGCTGCCGCCGGTATTGGCGTTGAAGGCGCCGTTCTTGGCGTTGTCGATGCCGGGATACATGCCCATGACGGCGGCAAGGTCGATGCCGTTCTGCGTGGTCGAGAGCTTGAGGATCAGGCCCGCAGGCAGCAGGCCGTTACGCAGCGCCGAGGAATCGAACCCGCTTGACCCGGTCGAGACGCCACCGGCCACCGGCATGCCGCCCGCCGGGCTGTTATAGGTATAGAACCCGTTGATGAAGCCCGACAGGTTGATGTTGATCGGACCCGCCTTGAAGGTCAGGCCCTTGCCAGGCTCATATTTCGCCATGCGCACAAACGAGTCGCCGCCGCCAAGGCCCATGGAGTGCTGGGTGGCCAGCCAGGTGGATTCAGCCGATGCAGCACTGGCCTGCGCGTTGGCCGCTGCCTGCTGGGCCTGCGCCAGTACGTAATCGGGGTCCATGCCACCACCGCCAATGTCGATCTGGCCGGGGGGCTGGACCGGCTGGCCCATGGCTGTGCGCATCTGGGCATGGGCGGACGTGGGGACGGCCATATGGCGCTGTGCGGGCATGTACTGCGTTGCACGGCTGGAGGCGGAGGCCGCTTCGCGCACATGCTGCATGTGATGGGCCAGAAGCCCCCTGTACTCACCCTGCGTCAGGCTGCCCTTTGCCTTCAGGATGTCGAGAAGTTCACTATAATCGTCAGCCCGCGCCTCTTCGGGGCAGGCAAGGGACGCGCCCCCGCTTGCCATGACAACCACCGCGCCAATACGCGCCAATTTTCCTGCTGACATAGTATTAAACTCCCTGCCTGCATTCCTGTTGTATAAAACCGCGCGGGTCAATGGCCCCCATCGGGTGCGACAGATGCCGTCCAGCAACATGACATGGATGTAATGACGGAGGGATTCTTCCCCCCGTGCGGGGCGCAGGCAGGGCATACATGCCCATATCTAGATGGATTCGTTGGCAAATCTTCCTTCTTTTTTATACAATGTTCAAAATATGGTCAGCAGGGAACACATGTGCGTTTTCCGACCATAAGCGTACGATATCACAGTACGACAGGGGCAGCCGGACGGGTAAGGAACCGGAATCGTAACATTCCGAAGGATGCATCAAACAATCGTGTGCGCATGTTTTTCTGTCCAGAAGTCAGTAAAAAACAACACAATTACGTTATGTGCATTCAGGAATACAGAATACATCATCACAAAGCCGTGTTTGTATTCTATTGGTTAATTATTGACAGTATCCTATATGCCCTATCCCGCATTCAGGGCCGTGCGGGCCTGCCGCCATGCGGCTTCCAGCGCATCGACCATCGTATCGTGGGGCATGGTCCATTCAGGGGCGTCCTGTCCGGGCCTGCCCAGGCGCGCGCGCCACTGCCCCGTGCCGGTGGCCGAGGGCTGGCGGTCAAGGCCAAGCGTCCAGTCCGCCGGGATGCGCGCCAGCACGCGCGCCAGCCGCTTTTCGGGTGTCAGCGGTGTTGCGTAATTATGTGACATGGAATCTCCTTACGTCTGCGCATTATCGACTCTGTCCTTGACGCGGGCGGTGATAAGCCCAAAAAACGCAGGCTTTGCCCGTAGCCAAGGATTTGCCTTCCGTGTCTGCCTTCCCCGGCCTTGTTCCCGATGCATCCGTTGATGGTGTCGCCCACCTGATCCAGACCGCGCTGACACCGGTTTTCATGCTGTCGGGTATCGGCACGTTGCTGAACATGTTTAATACACGGCTGGCCCGTGTCAGTGACCATATCGAGACGGTACGCGACAAGCTGGAAAACGCCGATGACAAAAGCAGCGCGGAATCCGCGCAGCTGCTACGCCGGCTGACGCATCTGCATTACCGCACCCTGCTGCTGGATGCGTCCATCCTGTTCGCGGGCGTGGGTGGGGCATCGGCCTGTGGCTCGGCCTTTGCGCTGTTCATGGGCAGCGTGCGCGATGCGTCCATTGCGTGGTGGCTGGTGCTCATGTTCGGCAATGCACTGGTCTGCACCGTCATCGCGCTGGCCATGTTCCTGGGCGACAGCCTGGTGGCGTGGCATGGCCTGCGGGTCACGACCTTCCTGCCGCACAGGCAGGACATGCTGCACAACATTATCGACTGACGCGCCAGTCAGGGTGTCACGACCTGACTGAACGGGTCAATCGCGTACTGCCCCAGCGGGATGTCATGTGTCATCATGCCATGGGCATGCAGGAACGTGGCAAAGGCCGTGTAGCGGGGCACGTTCAGCAGGGCTGGCTGCTTGCATATGCGCGGCAGGGTGGCCTGCCACGCCGCCCGGTTCAGCGGCGTGTCGAATTCCGGGTGGTCATGGATCGTCTGCGCCAGCATGGCGTCGGGGTGGTTGATCAGGGTATTCGCCCCCTCCGCCAGCGCGTCCATGAACTGGCGTATCCACGCATCATGTGCATGGTCGCGACCGGCCAGGAAGATCAGTTCGTCTGACATCGGCACGCCATGTTCCTCGGGGAAAAACGCGGAGACCTTTATCCCCTTCTGCTCCAGGTCGATCAGTTCATATGTCCGCACCGCCCCGATCACGCCATCCACGGCATGGCTTATGATGGCCTGTTCCAGCTGGAAATTGACATTGACCTGACGCACGTCGCCCATGGCAAGCCCGGCCGAATGCAGCATGGTGTCCAGCGCCGCGTCATCCACCCCCGGCATGGATACGCCAATGGCCCTGCCCTTCAGGTCGGCGATGGTGTGGACATTCTCGCCCGTAATCAGGACATTCAGCGGGGTGTCAATCAGTGTGCCCACCCGTACCAGCGGGATATCCTGGTCCGCCAGCATGCCAAGCTGCGTCTGGTAGGATACGGCAAGGTCCGCCTGCCCCGCCGCGACCAGGCGCGCGGGCGATCCGGGGTCCGCCGGGGCGACCAGCTTCACATCCAGCCCGTGGCGGGCGAACGCGCCGCTGTACTGGGCGGCCAGAAGGGCGGCGTGGTCGGCGTTGAGGAACCAGTCCAGAACGACCGTGACCTGCTGGCTGGCGGCATGGGCGGGCAGGGCCAGCACCGTGCAGGCCAGGACGCCTGCCGCCCCAAGGGCGCGCGTGAGGGTTCGCATGGATGATAAGGCTCCCTTTCCCTGACATCCGTGATCCACGGCAGGCAGGCAATGGGTGCGTATGTCCCGTCGGGACAGCCTCCCTTCGCTGGCATGACCCAGATCAGGTTCAACGGGTATGATCTCAGCCCACGGATCGTGGGCACCCCGGTCAGGCGGGAAGAGTGTGGGCATGGCCCGCATCCGTCAAGTCACGGATCAACGACCATGCCCGATCCCGTATCAGGCGCCGGGCTGCTGGCGTTCACGCCGTGCGCAGAGCGGCAGCAGCACAAGGAAATAACCGAAATAATACAGTGCCGCGATGCGGCCCGCGATCATCCAGCCGCCTTCGGCATGGTGGCGGCCCACCAGCCCCATCAGCACGAACGCCATGACCAGCCCCATCATGCCGATCCGGCAGGACGGGCGGAAACGTGCCGAACGGATGGGCGAACGGTCCAGCCACGGCACCGCGAACAGGATCAGGATCGACCCCGCTGCCGCCAGCAGGCCGCCAAACTTGGACGGCACGGACTGCAGCAGGCCGTAAAAGGGCAGGAAATACCATTCCGGCTCGATATCGGCGGGCGTGTGCATGGGGTTGGCGGGGCGGTAGTTTTCCGGCTCGGACAGAAGGTCGGGCCACAGGAACGCAAGGGCCACGAACACCAGCGCGAACAGCACGAGGCCCGTCAGGTCCTTGGTGGTGTAATAGGGATGGAAGGGCACGGTCTGGCGTTCGGGCAGCGGCCTGCCGTCGGGGTTGTTCGGCCCGCTGACATGCAGCGCCGCCACATGGAAGGCCACGACGGCCACGATGGCGAACGCCATGAGGAAGTGCAGCACGAAAAAGCGGTGGATGAAGATATCCCCCAACTGGTCGCTGCCTTCCATGATGTGCTCAAGTATCCCGCCAATGACCGGCACGGCGCCCACCGCCTTGCCCGCGACATCGGCCCCCCAGTACGACATCTGCCCCCACGGCAGCACATAGCCCGCGAATGCCGTGACCATGACCATCAGCAGCAGCGCCAGCCCGGTCAGCCACAGGATTTCGCGCGGCTGCTTGTACGACCCGTAATACAGCCCCCGGAACAGGTGGATGTACAGGGCGGCCATGAACAGGCTGGCCCCGGTCATGTGCATCGCGCGCAGCATCCAGCCGCCGGGAAGCTGGCGTTCGATCATTTCCACCGACATGAACGCCCCGGCGGAGGTCGGGGTATAGTTCATGGCCAGGAAAATGCCCGTGGCCAGCATCAGCACCAGCACCGCCGTCAGGATGGCCCCGAAATTCCACAGCGCATTCAGGTTCCGGGGCATGCGGAAGTCGATATATTCCTGCCGGAAGCCGCTTACGATCGGAAGCCTGCGGTCAATCCAGGACAGGACGCCGCCAGAGCGTCCGGAGTGCGCATGGGGGGGAATGTTTTCGGGAAGACTGGGCCCGCTCATTCTTGTTTCCTGAATTCAGACGAAAGAAAGATCAGGTAACGGTGTAGCAGCCACAGGGGCGGCAGGCACCTCATCTTTTTGGATCAGGAACGATTTCATGCCGCGGTGTAACGCGATGGCGGCAGCCGCCCACACGCCCGGACATGCGACCAGGCACAGGGGCCAAACGACTGGTCCGCAACGGTAATTGCAATTTCAAGGAAAGTGGCGCACCCGAAAGGACTCGAACCTCTAACCCCCAGATTCGTAGTCTGGTGCTCTATCCAGTTGAGCTACGGGTGCGCTGTGAGGCGGCTTTTAACTGACCCCGCCTGACCCCGCAACCCCTTATTTTCAGTTATCGAAAATTTTTTTATCCTTTCCCGCGCGACAGCAGCCTGCCCGCGATGCGCCGGGTCCAGATGCGGATATGTTCCATGTAGAGGTAGATGACCGGCGTGGTGTAAAGCGTGAGCAGCTGGCTCATCATAAGGCCCCCCACCACCGTAATACCCAGCGGGCGGCGCATTTCCACGCCGTAGCCACTGTTGGTGATCAGTGGCACCGCCCCAAGGGCCGCCGCCAGCGTGGTCATGAGGATGGGGCGGAAGCGCTGGATGCATGCCTCGCGGATGGCATGGCGGGCGTCCAGTCCGTGGTCGCGTTCGGCATGCAGCGCGAAATCCACGATCAGGATGGCGTTTTTCTTCACGATCCCCACCAGCAGGATCATCCCGATCATGGTGATCAGCGAAAACTCCTGCCCCAGCGCCCACAGCGCCAGCACCGCCCCCACCCCGGCCGAAGGCAGGGTGGACATGATGGTCAGCGGGTGGATGTAGCTTTCATACAGGATGCCCAGCGTCACATAGATCGTGACAAGGGCCGCGATGAAGATCAGCACCTCGTTGATGATGGCGGACTGGAACTGCGCCGCCTGCCCGGTAAAGCCGCCATGGATGGACTGCGGCACATGCAGCCGCACCATGGTGTCGGCAATGGTGGCCGCCGCGTCGCTCAGCGCCATGCCGGGGGCAAGGTTGAAGGAAATGGCCGCCGATACGAACCCGCCCTTGTGCGACACGGTAATGGCGGTGGGATGGGGTTCAAGCCGCGCCACGTTGGAAAGGGGCAGCATGGTTTCGGTGCTGGATGACACGGCGGACCCGTTTGAGGCACCCGTGCCCCCCGCCAGCCTGTTGGCGATTTCGTTGCGGAAGGACTGCTGGCTCAATTGCGTGCTGGTGCTGGCCTGCGTGGTGGTCGCCATGCGGGCGCGGACCGTATTGGACACCGTGCCGCCGCCGGGGTTGCCCCCGGCGGTGGAAATGCGGAACGACTGCAGGATGTCGGGGGACGTGCGGTACTGGTCCGCGACTTCCATCACCACATGGTAGGTCGCAAGCGATGTGGAGATGTTGGATGCGATGCGCTGGCCAAACGCGTCATACAGCGTGTTGCTGACCAGTTGCGGCGTGATCAGGTACCGCGCCGCAAGGTCGCGTATGATGTCGGCATGGATGGCCGCCCCGTTGTTCATTACATCCGTCGTGACGTCACGCAGGGCGGGCGCCGCGCGCAGCGCCGATGTCAGCGTGGGTACCCAGGTGTAAAGGGCGTCCGCGTCATCGCTGGTCAGCAGGTAGCGGTACGCCCCTTCCTTCTGCCGGCCGCCGCCGCCGCTTATGTCGCCTGCCGAAAACAGGGACACGTCCAGCCCCGGGATATTGGCCAGCCGCTTGTGGATGCGTTCGATCATCTCATCGGGGCCGTCATCGCGCTTCGTGCGGTCCACCATCTGGGCGAAGGCCTGCCCCTCGATATTGGTGTCGCCGGAAAAGGCGATGACTTCCTGCGCATCCCTGTCGGCGGTCAGCGCGTTGCTTATGGCGCGGATCTTTTCCGTCATGGCGGGAAACGACGTGGTCTGGTCCGCGCGGAAGAAGCTCATGACCATGGCCACGTCTTCCTTGGGCAGGATCCCCTTGGGCATGAGCACGATCACCCCGATCATGATCGCAAGGCTCAGCGGCAGGGTCACGGCGGTCAGCACGTGGTGGCGCAGCGCCACATCCAGCGTGCGTTCGTAAAACCGCAGCAGGTGCCGGTACCCCGCTTCCAGCCAGTCGCCCACGGCCCGTGGCCCGCGCCGCCACCACGGCGCGCCGGGGGGCAGGGGCGTGTCATGGCTGACTTCCAGCAACAGGCTGCACATCATCGGCGTCAGGCTGAGGGCAAGAACCAGCGAGACGGTGACGGTAATGGCCAGCGTCATGGAAAATTCGAAAAAGACCTTCCCCGGCGTCCCCCCCAGCAGCAGCAGCGGCAGGAACACCGCCACCAGCGAGATGGTGATCGACATGACGGTGAACCCGATTTCACGCGATCCCGTGAGCGACGCCTCCATCCGCCCCATGCCCGCTTCCATGTGGCGGGCGATATTTTCCAGCACCACGATGGCGTCATCCACCACGAAGCCGGTCGCGATGGTCAGCGCCATGAGGGACAGGATATCGAGCGAGAAATGGAACAGCGACATGATCGCCAGCGTTCCCGCCAGCGAAATGGGCACCGTAATGGCCGGGATCAGCGTGGAACGCGGCGTGCGCAGGAACACCAGCACGACAGCCACCACCAGCAGTACCGAGGCCAGCAGCGTCCACTGCGTATCGGCCAGCGACGCGCGGATGGTGATGGAACGGTCCATGGCCGGCGTCAGCATCACCCCCGCCGGCAGGGCGGCGCGCAGGGCGGGAAGGCGGGCCTTGATCTCATCGGTGACGCGAATGACATTGGCGCCCGCACGCGGCAGGATGATGGCCATGGCGGCCCTGCGCCCGTTCAGGAAGCCGACCTTGCGTTCGTTTTCAACCCCGTTATGCACGTAGGCCACGTCCTGCAGCCGCACGGGACGGCTGTCGCGGTAACCGATGACAAGGTCACGGTACTGCGCCGCACTGCGTGCCTGGTCATTGGTGGCAAGGGTGTAGCGCGTGGTATCGTTCTCGATCACGCCCTTGGGGGTATTGGCGTTGGCCGACGCCAGGGCGGAGCGGATGTCCTCGAACCCCAGCCCGTATTTGAACAGCGGCCACGGATTGATTTCCACCCTGACCGCAGGCGCGGAACTGCCCATGAGTTCGACCCACCCCACGCCCTGCACCTGCGACAGCAGGGGTTGCAGGCGTGTCTTGGCGATATCATACAGCTCCGACATCGGCTGCGTGTCCGATGTCAGGGCAAGGATCATGATCGGGTTTTCGGAGGGGT
The DNA here is from genome assembly GCF_003207895.1 of Komagataeibacter swingsii. Classification (GTDB taxonomy): domain Bacteria; phylum Pseudomonadota; class Alphaproteobacteria; order Acetobacterales; family Acetobacteraceae; genus Komagataeibacter; species Komagataeibacter swingsii. Next base: position 10,335 of record NZ_NKUB01000004.1, read on the forward strand.
TGGCCTTCCAGTATTCCGGCTGTGATTCCAGTGTCGCGGGCATGTCGGCGCGGGCCGCGCGCAGGGCGGCCTCCACGTCATTGGCGGCGGAATCTATATTGGTCGAGTCATTGAAGGTCAGCAGGATGAAGGCGCTGTCCTGGCTGGAATCGGATTCAATCTCGCTTATGCCCGCGATCTGTCCCAGCCTGCGTTCCAGCGGGGTGGTGACGGAACTGGCCATCTGCTGTGGCGATGCCCCCGGCTGGCTGGCCACGACGTAAATGACGGGCACCGCGATATCCGGCAGGTCGCCCACCGGCAGGATCCGGTAGGCAAAAAGCCCCGAAAGGACGATGGCCGCCGCCAGCAGGGTGGTCGCGACCGGGCGCAGGATGAAAATACGGCACAGGTTCATGACCTGTTTCCGGGTGCTGGACGCATGCTATTCCTGATGTGCGCAGGCGGTGGGGATGGCTGTTTCCCGCCCTGTTTCCGCCATGGTGTCCGCCTGTCCCGCAGGCTGGCGATAATAATAATATTCCGCGACCCGCGGTGGCAGCAGGTCCATGAACCGTGACCCCGCAGCCAGCCACCACGGGAACGAGATGCGTCGCCGGCCCGCCGCAACCCCCGACAGGATGGCGCGCACGGCGTCCCCCGTCTGGGTCAGGCCCGGCATGGGGAAAGTGTTCTGCGTGGTCATAGGGGTGGCGACAAAGCCGCAGCACACGCTGGTCATGGCAATGCCCGCGCGCTTCATGTTGGCCCCTGTCGCCACCATGAAGCGGTCCACCGCCGCCTTTGACGCGCAATAGGACGGCGTGCCGGGAAAGGAAACCAGCCCCGCCACCGATGACATGGCGCAGATGCGTCCCCGCATCCCGTCCCGCGCGCGGGGCTGCGCGCGCATGACATGGATGGCGGGCAGCACCGTGTTCAGCACGCCATCCATGTTGGTCGCGAACATGCGGCGGACCTGCGCATCCGGCTCGGCCGGGGCTTCGTCCCCGCCCCTGGTCGATGCGGTAATCCCCGCGCAGGCAAAGACCAGGTCCAGCGGGCCGGCGCCCGTGATCCATCCTTCCATGCCTGTCTGTTCCCGCACGTCCTGCACCCGTATGCGGGCCTCCGCGCCACGTGCGATGCAGCCTGTCGCCACGGCGCGCAGGCTGTCGGCATTGCGCCCGCCCAGGTGCAGCGTACGCCCCGGTCGGGCAAGGGCAAGGGCAAGCCCGCGCCCAATCCCGGACGAGGCACCTGTAATCAGTATCGAATCCTGTTTCATATTCGCAGAATACATACACCCTGTTAGAACAGCGCTACCCCGTTTACGCATCCGGCGCGCATTTACGCCATCACCAGGGAGAACCGCATGACCCAGACAACCATCCCCACCCGCACGCCCCCACTCGCCCCGGTCCGGCGGCGTGGTGTGTGTCTGGTCATTTCAGCGCCATCCGGGGCGGGCAAGTCAACCATTGCGAATGCGTTACGTGCATCGGAGCCACAGCTGCTGCATTCTGTATCCGTCACCACCCGCCAGCCCCGGCCGGGCGAAAGCGATGGAATCCATTATCATTTCCGCAGCATGGAGGCGTTTACCCGCATGGCGGAAGCGGGTGAGATGCTGGAATGGGCCACCGTGTTCGGCCGGGGGTACGGCACCCCGCGCGCGCCGGTGGAGCAGGCCCTGGCGGAAGGGCGCGACATGGTGTTCGATATCGACTGGCAGGGGCACCGCCAGATCCGTGCCGCCCTGCCGGGGGATGTGGTCAGCCTGTTCGTCCTGCCGCCTTCGATCGCGGAACTCGAACGCAGGCTGCATGGCCGCGCATCCGATGAGGCGGATGAGATCGCACGCCGCATGCAGGCCGCGCGCGACGAGATCTCGCACTGGAACGAATTCGATCACGTCGTCATCAATTCCGACCTTGACCAGGCCATAGCCGAGGCCCGTGCCGTGCTGGTGGCGGCACGGCTGGAACGCCACCGCCAGGTGGGGCTGGCGGACCTGGTGGCCAGCTTCGGGGTCTGATCCGGGCCACCGCCATGCGTCCCCACCGGGGGCGCATGTGTTTCATGCGCCATGGATGATGGACAAGCCGCCGGGAATTGATATTGCGGACTGGCGCGGCATCCGTCGCGCCATTTTTTCCTGACCGCCCGGATTTCCCATGCCCTCGCGTAGTGTTCCCGCCCCCGTCATGCCGTTCTGGATGATTGCCCTGCTGGGGCTGCTTACGGCCATCGGCCCGCTGGCGACCGACATGTACCTGCCCGCCTTTCCCAGCATGGACGCGGAACTGGCCGGCGGGCGGGCGGGCGCCAGCCAGGTCACGCTGGCGGCATGGTTCGCGGGGCTGGCGGTGGGGCAGTTCAGCCTTGGCCCCATTTCCGACCGGCTGGGCCGCAGGCTGCCGCTGCTGGGCGGGCTGGTGCTGTTTACCGCCGGGTCGGCCGGGTGCGCCATGGCCACCGGCTTCGACCTGTTCTGCCTGTGCCGTTTTGTCTCGGCACTGGGCGGGGCGGCATGTGTTGTCCTGCCGCGCGCCATCGTGCGCGACGTGGCGACGGGGGCTGCGGGCGCGCGCATCATGTCGCAGCTCATGCTGGTGTTCGGCGTCATGCCGATCCTTGCGCCATCGCTGGGCAGCCTTGTGCTGATGCTGGGGCACTGGCGGTGGATTTTCACGATCGCGGTCATCTATGGCGTGCTGGGGCTGCTGACGGTGCTGGCGACCATGCCCGACACCATGCCGGTGGAAAAACGCATCGCCTTTTCCCTGCCCGGCACGATCGCCCGTTACGCCGGGCTGGTGCGGGAGCCGGTGTTCATGTCCAGTGCGCTGATCAACAGTTTTTCCTCGTTCGTCATGTTCGCCTACATCACCTCTGCACCCATGGTGTTTGAACACCTGCTCGGGTTCACGCCCACCCAGTTCGGGGTGTTTTTCGGCATGAATGCGGGGATCTTCATTGCATGCGCGCAGCTGAATGGCGGCCTGGTCCACCGGATCGACCTGTCGCGGCTGCTCGATGGCGGGGTCGCGTGCAGCGTGGTGGCGGCGGTGGCGTGCCTGGTGCTGTCGCTCGCGGGGGTCGCCGGCCCCGCGCATCCTGTCCTGGCGTGCGTGCTGATCAGTTGCATTACCGGCTGCCTGGGGTTTGTGGGACCAAACGCCACGGTGCTGGCCTTTACCCACCACGGCCACCAGGCGGGCAGTGCGTCGGCATTGATGGGCACCATCCAGTTTTCCCTTGCGGCGGGTAGTGGTTTCATCCTCGGGCATGTGCCCTTCCATTCCCCCGTGCCGCTGGCGGTGGTGGTCATGGGGGGCGTGGGCTGCATGGTGGCGTGCAACCTGTGGCGCCATGCCTGCAACCGGCGGGCGGATGCATCCCACGCGCCCTGATTGCGTGGAGGACATGGGGAAGGGGTACGCGCTTTCGCTTTGACGTGGGGGACATGCCGCGCTACGGCAGGGACATGTCTGCTGAACCTGTTGTCCGGCATGGCGATCACCCACATGCGCGGGAGGCGTTGTGAACGGCATTCTCGATTTCATTGCCGGGCTTGGCAGGGCCGTTCTGGATATCGTCCGCATGGCGGGGCGGGTGGCGCTGTTTGCAGCCGTCGCCCTGTCGCATGTGGTCCGCCCCCCCTTCTACTGGCGCACGCTGTGGGGCACGCTGGTGGAAATCGGCTATTTCTCCCTGCCGGTCGTGGCGTTGACGGCGCTGTTTTCGGGCGGCGTGATCGCTCTCCAGTCCTATACCGGTTTTGCCCAGTACCATGCCCAGAACGCCATTGCCGGGATTGTCATCCTTGCGGTGACGCGTGAACTGGGGCCGGTACTGGCGGGGCTGATGGTGGCGGGCCGGGTCGGGGCCGCCATGTCGGCCGAAATCGGGACCATGCGGGTGACCGACCAGATCGATGCGCTGACCACCCTGTCCACCAACCCCATCAAGTACCTGGTCACGCCACGGCTGGTGGCGGGCACGCTGGCGCTGCCGTTCCTTGTGCTGGTGGCCGACATACTGGGTGTGCTGGGCGGGTTTACCGTGTGCGTGATGAAGCTGGATTTCTCGGCATCCGCCTATATCACGGCCACCATCGCCTCGCTCAAGGTGATGGACGTGACGGTGGGGCTGGTGAAGGCGGCCATATTCGGGTTCCTGATCGCGCTCATGGGCTGCTACCATGGCTATAACAGCCGTGGCGGGGCCGAAGGCGTGGGGGCTGCGACCACGGCGGCCGTGGTCGCCGCCTCGATCCTGCTGCTGACGTTCGACTACCTCCTGACAGACGTGTTCTTTTCCCAATGACAGACACAACCCCCAAGATCCGCATTCGCGGCCTGAAAAAGGCGTTCGGCCCCAAGGTGGTGCTGGACGGGGTGGACCTTGATGTGATGGGCGGCACGTCGTTCGTGGTCATTGGCGGCTCGGGCACGGGCAAGTCGGTGCTGCTGCGCTGCATACTGGGCCTGATCACGCCCGATGCCGGGTCCATCGAGATTGATGGCGTCGATGTCACGACGCTTTCGCCCCGCCAGCGCGAACCCTACATGGCGCGGATTGGCATGCTGTTCCAGAACGGCGCGCTGTTTGACAGCCTGAGCGTATGGGAAAACGTGACCTTCGGCCTTGTCGCCGCCGCACGTGCGGGCCATGGCCCGCGCATTACCCGTGCGCAGGCGCGCGCGCAGGCGGGGACGCTGCTGGAACAGGTGGGCATGGACCCCGCCGTGGGCGCGCTGTCGCCATCCGAACTGTCGGGCGGCATGCAAAAGCGCGTGGGGCTGGCGCGCGCGATCGCCGCCCGTCCTGAAATCCTGTTCTTTGACGAACCGACAACCGGGCTTGATCCCATCATGGGCGCGGTGATTGACGGGCTGATTGCCGACTGCGTGCGCAAGCTGGGATCGACCGCCATCGCGATTACGCATGACATGGCCTCCGCCCAGCGGATCGGGGACCGGGTCGGCATGCTGTATGAAGGCCGGATGATCTGGCAGGGACCGCCCTCCACCCTGTTCGACAGCGGCAACCCGGTGGTGGACCAGTTCACCCATGGCCGCCGTGAGGGGCCGATCAAGGTGGATGTCCGCACCTGACTGATAAATAAAGATAAAAGTTTTCCGGATGCCGCCTTTTTTCAAAAAGGCGGTGTTCTTTTGAAGCTTTTTGAAAAAAGCTTCACCAAAAACTTTTCCCCGTTTGGCCAGGCGGCCGGTCGTTCCATATATGATATACACGATCTGTTCTTGTCCAAGGAGCCATCATGGCGCGTCGGCCCGCTAACCGTTTTGTCTGCCAGTCCTGCGGGGCGGTCTTTCCCAAATGGTCGGGCCGGTGCGACGCCTGTGGCGCGTGGAACAGCATTGTCGAGGAAACGGTCGAACCCACCGCCACCGGCGGTACCACTGCCCGCAGGCGCACGGGCGCCCGCATCAACCTTGTCGGCCTTGCGGGTGATACGCCCCCCCCACCGCGTATTGAAACCCGTATCGGTGAACTGGACCGCGTGCTGGGCGGCGGGCTGGTCCCGGCATCCGTCGTGCTGGTTGGCGGTGATCCGGGTATCGGCAAATCGACGCTGCTGCTTCAGGGCGCCTGCGCGCTGGCCCGCGCCGGGCGCAAGGTCATGTACATTTCGGGCGAGGAAGCGGTGGACCAGATCCGCCTGCGCGCGCGCAGGCTGGGGCTGGAAGCCCCCACGCTGGAACTGGCCGCCGCCATCAACGTGGCCGATATCGTCGCCACGCTGGAGGCGGAAAAGGATCTGGCGCTGGTCGTGATCGACTCGATCCAGACCATGTGGATGGAAACAGTGGAAAGCGCGCCCGGCACCGTAAGCCAGGTGCGCGCCTGCGCGTTCGAACTGATCCGCCTGGCCAAGCAGCGCGGCTTCAGCCTGATCCTGGTGGGGCATGTGACCAAGGAAGGGGCGCTGGCCGGCCCCCGCGTGCTGGAACACATGGTCGATGCGGTCATGTATTTCGAAGGCGATCGCGGGCATCAGTTCCGCATCCTGCGCGCGGCCAAGAACCGCTTTGGCGCGACCGACGAAATCGGCGTGTTCGCCATGACCGATCAGGGGCTGGAGGAAGTGCCCAATCCCTCCGCCCTGTTCCTGGCGGAACGGCGCGGGCATATCGCAGGCTCCGCCGTGTTCGCGGGCATGGAGGGCACGCGCCCCGTGCTGCTGGAGGTACAGGCCCTGCTGTCGCCCAAGGCGGGTGATGGCGGCGCACGGCGCGCGGTCGTAGGCTGGGATACGGGGCGGCTGAACATGCTGCTGGCGGTGCTGGAAGCGCGGTGCGGCATCAAGCTCAACGCCATGGATGTCCATCTCAATATCGCGGGCGGCCTGCGCGTCGGGGAACCTGCGGCCGACATGGCGGTGGCGGCCGCCCTTGTCTCCGCCGCCACCGGCCAGCCCACCAGTGCCGGTTCGGTCTATTTTGGCGAGGTCGGGCTGTCGGGCGAGATCCGTCAGGTCTCGCAGCCCGACACAAGGCTGAAGGAAGCGCACAAGCTGGGTTTCGAGCAGGCCTTCCTGCCGCGCCGCATCGCGCGCGGCAACCGCAAGCCCACGGCCCCTGACGGGCTGGGCATACAGGAAATCGGCCATCTGGGCGATCTGGTCAGCCTGTTTACGGGAGCCATGGAGGAGGCAGGGGCGTGAGTGCGCCCGAACGCTTCATGCTGCGTGAACCCGCGATGCTGGAGCGGGAGATAAAGAAAAGCATTTTCCTGGCGCAGGCCGCCCCCGTTTCCACCCCGGCGGAGGCCATGGAATTCATTGCATCCGTCAGCGATCCCGACGCCACCCATAACTGCTGGGCCTACCTGATCGGCCAGACCTATCGCAGCGATGACGCGGGCGAACCCGGTGGCACGGCGGGACGCCCCATCCTGCAGGTGATCGAGGGACAGGGTTTCGACCGTACCGTGGTCGTGGTGACGCGGTGGTTTGGGGGCACCAAGCTGGGTGCGGGCGGCCTGGTGCGGGCCTATGGCGGGACGGCGGCGGAATGCCTGCGCACGGCGGACCGCGTCCCGATCGTGGAGATGGTGTCCCTGACGTTTGGCTGCGGGTTTTCCGAACACGCCCTGCTGCGCGCGCGACTGGAAAGCATGGACTGCCAGATCGTGACAGAGGAATTCGGCGCGGACGGTGTCGGCATGCAGATCACCCTGCCCGCGACACGCGAGGCGGAGGTCCGTACCCGCATCACCGACATCACCCGCGGGCAGGCGTTGATCCGCGTGGTGGAGGAAGACGCGATACCGGGTGTTGGAGACTAGCGGCATTGCCGCTATGTCAGACAGCGTTTCACGTTCACCATACGGAAAAAAGACCAGATATGACCGATACCCCACCGGACCGTCTGTCCGTCAATCCTGCCAGCCCCTTCTACAACGAGGCCCTGCTTGATCGCGGCATTGGCGTGCGTTTCAAGGGCATCGAGAAAAACAATGTCGAGGAATACTGCATAAGCGAAGGCTGGGTGCGCCTGGCCGTGGGCCGGGGCACCGACCGTTTCGGCAACCCGATGGCCATGAAGGTCAAGGGGCCGGTCGAGGTCTGGTTCAAGTCCTGAACCCTGTTTGATAAAAAACAATAAAAATTTTTGGGTGCTGCCTTTTTTCAAAAAGGCGGCGTTCTTTCGAAGCTTTTGCAAAAAGCTTCACCAAAAACCTCCTTTAATTTTAAAGCGCTATCATGATCTGACTTTTCAAACAGTCTCCAAACCAGCCCGGATACGGGACAGTATTAAAAAAGGCCGCATCCTTCCGGGTGCGGCCTTTCGTGTTTCCCCGCCGGGTCATTCCTCGTCGATCGGGCGCTTGGGCAGCAGGGCCGGCACGAAGACCAGCGTCGCCACCAGCGTGCATGCCAGCGACAGCAGCAGCAGCCGGCCCATGCTGGCCGTGCCCGGGTGGTGGGATGCCGCAAGCGAGCCGAAGGCCGTGCCCGTCGTCAGCGCGGAAAACAGCACCGCGCGCGCCGTCGGGCTGGACAGGGGCAGCCTGATTCCCGCCCGCCAGTTCATGACGAAATAGATGTTGAACGACACGCCAACCCCCAGCAGCAGGGGGAGTGCGATGATGTTGGCGAAGTTCAGCTGTTCGGGCACCACGATGATCAGGATGACCGTCATAAGCGCCGACAGCAGCAGCGGTGCGAGCACCAGCGCCGTATCCAGCAGCCTGCGCAGGGCGACGGCAAGGATGATGGCAATCATCACGATGGCGGCAGCCGCCGCCGTGACAAAGGCATGCACCATGGTCGCGGCACTCTGCACGATGTCGATTGCGGAACCCGCCGCCATCGGGGCGACCTTCTGGATTTCGTCCACATAGGTGTGCAGCGCCCGGTTGCCCTTCATCTCCCTGGTCGGGTGGACCTCGACCAGCGCCCGGCCGTCGGGCAGCAGGTAGTCATGCGCCAGCTGCGCGGGCACGTCGGCAATCGCAACCGGCTTCACCTGCAGCATGTCGCGCAGCATGTTCAGCTGCATGGGCAGGAAGCGCACCAGCGCCTCGTTGGTGGCCAGCACGCGCTGGTCATCCGCCTGCGACAGGTGGGCCAGCGCCGACTGGATGCGGCGCAGCGGGTCATCGGCGGCCAGCCTGTCCATCACCCCGCCCAGTGCCGCCGCCGTCTTGGCCGCCGCCGTGCGCAGGTCGTCGGCGTCTGGCGCGGGTTTGGGGTTGGGCACCAGCAGGGTCGGCAGCATGATGTTCGCGGCATCCTGGATCAGGGGCAGCTTGGTCTTCTGGTCCGTGGGCACGAGCGACCCGAGCCATAGCGCGTCATGCACCATCGGCAGGTCCGACAGCCTGTCGGACATGGCGGCGGCCTGGTCCAGATCGGGCATCAGCACATCCACCGTATAGGGTGAATACTGCGGCTCCGACATCAGCATGCCCAGCGTGACCATGCCTTCCGACCTGGGGTTCTTGGTATGCAGCGGGTCGGCGTCGAATGTCAGGCGGGGCACAAGGGCCACGCCCACCAGCGCGATCACCACGAAGGCGCCCAGGATCGGCTTGCGGTGATGGCGGATCGCCACGTCAATCGGGCGGGCGAAGGCAAACCCGATCTTGCCATGGCCGGAGGTCGGGCGGAACAGCCGCAGCAGGGCGGGCAGCAGCGTCAGCGTGCAGATGAAGGCGAACAGCATGCCGAAACCGGCAATCAGCCCAAGCTGGGCCACGCCGACAAAGGCGGTGGGGGTAAAGGCAAGGAACCCGGCCGATGTCGCCATGGCGGCGACAAGGATCTGGTGGCCGGTTTCATTGCCGGTCTGCTCAAGCGCGTCCAGCAGCCCCGGCGAGGACCCGTCCGGCAGCGCCTGCGCGCGGAACCGGACCGAGAACTGGATGGCGAAATCCACCGCGATACCAACGAACAGGATGGCGAAGGCGACCGAAATCAGGTTCAGCTTGCCCACCACGATGGCGGCGAAACCCGTGGTCAGCAGCAGCCCGGACACCAGCGTGGTGATGATGGGAATGATGATGCGCCACGTATGCACCGCCAGGATCAGCCACAGCGTGACCAGCACCAGCGACCCCAGCAGGCCGGCCACCATGCCTTCGGCCACGGTTGCGAATTCCTCATCCGCGATCTGGGTGTCGCCGGTAATGTGGACATGCGCCCGGCCGCTCTGGACAAACGGCAGGCTGCCCGCCGCGGCACGGATGGCGTCCGACGCGGCGCCGCCGGGCTGGAAGGAATCATAATCCAGCTTGGGCTGGGTTACGACAAACTGGTACTTGCCGCCAAGGTCGGCCAGGTCCCCCGCCAGCAGGCGTTCCCATGACAGGGGTTCGGGCGTGCCCGATACCGAATGCTGCAATGTCGTGGCGAACCCGTCCAGCGCCGCATGGAAGGGGCCAAGGTCGGCCTGCCCCTGGCTTATGCCCAGCGCGATCAGGTTCAGCGCGTTGAACAGCCCGCGCCCCGACGGGTCGGCGGCCAGTTCGCTCAGGAACGGCTGCGCGGTGATGGTGGTGTTGAGCACCCGCTCCAGCGCCTTGGGGTCAAGGAACATGAGGCCGTTGCGCACCAGGTAGGGGTCGGTCTGCGGCGTGGTGACGTAATTGAAATGGGTATGGTCGTCGCGCAGCCTGGCCGCCAGCGCCAGCGCGGTCTGCTGTGCCTCTTCCGGCAGGGCGGCGTCGATCACGGCGACAAGCTGGTCCTGTTTCTGCGGGAACAGCCGCCCCATCTCGTCCGAACGCTTCTTCCAGTCCAGCGAGGCCGAGAACATCGTCCCCGTATCCGTGGTCACGCCCAGCAGCGCATAGCTGGCATAGGTCGCCCCCGCGATCAGGCAGGCGAAGGCCAGTACCACCGCAATGGCACGACGGGAACAGAAAGCGACAAGGCGCCCAAGCGGTACCGATAGCATGACGAGTATTCAGCCCTTCAGAAACCTACGTCGTGCCGCATGAAGCGCGGCAGTCGGTGAAGAGGCCCGGTTTGGCCCATGATGCGGTCCCGATGCAAGGTGGTTCTTTGTCACACGATGTACTGCCGCGCAGCCCCGGACATCATGACTGGCCGGGCAGGTGCATTTCCGGAGCAGTGGTCGGGGCATGGCGGATCCAGCGTATTTCCATCACCTGCCATGCCATGAGCGAGGGCAGGCCCCACGCGATTTCCCGCAGGCGCTTGATGAGCGACAGCGCGATGCCCACCTGCGGCGACAGCCCGAACAGGCCGACGATTATGATATATCCCCCCTCCGACACGCCCAGCGCGCCGGGCACGGCAAAGCCCGCCGACTTTGCCGCCTGCCCCACGCTTTCGATCACAAAACTGTCAGCAAGCGAAAGCGGATGCCCCATGGCGGCAAGGACAAGGAAAACCTCGAACGTGCCAAGCGACCAGCCAAGCAGTTGCAGCCCACCCGCGCGCAGCGAATTTCCATGCGTGCGGTACAGGGCGATGATTTCGCCGTGCAGGCCACGGATGTCGTCCACCCCGTCCCATCCCAGATGGGCGGCGATGCGCACCAGCAGCTTTTCCACAAGGGAAATGGCGCCCAGGTACTGGCTGCCAAGGAACACCGCGCCCAGTGCCACGGCGGCCCCGGCACTTTCCATAAGTTCGTCCGTCACGTGCGAACGGTTGACCAGGCAGAACAGCACCGCAAGCCCGGCCAGCGTGAAGATGACCTGGCTGAGCAGTTCAATGGTCAGGTCACAGATCGTGGCGGCGGCGGCGCGCCGGATGCCGAGGTTTTCACGCCGGGCCATGAGGCGCGTGGTAATGACCTCGCCCCCGACCTGGGCCACGGGCAGCAGGTTGTTGATCCCTTCACGCGCGCAGCGCAGGGCGAAAAAATCGGCAAAGGACAGCCGGGGGAGGCCACACTGGGCCAGCAGGCGCCATGCCTGCGCCGAAACACAGACCTGGCTTGCATGGAAAACGATGATGGCAGGAATGCTCCACCCCCCGGCCGCGATCAGCCGGAGGATGTCATGCAGGCCAAAACGCCCAAGCATCCATATCGTCAGACCGATACCGAATGCCCCGGCAATGAAGGTAAGCTGCCGCATTCGCCATCCCTGTCCACATTCCCTCAAACAGGACCATTAAAAGTCTGTTTTCAGCCATTTAATGGACTGCGGCCCTATCCTAGCAGCCTCTGATTTTCTGAAGCAATGCGATACTTTCAACACAGGCGGCTACGGCCTCGCGGCCCTTGTTGTGCACATCATCGCGCGAACGGACCACCGCCTGTTCGTCGGTGTAGGTGGTCAGTACGCCAAATGCGATCGGCACTTCGGTGTTCAGCGCCGCCTGCTGTAGCCCCACGGCGGCGCCAAGGCTTATGAATTCGAAATGCGCGGTATCGCCCTTGATCACGCAGCCAAGGCAGACCACGCCGTCATAGCGGCCGGTACGCGCCAGCGCCTGCGCCAGTAGCGGCAGTTCGTACGCACCCGGCGCATACATGACATCATCCGCGCGTATGGAAATGCCATGTTCCCCCAGCCACGCCAGCGCGCCATCACGCAGGCCATGGGTCACGTTTTCATTGAAGCGGCTGACCACGATGGCGACGCGCGGCGGGTGGGCGAATTCAAGCGTGGCGGGGGTGGAGGGGATGTTGGTGCTCATATCCGGCGTTTTCCGTTTTTAGGTGCAGAGTGTGTCTAAAAATAACGTATTGATAAAAAACAATAAAAGTTTCTGAATGCCGCCTTTTTTCAGAAAGGCGGCATTCTTCGAGGCTTTTTGGAAAAAGCTTCGCCAAAAACTTTTGTCAGTGGGCGTCCGCTGTCGCGGGTTCGCACAGGGCATGCCCCATCCGGGTGCGCTTGGCTTCCAGATAGGCCCGGTTGAAGGGATTGGGTTCCACCGCAAGGGGAATGCGTTCACGTACGTCAAAGCCATGGCGTTCCAGCGCGCGTACCTTGTCGGGGTTGTTGGTCAGCAGGTCGAGCCGGTTCACCCCCAGCGCGCGCAGGATGGCGGATGCCGCCTGCCAGTCACGCGCATCGGTCTGGAATCCCAGCCGGTGGTTGGCGTCCACCGTATCCAGCCCTTCATCCTGCAGGGCATAGGCGCGGATCTTGTTGGCCAGGCCAATGCCGCGTCCTTCATGCCCGCGCACATAGACCAGCACGCCGGATTCCGCGCGCCCGATCCGTTCCAGCGCGCCCTGAAGCTGCGCGCCGCAGTCGCAGCGCAGCGACCCCAGCGCATCGCCCGTCACGCATTCCGAATGCAGGCGCACCAGTGGCACGGCGCCCGCGCGGTCGGGCTGGCCCTTGACCATCGCGACATGTTCGGTGCCATCGGGCGCACGAAAGGCATGGATCATCATGTCCGGCCCGCCAAAGCGGCTGGGCAGGTGGGCGCGGGCGACCTGCTCGATGGCGGGTTTCGCCTCCGGCGTGGCGTCGATCGGGTTGGCTTCCAGCCATTTCGCCAGTTCGGCGATGGACAGGATCTGCAGCCCGTGGCGTCTGGCGTACGGACGCAGGTCGTCCATGCGGGCCATGGTCCCGTCCTCGTTCATGATCTCGCAGATCACGGCGGCCGGGATCAGCCCCGCCATGCGGGCCAGGTCGACCGAGGCCTCCGTGTGGCCGGGACGTGCGACCGTGCCGCCGGGCACCGCGCGCAGCGGGAAGATATGGCCGGGGGAGACTAGGTCCCCGGGCTTCGCGTCGGGGGCTGCCGCCACCAGCACGGTTTCGGCGCGGTCGGCGGCCGAAATGCCGGTGGTGACGCCCTCACGCGCTTCGATGGACACGGTAAACGCCGTGCCGCGCGGGCAGGTGTTCACCTGTGTCATCATCGGCAGGTTGAGCTGCGCGATGCGTTCGGGCGACATGGGCATGCACACCAGCCCGCGCGCATGGGTGACCATGAAGTTCATGGCGGCGGGCGTCATGAGTTCGGCGGCCATCACCAGGTCGCCTTCGTTCTCGCGGTCCTCGTCATCCACAAGGATGATCATCCCGCCCCGGCGGATGGTGGCAACGGCCTGTGCCAGTGCCGGGGGCATCAACGATACTGACATACGCTCTCCACATATTTTGCGATGACATCGACTTCGATATTCACGGGGTCCCCGGCCTTCAGCGTGCCAAGGGTGGTGTGGTCCCAGGTGTGCGGGATGATCATCAGGGCGATGCGGAATTCATCCGCGCTACAGCCATCTTCCCCCGGCGCGCCGACTTCGTTCAGCGTCAGGCTGATGCCGTCGATCGTGATCGACCCCTTTTCCACCAGGTAACGGCGCAGGCGGGCGGGCACGGCAAAGGTGATGTGCCGGGCCTCGCCTGCCTGTCTCACCGCCGCAAGCCGTCCCGTCCCGTCCACATGCCCCTGCACGATATGGCCCGACAGGCGGGTGGTGGGGGTGACCGCGCGTTCAAGGTTGACGGTATGCCCCGCCGCGATCCGCCCCAGCGCCGTGCGGTCCAGCGTTTCGGAACTGATGAAGAACGTGGCCGTGCCCGCCGCGTCAAACGACGTGACCGTCAGGCACACGCCATTGACGGCAATGCTTTCGCCCAATGCCAGGTCGGGAATGCCGGTGGCCACGGTTATGTCCAGGTCCCGCTCCTGCCGGCGTGCGGCGGTGATGCGGCCCTGATGTTCGATAATGCCGGAAAACATGCTTACTCCTTCACGGCGGCCAGTTCGGGGAACAGGCGCAGCGGCGTCACGTCCCCCTCCCGCACGCGTATGCTGTACTGGTCCGCGCCATCGGGGCGGGCGGTAATGGCCAGCCAGTCGTGCCACAGGCCACGGGCCTCGATTTCGGCCAGCAGCCGGGGGCCGGCTTCCACCATCGCCCATGTCACGCCCGCCATGCCCAGCATGTCGGGCAGGGCGGCGATATCGGTGCACACCTGCACCGCGAAGCCGCGCGCGCGCGCGGCCTGCAGATATGCCGCGTCCACTTCCCCCGTCCGGGTGCAGATGGCCAGGACCCGCGGCGCGCGACCGGGATGGTCGGCCACCCGGCGCACGTTCAGGCCCGGCCTGTCGGCGCGGATGGTGCCGCCTGCGGTAATCACCGCATCCGTCGCACGGCGCAGGCGGTGGGCCAGGTCAAGCGACGCGGCGGCGGTAAAGGTGGTGCGCCCTGCCGGCGGCAGCATGGACCCCGTGGCGTCCAGCGCCTGCTTGACCGTGATCCACGGCTGCCCCGTGCGCATGAAATGGGCGAACGGGGCCAGAAGGCTGCGGCACATGGACTGGATTTCAGCCTGCGGGCCAATAGGGCGGAGGACATGCACGCCGCAGCCATGCTGGCGCAAATGGTCCGCCCCGCCGCCTTCGACATGCGGGTTGGGGTCGCGCACGCCGATCCAGACATCACGCACCGGCGTCGCCAGCAGCGCCTGGGAACACGGGCCGGTTCGCCCGGTATGGTTGCAGGGTTCCAGTGTCACGACCGCCTTACGGGCGCGATCCAGCAGTCCGCGTTCGCGGCACTGGTTTATGGCCTGTATTTCGGCATGGGGGGTGCCCGCGCGATGATGGCCGCCAACGGCCAGGATCGTGCCCGCATCATCCAGCAGGGCGCAGCCCACCGGCGGGTTGGGGGCGGTCGCGCCCACATGGCGCGCGGCTTCATCCACCGCCGCACGGAAGGCGTGCGCGATGGCGGCTGGCATGTCTGGGGCTGGGTGGGGTGTGAAACCCTGTGGCAACGCGTCCAAAACACAGTACTCCATCCATCCGGACGGACCCAGGGCGCGTAAAACCATCTGCCTGCCTTCACGGATGGAAGGCAGGGCCATAGTTTCCGTTCTCTCTCATCCGGACTGTAACCGTCGGTTCCGGAATTGCACCGGATCTGCTTGACCCCGCCCGCATGTCCTGCGGGCGGGCGCTCGCGGACTTATGTGCCCCTTGCAGGGAACAAACACCGCCGGTGGGGAATTTCGCCCCGCCCTGAGAACGCCTGCGAACCGGGCTGGCTGCCCGATTCGCCATTCAGTGGAATGATCTTGGGAATGATTTTAACGAATTGCAAGTGCCACGTTGGTTAACCACTATAATTTATCGTGATTTCAGTCTTTCTCCCCGGCCCGGCGCCCGGGGTGCAGCAGCGGGGGAATGCGGCCATGGTGGCCGAAATTGACCAGCCGTGCCTCCTCCACCTCGATCCGGCCCAGCAGGCGGGAGCGGATCAGCCATATCGCCAGCGCAGCCCCCATGAACGGCCCCAGCGCGTAGATCCAGAACGACTCCCACTGCCCCGCGACCATGGCCGGCCCAAAGCTGCGCGCAAGGTTGGAACTGTTGCCCGAAAGCCATGCGGAAACCGGGTTGCAGACAAGGAAGAACAGCCCGCCCGCCCACGGCGTCACCCATTTCAGCACGGGATGGCCCGCAAGGTAGCACAGCATCAGCACCAGCAGCGCCGTCAGCACCATTTCGGTCACCAGCGGCCATATGATGGCCACCCCCGAGAAGGGCACGGTGGCGGCATAGGCGGATGCCTGCGCCATCCGCCCCCATACGGGCAGCACATGCCCCAGCGCCGCAAGGAGCAGGGCCGCGATCCATGCCCCCGTCATCTGCGCCGCCACGTACCCGCACAGGTCCACCACCCCCAGCCGCCCCGCAAGGCTGAACGCCAGCGAGACGGAGGGACTGACATGCGCCCCGCTGACCCGCCCGAACGGGGTGAACGCCGCCACCGTGCCCGACAGCCCGAAAAACAGCCCGCACAGCGCCGTCTGCACGATCGGGTGGGGGGCAAGCACCCGGCCAATGGCGGTATAGGGTGTGGTCAGGACCGTGACGGACACGATCCCGCAGATCATCAGCGCCACTGTCGCCACCAGTTCGCAGCCATACAGTTTCCAGTGGAAGGGATGATCGGGGTGCGGCGCCCCGGCGAGTGGCCGGTCCTCAATGGGGTGGGAACCGGGCAGCCGGGTGGCGGTCATGACCATTACTCCTTCATTCAGGCATGTGAAGGCCTTGAGTTAAGGGAAGAAATGGTGTGGAATAAACGAAATCATGCGAATATATGCCGTGCATGAGAATAGTTAATGCATAGCAGTTGAACGTTTTTTCTATATAGGGTGTCGAGCCGTTCCTCTATTCCATCCGGCAGGTGGCGGATAAGGAAGGGATCGGTTTTTATCTGCCGTGTCCGTTTGTTACTGTATTCATCATCAGTACATGCAGCGGGTGCGCGCAGGAGGTTTTTATTAACCGCATGTTCAGGGGCAGACGCGCCAGACTGATGGATTACTGTTGGAAAGTGGACCGTTTTTCCTGTCATCCTGACGGAATGCGGCGGCCTGGCCTGCTGCTGGGCGGGCTGGCGGTCATGCTGGGCGGCATGGTCGCCCCCAGTGGCGCGCGCGCGGATGACATGGCGGAAATCCGCGCCCTGCATGCCGAAATGCGGCGGCTGGAAGCCAAGGTCGAACAGCTGGAATCCCGTCATGGCATGACGCATGGCAGCCCGCATGTGCTGGCCGGACGCACGCTGCGCTCTGGCGGCCACCCGTCGGGCGGCGGGGCATCGGGCGGCGGCACGATGGGGCAGATCACGGCCATGCCCGACCTGTCGCGCCTGACCATTGGCGGCCCCACCCTGTCGGATGACGCGCAGGCGCAGGCTGCGGCTGAAAACACCATGACGGAATCCATCGTTCCCTCGCAGCCCAGGCTTGACCTTGATTCCTCCAGCCCGCTGGCCATTACCCAGACGGGCGTGGACAGCCTGCCGCCCATCTTCCGCATTGGCGGGGTGTCGGTGCGGCTGGGGGGCTTCATTGATTTCTCGAATATCTACCGCAGCAAGAACCTGACCAGTGGTCCCGCCACAAGCTGGGGCAGCTTTCCCTATGCCAACAGTCCCAATGCGCATACGGGGGAATACCGTCCCTCCGCGCAGCTGACGCGCCTGAGCGTGCTGCTGCAGGGGTCCCCCACCAAGGACGAGACCCTGTCGGGCTATATCGAAACCGATTTTGGCGGCGCCGCGGGCACGGCCAACAGCTACCAGACCAACAGCTACACGCCGCGCATCCGGCAGGCGTATATGACCTACAGCAACACGAAATGGGGGTTTCATATCCTGGCGGGACAGGCATGGAGCCTGACGACCGGCTATACGCAGGGCCTGCTGTCGCGCCATGAACAGCTGCCGCCGGTGGTCGATAACAACCAGATCCCCGGTATCGTGTTCACCCGCGTGCCACAGATCCGCTTCATCAAGGATTTCGGGCGCAAATGGTGGCTGGGGCTGTCGCTGGAGGCGCCGCAGGTGGCCTATGCCGCCAACGGCGGCAGCCACGCCATGCTGACGGGGGCAAGCGATGATACGATCGCATCATCCGATACGACCCTGCTGTACAGCAACGCTGGCTCCGGCATGCTCAACCCCAACGCCAAATACAGCATGGATGTCGCGCCCGACATCGTGCTGAAGGGCGCGCTGGACACCAAGCCCGCCCATTACGAAATCTATGGCCTTGCCCGCTGGTTCAAGGCCATGGCGCAGGCCCCTAATGGCCCGATCCGCGAACGGGTTTCCTTTGCCGGTGGCGTCGGCGGCGACGTGACGGTGCATGTCATCCCCCGCTACCTGCAGTTTACCGGCAACGTGCTGGCAGGCGAGGGGATCGGCCGCTACGGTCCCGGCATGCTGCCCGACGCCACGTTCAAGGCCAATGGCACGCCCGCGCCGATTCCCGAAATCATCGGCAGCATGGGGCTGATCGGCCATCCGACCCCCAACCTGCTGGTCTATCTGTATGGTGGCGTGGAAAGCGCCGGGCGGCGTACCTATAACGCGGATGGCTACCAGTATGGCTACGGGGTGAATGACCTCGCGCTCAGCAGTTGCAATGTGGAGCAGATCAGTGGCGGCAGCTGTGACGCGCAGACCCATACCCTGGCCGACCTGACGGTGGGCGGCTGGTGGCATGTGCTGCAGGGCGGCTATGGCGCGGTGATGAGCGGCGTGCAGTACACCTACCTGCGCAAGCTGGCCTACAAGGGGGGGGACGGTGCATCCCCCACTACCGGAGGCAACACCATTTACGTCACGTTCCGCTATTTGCCCTTCCAGTAGCCACCGTACTGGCTGACAGCGCGGCAAGGCAGTCATTGACCTGATGGGTCAGGTGAATGTCGTGTTCGGCGCTGATGGCGCGCACGCTGTCATGTGCCCAGCGTGCGGGCATGCCATGGGGCGTGCACACCGCCCCCGCCCCCAGCAGCGGCCCGTTGCCAGGGTCCAGCACCGACAGGACGGCATGCGGATTGCGTGGCAGCGCCTGGCGCAGCGCCGTGCGCAGCTGGCGCGCTGTCGCGTCATCCGTATGGGTGATCAGGTCGGGCACCAGTTCAATCCATCCATCCCACCCCGCCGCCACGGCCCGGCGCAGGCGGGGCCATGCCCGGTGTGTGTCCAGTGTCCTGACCGTGGCTTCCGCGCCATCTTCATGGATCTGGCGGGACAGGGTGCGCGCGTTCAGGTCCATGCCGGTTTCGATCGGAGAGGGGCCTGACTGCGGCAGGCTGGCTGCAAGCGCTGTCAGCCCGATGGGGGGAGCAAGCAGGGCCACAAGCAGCATCAGCCGGGGAAAAGATCGTAGGCGCATGGTCTTTGTTCTCCCTTCTTACTGGTGTTGCGCTATGGTCAGGGAACAGGGGAATCGTGGCGGTGGCGCGGCGATGCCGGGGAAAATCATGGGCATGCGGTTGCAGCGGCGGACACATGTGCCTATAGCCTGCGGCGATGCCCGCACATGTCACGGGGCAGCCGCGCGATCCTGACCGGACCCGCCACGCGCGTTGACCACCGGGCCATATCCGGCCCCGATCCTGTTTCTGGCGGGTCCTGCCATTTTGGAGAACATACGTTTCATGGCTGCCATGTCCTCTTCCGAAATTTCGCGTCTTCAGGTCTGCCTGCGTCGTCTGCTGGGTTCACCGGGGCTGACGGTCAATGCACCGCCCCGTGCCGGCCTGTCCGTTGAACTGGCGGTGAATGGTGAAGTGGTGGGTACCATCCACCGTGACGAGGACGAAGGCGAAGTCTCCTATGCCGTCCACATGACCGTGCTGGAAGAAGACCTGCCCGCCCCGAAGTAATCCATCGACCGGCCACATGGCGGCGGGCGGTTACATCCGCCCGTTACAGCCGCGTCAGGGCTGGGTAAGCGGCTGGGGCACGGGGCCGGCCGAGGCCTCGACCAGTGGTGCGTGCCGGGGGGCAGGCAGGTCTATGTGATGGATCTTCCACTGGAAAGCATGGATGCGCATCTGCAGGCGCAGCGGCGTTTCATTTTCATGCCCCGGCATGATGACGCTGGCCTCGAACACGCCCGGATGGGTGAAATGCATATGCACGTGCCGTATCAGGCCAAGCAGCGTCTGTGGCGTGCCGGGCTGTTCGGGCGGCATAAGGTGGTCCACCAGCACGCCCAGCTTGTCGGGGCGCACTTCCTCGTCGATGGCGTTCGACACGGCCGATGACGCGAAGGACGCGCCGAATTCCGGCAGTTCGTCATCCGCGTGCGGGGGGCCAAGCAGGGCATCGACGGCCTGCGTCTTCAGCCCGTCGCGCACCGATTCCCATTTCAGGCAGGAATTCAGGCTGCCCATGTCATGCGTGCGGATGGCCGATGTGATGGACCACAGCGTGAAAAACGGCGATGCGGCGTAGAGCGAGGTCGCCGCCGCCAGCGTGCCCGCGCACACCCACCGCGCCTGCTGGCGGCGCAGGCTGGGGATGCTGTCGGGAATTTCCATGCGGGAAAGGTAAGACATTGATTTATACTCCCCCCAGATGGTTTCACGGCTCTTCTAGACTATACTGGAAACATATCCGGCATGCATTGGTTTCATGATTGGCTGAAGAAATTATCACGTAATCGTGATTGCATGTCCATCGCTTCCGGCTGCATCACGCAACCGGCGCGGTGTATCCGCCATGGATGTGCGGCAGGCCGGGGCAGGAGGCAGGGATGAATTTTTCCGAGGACGAGATCCAGCGCTACGCGCGCCACATCCTGCTGCCCGAAGTTGGCGGAACGGGGCAGGACGCCTTGAAAAAGGCCAGTGTCCTGATCATTGGCGCGGGCGGGCTGGGGTCGCCCGTCGCCCTCTACCTTGCCGCTGCCGGGGTCGGGCGGATCGGGCTGGTTGATGACGATGTGGTCGAACTGTCCAACCTGCAGCGCCAGGTCGCGCATGTGACCGACCGGATCGGTCAGCCCAAAGTCGAATCGGCGGCCCGCGCCATGCATGCGATCAATCCAGGAACGCGGGTCGATTGTCATAACGTCCGCCTGACCGCCGGCAACGCGCGCGCCCTGGTGCGGGATTATGACCTTGTCTGTGATGGCTGCGACAATTTCGCCACCCGTTACCTGGTGGCCGATGCCTGCGCGCTGGAGGGACGGACCCTGATTTCCGCCGCCGTGCTGCGATTCGAGGGGCAGTTGTCCACCTTCCGCCCCGGTGGCCCGTGCTATCGCTGCCTGTACCCCGAAGCGCCACCGGCAGGCACGGTGCCGTCCTGCGCCGAAGCGGGCGTGTTTGGCGCGGTGACGGGGGTCATGGGCACGTTGCAGGCGACCGAGGCGCTGAAGGAAATCCTCGGTATCGGCGAAAGCCTTGCCGGGCGGCTGCTGGTATGGGACGCGCTGGCCATGCGCTTCCATACCATTACCCTGCCGGCTGATCCCGCCTGCGCGCTATGTGGCGCGCATCCCGCCATCCACGACCTGTCCGCCCACCGGGACGCGGTCCCTGTGGCCTGCGGAGTATCCGAAGGGGCAGTGCCATGATGGGGGACGACGGCGCGCTGGCCATCCTGTTATATGACGGGGCCTATGCCCGCGCGCATTATGCCTTCGTGCTGGCGGCGGGCGCGCTGGCCATAGGCCGTCCCGTCATCCTGTTTGCGACGGGGCGTGGTGTGCACGCGCTGGCGCGTGACTGGAGCGGGCTGCATGATGCGGGTGACGATGCATTGGTGCGCGCGAAAGGGGTTGCGGGCATGGATATGCTGCGCGATGCGGCGGTGGAACTGGATGCGAGACTTATGGCCTGTGAAGCCGCGCTGAAACTGTGCGATCTTCCGGTGGATCGCCTGCTGCCCGGCGTGCAGGTGGCGGGCGTGCCCACTTTTCTTGAAGCCGCCCGGGGGCGGCAGATCATAACCCTGTAAGGACAAGAGAACACGATGGCGCAGTGCGTGCGGCATGAATTCCTTGCGCGACCGGCCCATGCGCCGTCCCGCGCCCCGTCCCGCACCCCAGTGCGGTGGGGGTATCTGGCAGCCTGTACGGCGGTGCTGTTCATGGGTGGGGGGCATATGGGCCGCGCAGCCGCGCAGGCCACGGCGCACCATCACGCCCACCATGCCAAGGCGGCGGCGGGTGCGGCGTCCCAGGGCAAATCCGCCCATGCGGGCAAGGAGAAGAAAGCCCACGCGGCAGGGGCGCATCACCACCACCATGCCGCAGCGGCAGCCGGTGCCGCCGCGGCGGTCGGGGGGACCGCCGCCGTTGCCGGTAGCGCCCCGCCGCCCGCCGCGCATGCGCCTGCGCCGTCGCCGGATGCGCCCGCCACACTGGCCCCGGTGGACAATACGAAGGGCAGCGTGACCGGCCTGCCGCTGCCGCGCTTTGCCGCCTTCCGCGCGGATGAGGTCAACCTGCGCACCGGGCCGGGCCAGCGTTATCCCATCGACTGGGTGTACCACCGCCGTGGCCTGCCGGTGAAGATCGAGCGCGAATTCGATGTCTGGCGCCTGGTGGAGGATTCGGATGGCCAGAAGGGCTGGGTCCATCAGGCAACCCTGGTGGGAACGCGCACGTTTGTCATTCCGGGGCTGCCCTCACAGGGCGATGCCCAGCAGGCGGGGCAGCCGACCGCCAGGGAAACCGACGTGATCGGCCGGGCGGATACCCGTATTGTCGGCCATGTGGCCGATGCGGCTGACGCGGCGGATATCAGGGGGGGTGTCATGCTACGTTCGGATGCCAGCACGACATCGCCCGTCGTGGCCGTGCTGCGTCCCGGCGTGGTGGGCACGCTGCGGCAGTGCCCGGCGGGTACGGCATGGTGCAAGGTATCGGTCAAGCAGTACAGCGGCTGGCTGGAACGCAGCGCCATGTGGGGGCTGTTGCCGCAGGAAGTCATATCCCCCTCCTGACGACTGATACAAACAGGCTGGAGAAGAAGATGCCGGATACACCATACCGGGCCATGCGCCGGACCAAGATTGTCTCGACACTGGGGCCGGCCACGACAGACCACGCGACCATTCGTGCGCTGGCGGTGGCGGGGGTGGATGTGTTCCGGCTCAATTTTTCCCATGGCACCCATGCCGACCATGCCGCCCGCCATGCCGTGATCCGCAATGTGGAGGCTGAGCTGGGGCGCCCCATTGGCGTTCTGGCCGATGTGCAGGGGCCAAAGCTGCGCGTGGGCAATTTTTCCAATGGAAAGGTGCAACTGAGCGCGGGCGCGCGGTTCCGGCTGGATCTTGACCCCACGCCGGGGAACGAGACACGGGTCAGCCTGCCGCATCCCGAAATCATTGCCGCCGCCGCCGTGGGCAGCACCCTTTTGCTTGATGATGGCAGGCTGGCCCTGCGGGTATGTGAACGCGGCGATGACTTCCTTGTCACCGAGGTGGTGCTTGGCGGCCCGCTATCGGATCACAAGGGGGTCAATGTGCCCGATGTGGTCCTGCCCATTCCCGCGCTGACGGACAAGGACCGGGCGGACATGGCCTTCGCGCTGGATCTTGGCATTGAATATGTCGGCCTGTCCTTCGTGCAGCGCCCCGAGGACGTGCGCGAGGCCCGGACGCTGGCGGCTGGCCGGGCATGGATCATGACCAAGCTGGAAAAGCCGCAGGCGATGGACAACCTGCACGAAATCGTCGCCCTGTCGGATGCGGTGATGGTGGCGCGTGGCGACCTGGGGGTGGAACTGCCGCCCGAACGCGTGCCGCTGGCGCAGAAGCGCATCATCCGCGTGGCCCGGCAGCTTGGCCGCCCGGTGGTGGTGGCGACCCAGATGCTGGAAAGCATGGTCCATGCCCCGACGCCAACCCGGGCAGAGGCATCGGACGTGGCGACGGCGGTGTTTGACGGGGCGGACGCCGTCATGCTGTCGGCTGAAACGGCGGTGGGGTCATACCCGCGTGAAGCGGTCGCCATCATGGACCGGATCGTGCGCCGGGTGGAGGAAGACGAGGTCTGGCGCCGCCAGATGGAGACCTCCAGCCCGGAACCGGAACATGACGTGCCCGGCGCCATTGCCGCCGCCGCGCGCCAGATTTCAGCCACCCTTGATGCCGCGGCCGTCGTGGCCTTCACCCTGTCGGGCCGCACCGCGCTGCGCATTGCGCGCGAACGGCCCACCTGCATCATCCTTGGCCTGACCCCGACCGATGACATTGCCCGCAGGCTGGCGGTGGCATGGGGGGTGCAGGCGGTGTCCGTGGGGCAGGAAACGCCGGTCCATAATATCGAAAGCGTGGTGGATCAGGCGCTGGCGGTAACGAAGGGTGATGGCTATGGCGCGGTTGGGGATGCGGTAGTGATCGTCGCTGGCCTGCCGTTCGGGGTGGCGGGCAGCACCAACACGCTGCGGATCGCCACGATTACCTGAGTCGGGATTAAATGAATCCCAATTTTAAGAATAGTTCTGTTCTCATGAAATGTAAATTAAACAAAGAAAAATACTTATGCCCTCAAGAGCCTGGAAGATGCTTTCACATTTTTGGTTGCGAAATGGGTACATCCAGCGCCCTGAGGAACACACGGTCAGAAGAGGAAAGAGTATAATTTATGCGTCAGAACGCTCTTTCGCCCACATACGCAACAGGGGATCTGGCCCTCTGGGGTGACCTTCAGGCAGTGGTATCCATTCTGCATCACGCAGAATAGGCGAGCCATTTCGTATCTTCCGAGCAATTGTACATCCCTGCGATACAGGATAATGAATATTATCCGTTTCATATTTACGTGGGGTGTCAATTGTCAGGACTTCAAAGCGGGGGCTATCGTACAGATGCTTGGCCGTTCTTCCCACACCATCAAAGAACAAGCTATCATGCATTACAACATATCCACCTTCCCGAAGATAAGGTTCAAATGTTGTCAATTCCCAACTTGATTGATCATATGTGTGGATTGAATCAATGAAAAGAATGTCTATCTCAAGACTCTTGATTTCATCCTGTGCTTCTTGTGACGTTTTAGGTATATATTTTATATATTTCTCAATATCCAACCCATTCCAATAATGTTCTAATTTCCAAGGATCTACACAATAAATTCTTGAATCAGCTATGCCATTATATTGGAGAGCATCAGCCAAAAAACAGGTTGATAAACCGTAGTATACTCCAGTCTCAACAATAGTTTTTGGCTTAACGCATTTTATAAAGAAGTTCCACATTTGGAGCAACTCTAGTTCGGTATGACATATGTCAATGCTGCCATCATCACGTCGATACCCTCCTTTTTCAGGGACATATCGAGATTGCATAAAAGCTACAAGATCCGCGAAACTACGAAACTTGCGATTTTTAGAGACATATCGAGATTGTATAAAATCTATAATATCCGTGAAAATATGGAACATGCGATTATTTTCCTAAAATCCCCATAAATAAATTTTATTGTAATCAAAAAAATTACCAAGCGCAAGTCGCCCAAGCGATCCTTGAATTGTTAAACACTGTGGGCAATTACCCCTTTCGGAAGGGGATGATGGCCATAAAAATGATATTTCTGAATATATTTTTTTACTTTATTAAGTAATACCAGATCCGTACACCATCTTTATAATTTCGCCGGCAGATAGCCATATGAAGGGCCAGCAACATTACATCAGTGATCTGTTAGCTCTAGCATCGCCATTCTCTTCGGGGAACGCTTCGAACACGCACCCAGTAATCAGGCCATACAACCATATCCCAAACACGAAATTCCTGGCAGTCCCAGAAATAACCCTCAAGCCAGCACATATCATTGCTCAATTTGCCCAGACCGACATCAACATGATCAATGATTTTGATGGAGACATCGACTGATGCGCCTCTTCATGCTCACGACGACCGCCACGCTGTCCCTCATCTCTATACAGGCATACGCCCAGAGCGCACCCGGTTGGATGTCCGATATTGTCTCCTCTCCGACCGTGGCCTCATGGCTGGGCAAGAAGGCAGACACGTCGGCCGGAACGGCGGACAGCTCCTCCCTGACGAATGCCACGGTCGGCGCGAACAGCGTCAGCGTGGCGGGCAATCCGTCCATTTAGATGTTTAGTCCTCAACAGGCCCTGGAAAAAAGCGATACTCAAAAACTTTCATCATTTTTCTTTCTTACGGCGCGGCCGGGGGAACGACGGCATACAGTCCGATTTCCAGATGTTTACCCGTTGAATAATTCAGTCCCGCTTGCTGCCCCAGTTCATGCACATCCAGGCCGTTTTCCATGATGCGGGCACCAAAAGACGCCAGATCCTGCGTTCCCACCAGGGCCATGCCGCATCTGGGATTCTGCTGCAGGAAGTCCGCCGCGGCCGTGGCGTTGATCAGGCGCGTATCCTGTCCCAGCAGAAAGACAAGGCTTGGTTCCGAATCTGATGTCGAAGCCACGATGGTCCGCGCGCAGGGACGGTGTGCCTCCACCATCGCCGCAAGGCGGGGACTGAGCCAGATGGTCTGCAACCGGGGTATGACGGTCGTAAACAGCCCGACATGGATAATGACGGCCGCAGCCACCGCCGCCATCGCCGCATGCAGCGCATCACGGTTCAGGATCAGCCAGCCCGACAGACCCAGAAGCGGCAGCGCGCCTGCGGGCACCAGCATGGCGGCAGGGGAAACCATGCCTTCCATGCGCCACAGCAGCACCGGCCCCGCAAACGCAAGCACCGACCCGACCGTGAACCAGACCAGCCCGTAGGCTGTAAGCAGGCTGCGCGCCCATATCGCCCGTGGCCATTCCCAGTCCGTGGGAAAGGACACGATCGCCGCCGCCGTCAGGATGGCAATGGCCGGATAGGTTGGCAGCACGTAATGCGGCAGCTTTGTTGCAATGGCCTCGAACACCAGCCAGTGCGGCACGATCCAGCACAGCAGATAACGGACATGCGGCTGAAACCGGCGTTCCCATACGAAAGGCAGGCTCATGGCCGCGAAAACCGACCCCGGCCAGAAGGCAATGGCGAATACCGCCAGATGATAGCCCGGCGGCAGGCCATGCGTTTCCTGCCCGCTGGCGACCTTGCCCAGAAAATTGCGCCCGACCGCCCGTGAAAAGAAATCACCGTGGCTTATGACCCCGATGGCGATGCACCACGGCAGCACGATGGCCAGCATAAGCAGCCAGCCCCATGCCGGTCGCAGCCGTTTCCACCAGTCAATGCGCCGTTCCACCAGTGCCAGCGCAAGGGGCGTGCCAAACCCCGGGATCAGGATGACCGGCCCCTTGAGCATCAGCCCGCAGCCCAGCGCGGTCCAGTACAGCAGGGCGGCGGCAAGCGGGGTGGCGAGGTCTCGCTCGCGGTCCAGATACGCGCGCAGCAGCCCGCATTGCGCCAGCAGCACGAACAGCAGCAGGGTCGTATCAATGGTGGCCATCCGGCCTTCGGCCGTCATCAGCACCGATACCGCCAGCAGCCCTGCCGCCAGCAGGCCGCACATGGGACCGAACAGGGCCGCGCCAATCCACGCGGTCAGCACTGCGGAACCGGTCACTGCCAGAAGGGATGGAATACGATAGGGCCAGGCCGCGTGCGCGTCCTGCATGCCGGTCAGGCGGACCGCAGCGGCTTCAAGCCAGTATATGCCGGCAGGCTGGAGATAGCGGGGCTGATCGAGAAACCGGACATCGACATAATTGCCGCTGTGCAGCATCTGCGCCGTCGCTTCCATATAACGCGGTTCATCACGATCCAGCGGTGGAAGCGACGCACGCCCCGGCAGGAACAGGACAAATACGGACAGCGCCACAAGGATATAGTGACGCACTGTCAGACGCGTCATGGGCACGGTCCCTTCAGCGTTCAGTAACGCGTTTCGGTAGCCTGGCGCGGTTGTTAAGCCACATCACACCCAATATGTCCCGGATGCCGACAATGGCCCGGTTGAGATTGGTATATTTGGAAGACCCATGCAGCCGGTTGCGATGATGGACCGAAACACAGGCCAGCGGCACCCCCCGCCTGCCCATAAGGGCGGGCAGGAAGCGGTGCAGCCCCTCGAACTGGGGCAGGCCAAGGAAATCCTCGCGCCGGAACGCCTTCAGCGACGCACCGGTATCGGGACAGCCGTCATCAAGCAGGCGGCGGCGCAGGGCATTTGCAAAACGCGAAGCCAGCTTGCGCGACAGGGTATCACGGCGCTTGGTGCGCACCCCCACGACCAGGGGGGGACGTCCTTCCGCCGTGCGGCACATTTCCAGCATGGGAATGAAATCAACGGGATTATCCTGCCCGTCACCATCCAGCAGGATCACCCACTCACCCCGGGCGGCTTCAACACCGGTACGCAGGCCGGCGGATTTCCCGTAAACCGTATCATGACCAAGGATACGCAGGTCAGGCAGGATGCCATCGCGCCTAACGGCTTCAAGCTCCGCCACGGTATCATCCGTGCTGCCATCATCAACAAAAATGACTTCAGCCCTGGGCAAACGGCCAAGGACAGCGGAAATTTCCTGACACAGGGGCCGGATGTTCGGTCCCTCGTTCAGTACTGCCGAAATGATGGAGACAATGGGACGAGCATCCGCCCCATTACCTGACATGCCGGTTGTCACCAATGATGATCAGGCAGCGCGCTGGGACAGGGCCGCCGGAAGATCGCCGATGGACTTGTCAATGATCTTGCCATCCGCATCCGCGGGCAGGCTTGCGGCCAGCGTTTCACGCGTGGCCTGAATGGCGATATCAACAGCCGTCTCGCGCACTTCGCGCAGGGCGGAACGTTCTGCCGAAGCAATGCGGTCCTTCGCCATCTGTTCACGCCGTGCGGCGATTTCCTCGGCGTCCTTGCGGGCCTTCAGGGCGATATTGGCAGCTTCACGCAGGGAATGTTCGACCAGTTCCTTGGCTTCGGCCAGTGCCGCTTCGCGGTCACGTGTCGCGTCCTCAAGCATCTGCTCGGCTTCACGGCGCAGGCGCGCTGCTTCATCAAGCTCTGCACGGATACGCTCCGCCCGTCCATCCAGCGCGCTCACCAGGGGTTTCCACAGTGAACGCCCGAACAGGACAAAAAACAGGACAAAGGCAACAGCCGACCAGAAACGGGGATCATGAAACATGATTATGACCTGTCTGTCTTGGGCAGCGGGTCAGAGACCACGGGCCGCCGCAGCAGAACCGACCTTTGCCGTCACGAAATCGGCCGGGGCGGCAATGCCGGATAACTGATGGATCAGCGTTTCCGCCGTCGTTGTCGAAATCTCACGCACGGATGCCAGCGCCTGTCCGCGTGCCTGGGCAATGCGGGTTTCGGCATCCTGGATTTCCGTGGCCAGACGCGCGTTCATTTCCTCGGTCTGCCGGGCGGCGGCAAGACGCGCCTCCTCGACCACCTTGTCCACATTGGCCTGTGCATCAGCCAGCGCCTTGCGGCGGGCTTCATGCAGGTCGGCCACTGCTTCATCAGCGCGGGTCTTGGCCTTGTGCGCAATCCCGAGATCCGTCTCGATCGTCTGGCGACGCAGCGACAGGACCTTTTCCACCTTCGGCAGGGCCGAACGGCTCAGCAGAAGGTAAAGTACCAGGAAAATGCCAGCGCCCCACACCACCTGTCCGATGACATAGGGATTACCGAAATCAAGCTGGGGCATGCCCTCGGCGCGCGCGCCAGGGGCAACCATGGCCATCAGCGGCAGAGCCAGCGCGGACGAGGCCAGAAAAGTCCCCGCCCTTCGGATGTTGTCATACATCACGGCGCGCGCCATGTTCGCCTCCAGCGTATCAGACGAACAGGATCAGGAACGCGATCAGAAGCGCATACAGGGCAACGGCTTCCGTCAGGGCGAAGCCCAGCATGCCGAGACCGAACACGTGCGGACGTGCGGACGGGTTGCGCGCGATGCTGCTGACCAGCGTGGAGAAGATGTTACCCAGGCCAATGCCAACGCCAGCGAGGGCGATAACGGCGATACCGGCACCAATTTCACGGGCTGCTGCGATATCCATGTCTTGTTTTCCTTGTTTCAGACGTTCTGGATTGAAATAGATGGAAGCGGGGTTGGGGCCTGTTAGTGGGCCACCGCCTCCCTCAGATAGATGCAGGTCAGGATCGCAAACACATAGGCCTGCAAGGCACCGACCAGCAATTCGAGTGCCATCAGCGCGATGTTGATGACCACGGGACCAACGGCGATGATGTCACCGAAGAAGCCCAGACCGGCCAGCATGATCGTGAAGGCGGCAAACATGTCGAACATCACGTGACCGGCGACCATGTTGGCAAACAGACGGATCGACAGGCTCACGGGACGCGAAAGAAAGGAAAGGATCTCGATCGGGATCAGCAGCGGGGCCAGGGCCTTGGGGGCGCCGGCGGGCATGAAATGGGCGAAGAACTTTGCCCCCTGCACCTTGAGCGACACGATGATCGAGAGGCAGAACACCATCAGCGCCAGCGCCAGCGTCACGGCGATATGGCTGGTGAAGGCGAAGGAAAAAGGCAGCAGGCCAAGGTAGTTGCCGGCCAGGATGAAGAAGAACAGCGTGAACACGAACGGGAAGAAGGCCCGACCTTCCGGGCCAATCGTGTCAACCGCCATGTTGTGGATGAAGTCGTAGCACATTTCGGCCGCCGACTGCAGCCGGCCCGGCACCACCGCCGCGGGGCGCATGCCCACGTACAGGAATGCCAGAACCACAATGGCGGCAACAATCATCATCATGGGGGACTGGCTGAACCGCAGGGATTCGCCAAGTGCACCCAAAACTGGATGGAGCTCGAACTGACCGAGCGCGTCGATGGATGATCCGGCCGCCAACTTCGTTCTTCCCTATATCCGTCCAGAGCCGTCATCCGGCCCGTCTGCCTCAGTGTTTATGGCATCGGGCCTGACAAGACGCCAGACATTAAGCACACCTGCCACACCACCCAGAAGCGAAAAGACGATCAGGAACCAGGGCTTCGTATGCAGCCAGTGGTCAAGCCCCCAGCCAATCGCAACCCCGACCACAAGCGCCGATACCAGTTCCGTTCCCGACCTGATGACCAGGCCCAGATCGGACAGCGTCCCACCGGTGTCGCGGGCAGCGGGTGCGGGCGGGTTCATGCGCTCGCGGGCTGCTTCCAGTCGCCGGTCGAAGGACTCGTCGGACGGGTCGTTATCCTTATCCACTTCTCGCACCTCCCAAGGGTGCAGGCGCTAGCTAACGATGCTGCAATAACCTGTCAAGCAAGGGGTGGCAAACAAACGTGCCATCCCTGCATCTTTTTTCCCCGTTGCGGGGTCCGGCCTGCCCTTATTCGCCGGAAGAACCACCGGAAGAACCGCCGGGAATGACGTCATAGCCGGCGCTGCCGGGAAACGCGCCGGGCGGCGGGGCGTCGGCGGGTTCGACATGGATGGCCTGGTTGACGTCCGGCCCGATCTCACGCGCGTTGATGGCGGTTCCATGCTCCCCTGTCACGCCGGTGCCGATGGCATGCAGCGTCGCCCCCGGCTTCAGCCACGCGACAAGGCGGGTCGCGTTCTTTTCGCCCACGTACACGACGCTATGGTCACGCATGATCACGCCCTGCACCTTGCCCTGCATGTCATACAGGGGGGCAAGGATGGTCCCGTCCACCGGCACGTCGGGACCGATGCTGGGGGAAGCCACCGGGGCCGTGGCGGATGCGGGCGGGTGCACGTCGGCGATACGGCGCCCGTGCGGGCCGCTGACGGCGTACGCGCGCACGATCGGCTGGCTGATGCCCTTCAGGCCACTGACGCTGACCTGTTCACCCGGCCGGGCGATGGCGGGCAGTTCCTCGCCCAGATCGTGGGAAAAGAAAACCTGCGTCCCGTCCCCCAGCAGCATGCCGGACACCTGCCCCGCCGGGGTCAGGATATACTGCGCAAGCGGCCCCGTGGTGACAGGCAGCGGGGCCATGTCGAACACCGGCGCGACCTGTGCCGTGGCCGGGGCGGCTGGCGCGGGCTGTGCGCCCCCCCTGCTGGCGGCATGGGCACAGCCCGCCGCCAGACTGCCAGCCACAAGCACGCCCGCAAGCAGGCGGCAGGAGGAACGTCGATGAATGTCCATGCGGGTACCCGTCTTTCGTCTGTCTCAACCCCGGCCATCCACCGGGCATGTCATCTCATGCCATACCCGGCGCGCAGGCAAGGGGGCTTGCTGTGGGATCAGTGCCGGAAATGGCGCATACCTGTGAAGACCATCGCGATGCCGGCCTTATCGGCGGCGGCGATCACCTCGTCATCACGGATGGAGCCACCGGGCTGGATCACGGCGGTCGCCCCTGCGGCGATGGCGGCTTCCAGGCCGTCCGCGAAGGGGAAGAACGCATCCGACGCCACGACGCTGCCCTGGGTCAGCGGGTGATCGAGACCGGCTGCCTTCGCGGCATCGGCGCTTTTGGTGGCGGCGATGCGCGCGGAATCAACACGGCTCATCTGTCCCGCGCCAATCCCCACGGTACTCAGGTCCTTGACATAGACGATGGCGTTCGACTTCACGTGCTTGGCCACGCGGAAGGCAAAGATCAGGTCCGCCATTTCCGCCGGAGTCGGCGCGCGTTTCGTCACCACCTTCAGCGCGTCGGGCGTAATACGGCCGTTATCGCGCGTCTGCGCCAGGAAGCCGCCGGCCACCGAACGCACCACCACGCCACCGGCCGCGGGGTCGGGCAGCGCGCCCGTCAGCAGCAGGCGCAGGTTCTTCTTGCGGGCCAGGATCTCACGCGCTTCGGCGGTCGCGTCGGGGGCGACGATCACCTCCGTAAAGATCGTGGCGATGCGTGATGCCGCCTCGGCTTCCAGCGTGCGGTTGAGTGCCACGATCCCGCCAAAGGCCGAAACCGGGTCACAGCGCAGCGCCCTGTCCCACGCTTCGGCCTGCGTCGCCGCCACGGCCACGCCACAGGGGTTGGCGTGCTTGACGATCACCACGGCCGGGGCGTCGAATTCGGCCACGGCCTCGAACGCCGCATCGGTGTCGTTGATGTTGTTGTAGGACAGGGACTTGCCCTGCACCTGCGTTGCCGTGGCCACGCCGGGGCGGGTGGTGCCATCGGTGTAGAAAGCCGCCTTCTGGTGCGGGTTTTCGCCATAGCGCAGGCTTTCACGCTTCTCGCCCGCCACGATCATGCGCGGCGGCAGCACCTCGCCTTCCTGTTTTGCGAACCATGCGGCAATCGCGGCGTCATAGGCGGCGGTGCGGGCATAGGCCGCACCGGCCAGCACCTTGCGCTGCGCCAGCGTGGTGCCACCGTTTTCCAGCGCGGTGATGATTTCGCCATACTGCGCCGGATCGGTCACGATCGCGACATGGGCATGGTTCTTGGCCGCAGCACGGATCAGGGCCGGGCCGCCGATGTCGATGTTCTCGATGCAGTCCTCCGCTCCCGCGCCGGACGCCACCGTGGCCTCGAACGGGTACAGGTTGACGGCCACGAGGTCGATCGGGGCGATCTTGTGTTCTTCCATCTGGCTGACATGCGCGGGCAGGTCGCGCCGGCCAAGGATGCCGCCATGCACCTGCGGCACCAGTGTCTTGACGCGGCCATCAAGGATTTCCGGGAAACCGGTATGTTCCGACACGTCACGCACAGGGATGCCGGCTTCACGCAGGGCGCGGGCGGAACCACCCGTCGAGAGGACCTCCGCGCCATGGGCGACAAGGGCGCGGGCAAGGTCAAGCAGGCCCTTCTTGTCGGAAACGGAAATCAGGGCACGCCGAACCGGCACGGTCTTCGGGGGGGTCATCAGCAGGTGACCTTTCACGCAAGCTGGAAATGGGCCAATCCGGGTGGATTAGTCCAACCGTGTGATGCGGGGCAATAAGCGAAATGCCATAACTGCCCCGTCCGGGGCGGAAATCAGCCCTGACAGGCCGCCCGCAAGGTGGCCAGCAGGTCGGGGCGACGGGGCAATGCAATCCCGTCCCACGCCATGACTTCACGCACGGACAGGCTGTTTAGGGTGAACGCCGCCGTCGCCATGCGCAACTGAGCGGGCGCAATACGGCCTTCCCGCACGATCCCTGCATCCATCACCACCCCGCGCGCCGTTCCGGGCAAGGCGCCATCGCTGACCGGCGGGGTGACAAGCTGCCCGCCAAGGCAGGCGACCAGCGTGCTGGCGCTGGTCTCGGCCACGAAACCCGCGTGGTTGAGCAGCACGGCGTCATCCGCGCCCTGTTCGGCCGCCTCCATCCGCGCCAGGATGGAGGGCAGGTAATTCAGGCTTTTTATCCGCGACAGGATGCTGCCCGCATCGCGCCTGTGGGATGCGGTGACCAGCCGCACCGGGGTCGCGGGCGGCAGGCCGGATGCGGCCGTCAGCAGCACTGTCGGCGTGACCTGCGCGGGCGGCAGCAGGCCGCGCGGCCCCACCCCGCGGGTGCAGGTCAGGCGCAGCGACCCGGTTTCCATCCCGCAGGCGTCCAGCAGGGCGGCAATGCCCGCCATAATGGCCGCCGGGTCGGGCGGCGGCAGCATGATGGCCGCCGCCCCCTGCGCCAGGCGGTTCA
Organism: Komagataeibacter swingsii; assembly: GCF_003207895.1. Lineage (GTDB taxonomy): Bacteria > Pseudomonadota > Alphaproteobacteria > Acetobacterales > Acetobacteraceae > Komagataeibacter > Komagataeibacter swingsii. The sequence goes on from NZ_NKUB01000004.1 coordinate 44,557, forward strand.
TGTGGCGGTCGAGATACCGGATCTGCCCGCCCGCCACGCGCATGGTCTCGAACACGCCGTCCCCCAGCAGGAAACCCCGGTCCGCCGTGTCCACATATGCGCCGCCCGCGGGCAGTATCCGGCCATTGAGCCATATGGGCAGGGAAACGGGTGCGGTCATGAGGGATTTCCTTGCGGCCTTGCCAGAACCAGAAACCCAAAAGAGGTTTCTGGTGACGCTTTTTGCAGAAAGCTCCAGGAAACGCCGCCTTTATTGGAAAAAGACGGCGCCCGGCAATTTCCGTTCTTTATGGCCAATGGAAAATATCCAGCAGGGCCGCGATTTTCAGCTGCATTTCACGGTATTCGCGCATCGGGTCTGAATCGAAGGTAATGCCCCCGCCCGCCGCCGCGATGATGCGCTCCGGTGTCATGGACAGCGCGCGGATGATGACGGAACTGTCCATGGCCCCGTCGCACCCGATCCATGTCACCGCGCCGCAATAGGCCCCCCGGCTGGAGGCTTCCAGTCCGTCAATGATCTGCATGGCGCGGTGCTTGGGGGCACCCGTAACCGAACCCGGCGGCAGGGTGGCGGCCAGCAGGTCGAAGGCATCACATCCCGCGCGCAGCCGTCCCGTGACCTCGGACACCAGATGATGAACATGGGTGAACCGTTCCACCCCGAACAGTTCGGGCACGCTGATGCTGCCGATCGTCGCCACGCGGCCGATGTCATTGCGCATGAGGTCCACGATCATCAGGTTTTCGGCCCGTTCCTTTGCATCATGCTTCAGGCGATGGGCCAGTCGCGCGTCTTCCGCCGCCGACCGGCCACGCGGGGCGGTGCCCTTTATGGGCCGGGTGCGCACCGTGCCATCGGGGGCAAGGGCGATGAACCGCTCGGGCGAGGCGCTGAGCAGGGCGAAGGCCCCGTCACATGACAGGAAGGCCCCGAACGGCGCGGGCGATCCGGCGCGCAATGCCCGATAGGCGTCCACCGGCGCCAGACCGGCAGGCCGGGCGGCATACATGCGCCCGGTCATGTTGACCTGAAACACCTCGCCCGCCGCGATCCGCTCCACCGCCTGCGCCACACCGGCGCGATAGGCCACGCCATCATGATCCGGCACGAAAGGCAGGGCGGGCAACGCGGGGATTGGCCCTGCCGGACCAACCGCCTCCCACCGCGCCACCAGGCGGGCGATACGATCCGCAGGCAGGGCCATGGCGTCGTGGGCCGCCAGCCATGCCCGGCCATGCAGGCGGTCAAGGACAATGGCGTGGTCGTAAATGCCGAACGCCGCCTCCGGCTGGGCCGGGTCCTCCCCGTGCCGGGTCACGATGCCCGCCATGCGCAGCCCCGCGCCATAACCGGCAAACCCGACCACGCCCCCGGCAAAGGGCACATCGACGGGACAGCCGCCCACGGGCAGGCAGTCCCGCAGCACCGTCAGAAGGTCGTGTTCCACCGCCACGCCATCCAGCGTGCACTGGCCTGCATGCTGGGTCACCACATGCACCGGGTCACGGCAGATGATGGCCCAGCGCGCCCGGTCGCCCACCTCGCCCCCGCTATCCAGGCAGGCAAGCCACGGCAGGTGCCCCCACGCCGCAAGGACGGCGTCCACATCCCGCCATGGCAGGGGCAGGCTCATGCCGTCCCTATCCATCCCCGGGGTGCCGCAGGTCATGGGCATAGGCCGCCAGCATGGCGCGGACTTCCTCCCCATCCGTCGCCTCCAGCGCACGGCAGGCCATGCGGCGGCAGTCATCCATGGCGGCCGCGCGGATCGCCCGCTTGACCCGTGGCACGGCGGACGCATGCATGGAGAAGGACCGTACCCCCAGCCCTACCAGCAGCGGCACCGCCAGCGGGTCGGACGCCAGTTCCCCGCAGACGGAAACCGGCCTGCGCTGGCGCAGCCCCGCATCCGCCGTCATGCGCACAAGACGCAGCACCGCCGGATGCAGCGGGTCATACAGGGCCGTCACATCCGCCGCCGCCCGGTCGGCGGCAAGGGCGTACATGGTCAGGTCATTGGTGCCGATGGCCAGGAATTCGGCCTCCTGCGCCAGCACGTCGGCCATGAGGGCGGCGGCAGGCGTTTCAATCATGATGCCAAGCGGCGGCAGCGGGTCGGGAATTTCCACCCCCTTGCGCCGCAGCCTGCGCCCGATGCGGGCATAAATGTCGCGCGCCGCCCGCACTTCCCCCACGCCGGACACCATGGGCAGCAACACCCGCACCGGCCCCGCATGGGCCACGCGCAGGATGGCGGCGAACTGCGTTTCCAGCAGGGCATGGTGCTGCAGCAGCAGCCGGATGCCCCGCACGCCCAGCGCCGGATTGACATCGCCCCCGTTGCCAATCCCCACGCGCGACAGGGCATCGCTGTTCTTTTCACTGCCCCAGTCCACCACGCGGATCGTGACCGGGTCGCCCGCCATGGCTTCGATCAGGGGCAGGTAAATGGCTTCCTGCCGGTCTTCATCCGGCAGGGTATCGGTATTCATGAACAGGAATTCACTGCGCAGCAGCCCGATGCCCGCCGCCCCCGACTGCGCCACCATGGGCAGTTCGGCCGGGATTTCCAGGTTGGCCTGAAGCGTCAGCACCTCCCCGCTGGACAGGCGGGCAGGCAGGCGGCGCAGGCGGCCCAGCATCTGGCGTTCACGCGCATAGGCCGCGACATCCACCCGCGCCGCCGCCGCCGTGCGGCTGGAGGGACGGATGATGACCTGCCCCGTCGCCCCATCCACCACCAGGCGCGTGCGCCGCCGCACCTGCGCCAGCAGCCCGTGGGCGGCCAGAACGGCGGGAATGCCCAGCGCGCGCAGCAGGATGGCGGTATGACCCGTGCTGCCACCTTCTTCCGTCACCACGGCGGCGATGCGGGAGGGATCGATCAGGGCGGCATCGGCGGGGCGCAACTGCTCGGCGACCAGAATGGCCCCGTCCGGCAGGGCGGAAAAGGAACGGTAGGGCGTACCACTGAGGTTACGGACCAGCCTGCGCCCGATTTCACGGAATTCGCCCGCCCGCCTGCGGGCCGCCACCGCGTCCTCGCCCTGCGGCGCGGGGCGACCGGGCGGGGCCAGCATGTGGGCGGCCAGTGCCTCGGTTTCCTGCATGACGGCGGCTTCGGCCAGCATGCCGTGTTCCAGCCGCGCCTCGATCCCGCGCCGCAGGCGCGAAGGCCCCAGCATGCGGCGATAGACTTCCAGCAGGGAACCGATTTCCACCTGCCCGTCTTCCGGCAGCAGGGCCAGACGGTCATGCAGGCGGCCAAGCTGGGCCACGGAACGGCTTATGGCGTCGTGCAGGCGGGTGCGTTCATGGCCCGGATTGCAGTCCCGACGCGCCATGTCCACCGGCGGCGGGGCCGGTTCATGCGCGACAGCGGCGTAACCGATCGCGACACCGGGGGAGACAGGCTGGCCTTCCAGCCGGACTTCACCCACGCGGGGGCGCTGCTTCGGGCGGCGTTCAGTCGCCTTCATCAAACCCGGCCCCGACCAGCCGCGCCAGGGCCGCAAGCGCCTGTGGCCCCTGGGGGCCGGTGGTGGTGATGGTGATCGTCTCGCCCCTGCCCGCGCCCAGCATCATAAGACCCATGATGGAATGGCCCGAAACCGTCATGCCCGCATGGGTGACATCGACGCCCGCATCGAATTTTTCGGCAACCGTCACGAATTTCGCGGCGGCGCGCGCATGCAGCCCGCGCTGGTTCACGATCCCCACATCCATCCGGTGCGGCACGGGCCGTGTCGCCGTTTCAGCCACCGTGGCCTGCCACGCCGTCCGCCTCGCCCACGCATTCCCCCACACCCGACAGGCAGGCCGCGGGCAGGTGGGACGCCACGGATATGTAACGCCTGCCCGCCGCTTCCGCGCCGTTGAGGCATTCGCGCATATCCGCATGGACGCGCATCTGCGCCAGCTTGACCAGCATGGGCATGTTCACCCCCGCCAGCACTTCCACCCGGTCGGTTTCCAGCACGGAAACCGCGACATTCGATGGCGTGCTGCCGAACATGTCGGTCAGCAGGATGACGCCCTGCCCGCTATCGACCGAGTCGATGGCCTGTTGCAGCGCATCGCGGCATGTACCGGGCAGGGCGGTGGCGGTGACGTTGAACACCGCCGTCTGCGCCTGCGGGCCGACCACATGTTCGAGTTCCCCCTTCAGGGTCTCGCCAAGGACACCATGCATCACGAACACGAGACCGATCATTGCGGGCCTGTCTGCTCCGTTGTTTCAGGCAGCCCACGTGGCCGGTTGGCCCATCGCCAGCTGCTGCGGCCCTGACGGGCCAGTTCACGATGCATGATAACCACCGGCCATGCATCATGTGGATGGGTATTGCCAGCACATTGTGCAAGCCTTAGCGCAAGGGCCTCGACCAGTGTGACGGAACGGTGCCGGCCGCCCGAACAGCCTATGGCGATGGTGGCGTATTTCTTTCCCTCGCGCACGAAACGCGGCAGTACCAGTTCCAGCAATCCCACGATACGGTCAAGGAATTCCTGGTAATCGGGGTCACAGGCGACATAATCCGCCACATCCGCATCCAGCCCGGTCATGGCGGACAGGGCAGGTTCATAATAGGGATTGGTCAGGAAACGGGCATCGAACACCATGTCCGCTTCACGCGGAAGGCCCGCCGGAAAGGCGAATGACATGAGGGCGACCGTCAGGCCATCGAGTCCCCCCGCCGTCCATTCCCCGAAACGCGCCTCGACCAGTTGCCGCAGTTCCGGTGGCGGCAGGTCGGAGGTATCGATCACCACATCCGCCGCTTCGCGCAGGGGAGATGTCAGGCGGATCTCGGCCTCGATCCCTTCCTTGACAGTGCCATGGACGGCCTGCGGGTGCCGCCTGCGGGTGGCGGTGTAGCGACGCAGCAGGACGCTTTCCTCGGCCGTTGCGTATATCAGTTCCGCATTCAGGCCCGGGTTGACCCGCAGCCGCGCCAGCGCCGCCAGCACGGCGGAGGCATCGAACCCGCGCGTGCGGGAATCGACCCCGATCGCCACGGGGCGTTCGGCCCGGGCCACGATTTCATCCAGCATGCCCAGCGGCGGATTGTCGATCACCTCGTGCCCCAGATCCTCCAGAATGCGCAGAATCGAGGACTTGCCCGCCCCGGACAGCCCGGTGACAAGCAGGATACGACGGGGAAGAGGTGTGTCTTCATGCATGGTGTCAGTCACGCAAAACCCTGACTTCTGTCAGCCACATGCCCAATGACAGAGCGCTGTATCATGGCGGGATCGAAAACCTTTTCTTACCCCCATTGTTCCCTGAATGGGCGACAATGGAAAGTGGCGACGATATCACATCTGCCTTTCATCAAGCAGTTGCCTGCGACCGGCGATGCAGTCCAGCACCAGCCCGATCCGGGCAACGGCGGAAGGCTGCGCCGGATCAAGGAAGAACACCGGCTGCCCCGCGATCTTATCACGGTGTGGCGGCGGGGGGAGCCGTGGCGGATAGTCCGGCGGGGAAACCAGCCTTGCAACGGCGGCAACACGCACGCGCGCACGGTAGCCCATGCGTATGATCCCGATGCCGCGCACTTCCAGCAGCCCGGCAAGGGCCGCGGGCGCACTGGCCCAGCCTGCGCGCAGGCAGACCCGGTCATCGGCCACCAGGTCATAGCCCGCGTCAATCAGGCGCAGCAGCAGGTCGGACTTGCCCGAACCCGACGGGCCGCACAGCATGATGCCCTGCGCCCCCCGCGCGGCACAGGATGCATGGATCTGGACCGGATCATTCATGGGACATGGGGCTTATCCCAAAGGCGTCATTTCGGGGATGGAAAAATTTTTATGGACAAAACATGACCATTTTGTGATTCTGGCCCCAATGGAAGAAAACATGCCGTTCCGCCCTTCGCCGGAAGTACATATCCGGCACCTGACCGGCGTCGATACCACGACCGGGCAGTTCCCGACCGAGCTGTTTCCCCAGATCAGGCAGGCGCTGGCCACGGGCATTGCCCGGCTGGGCCAACAGGGCATGACGGCGGAAAACGTGACCCGCGTCACCTTCACCCTGCGCGAAACTGATGGATTTAGCGCCTGCTTTCCCCTTCTGAACGACCTGTTCGGCCGTACCTGCCCCGCCACGACGCTGCGGCTGGTCAAGCAGTTCGACCGGGACGGGCAACTGGCGGAAATCGAACTGGTGGCCCTGCCTGCACAGGCTGATGACACGCCGTTCCCGGACACTGTCTGAAAACAGTCCCATAGTGCCGGCCCCATGGGCCAATCAGTCGGATACGGTCATGCGGGGGAAAGGAAAGTGGTGGAGCTGAGGGGAATCGAACCCCTGACCTCCTCATTGCGAACGAGGCGCTCTCCCATCTGAGCTACAGCCCCACAATCCTCGCGCGATACATACCCCGCCGGGGCTACAAGTCAAGACCCATTTTGGGGGCGGCAATCGCTTTTCTGCCCCGCCCATCGTGTTCATAGCAGTTGTATGCGGGCGTGACGGACACTAAATTCTGTTTCCCATCATCCATGAAGGTTGGCCCGTTGATCACCATTATCTTTAACCTGCTGGCTGAACTCGTACAGCTTTATTACTATGTGGTGATGCTGGCCTGTCTGTTCAGCTTCCTGCTGGGCTTCGGCATCCTCGACCCGCGTAACCAGATTGTCTGGAACATCTCGAACTTCCTGTTCCGCATGACCGAACCGGTCCTGCGCCCGATCCGGAACATCCTGCCCAACATTGGCAATATCGACCTCAGCCCGCTCGTCCTGCTGCTGCTGCTGCAGTACGTGGTGATGCCGGTCATGGGCAAGATCTACGGCATGCTTATGGTCGGGATTGCATAAAATTCCTTGGTTGCGGGCTATCCCCCCCGCGACGGAGGCGCATATAACAGGACATACAGGCCTTGGCTTTCCTTCGGCCCGGATTTCAGGAGTTTATCATCACATGAAGAAAATGAACCGTTTCCTGGCTCTCGCCGCGGCCCTGCCACTGGCTGCCGCCCTATCCGGCGCGCCCGCGCATGCACAGGGCTTCGGTGACCTGACCGGGGGGTCGGGTGGACTGGGCAAGGCAGGCAGCCTGCTTTCGGGCAGTGGCCTGAACGTGCCGTCCGTCTCGTCGCTGGCCCCTTCCAACGTCACGGGCCTGCTGAGCTACTGCGTGCAGAACAACTACCTGCAGGGCAACAGCCCCACCACCCTGCTGTCGTCGCTGAAGCAGAAGGCGGGCCTCGATACCTCCGGCAGCCAGTATTCCAACGGCCAGAACGGCATTCTTGATACCGGCAATGGCAATACGTTCTCGCTGTCGTCGCTGAGCGGCAACCTGAAGCAGAAGGTCACAACCAAGGTCTGCAACGCCGTGCTGAAGCAGGGCAAGTCCCTGCTCTGATCCGGCAAACGGATGTCCGCCCGGTTCAGAACGGGCGGACAACCACCATGATCACGATGATCATCATGAGAACGGTCGGCACCTCGTTCGCCATGCGGTAGAACCGTTCGGGCCGGGTATTGCGGTCATTGGCGAAATCCCGCCGCCAGCGCCCGCATGCGCCGTTGAATCCCGCCATCGCCAGCACACAGGCAAGCTTGGTGATCCACCAGCCGGAATGCCAGTCGACCAGACCCGGAATGGCCGACAGCAGGCCACCGAACAGGAACGTGCTGACCATGGCCGGCATCATGATGAAACGCAGCAGCTTGTATTCCATCACCTTGAAGCGTTCGGATTCAGCCGTGCCCACCGCCACCTGGCAGTGATAGACAAACAGGCGCGGCAGATAGAACAGTCCCGCCATCCATGCGATGAATGACATGATGTGGAACGCCTTCAGCCACAGCATGATGGACGCCAGCGCATCAATCATGCGCGGCCCCGTGGTGTTTCTGGCTGTCCAGGATGCGCCGCAGCAGCGGCACGAATTCATCAAGATGCGCGATCCGCAGCAGCCCCGGCCATGATGGCGCGGGCAGGCCCACGGGCCTGAGCAGCACGCATCCCATGCCCGCCGCCTGCGCCGCGCGCGCGCCAGTATCGGTATCCTCCAGCACGATGCAGTTTTCAGGCGGCACACCCTGCGCCTTCGCCGCCGCCAGGTAGACGGCCGGGTCCGGCTTGGGCTGGCCCATGTCGCGCGCGGAATGGATATGCGCGGGCGCGATCAGGGCATCAAGCCCGGTACGGCCGAATTTCGCCTCCATCTCCATGACCGAGGAATTGGAACCGATACGGTAGGGCAGCCCGAGGGCCGCCACCCCACGCAGCATGGCGGGAGCGCCGTCTATGGTCTCCGCCTCGCTGCGCATGAGGGTGACAAGGTTATGCTGCATCTGCGCGGGCCAGTCATCGGGCAGGGTGATGCCCTCCGCCTGCTCGATCTCATGCTTCAGCGCCGTCAGGGCATGGCCCGCAAAACGGTGCACCGCGTCCTCATCGCTTATGGCCAGACCATATTCGCGCAGGTTGCGGGCGATCATGCGGCATGACGGTCCCTCGCTGTCGATCAGGACGCCATCACAATCAAAAATGACCAGCTTGAGCGCGCCATCGGGACGCAGGGCGGCAGGCAGCATCATTCATACATCCCGTATGGTCTTGATCAGGTCGCCCACATGTTCGGGGGGCGTGGTCGGAATGACCCCGTGGCCAAGGTTGAACACATGGGGGCGGCCCTTCATCGCATCACGGATGGCGTGGGCTTCGGTGCGCATGCCCTCGCCCCCCGCCAGCACGCGGACCGGGTCAAGGTTGCCCTGCAGCACCAGCGTGTCCGGCACCTTTTCCGCCACGGCCTTCATGTCGGCCCCGGTATCGAGCGCCATCGCGTTCACGCCCGTCCTGTGCCCGTATTCAATCGCCATAAGCCCGCCCAGGCGCGGGAAACCGATCACCGGCACACCGGGATGGCGGGCATTGATGATTTCGGTAATCCGGCGGGTGGGTTCGATGACATGCCTGCGGAACTGCGATGGCGGCAGAAGTCCCGACCAACTGTCGAACAGCATGACCGCTTCCGCCCCGGCCGTGATCTGGTCGCACAGCATGTCCGCCGTAGCGGTGGTCAGCAGGTCGATCAGCCGGTCGAAGAATGCGGGATCGGTATAGGCCAGCCTGCGCGTTTCCTCGAACTCACGCGATCCATGGCCCTCCACCATGTAGCACGCCACCGTGAACGGCGCGCCGGCAAAGCCGATCAGCGTGACCTGTCCCGGTTTCGCGGGGCCGATCGCCTCCGGCCCGTCAACAGCCTTGCGCAGTCGTCCCAGTGTTTCCATGATCGGCTGCGTCGCCTGTTTCACCCGCGTGGGGTCCAGGCGTTCCAGGTCGGCCATCGAACGGACCGCCCCGAGAACGGGGCCGCGACCCGGCACGAATTCCAGCGACTGCCCCATCGCCCATGGCAGGATGAGGATATCGGAAAACAGGATCGCGCCATCCATGCCAAAACGACGGATGGGCTGCAGCGTGATATCCACCGCCATGTCCGGGGTCATGCAACGGGTTATGAAATCCGCCTTTTCACGCAACGCCCGGAATTCTGGCAGGAACCGGCCCGCCTGCCGCATCAGCCATACCGGAGGGGGCCATGTCGCCTCTCCCAACAGGGTGGCGAGCAGGGGTTTGCGTGTTTCAGTCATCGATCCGTCGTTCTGTTTCATTGTGGCCGGACTATCTCGTACTTTCGCCGTGACGGATAGCGGGCAGGTGGAACGTGCGCGCGCCTTTCAAAACAATAAAAGAAAAGAGAAAGAAATTTTTTGATGTGCTTTAAGTGCTGTGGATGACGGGGTACCCACGTTTCCGAAAATGTACCCCACTTTTCCCACAGGGTGTACAGTTTCCGACTCCAAGGATTCCCGTGCCCGTGGGCGGTTATCCAGAATGTACCGACATAAGCCTGTGTACAACCCACCGCGAACGGAGGTGTACCCGTTGTCCACGGTACTCGGTACGGCACAGAATTGTTTGGAGTACTGTCCCCATGTACCCCAGTACTCGAACGCGCCGAATTTCGTGTTTCACTTCGGCAGTACGGAGAGGGTGATGCCAGACGACTCGAATTTAGTACTAAAGCCGCCGCCATTACAGGCGGAGTCGCCGCCGATAGTACTGGCCAGCCGCTCGGCCGCGCGGCGGAGTCTGCTGGAATCGGCAGGGATACGGGCGGAGTACCGGGCGGCGGATGTGGATGAACATGCCCTGCGCGACCGTGCCCGCGCCCGCGGGATGGAAGCAGGCCAGACAGCCCTTGAACTGGCCCGGGCCAAGGCGCGCACTATCAGCGTGGACAAGGGCGCGGTCGTGATCGGCGCGGACCAGATGCTGTCATGCAATGGGGCATGGTTTGACAAGCCGGACAGCATGGACGCCGCCCGCCGGCAGTTGCGCGCGCTGCGCGGCAGGCCGCATAGGCTGCATACGGCTGTGGTGATGCTGCGCGACGGGGACGAGGTCTGGCGCCACGTCGCCTGCCCCGTGCTGCACATGCGCGCCTTCAGCGATTCCTTTCTGGAACGTTACCTGACGCTGGAAGGCGATGCGATTCTGTCCTGTGTCGGGTGTTACCGGCTGGAAGGCGCGGGCATCCACCTGTTTTCCCATATAAAAGGGGAACACGCCGCCATCGTGGGCCTGCCTTTGCTCGCGCTGCTGCAGGCGTTGCGGGCACGGCATATCATCATGCAATAATTTGGTTTGCGGGGGGTTGCATTGCCCGGGGCTTACGGTTATACCCCGCGAACCGGACCACGGCGGGCCATATGAAACGGCCAGCCAGTCAGGACAGTGGGGCCATAGCTCAGTTGGGAGAGCGCCTGAATGGCATTCAGGAGGTCAGGGGTTCGACTCCCCTTGGCTCCACCAGATCCTTCAAATCTGGTACCCCCCAAAAAATATCAAGCGCGATATCTCGCGCCGACAGGAACTGAACAGGTTTTTGGTGAAGCTTCTTTCAAAAAGCTTCAGGAACCGCCGCCTTTCTGAAAAAAGGCGGCCATGAACGTTTGTTTCCTGTCAGGACCCGTGCTGCCGAGGTATTTCGTGCATTGGAACACGATCCACCCGCGCTACGCCGGTTGGTATGTCAGGTGGAATGATCGAGTTCGTCAAGTTCGATCATGCCGGCTTCGCCCGTCTGGGCGGGCGGGATAACCGGCATGGCCTGTTCCGTTGCCCTGTCGCCCGGATGTAGCCTGCGGACCACGCCAAAGGCGGTCATGACCGCGCAGGACCCGAACAGGACGCACCCCAGCACCTGCCCCACCTGCACCCCGGCGGGGCCGAATTTCATGCCGAACCAGACAAATGGAATGGTGCCCAGTGTCGCCCGGCCCCAGTTGAACAGGGTGGAGTAAAGCGGGAAACCCAGGTTGTTGAAGGCGGAATTGGCGACGAACAGCATGCCGATGAAGACGTAACCGGCAATGGTCCAGTTACAGAACAGGTGAATCAGCATCGCCGCCGTGCCTTGGGCCGAAAAGACCCGCACCACCATGTCCTGTGTCAGGAACAGGACAGCCCATGTGATCGCCACGCACAACGCCACCAGCCACAGGGAGGCCACCAGCGTGGCGCGCACCCGGTCCAGCTTTCCCGCCCCCAGGTTCTGCGACATGATCGGCCCCACCGACCCCGTCAGGGCAAAGACAAAGGCGAACGCCACCGGCACGATCCGGTCAATGGTCGCCTGCCCCGCCACGGCGGCCAGGCCGAAACTGGCCATGGCATGGGTAACGAATACGCCGCCCACCGGGGTCGCCAGGTTGGTCAGGATGGCGGGCATGGCCACCTGTCCCACCGTTCTGGTATCCGTGATGACATGGGTGCGCACCGGCAGCGCCAGCAACCCATGACGACGGGCACAGCGGAAACCGGCTACCGCCACGGCCAGGCGCGACAGGATGGTGCTGATCGCCGCCCCCTTCAGCCCAAGCCCCATCACCACGATCAGCAGCGGATCGGCCATGGCCGAGATCATGGCCCCCATCAGGGTCACGTTCATGGAAATGCGCGCGGCCCCGATGGCGCGCAGCAGGCCCGAACACCCCATGCCCGCCGCGATCAGCGGCAGGCCGGGCGAGACGATTTCAAGGAAAAGGGTGGCCTGGCGGGCCGCTTCCTCCTTTGCCCCCAGCAGGGCAAGCAGCGGGGCCGCCAGCCATGCCGTGAACATGCCGATCACCAGGCACGCGCCGATCATGAAGATCCCGAATGAGGATGCGACCCGTTGCGCCTGCTCCATCCTGCCCGCGCCGATCAGTCGGCCGGTAATGGCCCCGATGCCGATGGACAGGCCGATGGACACCGCAATCTGCACGTAGCTTATGACGCCGGCAAACCCGATGGCCGCCGTCAGCGCGGGATCACCCAGCCACGAAATGTAGAAAAGGTTCAGCAGGTCGACAATGAAGACAGCCATAAGCCCAATGGCCCCGGTGCCCGCCATGACAACGACGTGGCGGACAATATGCCCGGTGCAGAAGGCGGCTTTTGGTCGGGTTGCGGTCGTATGTCCCCCCATTCGGTGTCCTGTCTGCTGGCGTTCATACGGTCAGGCCAGAGCTGCCGCGATCTCTGGCTGCATGATGCGGGTCAATGAAATCTGGCACAAGGCCCATGTCGCGCCTGTCTTTTTTGCATGGCCTGAAAAAATATCGTGATGTCGTGTATATATTGCCAGCGCATTGTGCGGTGCAAAATAAACAGAATGATTGTGCAGTGCAAAAAAAGTAAAATTCCATTTTTATTTATATTTATGTTGACCAGTTAAAATAAGGATGGCATACAGAATCACACGAAGCGATCAGGCTTCCATAAATACAAATAAGACCCGGTAAAAATACCGGAACGGATGCAGCACCTCCAGTGTCGGCATTCCACTGACAGGGTCCCCCCATAACGGGGGGACCCTGTTTTTTGCGTATGGCGTAAAATAATGGGTGCCATCCGTCTTTTACGTATCTTGTCCCGGCCGGCTTTCTCTACCCTGTCGCAGGTTTCCACGCCTGTGGAGGCCATTCCGTTTAGGGAGGAATACCAATGTCCAGACTGACTGCGGCTGAACGCGACGCCTTGCCGGATTCAGCCTTCGCCCTGCCGGGGCGGCGCTATCCGATACCGGACGTGACCCATGCGCGTGACGCGTTGGCCCGCGCCAGTGAAATGCTGCATCGCGGCGACCTGACACAGCAGGAATACGATACCGTCGTCGCCCGCGCCCATGCCGTGCTGGAAGAAGAATAGGCGCGCATGAAAAAAGGGACGCGGAAGTTTCCCTCCGCGCCCCTTTCGCGTGCCTCATGAAGCGGCCAGGCTTCAGCCCGCCTTGTCCAGTTCCGCCTCAAGCTGCGGCAGGATGGTGAACAGGTCGCCCACGATCCCGTAATCCGCCACCTGGAAGATCGGCGCTTCAGGGTCCTTGTTGATCGCGACGATGACCTTGCTGTCCTTCATCCCGGCCAGATGCTGGATCTGGCCCGAAATCCCCATGGCGATATACAGTTCCGGCGCCACGATCTTGCCGGTCTGGCCCACCTGGTATTCGTTGGAAACGAAGCCCTTGTCCACCGCCGCGCGCGATGCGCCGATGGCGGCGCCCAGGCGGTCGGCCAGCGGTTCCAGCAGCTTGAAGTTTTCTCCGTTCAGCATGCCGTTGCCACCCGATACCACCACGCGGGCGGATTCCAGTTCCGGGCGTTCGGACTTCGACAGTTCGGTGGCGATGAAGGTCGATCCCCCCGGACCCGCGGGCAGGGCCACGTCCTCGATCGTCGCATTGCCGCCTTCGCCTGCAACCGGGTCGAAGGAAGAGGCGCGGACCGTGATGATCTTCTTCGCATCCGCCGACTTCACCGTCGCCAGCGCGCTGCCGGCATAGATGGGGCGGACAAAGGTATCGGCGTCGTTGATGGCGACGATATCGGGGATCGGCTGCACATCCAGCAGGGCGGCCGCGCGCGGCAGGACGTTCTTCGCCGTGGCGGAAGATGCGGCCAGGATGTGGGTGTAGCCCGCCGCCAGGTCCGCCAGCAGGGCAGCCACCGGCTCGGCCAGTTCGCTGTTGCCGGTGGTGTCGGTCGCCTGCAGCACCTTCTTCACGCCCGGGATGGCGGCCGCGGATTTCGCGGCTGCCGCCGCGTCCGGCCCGGTGACCAGCACATCGACATCCCCCAGCCTGCTGGCGGCGGCAATGGCGGAACGCGAGGCCTGGCGGATCGCACCGCCTTCATGATCCAGATAAACGAGTACGGCCATGATCAGATCACCTTTGCTTCGTTGCGCAGACGCGACACCAGTTCCGCTGCCGAGTCGAGCTTGATCCCCGCCTTGCGTTCGGGCGGTTCGGCAACCGAGACCACGCTCAGCCGCGGCGTCATGTCCACGCCCAGATCGGCCGGCGTGATCTTTTCCATCGGCTTCTTGCGCGCCTTCATGATGTTGGGCAGCGAGGCATAACGCGGCTCGTTCAGGCGCAGGTCGGCGGTGATGATGGCCGGCAGCGCCAGCTTCACGGTCTGTGACCCGCCATCGATCTCGCGCATGACGGTTACACTGCCATCGGTGACATCCACCTTGGAGGCAAAGGTGCCCTGCGGACGCCCCAGCAGCCCCGCCAGCATCTGGCCCGTGGCGTTCATGTCATCATCAATGGCCTGCTTGCCAAGGATGATCAGGTCGGGCTTTTCCTTTTCCACCAGCGCCTTGAGCACCTTGGCCACCGATAGCGGCTCGGTCACCACGTCGGTTTCCACCAGGATGGAACGGTCCGCGCCCATGGCCATGGCCGTGCGCAGCGTGTCCTGCGCCTTGGCCTCGCCAATCGAAACCGCGATGATTTCGCTCACCACGCCTTTTTCCTTCAGGCGCACGGCTTCCTCGACCGCGATTTCATCAAACGGATTCATGGACATCTTGACGCCGGCGGTTTCCACGCCGGAACCATCGGCTTTCACGCGCGGCTTGATGTTGTAATCAATCACGCGCTTAACGGGTACAAGAACCTTCATTGCATATTTGCCTGTCTGTCTTCGGATAAGGGCAATCGGTGTGGCGGATTACATACCGTACCCGCCGCATGATTACATCCCGCCGGGATAGTTTGGGCCGCCTGCCCCCTCCGGCGTGACCCAGTCGATGTTCTGGGCGGGGTCCTTGATGTCGCATGTCTTGCAGTGGACGCAGTTCTGCGAATTGATCTGCAGGCGCGGGTCCGTGGCCTCATCCGCCACTTCATACACCGCCGCCGGGCAGTACCGGCTTTCGGGCGCGCGGAAGACATCCCAGTTCACCGTCTTCCACAGCGACATGTTGCGGACCTTCAGGTGGACCGGCTGGTCTTCTTCATGGTTGGTGTTGGACAGGAACACCGAGGACAGGCGATCGAACGTGATCTTGCCATCGGGCTTGGGGTAGCTGATCTTTTCCGAGATCGAGGCCGGTTCCAGCACTTCATTGTCGCTGTGGCGCGTATGCAGCGTCCACGGTGCGCGACCACGCAGCAGCATGGCGTCGATGCCGGAATACAGCGCGCCGCCCTTCATGCCGAATTTGGCGAAGGCGGGGCGGATGTTGCGCACCGAACGCAGTTCCGCCCACAGCCAGGAATCCCGGATGCGGCGGGTATAGGACCCCGGTTCCACCCGGTCCGTCGCCAGCGCTTCGGCCACGGCTTCCGCCGCCAGCATGCCCGACTTCATGGCCGTGTGGGTGCCCTTGATCTTGGGCACGTTCAGGAAGCCCGCCGTATCGCCAATCAGCGCCCCGCCGGGGAAGGTCAGGCGCGGGATCGACTGGATACCCCCTTCGGACAGCGCGCGCGCGCCATAGGCGATGCGGCGCCCGCCCTCGAAATACGGGCGGAAGGCCGGGTGCAGCTTCACGCGCTGCATTTCATCAAACGGCGACAGCCACGTGTTGGGATAATCCAGCCCCGTGACAAACCCGTAGGACACCAGGTTGTCCCCGAAATGGTACATCCACGCCCCGCCATAGGTCCGGTCATCCAGCGGCCAGCCAAAGCTGTGCTGCACCAGCCCGGGACGATGCATTTCCTTGGGGATTTCCCACAGTTCCTTGATGCCCAGCCCGTAGGTCTGCGGGTCCACGCCCTTGCGCAGGTTGTACATCGCCGTAACCTGCTTGGTCAGCGACCCGCGGCAGCCTTCGGCGAACAGCGTGTATTTCGCGCGCAGTTCCATGCCCGGCGCGTAATTGTCGCCCGGCTGGCCATCGCGCCCGATCCCCATATCACCCGTGGCGACGCCGGTCACCCGGCCGCCGTCGTCCACCAGCACTTCCGCGCCTGCAAAGCCGGGATAGATCTCGACCCCCAGCTCCTCGGCCCGGCCCGCAAGCCAGCGGCAGAAATCGCCCAGGCTTACGATATGGTTGCCGTGGTTGCTCATATGCGGCATCACGCGGTCAAGGAACGGGATTTCAAGGCTGCCCTTCTGCGTCAGGTAGAGCATCTGCTCCTCTGTCACAGGGGTGTTCAGCGGTGCCCCTTCCTCGCGCCAGTGCGGGAGGAGTTCCTCCAGCGCGCGGGGTTCGATCACGGCGCCGGACAGGATATGGGCGCCGATCTCGCTGCCTTTTTCAATCAGGCAGACGCTGGCATCGGGGGCTACCTGTCGCAGCCGGATTGCCGCAGCCAGGCCCGATGGGCCGCCGCCGACAATAACGACATCAAATTCCATAGTCTCGCGCGGGGTCTCGCTCATACCTCTGTTGTCCTCTTGCGTCATGACCGGGGTGACATGGGATGAATGGGATTACACTCTATAGCAGTGCTTCCTAGAACCGTTTTGGGCGCGAATAAAGGCTTGTTGCGCATTCCGTGTCCTACGCGCGTGCAATGGCGGTGCGTTTACACCGCCGGTACCCTGCGGGCCAGTTCCTCCGTCGCCCGCCATTCGGGGCCGACGTAATTGACGATCAGCGTCCTGCGGGTGGCGGCCAGCGGGCGCGGGATGAAACCATGCCATGAATGCGCGGACGGGATGAACAGCAGCCCCGAATTGAACACGCCCGAAGCCCGTGCCACGGGATCGCCACGCGGTGTCATGAGGTCCGTTCCCCATTCCGCCGCCTGCGCCCCCATGGAAAGCGGGATCAGCAGCGTCAGCCGCTTGGCCCCGATATCGGTATGGGGTTCAAGCCAGAACCCGTCCGTATCAAGGCAGAGTTCAAGCCGCAGGGCCGCGTTTTCAAGGCGCGCGCCGCACCTGTTGGTAAAGGCGGCGCGGGTCTGCGCTGTGTCGAACAGCGCCGCCAGGTGTTCCAGCCCTGTGTTCGCGGCCTGCAGGGCCGGGGTGATGAACAGCCGGTGCCCGTTGCGTCCCGCGCGCTGCCCGCCGTTGTCGCCACCCATGAAATGGGGTGCTGGAACCCATGCCACCAGTGCCGCGGCCACCGGGGCCGGCAGCACGTCATATAGCTGCCAGTGGGGAAAGGGCCATGGTGTGACAGGTGCGGCGGCAA
Source organism: Komagataeibacter swingsii (assembly GCF_003207895.1). GTDB lineage: Bacteria > Pseudomonadota > Alphaproteobacteria > Acetobacterales > Acetobacteraceae > Komagataeibacter > Komagataeibacter swingsii. Next base: position 62,025 of record NZ_NKUB01000004.1, read on the forward strand.
GGGCCGCGATGACGCAATTCGTTTCCATGATAGGGGTGTTCTGCTGCTTGGGCTACGCTGCCATGGTGGCTTGCGGCCTGTGGTTACAGGGCGCTGGCGTGGCGGGTGGCGCTATCGGCCGTAAGATAGCGGTCAAATACAGCCGCGATATGGCGCACGAAGCTACGCCCCTTTTCCGTGACCTGCACCTGTTCGCCCGTAACATGGACCAGCCCGTCCGCCACCATGGGGGCAAGGCGGGACAGTTCGGGGGCAAAATGGCTGGCGGGCAGGTGATACCGCGCACGGACCTGCCCCAGGTTGACCCGCAGGGCGCACATTACCTGTTCTATGATCGCGGCGCGGACGTGATCCTCCGGCCTCAGCCTTACGCCACGCACGACCGGCAGGGTATCCGCGCTGTGGGCCATGAGGCGGGCATAGGCCGCGGAAGACACCGCATTCTGCGTCATGCCACCGGGCAGGGAGGAAATGGCCGATGCCCCGACCCCGATCAGGTTGGGCGCGCTGTCGGTGGTATAGCCCTGGAAATTGCGGCGCAGCGTGCCCGTGGCCATGGCGCGGGCCATGCTGTCGCGCGGGCTGACGTAATGATCCAGGCCGACCGGCAGGAACCCTTCGTCACGCAGGACCGCGTCAATCGCCGCGCGCTGGTCGAGGCGCGCCTGCGGGCCGGGCAGGTCGCCCATCGGCATCAGGGCCTGGCGTTTCTGCTTCCATGGCACATGCGCGTAACCGAAGACCGCCAGCCGGTCCGGGCGCAGGCTGGCCACCGCGCGGGCCGTACGCGCCACACCCGCCGTATCCTGCCGTGGCAGGCCGTAGATCAGGTCGATGTTGATGGAGTCGACCCCCGCGCCCCGCAGGGCGTTCAGGCAGTCGCTGGTCTGTTCCCAGCTCTGGATGCGGCCACAGGCATCCTGGACATTCGCGTCAAGGTCCTGCACGCCCATGCTGGCGCGGTTGAACCCGAGTTCATGCAGCAGGGCGGGATAGTCGGGCGGAAGATGGCGGGGATCGACCTCGATGCTGATTTCAGCATCCGGGGCGATGTCGAAATCCCGGCGGATGGCCTGCATGACACGGCGCATGGCACTGCCCGGCAGCGTCGTGGGCGTGCCGCCGCCCCATTGCAGGTGCGTCAGCCTGCGGCCGGGGCCGATCAGGGTGATGATGCGGCGCAGTTCCTCATGCAGCAGGGCGGCATAGGCGGCCCGCGCATCCGCATTGCGCAGCACGGCGGTATTGCACCCGCAGAACCGGCATAGCGTGTCACAGAAGGGAACATGCAGGTAAAGGGAAACCGGCTGGCCCGCCGGGAGGGAGGACAGCCATGCGCGACTGTCTTCCGGTCCCACCGCATCACTGAACTGCGTTGCGGTGGGGTAGCTGGTGTAACGCGGCAGGTTGCCCCCATAGCGGGAAAGCAGGGAACTGTCCGCCGCGTTCATGCCATTAGAACCGGTAGGCGATACCGGCGGAAACGACGGTCGGGTCCAGCGAGTCATGGGCCGTGACATGCACGCTTTCGCTGGAGTTTTCAGCCCATGCGTGCATGCGCACGAACATCTGCTTCACGTCGAAGTTGAAGAACCAGTTGCCAACCAGCTGGTAATCCACACCGGCGTTGATGGACGGGCCACCGGTGAAGCCGGAGTTCAGCTTGCTGGTCAGGCCGTTGTTCGCGGCGCTCATGTTGTGGAACCACATGAACGTACCACCCACACCCACATACGGGTTCAGGCGCTTGTGCGGACGGAAGTGCCATGCGACGGTCACCGTCGGCGGCAGCACCCATGCGCTGCCCACGTCAAGCTTGCCGCCCACTGCGCCGCCTTCGGCCGCCACTTCATGACGGGTGCTGGTCGCGATCAGGTCCAGCGAGATGTTGTCGGTCACGAAGTATTCGAACGTCAGTTCCGGCATGACCTGGTTGGTGGTCTTGATCCGGGTGCCAGCCAGCGGCGCGCCGTTGGCCCAGACGCGGCTGTCGCGATCTTCGGGCAGCACGCCCACGGCGGACAGGCGGATCATGAAGTCACCCTTGCCCAGGCCGATCTTGGTGCTCGCGCAGGTCTCGAAGATGCCGCAGCGGCCCTTGGGCTGTGCCACGGGCACGGGCTTCGCCAGCGGTGCGTTGACATAGGTGGAGGGCGCTGTCGTCTGCGCATGGACCGCGACCGGCGCCAGTGCCGTGGCGCCCAGTACAGCCGACATGGCGAGTTTACGAATATTCTTCATCGTGAGCAGACCCTAGTTTGTGTTCCGGCTGGCATGCAGGCGGGATCGTTAAGAATGTTCAATTTGATTTGTCAGGTGCAGAAATCACGCCCACCTAACATTCGGCTTTGATGTGAATCAATCAGGATGGGGGAACTATTTCCTTATTACGGTCCAGCCTGACTGTTCTTTCGGTAATGTGGCTTGTTGAACACAGTTTCCGGACCGGACCATCCTGATTTAGCACCCGGTTACTATGGGAAAACGTACGTATTGCATCGCACCCCATTTCCCGCGCCAGCGTTTCCATGGCGGGCAGCAGTGCATCAATGATCTTCTGCTGGTGGGTGTAGGACAGGGTCAGGATGTGGTCCGCCGTCAGCGTGTCGCCCGAATACAGGTCGAACCCGCGGCGGAAGGTGGCCATGGCGCAGGGCGGGCGGCCGGGACCGTAATGGGCGACCAGGATGCCCTCCTGCACGCGGGCGCCCGATCGCACCATCCTGCGCCCGATGCGTATCCAGTCCCGCAGGGACAGATGCGGCAGGGATATCCGGATCAGGGGATAAAGGAGCGGCACATCTGCACGGTCCAGTCGTCGGACCAGGGGCGGGGGGACGGCCTGCACGCGTCGGATTTTCCTCGGGGCTGGGGAATTTTGCTGGGTACGTAATGTGTTTTTACCTGATATTTCCCCGCGGAACGCATTGATTTACATCAATCCATCCGCCATACTCACCGCTCTTGGCAAATGCATTAGTGTATTTCCAGGGAGCCACGCCTGTCCGGTTACTTCGGCGCCGGAATGCAGGCGCCTGAAAGTGATTAGGAATAATTATGTCGGATATGCCTTCGTGTCAGTTTGAATCGAGGCCTCGGCGTATCGTCATCGGCGCGGGTGGTGCACAGGCCGATTTCTGCACGACGTGCAGTGTCCGCCCCACCAGCGTATGCAGCGTGATCGGGCCGGATGACATTTCCCGCCTGTCCGAAGCAGCGGTCGAAACCATCATTCCCCCCGGTCGCGGCTTTATCGAGGAAGGCGCGCCGGCAACCGATTTTTTCAATGTCACCTCCGGCACGGTCAAGCTGTTCAAGGCGCTGCCTGATGGCCGGCGCCAGATCACGGGCTTCGCCTCGCCGGGGCATTTCCTCGGCCTTGCGGTGTCGGACAGTTACGCCTTTGGCGCGGAAGCGGTGGATACGGTGCGGGTCTGCCGTTTCTCGCGCGACAAGATGGCTGACCTGCTGGACGATTTCCCCAAGCTGGAACGCCGCCTGCTGGAAGAGGCGTCCAATGAACTGGTCGCGGCCCAGAACCAGATGCTGCTGCTGGGGCGCAAGACCGCGCGTGAACGCGTCGCCAGCTTCCTGCTGGACCAGATGCACGCAAGCCAGCTGCCCGGCCAGGAAGGCAGTGGCGGCCGCCTGCACCTGCCCATGACGCGGGGCGACATTGCCGACTACCTTGGCCTGACCATCGAGACCGTCAGCCGCACGCTGAGCTGGATGCGCAGCCAGGGCATGATCGAGGTCGGCAAGGGCTACGCCATCACCATCCTGTCGGTGCCGAAGCTGGATGTGCTGGCGGCGGGCAATACCTAGTCATCCTGTCCCGCCTGCCTGTCGCCGGGCAGGTTGGATGTATCCGTAAAGAGCGGTGTTGGCGGGGTGGTGCGCGCAGGACCGCCCACGATATGGCCGATCGGGGTCAGGATCTCGACATGGTCACAGATGATCTTGAACACCGCCAGCAGGGGCACCGACAGGAACGCCCCGAAAATGCCCCACAGCCAGTCCCAGAACATCAGTGACGCCATGACCAGCACCGGGTTGAGCGTGAAACGCCGCGCCAGCACCATGGGGGTGATCGTCTCGCCTTCCGTCAGGTGGATGCACAGGTAGATGGCCGGCGGCAGCAGCGCCTGCCACGCGGACGGGTAGATGAACAGCCCCACGAGGAAATAGATGATGATCCCCATCATCGGCCCGATAATGGGGATGTAGTTCAGCAGGAACGCCATGACCCCCCACAGCAGCGGGTTGGGCATGCCCAGCAGCCAGCACTGCACCATGTTCACCAGCCCGACCAGGCTGTTGATGATGGTGATGGTGGCCAGGTACTGCGAGACATTGCGTTCGATCTGGTAGGCGATCTGCACCGTGCGCCGCTTGTCGGCGAAGGTGGGCATGATCTCCACAAAGCGGCGCAGCAGGCTGTCCCCCTGCGCCAGCAGGAAGAACAGCATCAGGATCATGGTGAAGAACTGGCCCATGAAGGCCTGCGTGCCCAGCAGGATGGAGGAACTGAACCGGTCCAGCCCGTTCCCGCCCGGGGTCGAGACCACGATGACATGCCCGTCGGGCGTATCGGTGACGGATGCCGGATGGTCCACATGCCCGCCCGCGATGGTCATGAAATTGTGGATGCGGTCGGATGCGCTGTTCAGCAGCTGGAACGGCCCGCGCAGGAAGGCCAGGCGTTCCTGCAGCGTATTGATCGCCTCGGGCGCGCGTTCCAGCCAGCCGGTGGCGGGCACGGATATGGCGGTGCCCACCGCGCCGACCACGCCGAATACACACAGGATCAGGCACAGCGCCGCCAGCGGCTTGGGCAGACGCAGCTTTGTATGCAGGAAGCGCAGCGGCGTGGACAGCAGCAGGTTCACCACCAGCGCCAGGATCATGGGCAGGATGATGGCGGATGCGAAATACAGGGTATAGAAAACCGCCAGGACACTCAGCAGCAGCAGGCAGGCGGTGCGCGTGTCGATGCGGCTGTGGCGCATGACCTCGATGGCGCGCTGCTGCTGTATCTGTTCGTAAGATGGTGGTGATGGTGGTGATGGTGGGGTCGGCTCTGTCTCGGGCGGCATCAATCAGGTCCTGAGGTCGTGCTGGCGTGGCCCCATCGGGGTTTGGCGTTCCTGTGCCCGCTTCATTCGTATCGTACCAATCCATTCCTTATGGCGGGATATGAAAGACAGGACCAAGGTTTTTGGCACATTCCCGCTACGCAACCATTGCAGGGGGAGGCCGCGCGTACACGGTAACGTGAATTTTTGTCCCCCCTGTGGCGGGAGACGGCACTTGAAAGCACGATTGGACAGGGTTCAAATACCGGGACACGGAGGCTGCGGCCTTCTGGCACTATAACCAATGGAGAATCCCATGGCCTGGAATACCCCCAAGATCGTTGAAGTCCCCCTGGGCGCCGAGATCAACAGCTACGTCTGCGGCGAAAAGAAATAAGGAATGGCGCCGCCTGTCTCGCACAGGCGGCGTTTTTCTTTTACACTCTGCGTCCATGATCGACATTATCGTTCTCGGCGCGGCGGCGGGTGGCGGATTTCCGCAATGGAATTCCAACGCTCCCGGTTGCAGGCGGGCCAGGGCCGGCGATCCGGCAGCCCTGCCCCGCACACAGGCTTCCATCGCCATCAGTGGGGATGGGAAGAACTGGTTCGTGGTCAATGCCTCCCCCGACCTGCGGACCCAGATAAACCAGACCCCGGCCCTGCATCCCAGCGCGGCCCTGCGGTCCACGCCCATCGCCGGTGTCATCCTGACGGGTGGCGAGGTGGATACCATCACCGGCCTGCTCACCCTGCGTGAACGCCAGCCCTTTACCCTGCTGGCAACGCCCGAAGTGCTGTCCATGCTGGACGCCAATCCCATTTTTGAAGCCCTGAACCGCGCGGTCGTGACCCGCACGCCCATGGGACTCGACCAGCCAATGGCGCTGAAGCTGGTCGATGGCACGCCCGCGGGCCTGACCATCGTGCCGTTCGTGGTGCCGGGCAAGGTGCCGCTTTATGCCGAATCCGGGCCTGATCCGGCGGCGATCTGCGAAAATGGCGAAACGGTCGGGCTGGAAATATCCGACGGGAAGCATCGCGTCTGTTTCGTGCCCGGCTGCGCGCGCATGACCGACAACCTGCGTGTGCGCCTGCGCGGGGCGGATGCCGTGTTCTTTGACGGCACGCTGTGGGTGGACGACGAAATGGTCCGCGCCGGGTTGGGTGACAAGACCGGCCGCCGCATGGGCCACATGTCCATCGACGGCATGGACGGCACCATCGCCGCCCTGCGGGACCTGGGCATCAAACGCAAGATTTTCATACACATCAACAATTCCAACCCTGTCCTTCTGGCGGATTCGCCCGAACGCGCCGCGGTCGAGGCGGCAGGGTGGGAAGTCTCCCATGACGGGATGAGGATTACGGCATGAGCGCACCCCTGCTTTCCCCCGATGAACTTGAAGCAGCGCTCCGCGCCATCGGGGCGGAACGCTACCACAACCTGCACCCCTTCCATCGTGCGCTGCATGACGGGCGGCTGAACCGTGCGCAGGTGCAGGCATGGGCGCTGAACCGCTATTATTACCAGGCCAGCATCCCGGCCAAGGACGCCACCCTGCTCGCCCGCCTGCCCACGGCGGAACTGCGGCGCGAATGGCGCCGGCGGCTGGTGGACCATGATGGCGACGCACCGGGCACCGGCGGCGTGGCGCGCTGGCTGAAGCTGACCGACGGGCTGGGGCTGGACCGCGCCTATGTGGAGTCGCTGGAAGGGCTGCTGCCCGCCACCCGCTTTGCGGTCGATGCCTATGTCGCCTTCGTGCGCGACCGGTCCATCCTTGAAGCCATTGCCTCGTCCCTGACCGAACTGTTCTCGCCCACCATCATAAGCGAGCGCGTGGCCGGCATGCTGCGGCATTACGACTTCATCACGCCCGAGACACTGGCCTATTTCAAGCCGCGCCTGACGCAGGCCCCGCGGGATTCCGATTTCGCGCTGGGCTACGTGAAGGAACATGCCCGCACGCCCGAACAGCAGCAGGCCGTGCTGGATGCGCTGAAGTTCAAGTGCGGTGTCCTGTGGGCCATGCTGGATGAACTGGAATACGCCTATGTCAATCCCGGTCGTATCCCACCCGGCGCCTTCCGCCCGGATGCGGCATGACCACAGGGCTTACGGACGACAGCGTCATCCGTTTCGCGCGCGGGGTCCGGCTGCAGCATGACCGCGTGCGCGAACGGTGGATCATACAGGCCCCGGAGCGGGCCTTCATCCCCGATCCCATTGCTGCGGAAGTGCTGAAACTGGTTGATGGCACGCGCACGCTGGGCCAGATCGTGGCTGAACTGGCCACCCGGTTCGCCGCCCCGGTTGATGTGATCGGCCATGATGTCCATGTCATGGTCAGTGACCTTATTACCCGGCAGGTGCTGGTGGCATGACAGAAACCATCCTTTCCCCCATGAGCCTTCTGGCGGAGCTGACGCATCGCTGCCCGTTGCAGTGCCCGTACTGCTCCAACCCGATCGCGCTGGAACCGCGCCGCAATGAACTGTCCACACAGGAGTGGATCAGCGTGCTGGACCAGGCCAGCGAGATGGGTGTGCTCCAGGTCCATTTCTCCGGCGGGGAACCGATGAGCCGCCCGGACCTGCCGGAACTGGTGCGCCACGCGGTGGGGCTGGGGCTGTACACCAACCTCATCACGTCCGGCGTGCTGCTGAACGAAAAGACCTTTCCCGCGCTGGTGGCGGCCGGGCTGGATCATGTCCAGCTTTCCTTCCAGGACGTTGATACCGCCAATGCCGAGCATGTGGGCGGCATGAAGGGCGCGCAGGCGCGCAAGATGGAAGCGGCAAGGCTGGTGGTGGCGGATGGCATGCCGCTGACGCTGAATTTCGTCATCTACCGCGAAAACGCCGACCGCGTGCCGCAGATGCTGGATGCGGCGGTGGAAATGGGCGCCCGCCGGGTCGAGATCGCGCATACGCAGTATTATGGCTGGGGGCTGGCCAATCGCGCGGCCCTCATGCCCACGGCGCGGCAGCTTGAACAGACCACGCAGGCCGTGGAGGCCGCGCGTGAGAAATATGCGGGCCGCCTGACCATAGATTACGTGACGCCGGATTATTATGCTGACCGCCCCAAGCCGTGCATGGGGGGATGGGGGCGGCGGTTCATCAATATCTCGCCGTCCGGGCGGGTGCTGCCGTGTCATGCGGCCGAGACGATCCCCAATGTCGCCTTTCCCGATGTGCGGCATGACACGCTGGCGCATATCTGGCGCGATTCCCCGCTATTCACCATGTTCCGGGGCACCGACTGGATGCCCCAGCCCTGCCGTGGCTGCGACCAGCGCGAAAAGGACTGGGGTGGCTGCCGTTGCCAGGCGCTGGCGCTGGCGGGGGATGCCGCGGCGACCGATCCGGTCTGCAGCCGCGCGCCCGACCATGAACGGGTCGTCAGGGTGCTGGAAACCCTGCCGGTCGAGCCGCCGCCCTTCCGGTATCGCCGGTATGCGCGCGCTACGGATGAGGTCGGCTGACCTCCGCCTTCACATCCACCCGGGGCAGGCAGATCACGAAGCGCGCACCCTGTACGTGGCCATCGGCGTCAATGCGGTTTTCCGCACTGATGGTGCCGCGCAGGGCTTCGATGATCTGCTTGCTGATGGACAGGCCAAGGCCGGAATGCTGCCCGAAATTCTCGCTGCTGGGGCGTTCGGAATAAAAACGGTCGAAAATGTTGTCCAGCTTGGCCTGCGGAATGCCGGGACCATCATCACTGACCGCGATTTCCACCATGCTGCCCGCCGGCACCGCGCTGAGCAGGATCTTGCCATCGGGCGGGGAGAAGGAAATCGCGTTGCCGATCAGGTTGCGCAGCACCTGCACCAGCCTGTCTTCCACCGCCAGCACGGTCAGCCGCCGTTCGGGGCTGTCGCCGCTGCTGGCCACGGCCATGTAGGGCTGGCCCGGCTGGCGGGTCGCCTGGTGTATTTCCGTCAGGACCGACAGCAGCGGCACGATGGCAATCGGTTCGGCCCGGGCGCGCGACAGTTCCGCATCCACGCGGCTGGCGTCGGAAATATCGGTAATCAGGCGGTCAAGCCTGCGCACGTCATCATTGATGATCGACAGCAGCCGCCGCTGGCGTTCGGGATCGTCGATGCGTAGCAGGCTTTCAATGGCCGAGCGGATGGAAGACAGCGGGTTCTTGATTTCATGGCTCACATCGGCGGCGAACCGTTCGATGGCGTCCATGCGCGCCCAGAGCGCGCTGGCGCTGTCCTGCAATGCGCGGGCGACCTCCCCGATCTCATCGCGCCGTGCCAGCAGGCGTTCAGGCACCATGTCCGTGCGGTTGGAGGATTCGCGCATGGTATGGGCCGATGCCGCCAGCCGCAGCAGCGGGCGTGCGATGGTCAGCGACAGGTACCAGGACAGCAGGATGGTCAGCGCCAGCGCCATGAGGAACAGCGACAGGATGGATGACCGCACGGCAAACAGCGACCGGTCCACATCACGCGCTTCGCGCGTAAGCTGGATGATGCCCACCGTCGTCCGCCCGTCATGCATCACGGGTTCGGCCACCGTGACCATGAGCTGGTGGCGGGCGTTGCGGCGGATATAGGGCGGGATTTCCATGACCCGCGTGCCGTTGGGTTGGGTCACGGGCTGGATGGAGGGATCGGAATCCGGCGTGTCCAGCGTCATGATCCGCTCACCCGACAGGGTGGGCAGTTGCGCCAGAAGCCAGTTGTACAGCCGCTCGCCCATGTTGACCGATGGGGGGTAGAGCGGGGAATGTTCCTCCTCCTCCGCCGGTGGGGGCAGCGGGCTGCCCGTCAGGCCATGCCGGTCGGCCTGTTCCACCCGGCTGTCGGCGACAACCTGCCCGTCCGGGGCGAACAGGCGGGCGTGCGCGCTGGGGCTTGGTTCCGTCAGGCGCAGCAGCAGCGGGCGGGCAAGGGTGGGTTCCAGTGTGACGTCATGGCGGGAAATGATGACGGCGCTCTGTCCCAGCGCGCCGGCATAGATGCGCGCCTGTTCACGCAGCGCCGAAACCTCGGCTTCCAGCAGGCTGTTCTGGAACTGCGTCAGGTACAGCAGCGTCAGCGCCAGCAGCCCCAGCGGCAGCGTGTTGACCAGCAGGATGCGCCGCATGAGCGGCGAGACCAGGCGCGTGCGGTATTCCATGAATTCCGCGACTGCGTTCCTGCCCTCCCCGCTCCATCGGCGGGGGATCAGGCGGCGCAGTCGGGGGGGAAGGGCAAAAGGAAGGGAAAGAACGGGACGCGGCATCCGGCTGGGTCATTCTTCCTTGTAGCGGTAGCCGATCCCGTACAGGGTCTCGATCTGGTTGAATTCTTCATCCACCTGGCGGAATTTCTTGCGTACGCGCTTGATGTGGCTGTCGATCGTGCGGTCATCGACATAGATGTTCTCGCCATACGCCGCATCGATCAGCTGGTCACGCGACTTGACCAGCCCCGGGCGCGCCGCAAGCGCCTTGACCAGCAGGAATTCGGTTACCGTAAGCTGGATGTCACGCCCGTGCCACAGGCACTGGTGCCGCGTTTCATCCAGCGACAGCCCGCCGCGCACCATGGTGCCGGTGGGGCTGACGCCGGCGGCCTCGCTGCGGCTGACCTCGTTGCGGCGCAGCAGCGCGCGGATGCGTTCCAGCAGCAGGCGCTGGGAAAAGGGCTTGGTGATGTAGTCATCCGCCCCCAGCCGCAGGCCCATGAGCTGGTCCACCTCCTCATCCTTGGACGACAGGAAGATAACGGGCAGCTGCGAGCGCGCGCGCAGGCGCTGGAGCAGTTCCATCCCGTCCATGCGCGGCATCTTGATATCCAGCACCGCAAGATCCGCCGGCCGTGACGACAGACCGTGCAGCGCGCTTTCGCCATCGGTGTAGGTGCGGACAATGAATCCCTCCGCCTCCAGCGTCATCTGCACGGAGGTCAGGATGTTCCTGTCATCGTCAACCAGCACGATCGTCTGTTTCGTTGGCTCCATGGGGGCTCTCTTTTCGCTCCTCTGCCGATGCGGGCATGCCCGCCGGTCCCTTGTCCGGCGCAGGCATGTAGCATAGCGTCATATTCACCCGCATGTCATGAGGGGATGCGGGCATCCTGCTTCACTGGAACGCCGCTGGCGTTCCGGCTGTTCCATTGGATCGGGACAAGTTGCGCAAAAACGGCATGCCTGCCGGGAACGCAACGCCTTGTCCATTGGCCAGCCGTTACCTACTTGTAAGAGCATGAGCGAGAACACAGACCCCACCCCCTTTGCCGACGCCGCAACCGGCGACGGCACACCCAATCCCGCGACTGGCGCGCATGCCGGCCATACGCCGGAAGCCGCGGCCGGGCAGGCCGCGGTCGATCCGCGCGTGGCCGAGCTGGAGGCCGAGGTCGCGGCCCTGCGCGACAAATGGGTCCGCGCGGAAGCCGAGACCCAGAACGTGCGCAACCGCGCCAAGCGCGAGGTGGAGGACGCCCGGCAGTACGCCGTGCAGAAATTCGCCAAGGATGTGGTCGAGGCGGCCGACAACCTCAAGCGCGCGGTGGCCAGCCTGCCCCAGCCCACCGAGGGCGAGGACAGCATCCTGACCCGCATGCGCGAGGGGATCGAAAGCACCGAGCGGTCGTTCGTCGGCATCCTGGAACGCAATGGCATCAAGGCGGAAGACGCGAAGGGCAAGCCCTTTGACGCCAACCACCATCAGGCCATGGCCGAACAGCACAGCGACGAACACGCCCATGGCACCGTGATGGAGGCATGGACCCCCGCATGGACGCTGCACGGGCGGCTGCTCAAGCCGGCCATGGTTGTCGTGTCAAAGGGGCCGGCGCAGGCAGGGTGAAATCGTTTCCGCGCCTGTCTTCAGGCCCTTGAAAGCAGCGCGGGGGCTGCCTACATCGGATAGTAACAGCGGTGACGCCGGATGGATGTGAAACAGACAGTCCACCCCGTTGCCGGACGATATGAAAGAAAGGGCCGGTCCCGATGCTTCGGGTCGGGACGGGCCGCTGAAAAGGAGAGTATCTGAATGAGCAAGGTTATCGGTATCGACCTTGGTACGACCAATTCCTGCGTTGCCGTGCGCGAAGGCGACGAGACGCGGGTTATCGAGAACAGCGAAGGCGCACGCACCACCCCGTCCATGGTGGCGTTTACCGACAACGGCGAAATGCTGGTCGGTCAGGCGGCGAAGCGCCAGGCGGTCACCAACCCCGCCAACACCCTGTATGCGGTCAAGCGCCTGATCGGCCGCCGTTATGACGATCCCACCGTGGCGAAGGACAAGGAGCTGGTTCCCTACGCCATCGTGAAGGGCGATAACGGCGACGCATGGGTCGAGGCACAGGGCAAGAAATACGCTCCCGCGCAGATTTCCGCCTTCATCCTGGGCAAGATGAAGGAAACGGCCGAGGCTTACCTGGGCGAGAAGGTCACGCAGGCCGTCATTACGGTGCCCGCGTACTTCAATGACGCGCAGCGTCAGGCTACCAAGGACGCTGGCCGCATCGCAGGGCTGGAAGTCCTGCGCATCATCAACGAACCGACGGCTGCCGCACTGGCCTATGGCCTGCAGAAGAAGAATGGCGGCACGATCGCGGTCTATGACCTTGGCGGCGGCACGTTCGACGTGTCCATCCTTGAGATCTCCGACGGCGTGATCGAGGTGAAGTCCACCAATGGCGACACCTTCCTCGGCGGTGAGGATTTCGACGCCCGCATCATCGGTTACCTGGCGGACGAGTTCAAGCGTGAGCAGGGCATCGACCTGCGTCAGGACAAGCTGGCCCTGCAGCGCCTGAAGGAAGCAGCCGAAAAGGCGAAGATCGAGCTGTCCTCGGCCAAGGAAACCGAGATCAACCTGCCGTTCATCACGGCTGATGCATCCGGTCCGAAGCACCTTGTGGTCAAGCTGACCCGCGCGAAGCTGGAAAGCCTGGTGGACGACCTGATCCAGCGCACGCTGGAACCCTGCCGCGCCGCCATGAAGGATGCATCGGTTTCCGCTGGTGAGATTGACGAGGTCATCCTCGTCGGCGGCATGACCCGCATGCCCAGGGTGATCGAGGCCGTCAAGGAGTTCTTCGGCAAGGAACCCGCCCGCAACGTGAACCCCGACGAAGTGGTCGCCATTGGCGCCGCGATCCAGGGCGCGGTGCTGCAGGGCGATGTCAAGGATGTGCTGCTGCTCGACGTGACGCCGCTGTCGCTGGGTATCGAGACGCTGGGTGGCGTGTTCACCCGCCTGATCGACCGCAACACGACGATCCCGACGAAGAAGAGCCAGACCTTCTCGACCGCGGAAGACAATCAGGACGCCGTGACCATCAAGGTCTATCAGGGCGAGCGTGAAATGGCGGCTGACAACAAGCTGCTGGGCACATTCGACCTGACCGGCATCACGAAGGCGCCGCGTGGCGTGCCGCAGATCGAGGTGACGTTCGATATCGACGCCAACGGCATCGTGTCCGTCTCGGCCAAGGACAAGGCGACCGGCAAGGAGCAGCAGATCAAGATCCAGGCATCTGGTGGCCTGTCCGAGTCCGACATCGAAAAGATGGTGAAGGACGCCGAAGTCAACGCCGCGGCCGACAAGGCGAAGAAGGAACAGGTCGAGGCCCGTAACCAGGCCGAAGGTCTGACTCACCAGGTCGAAAAGTCGCTGGCAGAAGCAGGCGACAAGGTTCCGGCTGCTGACAAGGCCGAGGCGGAAGCAGCGATTGCCGACGTGCGCAAGGCACTGGAAGGCACCGATGCCGAAGCCCTGAAGACGGCGACAGACCGCCTGACGCAGGTTGCCATGAAGGTTGGTGAGGCAGTCTACAAGGCAGGCCAGGCCGAAGGGGCGCCGGGTGCTGCTGGCGCCGCGCCGGGCGGCGCGCCGAAGGATGAAAAGGTTGTCGACGCCGACTTCGAAGACGTGGACGACTCCAAGAAGTCCTGATCGCCGCAAGGCGTCATACAGGCTCCGGAATGGGGGGCGGGCCTTCGGGTTCGCCCCGCCTCCACCAGGGTGGCGCCCGTGCTTCTGTGAAGGCGGGCGCTTTTCATATTCTGCCCCACAACACCTATTCTGGAACGCGAGGATCGTGCCGCGAGGATGCCGGGCGGCCGCGTTTGCTAGAGGACCCACATGGCCACCAAGATAGATTATTACGCAGTCCTTGAAGTTTCTCGCGATGCCAATGGTGACGAGATCAAGCGGGCGTATCGCAAGCTGGCCATGAAGTACCATCCCGACCGGAACCCCGGGGATACGGATGCGGAAAACAGGTTCAAGGAAATCAACGAAGCCTACGACGTGCTGAAGGATGACCAGAAGCGCGCGGCCTATGATCGGTTCGGCCATGCGGCGTTCGAGGGCGGTGGTCCCGGTGCCGGTGGCTTTGACTTCGGCGGCGGCGGCCTGGGTGACATCTTTGAACAGATGTTCGGCGACATGATGGGCGGCAGGCGCGGCGGCCGCCGTTCGGGCGCCGACCTGCAGGTGCAGGTCACCATCACCTTTGCCGAGGCCTTTTCCGGCGTTAAGAAAAAGATCACCGTCCCCACCCGTGTCACCTGCGAAAGCTGTGACGGCACCGGCTCGGCGGACAAGGATGCAAAGCCCGAAACCTGCCCGTCGTGCCATGGCGCGGGCAAGGTGCGCGCGCAGCAGGGCTTCTTCTTCGTTGAACGGCCCTGCCCCACCTGCCACGGGTCGGGCCACCTGATCCGCAACCCGTGCAAGGAATGCCACGGCACCGGCACGGTGGAAAAGAACCGCACGATCGAGGTCGCGATCCCCGCCGGTGTGGAAGATGGCACCCGCATCCGCATTTCCGGCGAGGGGGAATCCGGCGGCAAGGGCGTGCCCGCAGGTGACCTGTATGTCCATGTGTCGGTTGAACAGCATGCGATCTTCCAGCGCGATGGCGCAAATATCTACTGCCGCGTGCCCGTGCGCATGGCGCAGGCGGCGCTGGGCACCGAGATCGAGGTGCCGGTCGTGGACGGGTCACGCACCAAGGTGAAGATCCCGGCGGGCACCCAGACGGGCGAACATTTCCGCCTGCGGGGCAAGGGGTTCTCGGTCCTGCGGTCTTCCGCACGGGGGGATATGTATATCCAGGTGGTGGTGGAGACGCCGCGCCACCTGACCAAGCGCCAGCGTGAACTGCTGGAGGAATTCGAGGGCGACGCCGCGGGCCACGCCAAGGGCAGCCCCGAAAGCACCGGTTTCTTCAGCAAGGTGAAGGATTTTTTTGAAGGCAAACTGTAACCCTGCCCCATCCCCCACCCAGTCATGACAGGGGGGCAGTTGAAAAGACTGATTATTCAGGTGTAGGGTCATGACACTATTCATGGTGAATCCCCCCCAACTTGCACCATGGGTAGGCTCAGGCGGCGCGATCCCCCGGTCGCGCCGCTATTTCTATATCTGGACACTGGTGGAGAAGACTGCATGGACGCGCAGCCATTGCGTATCGGTATTGCGGGCCTGGGTGGGCGCGTGGGTCGCCTTCTGGCGGAAGAGGTGCCATCGGATGGCGCCATGCTGGCCGGGGGCACGACGCGGAATGGTCAGCCGGTCGCTGGTATCGACTGTCCCGTTCATGCCGATATTGCCGAACTTGCGCGCCACTGTGATGTCGTGATCGATTTCACCCATGCCGATACGGTTGTGCCCCATGCGGCGGCGCTGGCCGGTACCGGGACCGCATGGGTGCTGGGCACGACAGGCCTGTCGCCGGTCCAGCAGCAGGCTGTTGATACGGCGGCAAAACAGATTGCGGTGGTGCAGGCGGCCAATTTTTCCCCCGGCGTCACACTGGTCACGCGGCTTGCCCGGCAGATGGCCGCTGTCCTGCCCGGTAGCGACTATGATGCCGAGATACTGGAAATGCACCACCGCCAGAAGGTCGATGCCCCGTCCGGCACGGCGCTGGCCATGGGCCGCGCGGTGGCCGAAGGCCGGGGCATCAGGCTGGAAGACCATATTGAAAGCGGACGCGACGGCCATACCGGCCCGCGTGCCGATGGCGCGATCGGCTTTGCCGCCCTGCGTGGCGGGCAGATCGTAGGGGAGCATTCGGTCATCTTTACCTCCACCCATGAACAGATCAGCCTGACCCACCGTTCCTTTGACCGCCGGGTCTATGCCACCGGCGCAGTCCGGGCGGCGCGCTGGTTACAGGGCCGCAGGAACGGCCTGTATGACATGGAAGATGTACTGGGGCTGGAACGCCCGGCATAAACGGGCATGGTGGCCTGTTGCCATGGGATGGTGGTATTCATGGAAATGGCTTGACGCCTGATAAGGTTTCAGCCAAACGCTTCCGATCGTACGCCGGGTTCCGCAGGCGTTATTTCTCCTACTCCACACGAGGCAGACAGGACCATCATGCGTAATAAAGGCGATTTTCTGTTTACATCGGAATCGGTATCCGAAGGGCATCCCGACAAGGTTGCAGACCGGATCAGTGATACCGTTCTTGATGCATTCCTGACCGCAGACGGTGAATCGCGCGTTGCGTGTGAAACAATGGTCACCACCAACCGCATCATCCTGGCTGGTGAAGTCCGTGGCCCGGCCTCCGTCACCCCCGACCTGCTGATCCAGGGCGCGCGCGACGCGGTGAAGGACATCGGCTACGATCAGGCCGGTTTCTCATGGCGCAATGCCGAGGTGGAATATTACCTGCACGCACAGTCCGCCGACATCGCCGTGGGCGTGGACAGCGCGGGTGAAAAGGACGAGGGTGCGGGCGACCAGGGCATCATGTTCGGTTTCGCCACGCGTGAGACCGAAAGCCTGATGCCCGCGCCGCTGTTCTATGCGCATGACATCCTCCATCGCGTGCGTGACCTGCGCAAGGCGGGCGACCCGCGCGCGGCCGCCCTGCAGCCCGACGCCAAGAGCCAGGTCACCCTGCGCTATGTCGATGGCAAGCCGGTGGGTGCCACCTCCGTCGTGATTTCCACCCAGCACGTTGAAGGCGCCAGCCAGGCCACCATCCGCGAGGAACTGGGCAGCATCGTGCGTGATGTCCTGCCGGAAGGCTGGATGCCGCCGGAAGACGAATTCTACGTCAACCCCACCGGCGTGTTCGTCATTGGTGGCCCGGATGGTGACTGCGGTCTTACGGGGCGCAAGATCATTGTGGACACCTATGGCGGTGCGGCCCCGCATGGCGGCGGCGCGTTCTCGGGCAAGGACCCGACGAAGGTTGACCGCTCGGCGGCCTATGCCTGCCGCTATCTGGCCAAGAACATCGTGGCGGCCGGCCTTGCCGATCGCTGCACCCTGCAGGTCTCCTACGCCATTGGCGTGTCGCACCCGCTGTCGGTCTATGTTGACCTGGATGGCACCGGCAAGGACGTGGATGAGGAAAAGCTGGGTCGCGTGCTGCGTGAGGTCATGGACCTGTCCCCGCGCGGTATCCGCAAGCACCTGCGCCTGAACCGCCCGATCTATACCCAGACCTCCGCCTACGGTCACTTTGGCCGCACGCCGGATGCGGCGAAGGACGATTTCACGTGGGAACAGACCGATCTGGTCGATGCCCTGCGTGGTGCGTTCAACCGCTAAAAAACAGAAAAGGTTTTTGGATGCCGCCTTTTTGAAAAAAGGCGGTGTTCCCTGAAGCTTTTTGAAGAAAGCTTCACCAGAAACTTCTGTATCAAAGGGGGCTTGCCATGGCTGCTTGCAAAAGCCGGTCGTGGCGGCCCCCGCTGTGTTTTTCAATCATGCCGTGCAGCATGCGCCACGGCAGCAGGAGCAGGATTTTCGGACATATGACGGCCTCCGTGGATGTAAAGGCATCTCCTGACCGGCTTTACGGACGCCAGCGCGGCCATCCGCTGCGCCCGCGCCAGCAGCGGCTTGTGGACCAGACGCTGCCGCGCATGCGCTTCCCCGAGGCAGCGATACCGGACCCGGCCTCAGCTTTCGGTCATGTGCCCGCGCAGGTCTGGCTGGAAGTGGGTTTTGGCGGCGGCGAACACTCGCTGGCCCAGCATGCCGCCCATCCGGATGTCGGCTATATCGCGTGCGAGGTCTTTGAAAACGGGCTATGTTCCCTGCTATCCCGTATCGTGCCGGATGATGAGGAGGCAACCGCCCCCGTCCCCGACATGCTGCGGATCTGGGATGAGGACGCGCGTATCCTGCTGCGCGGCCTGCCCGATGCGTCGATTGACCGTCTGTTCCTCATGTTTCCTGATCCGTGGCCCAAGTCCCGGCATGCCAAGCGGCGCTTCGTCCACCCGGAAACGGTGAAACTGGCAGCGAGGATCCTGCGTCCCGGCGCGATCTGGCGCGTGGCCAGTGACGACCCGACCTATCAGGCGTGGGTCGAGGAAGTGATGGGCGCGCAGGACCTGTTTGACACCGCGCCACCTGCCACACAGCGCCCCGAAGGCTGGCCGCCCACCCGTTACGAAGCCAAGGCGCTGAAGGCGGGACGCCAGCCATTGTACTGGACCTTTATCCGGCGCTGAAGGACTGTCTGAAAAAGTTTTTGGTGAAGCTTTTTTCAAAAAGCTTCAGGGAACGCCGCCTTTTTGGAAAAAGGCGGCACCCAAAAACTTTTATTATTTTAAAATTCCCTGATTACGACAGCGACGTGCCGGTCAACCGTTCCGCCACCTGCCACAGCCGCCGTGCGATGGTCAGGTCACGCGCGGCGGGGGGAATGAAGGCTTCGGCCACATGGCCCCGCCGTTCGCCCCTGCCGCTCGGCCCGTAATAGCCGCCATCGCGTGCTTCCGGCGCCATGGCGGCGAATTCGATGGGCAGCGCGCCGTGGGCGGCGGACTGTCCCATCAGGCGGAAGGCCCAGATCGCGCCAAAACGGGTCAGGCGTTCCTGCAGGCCCTGCCTTGTATCCAGGCGGCTGGCCGCGATGTCGGTCATGGCCCAGCCGGGATGGGCGGCGATGGAATGCAGCGGCCAGCCATGGGCGCGGGCCTGCCGGTCCAGTTCCAGCGCCAGGATCAGGTCCGCCAGCTTGCTCTGTTTGTAGGCGCGGAAGGGGGCGTAGCGGCGGCGGCCCTGCAGGTCGTCAAACACGATCTGGCCCGTCAGCGCGGCCAGGCTTGCCACCGTGACCACGCGCCCGCCCTGTGGGGCCGCGCATAGCAGCGGACGCAGGCGTGCCGTCAGCGCGAAGGGACCAAGGAAATTGGTGCCGAACTGCAGTTCGAACCCGTCGCGGGTTTCCATGCGGCGCGGCGTGCCCATGACACCGGCATTGTTGACCAGGATGTCCAGCCTGCCGGTTTCATCCGCCAAGGCGCGGGCAAAGGTCGCGATCGCGTCAAGGCTTGCGACATCCAGCAGCCGGAAAGTGGCGTCAGCCCCCGGCGCGTCATGCTGCAGGCGGGTCAGGGCGGCCTGCCCCTTGTCGGGATTGCGGCCCGCCAGCATGACCCGCGCCCCGCGTGAAGCCAGGCCCAGCGCCGTCTGGTAGCCAAGGCCGCCGGTGGCCCCGGTGACAAGGGCTAGGCGTCCGTCCATGCGGGGCGCCTGTCGGATGGTCCAGTGTCTGGTCATGTGTCCGCCTGTTCTGTGGAGTGGTGCATTTCCTTCAGGGCTTCGGCTTCCACCTGTGCCGTCAGGCGCGCTTCATGCCGCCGCAGGAAAATGATGGTGCATACCATCATGATTCCCCCCCCGATTGCGACTGCCATTCCCACGGGACCGGAAATGCGCATGATCCTGTGGCCAAGGTAATAGGCGGCATAGGCATATCCACCCGCCCATGCGATGCCGCCCAGTGCATTATAGACCAGGAACCGGGACCACGACATGTGGCTGGCCCCCGCCAGCAGGGCCACGAATACGCGCAGGATGGCAATGAACCGCCCCGCGCATACAATGATCCCCCCATAGCGCCGGAACAGGAAGCGCCCGGTCTGGAGGCGCCGGGGCGTCAGCCCCACCTTCGCCCCATGGCGTTCCAGCAGCGGGTAACCAAGGCCGCGCCCGATCAGGTAGCCAAGGTTGTCGCCCGTGATCGCGCCAAGGATGGCGGCCGTCGCCACCCATGCAATATCCAGCCGGTGGGTGGTGGCGCAGTAGATCGCGGCTGAAATGACAAGGGTTTCTGCCGGAAGGGGAATGCCCATGCTTTCCAGCATGACAATCACGCCAATCACGCCATAGCCGTAATGCTGGAAAAGATGTTCAAGATGCTGAAGCAGCGGACTACCTGTCACAAAGGGAAAGAGTATGTAGATTACGGACAACAGAACGTAAAACGCGGTGTGTGCAATTCCGATACCATTGGCACGCACAAATGGCAGGAGCAAGAACATGACCCAGTCCGGCGCCAGCGGCACGACGGATACCGCAATACGTCCCTACGGCACGTGGCCTTCGCCCGTCAGTGCGGCGCTTGTGGCGGGAAAGACGGTTTCCCTGTCCGATGTGCGGGTGGACGGGCGGGACATCTACTGGATCGAGGGCCGCCCGGCCGAGGGCGGCCGCCGTGTCTTGGTCCGTGCCCGCGCGGGGCAGGTGGCCGACGTGACGCCCGCCCCGTTTGATGTCGGCACGCGGGTGCATGAATATGGCGGCGGGGCCTATGCCGTGTGCCAGGGTGTCATTGCGTTCAGCAACCGCCGCGACGGCAGCCTGTGGCTGGTGGAAGGGGGGAAGCCCCGCTGCCTCTCGACCGGGGCGGGGCTGTGGTATGCCGACCTGACATTCAGCGCTGACGGCCGTTTCCTGTTCTGCGTGCGCGAGGACCACCGCGCGGAGGACGAGGAACCCGCCGCCGCCATCGTGGTGCTGGACTGCACCATCAAGACGGACCCGGCGTTCAACGGCGGCACGCCGCTGGTCATGGGGCCGGATTTCCTGTCATCGCCCCGTCCCTCGCCCGATGGGCGGTACATGGCATGGATCGAATGGGACCATCCGGCCATGCCATGGGATGCCACCCGGCTGCGTGTCGCGACCCTGCTGCAGGAGGGCGATGACCCGCCACGCCTTGCCGCCCCGTGGAGTGCCGCAGGCGATGACGGACAGGCGGAATCGGTCATCGAACCATGCTGGGACGCGGCGGGACGGCTTCTGGCGCTGTCCGATCGCAGCGAGTGGTGGAATCTCTACCGGTTCGATACAACCTCCTCCGCGCCTGTGGCGCTGGCCCCCATGGAGGCCGAAATCGGCCAGCCGCACTGGGTGTTCGGCCTGCGCAGCTACGTGCCGTTGCCCGATGGCAGCATCCTTGCCATGGTCATCAACGATGGCGATAGCCGTATGGTTTCCATTCGTGACGGCATGGTGACGCCGGTGGGGCTTGGCCATCCGTCGGGCTGCCCCGTCCCGGTGGAAGGCGACGGCTTCGCATGGCTGGATGCGCCGCCCGATAACGTGGCCGCCGTGGTCCGTGGCCAGCCGGGACAGGTGCCGCAGGTATTGCGCCGGGCAACCGAACTGCCGCTGTCGGCGGTCGATATTGCCCGCCCCGCCCCGATCCATTTCCCCCTGCCCGATGGGGAAGGCACGGGACACGCCTTTTTCTATGCACCCGCCAACGGCCGTTATCGCGGGCCGGAGGGGGAAAAGCCGCCGCTGGTTGTCGTCGCCCATGGCGGGCCTACCGGACGGGCCAACCCGGCCTTTTCATTCAAGGTGCAGTGGTGGACCAGCCGTGGCTTTGCCGTGGTTGATGTCAATTATGGCGGTTCGACCGGGTTCGGCCGCGCCTACCGGCAGCGGCTGGAACGGCAGTGGGGCGTGGTGGATGTGGATGACTGCATCGCCGCCTGCCAGTACCTTGCCACGACCGGGCAGGTCGATCCCGCCCGCATTGTCATACGGGGCAGCAGCGCGGGCGGCCTGACCGTGCTGCTGGCGCTGGCGCGTTCACGCCTGTTCGCGGCGGGCACCAGCCTGTATGGCGTGACCGACCTGCGTGCGCTGGCGCAGGATACGCACAAGTTTGAATCGCGGTACCTGGATACGCTGGTTGGTCCCTACCCCGCGGATGAGGCAACCTATCTTGCCCGTTCGCCCATTACGCAGGTGGCGAATATCAGGGTGCCGGTCCTGTTCCTGCAGGGATTGGATGACCGGGTCGTGCCGCCTGCGCAGGCGGAATCGATGGTCGCGGCGCTGCGTGGGCGCGGGGTGCCCTGTGCGTTGTATGAATTTGAAGGCGAGGGCCACGGCTTCCGGCAGGAAACCACCATACGCAGGGCATGGGAGCTGGAACTGGCGTTTTACCAGCAGGTGCTCAAACTACCTGTCTCCCCTGCCCCGCATGTGGATCTGACGGCCCCGCAATCCGTAAAAGCCGTTTGAACGGAAAGACGTTTTTGGTGAAGCTTTTTTCAAGAAGCTTCAGGGAACGCCGCCTTTTTGAAAAAAGGCGGCACCCAAAAACTTTTATCACTTTAACCTGACGCAAAGCGGGCGTTCCCTGACCGGAACGCCCGTTTTTTCAAAGGTGCCAGCCGTATGTGGCGGCGTTGGATATTATTATTCCTCTTCCTCGACAATGGCGGTATTGCCGCGTGTCGGGCGGAAGCGGCCTTCGCGCAGGGCTTCCTCGATATCCTCCAGCGAGGCCCCGCGTGTTTCAGGCACCATGAAATACACGAACAGGACTGACAGCAGGTTGACGCCGGCATAGAACCACATCGTCCCCCCCAGCGTGATCTTGGTCACCAGCGTCAGCGCCGTGCTGGTCACCAGCAGGTCGCTGCCCCACAGCATGGCCGAATGCAGGCTGGTGGCGTTGCCGCGCATGGACAGCGGGAACATCTCCGCCCCCAGCAGCCAGCCCACGACCTGGATGCCACCGGCGTTGAACACCATGAACAGCAGCATGAAGGCGATGATCAGCCAACTGCCCATGCTGCCGGGCTGCGGGTGCAGCAGGAACATGATGCCAAGCCCGATCAGGCTGACCACGCTGCCCGGCCCCATGACCAGCACCAGCCTGCGGCGGCCGATGCGGTCGACAATGTTCGACCCCAGCACCGTCATGACCAGATAGATGATCGAGATGCCGATGCTGGCCATCAGTGCGGATGAACTGCCAAACCCCGCATCCGACAGGAAGGTCGGCGCGTAGTAGATCATCATTTCCAGACCACCTGCCTGCGTGAAGAAGGCGACGCCAAGGGCGGCGACAAGGGCCGGGCGCACCCAGGGCTGGCGCAGGCCACGCCAGCCACTGTCGCGCGGGTCGGTTTCCTCGTTCGCATTGGCGTGGATACGGCGCATTTCGCGACGGATGTCACGTTCGGAGGTGCGGATGCGCTGTAGCTGCTCCAGCGCGGAATCCAGACTTTCATGCTCCGCCGCCCAGCGCGGGCTTTTGGGCAGGAAGAACATGGAAACGAACACGACGGCGGCGGGAATGGCGGCGATTGCCACCATCGGCCGCCAGCCCCATGCATCACGCGCGGCAAAGCCGATGATATTGGCGGCAAAGATGCCGATGCCGATGGCGATGTTGAACATCGTGACCATGTGCCCGCGCTTGTGCGCCGGCGCCAGTTCCGAGATGTACATGGGCACCACCTGCGTGGAGCCGCCAACCGCCAGCCCCAGGAACACGCGCGAGAGGATCAGCGTGTACACATCCGGCGAAAAGGCGCAGGCCAGCGCGCCCAGCACGAAAATGGCCGTGACGATCATGATGGACTTGCGGCGCCCGTAATGTTCGGACATCCACCCGGTCAGCAGCGATCCCATCACCGCGCCCGCCAGAATGGCGGAGGCCACCATCTCCTGATAGAAACTGCTGAGGTGGAAATCACGCGTGATCAGCAGCAGCGCGCCCGAGACGATGCCGGTATCGTAACCATAGAGGCCGCCACAGATTGCGGCCACGATGGCTGCGAGCCATAAGGTCTTTCGCGCGTTGGGGGAAATCTCGATCCGGGACATGTCGGGCAACGGTTCCGTTGCCGGTGGCGTGGGGTGCTGTGCGGGTGGGGTCTGGTTATTCATGCGGGTGCCTGTTCCTTCCTTCTTTTTATAATTCGTCCGTCACGGCCGGGTTCCCGTCGGTGCATCAGCCGTCCCGGGGGCGGTGGGCCTGCAGGGCGGCCTTCATGCCGGCGACCTGACGCATTGCGTCATGCAGGCGGGACCAGTCATCGGTCGCCGCGATCGGCTGCCAGATGGCTTCCACCGTCTCGACAGACATCACGCACGCGGCCCCATTGTGGAAATACGGCTGCGACAGGTCGATGCCCCGTGCCGGTTCATGGTGCATGATCCGGTCGTGCAGGGGGCGAAAACTGTCCTGCGCATAAAAGTTTCCACGCGGTCCTGTTACGGCACGTTTCTGGCTCTGTTCGCCACCATACCAGTCAAAAAACGGAAATTCAAATCCAATCTGGCTTTCATCCATGAAAGAAAAAAGACATTCGCGCAGGTCGGTGGATGATTTTCTTGAATTCTCTTTCAGTCCAAGACGATTGAGCACTGAAATATCAAGAAAACGTTCATATCGTTCCCAGAAGTCATCAAAAATACTTTGGATTTTCTCAAGCGTGGAAAGGGAGAGCAGGCATTCCCCCAGGCGCGCGACGTTCCACATCATCGCCTCGGGCTGGCGGCCATAGGCATACAGGCCGGAATGGTCGAAATAGGCGGCGGTGAAGGTCGGGTTGAACGTGGGTACAAACCGCCAGGGGCCGTAATCGAAACTCTCGCCGGTTATGTTGATGTTATCGGTGTTGAGCACGCCATGCACGAAGCCCGCGGCCATCCACTGCGCGGTCATTTCGGCAATGCGGGTCGTGGCGGCGTCATACAGGGCGGTGGCGGGATCGGCGTTGCCCGTCAGGTGGGGATAATAGGTTTCGATCACGTATTCCACCAGCCGGGTCAGGCTGGCGCGGTCGTCATGGGCGACAAGGCGCTGGAACGTGCCGATGCGGATGTGGGAATGGCTCAGCCGCGCCAGCACGCATGACCGCGTGGGAGAGGGTTCATCGCCACGATGCAGGTTTTCGCCCGTTTCCACCACGCTCAGCGTGCGGGAGGTGCGCACGCCCGCCGCGTCCAGCCGTTCACTGGCCAGGATTTCGCGCACGCCCCCCTTCAGCGTCAGGCGGCCATCGCCGCCGCGCGACCATGGCGTGGTGCCGCTGCCCTTGGTGCCGATGTCCAGCACGCGGCCGTCCATGCTGTCTTCAAGCTGCGCGAACAGGAAGCCCCTGCCATCGCCAAGGTCGGGGTTGTACGCACGGAACTGATGGCCATGGTAGCGCAGGGCCAGTGGCTGCGGCAGCGATCCGGGCAGGGGGTCGAAATACCCGAAATGGCGCACCCATTCGGTATCGGTCAGCGTGTCCAGGCCGATGCGGGGCGACACGTCATTATTACGGTAGCGCAGGATGTGGGCGGGGAAGGCTGCGGCCCGCACCACGTCATAGAATTCGTCCCCCAGTCGGCTGTGATGGGTCAGGGGCGTGTAATGGTCGGAAAATGGCATTTCTATATACTTCGCGTGTGATAATAAATTATTGCCCATCCGGTCCGGCGGTTACCAGACCCAGGGGCTGACAGGCATGGTGGCGCAGGCAGGCTGCAATATCATGCGGGCGAACGGCATCGACGCGGTCGGGTATCCAGCGTGGGGCATTATCCTTGTCAATCAGGCGGGCGCGCACGCCCTCGGCAAAATCCGGGCGTTGCAGCAGGTGGCAGACCAGCTGGAATTCCTGCTCCAGCACATGGTCCAGGTCCGGCAGGTCGCGGGCGGCATGCCAGGCTGCCAGGGTCAGGCACAGTGAAAACGGGCATGCACGCCCCAGCGCGGCCAGATCATCGCGCGCCCATGCGGCCGGATGGGCGTGCAGCCTGCGCAGCAGTTCGGGCATGTCCGGTGCCTCATATACAGGGGCAATGGCCGCCGTATCCGGGCCTGCGTCCATGGGTGCGCATGGCGGCAGGCTGTCCATCACCGTGCCTGCGGGCTGGTGGGTCAGGGCGTGCCTTATGGCGTCCAGCGTGCCGGAATGGACCATCCGGTCGGCAAAGCCCGCGTCAAGGGCCTGTGTCGCGTTCATCCGTCCCCCCGTCAGCGCAAGGCGCAGGCCACCCAGCCCCGGCGCGCGCGACAGCAGATAGGACCCGCCCGCATCCGGCGTCAGCGCAATGGCGGTTTCGGGCATGGCAAGGATGGCGCGTTCGGTCACGATCCTGTGGCGTACATGCCCGCCCAGCCCGATGCCGCCCCCCATGGCGATGCCATCCATGAAGGACACCACCGGCTTGGGATACCCCGCCAGCACGGAGGCAAGGCGGTAGCTGCGCCGGAACGGCATGGCCCCGTCTTCCAGCCCCCCCGTTTCCAGCCGCCTGCGGATGGCGCGGATGTCGCCCCCCGCGCAGAAGGCGCGCGGGCTTGCGCTGTCGATCAGCACGGTCTCGATGGCGGGGTCGTTGCGCCAGGCCCGCAGGCAGGCGTCGATGCCGTCCAGCATGTCCATGTTCAGGGCATTGAGCGCTGATGGCCGGTTGAGCGTGATGCGGCCCAGCCGACCGGCATGGCTTATGTGGATCAGTCCGGTGTTCATGATGTCTCCTTGTACGGTTTGCTGTGTTCAACCGGTACAGAATGCGCTACCCCCGCTATCGTCCGGCGTCACGGCTGCGTGCGGACCACAGGCATGCAACAGCTACCGAGGCATAAGCACCATGGGGATTGACGCCCTCACCTTTCGCAACGCCATGGCGCGGCTTGGCGCGGCGGTAAATGTCGTAACGACCGGAACACTCGATGATCCGGCGGGTTTTACGGCCTCCGCCGTCTGTTCGGTCACCGATACGCCGCCAACCGTGCTGGTCTGCCTCAATCGCAATTCACGGGTGCGCGATCGTTTTCGTGTCGATGCGGCCATGTGCATCAACGTGCTCGCCGCCGACCAGCAGGACATATCCGGCGTGTTTGCAAGCCCGCTGGAACAGGCGGAACGATTCCGTTCCGGCCACTGGGACACGCTGACCACCGGCGCGCCCGTGCTGGATGAAGCAGTGCTGTCACTGGATTGCCGGATCGAGCGTATTGTGGAAGTCGGCACCCACAGCGTCATGTTCGGCGCGGTGGAAAGCCTGCGCAACAGCAGCCCGCGCGGTGGGCTGGTCTATTTCAACCGTACCTACCATATGCTGCCCCATGATGGGGATGAATAGGCTGGCCGGTCCGGGTTAAGGAAAAATCCAGCCTTTTGCCCCATGACGGGCCGGATGGACCGACAGACGCAGGGAGACGACGGCATGGAGGATACACCCGACAGGGCAGGCATGCGCACGGACCGGGTTCCTGTCTTGACGCTGCGCGGGCTGATCTGGATACATGCTGGCCTTGCCCTGTTCATGGTGCTTATGGCCATGTGGGCGGATCACCTGCCGGACTGACCCCGCCCGGGCCGCTATCGGGCGCGGGCGGCATGCCGGCAACCGGAGACAGGAGCACCAGAAGTGGCCCGCACGATACAGACGGCCGGAACCGGTCTGCCCGATGGGGTGGAAGCCCTGCTTGATCAGGCGGCGGCCGTCTGTCTGGCGCGCGCCGTCAGGCTGACGGAAATCCGCAGGCTGGTGCTGGGGCTGGTACTGGCGGCGGACCGGCCGCTGGGGGCCTATGACCTGCTGGAACAGATCCGCGCGACCCGTGGCAGGCCCGTAGCCCCCCCCACGGTGTACCGGGCGCTGGACTTCCTTATGGAACAGGGGCTGATCCACAAGATCGAACGCCTGTCCGCCTTTGCCGGGTGTCGGCACATGCTGGAATCCGGGCATGCCTGCCATGGGCATGTCCATGCCGCGCAATTCCTGATCTGCAGCAGGTGCGGATGTGTGACCGAACTGGATGATCCCCATATCCTCAAGGCGCTGCTGGAGGTTACGCGGGCGCGTGGTTTTTCGGTCCGCCAGACCACCATAGAGGCGGAGGGCCTGTGCGCGACATGCGCGTAACGGACCGGATCTGACCGCAACAGGCCGTAACGGCCCGTCATGGATGGGGCACGGACATGGTGCAACGCCGAAAGGGCCGGATGGCCGAACTGCCCTTTGCCGCCCTTGCGCGCAGTCGCAGGCCCCGCCGGGCGTCGCGGCGCCCGGACGCCCCGCCCGCGACACCGCCCGGCGGCGGCCAGCCCGACCTGTTTGCCGCCCCCATGCCCGGCATCCGGCCCGTGCTGACCTATCTCGATACCGCGGCAATCGGCCTGGGCCGGGTGGATGTGCGCCAGTGGCGCGCGGGCGCGGAGGCGGACGGGTATCTGTACCATGTGACGACGCAGGCGGACCTGGAAACGATACAGGCCCGGGGCACCATCGTGTTTTCACCGCGCGCGCCGCTGGTGCTGACCGAACGCCCCGGCGTGGCGCCATGGCTTGCAAACATGATGGAAGTCATGGAAACGGACGATATGGCAGGGCATACAGCGGATATTCCGGTCGTTTTTAGGGTAAAACGATTTGTAATCGATGAATTGCTGGAACATGATCCTGACCGGACGCGACGACATGGTGTATCGTTCTTTCTACTGACCGGCCTTACCCGGCAGGAATAATCTGATCACCGGCAACAAGAAAAAGATCAAAGGACCGGACCTAGATGGAAAATCAGCCCGCAGCTACCGGATTTGACACGGCACGGCTGCGCACCCTCATCATTGGCTGCCTTGCGGCCCTTGCCGGCCTTATGGCCGGGCTGGATATCGGGGTCATATCCGGTGCGCTGGACTTGGTGGCCCGCACATTCCATGCCAGCACGCTGCAGCAGGAATGGATCGTCAGCGCCATGATGGGGGGGGCGGCCATAGGCTCCCTGTGTGGCGGGTGGATGTCGCACCAGATCGGGCGCAAGCATGCGCTGCTGGTGGGGGCGGCGGTATTCGTGGCGGGGTCACTGGCCTGCGCGCTGGCGTGGTCGATCCCGTCCATGATCGCAGGGCGCCTCATCATGGGGCTGGCGATCGGGGTGGCGGCGTTCACGGCCCCCCTCTACCTGTCCGAAATCGCCAGCGAACAGGCGCGTGGCGCCATGATCTCGACGTACCAGCTCATGATTACGGCGGGGATTTTCATCGCGTTCCTCAGCAACACCATGTTCAGCTATTCCGGTAACTGGCGCGGCATGTTCGCCATCGCCGCCGTGCCGGGGGTGCTGTTCCTGATTGGCGTGCTGTTCCTGCCCTACAGCCCGCGCTGGCTCATGATGCGTGGCCGGCGCAAGGAAGCGCTGGAAGTGCTGGTGGACCTGCGTGACGACCATAGCGCCGCCATGCAGGAAATCCAGAACATCAGCCGACAGCTCCAGCAGAAGCAGCGCGGCTGGAGCCTGCTGCGCAACAACCGCAATTTCCGCCGTTCCATCTTCCTGGGCATGGCGCTGCAGGTCATGCAGCAGCTCGCGGGCGTGAATGTGGTGATGTACTATGCCCCCAAGATCTTCGCGCTGGCCGGTTACGTTGGTCCCGCGCAGTTGTGGTGCACCGCCATGGTGGGGCTGGTGAACATGTTGGCCACCTTCATCGCCATTGGCCTTGTGGACCGCTGGGGGCGCAAGCCCATCCTGTACACCGGCTTCATCATCATGGCCGTGGGCATGGGCTGCCTTGGCTTCATGCTGAACCGGCCCAACCTGGGGCAGACGGAACAGATCATTTCGGTCTTCATGCTGCTGATCTACATTTCCGGCTTTGCCATGTCCGCCGGTCCCCTGATCTGGGTCCTGTGTTCGGAGGTGCAGCCGCTTCAGGGGCGTGACCTTGGCATTTCCATCTCCACGCTGACCAACTGGATCGCCAACATGATCGTGGGGGCGAGCTTCCTGTCACTGCTGCAATGGATGGGGAATGGACCGACCTTCTGGCTGTTCGCCGGCTTCAACCTGTTCTTCGTGCTGGTGACGTGGCGCTTCGTTCCCGAAACCCGCGACATGTCGCTGGAAAAGATCGAGCAGCGCCTGATGGCGGGGCTGCCGCTGCGCGAAATCGGGCAGGGCAGGCCGCTGCCGGACAGCAAGTAAGCAGCAGGCCGGACGGCATCTGCGCCGTAGCCGGTATGGGAACGGGTGTGGCCTTTCCGGCTGCACCCGTTTTTTATTGTCTGTCTGTACCCTGCGCCGCGCCCTGGCGTGTCGGAAAGGGACGGGCCACCGGGGATCGTTTCAGAATAAAAGTTTCCTGGTGCCCCTTTTTCAGACAGGCGGCGTTTCCTGAAGCTTTTTGAAAAAAGCTTCACCAAAAACTTTCTTATATCGTGCCGTTTCAGTCAGGCTGCCAGCCATCAAGCTGCAGGGCGACACCGGCCAGGTACAGGCTGCCACATATGATGACACGGGCAGGCGGCGCATCCGGCCCTGCCGTGGCCGCCAAGTGCGTCAGGGCGGCATGCAGGGTAGGGCCAGCCGTGGCCCGGCCCCCGGCCGCCGCGATGATGTCCGCCACGGGCTGCGCCAGGTGCTGGTCCTTTTCCGCCACGGCCTGGATGGAGGCAGCGCGCGGCAGCAGGGGCGACAGGAAACCGGTGGCGTCCTTGGTCTGCTTCATGCCGATGACCAGATGGGTGGGGCGATCCGCCCATTCCGCCATCACCTGTGCCAGCACTTCACCCGCGCCGGGATTGTGGCCGCCATCAAGCCATAATTCCCAGCCCGCGGGCAGCAGAGCCGCCAGATGGCCGGACAGGTGTTGCATCCGCGCGGGCCAGCGTGCCTGTGCAATACCCGCCCATGCCTGTTGTGGCAGGGGCAGCCCACTGGCGCGCAGGGTGGCGATGGCAAGGCCCGCATTGTCGATCTGGTGCGCGCCACGCAGGCCGGGCAGGGGCAGGTCCAGCGTGCCATGATGGTCATGGTAGCGCAGGCCGGCGCCATCCGGGGCGGGGGCGATGGACCATTCATGGTCCCGCCGCCACAGGGGGCTGCCATGCGCGTGCGCCGTGCGGACGAGTACGTCCATCACTTCGGCTGGCTGGCGGCCGGTGGTGACGGGCGCGCCCGGTTTGATGATGCCTGCCTTCTCGGTCGCGATGGCCCCCAGCGTATCGCCAAGGAAGGCCTCGTGATCCATGGAGATGGCCGTGATCGCGCACGCCGTCGGATGGTCCAGCACATTGGTGGCGTCATAACGGCCGCCCAGCCCGACCTCGACAATCGCAAGGTCGGCGGGATGGCGCGCGCACAGCACGAAACCCGCCGCCGTCAGGACTTCGAACACCGTAATGGGCGCGCCCGCGTTGACCTGTTCGATTTCTTCCAAGACACCGGCGAGTTCGCGTTCGCTCACGATCCGGCCCGCGATGCGGAAGCGTTCGGTCACATGCACCAGATGTGGCGATGTCAGCACATGCACCCGCCATCCCGCTGCTTCGGCCACGGCGCGCATGAAGGCGCAGGTGCTGCCTTTCCCGTTGGTGCCCGCCACATGCACGACGGGCGGCAGGTGGCGTTCGGGGTGGCCAAGGCGCGCCAGCAGCGTTTCCAGCCGGGCCAGCGACAGGTCGATCAGGGCCGGATACAGCCGGTTGAGCCGTTCAAGTATCTGCCCTGTCCGGCCAACGAATTCCGGTCCAAGCGTGGGGGCTTTCATGGGGTGCGCCCTTGTCCGGGGTCAGGCCGCGGGGCGCGGCGCGATGTGGCGGTAGTTGAGCTGCCCGATCAGGTGCCCAAGCGTCACGGGCAGGTCGCCCCGCTTGACCACCATGTCCAGCATGCCGTGTTCCAGCAGGTATTCCGCGCGCTGGAAGCCTTCAGGCAGCTTTTCGCGCACCGTATCCTCGATCACGCGCTGCCCGGCAAAGCCGATCAGGGCATTGGGTTCGGCAATCTGCACGTCACCCAGCATGGCGAAGGATGCGGAAACGCCCCCCGTGGTCGGGTTGGTCAGCACGACGAAATAGGGCAGCCCCGCTTCCTTGAGCATCTGCACCCCCACCGTGGTGCGCGGCATCTGCATGAGGCTGATCATGCCTTCCTGCATGCGCGCGCCACCGGATGCGGTAAAGACGACCAGCGGCGACTGCTGCAGGATGGCCAGGCGGGCGGCGGCCAGGAAGGCCTCGCCCAGTGCCGCACCCATCGTGCCCGCGATGAATTCGAACGCCATGACGGCGACGACCGCGTTATGCCCACCGATCCGCCCATGGGCCACGGCCATGGATTCATCAAGCTGGGACTTGGCGCGTTCATCCTTCAGCCGGTCCGTATAGCGCTTGCGGTCGCGGAAGGAGAGGGGGTCAACCGGCACCCTGGGCAGTTCGATGCGGGTATATTCCCCGTTATCGAACGTCCATTCCAGCCGCTCGGGCACGGTGGCGCGCATGTGGTAGCCGCAATGCGGGCACACGTTCATCGCCTTGCGCAGGTCCTTGGTCAGGATCATCTGCTCGCACGATTCGCAGTTGGTCCACAGGTTGTCCGGCACTTCCCGCTTGAGCAGGCCGCGGATCTTGGGGCGGACATATTCGGTCAGCCAGCTCATGTTGCCTCTCCCTTAAGCTTTCTGGAGGCCTGTTCCATACAGGCAGATGAATGATTGGGCCAGATTGTCATTGCCGGGGCCGTTTGGGAAAACCATTCGTGAAACGCCCCGCAAGGCATGAGAAAGTTTTTGGTGAAGCTTTTTTCAAAAAGCTTCGGAAAGACGCCGCCTTTTTGAAAAAAGGCGGCACCCAAAAACTTTTATTATTTTGTGACGGCTTTGCTTACGGCATGCACCGCGTCCGCCAGTCCGCGCAACTGCTCCAGCACCGCAGGTACGGTGCGGGCTGTTGCCTTTCCATCCGCATCCAGCGTGCCTTCAAGCGTGTTGAGCAGCGCGGAGGCCACGACGGCGGCATCGGCCGCGCGCACGGCGTTTGCCGCAAGGTCCGGCGTGCGGATGCCAAAGCCGATGGCGATGGGCAGGTCAGTGGCGCGGCGCAGGCGCGGCAGGGCATGGGCCAGTTCATCGGTGCTGGCGGTGCGCGTGCCCGTCACCCCGGTGATGCTGACATAATAGACAAAGCCCGATGCGCCATTGAACACCACCGGCAGCCGGTCGTCCGGCGTGGTGGGGGCGACAAGGCGGATGATGTCCAGCCCGGCTGCCGCCGCAGGCCCGGCCAGCAGGTCGGCTTCCTCCGGCGGCATGTCAACGACGATCAGGCCGTCCACGCCCGCCGCCTTCGCATCCACGCAGAAGCGTTCGGGGCCATAGGCCTCGATGGGGTTGGTGTAGCCCATCAGGATGATCGGGGTCTCGTTATCGCCTGCGCGGAAGGCCGCGACCATTTCCAGCACGCGCTTCATGGTGGACCCTCCCTTCAGCCCGCGCAGCGCGGCCTTCTGGATGGTCGGGCCATCGGCTGACGGGTCGGAAAAGGGCACGCCTACCTCGATCAGGTCCGCACCCGCGCCGGGCATGCCGCGCAGGATGGCAAGCGACGTGTCAAAATCGGGGTCGCAGGCCTCGACATAGGGGATCAGGGCGCCACGGCCCTGCTGGCGCAGGGTGGCGAAGCGGCGGGCGATGCGGCTCACAGTTTCACTCCCAGATGTTCGGCGACGGTGAAGATATCCTTGTCCCCCCGGCCGGAAATGTTGATGACGATGATCTTGTCCCGGTCCATGCCGGGCGCGATCTTCGCGGCATAGGCGATGGCGTGCGCACTTTCCAGTGCGGGGATGATGCCCTCGGTCCGGGTGCAGAGCTGGAAGGCGTCCAAGGCTTCCTGGTCGGTCGCGCCGACATATTCGGCGCGCCCGATGTCACTGAGCCATGAATGTTCCGGGCCGACACCGGGGTAATCAAGGCCCGCGCTGATGGAATGGGCTTCGGTGATCTGCCCGTCCGCATCCTGCAAAAGATAGGTGCGGTTGCCGTGCAGCACGCCGGGCCTGCCGCGCTCGATGGAGGCGGCGGTGCGCCCGCTGTCCAGCCCGCAGCCCGCCGCTTCAACGCCGATCAGCCTGACTTCGGGGTCATCAAGGAAGGGATGGAAAATGCCCATGGCATTCGATCCGCCACCAATCGCCGCCACGATCACATCAGGCAGGCGCCCTTCGGCGGCCATGATCTGTTTCTTCGTTTCCACGCCGATGATGGACTGGAAATCGCGTACCATCTGCGGATAGGGGTGCGGCCCCGCCACGGTGCCGACAAGGAAGTAGGTATCATGCACGTTGGTCACCCAGTCGCGCATGGCTTCGTTCATCGCATCCTTCAGCGTGCCAGCACCTGCGGTAACGGGCACCACTTCGGCCCCCAGCAGCCGCATGCGGAACACGTTGGGCTTCTGGCGCTCGACATCGGTGGCGCCCATGTAGATCGCGCATTTCATGCCGAACAGCGCACATACGGTCGCGGTGGCGACACCGTGCTGGCCCGCGCCGGTTTCAGCCACGATGCGGGTGCGGCCCATGCGGCGGGCCAGCAGGATCTGCCCCATGACGTTGTTGAGCTTGTGGGAGCCGGTGTGGTTCAGCTCCTCGCGCTTCATGTAGATTTTCGCGCCGCCAAGCTGTTCGGTCATGCGGCGCGCGAACCACAGCGGACTGGGACGACCGACATAATCCTTGAGGTAATAATCCAGTTCACGCCGGAATTCGGGGTCCGCCTGTGCCGCCTTGTACGCGCCGTCCAGCTCCAGCAGGAGCGGCATCAGGGTTTCAGCGACAAACCGGCCGCCAAAAATTCCAAAACGGCCGCGACCGTCCGGCCCGCTGCGCAGGCTGTTGGCGCCTGCCTGTATGTCTGTTGCGCTCAACTTCGCTACTCCGCAAGAAATAGGTGCGTGGCTCAATGGTATCATCATGCATGCAGCCGTCCCGGGCCGCGTATCTGGCGGTTCTGGACCGGATGGCGGCAAAATACCAGCCCCGCCGTATCGGGGGGCATGTCATGATTTGACATGTTTGCTGTCACATGATGGATGAACAACGACCCGAACCACAGAAAGACCGCCCATGTTTCTAGCCCATCGTCCCGGTGCCCCGGCCCGGACCGTTACGACTGCGGAGGATGCGGCCGGTGCGGCGTGGCTGGACCTGCTCAGCCCCACCGAGGAGGAGGAGGTTCTTGCCGCCGAGGTGACGGGCCTGCGCGTGCCAACCCGCGCCCAGCTGGATGAGATCGAAAGTTCATCACGCCTTTTCATGGAAGGGAATGGCGTCTACCTTTCCACGCCACTGGTGCGCAAGACGCCGGATGACTTTTTCGTATCCCCCGTGGGCTTCGTGCTTATGCCCAACCGGCTCCTGACCATCCGTTATACCGGGTTCAGCGCGTTTGACGTGGTGGCGCGGGCGGTGGCGGGACAGGCGCCGCCGCTGGCTTCCAACGAAGTGGGCATCATGCTGCTGGAAGCCATCGTGGACCGGCTGGCCGATATCCTGGAACATCTGGGGCAGGCGCTTGATGGCATGTCCAAGGATGTGTTCCAGTCGGAGGAACCAAGCCAGGCGCAGGCGGGCGCGCTGCTGCGCAACATGCTGCGCCGGGTTGGCCGGTCGGGCGACCTGAGTTCATCCGTGCGCGACAGCCTGCTGGGGCTGGAGCGGATTTCCATTTTCCTGGGGGAAAACAAGCGCCATGACCTGTCCGAACGGCTGCAGTCGCGGCTGGCCACGGTGGAGCGCGATATCCGTTCACTGAACGATTTCGTATCCCAGACGGCCAACAAGGTGCAGTTCCTGCTGGATGCGACGCTTGGCTTTATCAGCATCGAACAGAATAATGGCATGAAAATCCTGACCGTGGTCAGCTTTATTGGCGTGGCTCCCACGCTGGTAGCGGGCATCTATGGCATGAACTTTCATGATATACCCGAACTGAACTGGAAATACGGCTACTGGTATTCTCTGGTTCTCATGGCGGCGACGGTGGTGTTGCCGCTGATCTGGTTCTGGCGGCGTGGGTGGCTGGGGAAATAGGCGTTCCGGCTTGATATATCGGCTTCATTATTATTATATTATCGAATCATTTCAATGATTTAGGTTTCAATGGCAAAAGAAACAAAATAAAAGAAAATTCATGAATGCCGGAGCGCGCGCGAATGATCGGTGCCTGCCCGGGTATGCCGGGGGAGGGAAAGGCCATCATGAAACCGAACCGTACGCTGGGGTGTTTTCTGGTCATCACCGGTATCCTGGGTGGGCTGTCCACCACGGCGCGTGCGCAGGTTTATGTCTTTTCCGGCCTGCGGCATGACAGCAATACGGGCCTTGCCCGGTGGCTGGGCGACATTACCCTGAGCGCGCAGATTGAAGGCGGGATCATGGCCAACCCCGCACGCCCCCAGCCCGGTTACAACTATGGCGACTTCATTGCGGACCATGCCAATCAGGTCCAGCTGAACCAGGCTGAATTCACACTGCAAAAGGCGATCGACCCGACCCGCAGCACATATCAGGTCGGTTTTACGCTGGAGGGCATGTACGGTTCCGATGCACGTTATTACCAGGTCCTGGGCATCAGTGACCGGGAATGGAATGCCCGTTACCAGTTGATCCCCGCGCAGGCGCACATGGATGCCCACCTGCCATGGCTGACGCATGGCGGGCTGGACATGCAGGCGGGCATCCTGCAGGCCCCGATGGGGGTGGAAGGGCTAGACCCGACCTCCCGGCCCTTTTACACGCTGGCCTATACATCCGAATATTCCGTGCCGTTCGAGCATGTGGGCGCGATGTTCAACTGGCATGTGACGCCCGTCGTGGATGTGACGTTCGGCATTGATACCGGCAACCAGACATCGTTCGGGCATGCGGACAACAACAGCGCGCCGGCCGGGTATTTCGGCTTCAACCTGAACCATCTGGCCCATGGCAGGCTGCGCATCGTGGAACTGAGCCGTGTGGGGCCTGAAAATTCGTGGCGCGCCATCGGCCACTACGAAGCCGATCATACCCAGCGGTTCTGGAACGATATCAGCGCCTATTACCAGGTGAATGACCGGCTGAGCCTGACGGCGGAATTCAATTACCTGCATGATGAAGGCACGCGGGGCATCGGCGCGCGCGGGCAGTTTGCAGGCGTGGATGCGGAAAGTTTCATAAGCTTCCTCAGCTACCGCATCAACCGCGACCTGACCTTCAATTATCGCGGGGAAATATACCGCGACAACAACAACGCCATGGTTGCGACCTTTCGCGGGAACAATTCGTACATGGAGGCGCTGGCCGGAACGGGGGGGGCAGTCGTGCCCGGACCGTCCGCTTCCAGCCATGGCACGACATATGGTGAAATGACGCTGGGTGTCAGCTATCGCCCCCAGCTTGGCCACCACATCGGGGTCTTCATGCTGCGTCCCGAAATACGGTTTGACCGCGCACTGAACGGCACCATGCCGTTTAACGGGGGACGCAACAATGGCATGTTCACCTTTGGCGGGGATGCGGTGATCGGGTTCTGATCTTTTGGCGGCGGCGTGAAAAGCCTGCCTGCGTAATATCAATAAAACAACAAAGTGGTTTTTTGCGAATATTTTCAAAAAAACAGTGGAAAATTCCACTTAATCTGAAAATGATATTATCTTGGCTGTAATGTTTTATTTTAAACCGACCTGTCGTTTCAGGGCGTTATTTCTGTAAGTTGCAGGTGATACCATCGCCCCTTTTCATATATGGCGGGGGCATGGCTGTCGGCGTCATTGACGATTTCCCCTTCTTCGGGGTGGGGCAGGGTCCTGATCTGGGCGGCATGAAGTGAGGGCAGTGCCAGGACGGAAGATAATGTCAGGGCTGGCGCGCGCAGGGTGCCGCTGTCATCCACCTGCAGCAGCGTTTTCTGGTCGTGGCGGTATTCCAGCGCATGCGTGGTGGCGCTGTAGCTGAGGGTATGGCGGTTCTGGCGGGTAGCCGTACCATCGGCGGACAGGTCGAGCGGCACGTCGGCTGGAATTCGCAATGCGGCGCACAGGGGCGGGGTTGCGCAGGTCATCTGCGACAGGTCGATTGCGGCATTGAGGTAATGGGCATTGGTGCTGAGAAACGAGCCATATGACACATCCTGCCCATCCTGCAGGTAGATCCCATTGCCAATGCTGGTGGCATGGGGTTCACCCCATTTCCAGCCTACCGTGCCATCAGTGATATCATCTGCCGCATGCCGCCAGGGCGGGGGCTGATGGCCTGTTTTGCCGCCATGGGTGACGACGAACATCGACACCACGCCATGGTCATCGGTCTCCTTGATGACATCACCCGGCTGGTAGCCGGCAAAATCAGGGGCCCAGTTTCCAATGGGTTCATTGGTGCCGCCACCAAGGTAGATGAACTGCCGGTAGGCCGCCGTGGTGGGATTGTAGCGTATGGCGGGGTTGTCGGGTCCGTTGGCCAGCAGGTCCACTTCCAGCCCCACGAGCGAGAAGGCGCCGGGGCTGTGGCCATCATTGCGGGGCAGGGTGCCCGTGTGGTCGGTGGAGCGGATGTCGATGCCCCATGTCGAGTCCCACCCATACACATCGGTATAGGTTTTGAGCGCCACGTCATTGGTGGAATAGGTATGCTGCCCGTGTGAATACAGGTGGCTTGCCAAGCCTACGGTGGACGCTGCGGAATCTGCTTCGCCCGTGGCGGCTATGTTCAGCGCCGGAATTTCGTCACGCCCGCCCCACCCGGTCACCGGGTAGCGATGGTGCACATCAAGCATCAGGTTGAGGACGGGGGCATAATCCTCTTCCTCGCGTACGCATTTGATGGCCTGCAGGCTGCCCTGGAAGAAGCCTGAATGCACATCTCCATCCCCGATGCAGGTAATGCCGCTGCCTGTGGGGAAACCGGCATAATCAACCCGGCCGATGTCTTTCCAGTACATGTGCCTGCCCCGGATATGGGGTGGGTTCCACCATTGGGGCAGCAGGCCGATGGGCAGGTTGACAATCGACTGGTTGGGCAGGGCCTGGTACATCTGCGCCAGCAGGCGGTCATCTTCCGTGCCGCCATCCATGACAATGCCAAAGGCATGCGGGTCTATGCTTGCCATTTCCCCGCCAGCAGGCGCCCCCCACACAGAAGCAGGGGTGAACATGACCGTGAGGAGGCAGGCAGGCCATGCCAGGCGCTTCATCGGTAGATTTCGATCTTGTCCAGATGGAGCGCACCCGCAGGCAGCGAAAGCCGCACGAAACGGGCCTGTATGCCACCCGCGCACGTAACCACCAGCGGGTTGCCATCAATCCCGCCAAAGGGGGGCCTGCCCGCATGGTCATACAGTTCGAGGAAGGTCTCCCCATCAAGGGAAACCTCGATCTTCAGTTCCCCTGCCCGTTTCTGCACCAGTTGGTCGGGAGCATAAGGCAGCAGGCGATTGTAGACGATAATGGTCCGTAGCGGCGAAACCTCTTCCAGATCGACCATCCACCACGGGTTATGCTGGATGTCGGTATGGAATTTGTAGCGCCCATCGGGCCTGCCCTGCAGGACGTTGCTGGCATCGAGCACGGGATCGGGGTGGCATGACCAGTCTGAAACCGAACTCTGGGTGGCGCGCCTGTTTTCACTGATATTGTGGCCCGGATCACTGGCCGGGATGAAATAAAGGGGGTCGATGTCGGTAATGCCAGCCTTTTCAATGAAGGCGAGGGGAACCTCATTATCAAGGTAGGGCAGCGGCCCGGTGAGCGATAGGGTGGCACCTGCGTATTGCATGCGCAGTTTCAGGTAAAGCGTCTGCAGTTCGCGGAAGGCTTCATATATATCCTTTATGTAACCGGCATTATGGAAGTATGTGCGATTTTCCCGAATATAGGCAGGGAAGGTGTGATCGACCGGAACGTATTCCGCGAGGTCATTCATGTGCCAGATTGACATGCCCATGGTGATCTGCTGGCGCAGCAGATCAATGTTGCGCATCTTGAGCGGCCAGGGATCGTTAGCGTGGGCGTAGGAGCCGAATTTTTTCAGCAGTTGTTCGATGCCGCCCAGATGCGTGAAATGCCAGCCGGCATCGAGGCAGATGAAAAGCGGGATGCCCGTCTGTTCCACTATGCTTTCCAGATTGAAGCGCGCATAGGTCAGGCTGTCGTGTTCATGGCCGGGCAGGCGGAGGGCATGGATGTGGCGTAGTGGTGCGGCATAGGCCGATTTCCATGAATTGCGGCTGCGCCGCATATTCATGAAATACTGGAACATATCCATGCTAAGCTGGACATAGCCCGGCTGGTGGCGGTTCTGCGTAATGACCGCATGGCGCGGGATCTCGTCCACATCCGAGATGATGACAAAATCATCCGGCATGGCCCCGGCCTGTTCCAGCCCGCGCAGCAGGCATTCACGCTGGTAGCAGTCCCGCACCCACGCATTGTAGCGGTCGGGGAACCGCGTTACGGGTACATGGATGATCTTATGAGCAAAAGGCGCGTAGCGTTCCCTGTGCTTGAGGAACAGCATTTCCTTTGACAGGCCGGTAAAGGTTTCATCCGCTTCGCAAATGACAAAGTAATCGACGACGCTATCGAGTTCATGAAGGCGTATGTCAAGAATGTCGAGTTCATCATAAAATGTGAAGCAGTCGAATACCTTCATGCCACCGTA
Source organism: Komagataeibacter swingsii (assembly GCF_003207895.1). GTDB lineage: Bacteria > Pseudomonadota > Alphaproteobacteria > Acetobacterales > Acetobacteraceae > Komagataeibacter > Komagataeibacter swingsii. Next base: position 102,565 of record NZ_NKUB01000004.1, read on the forward strand.
TCCATTTTCATGATGTTTCATGCTGCGGCGGGCACAAGATTCAGGATTTCATCCGATATTTTCTTGTATACGCTGCGATCAAAATGGGGACCGCCATAGGTGTTGTCCTTGGCCAGATCTTCTTCCCCATGCAGGAACCGGTTCACATCAATGTAGGGAAACCCGAATTCCTGGCTCATGGGCTGCACGATACTGTTGATCATGCCAAAGAATTCCAGGATTGGCCTGTCCCGGCCCACGGTGGCATTCAGTCCGACCACAATGACCGTCTTGCCCGCCTTTTTCAGATGGCGGAAAATATGCCGCACGTCGCGGTAGAAGATGTTGCGGTTGAAGCCGCCGACAAACTCGAATTCCGAGCGGAAGAATTCCCATGCCTCGGGCGTGATGCCCGAGATGTCGCGCGCCAGCAGGTCATCATGACTGAGGGTGGTATAATCGAATTTGGCATGCGGCCCTTCAGGCAGGTAGTAGGGCAGTTTGTAATGCCCCATGGGCAGTATGATCCCGGTGGAGCGTGATCGGTACAGGCCGTGGAAGGATTCCTGGGAAAACGACAGCACATACACATCTGCCCTGCCGGTCACGATGTCGGTCTCGAACCGGTTGGGTGGTATGCCCGGTAGACGGGCCAGCAGGTCGCGCACACCGGGTTGGGACAGTTCTTCATGCAGGGCGGCGATACGGGGGGATGAGATGATTTCCCACCCCTGATAGGGATAGTTGGTTTCCTCAATCGTGTTGACGCGGTTGCGCAGGAAGTTTGATGTCATCAGCATGTCGCACGCACCGCGGATGCACAGGGTAGGCCTGTCGCCCTGCGTGGCCGTGTCTGCTGCTGTCGCCACATCGGCATCCGGCACGACGGTGATCCAGTCAACGGGCATGCCGATATCGGAAATGACCTTGCCCTCGATGCGCATGAAGGGCCGTCCCAGCCATTTCCATACAAACTGCTCCACGCCCATGTTCAGCGTGCGGCAGGAGAACAGGAAGTGGAAGCAGCGGTCATGATGGATCATGTAGAAACCACAGATCCCGTAATTGCCGAAATTGTCCGAGACTTTCACGTACCCTACGTTGGTCTGGAACAGGGTGTTCATTTCATCATGGAACTGCGCCCGTGCGGTCTCGATATCTTCCGACCAGCGGCGCTTGGTGAAGTTGAGCTGGTTGGTGCGGTTGACCAGGTCGTGGATGCGGGGGAACTGCTCGTCGATATCGGTATGGAAACTGATGCGCACGCCACTTTCGCGCAGAAACTGCTCGTTATCCCCCTGTGCCGAGCGCAGGGCCTGCTTTTCCTCCAGCACGCGGTAGCGCGCGCGGCGCTGGCACTCCGGGTCGGGTTTGCCGCGCAGGCGGGGGCTGGCCAGCAGGCCGGGCAGGCAGTCGGGTTCTGCCACGTTCAGGCCGGGTACGTAGAACTGTGCTTCCTTCAGGTTCATGACGTTGTCGTCAATGAACAACACGGTTTCTGGGCGTAGCTGGATATCAGCCACCAACTGGCGGATCTGCGGGCCTTTGGCGGTCCAGGCAATGCGGGGGAAGATGAATTCGTCCCATATCCCCATTTCCTGCAGTTTGGCTTGGGCTTCCTCGAATGTGTTTTTCGAGCAGATGGCGTTGACAATGCCGCGCTGGTTCAGCGTGCGTACGATTTCCAGGTTACGGGCAATGGCCTTCACGCCACCTTCCGACAGCGTGCCCTGCCAGAAGGTCTCGTCCAGATCCCAGATCACCAGCCGGATGGCTTCGCTGCCTGTGCCTGCTGGCCTGTCCTGCCCCGGGGGGGGCAGGGCATCAGCCTGTGCGGCGGCAGCCGTTTGTGTGCTGGCGTATTCGGTCAGGCAGAAGAACGTATCCCACGCCGGGTCAACCTGCGGGCGACTGATCAGGGTCAGGCGGTCCTGATCGGTGAAGACGATATCGAAGCGCCAGAACAGGGTGCCGTGTTCATCAAACAGGCGCAGCACGCCATTATCCAGCTGCCATGTGCGTTCGTTTGTGCTGTCAAAGCCCTGTATGCGGCCATCCGCGCCAAAATAGAACAGGGTGCTCAGGACCGGTTCGTTCAGCGCACCCCATGTCCAGCGCGCATTGATCAGCCGGTCACGTGTCAGTAGATCAGAACTCGGCCCGACAAGCATTCCACATCCCCGTTCGTCTTTATTTATCAAATTCGGAAATGACACGTGTAGGAGGCGAGACTGAAAGTTTCGTTAAGAGCCGGGGGCAGGCAGTCATGCTCTGGGCTGGCCCGGGATGCTGTGTCGGGGCCGCGCACCGTGGTTACCGTTATGAAAGAAATTGACATTCGGCGGGTATGGCCTTAAGGTTAACGTGTTCCAGATGGTGCCACTGGCGTATCCGGAATTCCCACCTAATCAGTCAAGCAGCATCAGCCGTTTTATCTGAACATGGTCAGGTGCCCTTTTCTGGCGTGCCTTTATCCCCTGATTGCTGGCTTTTCTTTCCCTTCGTGAACTGCCCACTTATAGGCACATCCTGCATGCAACTCGCCGAACTCAAGGCCAAATCCCCAGCAGACCTTCTGGCTTATGCTGAAAGTCTGAACATTGAAAACGCATCTTCTCTTCGCAAGCAGGAGTTGATGTTCACGATCCTCAAGACGCTGGCCGACAACGATCAGGCCATCTATGGGGACGGCACGCTTGAAATCCTGTCCGATGGATTTGGTTTCCTCCGTTCGCCCGAGGCCAATTATCTGCCGGGTCCGGATGATATCTACATCTCCCCCAGTCAGGTCCGCCGTTTTGGCCTGCGCACCGGCGATACGGTGGAAGGCCAGATCCGCGCCCCGCGCGACGGGGAACGGTATTTCGCCCTGCTGAAGGTCAACGCGATCAATTTCGAACCGCCCGAGGCCGTGCGCCAGAGGATCAACTTCGATAACCTGACGCCACTCTACCCTGAACGCCGCCTGAAGATGGAGGTCGAGAACTCGGCCGTGGGCGGCGTTGCGGAGCCGCCCGCCAATGGCAAGGGAAAGGGCAAGACCCCGAACCGCGATTTCACCTCCCGTGTGATCGACCTGGTCTCGCCCATCGGCATGGGGCAGCGCGCGCTGATCGTCGCCCCCCCGCGGACCGGCAAGACCGTGATGCTGCAGAGCATCGCCTCCTCCATTTCCGCCAACCACCCCGAAGTGTTCCTGATCGTGCTGCTGATTGACGAGCGGCCGGAAGAAGTGACGGACATGGCGCGTTCGGTGCGCGGGGAGGTCGTGTCCTCCACCTTTGACGAACCCGCGACCCGCCATGTCCAGGTCACGGAAATGGTGCTGGAAAAGGCCAAGCGCCTGGTCGAGCACAAGCGCGATGTCGTGATCCTGCTGGACTCCATCACGCGCCTGGCCCGTGCCTACAACACCGTTGTCCCTTCATCGGGCAAGGTGCTGACCGGTGGTGTGGACGCCAATGCGCTGCAGCGCCCCAAGCGCTTCTTCGGTGCGGCGCGTAATATCGAGGAAGGTGGTTCGCTGACCATCATCGCGACCGCGCTGATTGATACCGGCAGCCGTATGGATGAAGTCATCTTTGAAGAGTTCAAGGGCACGGGTAACTCCGAACTGATCCTTGACCGCAAGCTGGCGGACAAGCGTACGTTCCCCGCCATCGACATCACCAAGAGCGGCACGCGCAAGGAAGAACTGCTGGTCGATCGGGCCGATCTGGCCAAGATGTGGGTCCTGCGCCGTATCCTTGCCCCGATGGGCACCATGGATGCGATGGACTTCCTGCTGGACAAGCTGAAATACAGCAAGACCAATCACGACTTCTTCGATGCAATGAATACCTGATCGGATTGTCTTGCGATGGATTGAAAAAACCCCGGCTGTGAGGCCGGGGTTTTTGTTTTCAAAAGAAAAGGTTTTTTGTGAAGCTTTTTTCAAAAGCTTCAGAAGACGCCGCCTTTTTGAAAAAAAGGCGGCACCCAAAACCTTCTGTCATTCGGGCTGTGGACTCTCAGGGAAGCAGGATCGTGCTGCCCGTGGTCTTGCGCGATTCAAGGGCGATATGGGCCTGCGCCGCCTCGGTCAGGGGGAAGGACTGACCGATACGCGGCTTGATGACACCCTGGCGCACCAGTTCAAACAGTTCGTTGGCGGCATGCAGCAGCGCGGGGCGTTGCGCGATATAGGTCGTCAGGGCCGGGCGCGTCAGGTACAGGCTGCCATGGGCCGCCAGCGTGCCGACATTCACGCCCGTCACGGCCCCCGATGCATTGCCATAGCTGACCATCAGGCCGCGTGGCGCAAGGCAGGACAGGCTGGTTTCAAAGGTATCGCGGCCAATGCTGTCATAGACGACCGGCAGCATCCGGCCATCGGTCAGGTCGCTGACCTGTTCCTTCAGCCGGTCCATGCCGATGATGACGTCCGCCGCCCCGTTGGCCCGGGCCAGCTCCGCTTTTTCCGCTGTTGAGACAACGCCAATGACGCGTGCGCCCAGATGGCGCGCCCACTGGCACATAAGCAGCCCCACGCCACCGGCGGCGGCATAGAGCAGAATATCCTCGCCGGGCTGCACGCGATGCACCTCGCGCAGCAGCATGTGCGTGCTCAGGCCACGCAGCATGATGGCGGCGGCGGTCGTGGTGGCGATATCATCGGGCAATGCCACCAGCCGGTCGGCGGCAATGGTGCGGAACGTGGCATAGCCGCCCGGTGTCGTGACATAGGCCATGCGCATGCCGGGCTGGATGCCCTCCACGCCGGGGCCGATGGCGGTTACGGTTCCGGCACCCTCCATGCCGGGCACGGCGGGCAGGGCAGGGAATTTGTACAGTCCGGTGCGGAAATAGGTATCAATGAAATTGACCCCGATCGCGTCCTGCCGCAGCACCACTTCGCCGGTCGCCGGGGTGGGGACGGGAAGCGTTTCGGTGCGGAGGACGTCGGGGCCGCCATATTCGTGGATGCGGATGACGGTATTCATGTCATGTAATCCCTGTTTGAGGTGTAAGGGAATTATGGCAGCGGCGTTGCGGAGAGGGTTTCCAGGTCACGCAGGAACTGCCGGTCGCGCGCGCCTTCATCACCGGGATAGGTTTCGGGATCATACTGGGCGCAGCCAGTGAAATCGATGCGATGGCAGGGGATCATGATGGGAATGGGATTTTCCGAACAGGCGCTGATGATGGTGTCGGTTGAAACATTGGCCAGGCGGGCCGCGTCCTGCCATGAAACCTGCTGGCCTACGGGAATGGTCTGCATGAACTGCCATGCGCGTATCTGCTCGGGTGTGCCATAAGGGGCAAGGGGCAGGCGACATAGCATGGCCTCCCCATCAAAATAGGCATCCAGCCATGTGCGGGCTTCCAGCAGCAGCGGCGTTTCCTCCTGATCGCGGCCCCAGCCCCAGTCCAGCGCCACGATCTTCCCATCCTCGGCAGAGAGGGTCAGGGGGGCGAGTGGCGAATGCATCGAAAGTTGTGGCATGTGTCACCTTGATCAGGACAAAGAGGTGAACGATAACGCCGTTCCCGGAACTGACAAAATGATGATGGCCACCATGGAGATGTTTGTGCAGGAAAGTGATCGTCATCCGCCCGTCATTTTCGCACTGGCCAGTGGCCTGTCCCGCGCCGCCATTGCCGTCATGCGGTTAAGCGGTGCGGGGACCGGCAGGATTGTGGAAAGCCTGTGCGGTCGCCTGCCGGCCCCCCGCCGCGCCTCGCTGCGCGGGCTGTGGCGGCGCGATGGGGAGGCGCCCGTCCTGCTGGATCGTGCGCTGGTGCTATGGTTTCCGGGGCCGGAAAGTTACACGGGGGAAGACAGCGCGGAACTGCACCTGCACGCGGGGCCGGCGGTCATCAATGCCGTGGCCGATACACTGGTCACACTGGGTGCGCGGCCTGCGGAACCGGGGGAGTTCAGCCGTCGCGCCTTTACCCATGGGCGGCTTGACCTCATGCAGGCGGAAGGGATTGCCGACCTGATCGACGCCGAGACCGAGGCGCAGCGGCGACAGGCGCTGGCGCAGGTCGATGGGGCGCAGAGCCGCCTGTACCAGCAATGGGCCGACAGGCTGCGCGTGCTGCTGGCGCATCAGGAAGCCCTGATCGACTTTCCGGATGAGGAACTGCCGCCGGAAGTCGAGCAGGAACTGGTGAACGGCCTGCGGGTCCTGCACGCGACCATGCAGGATTATCTGGCCACGGGGGATGGGGCCGAGCGCCTGCGCCGTGGGCTGGTCTTCGCCATTGTGGGGGAACCTAATGTTGGCAAGTCCAGCCTGCTGAACGCGCTGGCGGGCCGGGATGCCGCAATCGTATCCACCCGGGCGGGCACGACGCGGGATGCGATTGAAATCCGGGTTGTGATGGGGGATGTGCCGGTCACGCTGGTCGATACGGCCGGCCTGCGTGAAACCGATGACGAGATCGAAGCCGAAGGCGTGCGGCGTTCATTGTTTCACGTGAAACAGGCGGATTGCGTGGTGCATGTATTTGCAGGTAATCCTCCCTCATCGCGGCTGGAAGGGGATGGTGTGCTGGTATGCAACAAGACCGACCTGTCGCCCGCGCCTGATGGCGTAATAGGGATCAGCGTGCTCACGGGGGCAGGCATGGATGTGCTAAGGGACGTTCTGGCCGACAGGGCGCGCGCCCTGACCGCTGATCGTGCCAGCGCACCGTTCACCCGTGCGCGGCATCGTGCCGCGATAGAGGAAACGGTGCATCATATCGGTCGGGCACAGACGATGGCGTGGCCGGAAATGCGCGGGGAGGAACTGCGTCTGGCCATGCGCGCCCTGGGGCGGCTGACGGGGGCGGTGGATGTGGAAGCCCTGCTGGATACGGTATTTGGCCAGTTCTGCATTGGCAAATAGGGGAAGTGCGGGAATGAGTCGCGTATATGATGTGATTGTCGTGGGGGGCGGCCATGCGGGGTGCGAAGCCGCATCCGCCGCCGCGCGCACGGGCGCGCGGACGATGCTGCTGACACATCGGCTGGATACGATTGGCATCATGTCCTGCAATCCGGCCATTGGTGGTATCGGCAAGGGACATCTTGTACGCGAAATTGATGCGCTTGATGGCCTGATGGGGGTTGCCGCCGATCGGGCCGGAATTCATTTCAAGCTGCTGAACCGCTCCAAGGGGCCAGCCGTGCATGGCCCGCGCGCGCAGGCGGACCGTTCGCTTTATCGTCAGGCCATACAGGACCTGCTGGCCCGCACCGAAGGGCTGGATATTGTCGAGGGGGCGGCGGGGGACCTGCTGGTCGATGGACAGGGCCGGGTCGAGGGGGTTGTCTGTGAAGATGGTCGTACCTTTGCCTGTGGCGCCGTGGTTCTGGCGACGGGTACCTTCCTGCGCGGGACGATCCATGTCGGGCATGACAGCCTGCCCGCGGGAAGGGTAGGGGACCGGCCCGCCAATGCGCTGGGTGAACGTCTGGCCGCGCTGGGGCTGCGCATGGGGCGGCTCAAGACCGGCACGCCGGCCCGTATCGCGCGCGACAGCATCGACTGGGACGCTCTGGCGCAAGACCGGGGCGACACCGTGCCGGAACCCTTCAGCCGCATGACGGATGCCATCACGAACCCCATGGTGTCATGTCGTATCACGGCCACAACGCCGCGCACGCATGAGATCATACGCGAAAACCTTCAGCTTTCCGCCCTGTATGGCGGGGCGATTTCGGGGCGGGGGCCGCGTTACTGCCCATCGATCGAGGATAAGGTCGTGCGGTTCGCGCAGCGTGAATCCCACCAGATATTTCTTGAACCCGAAGGGCTGCCCGGCACGCCTGATGGGGAACTGGTCTATCCCAATGGAATTTCCACCAGCCTGCCCGAAAGCGTGCAGGTGGAGATGCTGCGCAGCATCCCCGGCCTGGAACACTGCCGGATCGTCAGGCCCGGCTACGCGGTGGAATATGATTACGTGGACCCGCGCGAACTGGCGCCCACGCTGGAACTGAAAAACATGCCGGGCCTGTTCCTTGCCGGTCAGATCAACGGCACGACCGGGTATGAGGAAGCCGGGGCGCAGGGCCTGCTGGCCGGTGTCAATGCCGCCCGCTGTGCCGCGGGGCAGGAAGGTGTGACCCTTGATCGTGGGGATGCCTATATCGGCGTGATGATTGATGACCTGACCACGCAGGGCGTGTCCGAACCCTATCGCATGTTTACATCCCGCGCTGAGTATCGCCTGACCCTGCGGGCGGATAACGCCGACCTGCGGCTGACCCCGCGTGGACTGGAATGGGGGTGCGTAGGGGTGGCGCGTGCGCAGCGATACCATATGGACCATGCCGCGATCGAAGTGGCAACTGAACGCGCACGAAATGAAACCTATAACCCGGACATCCTGCGCCGGGCCGGGGTGAATGTCTCGGCCGATGGGCGCGCGCGCTCGCTTCTGGATGTGCTGGCCACGGATGCGCCGCCCGAAACACTCGCCCGGGTCGCGCCATGGTTTGCGGACCTGCCGCCCCGCGTGGCCCGGCATCTGGCGACCGAAGCCCGCTATAGCGGCTATATTTCCCGGCAGGATCGTGAGATCCGCCAGCTTGCCAGCGAAGGGCGCATGACCCTGCCGGTGGATCTGGATTATGCTCAGGTTGGTGGCCTGAGCACGGAAATGCAGGAAAGGCTGGCGCAGGTCCGGCCCGTGACGTTTGGCGCGGCACAGCGTATTCCCGGCATTACGCCATCGGCGCTGGTCGCCCTGCTGGCGCATGTGCGGCAAAGGCAGGTTGCGGTATGAGCGATACGCCCGATGTTTCACGTGAAACACGTGACAGGCTGGAACGCTATGCCGATATCCTGTTGCGGTGGAACCAGCGGATCAATCTTGTCTCGCCCCATGACCTGCCGCATTTATGGTCGCGTCATATTGCCGATAGCCTGCAACTGGCGCGGCTGATTCCCCCCGGTCCCATAAATCTGGTGGACATGGGTTCTGGCGGCGGGTTTCCCGGCCTTGTCATTGCATGCGCCACGGAGGCGCGGGTGACATTGATCGAATCGGATCAGCGCAAGGCTGCCTTCCTGCGTGAGGCCGCACGGGTGGCGGGCGTGCAGGTTCATGTCTGCGCACAGCGGCTGGAGGTCGCTGACGTGCCCCCCGCACAGGTCGTGACGGCGCGCGCACTGGCGCCCCTGTCGCGCCTGCTGGAATGGGGGACGCGCTTCCTGCTGCCCGATGGCTTCTGCCTGTTTCTGAAAGGAAGGAATGCGGAAGATGAACTGACAACGGTCGGCGCCGACTGGCGCATGGCGACAAACCGGATTCCAAGCCGCACGAATGCGGATGGTGTGATTCTAGAATTGAGCGATATCAGGCGTGTCAGAGACCACAACAATGAATGATACGGGAAGCGGGCTTGCATCTTCCCCCCGCATTATTGCGCTGGCCAACCAGAAGGGTGGTGTGGGCAAGACAACCACGGCCATCAATCTGGCGGCGGCCCTGGCGACATCGGGGCTGAAGGTCCTGCTTGTCGATATGGACCCGCAGGGCAATGCCTCCACCGGGTTGGGCGTCGGGTATGATGCCCGCCGCAGCGGCACCTACGCCATGCTGGAAGATGGTGCGCGGGCAGCCGCCGTGGTGCAGCCCAGCGCCGTACCCGGCCTGTCGCTGATCGCGGCGGATACCGAACTGGCGGGGGCGGAACTGGAACTGGTCATGTCCGACCGGCGTGAATACCGCCTGCAGGATGCGCTGGCGCAGGTCGGGGCGGACTATGATGTCATCCTGATCGACAGCCCGCCCAGCCTTGGCCTGCTGACCCTTAACGCCCTGGTGGCGGCGCAGTCCGTGATCGTGCCGTTGCAGTGTGAATTCTTCGCGCTGGAAGGGATCAGCCAGCTGGTGCGGACCGTCAACAGTGTGCGGCAGTCACTCAATCCGATGCTGAAGCTCGATGGTATTGTGCTGACCATGTACGACCGGCGTAACAACCTGTCGGAACTGGTGGCCGATGATGCCCGCAGCTTCTTCGGGGACAGGGTGATGGAAACCCTCATTCCCCGCAATATCCGGATTTCCGAGGCGCAGAGCCATGGGCAGCCGGTAATGAATTATGACCAGCGTTCGTCCGGCAGTCAGGCCTATCAGGCGCTTGCCACCGAAGTTACGGAGCGTCTGGGACTGCACGCGGCACGAAAAGGGAAGGCCAGCTTATGAAACCCAAGAAGGATGCTGGTCGTCCCCGCCTCGGTCGCGGGCTGGCAGCCCTGCTGGGTGAGCAGGTCAACATGCTGCCCGCCGCGTCGGCGGTGGAGGCACGCAAGACGCCTGAATCCATTTCCAGCCTGCCGGTTGATGTCATGGAACCCAGTCCCTTCCAGCCGCGACAGCAGATGGAACCCGGCGCACTGGATGAACTGGCCAGTTCCATTCGCGTGCGGGGCATCCTGCAGCCCATCCTTGTGCGGCCCCATCCGGGGCGCAAGGGGGTGTACCAGATCATTGCGGGGGAACGCCGCTGGCGTGCCGCCCAGATCGCGGGCCTGCATGACGTGCCTGTCCATATCCGACCATTGGATGATGGGGACGCCATGGCGGCGGCCCTGGTGGAAAACCTGCAGCGTGCCGACCTCAACGCCATCGAGGAAGCCGAGGGCCTCCAGCGCCTGCTGGATGACTATGACCTGACGCAGGATGAACTGGCCAGCGCCATTGGCAAGTCCCGTCCGCATGTCGCCAACATGGTGCGCCTGTTGCAGTTGCCGCCGCCCGTGCGGGATGCTGTGCGCAATCAAAGCCTGTCGGCGGGGCACGCCCGCGCCCTGCTGGCGCATGGCGATCCCGTTGCCGCGCTGAAAGTCGTGCTGGCGCAGGGGCTGAACGTCCGCCAGACGGAAGCTCTGGCCAGGCAGCAGGAACGCAAGACTGCTGCCGCGCGTGAAAAGGCGGAAAAGACGGCCCGTAACCCTGAAATTGCGGCGCTGGAACGCGACCTTGCCACCAGACTGGGGCTGAAGGTGCAGATTGCCTTTGACGGGAAGGGCGGCAGCATCCGGATTGATTACCGTTCGCTGGAACAGTTTGATGGCCTGCTGCGGTTGCTGCAGCGGTAGGAATTTAAAAAAATCAAAAATTCCCCTTGTCAGACAATCGGGTGACTGCTAGAAGCCCTCTCACCCAAGCGGGTAACCCTGTGGGCGCATAGCTCAGTTGGTAGAGCAGCTGACTCTTAATCAGCGGGTCCAAGGTTCGAGCCCTTGTGCGCCCACCATAGGGTTTGACAGGATTACAGAAATCCCCATCACGGCATCGCCGGTGGGGATTTTTTGTATTCTGGTCCCGGCGCGGCCTGAGGCAATAAGCACGTCGTTGCCCGCCATTTCTTTTGACCGGATATTCCGTTAAAGGACTGTTGCAAAAGACCCCGTCGATAAAAAAGAAAGTTTCTTGATGCTGCTTTTTAAAGGCGACGCGTCCTGAAGCTTTTTGAAAAAAGCTTCACCAAAACTTTCTTACTGATCTGCAGGATATTGCGTGGGCAGGCTTCTGAAACAGTTTCCGGGACAGGCGGAATGACATCCCATTTCCCCCTGATCGGGGTCACGCTGGACAGCGAACCGCCCGCAACAGACGGCAGGGCCGGGTATTCCCGTTTCCCATGGTATGCGATCCGCCAGAATTACATGGACATGATCGCGGCCTGTGGCGGGCTGCCGGTTGCCCTGGGCCATGATGCGCCGCAGGCGGCGGCCATGGTGGCCCGGCTGGATGGCCTGGTGGTGACGGGGGGCGCGTTTGATGTGCCGCCTGACCTGTACGGCGTATCCGACCGACATGCCAGCGTGCAGACCAAGCCCCGGCGGACGGCAGCGGAAGCAGCGCTTGTCGATGCCGCGATGGCGCGGGGCATTCCCATCCTGGGTATATGCGGCGGCATGCAGCTTCTGGCTGTCGTGCTGGGGGGATGGCTGGTGCAGCATATCCCCGATACCTATCCCGCAGCCCTTGCGCATGAGCAGCCCAACCCGCGTGACGAGGCCGGGCATGTGGTGGATGTGGTCGCCGGCACGCATCTGGCGCGGCTGGTGGGTCAGGACCGGCTGGCGGTGAATTCGTCCCACCATCAGGCCGTCGGGGATGCGGGGCGTGCGGTAATCTGTGCTACAGCGCCTGATGGGGTTGTCGAGGCCATTGAACTGCCCGGCCATCCATTTTGCATCGGGGTGCAGTGGCATCCGGAATTTGGCATATCGGCAGGGGACCGTCTCCTGTTCGAAGGGTTGATCGACGCTGCGAGGCAGATACGAACATGACACAGGACCATTCTTCCCCTGAACGGGGTGACCGTATTGCCAAGTGGCTGGCCCGGTCTGGCGTTGCCAGCAGGCGTGATGCGGAACGCATGATTGCCGAAGGCCGGGTCAGGCTGAACAGCGCCGTCGTCACCCACCCGGCCACGTTCGTGGATGCGGGCGACATCGTGCAGGTGGACAACAACGTGGTCAGCGCGCCTGACCGCACGCGGCTGTGGCGGTACCACAAGCCCGATGGCCTGGTGACAACCCACCGTGATCCCGAAGACCGCCCGACCGTGTTCGATTCCCTGCCGCCGGGACTGCCGCGCGTCGTAAGCGTGGGACGGCTTGACCTGAACAGCGAGGGCCTGCTGCTGCTGACCAATGATGGTGAACTGGCCCGCAGGCTGGAACTGCCCAGTAATGGCTGGATACGCCGTTACCGCGTGCGGGTGTTCGGGGTGGTGGATGAACGGATGCTGGCCGCCCTTGCCCATGGCAGCGAATTCGAGGGCGTGCGCTATGGCCCGATCGAGGCGCAGCTGGATTCCGCCAAGGGGGATAATGCGTGGCTGACCGTCTCCCTGCGTGAAGGCAAGAACCGCGAGGTGCGTAAGGTCATGCGCGGGCTGAACCTGCATGTCAGCCGCCTGATCCGCACATCATACGGCCCGTTCCAGCTTGGCACGCTCCAGCGTGGGGAACTGGAGGAAGTGACCGGCAAGGTCATCCGTGAACAGGTGCCCGGCCTGCCCGCCGCCAAGTCACAGCGCAGGGCGTAATGCGTATCATCGCGGGTGACTGTCGTGGCCGCACCCTGCATGCCCCGCAGGGGCAGGCCACCCGTCCCACGGCGGACCGTGTGCGGCAGGCGCTGTTTGACACGCTGGCCCATGCGCCATGGGCGGGGACGGACCGCCTGCGTGGCGCGCGCGTCCTGGACGGCTTCGCGGGCACGGGGGCGCTGGGGCTGGAAGCCCTGTCACGCGGCGCCGCCAGTGCCGTGTTTGTCGAACAGAACCGTGCCGCCCTGCGTGCCCTGCGTGAAAATGTCGCGACCTGTGGCATGGGCGATCGCGCCGTGATCCGGGCGATGGATATGCTGCGCCTGCCCGCGCGCGGTGCCGCCGGTCCTGTGGACCTGGTTTTTCTGGACCCGCCCTATAACCAGGACCTGCCAGTCCGCGCACTGGCGGTACTGGAACGCGGCGGCTGGCTGCATCCCGAAACTCTGGTGGTGGTTGAAACGGCGGCGGCGGAATCCGCCCCGGTGGCCACGGACCGGCTGTTGCTGCAACGCAGGCACGGGGCCGCGTGCCTGTATGCATGGCGGCATGGGCCGGGCGACGCGGCATAATTGATTGCCGTATTTTTGCCAGCGGCCTTCTGTCTATGGGGTGGACGGGGTTATAATGGTTCCGTCTGACGGAAATGGCGGGCCTGAAGTGAATTGGTCGTTTCCCGTGTGCGTTCGGTCCCTGCTGGCATGTCCATGCCGGGGGACTTTATGATCAGGATATGGATTTTTGGCGATTTTCAGCCGTTTTGTCCCTGACTCGCTGTCCTCTGGCCCGGTGCGGTCGCGCCTGCGCGACCGGTTGACCGAAGCGGGGGGGCTGGGGTTGTGGAGTCTGGCGCTGTGTCTTGCCATTGCCCTGTGGAGTTATGATCCCCGCGACCCGTCGGCCAATACGTCCAGTGCGCAGCCGCCAGCCAACTTGCTGGGGCGCCCCGGCGCGTACATGGCTGATTTCATGCTCCAGAATTTCGGGATCGTGGACATACTGGCCATTTTCTGCCTGCTGGCATGGGGGTGGAGGCTGATCCGGCATCATGGGCTGGCCTCGGCCCTGCTGCGCATCATCGCACTGGTCTGCGCGCTGCCGGTCATCGCGGCGGACATCGCGGCCGTGCCGCTGCTGCTGCCCGCCCTCCAGGCCCCGCTATGGCCAACGCAGGCGGGGCCGGGGGGGGCGGTCGGCCTGTCGGTGGCGCATATGTCCATTCAGGCCGCCACGGTTTTCGTGGGGCGGGGCGGTCCGCTTGTCGTCTGGCTGCTGGGGCTGGTGCTGGGAGGGCTGCTGGTGCTTCTGGCCCTTGCCCTGTCCCTGTCCGAATGGCGGGGCATTGGGCGCGCGATCAGGGTCCTGCTGCGTCAGCCCATGGTCCTGGCCATATGGCTGCAGCGGGTCACGGGGGAAAAGCCGCGGGCGCGGGCCATGGCGGCTCCGGCCCCGTCTCCCTTCCATGCGCCGCTTGTGGATACAGGCCGCAAAACGGTGGTGGACCCCATGCCCGCCACGGCGCGCGCAACGCCCGGCACGGCCATGATGCCCATGGCCGACCCGCAGGCGGCCAGGCCGTCGGGGCAGAAGAACATGCCCGCACCCACCGCGAAGCGGGAGGAGGCGCGCCCGGCGCTGGGTGGCCGCAAGGTGGAGGGCGGCAAGCCCGCGCAGGTTTCGCTGCAGACCAGCTGGATGCACCCGCCGGGCATGGATGAGGAAATCACCCAGCCCCTGCTGATGGACGGTCCCGCACCGGTATCGGATCAGGTGCCGTGGCATGAGGATACCGACGCGCAGGCTCCCCCGCCCGTCATTGCCTCTCCCCATGATGACCTGCCGACAGCGGCCAAGGAATCCGCCCGCCCGACACTGCTGTCGCGCTTTTTCTCCGGCGCGGGGCGGACGGCGGAGGAGCCGGCGGCGAGCCTGCCGGATTATCCGCCCGCCATGCCCGCCACGCCGCCGGAAGATACCTATACGCCCCCGCCACAGCCGGAATGGCAGTTCCCGCCGCTTTCGCTGCTCAGGCCCCCGCCATCGAACGAGGCGACCAAGCCGACCGAGGAACTGCTGCACGCCAATGCCACCCAGCTTGTCACCGTGCTGTCGGAATACGGGGTGCAGGGTGAAATCGTCGCCTATCACGCAGGCCCGGTGGTCACCCTGTATGAACTCCAGCCCGCCCCCGGCATCCGGGCGGCCCGGGTGATCGGCCTGGCCGATGACGTGGCGCGGTCCCTGTCGGTGCTCAGCGTGCGTATCGCAACCGTCCCGGGTCGCAACGTGATCGGGATCGAGGTGCCCAATACACGGCGTGAGACGGTCTATTTCTCCGAACTGCTCATGGACCCGCAATGGGCGCATGCGCGCGCGCGCCTCAACCTTGCGCTGGGCAAGGATATTGCGGGCGAATCGGTTTACAGTGACCTCGCCGCCATGCCGCACCTGCTGATCGCGGGCACCACCGGGTCGGGCAAGTCGGTGGGCGTGAACTCCATGATCCTGTCGCTGCTCTATCGCCTCTCGCCCGAGCAGTGCCGCCTGATCCTGATCGATCCCAAGATCCTTGAACTTTCGATTTATGAAGGCATTCCCCACCTCATGACGCCTGTGGTGACGGAACCGGCCAAGGCGGTTGCGGCACTCAAATGGGCCGTGCGGGAAATGGACCGCCGTTATCGCGGCATGGCGCACCTGCAGGTGCGCAACATCGCAAGCTATAACGAACGCGTGGCCGAAGCGCGCGCGCGTGGTGAAATCGTGACCCGGCGCGTCCAGACCGGCTACGACCCCGAAACCGGCAAGCCCACGTTTGAAGAACAGCAGCTTGCCCTCGATTCGCTGCCGTATCTCGTCATCGTGGTGGACGAGATGGCCGACCTCATGATCGTGGCGGGCAAGGAAATCGAAGCCCTGCTGCAGCGTCTGGCGCAGAAGGCGCGCGCGGCGGGCATTCACCTGATCCTTGCCACCCAGCGCCCGTCGGTGGACGTGATTACCGGCACCATCAAGGCGAACTTTCCCACCCGTATCTCCTTTCAGGTCATAAGCAAGTTCGACAGCCGCACTATCCTGGGCGAGCAGGGGGCCGAACAGCTTCTGGGGCGCGGGGACATGCTGTTCATGCAGGCAGGCGGCCGGATTACACGCGTGCATGGCCCGTTCGTGGATGATAGCGAGGTCGAGGCCGTCGTCGCCTTCCTGCGCACGCAGGGGGAACCGATCTATGATGACGACGTCATTTCCCCGCAGGAGGAAGACAGTTCCGGCAAGCCTTTCGCCGCCCCCGCTGGCGGGGCGGAGGAAGACGGCCTGTTCGCGCAGGCGGTCGAGGTCGTGGCGCGTGAAGGCAAGGCGTCAACGTCCTTCATCCAGCGCCACCTGTCGATCGGCTATAACCGTGCGGCCAAGATCATCGAGCAGATGGAAAAGGAAGGCCTGGTCAGCGAGGCCAACCATGTCGGCCGCCGCGAAGTCCTGATGCGGCGCAATACGGAAGACGAATGAAACCCCACGTCATGCCGCGCGGGACAGGGCAGGCGCCTGCCACCCTGCCATTCACGGTCCTGTACCGCGATAACCGGCTTGTGGTGCTGGACAAGCCGCCGGGGCTGCCGGTCCATTCCGGCCGTGGCGGGGGGGCGAGTGTCGAGGACTGGTTTCCCGCCCTGTCGCGGCACCGGAACGGCCCATGGCTTGCGCACCGGCTGGATCAGGATACATCGGGCTGCCTGGTGGTCGCCCTGCGCAAGCAGGCGCTGGTTGCGGTGCAGGCATGTTTCGCGGCGGGGCGCGCGCGCAAGACCTACTGGGCCATTGTGCAGGGCACGCCCGATGCCGCGCAGGGCGTGATCGATATGCCGCTTGCCCGGGTGGAACAGGGCAGGCAGTGGCGGATGCAGCCGGTAAAAACCGGCGGCCAGCCCGCCCGGACGCGCTGGCGTATGCTGGCGACGGGGCATGATGATGCCGGGATACCCATAAGCTGGCTGGAACTGGTTCTCGAAACCGGGCGCACCCATCAGGCCCGCGCGCATTGCGCTGCGCTCGGGTGTCCCATACGGGGCGACACGCGCTATGGCGCGCGCGACGCGGGGGCGCTACACCTTATGAGCCGGAGCATCCATCTGCCACTGGATGTGCCCGTGCATGCCACGGCCATGCCACCGGAGCATATGCGCCGTATCATGGATCAGGCTGGCTGGACCGTGCCGCCTGGCAGCGTGGAAAAGGAAGTGACACGGTGTTCGCCCACACATTGACGCAGGAGCTGCTGCGCGTTCTGGAACGACCGGACCTGCGGGTGATTGCGGGCGACAGGCGGATCACGCTGGACCCGACGCTGGACCTGCCGTTTCGCGTCCAGCCCGGCGGGGTCATCGTGCTGGGGCTGCCTGCGCAGGGACAGCAGGAGGAAACGGCCTTTTTCCTGCGGCACGCGCTGGAACTGGCCGCGCTGCTGGACATCGCGCCGCACAGGGGCCTGTGCGCGGCCTTCTGCGCCGCGCGGACGGCGGCTCTGTTCTGGTATCTTGATACCGGCCGGTCGGATGCGGATGCACCGGCGGCATGGGTGCCGCAGATGGCGGTGGCGCAGGTGCCCCCTGCCACGGCCCTGCGCCAGATATGGTCCGCCCTGGCGCCCTTGCAGCCAGCCGTGTCGTTGCCGGACGGATCATCTCCCTTCGATGCGCTGCATGACGCATTATGCGCCCTGTGGCCCCTATTGGGGCCGACCGAAAGCCTGATGGCCACAGGCGGTGACGCCCGCCTGGCCGTGGACCCCGCGACGGGGCTGAACCATTACGGCTGTTCGCACCGGCCCCGGCCATGGGCCATCACCTTTGCGTCCTCCACTGCGTCATCACTGTCCGAACGGGGCTTTGCGGGGGCGGAGACCGCGCGCCTGTCCCTGCTGTCCGGTGCGTTGCACGGGCGGGGCGAGGATGCGGCGCGGACGCTGGATGGGGACATACAGGCCCGTATCGCCGCGCATTTTGGCCTTGAAGCGGGGGAAGGGGTCGTGCTGGCCCCATCGGGCACGGATTGCGAACTGTATGCGCTGGCGTTGGCCGCCCTGGCACCCGGCGGGCGGGCTGTCAGCAATATCCTGCTTGCGCCGGAGGAAACCGGCAGCGGCGTGCCGCTGGCCGCCATGGGATGCCATTTCGCCAATGATACCGCCCTTGGCCATCCGGTGACACGCGGCATGCCCATTGCCGGTTTTCCCACCGATACGTTCGTGGTGAACGTGCCGATGCGTGATGCGGCGGGCCATGTGCGCCCGGCGGCTGATGTCGATGCGGAGACCTGCCGCCTGACCCATGAAATGCGCGCGGCGGGCCGGCATGTGCTGCTGCACCGGCTGGACCTGTCCAAGACCGGGCTGCTGGCGCCCGGACTGCCCGCGCTGGAACAGGCCTGCATGCCGGCGGACAGGTCGGGAGACCGCCCCGATGTGGTGGTGGATGCGTGCCAGGCCCGGCTGGACCCGCTGCGGGTGCGCGATTATCTGGACCGGGGCTGGATGGTCATGGTCACCGGATCCAAATTCTTTACTGGCCCGCCATTCTGCGGGGCGCTGCTGCTGCCCGCGGGCGTGCGGCGCAGGCTGGATGGCCCGCGCCCCGTGCCCGTGGGGCTGGGGGATTACAGCTATCGCCATGCATGGCCGCAGGGCAGGGTGGTGGCCGGACTGCCTGCGGGGCATAATGTCGGGCTGATCCTGCGCTGGTGCGCGGCGCTGGCGGAAATGACCGCGATCAGCCGCATTCCCCGCACGGTGATCCATGACCGGCTGCATGGTTTCCTGTCCGCTGTCACCTCCCGCATCATGGAAGATCCCGCGCTGGAAATCCTGCCTTCGGTGCGTCCCGATCGTGCGCCCATGGACAATGCGTGGGACACCCTGCCGACCATCATCTGTTTTTTCGTGCGGACGCCGGACAGTGACGCGAAGACTTTCCGCCCGCTGGCCCTGCCGGAGGCGCGACAGCTTTATGCCTGGCTCAATACCGACCTGTCCGGCCTGATCCCGCCCGATGACCCCGATGCGGCCCTGGCCTGCGTGCTGTGCCATGTGGGCCAGCCCGTGCCGCTGGCGCATCCCGGCCGGCCCGGTGTGATCGTGGGGGCGCTGCGTATTTCCGCGGGCGCCCGGCTGGTTGCGGGGGAGCCGTCGCATGACGGCATGGATCCGACCGAGCGCCTGCGGCGCGAAGTGCGCAATGTGGGGCGGATTCTTGACAAGATCAGCCTGATCCTGCGGCACTGGTCGCAGCTTGGCACGGCGGCGCCGGTCCAGACCTACCTGCCGCGTGGCTGGCGGGCGCGGGCCATTCTGCCTGCATGAATTTCATGACCTACCTGTTCAATGGATGTCCAGCGTGAGCATACAGACCAACCACGGCAATTTCCTTGATACGCCCCAGTTGCAGAAGGGCGTGACCCGATTCTGGCTGATCCGTCACGCACTGGTGGAACAGAACGCCCGCATGCGGCTGTATGGCGCGATGGACGTGCCTCTGTGCCCGGACAGCCTTGTGGCCCAGCGCTGGATGTATGAAGCCCTGGCGCGTCGCCTGCCGCGTCCGGCATTGTGGTTCACGTCCCCCCTGTCACGCACGCAGCAGACGGCGCGCGCCATCCAGCAGGCCGGTTATGGCCCGCATGAATGGCAGGTGGAACCCGACCTGACCGAACAGTCCATGGGCGAATGGCACGGCATTACGCATGATACCCTGCCAGAGCGGCTGAGCCTGCCCGCCCATCCGTTCTGGTCCGTCGGCGCGACCGAACTGCCGCCGGGCGGCGAAAGCATGGTGCAGGTCTGTGCCCGTGTGGGTGCGTGCCTTGACCGTCTGGCGGCCGAACATGCGGGGCAGGACATGGTGGTGGTCAGCCACGGGGGCGCCATTCGCGCAGCCTTGGCCCATGCGTTGCGCATCCATGCGGAAACGGCGCTGCATTTTTCCATCCAGAACCTGGCGCTGAGCGTGATCGAACGCCTGCCGGAGGGATGGCGTATCGTGACCGTCAATGAACTGCCCATGCCTGTACCCGCCCGGTCCGACGGGGTGGGCGAGACCCCGGCATGGGCCGCGCAGGATGCGCAACCGCCTGCGATGGTAGCCCCTGATTTCAGGATTTGCTGAAATCAGGGTGCACGAACGCAATGTGGCGACAGCCTGTATCCAGCGTCATCCGTCGGTCAGCTACGATGCCTGGGAATCATGAAGGAGTTTTTGGTGAAGCTTTTTTCAAAAAGCTTCAGGAAACGCGGCCTTGTTGAAAAAGGCTCCACCCCAAAACTTTTGTTATTTTTTATGCCCGAATCCATGCCTGACAGGATGCCAGCATGAAAAAGCAGGTTGTCAGCGTGGGGGCGACCGCAGCATGCAGGTCAGGACACAGGTATCGCTGGCCTGCGGTGCGCGGCGCAGGTCATCTGACGCGGCCATCCCCGCCACGATGGCGGCAGTGGCAAGAACAAGCGTGAGCGTATGCATCACCTTACTCCCAGTACGGTCACCCACACCCCGGATGGGTGCATGATCCGGGACGGGATCGGCCTGTTGCGGTCCGCCGTTGTGCCAATGGGGCATCTTTACCCGACTGTCACCTGTGTGAAACGATACTGTCAGGTTGTAGTTGTGCCTATCCACAAAAAAATGGCCGGTCGTGGATAATTGTACGGCACGGTCGGCTGGCCTTGCAGGCAGGGGGGATTGCTATCGTATGCGCATGATACGTTCACGCCCGGCGCCCGCGCATTTCATGGATATCGCGATGGAGGAAGCCCGCGCCGCCGCCGACCGGGGGGAAGTCCCGGTGGGGGCCGCCCTGTCCGGGCCGGACGGGCAGTTGCTGGCGCGCGCGGGCAACCGGGTGGAGGAATGGGGCGATCCGTCCGCCCATGCGGAAATGCAGGCCATGCGCATGGCAGGCGTGCGCCGTGGCGGACAGCGCCTGGCGGACTGCACGCTGTATGTCACGCTGGAGCCATGCCCGATGTGCGCGGCCGCGGCCACGCATTTCCGGGTGGGGAAGATCGTGTTCGGGGCCTATGACCCGAAGGGCGGCGGGGTGGAACATGGCCCGCGCCTGTTCGCGCAGCCACGCTGCCTGCACCGCCCCGAAACCGTGGGCGGCGTGCGTGAGCGCGAGGCGGGGCGGCTGTTGCGGGATTTTTTCCAGCGCCTGCGTGCCTAACCTATTTGTCATGCAACGGTATGACACGGGTTGGCTGCCTTGCGGCACAATGCAGTCAATGGGACTGTAAGCCCCGGCGGTCGGTCCCGTCCGTCGTTTTGAGAGATTTCAGCAGGACAACCATGTTCAGGGATGCCATGTCAGACGTATTGCGGTCGAACACCCTCTTCCCCCATCGGCGCCATAGCCGGATGCTGGCGACACTTGTGGCCGGCACCATAATGGGGGGATGCCTGCTTTCGGCTCCCCTTGCGCGGGCGGATGACAGCGGGGTGATCCACCCTGACACCCAGATCCAGCAGCTGCCGAATTTCGTAAACCTGGTCAAGCAGGTCAAGCCGGCCGTCGTGTCGATCACGGCGCGGATCAAGGACGCGGATGTGGGCGAGGACGGCGGGCAGGGCGGCATGCCCGGTGGCTTCCCGTTTCCCTTTCCCTTCCAGATGATGCCGCAGCAGGCCCATCATACCGTCGAGGCCCGTGGCTCGGGCTTTGTCATCTCGCCCGACGGGTATGTCGTCACCAACAACCACGTGGTGAAGGGCGCGACCAAGGTGACCGTGACGCTGGATGACGGCACGGCGCTGCCCGCCAAGATCGTGGGGCGCGACTCCAAGACGGATATCGCCCTGCTCAAGGTCTCGCCGTCGGGCAAGCTGCGCTTTATCGAACTGGGGGATTCGGACAAGGTCGAGCCGGGTGAATGGGTCGTGGCCGTGGGCAATCCCTACGGGCTGGGCGGCACGGTCACGGCCGGTATCGTCTCGGCCCGTGGCCGTGACATCGGCGATGGCCCGTATGATTCCTTCATTCAGGTTGATGCCCCGATCAACCGTGGCAACTCCGGCGGCCCGCTGTTCACGCAGGATGGCAAGGTGGTGGGCGTGAACACCGCCATCCTGTCGCCCTCTGGCGGGTCGATCGGGATCGGGTTCGCCATTCCGTCCGATACCGTGAAGAACATTGTCGACCAGCTTGAAAAGACCGGCCATGTCACTCGCGGGTACCTCGGCGTCACGGCGCAGGCGATCACGCCGTCCATGGCCAGTGCGCTGGGCATGAAGCCGTCGCCATCCGGCGCGCCGGCTACGGGTGCGCTGGTGGCCAGCGTCAGTTCGGGTAGTCCTGCGGAAAAGGCGGGGCTGAAGGCGGGTGATGTCGTCACCTCGCTGAATGGCCAGGCCATCGACACGCCGCATACGCTTGCGGTCAAGGTGGCAGGCATCGTGCCCGGAACCAAGGCGACGATCGCCTACCTGCGCAACAACAAGCCGCAGACCGCCAGCGTCCTGATTTCCAGCCTGGGCAAGGGGGGCACGGCCGATGGCACGGTGGGCGATACGTCCCATGATGCCGACAAGGGGCCGAAGCTGGGGGTGACGCTCGCGCCCCTGACGCCTGACCTGCGCCAGCAGCTCGGGCTGGAGGAAAACGTGCGCGGCGTGGTGGTCAGTGACGTGCAGGCCGGTTCCGCCGCCGAACAGGCCGGGATCCATGCGGGTGACGTCATCCAGTCCGTGGGCGATGTGCCGGTGGAAAACCCGCGCGCCACGGTTTCCGCCATCCGCCAGGCCCTGCAGGCCAATCATTCCGTCCTGCTGCGGGTCGTGCGCAACGGGCAGAGCGTCTTTGTGGCCGTCAGTCCCAACAGCGATGATTCTGACACGACCAGCCCTGACGAAGACGACCAGTAACACCCTCCCCGCCATTGGGGGGACACAGGCCGGGGTAGTCATGCCCCGGCCTTTTTCATGCGCAAAAGGCGGGAAGGCCGGTTTTTTTACCGGATGGGCCAGAAAAACGCCGGGTGATGATTGTCGCGCCATGGTTTCTTGCCTTATCTGCTGCCATCGCCATGTTCGTTTCCGGAGGGATGATGACCGGTCCAGCAGTATCCGATACGCAGGAACCCCATGCCGCGCGCCTGATTGACGGCAAGGGCTTCGCGGCCCGCATGACGCAGGATATCGCCGCCGATGTCAGCGCCTTCTACGACCGGCACCACATCACCCCCGGCCTTGCGGTGGTGCTGGTGGGCAATGACCCGGCCAGCGAGGTCTATGTGCGCAACAAGGCGCTGCAGACCCACCGCGCGGGCATGCGGTCGTTCATGCACATGCTGCCCGCCACGACATCGCAGAAGGAACTGCTGGGCCTGATCGAACGGCTGAATGTCGATCCCGAAATCCACGGCATCCTCGTGCAACTGCCGCTGCCCGCAGGGCTGGACCCGGTTGTGGTGACCAATGCAATCATTCCCGAAAAGGACGTGGATGGCCTGGGCGTGGTCAATGCCGGGCGGCTGGCGCTGGGGCTGCCGGGAATCGTGCCCTGCACGCCGCTTGGCTGCCTGCTGCTGCTGCATCACTATGTGGGTGACATGCGGGGCAGGGACGCGCTGGTGATCGGGGCATCCAACCTTGTCGGCCGCCCCATGGCGGAACTGCTGCTGCGTGAGGGCTGCACCGTGACCGTGGCCCATATTGACACGCGTGATACCGCATCCCTTGCCCGGCAGGCCGATATCGTGGTGGTGGCGACGGGCGTGCGCGAACTGGTACGTGGCGACTGGATCAAGCCGGGGGCCACGGTGATCGATGTCGGCATTTCCCGTGTCACGCTACCCAATGGCAAGACGCGGCTGGTGGGTGACGTGAAGTTTGATGAAGCCGTAAAGCGCGCGGGCCTGATTACGCCGGTTCCCGGCGGCGTTGGTCCCATGACGATCGCCTGCCTGCTGCGCAATACCCTTGATGCGGCCCGGATACTTGTGGAAGGCCCGGCGCGCTGAGCGCCCTTGCCGCAGACAGGAGAGAATACATGACGCTTACTTCCGTTGAACTGATCCCGCGTGACCGGGAAACGCTGCTGCGCGACGCGGGGGATGTCAGCCGGCTGTTTCCCGATGCGCAGATGATCAATATTCCCGACCTGCTGCGTTTCCCCATGCGCAGCTGGGAGGCGGCGGCCCTGATCCGTCCGGTTTTCCCCCGCGTGATCCCCCATATCCGCGCCATCGACATCGCGCCGGATGCGCCGCTGCCGGGCGCGGATGACCCGGACCTGCATGAGGTGCTGGTGGTCAAGGGCGATCCGCCAACGGACCTGAAGCACCGTACCTATCCCAATACCAGCGAGAGCGTGATCGCCCGTTACCGGCGGGAGGCACCGCATCTTGCGGTCTATGCCGCATTCGATCCGTACCGCCGTGCGCCGTACAAGGAAATGGAGGCGGTCGCGCGCAAGAAGGAAGCGGGTGCCGCGGGTTTCTTCACCCAGCCTATTTTTGACATGCGGATGCTGGAGCTGTGCATGAACTGGCTGCATGGGGAAAACGTGTTCTGGGGGATTTCCCCCGTGGTCGGCCCAAAATCGCGTTCGTACTGGGAAACGACGAATCACGTCATCTTCCCCCATGATTTCGAGCCGACACTGGACGCCAACATCGCCTTCGCGCGGCAGATGATGGATACGGTGGCGCAGGCAGGCGGCAATACCTATCTCATGCCGCTGCGCGTCAATCTGGAACGTTACCTGACGCCGCTGCGTCGTTAAAGGCTGTTTGAAAACAACCTGTTAATCAAAGGATAAAAGGTTTTGGGCGCCGCCTTTTTTCAAAAAGGCGGCGTTCTTCGAAGCTTTTTGGGGCCTGTTGGGAATTATGCTTTTCTGAAGCATCTGGATGTGATTCAAGGTCTGTATGGATCGCTTCATACTGACAGATGCCCAATGGGCGAAGATGGAACCCCTGTGCCTTGGCAAGAAGACGGATCGGGGCCGCAGCGGGAAGGATAACCGCCTTTTCATCGAGGCGGTCTTGTGGATTGCGCGGACCAGCAGTCCATGGCGGGATCTGCCGACATATTTCGGACATTGGAACTCGGTCTACTCGCGCTACAGCGACTGGATGAAAGCCGGGGTTTTCCAGCGAATTTTCGAGGCTGTCTCGGACGACGCCGACATGGAATATGCGATGATCGACGGCACGGTGGTGCGGGTTCACCGTCATGGCCAGGGCGCAAAAGGGGGACCCGAAATCAGGCGATCGGACGCAGTGTGACGGGATGGTCGACCAAGATCATCGCCATGACCGACGCCTTGGGTAACCTGGTCCGCTTTACCCTTATCCCCGGCCAGCATTACGATACGGTCGGGGTTGCGCCCCTTCTTGAACCGGCCGATTTCGGGGGCATTCTTGCCGACAAGGCATTTGATGTGCACTGGATTGTGGACAGCATACGCGCGCAAGGCGCCTGTGTGGTCATTCCCCAGCGCAAAAACCGCCTCGACAGACGCCCGTTCGATAAAGCCCTGTTCAAAGCGCGCCATCTTATCGAGAACTTCTTCTGCAAACTCAAGGAGTTCAAGCGCATCGCCATGCGCAGCGACAAGACAGACAGGTCATTCTCGGCCATGATCTATCTCGTGGCCGCAGTCATCAATTCACGCTAATCCCCAACAGGCCCTGAAAAAAGCTTCACCAAAAACGTCTTTTGATTTTAAGGCATTGTCATGATGTGACTGCTTTAAACAGTCTTTTCAGTCGGATCTCCGGCAGGGTCAGATCCAGCCGCGCGCGCGGATCAGGCCGAATGCCGCGATCGTGACCATGCAGGTGATGCGCCCGTCCACGATCATCGCTTCCATTTCCTTCAGCGTGACGACATGGCAGGTAATGTCCTCCTCCGTTTCCTCACGCTGGTGCGGACCCTGCTGCAATCCGGTGGCAAGATAGGCCCGGCCTTTCTGGGTCGTGTAGCCCGCCCCCTGGTACATCAGGCCCGCATCGCGCATCTGCCCGGCGATCAGGCCGGTTTCCTCGCGCAGTTCGCCCCGCGCCACGTCTTCAGGCGTTGCATCGGGGCGGTCTTCCCACATGCCCATGGGCAGTTCCCACATCCGCTTGCCGATGGGATAGCGGTACTGGCGGATCAGTGTGACGCGGGGGCCTTCCGGGCCGTCCCATAGCGGCAGGATCACGACAAAATCCCCCCGTTCCACCACGCCATACAGTCCCTGCCTGCCGCCGGGGCGGATGATGATGTCCTCGCGCACGCGGGTCCATGGATTTTCATAGGCGGTACGGGTGGAAACGGTTGTATAGCCACCGGCATCCGGTTTGGGCGACTGTGTCATGGGTTCTGAATCCTTCCAGATCACGCTTGCATGCAGCCCGCACAGGGCAGTCGTGCGGGAACGAAGGGCCATGGATTGGTTTTTCCAGGTTTTTCCATAAGCCCTATGGTGCTTTTGCTCCACAGTGATTTTGTGGGGCGGGTGGTATTGCTGGTATCCGCGTTTGATCGGGACGCTTGTTTTTCATTACGGAGTTTATGCGTATCATGACCGGGCCGCAGGCTGCATCGGGGTCACCTACACGACGGATACTGCCCGTCGTGCTGTTCAACCTCCTGTGTTACATTGATATCGGCCTGCCAATGGCGGTCATCCCGGTCTTTGTGCATCAGGTACTCGGATACAACACGGTCCTTGCCGGGCTGGCGGTGTCCGTGCAGTACCTCGCCACCTTTGCCTCGCGCGCGGGGGCGGGGCGGCAGGCGGACCGCCGGGGGGCGAAACCCACGGTGGTGGTCGGGCTTGCGGTCTGTACCCTGTCCGGGGCGGCGCTCATGCTGTCGGGGCTGCTGCTGCATTTTGCGGCCCTGTCCGTTGTCCTGCTGATTGCAAGCCGCATCCTGCTGGGCATTGGCGAAAGCTGGACGGCCACAGGCGCCATCATGTGGAATATCGGGCGCGTCGGCGCGGCCCGCACGGCACAGGTCATATCGTGGAATGGCGTGACCTCGTATGGCGGCATCGCTCTTGGCGCGCCCATCGGGCAGATCCTGTCGGGACTGCCGCTGCCATATGGCGGCCTTACGGTTGTGGGACTGCTGTCAGCGGGGCTGACGCTGTTCGGTTTCGTACTGGCGCGGCAGTATGCCCCCGTACCGCCCGTGCCCAGCGAGGCGCCGCCCATGCCGTTCCATGCCGTCTTCCGGCGCGTGCTGCCGCATGGGATGGTGCTGGCGTGCGGGTCTGTCGGATTCGGGACGATTTCGGCCTGCCTTGCGCTGTTCTACGCCCATAACAACTGGAGCGGGGCGGCAACCGCGCTGACCGGATTCGGCCTGTCGTTCGTGATGATGCGCTTCCTGTTCGCCCGGCAGATCGACCGCCGTGGCGGGCTGGCTGTCACATTCATCTCGCTGCTGGTTGAAACGCTGGGGCTGTGCGTGCTGTGGCAGTGTTCCTCGGTCAGGGGGGCGGCGTTGGGGGCTGCATTGACCGGTGCGGGGTTCTCGCTCGTGTTTCCGGCCATGGGCGTGCTGGCGGTGGCGCGCGTGGGGCCGGAAAACCGGGGGGCGGCACTCGGGGCCTTTTCCGTATTCCTTGATATCGCCGTGGGTCTGTCCGGCCCCCTGCTGGGGCTGGTGATCCAGACAATGGGATATGGCGCGCTGTTTCTGGTGTCCGCCCTGTTCACGCTGGCGGGTGTGGGTGTAACCATTGTGTTGAAATTCCTGCCGCGCTGAATGGCGTGGCGGGCCGATAGTCCTGTGGGGAGCTGAGCTGGGTAGATGCAGATTTCATCCGTTGCCGTTTTTTGTGGATCGCGTTTCGGCTCCCGGCCGGAATACGCGGCGCAGTCGCGTGCGCTGGGGACGGCGCTGGGTCAGGCCGGGGTCAGGCTGGTCTATGGCGGGGGCCATGTCGGCCTGATGGGCACCGTGGCCGATGCGGTGCTGGCTGCGGGCGGGGCGGTGACCGGGATCATTCCCGCCTTCCTGCATTCGCGTGAGATCATGCATGAAGGCGTGACCGACCTGACCGTGACCGACAGCATGCATGACCGCAAGGCGCGGATGTTCGCCCAGTCGGACGCCTTCGTGGTGATGCCCGGTGGGCTTGGCACCTTTGACGAGACGATCGAGATCATGACATGGCGGCAGCTGCGCCAGCATGACAAGCCGATCTACATCGTCAACGTGGCGGGCTGGGCCGATCCGCTGCTGGCCCTGGTGGATGGCTGTATCGCAGATGGGTTCGCATCCCCCACGGCGCGGAACCTGTTTGAGGTGGTGCCCGATGTCGCGACCCTGATGGCGGCGCTGGCGGCCCTGCCGGTGCAGGCGGATGCACGCGACAGGGTCAGCACGCTGTAAATCTTTCATCTATCCCCTTGCCTTAAATGCAGCGGCCCTGTATAGCCGCCTGCAACGGAGTGTAGCTCAGCCTGGTAGAGCACTGTGTTCGGGACGCAGGGGCCGGAGGTTCGAATCCTCTCACTCCGACCAGATTTACAAGCCGGTTATTCTCGGATAACCGGCTTGTTTCCGTTTTGCGGTATCCTTCCCGTCATGTTGCGGCAGTGCGGGAAATCCTTTATCCCCAACTTCCCAATGGATCACGATCTGGTTGGTTATAGCTCTGGTCGTCTGTCCGTCTGGTATGTGAACCCCGGGGACCTTTATTGATCATGCACGTTTCTTCCGCCTCATTGCAGCAGGACACGCACGTCGGGTGCGGGGTCCGGTCGGGGCCGGTAATCAGCATCATCATCCCATGCTATAATGAGCGTGGAAATGTCGTTCCCCTGTTCCATGCGGTGGAAAAGGCCGTAAAGCACCATGCCTGGGAACTGATCTTCGTTGATGACAGCTCACCCGACGGCACCATAGACGAGGTATGGCGTCTGGCGCAGGAGGACAGCCGCGTGCGCGGTATCCTGCGCGTGGGACGTCGTGGGCTGTCATCTGCCGTGATCGAGGGAATCCTGTCTTCATCCGCCCCTGTGGTTGCGGTGATGGATGGGGACCTGCAGCATGATGAAAACCTGCTGGAACAGATGGTCGATGCCATCGAGCAGAAGGGGTACGATATTGTGGTCGGCAGCCGCCATGTGGAAGGCGGCGACAATAGCGGCCTGGCCAATTCGTGGCGCCTGTTTCTGTCCAATGCGGGGATTCGCATCGCGCAGTGCTTCCTGTCCGTGCGGGTGCGCGACCCGATGAGCGGTTTTTTTGCCGTCAGGCGCGACCTGGTTATCAAATCCCTGCCGCATCTGTCGGGTATCGGGTTCAAGATCCTGCTGGATCTGCTGATGGCGCAGCAGACGGTACCCAAGGTGATCGAACTGCCGTTTGTTTTCCGTTCGCGGCATGAAGGTGAAAGCAAAATGGGCAGGAAGGTGCTGGTCCAGTTTGCCCAGATGATTTCGTATCACATGCTGAAAAAAAGCTGACCGGAATGAAGGCTTCTGCCTGATCCGGACGTGGCGTCTGCGCCTCCACCCGGCGGGCAAAAAAAGGGAAAGGCTTATGCCTTTCCCTTTTTTTATGATGGTGGCAGGGCGCTGTCATGGCCTGACGGTCTGGGGGCTGCCTGTCCCGCTTCAGGGCTGGCTGCTGGGGGTGCCGGGACCACCGGGGCAGCCGGTTGCGACGGGGCCATAACGGCGGGTATGGCCTGTGTCGTGGTCGCAGCGGGTTGCTGCGCGGGGGTCGGCTGGGGCGTAGCTGGCGCATCCGATGCTGGTGCCGCTGCCTGTGGCGCTGCCGCCGCCTTGTCTGGCGTGCTGGCAGGCGCGGGTGTGTCCGCATGCTGGTCCGCGGCAGGGGACGTAGGCGATGAAACCGTGGTGGCAGGCGGGCTTGCCGCAGACGGTGTATTCGCCGCAGCATCAGGTGCAGGTGCAGGTGCAGGTGCAGGTGCAGGTGCAGGTGCAGGTGCAGGTGCAGGTGCAGGTGCAGGTGCAGGTGCAGGTGCAGGGGAGGGGGGGATCTGTGTGGCCGAAGACGGCGCGCTGGCCCCCACGACCGACATCTGCGGCAGGGTGGGCGTCGGGGCCACGGGGCGCGGGGCCAGGGTGACGGTGGGCTGGCTGTAGCGGCTCAGCGCGTCATTGTCGCTCTGCACGCCATAGGCATTCATCGGCGGCAGGGGCTGCGGCGATGGCTGGTCGGCCGCCGGGTTGCGGTCAAGCACGACACGGGTGTTCTGCGGGTAGCGGTTCATAAGCCCTAGCAGCGTGCCGTTGGTCCAGCCAAACCCGATCTGCATCGGGTATTCGCCGCCGCCCTTGCCGCCCTTGGGGCTGATGAACGGATTGACCACGTCATATTTTTCCAGCAGCACGCCGGATTTTTCATACGTGCCGATCACACGCCCCATCCAGCGGGCCGCGATATCACTGGCCAGCGCATCATATCCGTACTGGTTCAGGCCCTTGACCGCCATCCATTGCAGTGGCGCCCACCCGTTGGGGGAATCCCACTGCTGCCCGCTACCGCTGCGTTCGGTGGCGATCAGGCCGCCAACCTTGAGCAGGTTTTTGCGCACGCTTTCGGATACGGCCTTGGCCTGCTCGGGTGTCGCCATCTGCATGAACAGCGGCACGACGGTGGCGCCTGACAGGATGGAGGTCGATTCCCCCTTCTTCCAGTCATAATCGATGAAGGCGGCCCGGCGTTCATCCCACAGGATGCGCTGCATCGCCTCGATGCGTCCCTGCGCCAGGCGGCTGTAGCGGGCGGCTTCCTCCTTGTTGCCTTTCAGTTCATAGGCGTGGGCCAGTGTCTGCTGCAGGTGCGGGATCATGCAGTTCAGCTCGACCGTCAGCAGGTCGGTGGTGTGGATGGTGGACAGGGTATGCCCGTCCGCCAGCCACCGGGACGAGAAATCCCATCCCGTTTCCGAACCGGCGCGCAGGTCGCGATAGACCTCTTCCTTCGGGCGGTCGGAATGCGCCGCCGTGGCGACATCCTCCGGGTAACTTTCGTCGCGCGGGGTATCCATGTCATCCCAGTGGCGGTTCATGACCGTGCCATCGGGCAAGCGCACCACATGGCGGTAGGCGCCGCCGGGCGGGACGGAATCCTGCCCGTCCATCCAGTAATCGTATTCCGCCTGCAGTTCGGGCAGGAAGGTGGTGTAGGCCACCTGGCCATCATGCATGGCCAGCAGGTCCACCATGAGCGAGAAGAACGGAACCTGCGACCGGCTGAGGTAATAGGTCCGGCTGCCATTGGGGATATGGCCGTACCGGTCGATCATCGACGCCATGTCGCGCACCATGTCGCGCATGAGGTCGATCTTCTGGTTTTCATACAGCCCGATCATCGTGAAGTAGCTGTCCCAGTAATACAGCTCGCTGAAACGCCCACCGGGCACGACATAGGTATAGGGCAGGGGAAGCTGGGATGAATACGCCACCTGCGTGTCGGGCGGCCGGCTGAGGACGTCCCACATGCCGTTGATGTAGTCGCGCACGTTTTCATCGGGGCTGCGCTGGTAGGAAACCGTCTTGCGTTCGGGCAGGGTGAAATGCCGCGCCACGAAATCCTTGAGCGAAAAGTCGGGCCGCAGCTTGGCGACATTGTATTCCGCCATGAGGTCGGCCGGGGCTTCGTCCGGCACGGCGTCGGCTGCCGTCTTGGCGTCGGTATAGATATGCGCCTCGCCAATCGCCTGGAACAGCCCGTCCAGCACGATCGAAGGGGGGCGCAGGTCCTGCACCAGCGCGGCCGGCGCGCCCGCATCGGACAGCGGGGCGTTGGCTGGCGGCACGGGGCTGCCGCCGGTGGAAGCCGGGCCATCCTTGTGCACGGTCTGGACCGGATTCGTACCGGGGGGGGGGGGGGGGGGGTCGGCATGGTCGGAACCGCCGGCCGCAGGCATCCCCGCGGGCGCCGGGACGGGTGCTGCCGGGGTGGGCGTGCCGGTGCCGGCCGGCATGGTCGCGCCATCGGGCGCGGCGGGCACGGGGGTTGCCTGCGTGGCGGGTGGCGTGTCCGTCGGGCTGGCCGGGGCCTTGCTGTCCGCGCCGGGGGCGACCGTCGCCGGGGATGCGGCAGCCGTGCCCGCCTGTGCGGGCGGGGGCTGGGTCGCGGCATCCGGTGTGGTGGCGTGGGCGGGTGGCAGCATGTTTCCGCTTCCCGACAGGGGTTCAGGCGTTGGGACGGAATAGGTCTGGTCCACCTGTCCCTGCGGCTGTGCCGATATTCCGGTGACGGAGGCAGGCGGAGCCGGGGCGGCTGTTGTCCCATCCGTGCCCGTGGCGGACGGGGAGGGGACAGCAGCGGGAGACGACGGCGTGGGAGCCACCTGTGATGGGGTCGGCGCTGTCTGGGCCTGGGCGGGCGCGCCCGCGTAAAGAAGGCTGGCCAGCAACAGCCCGGCCTGGCGGGGCGCGGACCGGGACAGGCTAGAACCGCACAGGAGGGAAACTTTCACGAGACGCCATTTCTCCAAACAATGAAAACCTGATCCTTGCACAATGCCCTGCCTTGCGTCCCTACCACAAAGGGAAACCGTCCAGATGGAGGGAAGTTCATTTTCACGCATGGTGCCTGTCATGAAGAGAGACCAGCTTTTCCCCATAGGTCAAAACCGGCTATGCTGCCTGCCCTCCTGGCCCGCGCGGCCCGCGCGTCCATGTCCTTTCACCCCTGTTCCGCCAACCGGAGTCACCGTTTCATGCCCTCATCCCTTCAGGGTCTTTCCCCGCTGGCTGCAACCGATGCCCTGTTTTTTGAACGGGCGGGCGCGCGCCTTGGCCGCCCCGACGCCGAGCGTCTGGTTCGCCATGCGCTGGAGGGCATGGATGATGGCGAGCTTTTCCTGGAATATCGTGAAAGCGAGGGGATTTCGCTGGATGAAGGGGTGATCCGGTCCGCCACCTTTGACACGTCTTCCGGTTTCGGCCTGCGCGCCGTGCTGGAAGCGGAAACCGGATTCGCCCATTCCGATGACATAAGCGAAAGCGCGATCCGCCGCGCCGGGGAAACCGTCAGCCAGATCAGGGCGGGCCGTTCGGGCACGCTGGCCGTGGGGCCGCGTTCGACCAACCACCGCCTGTATCCCGATATCAACCCGCTGGAAGAAGGGGCCTTTGCCTCCCGTGCCGCCATGCTGTCGGAACTCGATGCCTATGCCCGCGCGCGTGACCCGCGTGTGGTGCAGGTCATGGCTTCGATTTCCGCGGAATGGCAGGCGATCCAGATCATCCGCCCCGATGGGCAGCGCATGGCCGATATCCGCCCGCTGGTGCGCATGAACGTATCGGTGGTGGTGGAACAGGACGGGCGGCGTGAAAGTGGCGGCTACGGTCTGGGTGGCCGGTATTCCTATACCCGCCTGCTGTCGCCGCAGGTGTGGCAGGGTGCGGTGGACGAGGCCCTGCGCATGGCGCTGGTCAACCTTGATGCCCGTCCCGCCCCCGCGGGGGAAATGGAAGTGGTGCTGGGGGCCGGCTGGCCCGGTATCCTGTTGCATGAGGCCGTGGGCCACGGGCTGGAAGGTGATTTCAACCGCAAGGGCACGTCCGCCTTTGCCGGGCTTATGGGCAAGCGCGTGGCGGCCCCGGGCGTGACGGTGGTGGATGATGGCACCCTGCCTGAACGCCGGGGCAGCCTGACCATTGATGATGAAGGCACCCCTACCAGCCGTACCGTGATGATCGAGGACGGCATCCTGACCGGCTACCTGCAGGACCGCCTCAACGCCCGCCTTATGGGGGTTGCCCCCACCGGCAACGGGCGGCGGCAGTCCTATGCCCATGCGCCCATGCCGCGCATGACCAACACCATCATGCTGGGCGGCGACGCCACGACCGATGACATGATCCGCAGCACGAAGCGCGGACTGTATGCGGTCAATTTCGGCGGGGGGCAGGTGGACATCACATCGGGCAAATTCGTGTTTGCCGCATCCGAGGCCTACATGATCGAGGACGGGAAGATCACCACCCCCGTCCGTGGCGCGACCCTGATCGGCAATGGCGCGGACGCCATGACCAAGGTGACGATGATTGGCGGCGAACCCGCCCTTGACCCCGGTATCGGCACCTGTGGCAAGTCAGGGCAGGGCGTGCCGGTGGGCGTGGGCCAGCCCACGCTCAAAATGACTGGCCTGACCGTGGGCGGCACGGGTAGTTAAGGAATAAAGGTTTCTGGGTGCCGCCTTTTTTCAAGAAGGCGGCGTTCTTCGAAGCTTTTTGAAAAAGCTTCACCAAAAACTTCTTTTACTTTCGTGCTGCTGCGATCACATTTTTCATGTGACGGATCACGGCGGGCAGCCCGTCAAAAATGGCCTGCCCGATCAGGAAATGCCCGATATTGAGTTCCATGACCTGTGGCAGGGCGGCAATCGGGCCGACATTGTCATAGGTCAGGCCATGGCCCGCATGGACTTCCAGCCCGCATCGCGCCGCATGTTCCGCGCCCACGGTCAGGCGGCCGAGTTCCACCGCGCGCGCCGCCGCATCCATGGCGTCGGCATAGGCGCCCGTGTGCAGTTCCACCACGGCTGCCCCCAGTTCCGCCGCCGTCTCGATCTGGGCCGTATCCGGGTCGATGAACAGTGAAACACGGATGCCCGCATCACGCAGCCGGGCAATGCGCGGCGCCAGTTCGCTGGCCTGCCCGCGCACGTCCAGCCCGCCTTCGGTCGTGACTTCCTGCCGCCGTTCGGGCACCAGGCAGCACGCATGCGGGCGCAGGCGGGTGGCGATGGTGGTCATTTCCTCGGTGGCCGCCATTTCCATGTTCAGCGGGATCGACAGGTCCGCGCGCAGGCGTTCAAGGTCGGCGTCGCGGATGTGGCGACGGTCCTCGCGCAGGTGGGCAGTAATGCCATCCGCGCCTGATGCCTGCGCCAGCAGCGCCCCCTTGACCGGGTCGGGATGCGTGCCGCCGCGCGCATTGCGCACGGTGGCGATATGATCGATGTTGACGCCCAGCCGGATGGGGGCGGGATGGGATGTGGTCATGACCTGTTCCTGTGTTCGGCCATCCGCATGGCCATGCGCAGTGCCGCGACAAGGCTGGACGGATCGGCCACGCCCCGTCCCGCAATGTCGAAGGCGGTGCCGTGATCGGGCGATGTGCGGATGATGGGCAGCCCCAGCGTGGTATTGACCCCCTGCGTCATGTCGATGGTCTTGAGCGGGATCAGTGCCTGGTCATGGTACATGCACATCGCCACGTCATAGCGCGCCCGCGCGGGTGGCGTGAACATGGTGTCGGGTGGCCATGGCCCGCTTATGTCCATGCCATCGGCGCGCAGGGCGGCGATGGCGGGGGCGATGATGGTCTGTTCCTCCGTGCCCATGCTGCCGTCCTCGCCCGCATGGGGGTTCAGCCCGGCAATGGCGATGCGTGGCGCCGCAATCCCGAAATCACGCTGTAACGCCGCATGGGTGGTGCGGGTGGCGGCGATGATGGCGCTGGTATCCAGCTCATCCAGCGCGCGGCGCAGGCTGACATGGATGGTAACGGGCACGACCCGCAGTTCCGGGCAGGCCAGCATCATCACCTCGCGTCCCGGCACATCACACAGGGCGGCCAGGTATTCGGTATGGCCGGGATAGGGAAAGCCGGCCTTTTTCAGCACGATCTTGCTGATCGGGTTGGTCACCACGCCAGCGGCCTGCCCATTGCGGGCCAGTTCCACCGCGCGCGCGATGGACGTGGTGATGGCGGGGGCGTTGCGGCTGTCCGGCTGGCCTGCGTGGACCGGCGCCTGCAGCCCGACCGGCAGCACCGGCACGGCGTGGACAAAGACTTCGGCCGCCTGCGCAATGGTGGCGATTTCGCGCACCGGCACGTCATGCCGCCCGATCAGCCCCGCATCACCCAGCACCGCGAACGGTGTCGCGCCTTGTCGCATGGCCCGCCATGCGCCTGCGGTGATTTCCGGCCCGATTCCCGCCGGGTCCCCCATGGTCAGGGCAAGGGGCAGGCTGGTCTCAGGCATCGGTCGTGCCCATGGCGTGCAGGATGCGGATCCATGACCGGATGCCCTTGTGGAAGGATGTCAGGTCATATTTCTCGTTGGGGGAATGCACGCGGTCATCATCCAGCGCGAAGCCTACCAGCAGGGCGGACATGCCCAGGATACGCTGCATGTCGGCCGCCACCGGGATCGACCCGCCACAGCCGATGGTGACCGCGGGCGTGCCCCATTCATCCCCCAGCGCCGCCAGCGCGGGCTGCAGGCCAAAGGTGTCATCGGGCACGACGCTGGCGACCGACCCGCCACAGGGCGTGAAGGTGACCGTGCAGTCAGGCGGCAACTGGTCACGCACATGGGCGCAGAAGGCCTGGCGGATGCGCACCGGGTCCTGGCCCGCCACCAGCCGGAATGACACCTTTGCCATCGCGTCACCCGGCAGCACGGTCTTGAAGCCTTCGGCGGTGTAGCCGCCGGATATGCCGTTGATCTCGAAACTGGGGCGGCACCATGTCTGCTCGATGGCGGTGTATCCCTTTTCGCCCGCAGGCTGCGACAGTCCGACATCCCCCAGGAAGGTTGCGTCATCGGGGGCGATTTCACGCCAGCGCGCGCGCAGCGCCTCCGGCGGGTCCTGCACGCCGTCATAGAAACCGGGCAGGGTGACGCGGCCGGTGGCGTCATCGCGGAGGGAGGACAGCACCCGGCACAGCACGTCCGCCGGGTTGCGCGCGGCATTGCCGTAAATGCCCGAATGCAGATCGCGGCTTGCGCAGCGCAGGTGGATTTCCTCGCCCACCATGCCACGCAACGTGGTGGTGATGGCGGGCACGCCGGGCAGCATGGCGGTATCGCAGATCAGCCCGACATCGGCGCGCAGTTCTTCCAGGTGGGTTTCCATGAAGGGGAGCAGGCTGGGGCCGCCACATTCCTCCTCGCCCTCGATCAGGAGCGAGATGCGCACCGGCATCCGCCCGGTCGTGGCGCGGATGGCGCGCAGGGCCTCGATAAAGGTCATGACCTGACCCTTGTCATCCGATGCGCCGCGCGCGGTGATCTGCCTGCGTCCGTCCGCCGCCGTGACCAGCGCGGGTTCAAACGGGGCGGTCGTCCATAATTCCAGCGGGTCAACAGGCTGCACGTCGTAATGGCCATAAAACAGCACGTGCGGGCCAGCGGGTGGCGTGCGGTCATGCGCCACCAGGATGGGATGGCCGGGCGTTTCATGCAGTGTCACGTCAAAGCCGAGGCTGTCGAGTTCATCGCGCAGCCATCGTGCCGCCTGCCTGCAATCCGCCGCGTGTTCGGGCTGGGTGGAGATGCTGGGAATGCGCAGGAACGCGAGCAGCCGCGCCAGGGCGTCATCAAGCGTGTGGTCCGCCTGTTCCAGCACAGGCGCGAGGGAGGCAGGTAAATCGGTCATGAACGTTCCATTTTGCAGCATGCGGCAGGCAGCCCGAACGGGAGAGGGTGCGATTTTGCCTGTTATGGGGGCAAAAGCAACAGGTCTCCATACCGGGTTGCCCGCCAGTACGCGCGGGTCAGGGGCGACACGGATGCGATGCGTGGGCCGGATGGGAAACAGGGCCAATCGCGCGTGTTTTGCTCCGGTGAGCAGGAGGGCAGGCGGTATGAAAGGCAAAGACGTTGGGCTTGCTGCCATGATCTGCGTGCCATTAAAAAATACCTGAAACATAATTTAAAAATAAGGACTTGATGGCGGAAATAAATAATTTATCAGTACACTCAGTCAGGATTGGTTTTTTTTAACTTGCCGCCATGATGGGCACTGGAAAGTATCTATGGTTATATTTTCATGGAGGATTGGCGATGGACGACATAATATTGTTATTTCTGAATGAATATTGAGAATTTATCTATGATTACTTCAGAAATTGGTCCTGGAAATCACGCTCATTCTTCGTATTTTTCCTGCAGGAAAGAGTTTGCAATACGTGCAACACTCTTTTTTTTAGTGTTCTTTTTCTTCTCATACCCAATAATACATGCCAATGTCTATTATGCGGATGACACCTTGCATGCGTTCAGTAACATACACTGGGAACGTGATGGTCGGATTCTGGGTCAGTTACTGCTGCTGTTCATGGGACGCTTCGCATCCGTAGATTACGCGCCACTACCCCAGATCATTGGCCTGCCATTTATTGCAGCAGTACTGGCAGCATTCAGCATAAGATGGGGATATAACAGGCTGTCTTCCATCATATGTCTGTCTTTTGTCGTTTGTAACCCATTCTTTCTTGAAAATATTTCCTACAGATTTGACAGCATGATCATGGAATGCGCCGTTGCCTGCGCCATCATGCCGTTTGCGCTTGCGTTTTTTCTACCGCAATACAGCCGGAAGCACCTGATGCCATGGCAGTTTCTGGCGCTTTTTTCATGCCTCAATTTATATCAGCCAGCCCTGAATGTGTATTTCTGCCTGTGTTGCCTGACCGTAATGCTGTCCTTGCTGGAACAGGAAACGGTCAGGCAGGTTCTGGATACACTTGGCGGAAACGCCATGACCGTATTCCTGGTCCTGGTCGCCTATAAACTGGAAATGTGCCTGCTGCCCGGTGGCGATAACTATGCGGATGCGCATAAGGCCGCCATCCATTCGCTTCATCAGGTCCTGGGGAATGTCCCGGATTTTTTTTACGCGATTGCCCCTGCCCTGATCAAAGGCCCGCAGAGTATCATTTTCTCGGTCATAATCGCATCGGGCTGTATCATGCTGGTATCGCGCACCGTGCGCATGCTGCGCGCAGGTAGCCTGACGCCCACCGCCGGCTGCCTTGTCGGCTGCTGCCTTGTGGTCCTGCCTTTCTGCATCCCGGGCATCCTGCTCCTGCTTGCTAGTCCCATTCATTCCCATCGGGTCATGATCGGCTTTGGCATGGTCTGTGCGTGTTTCATGACCTTCCTGGTGAGGATGGCACCTTCTTTCGGGCGACATGCCAATTGTCTGGCCTGCATTGTGGCGGGATACTGTCTGTGGTCGGAAATCACCATGTCGGCAGCCTATGGGAATGCCCTTGCGGCGCAATCCCGTTTCCGTGACCAGATGGCGCAGGCCATGGTTGATGACGCGGTACAGCTGGCGCGTGAGGCGGGGCAGCCGGAAAATACAACTTTTTGGTGGAACACACGCGGAGGGGAGCCGATCGCGCCACTGGCCCTGTACATCCTGCGTAAATATGAAATCCTGACGAATATCATCCTTGTGGCTTACGTGCCTTTTTTACCGTCTCCATGGATGATGCATGACATCATGCTGACCCATGGCCTGCCCACTAATATCCTTTCAGGGGGGGCTGCGCCGGATACAGGAAAGGTTATGTGGAAAGCGCTACAGGCTGAACTGGAACATTGCGCCATCGACGGTAGCCGGGAGCATGGCCCGTTCATGACCTACAGGATCGGTAATTCCATTATCGTGGATTACGATAAGCGCTGCATCCAGCACGGGAACGGATATGTGCGCAGTCCGTCCCGTCGGCAGAATACGTTCCTTGGCAGGATGGTGGAATCCAGTAAATAGCGCCGCAGGCAGCCTGCCCGGATTGATAGGTCCGGGTCACATCCGGCTTTCATGATTATGGATGCTCAGCCCCCGCCATGCAGGAAGCCCAGCGCGGGCAGGGGGCGCCATGCGCGTGGCAGGTCCGCGCGGCGATAGGGGCGGATGCTGTAATGTGGCGCCGCGATTGCATTGCGTTCAAGGAAATTGCGGTAGGCGGCCACCTGCTGGCTGCGCCATTCACAGTCCGCTTCCGCGCTGGCGCGGGTGGGGTAGATGCTGGCGATTCGCGTGTTGCCCCCGGTGCGGGCAACCACCGCCCAGGATTCGTCACGTCGCGCCGTGGTCCGGAAAACGACAACCTTGCCCATTGTTTCGTCCCTGTCCCGGTGGCCTGTCGCCTGTCATGGCCTGTGACCCACAGGCAACCATGCCTGCCGTGCGCGATCAAGCGGCGCGCCGGATGAATTGATTTCCTTGCAGCCCTCTGTTCTTGGCGGTAGGGAACAGGGATCATGATACGTCTTTTCATCACCCTGCCCGTGATCGTGGCACTGATCATTTTCGCGGCCTGTAACCAGGCGCCGGTGGAACTGTCATGGCTGCAATGGAAATGGACGTCATCGCCCGGCGTGCTGGCGCTGCTGGTCGCCGCCGTGCTGTATGCCACGGGGTCCGCCAGCGTGTGGGTCGTGGTCCTGCGCCAGATGCGCCGCGCCCGCCGCGCCGAACAGGAAGTGCGCGCCCTGCGCGCCCGCCTGCCGGAAAGTGACACGGGTACCACCCGTGCCCCCGGCCTGACATCCGCCCCGGCCAGTTCCCCGATGGTGAAGGCGTATGAAGCGGAACAGGCCACGGCCACCGCCACCCCCGTCGCGACGGAACCCGCCGTGGTGACCCCGCCCGCCATCACGGCGGAAAAGCCGCCGGGCGCCTGATCCCTTAATTCCCGCACGTCACATGACCTGCATGCCTGACCATGGAGCACCGCCAATGACTGGACGGTCCACCCGCCTGATTGTCGCCCTCGATACCAAGGATACGGCGCAGGCCGCGCGCTGGCGCGAACAGGCGGCAGGCCATGCGGGCGCGGTCAAGCTGGGGCTGGAGTTCACCTATGCCCGTGGACTGGCCGCCGTGCGGGAAGCCGCAGGTGACAGTCCGCTGTTCCTTGACCTCAAGCTGCATGACATCCCCAATACCGTAGCGTCCGCCATCGGCAGCCTTGCCGCCCTGCGGCCCGCCATGCTGACCATCCATGCCAGCGGCGGTCGCGCCATGATCACGGCCGCGCGCGGGGCGGTGGATGAAACCTTTCCATCCGGCAGCCGCCCGCTGCTGCTGGCTGTTACCGTGCTGACCAGTATGGATACGCAGGGCCTGCATGAAGTGGGCGTGCCCGGCAGCGTGGAAGAACAGGTTGTCCGCCTGGGCAGGCTGGCCATGGAGTCGGGGGCGGATGGGCTGGTGTGTTCCTCGCATGAAATTACCCCTTTGCGCCATGCGCTGGGCAACGGGCCGGTACTGGTCGTGCCGGGCATCCGTCCCGCCGGCAGCGCGCTGGGGGACCAGAAGCGGGTCATGACCCCGGCACAGGCCCGTGCGGCGGGGGCTGACTGGATCGTGGTGGGGCGTCCCATCACCCGCGCGGAAGACCCGGCGGCGGCGGCGGCGGCGATTGCCGCTGAACTGTCGGCCTGAACCGGGCCGGGGACGACACCATGCCGGTCAGGGTCAAGATATGTGGCATCCGTGACCATGCGGGGCTGGATGCGGCTACGCAGGCCGGGGCGGACTGGGTCGGGTTCGTATTTTTCAGCCGTTCGCCGCGTCATGTCACGATGGAAGCCGCCAGTAGCCTGGCGCGCGACATGGCCGCGGATAGCCCGAAGCGGATCGGCCTGTTTGTCCGCCCGACGGATGACGATATGCGCCGCGTGCTGGACCATGTGCCGCTGGACGGGTTGCAGATTTATGATGATGCAGGCCGGACCGAGGTCATCCGCACCCGCTTTGGCCTGCCGGTATGGGGGGCCGTGGGGATTGCCAGCAGGCGGGACCTGCCTGAAACCTGTGCGGTGGATGGGCTGGTGATCGAATCCCGCGCGCCCGCCGGGTCGGACCGTCCCGGCGGCAATGCCCATGCCTTTGACTGGACCCTGACAAACGGCTGGCAGGCCCCTGTGCCATGGCTGCTGGCGGGTGGGCTGAACTCCGATAACGTCCAGCGCGCCGTACGGCAGAGCGGGGCGCGCGCCGTTGATGTCTCATCCGGCGTGGAATCCGCCCCCGGCGTCAAGTCGCCCGAACTGATCCGCCGTTTCGTGCAGGCGGCCCGCGCCTAGCGGTAATACCCGTAATATGGCGGCGGTGGCGGTGGGGGCGGCGGGTACGCATAAACCGGATAGGGCGGCGGCGGATAGGCATAGGCTGGATAGGGATAGCCATAGCCGTAACCATAACCCCGGTAGCGGTAAGGCGACATCGCGACACCCAGCGCCGTGCCCGTGGCAATGCCCAGGCCGAATCCGCCCCAGCCCCAGCCGCGGTGCCAGCCACCGCCCCAACCCCCACCCCATCCGCCGCCGCGCCATGCATAGGCGGCGGGAGCGGGCAGAACGCCGACCAGTCCCATGGACACGGCCAGCAACAGGGCCAACTTACGCATCTCGGGTGGTTCCTTTTCCTGATCTCGTATCCGCTGATATTGGCATATGCCCGCCTGATATCCAGTCCTGTGTCCATATCGTTATGTGACAGGGTGGTGCGGCATTTTCATGATTGAAAACTGTTTAAAAATAACGGGCTGACAAATAAAAAACAAAAGCTTCACCAAAAATTCCTTATGATTTCGGGAATTATGCCGAAGGCAGGTTTTTCCAGCCCGTCCCTACCGCCCACGACCGGCATTCAGCCAGCCACCCAGACGGCACAGCGCGTCCTTCAACGGCCCGTCAGGCATGTCGTCAATCTGCACGGGTGGCGGTGGCGGGCGACGGGGTGCCGTGGTGGGCAAGCGGGGCGGGGCCGTCAGGTCCTGCACCATCTTCAGGCGCCTGACCACGCCCTGCCCGCAGGTGGTGTTGATGCGGGCGATGACGGTGGGGGCAAGGTGCTGCAGTTCCATCGCCACTGGCCCGCGGCAGGCAACGGTCAGGGTGCCGGCACTCAGGCGGCGCGGCACGGTCATGCCCGCCAGGTGGGGGCCGACAATATCGGGCCAGTCCGTCATGACCTGCACGGCGGCGGGGGACTGCTTGCGAAATACGGGACGACTGACATGCGGCAGCAGGGCCGCCATGCTGCGCGTGCGCATGGACCGCCGGGGCGGTTCGGGCGCAGGGGTCTCATTCTTTTGCTTGCTGCGGGTCGGCGGGTTCGTCATAAACGGGTCCGTGTTACCTTCTGCCGCCGATCTGTTACGCTGGTATGACCGGCATCGTCGCACTCTGCCATGGCGCGCCCTGCCGGGCCAGAGCGCAGATCCCTATCGCGTGTGGCTGAGCGAGATCATGCTGCAGCAGACCACGGTTACGGCGGTCATTCCCTATTTCGAGCGTTTTCTGGACGCCTTCCCCGATGTCACGGCCCTGGCCCGCGCGCCACAGGACCGGGTCATGGCGCTGTGGGCCGGTCTTGGCTACTACGCCCGCGCGCGCAACCTGCATGCCTGTGCGCGGGTGGTGGCGGAAAATGGCGGTTGCTTTCCCGATACGGTGGCGGGGCTGCTGGAACTGCCGGGAATCGGGGCCTATACCGCCGCCGCCATCGCCGCCATCGCCTTTGGCCGCCCGGTCGTGCCGGTGGATGGCAATGTGGAACGCGTTACGGCGCGGCTGTTCGCCATGGCCGACCCGCTACCCGGATCGCGCAAGGCCATTGCCCGGCAGGCCACGACGCTGAATACGGACCGGGCGGCGATTGCCCGTCCGTCCGATTTCGCGCAGGCCCTGTTTGACCTGGGGGCCGGGATCTGTACGCCGCGCACGCCTGCCTGCGTCTTGTGCCCGTGGCGCGAATCCTGTGCGGGGAACCGGCAGGGAATCGCGGCCTCCCTGCCACGCCGGGCGCCAAAGGTGGCACGGCCGGTGCGCCATGGCGTGCATTTCTGCATGGTGGATGCGGCAGGCGGCATCCTGCTGGTCCGGCGGCCTGAAAAGGGGTTGCTGGGGGGCATGATGGGCCTGCCCGGCCCGCACTGGCGCGATGCGCCGTGGCCGCAGGCGGAGGCGCTGGACCATGCGCCCACCGCACCCCGGCTGCGCGCCAGATGGCAGCGGGTCGGGCAGGTGAAGCACGTCTTTACCCACTTCACATTGCTGGTCGATGTCTATGCGGCGCGCATATCCACCTTTCCCAACAGTCTGGTAGGGGCGGAGGGGATCATTCACGATGTGGATTGCGATGATGTGGCGCTGCCATCATTAATGCGTAAATGCGTGGAACTGGCACGGGACAGTAATATTTTTGATTGACGCGGGCATGAAACGCGCGGTTGACTGGTAGCTGTCCGATCAGGAAAGGGACCGTGATGTTCACTTTTGTCCAGATGCTTTCCCCCGTTGCCGCCATGCTGGGTCTTGCCGGTGTGGCATATTACCTGCGCGCGCCGGCACGTGCACTACAGCCGGTCCGTGTGCGGACCCGTCGCTGAGGCATCGCCTGTGGCAGGGTCACGGGTATGTCCGCCTGTTCCTTTGCATACCTGAACGGCTTCATGTAGCAGCCGTTCCATGACGTTCATTACCGTAAATCGTGCGGCGCAGCATGAAAATGCTCCGTCGCGCCCCGGGGTGCTGCTGAGCAATCTGGGCACCC
This sequence comes from Komagataeibacter swingsii, assembly GCF_003207895.1. Taxonomy (GTDB): domain Bacteria; phylum Pseudomonadota; class Alphaproteobacteria; order Acetobacterales; family Acetobacteraceae; genus Komagataeibacter; species Komagataeibacter swingsii. Next base: position 146,886 of record NZ_NKUB01000004.1, read on the forward strand.
CCGATGGCACCGGCTATGGCGCGGTGCGTCGGTACCTGGCCGAATTCCTGTCAGACCGGCGCATTATCGAAGCCAGTCCCCTGATCTGGAAACCTGTCTTGTACGGGCCGGTGCTGACCTTTCGCCCCCGTAAATCGGGGGAGGCCTATCACCGGATCTGGCATCACGACCGGAATGAAAGCCCGCTACGCACCTATACCCGTGAGCAGGCGGAGCAACTGGCCGCACGGCTGGCGGCGGATGGCGTGCCGGTGGCATGGGGCATGCGCTACGGCCAGCCATCGATAAAACAGGCGTTGCATGAACTCGTGGGGCAGGGATGCGACAGGGTCCTGCTCGCACCGCTTTACCCGCAATACAGCGCAACGACGACCGCGACCGCCAATGACCAGGCGTTCCGCGCGCTCATGCGCATGCGTAACCAGCCATCCATCCGCACGCTGCCGCCGTTTCCGGATCACCCCGCCTATATCGCGGCCCTTGCGCGGTCCATCTCGGCGCGCCTCGCCACGCTGGATTTCAGGCCGCAGATGATCGTGGCGTCCTTCCATGGGCTGCCGAAGGTCTATGTGGAAAAGGGCGATACCTACGCCGCCGACTGCCAGCGCACCATCACGGCGCTGCGGCAGGCCATGGGCTATGATGAACAGATGATGCCGCTGACCTTCCAGTCCCGTTTCGGCCCGGCAAAATGGCTGGAACCCTATACCGCGCCGTTTATCGAATCGCTGCCCGCGCGCGGGATCGAACGTATTGCCGTCATCACGCCGGGCTTCATTTCCGACTGTATCGAAACGCTGGATGAAATCGGCAATGAAGCGGGGGCGGCCTTTGTCAAGGCAGGCGGCAGGGAACTGGCGCTGATCCCCTGCCTGAACGATTCCCCCGATGCGATTGACCTGCTGGAAACCCTTGTGCGGCAGGAACTGGGGGGGTGGCTGCCGCATGTGGGCACAGATACCGCACCTGCCACCTCTGGTTAAATCTTTTCTTAAATAACACATTGATAAAAAACAATAAAAGTTTTTGGGTGCCGCCTTTTTTCAAAAAGGCGGCGTTCTGTCGAAGCTTTTTGAAAAAAGCTTCACCAAAAACTTTTTGATGATTGCAGCATGTTTCCCGGGCTGATTTTTCCAGCAGTCACCTGGGGTACCGGTTGCGCTGTACCGGCCTTATGGCCGGTCGCAGCTTTCGGTCAGGGTGTTATAGGCCTGACCACGCGGGCAGGTGACAGGTTTAGCGGGGGGCGGCGCGGACTGGCCCGTGGCCGGTTGCCCCTGCTGTGGTGGGGCGGTCTGGTCGGTCAGGAGCGTGGACAGGTCCCTATCATAGATGGAATCATCTTCCGGCGCGTTATTGCCCGTGCCGTTATAGATTTCAGGTGCTGCCCGATAGCTGGCGCTGGCCGCGGCCGCGCCCATGGCGGGACCCATGGCGTAACCGCCCCAGCCCCATCCGCCCCACGGATAGCCCCAGCCGCCATAGACGGGGTAGTAGGGATAGTAGCCACCGCCCCAGCCACCCCATCCCCAACCGCCGCCGCGCCAACCGCCGCCACCCCGGCCGCCACCATGCCAGCCGCCATCGCCACGACCGCCACCACCGTGCCAGCCACCGCCACCGCCGCCGCCACGGAAACCGCCCCCGCCATGTGGTTCGGCATGGGCGGATGGCCCGCATGCGATCAGTGCCATCAGCGCACCCGTCGCGACATGTTTCAGCTTGAGCATGTTCCATTCCTGCATATCTGAATGCGATGTATCGCAGAAAACCATCCGTCCGGAAAAGACATGGCGTGCCATATGGCCGGACTGCCCCCAACCGGGCGGGCTGCCGGCATCTGGCCCCGGGCGGCCTATGTCCCATATGGTCATCTTCCGTCCGGTTTGCACCTGTGCATCGGGACGGGGCATGGCGCCATAAAAAAATAGCTGGCAGGATGTATAAAATTATTACGCCGTATTCTAACGGTATCCATCCGGCCCGGTTCGGGTCAGGATGGGAAACGTGTATGGATGCGTTCGTCAGGGCGTCGGGATCAGGTCATTGTCATCGCGGGATTGCGGAAATATCCGGATACGTCATATTCCCTTCATTTTTTTATATGAAAATACGCTAACGTTGCCATGAAAAATAAAATCCGTATGGATAATATGAATTTTGATATAAAGAAATTAGAAAATAAAAAATCTGTATGGATTTATATAGGATTATTTTTTTTATTCATCCTCCTTCTCCCGCATGTAGCATTCATTACTGATCATATATCATTATCCAGTAACGAAGGGTGGAATGCTTACCTGGCACGGCGCGCCATGGGGCTGGATCATGCGCCGCTGTACCCGCCTTCCGAACAGATGGTGTTCAATAATTACCCGCCCAGCTCGTTCTATGTTGTCGGCCTGTTTGGCTGGCTGCTGGGGGACATGATTGTGGCAGGGCGCGTCATTTCGCTTCTGGCGCTGCTTTTCTGTGCCTGGGCCACGGGGCGCATTGTCCTCGCCTGGGGGGGGACACGGGGCGGGGCGTGGCTCGCAGGGCTGCTGGTCATGCTCTATTGTGCTGTTTTCTATAGTGATTATGTCGCCATGGATGACCCGCAATGGCTGGGTCAGGCCGTCATCATGGTGGGGTTCATGCTGCTGGCGGGCACTGGCGGCCAGGCGGGATGGGCCGGCGCATGGCGGCCTTTCTGCGCGGGCTTCGTCATGGTGGCCGGGCTGACCTTCAAGCACAACATCCTGGCCCTGCCAGCGGCGGCCTTTGTGTGGCTGCTGCTGACCGACCGGCGCCACGCCGTTGCGTGGACGGGGGGATGCCTTGTGTCCCTGTGCCTGCTGGGTGGGCTGTATTACAGCTGTTTCGGCCCGGATTTCATCCAGGGCGTCTTTGGCCACAAGCGCATTTTCTATGCGCGGGGCATGCTCAAGGGACTGGGTAACGTGGTGGGGCTGGGCGGCATGATGGTGTCGTGCGCATTCGTGCCCTGGCTGCGCCTGCGCCACAGGTCCGGCCTGCTGCTGGGGCTGTACCTGCTGCTGGCGGTTGCATCGGCCATCGTGCAGCGGGCAGGTGCCGGCGTGTCGCATAATGCCTGTTTCGAGGCCCTGCTTGCGGCGGCCTTGTGCGCGGGCCTTGCGCTGTCGTACCTGGCGACCGCCGGGGCAATGGCCGGTCGCCTGCCTGGGCGCACCCTTCTTGTGGGCATGGTGGGGTTGAACCTGCTGCCGGTGGCGGTCAGCCTTCCGGTCTACCTGCCCTATCTTTACCGCAGCAATGTGACCATCATCGTGGAGCATCTGGGCGCATCAGATGAAACGATTGCCGCCGTGCGTGCGATTGATGGCGATGTGGCGTGCGAGACGCTGGCCCTGTGCTACTGGGCGCACAAGCCGGTGGTGATGGATTTCTTCAACTATTCCCAGCATGTCGCGGTCACGCATGACGCGCAGGCGCTGGAACAGGCGGTGGACCGCCACGACATCGCGGCGTTCGTAAGCAATTCACGCTTTGATACACAGGAAGAGGTCTGGGAGTTCCCCACCCTGTGGCGCATCATCCGCGCACGCTATCCCCATGTGCGGCTGCAGGGCGCGGCCTATATCGTAACGCCATGACCGATGCGGTGGCGGCGCGCCGCCACCTGCCTGCGCATTACGGGCGGCCCACCCCCCGCAGGCGGTGCAGGGTGACGATGGCCGCTGTCAGCACGATGGCCGCACAGGTCTGGTGGACCGTGCCCGCCCATACCGGCACCACCAGCAGCAGCGTGGTCACGCCCAGCGCGTACTGCAGCAGCACCAGCCAGCCCAGCACCACCAGCGCGCCGTGGACATCCCGACCCAGTTGCGGCGTGCGCAGCCCCAGCACGATGGTGAAGCCAATGAGCAGCGCCGTGGTGGTGGCCAGCAGGCGATGGTCGAACTGGATGGCGGGAATGTTCTGGAACCAGTTCAGCCAGAACGGGTGCAGCCGCGCGTAGCCCGGCGGGATCAGGTGGCCATCCATGAGCGGGAAGGTATTGTAGGCAAATCCCGCATGCGTGCCCGCGGTAAAGCCGCCCGCGATGACCGTGATGCCCACCAGCAGGCAGATGGCCCAGACCAGGCGATGGATGCGTACGGCTTCAGGGGTGGCGGGAATGAAGGCCGGGCGCGGCGTGCGCACGGACAGCGCCGTCCACAGGATGGCGATGTACAGCGCGAAGGCGCAGCACAGGTGTAGCACCAGCCGCACCGGGGCGACCGCCGTGCTGTCGGGGTTGAAGCCCGACGCCACCATGAACCACCCGATCGCGCCCTGCAGCCCCCCCAGCACGAAAAACAGCACCAGCCGCAGCGCCAGTCCCCGGCCCAGCGCGCCAGTGATGGAAAACCAGACCAGCGGCACCAGCAGGACCAGCCCCATGAGCCGCCCCCAGAAGCGGTGCGTCCATTCCGCCCAGAAAATCTGCTGGAAGCCCGCAAGCCCGAATCCGTCATGCAGGATCTTGTACTGCGGAATGGTCTTGTACAGCGCGAACTGGCGCTCCCATTCCGCGTGGCTCAGGGGCGGGATCATGCCGGTAATGGGCCGCCAGTCCATGATGGACAGGCCCGATCCGGTCAGGCGGGTATAACCGCCCAGTGCGATCATGCCGACAAGCATGAAGCAGATTGCAAACAGCCACGTCGAGATACGCTGCCGGTTGCGCAGCTCCTGCGCGGACGGGGGCGTACGGCCCATCAGGGAGCCGGAGGAAGGATATGCGGACATAACCGGATTTAGACCGCCCTTGCAGTCCGCCGCAAGGCGATGCTAGGCGCGAAGACGCAAATCGCTGCCGGAAAACAGGATGCACGCATGACAGTACCGCACGCCGTACGGCCTGCACCCCCCGGCCGGGCCACGTTGCGCGTGCTGGCCCGGCCCATCATGCTGCTGGGGGCCTTTGTCGGGCTGGCGGTGGTGATGGGCCGCCTGCCGGCGATGCGGGAGATGCTGGCGGCGGCCCCCGCCGTGCATGCGGGCGGGAAAGGGGTGGCGATATTCATCCTGGCCGCCAGTGCGTTCTGCGCGTTTGGCCTGCCACGGCAGGCCGTGTGCTTTGCCGCCGGCGCCGCCTATGGAATCGGGGCGGGATGTGTCCTTGCCACGATCGCGACCCTGGCCGGCTGCCTGTGCGGCTATGGCTGGGGACGGTGGGCGGGACGGCCGCCCATGCCCGCGCGCCTTGCGGCAACCATGGCGCGGCTGGATGGTTTCGTGCGGCACGAACCGTTTGCGTCCGTCCTGACGCTGCGGCTCATGCCGGTGGGGTCGGCCCTGCTGCTCAACCTCGCGTCCGGCATGCTGGGGGTGCGGGTCGTGCCGTTCATGCTGGCCACCATGCTGGGCAGCCTGCCGCAGACCGCCGTGTTCGTGCTGGTGGGATCGGGTATCCGGCTGGGGGGGGCATGGCGCATCGGGCTGGCGGTCGCGCTGTTCGCCCTGTCCGCGCTGGTGGGGCTATGGCTTATGCGCCGCGTGCGCATGGGCCGCCCCGACATGGCGCGGGTATCGCGATAGCGAATTGCAGTATGGCGTAATTAGATGGTGAAAAAGGGGAACCGGCTGGTCTACTAGTCCCCACAATCTTTCAACATGGAGTGCCTCATGGGCTCATCCGCAACGGCGGGCCATTCAGCGGACAACCCCGTGCCGGAAACGACAGCCCGCCCGATGGGGTGGATTGCGATCCTGCTGGGGTTCCTGACCGCGGTCGGCCCGGTTTCCACCGACATCTACCTCCCGGCTTTTCCTGAACTGGAAACGACGCTGCACGGCCGCGCGGGTTCGGCGCAGATGACGCTGGCCATATGGTTCGTGGGGCTGGCGATCGGGCAGATCACCATGGGGCCGCTGTCGGACCGTTTCGGCCGGCGCAGGCCCATGCTGGTTGGCACCCTGATCTATACGCTGGCATCGGTCGGGTGCGCGATGGCGCGGGACATTCCCACGTTTTCGTTCTTCCGGCTGATCGCATCCCTGGGGGCGTCGGCCAGCCTGATCATTCCCAGCGCCTGCGTGCGCGACATGTCGCATGGCAATGAATCCGCGCGCCTCATGTCGCGGCTGGTGCTGGTGATGGGGGTCGTGCCCATCCTGGCGCCCACGCTGGGGGGCATGGTGCTGTCGATTGCGTCGTGGCGGTCGATCTTCTGGGCGTCGGCGGTGTACGGGCTGATCTGCATCCTGCTGATCTGGCGTGTCCTGCCGGAGACGCTGAAACCCCAGAACCGCAGCGAGTTCTCGCCCGTCACCCTGTTCAGCCGCTACATGATGCTGGCGCGTGATCGCGGGTTCATCACCCATGCCATGATCGCCGGTTTTTCGTGCTTCATGTCGTTTACCTACCTGTCCGCCGCCCCGTCGGTGTTCCGTGGCCTGTTCGGCCTGTCGGCGGCGCATTTCGGCATGCTGTTCGGCGTGTTCGCCGTGTGCATGATCGGGGCGTCCCAGCTTAATGGCATGCTGGTGGGGCGTATTGACGCGGCTCGCATCCTCGGGGTCGCGGTGGTGGTCGCGGTGGCGGGGACCATCGCCATGACCGCCATGGCCACCATCATCGCCTTCGCCATGCAGCATGGCGGCCATCCGCCCGTGTGGATGATGGGGTGCCTGATCGTGACCATGATGGTGTCACTGGGCACCACGGGCATCATCGGACCCAATGCCACGGTGGGCGCGCTGGCCGACCACCCGCGTTTCGCGGGCAGCGCATCGGCGTTCGTGGGCACGCTGCAATATGTGCTGGGTGCGGTGGCCGGGGCGTTCGTGGGCATGCTGCCGACCAACTCCCCCATTCCCATGGCGGGTGTCATGCTGATGGGGGCGGCGATCATGCTGGTCATGGTGCTGCTGCGGCCCGCCCGGCCGCCCGCCAGCGCGGAGGTGGGGAAGGAATAAAGTCTCCCCCTGCCGCATCCGCCCGCCAGTGCGCGCCAAAGCATGTGTCCCGCACCCGGTTGGGGTTGTCGCCCCGCCGTGTGGCGGCTACAGCGGGGGGCCGTCCGCAGGGGCGACGCTTTCGTGAACGGGGCAGGGCTGTCCCGGATCTGTATGACCACGCAACGGGGACTGCGCACCGATCATGACGACCGCCAAGATCGACCTGAAACAATACATCCGTAACATCCCGGATTTTCCCAAGCCCGGTATCCTGTTCTACGATATCTCGACCCTGATGCGGAACGCGGATGCGTGGCAGATCGCCATGGGGCGTCTGGCGGCGGCTGTGGCGCCGTGGGCGCCGGACATGCTGGCGGCCATCGAATCGCGCGGCTTCCTGACGGCGGCCCCGCTGGCCAGCCGCCTTGGCTGCGGGCTGGTCATGCTGCGCAAGCCGGGCAAGCTGCCGGGCGAGACGGTATCCCACAGCTATGACCTGGAATATGGGTCCGATTCGCTGCATATCCAGGCGGATGCGATCCAGCCGGGACAGCGCGTGGTCGTGATGGATGACCTGCTGGCCACGGGGGGTACGCTGGTGGCGTCCGTCTCCCTGCTGCGCAAGGTCGGTGCCGATGTGGTGGGGGCCGCCACCATGATCGAGCTGACGGGCCTTGGCGGGCGCGACCGGCTGGATGTGCCGGTCAGGACCCTCGTCTCCTACGACGAGTAACCGGCAACGCCGGGCGCGCGGTATGCGGAACGCACTGCCACGCATGCAGCCATCGGGCTGTCCGCCTGTGCGCCGGGCCGGTATGATGTACAATGTGCACGGATCGTATCTGAACAGGGGGGCTTGACGCCGGGATGAAAGGTCTTGAGCTTTCCCTGATCCGTTTCAGCAATCAGGTCCGTGGTTTTTTCAGGCGGCTGTGGCCGCCGGGCATGAGCGTGCGGCAGGATCACCTGCGCTGGCTTTACGCCCCCGGTATCTTTACCTTCGGCTACGCGCTGCGGACCACCATTACCTCGCTTATCGCGCTGGGCATCGCGCTGTGGTGGGAACTGGGCAGCCCGCAATGGGCGGCGCTGACGGTCTGGATGGTGGCGCAGGGCACGCGGGGCAAGAGCGTGGCCAAGGCGCGATGGCACCTGTTTGGCATGGTGGTCGGCACGATCTGTGCCGTGCTGCTGGTGGCGGCCTTTCCACAGGCGCCGCTCATGTTCATTCTCATGCTGGCGATCGGGATCGGCGCGTTCTGCTTTATCGGGACATTGCTGCCCGGCCCGGCGACCATGACCAATTACCGTATCCACGGCATGCGGGCGAGCGGCTTTACCTACGCCATCATCTCGCTCGACGGGATTGACGACCCCGAGCATATCTTCATGACGGCCATGGCGCGCGCGACCTATATCGTGCTGGGCATCGTGCTGGAAAGCACCGTCTCCTCCCTGTTCCAGTTCAAGCTGGAGGAGCGCGCGCAGGACCGGCTGGCCGCCAATTTCCTGACCGCCATCAACGGGGCGGCCCAGACCCTTGCATCCCTGCTGTCGGGGGAGACGCAGGTGCTGAAAAAGGCGCGTGGCGTCTTTTCCAACATTACGTCCCTGAGCGACCAGATCGAATTCGCGGAAGTGGAGATGGGGTCCCATCGCGGGCATGAGGGCGACCATGCGCGGGCCGCGCTGGCGCGGGTGGCCATGCTGCTGTCGCGCGGGCTGGATCTTGCGGCCCTGATGCAGGGGCCGTGCAGGATGCCCGATGCCGCCTTCACCGCGACTTCAAGCGAGGTGGAAGCCTTCCTCAAGGACATGGCGTCACAGCTGGAAGCCAGTGAAGACATCCAGCCCGTGCTTGCCCGCCTGGCGGCGCTGCAGGCATCGTGCCGGCAGAGCGTGGCCGATTCCCTTGATGAGGAAATGGGCAGCCCCGGCAGCGCCCCCGTGGACCCGCAACTGGTGCGGATGCTCTCGCAGCAGCGCATGCTCAACTACGCGCTGGGGGAAATACTCGATGAACTGGAACAGGCGCTGATCCAGTTTGACGCCAGCCGCAATCCCCTGCTGCATGACCATTTCCACTACCGGCTCAAGACCTTCCGTGACTGGCAGCAGGCCTTTACCAACAGCCTGCGGGCGTCGGTCACCATTTTCGGTTCGGGCCTGATCTGGATCACCACGTCGTGGTCGGCGGGGCTGACGTTCATGATGTTCGTGTCCATCGTGTGCAGCCTGTTCTCGACGCTGGAAAAACCGGCACTGGCCACGCGGGCCTTCCTGGGGGGGGCGATCATCGCCTCGGTCGTGGCGGGGGTGCTGGTGCTGTGGCGCCTGGCTGAACCCACCACGTATGAAATCATGGCCGTGTGCCTGTTCCTGCCTATGCTGGCGGGGGGGCTGGCCTTTGCCTATCCCGCACTGGTGCTGGGGGCGGTTTCGTACAACCTGTTCCTGCCCATCCTGCTGGGGCCGGGCAACCAGTCGCGGCTGGATGAGGTGGCGTTCTTCAATACCGCCATGCCGCTGGTGCTGGGGCTGTGGTACGCCATGTGGTCGTTCAGGCTGGTGCTGCCGTTCGATACGAACGACATGCGCTGGCAGATGCGTACCGGCATCCTGCGCGGGCTGCGCTATGTCGCGCGCGCGCGCAACCTGCCAACCACGCTGTATGTGGTCGAGCACAACGTGGACCGCTTCGTGCGCCTGCTGACCAATGCCGAAAACACGCCGGATACGATTATCGATGCGTACCTGCAGGGCATCCTGTCCGCCATGACGATCGGGCTGAACATCATCCGCCTGCGTGCGATTCTGGAACGCCACATGCTGCCGCCTGAAGCCCAGCGCGTCGTGGGCGACATGATGGGGCGCATGGCCCAGTTCAGCGGGCGGTACGGGGGGCATTACGGCCGCACGGCGCGATCCGCCAAATTCGCCATCGCCCACCTGCAGCAGATAGCGGGACAGGCGGATAATCTGGGTGTGCGGCTGGAAATCGACAGTGCGTTGACCTGCCTGTACGTGATTTCCTATGAACTGGATCACAACCAGAGGTTCTTTGACGCCTCCAGTCCCTATCTCGACCCGGTCATGGTCTGACCCCGACGGGCAGGGCATCATTTCAAGTAATCCATTGATAAAGAATAAAAGTTTTTGGGTATCGCCTTTTTTCAAAAAGGCGATGTCTTCTGAAGCTTTTTGAAAAAAGCTTCACCAAAAACTTCTTTTATTCTGTCGCTGTTTTGCAGGCAGTCGTTAAAAAAGGGCAGCACCGCAATAGTACCGCCCTTTTTTTCGTGGTCTCTGCTTTCGCGGATGATCCGGTTCAGTTCTTTTCCTGCTGGCGGGCCACGAAGTTTTCCAGCCAGTGGATGGTGTAGTCACCCTTGCGGAACTGGGGGTCATCGAGGATCTTGCGGTGCAGCGGGATGACCGTCTTGACCCCTTCGATCACGAATTCGTCCAGCGCGCGGCGCATGCGCTCGATGGCCTCAAGCCGCGTGGGGGCGCGCACGATCAGCTTGGCGATCATGCTGTCGTAATAGGGCGGCACGCGGTAGCCCGCATAAAGCGCGCTGTCGATTCGTACGCCCAGTCCACCCGGCGGGTGATAGACGGTGATCGTGCCCGGCGTGGGCATGAAGGTCTGCGGGTCTTCCGCATTGATGCGGCATTCGATCGCATGGCCGGAGAAGGTGATGTCCGACTGGCTGTAGCCAAGCGGCTCCCCCGCCGCGATGCGGATCTGCTCGCGCACCAGGTCCACGTCGCACACCATTTCCGTCACCGGATGTTCCACCTGCAGGCGGGTATTCATCTCGATGAAGCAGAACTGCCCGTCCTGGTATAGGAACTCCAGCGTGCCGGCGTTGCGGTATCCCAGCTTTGTCAGGGCGCTGGTGGCGATCGCACCGATTTCGTCGCGCTGCGTGGCTGTCAGCGCGGGTGATCCCGCCTCTTCCAGCAGCTTCTGGTGGCGGCGCTGGAGCGAGCAGTCACGTTCGCCGTAATGCACCACGTTGCCATGCGTGTCGGCCATGATCTGCAGTTCGATATGGCGCGGCTTGTCGAGGTATTTTTCCAGATACACCTCGTCATTGCCAAAGGCGGCGCGGGCTTCGGTGCGGGCGACGCTCCATGCTTCCTCAAGGTCGGCCTCGGTGGGGGCGACCTTCATGCCACGGCCGCCGCCGCCCGCGGCCGCTTTGATCAGCACGGGATAGCCGACCCTTGCCGCCACTTCGCGCGCCTGTTCCAGGTTTTCCAGCGCGCCATCCGATCCGGGGACCAGCGGCACGCCCAGCGCCATCATGGTGGTCTTGGCGGTGATCTTGTCGCCCATCATGCGGATATGTTCCGCCGTCGGCCCGATGAAGGTGATGCCATGGGCTTCCACCGTTTCGGCAAAGTCGGCGTTTTCCGACAGGAAGCCGTAACCGGGATGGATCGCGTCCGCCCCGGTAATGGTGGCGGCCGACAGGATGGCCGCGACATTGAGATACGAGTCGCGGCTGGCGGGCGGCCCGATGCACACGGCTTCATCCGCGAGGCGGACATACATGGCATCGGTGTCGGCCGTGGAATGCACGGCAACCGTCCGGATACCCAGTTCGCGGCAGGCCCGCAGGATGCGCAGGGCGATCTCGCCACGATTGGCAATGAGGATCTTGGAAAACATTACTCTATGATGACCAGCGCTTCGCCGAATTCGACCGGGTCGCCCGACTGCACCAGAACCTTGCTCAGGGTGCCCGCGCGCGGGGCCTTGATCTGGTTGAAGGTCTTCATCGCCTCGATCAGCAGCAGCGTCTGGCCCGCGCTGACCTGCTGGCCTTCGGTCACGAACGGCGGGGAAGACGGGTCGGGCGCCAGATAGGCGACACCCACCATCGGGCTGGTCACGGCGCCGGGGTGCTTGGACGGGTCGGCCGCAACGGCGGCAGGGGCCACCGGCGTTACGGGAACGGGCGCCGCCACGGGGGCCGGGGCCGGCACGGCATGGGCGACCGGTGCCACCGCGCGGACAACACGGATGCGGTTGTCCTTTTCCGCGATCTCGATTTCGGTCAGGCCGGTATCGGTCAGAATTTCAGCCAATGCCCGAATGGCATCCGCATCCACGAGCAGTCGGCTCATTGATCGTCCTCGTCCAGAATCATGTCTGTCATGGCCTGAAGCGCAAGGGCATACCCCCGTACGCCCAGCCCGCATATGACGCCAATGGCGGCGCGGGAGACGTAGGAGTGATGACGGAAGGCTTCACGGCGGTGAATGTTGGAAATGTGCACCTCGATCACGGGCAGATCAACGGCAAGAAGCGCGTCAAGGATCGCAACCGAGGTGTGGGAGTAGGCCGCCGGGTTGATGATGATGCCGCGTGCGCGGCCCCGGCATTCCTGTATCCATGAAACGAGTTCCCCCTCCCCATTCGTCTGGCGGAAGTCGATGGCCACATCCAGGCGTTCGGCGGCCTGGACACAGACCTGCTCCACGTCATCAAGCGTGGCATGGCCATAGACCTCGGGCTGCCTCAGACCGAGCATGTTCAGGTTGGGGCCGTTCAGCACGGCAATGAGAGGGCGCTCCATGATGCACGCGCCTAGCACGCCCGCCGTCCGGTTCCAAGCCCGATCATGTCACGCATGCCGTGCGGGCGCCTGCCCGGCCGGCCCCAGGCGGGGGCAGCCGATCGTGACGGTAGTGATATGATATCGGTGCATCACATGGTATGGTGGGGGCATGACAGGATATCCCGATCACCCACGCGGTGGCAGGGGGACGGGCCACGATGGCGCGCGGTTTACGTTGCCGGTGATTGTGGCGTGCCTCATGCTGGCGGCATCCGGGGGCATGCAGGTGGCATGTGCCACGGCCCGGCACGGCGCGCCCGTGGGGCGGCATGGGGCGCGCGGCGGCGCGCGGCGGCTGCCTGTCATGACGCATGTCCCCGCGCACTGGCGCCAGCATGGGCTGGCAAGCTGGTATGGCTCGGGCAGGCAACTGGGCCACGCCACCGCATCGGGGGAAATGTTTGATCCCGGCGCGCTGACGGCCGCCCACCGGCAGTTGCCGTTTGGCACCCGGATTCTGGTGCATTCGCGCCGGACGGGGCGTTCGGTCGTGGTCAGGGTAAACGACCGGGGGCCATATCATGGCGCCCGAATCATTGACCTGTCGCTTGAGGCCGCGCGCCAGCTTGGCATGCTGGGCATGGGCATGACGCAGGTCGACCTGCTGCCCATGCTGGATGATGAGGAAGAAGTCGCAGGCGCGCCGCGCTGACCTGCCCGCCTTACAGGCTCTGGTGCTTGGTCCAGCCTTCCATGGTCTTTTCGGGCGCGCAGCGCAGTTTCATCTCGATTTCAAGCCCGGCGTTCAGTTCGGCCCCCAGCAGCACGACATAGGCCGAGACATAGAACCACATCATGATGGCGATGAACGCGCCCAGCGGCCCGTAAGTGGCGCTATAGCCCGCGATATGGCTGACATAATACGAAAATCCCGCCGATGAGAGCAGCCACAGCAGCGTCGCCCCCACCGATCCGGGCAGGATGCAGCGCCAGTACGTATGGGGCCGGTTGGGACCAAAGCGGTACAGCAGCGAACATAGCGACAGCACGAACAGCAGCATCAGCAGCGGCCCGCCCATGTGCACCAGCAGTTCGACCGATCCCGGCGGCGGGGCAAGGGACAGGCGCTGCGGCAGGTAATCAAGCAGGAACGGCAGCGCCACCATCAGCGCAAGTGTCAGGATCCCCCCGCAGATCGAGCAGAACGTAAGCCCCATGCCCATGGCCTGGAACCGCACGAAACTGCGTGTTTCGGGCGTGTTGTAGGCAACGTTCATCGCCATGATCAGCGAGCGCGTGGCCGAGGATGCCGACCACGTGGCGATGGTGGTCGATATGATCAGGTTGAACGTAAGCGAGGAATGCGATTCGGCCACCAGCAGGTGGATACGGTCCCCGATCATGTCATAGGCGGAAGGCGGCAGCAGGTTGCGCAGCACCACCAGCTGCGGCTCCACCGTCTGGGGATCGAACAGTAGCCCGTAGAGGGAGATGAGCGTGCTCATGGCGGGGAACAGGGACAGGGTGGCATAGAACGCACATCCCGCCGCGGCCAGCGTGATCTGGTCGGATACGATGTTGCGGGCGACCTGTTGCGCCACCTTCTTGACCTGCCGCATGGAAAACTGCGGCAGGTGGTGCGCGGGCGGCGGGATGTCCGTCATGTCGATTTCAGTGGATGAGGTACCAATCAAGGGGAACGTCGTGTCCTGTCTTCTGCCACGTGGGCGGCCGGGGTCGGCGCCGACCATGTGTATATTGCGCCACGGTCGGATGAGCTTAGATGAAAAACTGTCGGAAGGGATGATTTTTCTATTGCGTCACGGGCGTATTGTCCTCATATGCGCTGCTTACGCAACAACGCACGTGCCACTGGCCCTCTGAGGTTACGCAACGACGTCAAGCGTTCTGGCAATCGGGCCGCCACAGGGTGGGGGTCCTTAATTGGTCGCTGGTCCGTTAGACCGTTTCGCAACATCTGTCCGTTTGTGCAATCCCAGAATTGTATCCATCCGGGCGGCAGTACAGAAGGGATTTGGGTGCGATGACTCCCAAAATCGCTCGTTATCTGGCTGAGCAGTCACCTGCCACGCCTTGCCTTGTCGTTGACGTTGACCGGGTGGAAGAACGCTATCGCGCGCTGCGCGACGCGCTGCCGCTGGCCCGGATCTATTACGCCGTCAAGGCCAATCCCGCCCGTGAAATCCTGACCCGCCTGGTGGGCCTGGGGTCGGCGTTCGACGCCGCATCGTGGGAAGAGATTTCCATGTGCCTCGATGCGGGCGCGCGCCCGGCCGATGTCTCCTTTGGCAATACCGTCAAGAAGGCGTCGAACATCGCCCGCGCCTTTGCCGCCGGTGTGGACATGTTCGCCTTCGACTGCGCGGAAGAGCTGGAAAAGCTGGCCCGCCATGCGCCGGGTTCGCGCGTCTACTGCCGCCTGATCGTGGAAAACGAAGGCGCCGACTGGCCGCTGTCGCGCAAGTTCGGCACGACGCTGGACAATGCGCGTGACCTCATGCTGCGCGCCCGCGACCTGGGACTGGACCCGTATGGCCTGTCCTTCCATGTCGGCAGCCAGCAGACGGCGACCGGCGCGTACGAAGCCGCCATCGCGCGCGTGGGCATGCTGTTCACCGACCTCAAGGCGGCGGGGCTTGACCTGCGCATGATCAACCTGGGCGGCGGGTTCCCCATCCGCTACCGTGATGACGTGCCGGGCATCGACCGTTTCGCGCTGGCGATCAGCCACGCCATGACCGAGCATTTCGGCAACGACCTGCCGGAAATGATTGTCGAGCCGGGCCGCTTCATCGTGGGGGACGCGGGTGTCGTGTCGTCGGAAGTGGTGCTGGTCAGCCGCCGTGGCATCGATGATGGCGTGCGCTGGGTTTATCTGGACATCGGGCGTTTCGGCGGCCTGGCGGAGACCGAGGGCGAAGCCATCCGCTACGGCATCCGCACCCCGCATGACGGGACGGCGACCGGCCCCGTCGCCATTGCAGGCCCGACCTGCGACGGCGCGGACATCATGTATGAAAAGACCCCCTACGCCCTGCCGCTGGGTCTGGAGTCGGGGGACCGGATCGAACTGCTGTCCACCGGGGCGTATGTCTCGACCTACTGCTCGACCGGGTTCAACGGGCTGAAGCCGATCCAGGAACATTATATCTGATACGCCATGGCCCATGGGGCCAGGCAAAATGCGGGGCGGCGGGACGAAGGTCTTGCCGCCCTTCGCATATCGGGGGAATACACACGGCAGTCCAACCATGCCGGAGGTGTCGTTCCCGTGTCCCTTTTTTCAATGCTGCGCATGCTTGGCCTGGCCGCCATCCTGTCCGGCATGGTGATAGTGCAGGCCAGTGCCGCCCCGGCGCTGGTGCATTCCGAACCCACGCCGGGCCAGCATGTCGCCGCGGGCAACGTGGCCGTGAAGCTGTCGTTCGACACCGTGATCGACCCGTTCCGCGCCCGCCTGCTGCTGCTTGGCCCCGGCGGGGTGCCGCAACTGCTGCCCGCATCGCCCACTGATGATGAACAGCAGTCCATTGCCACCAGCGTGGCGCTGACACCGGGGCATTACGTCCTGCACTGGCGCATGCGGGCGCGGACGGGTGATCCGGCGCAGGGGACGTTGCCGTTTGACGTTGACGCCGCCACGGTACCCAAACCGGGCAGTCACCCTTAGAGCGTTCGCAAATAACACATTGATAAATAATAAAAGTTTTTGGGTACCGCCTTTTTTCAAAAAGGCGGCGTTTTTCGAAGCTTCTTGAAAAAAGCTTCACCAAAAACGTCTTTTTTATTCCACAGCAGCCCGCAATCCGGCCCCCGCCGCCAGCGGGCACAGGGGAATCGCCGCCGCCAGAAAGGCGCCCAGCAGTTCAAGGTCCGGCCCCCAGGACAGGCCGGTCTGGGCCGCATCCAGCGCCGCCGCGCCAAAGATCAGCGCGGGCGTGGTCAGCGGCAGCACCAGCAGCGGCAGCAGCACGCCGCCCCGCCGCGCGCCCAGCACCACCGACGCCGCCATGCCCCCGATCAGCGACAGGATCAGCGTGCCAAGGAACAGCCCCGTCAGCAGCACGACCATGCTGCCCGAGGGCATGCCCAGCATGATGGCCAGCGGCCCCGCCGCCAGCAGCAGCGGCAGGCCGGTTGTCAGCCAGTGGGCCATCATTTTCGCCAGCGCGATGAGGGAGGCGGGCAGCCCGGTCATCAGGAGATGGTCCAGTGACCCGTCCTCCAGCTCCGCGCCGAACAGGCGGTCCAGCGGCAGCAGGGCGGCCAGCAGCGCGCAGACCCAGACAATGCCCGGCGCCATGCGCCGCAGCAGTTCGGGCGAGGGGCCAAGGGCCAGCGGGAACAGCGCGCCGGCAAGGATGAAGAACAGCACCGCGCCAAGCGTGTCCGCCCCATGGCGCAGGGCAAGCCGCAGGTCACGTTCCAGAATGGCCATGATGAGGGAGGGAATCTGGAATTTCACAGCAGGTCGTCCTCGGGGAAATCCTCCATCGGTTGCGGGATGTCGGATTCGTTCAGGCCCGGCAGCGCCAGCGTGCGGGCATTGGGAAGGGGCAGGGGAACATGGGTGGTTGCAATCACAATTCCGCCAGCCTGCCGGTGGGCCGCAAACAGGGTGCCCAGCAGGCCCATCGTGTTGATGTCCAGCCCCAGGCTGGGTTCATCCAGCAGCCATAGCGGGGCCTGCGCCAGCAGGACGCGCGCCAGCGCCGCGCGGCGTTTCTGCCCCGCCGACAGCATGCGCGCGGGCAGGTCGGCCAGCCCGGAAATGTTGAGAGATTTCATGCATGAATCAGGATTCCCGCCACTTGCGCGCGCCGCCAGCGTCAGGTTTTCGCGCAGTGTCAGCCCAAGCTTCAGCGCGTCCTGATGGCCCAGATAGGCCACCCGTCCGGCATGCTGGCTGCGATCGGCCAGCGCATCGACCCCGGACCACAGGACATGGCCGCCTTCCGGTTTGCGCAGACCCGCAAGCACGCGCAGCAAGGTGGACTTTCCAGCACCGTTTGGCCCGGTCAGGAGCAGGGCGTCGCCCGCGCCCAGCGTAAAGCCGACACGGTCCAGAACCAGCCGTTCACCGCGGAAAACCGATATATTTTCCACTTCCAGCAGGGGGCGGCCGGGGGGAGTAAAGGCAGGAATGACGGAAATCCTCCGATCGGTGGGTGATGGGGCGGGCGGATGAAAAAAACGCCTGCTCCCGCTTTCTTGTTACCCGGTCCAGCTTGTGTCGCAACCGCGTCCGGGTATGTTCTACCCCCGTTGGGAGATCAAGCAGGTTGTCCCCGACAAGGCCGCAAATCACGCCCCATGGAAGTGGGGCGCGGGAAAACGGTCATACGGGACGATCCGTTGCTGATGCCTCGGAGGAAACAAAGCCAATGAAGACGGTTGGGCACGACTCAATGAAAACGGGCCGCACACTGAATGTGGACGGCAAGACCTATCATTATTTCTCAATCCCGGAAGCTGAAAAGACGATCGGCTCCGTCGGCCGCCTGCCGGTCAGCCTGAAAGTGCTGCTGGAAAACGTGCTGCGGTTCGAGGACGGGCATTCCTACTCGGTCAAGGATGCCAAGGCCATCGCCGAATGGCTGAAGGAAGGGCGCAGCACGAAGGAAGTTCCCTTCAAGCCCGCGCGTATCCTGATGCAGGATTTCACCGGCGTTCCCGCCGTGGTCGACCTGGCCGCGATGCGCGACGGTATCCTGAAGCTGAAGGGCGACCCGCAGAAGGTGAACCCGCTGGTTCCCGTCAACCTGGTGATCGACCATTCGGTCATGGTGGACGTGGCCGGCTCGCCCGAAGCACTGCAGGACAACGTGACCATCGAGTTCGAGCGCAATGGCGAACGCTACGCCTTCCTGCGCTGGGGCCAGGAAGCGTTTGAAAACTTCTCTGTCGTGCCGCCGGGCACCGGGATCTGCCACCAGGTGAACCTGGAATACATCGCGCAGGCGGTGTGGACGGCGCATGTGGGTGGCAAGGACTATGCCTATCCCGATACCCTGTTCGGCACCGACAGCCACACCACCATGGTCAACGGCATGGGCGTTCTGGGCTGGGGCGTGGGCGGCATCGAGGCGGAAGCCGCGATGCTGGGCCAGCCGATCGCCATGCTCATCCCCGACGTGATCGGCTTCAAGCTGGTTGGCAAGCTGCCCGAGGGCGCCACCGCCACCGACCTGGTGCTGACGGTCACCCAGATGCTGCGCAAGAAGGGCGTTGTCGGCAAGTTCGTCGAATTCTTCGGCCCCGCCCTTGACCACCTGCCGGTTGCCGACCGCGCGACCATCGCCAACATGGCCCCGGAATATGGCGCGACCTGCGGCTTCTTCCCGGTTGACAACCTGACGCTGGATTACCTGCGCCAGACCGGGCGTGAGGAACACCGCATCAAGCTGACGGAAGAATACCTGAAGGCGCAGGGCATGTTCCGTCATGCCGAATCGGCGCATCCCGTGTTCACCGATACGCTGGAACTCAACCTTGAGACCATCGTGCCGTCCATCGCCGGCCCCAAGCGCCCGCAGGACCGCGTCGTGCTGAAGGGTGCCGACAAGGCGTTCGAGACCGAACTGACCGGCAGCCTGGGCGTGCCCGCGGCTGACAAGGACAAGAAGGCCAAGGTGGCCGGCACCAATTACGAGATCGGCCACGGCGACGTGGTGATCGCGGCCATCACGTCCTGCACCAACACCTCCAACCCCGCCGTGCTGATCGCGGCTGGCCTGGTGGCGAAAAAGGCGCGTGCGCTGGGCCTGAAGCCCAAGCCGTGGGTCAAGACCTCGCTCGCACCGGGGTCGCAGGTTGTGACCGACTACCTCAACCGCGCGGGCCTGCAGGCCGAACTGGACGCGATGGGCTTCAACACGGTGGGCTATGGCTGCACGACGTGTATCGGCAACTCCGGCCCGCTGGAAGATCACATCGTCGATGCGATCGAAGGCAACAAGCTGGTTGCGGTGTCGGTGCTTTCGGGCAACCGTAACTTCGAAGGCCGTATCTCGCCGAACGTGCGCGCCAACTACCTCGCCAGCCCGCCGCTGGTCGTGGCGTATTCCCTGCTGGGCACCATGCGTGAGGACATCACCACCACGCCGCTGGGCACCTCCAAGGACGGCAAGCTGGTGTACCTGAAGGACATCTGGCCGACCAACCACGAGATCGCCGCCCTGATCGGGTCCGCGATCACGCGTGAGGAGTTCATCAACCGCTACAAGCACGTAAGCCAGGGCACGAAGGAATGGCAGGCGCTGAAAGTCGCCACCGGTTCCGAGACCTACAAGTGGGATGCATCCTCCACCTACGTGCAGGACCCGCCGTACTTCCAGGACATCACCCCCGAACCCCAGCCGCGTAGCGACATCATCGGCGCGCGCCTGCTGGCCCTGCTGGGTGACAACATCACGACCGACCACATCTCGCCTGCGGGCGCGATCAAGGAAAGCTCGCCTGCCGGCAAGTACCTTGAAGCCCATGGTGTCGCGAAGAAGGACTTCAACTCCTACGGGTCGCGTCGTGGCAATGACCGCGTGATGGTGCGTGGCACGTTCGCCAACATCCGCATCAAGAACGAGATGCTGCCCGGCACCGAAGGGGGCGTGTCCAAGCACTTCCCGGACGGCAAGGAAGGCTCCATCTATGATGTGGCGATGGAATACAAGAAGGAAGGCGTGCCCCTGGTCGTGATCGGCGGCAAGGAATACGGCATGGGTTCCTCGCGCGACTGGGCGGCCAAGGGCACCCTGCTGCTGGGCGTGCGTGCGGTGATTGCCGAAAGCTTCGAGCGTATCCACCGTTCCAACCTGGTGGGCATGGGCGTGCTGCCGCTCCTGTTCGAGGAAGGCACAACGCGCAAGACGCTGGGCCTGAAGGGGGATGAGACCTTCGAAATCCGCGGGCTGGACAAGATCACGCCGCGTATGACGATGACCATGACCATCACCCGCGCCGATGGCTCCAAGCAGGATGTGCCCCTGCTGTGCCGCGTCGATACGCTGGATGAGGTGGAGTATTTCCGCAATGGCGGCATTCTCCAGACCGTGCTGCGTGGCATGACCAAGGCCGCGTAATCACACGGCCTGTCCCGGTTTTTGCCGGGATGGAATGATAAGGCGGCGGCCCGTATGATGCGGGCCGCCGTTTTTTATGAACAGATCATATATGCATATCCAGCATAGGTTAGCGGCGTTACCGTTGCATTTTACACATATCGGTGGTGTCTTTTCTCTGTATTGTGCATAAATAAGATGCCGCTTAAAACTGTAACTATGTAATAACATAGTTGAGGATGCTGGGGCTTCATGGATCTGCTTTCTGCCTTGCATAGCTTCGTCCGTGTGGCCGCCACGGGTTCATTCTCGGCGGTATCAAGGGAAACGGGGGCCAGCCAGCCCACCATTTCCCGTCATATTGCGTTGCTTGAAGCCCATTACGGCGCAACCCTGTTTGCCCGGACCACCCGCAGCCTGATGATGACGGAAGACGGGCGCAGCCTGTTGCCGCATGCCTATGAAGTGCTGGAAATACTGGAAACGGCGGAAACGGCGCTTGGCCGCAGGCGTGCCTCGGTTTCGGGGCTGGTGCGGCTGGGGGTGACCACGGCGTTCGGCCTGTACCTGACCAGCCGGCTGAACAGCCTGCTGGAGGAACATCCCGACCTGTCGGTTGAACTGGTCATGCGCGATGGATTCGGTGACCTGGTGGAAGAAGGGCTGGACCTTGCCATCCGCATCGGTTCCATTGCCGAAGGGTCGCTGATCGCCCGCAGGCTTGGCTCGGTCCATCGCTGCGTGGTGGCGTCGACCGACTACCTCGCCCGCCGTGGCACGCCCGAACACCCGCGTGACCTGCTCAACCATCCCTGCATTGCCTATAGCTATGGGGGCACCCGCCATGACTGGCAGTTTGCCCGCAAGGGTGAGGCCGAAACCACGGTCGCGGCCAGTGGCCCATTCCGCGCCAACAGCAGCGAAGCCGTGTTGCAGGCGGTGCGGGCCGGGCTGGGAATTGGCATGCTGCCGACATTCCAGGCGGAAGAAGACATTGCGGCCGGGCGGCTGAAGCACCTGCTGCCGGAATGGACGATACCGGAACTGCCATTCTACGCCGTCCATACGGGGCCGCGCACGCTGCCGCTGCGTACCCGTACCGTGCTGGATTTCCTGATCGAGATTTCGGATGTCCTGCGGCAGGGCTAGGCTTTTATTGTTTTTTGATCATGAAAAAGGCCGACCCCTTACCGGGAGTCGGCCTTTTCTTTCGCATCTGCCGGAACCGGCTCAGCGCCCGGTCATGATCCGTTCCAGAAGCTGGGCCACGGTGGGTACGAAGCCGTTGGCATAGAACGGGTCAGTCGCGAAACGCCACGCGTTCGTGCCGCCGAACATGAGGTTATGGTCAATCACATCCGCCTGATCCGGCCCATGGGCGTGGGCCGCCGCCTGCAACGTTTTCTGGATGCAGTAGGAACGCGGGTCCGCCTTGTGCCCGTTGGAATAGGCGGGCGGCTTCTGCGACCAGTTGGAAAAGCGGCATTCCGACAGGCAGCCCATGCAGGCCCCCTGATCGGCCAGGATTTCACGCGCCCGTTCCGGGGCCACAAACACCAGCGTGTTATCCGGCGTCCGCATGGCCTCGGTATGGCCTTCCTCGATCCACAGCCGCGCGCGCTGCGCATCGGCCGGGGTAACGTAAACCTGCCGCCCACGCGCGCCGATGGCCAGCACCGCCGTATGCTCGCCCAGTGCTTCGGGGGAGAACGGGACCTGCCGTTCCGACCGTCCCCGCAATTCACGCAGGAACGAATTGTTCACCGCCGATGAATAGAAGCCGGTGGGCGAGAAACGGTTGAGGAACACATCCCCCTTCTTCAGCGTCAGCAGGCGCTGTTTCCACGCATCGGGAATCGGGCTTTCGCGCGTCAGCAGCGGACGGGTGCCGAACTGGAACACGATCGGCCCGAGTTCGAGGTTGTCGATCCAGTCCTGCCATTCCTCCAGCCACCACACGCCACCGGCCATGATGATGGGGGTGTCATCCAGGCCAAAGGCCCGCATCTGCTTGCGCAACGCCAGTACGCGGGGGAAGGGGTCTTCCGGCGCCAGCGGGTTTTCGGTGTTGGACAGGCCGTTATGGCCACCCGCGCGCCACGGGTCTTCGTACACCACCGCACCCAGCAGTTCGCCCGTCTTGTGGTACGAACGCCGCCACAGGGCGTTGAACGCACGGGCGGATGATACGATGGGGTAATAATGGATACCGAACCGCGCCGCGATTTCCGACAGGCGGTACGGCATGCCCGCGCCACAGGTCAGGCCCTGGATCATGCCCGGCGCACCCTCCAGCACCCCGTTTATGACGCGTTCCGCGCCCCCCATTTCCCACAGGATGTTGGCATGGATACGCCCCCTGCCGCCTGCGATTTCATGCGCGATGCGGGCCTGCGCGATCCCGCCGCGAATGGCGTAATCAATCAGTTCCTCGTGCCGCTCGCGCCGTGTTTTACCATGATAGACCTGCGGGACGACGTTGCCATCCTTGTCATAGGAATCGGCATTCACGATCGAGACCGTGCCCGCCCCCCCGGCTGCCGCCCAGTGCCCGGCGGATATGCCGGTTGAGATCGAGACGCCCTTCCCCCCTTCGACCAGGGGCAGAATATCCGTCCCGCCCATACGGATCGCATTGATCGGCTTCATCACCATTCCATCGTCATGTGTCTGCCCGCGC
Organism: Komagataeibacter swingsii; assembly: GCF_003207895.1. Taxonomy (GTDB): domain Bacteria; phylum Pseudomonadota; class Alphaproteobacteria; order Acetobacterales; family Acetobacteraceae; genus Komagataeibacter; species Komagataeibacter swingsii. The sequence goes on from NZ_NKUB01000004.1 coordinate 170,126, forward strand.
GGCGGGACGCCCATGCCGGGCACATCCCGCCGCCGGGTGTCATACAGGTCGGGGCCGCGTCTTAGCGCGCGGGCGCACGACCGGGCTTGGCACCCACTGTCTCGGTGATATCGGCGCCGGTTTCCTGGTCGACCACGCGCATGGACAGCTTGACCTTGCCGCGATCGTCAAAGCCCAGGACCTTCACCTTCACCTCGTCTCCCTGCTTGACGACATCGGTCGTCTTGGAGACACGGCCCTGCGCCAGTTCGGAAATGTGAACCAGCCCGTCACGGGGGCCAAGGAAGTTGACGAACGCACCGAAATCGGCGGTCTTGACGACCTTGCCGTTATAGATGTGGCCCACTTCGGGTTCCGCCACGATGCCACGGATCCGTTCGATGGCCTTTTCGGCCTGATCGTCGGACGACGCGGCGATCATGATCGTGCCGTCGTCGTTGATGTCGATCTTCGCACCCGAATATTCAACGATCTCACGGATAACTTTACCGCCCTGGCCGATCACGTCGCGGATCTTTTCCTTGGGCACCGAGATCGTGGTGATCTTGGGAGCCGAGGAGGATACATCCGTGCGGCCTTCGGTCAGCGCCTTGGCCATTTCACCCAGGATGTGCAGGCGACCCTGACGGGCCTGGCCCAGCGCGATCTTCATGATTTCGGGCGTAATCGACGTGATCTTGATGTCCATCTGCAGCGCGGTGACACCCTGCTCGGTGCCCGCCACCTTGAAGTCCATGTCGCCCAGGTGGTCTTCATCGCCAAGGATGTCGGACAGGACGGCGAAGTCCTCGTCTTCCTTGATCAGGCCCATGGCGATACCGGCCACCGGGCGCTTCAGCGGCACACCGGCATCCATCAGCGCAAGCGAGGCGCCGCATACGGTCGCCATGGAGGACGAGCCATTGCTTTCCGTGATCTCGGACACCACACGCATGGTGTACGGGAAGGTGTCCTTGCCCGGCAGCAGCGGGTGGATCGCACGCCATGCCAGCTTGCCGTGGCCGATTTCACGACGGCCGGGGGACCCCATGCGCCCGCACTCACCGACCGAGAAGGGCGGGAAGTTGTAGTGCAGCATGAAGTTGTTGCGGTATTCGCCTTCCAGCGCGTCCACGATCTGCTCGTCCTGGCCGGTGCCAAGGGTCGCGACCACAAGGGCCTGCGTCTCGCCACGGGTGAACAGGGCGGACCCATGCGCGCGCGGCAGGATGCCGACTTCGGACACGATCGGGCGGATCGTTTCCAGGTTACGGCCATCGATACGGAAGCCGGTATCCAGCACCTCGGTGCGGACCACGTCGGCTTCCAGGTCCTTGATCATGGGCTTGGCGGCATCGGCATCGGCCTCGCCAATCTTGGCGAGGATGGCTTCACGGGCTGCGGCAACCTTCTTGTAACGCACCTGCTTGGCGCGTTCCTTGTACGCCTCGGCGATCAGGGCGCGACCGGCCTTGTCCACCTTCTTGCGCAGCTTGATTTCCTCGGCCGTCGGCTCGGCCAGATCCCACGGTGCCTTGGCGGCACTTTCGGCCAGGTCGATGATCAGGTCGATCACCGGCTGGAAGGCTTCATGGCCGAAGGTCACGGCACCCAGCATCACGTCCTCGGACAGTTCCACCGCCTCGGACTCGACCATCAGCACGCCTTCGGACGTGCCGGCCACGACCAGGTCCAGCTCGCTGTCCTTGAGCTGGGAAATGGTCGGGTTCAGCACGTACTTGCCGTTGCTGTATCCCACGCGGGCAGCACCCACGGGACCGAAGAACGGAATGCCCGACAGCGTCAGCGCGGCCGAACAGCCGATCAGCGCCACAACAGCGGGGTCGTTTTCCATGTCGTGGCTGAGCACGGTGGCGACGACCTGCACTTCATTGCGGAAGTTTTCGGGGAACAGCGGCCGGATCGGGCGGTCGATCAGGCGGGAGTTCAGCACCTCGGCCTCGCTCGGGCGGCCTTCACGCTTGAAGAAGCCACCGGGGATCTTGCCTGCGGCGTAGGCCTTTTCCTGATAGTTGACCGTCAGCGGGAAGAAATCCTGCCCCGGCTTCACGCTCTTGGCGCCAACGGCGGTGCACAGCACCACCGTATCGCCATAGGTTACGACAACCGCGCCATCGGCCTGACGGGCGATCTTGCCCGTTTCCAGCACCAGCGGGCGGCCGCCCCATTCGATTTCCTTGCGAAAATAATTAAACATCCAGACAACCCTGTCCGTTGACTGCCGCAATGCAGGCGGGCCGGACATGGGAACGTATGATGGCAGCGCCTCGGACGGCATGGAGCGCGACGGCACGGCCGCCAGAACACCATGTGGCCTGAAACGCTGCGATCCGGGTCCGGACATCTCCGCCATGACATGGCAGCGTGTTGGCAGCGCCCCTGGGGGCGCCAGAAAATATCCGGCCCGATCGGCCACGGCCATGCACCTGCATGCACCGTGGCCGTTCAGACCGTGCGGGTACGCATTATGACCGCGTTCCCGCCATGTCGCAAATCAGCGACGCAGGCCGAGGCGCTTGATCAGCGTTTCGTAACGGGCCTGGTCCTTGCGCTTGACATAGTCCAGCAGGCGGCGGCGGCGGCCGACCAGCATCAGCAGGCCACGGCGCGAATGGAAATCCTTCGCGTGGGTCTTCAGGTGATCGGTCAGGTTCACGATCCGCTCGGTCAGCAGGGCAACCTGTACTTCCGGCGAACCCGTGTCCGTCGCGGCATTGCGGTATTCGCCAATAAGCGCCGTGCGGCGTTCAGCAGTAATCGACATCGTCATCTCCATTGATCATTCGGTTCACAGCATGCGTACCGATCGCAGCAGGCCGCCTTCGGGGCGGCACAGCCCGACCACACGCGCCCCATCCATCGCACGCACGACACCCGAGCGGGGGTCGGTATGTTCCGGCATCCGGTCCGCCAGCTGGTTCAGGTCAATCGCCTGGCCAAATGACAGGGCATCCGCTTCCTCACGGGTCAGGGCCAGCGCCGGGATGTCGGCCAGCGCGGTCGCGACCGGAAGCAGCAGATCCGGTGGGGCAGGCGCGTTGTCGGCGCTTGCGACAATTTTGTCCAGTGGAATCGCATGGGATTCATCAAAAGGCCCGACGTTCAGCCGCCGCAGCGCCGCCACATGCCCCACCGTGCCGCAGGCCAACGCGATATCGCGGGCCAGCGCGCGCATGTACACGCCCTTGCCCGATTCCACCTCGAACACCGCCGTATCGGCATCGGGGCGGGCAATCAGTTCAAACCGGTCGATCCGCGCGGGACGGGGGGGCAGTTCGGGCGCATTGCCCGCGCGCGCCATGTCATAGGACCGCCTGCCTCCGACCTTCAGCGCCGAAAAGACCGGCGGCACCTGCATGATGTCGCCACGGAAGGCGGCAAGGGCCGCCTCGAACGCGGCATTGTCGGGCCGCACGTCCGACACGGCGGTCACGCTGCCTTCCGCGTCATCACTGTCGCGTGCTTCCCCGATGCGCAGGGTGAAGTGATAGCGCTTGGTGCCATCCATTATATAAGGCACGGTCTTGGTCGCCCTGCCAAAGGCCACGGGCAGCAGCCCCGTCGCCAGCGGGTCCAGCGTGCCGCCATGTCCCGCCTTGGCCGCGTCAAACAGGTAGCGCACACGGCCCACGACCTGGGTGGAGGTCATTCCCAATGGCTTGTCCACTATCAGCCAGCCATCAAGCGGGCGTCCACGTTTGCGTCCCATTGCAGGCACCTTGCATCATGAGGGGGGGAATGCCGTGCGTTTAGACGAGGCACGCATGCACGGCAATGCCCCATTCCGCCACCGGGGCTGGCCGCCCGCGCCACACGTGGTAAAAGGCGAAGCGGGCACATGCCTGCCATCCCCGCAGCCTGCTTTGCCTGTCGTGGATGTAATGTCATCTTGCAGCAAACGGACACGTGGCCGAATGTGTCCGCAATCGTTTTTTATTCTGCGTCTAGGGAGACCTGAACACCATGGCTGAACGGCAGACCACGGTCGGTGCATTTGTGTTGGGTGGAGCCCTGCTTGGTGTGACGGCCATAGCGCTGTTCGGACAGTTTCATCCCTTTTCCCCCACCAGTCGGGCCGTTGTGGTGTTCGACAGCCCCATCAACGGGCTGGGCGTAGGCGCGCCCGTCACCTTCGACGGCGTGCAGGTCGGCCATGTGGAACATATCGCCGTCCAGTTCGATCCCCAGACGCATCAGGCCCTCATTCCCGTAACACTGGAACTGCAGGCCAATGGCGCGCGTATGGCGGGCGGCCATGGCAGGGTGCTGGACAGCCGCGAACTGCCAAAACTGGTGGAAAACGGATTGCGCGCCGAACTGCATATGCAGAGCTTTGTTACCGGCCAGGAAGAAATCGACCTGACCTTCGACCCCAGCGTGCCCGCGCACCTGCATCCCGGCATCAGCGCACTGCCGGAAATCCCGGCGCGTGAATCGGAAATGCAGAAGCTGACCGACGCGCTGACGGCGCTGCCGCTGAAGAACATCGCCAACAACGCCGACGCCATGCTGGTCAGCATCCGCACGCTGGCGGACAAGCTGGACAAGGACCTGCCCCCGCTGGTGGACAGCGTGCGCGCCACGTCCGACCATACGCGGGTGACGGTGGACACCGCGACCGATGCGATCCGTGACCTGGACCACCATATGGATACGACGCTGGCCTCCATCAACAACCTGGCCGATACCGGCACGGCGCAGCTGGATGCGCGTGGCGGCGAACTGCATACCCTGCTGGTCAATTCCAATGAAACGGTGACCGAGGCCAAGGGCGCGCTGGCCGGCCTGCATGACATTACCGCGCCCAGCTCCGCCGACCGTTCCAATATCGATTCGTCACTGCGTGACCTTGCCGCCGCCGCCGCCGCCCTGCGTGGATTCGCCACCGACGTAGAACGCAACCCGCAACTGCTGCTGATGGGGCGGCGTAACTGATCCCTGTCCCGGATCGGGACCATGAAAAAAGCCGGTCCGGCATTATGCCATGACCGGCCTTTTTTCATGGAAACAATGGAAGTTTCCGGGTGCTGTCCTTTTCAAGAAAGCGGCGTTCCCCGAAGCTTTTTGGAAAAAAGCTTCACCAAAAACTTTTGCTTGATGGAAAGACGGCTGAAGCGGGAGGCTTCAGTCCTCCAGATCCCGCCGGACTTCCGGCTGGCGTAGCATGTTATCGACCTCCATTGCGTAATCCAGTGCCGTATCGGGCTGGAAATGCAGGTCGGGCACACCACGCAGGCGCAAGGCGTGCGACAGGCGCGTGCGCAGGAAAGGCGTTACACGCTTGAGCGCGGGCAGCAGTTCCGCCACATCGCTGCGACCCAGACGCGCCACGAATACGGTGGCATGCTTGAGATCGGGCGAGATACGCACTTCGGTCACCGTAATGCGCACATCGGCCAGGTCAGGGTCGCGGAATTCGGTGCGGGCAAATATTTCCGCCAGCACGCGACGGACTTCTTCCGCCACGCGCAACTGCCGCTGCGAGGGACCAGACGCGGAATGGCCGGCAAGTTTCCCTGCCGGCCCGCTCTCGCTCATCCCTTTTCTGGATGAATTACGGCTCATGCCGGGACGAGTTCCATTTCATAACATTCGACCACGTCACCCTCGCGCAGGTCGTTATACCCGGCAAAGGACAGGCCGCACTCGTAACCGCGCGCCACTTCCTTGACGTCATCCTTGAAGCGCTTGAGCTGGCTCAGCTCACCTTCATGGATCACGACGTTGTCACGCAGCAGGCGCACGCCACAGCCACGCTTGACCACGCCTTCGGTAACGTAACAACCGGCGACCTTGCCCACCTTGGTAATTTCGAAAACCTTGCGGATTTCGGCGTAACCCAGGAACTTCTCGCGATGCTTGGGCGCGATCTTGCCACGGACCAGCTGCTCCACATCATCAGCAACCTGATAGATGATGGAATAGTAGCGGATATCCACGCCCTCACGCTGCGCCAGCTCACGCGCCTGCGCCGTGGCGCGGACGTTGAAGGCGATGATGACGGCGCCGGACGCCTTGGCCAGTTGCACATCACTTTCGGTGATTTGGCCAACCGTTGCGTTCAGCACGCGGATCTTGACTTCCTCATGCTCCAGCTTCTGCACCGTCGCCTCAAGGGCTTCGGCCGAACCCTGCACGTCCGCCTTGATCAGGACGGCCACTTCCTTCTGCGCACCAGCCTGGATACGGGCCAGCATCTGGTCCAGCGTGCCGCGTGCGGCGGTCTGGCCGGCTGCCGTGCGATCCTTGATCACGCGCTGACGGAATTCCGAGATTTCGCGTGCGCGGTTCTCGTTTTCCACCACCACGAACGGCTCACCCGCGCCCGGTACCCCGGTAATGCCCAGGATTTCGACCGGCATGGACGGACCGGCTTCGCCAAGCTGGCGGTTGCGATCGTCGATCATGGCGCGGACGCGGCCCCATTCGGCCCCGGCCACCACGATATCGGTGCGGCGCAGCGTGCCCTTCTGGACCAGCACGGTCGCAACCGGGCCACGGCCACGGTCAAGGCGGCTTTCGATTACCGAACCCTCGGCGACACGATCCGGATTGGCCTTCAGGTCAAGGATTTCAGCCTGCAGCAGGATGGCTTCCTCAAGCTTGTCCAGCCCGGTGCGCTTGAGCGCCGAGACTTCGACATCCTGCGTGTCGCCACCCATGCTTTCCACCACGATTTCGTGGTTCAGCAGTTCCTGGCGCACGCGGTCGGGGTTCGCGCCCGGCTTGTCGCACTTGTTGATCGCCACGATGATCGGGGCATCGGCCGCCTTGGCATGCTTGATGGCCTCGATCGTCTGCGGCATCACGCCGTCATCCGCCGCAACCACCAGCACCACCACGTCGGTTACCGATGCACCACGGGCACGCATGGCCGTAAAGGCCTCATGGCCCGGGGTGTCGATGAAGGTAATCTTCGCACCCGATGCCAGGGTTACCTGATAGGCGCCGATATGCTGCGTGATGCCACCGGCTTCGCCATTGGCGACATCGGTGGTGCGCAGCGCGTCTAGCAGCGAGGTCTTGCCGTGATCGACATGGCCCATGACGGTCACGACCGGCGGACGCGGCTTGAGGTCCTCGGCCCTGTCCTCGATGCCCTCGATCCCGATTTCAACATCGCTGTCGGAGACACGGCGCACGCGGTGGCCGAATTCCTGCACGACCAGTTCAGCCGTATCCGCGTCGAGCGACTGCGTAACCGTCGCCATGACGCCCATTTTCATCAGCGCCTTGATGACCTCGCCCTGACGGGCGGCCATACGGTTGGCGAGTTCCTGCACCGTGATGGTTTCGGGCAGGACCACGTCGCGCACCACGCGGACCTGATCGGAGCGCAGGCGTTCCAGTTCCGCCTGGCGGCGCTCACGCTCACGCTGACGGCGGACGGAGGCGAGTGAACGGGTCTTGTCGTCATCCCCCTCGATCGCGGCCTGCACGTCAATGCGACCGGCGCGACGGCTGTCATTGTTCTTCTTCGCTCCGCCCGACGGGCGGCGACCGGGTGCGGCGTTGCCGGGACGGCGGCTGGGGCGACGTTCTTCCTCGCCCCCTTCCGCACGGCCACTGCGCAGGCGCAGCGTCTCGCCAGCACCGGCGGCGGCGCGGCCACTGGCGGCGCCGGCTGCATTGCCGCCACCTGCCGGGCGCGCCGGGCGCAGCGGCTGTGCCGGCATGATCGCACGTTCGGCCAGCGGACGCAGGCGCTGCATCGGCGGCGCGAGCGTGACCTCACCGGGAATCGGCACGGACGAGACAACCGGCCCTTCCGGCTCGGTGGACTCGGCCGGTTCGGGCATGGCCTGCGTCGCGGCGCTGCGGGCTTCGTGCTTGCGGGCCTCGGCCTCGGCGGCGGCATCTGCCTTTGCGCGTGCCTCTTCTTCGGCACGGCGGGCATTTTCCTCTTCCTGGCGACGGGCTTCTTCCGCGGCGGAAAGGATCGTGATCTTTTCCTGCTCGCGCGCTTCCTTTTCGCGCTGGATGGCGGCGCGGCGCTGTTCGTCCAGCACGCGCTGGCGGGTTGCCAGCTCGGCTGCCGTCAGCGCGCGACCACCCCGTCCCCCGGCGCGACCGCCAGCCGGCCCCGATCCGTTACCTGCGGCCCCGGCCCCGCGCTTCTTGCGCACCTCGACCTGAACCACCTTTGAACGACCATGGCTGAAGCTCTGTCGCACGGAACCGGCATCCACCGTCCGTCCGACTTCCCTACGGCCCGCCGGCCGCAGGGACAAGCGTCCCTTACCCTGATCCTGATCGTTGCCTTCGCTCATGTACCCGCCTGTTCACACCGTCCGGCGGACCGCTCCGCCGAATTCGGGCTGGTCCTGCCGGACAAACCCGCAAAACGTTCACTCTCGATACGGAATCGGCGCGCCAGTTCACCATGCAGCATCGCCGCATGAACAACATGGTCGCGGCCAAATGCCGCACCCAGACCCGATGCCGTAGGAACAACCGTAACCGGAAGGTCCCGTGCACCAGACAAAACTCTCTTCCTCTCGTCGGGGCTGCCATCGGCGGCCTGTATAACCAGACCGGCCCGACCGCCCACAACCCACTCACGCACCTTGGCAAAGCCACAGACAATCTGCCCGGCCCGCCGTGCCAGCCCTGCAACATCCATCATGCGCCGCAGCAACCCGTCTTCAACAAGATGGGTCAGGTCAGGGTGAATAACAACCCTTCCCCGTGCCGCGCGTGCGAATGCGCCACGTGTGCGTGCTGTTTCTAACACATCCGCACGTGCGCTCAACCAAATTCCCCGTCCGGGCAGACGTGCGGAAAGATCAGGGATCACGACTCCGTCGGGGGAAATGACGAACCTGATCATTTCCTCTTTCGGCAGCCGGACGCGGGTGACGGCGCAGCGGCGCAGCGGACCGCGCTCTTCCTGTTCCGTGTCGCCCGCGTCTTCCGCGTTTGGATCCCCCTGCTCAGACGTCGGTCGTCTCCTGTTCGTCGGCCGTGTTTCCGCCCGCCCTGTCATCTTCATCAAACCAGTGCGCGCGGGCCGCCATGATGATTTCGTTGGCCGCATCCTCGTCAATCGCATCGCTGCCGAGGATTTCAACCAGTTCGTCACCGGCCAGGTCGGCCAGGTCATCAAGCGTCTTTATGCCCTTCTCACCCAGCGTCACCAGCATCTGGTTGGTGAACACGCCCAGCGCCGCGATGTCATCGGTGACACCCAGCGCCCGGCGCCTGTTGTCCAGTTCTTCTTCCTGGCCCGCAAGGTAGCCTTCGGCGCGGCGGACCAGCTCACTGGCCACGTCCTCGTCAAAGCCTTCGATGTTGGCCAGTTCCTCGGGGTCGGCGAATGCCAGTTCCTCGATGGAATGGAACCCTTCGGTCACCAGCAGGCCCGCGATGACGTCATCAACGTCCAGCGCCTCGACAAACAGGTTGCTGCGCCGACGGAATTCTTCCTGGCGGCGTTCCGATTCCTCGGCTTCGGTCAGGATGTCGATGTCCCAGCGCGTCAACTGGCTGGCAAGGCGGACATTCTGCCCGCGCCGCCCGATGGCAAGGCTGAGCTGGTCATCGGGGACGACCACCTCGACCCGGCCCGCTTCCTCATCCATCACCACCTTGCTGACCTCGGCCGGGGCAAGGGCGTTGACGACAAAGGTCGCGGCCTGCGGACTCCACGGGATGATATCGATCTTTTCGCCCTGCAGTTCCTTCACGACTTCCTGAACGCGGCGGCCGCGCACGCCCACGCAGGCGCCGACCGGATCGATCGACGCATCGCGGGAGATGACGGCCATCTTCGCCCGCGAGCCGGGGTCGCGCGCCACGGCCTTGATCTCGATGATGCCGTCATAGATCTCGGGCACTTCCTGCGCGAACAGCTTGGCAAGGAAGGCCGGATGCGTGCGGGACAGGAAGATCTGCGGGCCACGCGGCTCGTCACGCACATCATAGATGTAGGCGCGCACGCGGTCGGAATTGCGGAAGCTTTCGCGCGGGATCAGTTCGTCACGGCGCAGCAGGGCCTCGGCATCGCCGATCTCGACCAGCAGGTTGCCGTATTCCGTGCGCTTGACGGTGCCATTGACGATTTCGCCCACGCGGTCCTTGAAGTCATTGAACTGGCGGCGGCGTTCATATTCGCGCACGCGCTGGACAATGACCTGCTTTGCCGTCTGCGCCGCGATGCGGCCGAAATCGATGGGCGGCAGGGGGTCGATCAGGTATTCCCCAAGCTGGATCTCGGGCTTGAACTTGCGTGCGATGTACAGCGGGATCTGGGTTTCCTCGTTCTCCACCGTCTCGACCGCCTCGGTCCAGCGCGACAGCCGGACATCGCCCGTCTTGCGGTCGATGGTGGCGCGGATATCCTTTTCATGACCGTATTTCGCGCGGCCGGCCTTCTGGATGGCCTGCTCCATCGCTTCCAGCACTTCCTCACGGTCGATCGACTTTTCCCGCGCTACGGCATCGGCAACCAGCAGCAGTTCGGGACGGGCAACGGACGTATCCATCAGTGTCTCCACAACATCGTTCAGTTGGCCTTGCGCGCCGGCTTGTGGCCGGGCCTGCCGGGGGCCATCTGCGTTCCGGCCGGGGTGTCTTGATCCTCCGGCCCGTTTTCGTCGCTGGCGGCATCCGGCTTCATCATCCGGGCGCTCGCCTCGATCAGTTCATCGGTCAGGACCAGCCGCGCCTTGCGCATTTCGGCGAAAGGCAGCGCGACCTCGGTCCCGTCATCCAGCCGCATCAGGCCGTGGCCGTCGCGCGCGCCCAGCACGATACCGGCAAAGCGCTTGCGGCCATCAATGGGCATGTTCATCTCGGCCCGGGCAAGGTGGCCCGCGAAACGCTCCCAGTCTTTGGCGCGCGTCAGGGGGCGGTCGATCCCGGCGGAGGAGACCTCCAGCGTCCAGGCGCCCGGCAGCGGGTCCTCGACATCCAGTATCGCGCCCACCGCATGGCTGATCTGTTCGCAGTCCTCAATGGCGATGAGCGTGCCATCCGCACGGTCCGCCATGATCTGCACCGTGGGGGATTCGCGCCCCAGCACCGCCACGCGCACAAGGTCAAAGCCCATGTCGGCCAGCGCGGGCGCGATCATTTCGGCAATACGGGCATCAAGGCCCGTCAGGAATGGCAGATCAGCGTCCAATGCAAAAAAGGCAGCCCTGCGGCCACCCCCCAAAGAAAAAACCAGAGATGAAGGAATTGCCGGTACCATAGGTCACGCCCACCGTAACCGCAAGAACTATATGTCCGGCCGGACGTTACATTTCCTGCATCTTAACGTCTTGCCATATCACATGCCTGACCCACATTATGCACGCATGACGCCGTTGAACTCACCGCCGGAACCCGCACGGGAACGCAGTGAACGCTCATCCAGCCGCAGGCTGGTTGTGGTGGGGCTGATCGCGGCCGTTGTCGCGGGCGGCGGCCTGGGCACGGGCGGGTTCATGGCCGCGCGCGAAGGCGGCAGCGGCAGCCAGACGCCCCCCGTCGCCGCCGAGGCGGGCGGCGGTGGCGCCGGCGACGGCACGCACCTCATGCTGAACGCCCCGGTGCAGAACCGGCCCGACATGATGGGCCAGATGCCCATGATCTCGCCCGACCGCGCGGCTGAGATGCTGCGCCAGACATCCTATACCATACAGCAGCAGGCCGAGATCATGGCGGCGCTGAAGCGCCGCGACATCATCCTGGCCGACATGCCCATGTATGACATGACCGGCGGCAACGCGGTGGTGAACGTGCAGTCGCTTGGGCTGGTGCAGACCGTGCACCTTGGCCCGCAGCCCAAAAGCGTCATCCTGCCCATCCGCGTGGCGGGCAACGTGTCCATCACCGCGGCGGGGGACCCGGGGCCTGCGGGCATCCATGCGGGCGCGGTGTTCGTGCCCGGCCCCACGGCGCTGCCCGTGCTGACGCGTGACACTGAAATCGTGATTGGGGTAGTCGTGCAATGAAACCGCTCTATCCGGCGCTAATGGAGCGGCTGGTACCCCTCATCATGGTCATTTTCCTGGTGCTGGGCAGCTTTCAGGCCGCGATGGCGTTGCATCTTTCGCTCGCCAGCCTGCGGCATTTCATGGAATGGTGTGCCCCGGCCTATCCGGTCGTGGCAGCGGCCAGCGCCTTGCTGGCGCTGACCGGGCTGTGGTTCGAGAACCGGGCCGAAAAACTGGCCCGCAAGGGGATCCGACGCAGACGGGGATGGATAATGGACGTACTCGCCAGGCTGACCAATCGCAGCGCGCTGGAGGAAATGCTGGCGCGCGAACAGAAAGAAACCGTGATCGACGCGGAGGAACTGGCCGCAAGCCTGCGTGCCCGCGTGATCGGCCAGGACCAGGTGTGCGAGGACGTGGCGACCCAGCTGCGCCGCCGCCTGGCGCTGCAGGTGCGTGGCAAGCCGGTGGGCATCTTCCTGCTGGCAGGCCCGCCGGGCACGGGCAAGACCTACCTGTCCAAGCAGCTTGCGCGCCAGCTTGACCGCCCGCTGCTGAACTTTGACATGACGCAGATGAGTTCCCCCCACGCCGCGACCCAGCTGTTCGGCTCGCCCAAGGGATATGTGGGGTCGGATACGTACGGCAAGCTGACCGGCGGGCTGAAGGAAAAGCCCGACGCGGTGGTGCTGCTGGATGAGATCGAGAAGGCGCATCCCGACGTTTTCAAGAAGTTCCTGACCGCGTGGAACGATGGCCATGTGACCGAGGCCTCCACCGGGCAGCAGATTTCCACCGTGCGCTGCATCTTCATGCTGACGTCCAACATCGCCACCGAAGCCCTGACCGAAATCGCGGACCGGCTGGTGGATGAACCCGACAAGATGCGCGCCGAATCGGTCGAGGCCCTGCGCCAGGCCGGTTTCGCGCCGGAAGTGCTGAACCGCCTGGACCGCATTTTCATCTTCCGCCCGCTGGAAGGACTCGACATCGCGCGTGTGTCCGCCCTTGAGATCGAGGCCATGATCGACAGCTACGGCCTGAAGGTCGAAACCGGCGGCATCGACCCCGCCCTGCTGTTTGAGGTCATGCGCCGGCAGGACCGCATGGGACCCGCCGCCAGCGCGCGTGACCTGGCGCGCTCCATCGAGGACATGATAAGCGACTCGCTCATCACCGCCCGCCAGCAGGGGGCGAAACTGGTGCGGGTCGTTTCCAGTGAAGATGGCGTCGTGGCTGAAATCGCGGATGCCGACCGCACCGCCCAGCGCGCGCCGATCAGTTCCTGACCCATGCGGAGGGTATCCCGTTTCCGGCCCCGACCAGGCGTCGCGGCCCGTGGCATGGACTGCTGAATGTCTGCTTTTTCGCGCTTATGGCACCGGGCGCCGGTATGGCGGTTCTGCCTTTACATGATCCTGCCGTTCACGGTGCTGACGCTGATCTTCCCGCCAGCCTACCTGACGCGCCTGATCCCCCGGCTGTCGGCGCTGTCCGCCGGCATCCATAACCGGCTGGGCCTGCATGACGCCCCGGCCAAGGGTGAGGGCGGCGGCGGGGACGGCAATGGCGAGGACGGCGTCATCACCATGATGCCGATCACCGACCGGCTGACCAAGGCCATCCCGTTTGCCGGCCGCATCCTGCCGCTGCCCGAGGGTACGTGGCACCCGGTCATGAACATCATCAACGGCCCGCATGGGGAAGTGCTGGAAAACGTCCTGATCCGCGTGGAAGGCCATGTCGTCACCGGCATGATCGGGGCGGAGGGCAGCACCCAGCCCGTGCCGGAAACGGCCATTACCTCCATCGATTCCAGCTGCCATGACGACCGGAACTACATGTCGCGCGTGCTGACCGCGCACCCGCCGGCAATGGAATGCTGGTTTACCACGGCGGTCTATCCTGCCTCGATCAACCGCACGGCCATCATCGCCAACCGGCTGAAGGAAGAAGGGTTCATCCTGCCGCCCGTGCTGCTGAAGGCCGGGTGGAGCTACAGCACGCCCGCGGGCGACCACAACGTCAATGTCGAGACGGTGACCATCTTCCTCAACCCCGTGAACACCGACAGCACCAAGATGCTGCGCACGCCCGATTACTGGGCCAAGGACACGCTGGGCCAGCAGCCTGCCGCCAGCGATTTCGTCAAGCGGACGAATACATGGATGGCCGGCTGGGCGCAGGTCCTGCATGACGGGTTCAACAGCGACATGCTGGCCTCAAGCGACGAACAGCGCGCCCGCCTGGCGCATGATCCCGCGGCCCCCCAGCCGGGGCGGGGCAGCCCGCTGGACTGAGGAGCCGCGCCAGAACCTTTTCCCCTATGCCGCCACGGGCAGGCAGGTGTCGCGGAACAGCGCGAAGGCCAGCGCGCGGTGGCTTATGGTGTTCTTTTCCGCATCGCTCATATCCGCAAAGCTGCGGCCGCCGCCGCCGGGGGCGAAGATGGGGTCGTAGCCATGGCCGTTCTCCCCATGCGGCGGCCAGATGACATGCCCGTCAATGCGCCCCTCGAAGGTTTCGGTCCGCCCGTCGGGCCAGGCTAGGCACAGGACGGAAATGAACCATGCGCTGCGGTCGGGGTTATCGCCCATCCGGTCATGGATGCGGCGCATGGCGTCGGGGTAATCCTTTTCCGGGCCGGCCCAGCGGGCGGAGAAAATACCCGGCGCGCCATCCAGCGCCGCGACACAGAACCCGGAATCATCCGCCAGCGCGGGCAGGTTTGCGGCTTTCGCGGCCGCCATGGCCTTGAGGGCGGCATTGCCGGTAAAGCTGTCGGCGGTTTCCTCCGGTTCGGGCAGCGACAGGTCGCCGGCCGGGATGACACGGATGCCATATCCCGCCAGCAGTGCCGCGAATTCCGCGATCTTGCCCCGGTTATGGGTGGCCAGCACCAGCGTGTCGCCACGGTTCAGGCGGGTGGGGGTTGCGTTCATGCCTTTAATGCCTCTTCCACGATGGCGGTCTGGATACGGAACAGTTCGGCCGTGCCGGTGCGGGCCAGCCGCATGAGGGTGTTGAACTGGGCTTCGGTAAAGGGGTCCTTTTCCGCCGTGCCCTGGATTTCCACAATGCCGCCATCGGCGGTCAGGACAAAATTGGCGTCGGCGCTGGCCGTGCTGTCTTCCCTGTAGTCCAGGTCCAGGACCGGGCCGTCATCCGTCAGCCCGCAGGATATGGCCGCGACCTGCCCCTTGATTGGCAGGGCGGGCAGGGTGCCGTCGCGCACCAGTTTTTCCAGCGCCAGGCGCAGGGCCACCCATGCCCCGGTAATGGCGGCGCAGCGCGTGCCGCCATCGGCGTTCAGCACGTCGCAATCCACCGTGACCGAGATTTCACCCAGCGCCTTCAGGTCCACCACCGCGCGCAGGGCGCGGGCGATCAGGCGCTGGATTTCCTGTGTGCGGCCGGTCTGCCGGCCTTTCGCGGCCTCGCGCTGGCCCCGGTTGTGGGTGGCGCGCGGCAGCATGCCGTATTCCGCCGTGACCCAGCCCTGTCCCTTGCCGCGCAGGAAGGAAGGCACGCGGGTTTCGACCGTGGCGGCGCACAGGACTTCGGTCCCGCCCATGCGGATCAGGGCGGACCCTTCGGCATGGCGGGCGAAGCCGGGCTGGATGAAGACGGGACGCAGGGCGTCAATGGCACGGCCGGATGGGCGCATGGGCGTAAAACTCCGCAAGGTGATGGGGCGGCATAACCTGCAACCCGTTCCTGTTTCCAGTCCCGCGTGGGCAGGACGCGGCAGGATCTGCTAGGATGGGGACGCGGATGGTCCGCATGGTGAATGGATACGTGCAACACGGGAGGCATGGCGATGGAAAACCGACCACAGGTATCGCAGCCCGCCCTGCTGTCCGGGCTTGATGCGCGCTCTGCCGCGATCCTGCGCGAAATCGTGGAACAGTATGTCGAAACGGGTGAGCCGATGGGGTCGCGCACCCTGTCGCAGCGCCTGCCGCTGTCGTTGTCGCCCGCCACGATTCGCAACGTGATGGCGGACCTGACCGATGCGGGGCTGCTGTTCTCGCCGCATGCCTCGGCGGGGCGGCTGCCCACGGAAAAGGGCGTGCGGCTGTTTGTCGACGGGCTGCTGCAGTTCGGCAGCCTGAGCGAGGAGGAGCGCGAAAGCATCGCGGGGATGCTGGACGTGAAGGGCCGCTCGCTGGAGGATACGCTGGCGCAGGCGTCGTCCATGCTGTCGGGCCTGTCATCCGCCGCGGGCCTTGTCATGGCCCCCAAGAGCGACGGCACCACCATCAAGCATATCGAATTCGTGGCCCTTGGCCCGGGGCGCGCGCTGGTCATCCTGGTCAGCGCGGACGGGCAGGTGGAAAACCGCGTGATCGAGACGCCGCCCGGCTTGCCGCCCTCGGCGCTGGTGGAGGCGGGCAATTACCTCAACGCCCACCTGTCGGGCCAGACGCTGGACCGCCTGCGCGAGACGGTCAGCACCGACATGACCGCCAACCGCAACGAACTGGACCACCTGACGGCGGAGGTGGTGGAAAGCGGCCTTGCGACATGGAGCGACGCGGATGAGCGCGGCGGCACCCTGTTCATACGCGGGCAGGGCCGGCTGCTGGCCGATGTGACGGAAATCGAGCGCCTGACCACGATCCAGATGCTGTTCGAGCGGCTGGAAACGCAGGAGACCATGCTGCGCCTGCTCGACCTTGCGCGCGAATCCGAAGGGGTGCGGATCTTCATCGGGGCCGAAAGCGGGCTGTTCGGCATGGCGGGCATGTCGGTGGTCGTGGCCCCGGCGCGCACCGATTCCAACCGCATCGTGGGCGCGATCGGCGTGATCGGGCCGACGCGCATCAATTACGCCCGCATCATTCCCGTGGTGGATTACACGGCGCGGGTGATCGGGCGCATGCTGGGCTGAGGCGCAGGGGTTTCATGCAACCGGACTCGCGGGGGTGGCCTTATGCTTGGCGCACAGCAACCGCGCGTCCTGGCCACAGCGCCCACGGCGTGCCCGCACCGCGCAAGGAGAATGGCATGTTTACACCCGATGCAAGGCAGTCCGGATCGTTCATGATTGGTGGTGACCTTGAGGTCACGCGGCTTGGCTTTGGCGCCATGCGCATTACCGGTCCCGGCATATGGGGCGAACCGGCCGACCGTGCGGCGGCGCTGGCCACGCTGCGCCGCCTGCCCGAACTGGGCATCAACTTCGTCGATACGGCGGATGCGTACGGCCCGTTTGTCAGCGAGGACCTGATCCGCGAGGCGCTGCATCCCTATACGGACACCATCATCGCCACCAAGGGCGGGCATACGCGCCACGGTCCCGACATCTGGAAGCCGGTGGGCAACCCCGATTACCTGCGCCAGTGCGTGCTGATGAGCATGCGCAGGCTGGGGGTCGAACACATCGACCTGTGGCAGTTGCACCGCGTGGGGCCGGACTGCACGCCCGAACGGCAGTTCGAGGCCATCGCCACCATGCGCGCGCAGGGGCTGATCCGCCATGTCGGCCTGTCGGAAGTGACGGTGGAGATGATCGAGCGCGCGCGGTTGTATTTCCCTGTCGCCACGGTCCAGAACCGCTTCAACCTCGTCAACCGCTATTCCGAGGACGTGCTGGATTACTGCACGAAGGAAAATATCGGCTTCATCCCATGGGCGCCGCTGGCGGCGGGCAGCCTGACGAAGGGGGATACGCTGCTGACCCGGCTGGCGCGTGAGAAGGGCGTGCAGCCCGGACAGGTCGCGCTGGCGTGGCTGCTGCGCCGTGCGCCGGTCATGCTGCCCATTCCCGGCACCAGCAGCCCCGCGCATGTGGCCGATAACGCGGCGTCCGCCGCGATTGAACTGAGCCATGAGGAATTCCAGCAACTTGACAATGACGGCCGCGCGGAATGGGCCAGCCGTAACGGCGCGTAGGCGTTCGGCACGGCCCTGGCGCGGCGGATCGGGGGCGACGGCGGCGGCGGACAATGCTAGACAGGGGCCTCGACACAGAACCGCCCCTTTCTTTCCCTATTGGATACCGGATGACGCTTGCTGACGGATCAGGCCGCGATGGCCGGATTGATGGACCCTCACGCCCCGGCGCTGGCGGCCCGCGCCGCCCACGTTACCGCATGGTGCGCTGGCTTGCGGGCAGCACGCTTGCCGTCCTGCTGCTGGGTGGTGGTGGGGCGGCCCTGCTGGCGTGGGGGGAATATGAACGCCTGAGCGAGGGCTTGCCCACGGTTGACGGCCTGCGCACCTACCAGCCCCCGGTCATGAGCCGCCTGTATTCGGGCGATGACCAGGTCATGGCGGAACTGGCGGCGGAGCGGCGCATATTCGTGCCCTACAGCGCCATACCCGAGCGCGTGCGCGACGCCTTCCTTGCGGCGGAAGACCAGAAATTCTTCACCCATGGCGGCGTCGACCCGATGGCCATCGCGCGCGCGGGCCTGACCGACATGATGATGCACGGGACGAAGCACCGCCCCATCGGGGCGTCCACCATCACGCAGCAGGTCGCGCGCATCATGCTGCTAGGGTCGAACGCGGTTTCCATCGACCGCAAGATCAAGGAAGCGCTGCTGGCCATGCGGCTGGAGCAGACGCTGAGCAAGGAACAGATCCTTGAGATCTACCTGAACGAAATCTACCTTGGCGAAGGGGCCTACGGCATCGGGGCCGCCGCCCAGACCTATTTCAACAAGCCGCTGGACCAGCTGGACAATGCCGAGGCCGCCTTCCTTGGCGCGCTGCCCAAATCGCCCACCAACTACAACCCCCACCGCTTCGTGCAGGCGGCGACCATCCGGCGCAACTGGGTGCTGGACCGCATGGCGGACCTGAAGGTCATCACGCCGGAGGAAGCGCGCGCGGCCCAGCAGGAGCCGCTGGTGCCCGCCAACTTCACCCGCCCCGGCCCCGTTCCCGGTTCCGAATGGTTTGCCGAGGAAGTGCGCCGGGAACTGATCGAGCGCTACGGCATCGGCACCACGATGGAAGGCGGGCTGTCGGTCCATACCTCGCTCGATTCCCACCTCCAGCAGGTGGCCACCACCGCGCTGCGCGACGGGCTGCTGCGCTATGACCGCGCGCATGGCGGCTGGCGGGGCGCGTTCGCGCATATCGACGCAGCCGATGTAAGCGGCGACTGGGCCAATGCGCTGGCGCATGTCACGGCGCCCGCCGCCATGCTGGAACAGTGGCGGGTCGCGGTCGTGCTGTCCCCCGCCACCGGGCGCGTGGGCTGGCTGGAGGGGCGTGATCCCGTCATCCCCCATACCGGCGACCTGCTGGCGCGTGACCGGGCATGGATGCGCACCGGCAAGGGCGTGCAGGAAGGCGACGTGATCCTGATCGAGCCGCAGGCCGATGGCGGCGGCGTTGCCGTGCAGCAGGTGCCACGCGTGGAAGGGGCGCTGGCCACGGTGGATGTGCATACCGGGCGCGTCATGGCCATGGTGGGTGGCTGGTCGTTCAGGGAATCGCAGTTCAACCGCGCGACACAGGCGGCGCGCCAGCCGGGGTCGTCGTTCAAGCCCTTCGTCTATCTGGCGGCGATGGAGCAGGGGATTTCCCCTTCGCAGAAATTCGATGATTCCCCCGTCAGCTATGGCGAATGGCACCCCAACAACTATGAAAAGGATTTCTGGGGGCCGACCACGCTGCATGACGCGCTGCGGGAATCGCGCAACCTCGTCACCATCCGCCTTGCCGCCCAGATCGGCATGAAGCCGGTGGCGGACCTGGCCCAGAAACTTGGCCTTGCCCATTCCATGCCGCTGGTGCTGCCCGCGGCGCTGGGCGCGGTGGAAACCACCGTCATGCGGGAAGCCGCCGCCTATGCCACCATCGCCAATGGCGGCAGGCTGGTCACGCCCACCCTGATTGATGACATCAAGGACCGCAACGGCAATGTCATCTGGCGCCCCGATGGCATGACGTGGAAGGCCGGCGGCATGGCCGCCGACGGCCCGCAGATGGAGGACACCCGCCCGCAGGTGGTGTCGGCCACATCCGCCAGCCAGATCGTGGCGATGATGCAGGACGTGGTGCGCCGGGGCACCGGCGTGCGCGCGGGGGCGGGCATCGACCGGCCCATCGCGGGCAAGACCGGCACCAGCCAGGATTTCAATGATGCATGGTTCGCGGGCTTTTCCCCCGATCTGGTGACGGTGGTGTGGATCGGGTTCGACACCCCGCAGTCGCTGGGCAAGAACGAGACCGGCGGCGTGATCGCCGGCCCGATCTGGAACCAGGTGATGAAGGCGGCGCTGGCCAGCCGCCCGCGCCTTGACTTCCGCGTGCCTGATGGGGTGCAGCTGGCCCGTTATGATACCGGGATGGGCATGGCGATCGACGCCTTCAAGCCCGGGCAGGTGCCGGGGGTCAGCGTTGACCTTGGCGCGGGGTCGGGCCTGGCGCTGACGGCGGCGGATACCGGTGCTGAAAACATGCCTGATTCCGAAACCGACATGGCCACCATGCCGGGCAGCCCGGCGGTGGCGGGCGATGGCAGCACATCCGCGGGTCACCCTGCGGCACCATCCGGCCCTGCCGCATCCCGGCCTTCCGGGGGTGACATTGGCATGGGCGGCCTGTATTGACGCCCGTTATGCCGGGCCGCGCGCGTGCCCGCATTGTTTACCGTTGAGCGAGGAGCAAGCCCATGTCTGCCGAGACAGAGGCCCTGAACGACCAGATCAAGCAGTCGGTGGCACTGCTGAGGAGGCATCTTTGACTGGGATGTCGCAATCGACCGCCTGGCGGAGCTGAACAACCGGGCCGAAGACCCCGAGTTGTGGAATGATTCCGAAGCCGCCCAGAAGCTCATGCGCGAGCGCACGCTGCTGGCCAACCAGATCGAGGGCGTGCAGCGGCTTGAAGCCGATGTGAACGATACGCTCGAACTGGTCGAGCTGGCGGAAATGGAAGGCGATTCGGCTGTCGTGGCCGAAGCGGTGTCCAGCCTGCGCGCGCTTGCGGAAGAAGCCAAGCGGCGCGAGACGGAAAGCCTGCTTTCGGGGGAGGCGGACAGCAATGACTGCTACCTTGAAGTCAATGCCGGCGCGGGCGGGACGGAGGCGCAGGACTGGGCCGAGATGCTGCTGCGCATGTACACCCGCTGGGCCGAACAGCATGGTTACAAGGTGACCATGATGGAAAGCTCGGAAGGGGAGCAGGCCGGCATCAAGTCCGCCACCATCCAGGTCAGCGGCCCCAACGCCTATGGCTGGCTCAAGACCGAGGCGGGCGTGCACCGGCTTGTCCGGATCTCGCCCTTTGACGCGGCGGCGCGGCGGCAGACATCGTTCGCATCCGTGTGGGTCTACCCGGTGGTCGATGATTCGATCGAGATCGAGATCAACGAAGCCGACCTGCGCGTGGATACGTTCCGGGCGTCGGGTGCGGGCGGGCAGCACGTCAACAAGACGGAATCGGCCATCCGCATTACCCACATCCCCACCGGGATCGTGGTGGCGTGCCAGACCGACCGGTCCCAGCACCGCAACCGCGCCACGGCCATGACCATGCTGAAGGCGCGCATGTACGAGCAGGAACTGCAAAAGCGCGAGGCCGCCGCCGCCCAGACCGAGGCGAACAAGACCGATATCGGCTGGGGGCACCAGATCCGTTCCTACGTGCTGGCCCCGTACCAGCTGGTGAAGGACCTGCGGACCAACGTGGAAAAAACCAACCCGGACGCCATCCTTGATGGAGACATTGACGACTTCATGGCCGCCGCCCTTGCCGCCCGCGTGGGGGCGACCCGCTCGGAAGCCAGCGCGCAGGCGCAGTAACCCGGCACGGCCCGCCTGGGCACAGGCCCCACGGCTTCCGGCCGTGGGGTTTTTTCATGTCCGGGCGGGAGTCATTGTTCCGCAACAGGAAATTTGTTCCGCACCTGTTGCATATCGTGCTTGACACATACGCCCCGACCACGCCCAATCAGGATCTGGCAATTAATGGCGCGCAGGCCCCCGGGGGCGCTGGCTGGTGGCGCCTGGACGGGAATGGCATGTGGTCTGACGAAGTCATGGGATTGGATTATGCGGCCAGGCAGCGACGGCGCACGCCGTACGTGCGCGTGGTGGGTGTCATCATCGCGGTCCATGTCGTTGTCCTGTCCATGCTGGCCTACGGGCTGCGGCCCAAGGCAAAGCCCATGTTTCCCGAACCCTACCGCCCCCTGCCGCCGGTGACGCTGCGGATCATTCCCGAACCGATGCCACCCGTCCCGCCCGCGCCCCCGCCTGTGCGCCCGGTCATGGTCCAGCCGGTGGTTCCCGTCATTGCCGCACCCGTCATCGGGCGTGACCGACGGGTCCACATGCCGGAAATTGTTCCGAAATCGATACAGGTGGATTGATTTTCATCTCCCGGACTGGTCAGATAACAGTCATGAAATGTGTTGCAGGCCAGACCCATGGCCCTTTCGTCAGAGGATTTCAGGTAAATGACCCGACAGCATCGTAATCAAGTCATCGCGGCCGCGCTGCTGACCGCCTTGCCCGCCCTTGCCTACGCCACCCCGGCGGCGGCTGCCGATTCCAACCCGTATGGCCTGGGCGCGCTGTGGTCGAATGGTGACTTCATTGCGCGTACCGTGCTGATCATCATGGTCGTGATGTCTGTCGGGACCTGGTACATCATGATCACCAAGTTCCTCGAACAGGCGCGCATCCTGAAGGACGCCAAGGAAGTGAAGGCGAAATTCTGGCCCGCGCATGACATCAAGGAAGGGGCCGCGCTGCTCGATACCGCATCGCCCTTCCGCTACATCGCCGATACCGGCATCAAGGCCGCCGAACACCACGAAGGCACGATGCAGGAAACCATCGACCTGCATTCCTGGACCACCATGTCCATCCAGCGTTCGGTTGATTTCATCCAGAACCGCCTGCAGGGCGGCCTTGCCTTCCTTGGCACCGTGGGTTCGACCTCGCCGTTCGTGGGCCTGTTCGGGACCGTCTGGGGTATCTACCACGCGCTGACGGCCATCGGCATCGCGGGCCAGGCCTCGATCGATAAGGTCGCCGGCCCGGTCGGTGAATCGCTGATCATGACCGCCATCGGCCTGGGCACCGCCGTGCCTGCGGTTCTGGGCTACAACATGCTGGTCCGCCGCAACAAGGGCGCGCTGGATGAGGTACGCAACTTCGCCGCCGACGTGCAGTCGATCCTGATGGGCGGCTATCGCCATGAAACGCACGACGCCGCTGAATAAACCCGTTCCCCGCGCATGATCTGATTTCACGTCGTGGCACGGCAGGCGCATATCATGCGGCCTGCCGTGCCGCTATCGGTCAGGGGCGGATTGAATGATGGGCCGCGCGGGTCCATCGTGATGCCCTGGCCGATCAATCGGGCCATGACCCGTTCATGGAAGGACATCCAGTTGAAAAACATCACATCCAAATCGCTGTTCCAGCTGCGCGGGCGCCTGCTGGCCGGGGTCATGATGGCGCTGCCGGTGGCGGGCGTGCTGCCGGTCCATGCCGCCCATGCGGCGGACCAGCTGGGGGAAAAGGTCGGCACGGCGCTGCAGAAGGCGCAGACCGACCTGGCCGCCAAGAAATACCCGCAGGCCATGGCCGATGTGGACGCAGCGGATGCCGTGACGGGCAAGTCCGATTTCGAATCCTATACCATCGCGCAGATGCGCGCCGCCGTGGCCGCGCAGTCCGGCAATGTGCCCGCCGCGATTTCGGCCTATGACATCCTGATCGCATCCCCGCGCACGCCGGCGGCGACCAGGGAACAGATGGCGCTGGCCGAAGGCAGCATGGCCTTCACCGCCAAGGATTACCCCACGGCGATCACGGTTACGGAAAAATACATCAAGGCGGGTGGCAAGAACCCGCAGATGCTGACGATCCTGATCCAGGCGTATTACCTGCAGCATGATTACGCCAACGCGGCCCGCGTGCAGCTGGCGCAGATTGACGCCACCATCAAGGCGGGTGGCAAGCCCACGGAAAACCAGCTCCAGCTCCTGGCGGCATGTCAGGCGCAGCTGAAGGACAGCGCGGCGCTGACCAAGGCGTATGTGCTGCTGGCCACCTATTACCCCAAGCCCGATTACTGGGCGCAGGTGGTGCATTCGGTCCTGAGCAACCCGAACATGGCCCCGGGGCTGCGTCTGGATATCGACCGCGTGCGCCTGGAATCCGGTCTGGTCAAGACCCCGGCCGAATACATGGACATTACCGAACTGGCCATGCAGGCGGGGCTGCCGCAGCTTGCGCTTGATATCATCAACCAGGGCTACAGCACCGGCGTGCTGGGCCATGACGCCAGCGCCCCGCGTGAGGAAAAGCTGAAGGCGCTGGTGACGCAGGGCGTCGCTGACAGCAAGGCCGGCCTGGACACGGCGGCGGCACAGGCCACCACCGGCAACGCCATGCTGACGGCGGGCTACAACTACGTCCTGTTCGGCCAGGGCGACAAGGGCATCGCCCTGATGAAGCAGGGCATCGCCAAGGGACCGTCGGACGTGAACATCGCGCGCCTGCACCTTGGCCTGGCGCAGGCCGCGGCCGGGCAGAAGGATGCCGCCATCGCCACCTTCAACAGCGTGGAAGGCACCAACGGCGCGCGCGACATTGCCCAGTTCTGGGTGCTGAAGCTGAATTCAGCCGCTGCCGCCGCGCACTGACCTTATCCGGCACGGCGGGTGTCATGCGGGGTGCCGGGTCCGTCCGGCGCCCCGTTTTCGTTTCGTATCCGGCCATGACTGACATTTTATGATATGAACGATGGTCTTATCCCGTCCCGGTGCGTTGGATATGCTGGTGGCCGTCGCATGAATGGCATCATGACTGTCCCTGAACCGAACCATGGCCGAGAGAATGACACAGATACCTGCCACTGATGATCTGCCCGCCCGTATCCTTGTGGTGGAAGATGACCCTGGCATGCGCACCCTGATCGTCCGCGCCCTGCAGGGCGATGGCTACCGCGTGCGCGGTGTGCAGGATGGTCCGGAAATGTGGGACGCGCTGCGCGCGCAGGCGGCTGACCTGATCATCCTGGATGTCATGCTGCCGGGCACCAACGGGCTGGACCTGTGCCGTGGCCTGCGCACGCAGCCCGCCCCCGTGGCGCCGGGCGAGGCGCCGTTGACGGAGGTGCCGGTCATTATCGTTTCCGCGCGGGGCGAGGAATTGGACCGCGTGCAGGGGCTGGAACTGGGCGCGGACGATTATGTGCCCAAGCCCTTTGGCCAGAAGGAACTGCTGGCCCGCGTGCGCGCAGTGCTGCGCCGTCGGGGTGGGGGGGTCACGACCCCGAGTGCCGGGCGCCAGCGCAAGGAAACCGTGCGTTTCGCCGGCTGGACGCTGGACCTGCGCCGTCGTGAACTGACGGACCCGTCCGGTGCGGCGGTCGAGATCTCGGGGGCGGAGCATGACCTGCTGACCAGCTTCCTTGACAACCCGCAGCGCGTCATCGGCCGCGACCGCCTGCTGGAACTGTCGCGCACCCGTCTGGGGGACGTGTCGGACCGGAGCGTGGACGTGCTGGTCAGCCGCCTGCGGCGCAAGCTGGGGCCGGATTCGGACGGGCTGATCCGCACCGTGCGCGGCATGGGCTATATCTTCACGTCGGAGGTGGAGCGGGTCTGACGGCGCGCGGCGTGACCACGTCCCGATCCGCGCAGGCCACGCGCGCGCTGCCACCCGCGCCCCGGCGGATCACGCTGTGGCCACGCGGGCTGGTGGGACGCGTCATGTTCGTGCTGCTGGCCGCGGTTGCACTCGTCTTTGTCGGCAGTTCCGTCTTTTATGAGGAAGCCGAGACCTACACCATAGACGACGCCCAACTGGAACAGGTAGGCGAGCGGCTGGTGATCGACGCCCGCGTGCTGGCCGCGACACCCACGTCGCAACGCATGGTGCTGGCGGCCATGCTGTCCACCAATGACCTGACGGTGGACTGGCGCACCCCCGCGCAGCAGGGGGTGATGAAGGTGGAATCCCCCTCGTTGCGCAAGCTGCATGACCGCATGGCCGGGCCATTGACGGCATTGCAGGGCGACGCGCTGAACCTGTCGGGCACGATCGCGGCGACGGAAGACGTGCGCGGCACGCTGCGCCTGCCCGATGGCAGTTACGTGGGCTTCCTCGCCCCCGCCATCCTGCAGCCCCACCATATGCGGCGCGGCATTGTCTCGGCGGCGATCCTGGCGGGGGCGGTGCTGCTGGCGGCCGGCATGCTGGTGCGCGCGCTGAGCATGCCGCTGCGCGCGCTGGCCGACGTGGCCGATACGGTCGGGTCGGGCCGGTGGGTGCCGCTGGAAAACAAGGGGCCGCGGGAGGTCCGCTACCTCGCCCGCGCCATCAACGAGATGCAGGAGCGCATCAACCGCCTGATCGCCGACCGGACCGAGGCCCTGGCCGCCGTGTCCCACGATCTGCGCACGCCGCTGGCCCGCCTGCGGCTGCGGGCGGGCTTTCTGGAGGATGCGGCCGCGCAGAAGGAAATCGAGGCCGACGTCACGGAAATGGAGGCCATGATCGCCGGCGTGCTGGCCTATCTGTCGGGGGAAAAGGACCCTGAACCCGCGCGGTCGGCCAATGTGGCCTCGATCCTTGCGACCCGGGTGGATGATGACGCCGACCAGGGGCGCGACGTGACCTATGACGGGCCGGATCAGGCACAGGCCGTGGTGCGGCCGCTGGCGCTCAAGCGCGTGCTGGGCAACCTGATCGACAACGCGGTGAATTACGGCGGCAATGCCCATGTCAGCCTGACGGTGGGGCCGGAAGAGCTGTGCATACGGGTGGAGGATAATGGTCCCGGCCTGCCGGAAGCCGAGATCGGGCGCGTGACCACGCCCTTCTACCGGGTGGAGGGGTCGCGTTCGCGCAGCACGGGGGGGCTGGGGCTGGGGCTTGCGATCGTCAGCCGCGAAGTGGCGCGCGATGGCGGCCGCTTCCGCCTGTATAACCGGACTAATGGCGGCCTGTGCGCGGAAATTGTCCTGCCACGCAATGCTGTGATACGTCCGGCCGGTTAAAAGCGGGCCGGGCCTGCCCGCGCGGGGTTGGATTTACGCGTGGGTCGATCATATAACAGGACTTGGGAAGTACGTTTGCATGTCCCGCTTTCCCGTCATGTCTGGAAGACCGAGCAATGTTCATCGAAACAGAAGATACCCCAAATCCCGCAACGCTGAAGTTCCTGCCGGGGCGCGAGATCATGGCCAACGGGGCCACGGCTGACTTCATCAGCCCCGATGCCGTGGCCGGCCGGTCGCGCCTTGCGGAGCTTCTGTTCGATCTGGACGGCGTGGCGCGCGTCTTTTTCGGCAATGACTTCGTGGCCGTGACCCGCGGCGACGCAACGCAGTGGGACGACCTGCGCCCGCAGGTGCTGGCCGTGCTGGCGGATTACCTGGCGACGGAGCAGCCCGTGGTGGAAAGCAACGCCCAGGTGGTCGAGGACCTGATTGCGCCGGGAGACGAGGAAATCGTGCAGCAGATCAAGGAACTGCTGGACACCCGCGTGCGCCCCGCCGTTGCGGGCGATGGGGGGGACATTGTATTCCGGGGCTATCGTGACGGGGTGGTGCGGCTGACCATGCAGGGGGCCTGTTCGGGCTGCCCGTCGTCGCGCGCGACGCTCAAGCACGGGGTGGAGAACATGCTGCGCCATTATGTGCCGGAAGTGGTATCGGTAGAGCAGGTAGAGGCCTGATCGGCAGGCCTGCGGGTAGTCTGGGAATGTTTCATGGCGCTTGATGACGCTGGGCTTGATCTTCTGTTTCGCAACGCACGCACGCCGGTGGCGTGGAATGACCGGCCCGTGGGGCAGGAGACGCTGCGGCAGTTATACGATCTGGTCCGCCTTGGCCCGACATCGGGTAACTGCTGCCCCGCGCGTTTCGTGTTCATCACTACCGAAAGCTGCCGTGAACGCCTGCGTCCCGCCCTTTCGGCGGGCAACGTGCAGCGCGTGATGACCGCCCCGGTCACCGTGATCGTGGCGCATGACCCGCTGTTCTTCGACCGGATGGATACACTCAATCCCGCGCCGGACGTGCGGCAGTGGTTCGCGGCCGATGTGGGGCTGGCGGAGGAGACGGCCTTTCGCAATGGCACGTTGCAGGGGGCTTACCTGATCATGGCCGCGCGTGCGCTGGGCCTGTCGGTGCTGCCGCTGTCGGGGTTTGATGGCGCGATGGTGGAGGACAGCTTCCTGGCGCAGAAGGGCTGGCAGGCCAATTTCCTTGTCTGCCTTGGCTATACGGACGGGCCGCCGCCCACCCCGCGCGCGCCGCGCCCCGATTTTGATGATGCCTGCGTGATTGTATAGGCCATGCGGATTCTGGTGATGGACGGCAGCGCCACCGGCACGCAGGCGCAGGCCGTGATTGCCTGCCTTGCGTCGGGCGATGACGGCGCATTGTCCGTTCTGGCAACCCGCACGGCCACGGGCCGGGGGGCAGCCGAGCAGTTTCCCCTGCTGGCGACCGAACTCTTTGCACAATGTGGCTGGACCCATGCCATGCCCGAACTGGTGGGCGTGGTCGTGGGGCCGGGATCGTTTACCGGATTGCGGGCCTCGCTGGCATTTGCCCATGGGCTTGGCGTGGGAAGTGGCTGCGCCGTGATGGGCATGACGGGGGGCGAAGCCATGGCCCGCGCCCTGCATGACGCCGCCCGGCCACTGGCGGCGCGGGCGTTGTGCTGCACCACCGCGCGGCGGGGGCGGGTATTCGTCGAAATGCTGGCGGATGGGACGGATGCGGGCAACGTGTCCGCCCATATGCTTGAGACACTTGAACTGCCACCCGGCCCCCTGCTGCTGGCTGGTAATGCGGCCCAGGACGTGGCGCTGGCCATGCCGGGGCGTAAAGACGTGCGGATATCCGCATTGGCGCAGCCTGACCCCGTGGACATCGCCACGGTGGCCCTGCGTCGTTTCCATGGTGATCTGCCGCCCCGCGCGGCCCAGCCACTCTATGTCGATGCGCCGGAGGCAAGGCTGCCCGCGGCTGGCCTGCGACCCGCCCCCATCGATACGCCATGACCATGCCCCCCCGGCCTGCCGGTGCGCGGGCCACGCTGCTGGCCCATATCCATGCACGGGCGTTTCCCCCTGCCCACAGGTGGAATGCGCAGGCCATGCAGGCGCTGCTGGACATGCCCGGTGTATCCGTTGTGATGGCGACCGGGGACGTGCCCGGCTTCATCATGGTCCGCACCCTGCCTGACGAAGCCGAGATCCTGACCTTTGCCGTGGACCCGGCATGGCGGCGGCGCGGCATCGGGCGTGGCCTGCTGGCGTGCTGCATGCGCCAGGCCGGCGCGGCCGGCGCGCGGACCCTGTTTTTGGAAGTGGCGATGGATAACGCCCCCGCCATGGCGCTGTACCGGGCAAGTGGATTCGTGCAGGTGGGCGTGCGGCGTCACTATTACCCCGATGGAATGGATGCCTGTGTCATGCGGCGGGACATTTGAGCACGGTCAGCCGATGTGTCATGCCGTCTGTTTCTGTCTGTATTTCTTCTACAACATGACCAAGTAGCTCCAGACTGCGTGAAACGTTGTCCAGTGGTGTTGCGCCACGCAGGCGGACAAGCAGTTTTTCCCCGGCGGGCAGTCTGTCAAGTGCCAACCGCGTGCGCACGAAAGTCATGGGGCATACTTCATGGGTGATATCTATTTCTGCCATACCAATATCAGACATATTACCATGGAACCTTTGTTGTTACCTGTTGCGGTCCGTCGAGAATTATTTATATAGGATACATCATTATTCCAGAGTGACAGGATCAGATTGATGGCTGATGCAGCGGCAGAAGTTGAAGCACGGGAACTGGCTGCCGAAATCGTTTCGGCGTACGTGTCCCGTAATGAGCTGGATGCGGATACCCTTCCCGATCTGATTCACCGGGTTTACGAAGCCGTGGCCTCGCTTGGCCGCACGGAACCCGTGCCGGAGAAGCCGGTGCCGGCCGTGCCCCTCAAGAAATCGGTTTTCCCCGATTATATCGTCTGCCTTGAGGATGGGAAGAAGCTCAAGATGCTCAAGCGCCACCTCAAGACCGCCTATAACATGACGCCCGATGAATACCGGGAACGCTGGGGCCTGCCCCACGATTATCCCATGGTGGCCCCCAACTATGCCAGCCACCGTTCGTCGCTTGCGCGCAAGATCGGGCTTGGCACCAAACGTGAGGACTGAACCACACGAAGTGTGGTAATGTGGACAGGTCTCTGCATGATCGGCTACGCCCGTAAACATGGCACCAGATAGTAACGGACTTCAGACCCGTATCGAACGCATGTGCACCGAACGCGGCCTGAAAATGACAGGCCAGCGACGGGTGATCGCGCGCGTCCTGTCTGAAGCCCATGACCACCCGGATGTGGAGGAACTGTACCGCCGCGCATCCCGGCTGGACAGTCGTATTTCGGTTGCCACGGTGTACCGCACCGTGCGCCTGCTGGAAGAAAACGGCATTCTGGAACGGCGGGATTTCGGCGGTGGCCGTGCCCGGTACGAAGCGACGGAAGAAGGCGACCATTACCACCTGATCGATGTGGAAAGCGGCCAGGTGGTGGAATTCACCCATGCCGACCATGCCGAACTGCTGCGCAGGATCACGGCCGAACTCGGGTTCGAGCTGGTATCACATCGGCTGGAACTGTTTGCACGCAGGCTGCCCGACGTGCCAGAAGAACAGACGGGCCAGACGGCGCAAACGCAGCAGAAAGGCAGGTCACGGCCTTGAGTATCGAGAAAACCATACAGTCCCTTTCTACTCTGGACCTTGAACGCAACGGTTTTCCTGAATTGCGTGGGGGCAACCTTGGTGTCCGGATCGCCACGACGGATGAGGAACGCGACGCCGCCCAGGCACTGCGCTATCGTGTCTTCTATGAGGAAATGGGGGCAAAACCCGATTCCCGTACCGCGCGCCTGAAGCGCGACATTGATGAATTCGATGAATATGCCGATCACCTTCTGGTGATCGACCATGCCATTTCATCTGGCGCCAAGGGTGTGGTCGGCACCTACCGGCTGATGCAGGGGGATGCGGCCAGGCGGCTGGGCAAATTCTATACGTCCAGCGAATATGACATCTCTCCCCTGACCGAATTCCCCGGCCGGCTGCTGGAAGTCGGGCGGTCATGCGTGGACCTGAACTATCGCGGGCGCGCGGCCATGCAACTGTTGTGGCGTGGCATTGCGTCCTACATCTTCCTGCACCGCATCGATGTCCTGTTTGGCTGCGCCAGCCTGCCGGGCACCAATCCCGATGCGCTGTCGGATGAACTGACCTACCTGTACCACAATCACCTTGCCCCGCCCGCGCTGCGCGTGCGCGCCCTGCCGGAACGGCGGGTGGAAATGTTGCGTGCGGACCCGCAGGTGCTGGACCACCGGCGTTCGCTGGCCCGCCTGCCGCCGTTGATAAAGGGCTACCTGCGGCTGGGTGGCTATGTGGGTGATGGCGCCGTGATCGATGAACAGTTCAACACCACCGATGTCGCGGTACTGGTCAAGAGCGAACTGCTGGCAGACAAGTATTACCGCCACTACGAACGGCGCCTGCGTGACGCGCTGGACTAGCCCCGCTGCACCCGGGGAGGCGGGTCGCGGCGCTCCATGATGTCCCTGTATGATCTGTATATGAAGCTTGCGCGCCTGCACGGGTGGCGGGCGGATCTGGCCATGCTGCTGGCGGGCGGGGTGTACGCCCTTGCGTTTCCGCCGCTGCATGCGGTTGTCGTGCTGCCGGTCGCCTTCTGCCTGCTGGCGCTGGCGATTGACAATGCGGCCGGCTGGCGTGGGGCCGCGCGGCGTGGCTTCATGTTCGCGATGGGGCTTTATACCGTGGGCCTGTACTGGCTCATGTACGCCATCTTGCTGCGCGCGGATGATTTCTGGTGGCTGGTGCCGCTGGCGTCACCGGGCTGTGCGCTGATCCTGGCCCCGTTAAGCGCCCTGTCCGCCGGGCTGAGCCGGCTGGTGCCACGGGGCACCGGGCGGCTTATGGTCCTGTCCGCGCTATGGACGCTGACGGACATGGCGCGGGTTTATGTATTCAGCGGCTTTCCATGGAACCCGCCGGGCAGTGTCTGGGAATTTCCCGGCCTGGCAGGGGATATCATGATCCAGCCAGCCGCATGGATCGGTGTGGATGGCCTGACGCTGCTGACCTGTATCGTGGCGCTGGTCCCGCTATATGGTCGCGTGGGACGGTGGGCGTGCCTTGCGCTTATGGTGGTCTGGGCCGGTTGTGGCGCGGCACGCTTCGGCAGCATACATGACACCTATCTGCATAACCCCGAAGTTGTGCTGGTGCAGGGCAATGTGCCCGAGAGTGACAAGATCGCAGGCAATTCGGACGTGGCGATCTTTCGCCGTTACCTCGCCCTGACCCATCAGGGGGTGGAACAGGGCCTGCGGCAGGCTGGCGACAGGCGGCCCGTTGTGTTCGCATGGCCGGAATCGGCGTTTCCGGGGCTGCTGCTGGAAGATGACATCGCGCGCCCCATGATCATGCGGGCGGGGCAGGGGGCGGCGGCGGGCATTATCGGCACCGTGCGCTGGCTGGAGGACGAACATCACTGGCGCAACAGCATGGTCGCCCTGATGCCGCCTGATGCAGCGGGCAGCATGGTGTATGACAAGGCGCATCTGGTGCCCTTTGGCGAATACCAGCCCGCCTTCCTGCCTTTCCATGTCGTGCCGGGCGAAGGGATGACCCCCGGCCCCGGCGTGCGGACATGGCACCTGCCCGGGGTTGCCCCTGTTGGTCCGCTGATCTGTTACGAAGTGATTTTTTCAGGACAGGTCGTTGATCCCCACGACCGGCCCGACTGGCTTATGAACAGCACCAATGATGCCTGGTACGGTAACAGCGCCGGCCCCCGGCAACATCTCGCCGCCGTGCGCCTGCGCGCGGTGGAAGAAGGACTGCCCGTTGCCCGTGCCGCCAATACCGGCATTTCGGCCGTGTTCGATGGACGGGGTCATGAACTGGCACGGCTGGGCTGGGACAGGCAGGGCGTGCTGGTCCATGCAGTCCCCGATGCCCTGCCATGCACGGTCTTTGGGCATTATGGGCGTCTTGTCCCGTTGCTGCTGGCGGCCATGCTGGGGCTGTGCGGCCTGTGGCGCGGGGTTGCGCGGGACAGGACCGCCTAGAAAAAGCAGGCCTGCCTATCTGGCGATCTTAATTGATGCATTTAAGGTGCATGAATATTTTCCTAAATCCTCGTCCGGTGCATGACAAAGGGTATTTTATGTAATGCCTGCCCGTCATCCTCTGGAAATTCATATAAATAGCGGATTTATTATAGCCATTCTTGATTTAAAAATCCTTAACGTTCACACGTGTCTGGTTAAGGTATCTTAATTTCCAGTCGGTCTGGGAATAGCAGGCAGGGAAGGTAAGACCATTATTGTGACCGGGAAAATGTCCGCTACCTCCAATCCTGTAGATGTGCATGTCGGCAACCGTATCCGCCTGCGTCGTACATTGCTGGGAATGTCACAGGAACGATTGGGTAATGCCCTGGGGCTGACATTCCAGCAGGTGCAGAAGTATGAACGCGGGCGCAATCGCGTAGGGGCGTCGCGCCTGTATGACCTGGCATGCGTCCTGGATGTCCCGGTAGGATTTTTTTTCGCGGACCTGCCCGCGCAGGCCGGTAATGCGAACCAGCCCGATACAGGCAATGCGCCGGGCATGGGCGAACCCGCCGCCGCCCTGCTGTCGCCCGCGTTGCCCACGGTGGCGCAGGATGACCTGGCCCTGCTTTCACAGCGCGAGACCATTGAACTGGTGCGGGCCTATTACGGGATCGAGGATAGCGGCACGCGCCGCCGCGTCCTTGACCTTGTGCGGTCCATGGGCGCGTCCTGAACGGCGGGGTCATTCCCGCCTGAGCACCTGATCGGTCATGAAGGACGCGATTTTCCCGGCACGGAAATCCGCGCGCAGGCGGTCTTCATCATATTCCGTGCGGACCCAGTCCATGAACGGCAGCCGCCCTTCCGCCTCGGCTGCGTAACGCAGGAAGAAGGCGTCCAGCACCCCCGTGCGGGAACTGTTGAAATGGCCGTTCTTCCATGAAAGCTGGCGCAGCGCCTGTTGCGCCGTCCCGCCTTCGAACAGGATGACAAGCCCCGCCGCCAGTCCCGTGCGGTCGGCGCCCGACTTGCAGTGCATGAGCATGGGGAAGCGGATGTCGCGGTAAATCCGTTCAAACCGCTCTATGCGGTCGCGATGGGGGGCGTTGCGGCTTTCGAACGCCATGTCGATATGGGCCAGGCCGATCTGGTGGGCGGCTTCGCGCGACAGGGCGTCCGACCCGCACTGGCGGTGCCCGCGCAGGTTGACCAGTGTTTTCAGCCCGTAGCGACGGGTGGCCAGCCGCAGCCGCCATGGCGTGGGGTGGTTGCAGCGATAGACACGGCCGGGAATGACCACGCGGAAATTGGTCCATGTCTGCCGCAGGATCGCATGGTCAACGAACAGGCTGTCGATCCACGCACGGCTTCGGCCGGCGGGGGTGGACAGGTTTCCCTCAAACACCAGCCATGTCCTTTCAAACGGATGGATACGAAAAAGGCGCTGGATTTTTCACATCCAGCGCCTTCCGCGTCAATCACGAATGAAGTGACTGCCGGTTACGCCTTGCGTTCCAGCTGCAGTTCCTTGATCCGGCCAATCGCCTTGGCGGGGTTCAGGCCCTTGGGGCAGGTCTGGGTGCAGTTCATGATCGTGCGGCAGGCATACAGCTTGAGCGGATCTTCCAGCGCGTCCAGACGGTCGCCCGCATGTTCGTCACGGCTGTCGGCAATCCAGCGATAGGCCGCCAGCAGCGTTGCCGGGCCAAGGTAGCGGTCGCCATTCCACCAGTAGGACGGGCACGAGGTGGAGCAGCAGAAGCACAGGATGCACTCCCACATGCCATCCAGCTGGGCGCGTTCCTCGATGCTCTGCCGGCGTTCGGAATCCGGCGGGGGCAGCGTGTCGGATTTCAGCCACGGATCGATCGAGCGCAACTGCGCGTACGCACCATCCAGGTCGGGCACCAGATCCTTGATGATCGGCATGTGCGGCAGTGGGTAGATCGCGATGTCGCCCTCGATGTCCCGGATGGGCTTGAGGCACGCCAGCGTGTTTTCGCCCGCGATGTTCATCGCGCACGACCCGCAGATCCCTTCACGGCATGAACGCCGGAAGGTCAGGGTTGAGTCGACATCGTTCTTGATATGGATCAGCGCGTCGAGCACCATCGGCCCGATCTTGTCCAGATCAATCTCGTAGGTATCGACCACGGGGTTCTTGTCGTCATCCGGACTCCAGCGATAGATCCGGAAGTTCTTGACATTGGTGGCGCCGGGGGCGGCGGTGAAGATGCGGCCCTTGCCCACCGTGCTGTTCTTTGGCAGCCTGAATTCGACCATCGTCTCGTTCCTTTTCCGCCGTTACGTCAGTAGACGCGCTTCTTGGGGGGGAAGACCTGCACATCGTTTGTCAGCGTTTTCATGTGCACGGGGCGGTAGCTTAGCGTGACATCGCCCTTGTCGGTCATGTGGGCGACGGTGTGCTTCATCCAGTTCTTGTCGTCACGGTTGGGATAGTCGTCATGCGCCTGCGCGCCGCGGCTTTCGTGACGGGCGTCGGCGCCTGCCATGGTAACGGTGGCGTTGGCCAGCAGGTTCTCGAATTCCAGCGCTTCCATAAGGTCGCTGTTCCAGATCAGCGAACGGTCGTTGATCGAGATATCGGGAATTTCCGACCAGATTTCCTTGATCTTCTCCACACCCTGCGCAAGGCTTTCGGTGTTGCGGAACACGGCGGCGTGCTTTTGCATGGTACGCTGCAGCTTGCTGCGCATGTCGGCCACATGGGTCTTGCCCTTGGCGTAGCGCAGGCGGTCGAAGCGCGCGATCGCGGCGTCGCCAGCCCCTGCGGGCAGCGGCGGGATCACTTCCTCGCTCTTGATGGTGGCGGCGGCGCGCTGGGCGGCGGCGCGGCCGAACACGACAAGGTCAAGCAGCGAGTTGGTGCCAAGGCGGTTCGCGCCGTGCACGGACACGCAGGCCGCTTCACCCACCGCCATAAGGCCGGGCACCACCGCATCGACATCATCGGCCGTGGGGCGGATGACCTCGCCATGGTAGTTGGTGGGAATGCCGCCCATGTTGTAATGCACCGTCGGCAGCACCGGCACCGGCTCCTTGGTCACGTCGATGCCTGCAAAGATGCGCGCCGTCTCGGAAATGCCGGGCAGGCGTTCATGCAGGATCTCGGGGCCAAGATGCTCGAGGTGGAGCATGATGTAGTTCTTTTCCGGGCCACAGCCGCGACCTTCGTTGATCTCGATGGTCATGGCGCGCGAGACGACGTCACGCGATGCCAGGTCCTTGGCCGTTGGGGCGTAGCGTTCCATGAAGCGCTCGCCTTCGGAATTGGTCAGGTAGCCGCCTTCGCCACGACAGCCTTCCGTCAGCAGGCAGCCTGCGGGGAAGATGCCGGTGGGGTGGAATTGCACGAATTCCATGTCCTGCATCGGGATGCCCGCGCGGATCGCCATGCCACCACCATCGCCCGTGCAGGTATGCGCCGAGGTGCACGAGTGGTAGGCGCGGCCATAACCGCCGGTCGCCAGCACGACCTTCTGCGCGCGGAAACGGTGCAGCGTGCCGTCTTCCAGGCACCATGCCATGACGCCACGGCACGCGCCGTCGTCATCCATGATCAGGTCGATGGCGAAGTATTCGACAAAGAATTCGACGTTATGCTTCAGGCACTGCTGGTACAGCGTGTGCAGGATGGCATGGCCCGTGCGGTCGGCGGCGGCGCAGGCGCGGGGCACCGGGGCCTCGCCATAGTTGCGCATGTGGCCACCGAAGGGGCGCTGGTAGATCTTGCCGTCTTCCGTGCGGGAGAACGGCACGCCCATGTGCTCGAGTTCCTGCACGGCGGGCACGGCTTCGCGGCACATGTATTCGATGGCGTCCTGATCGCCCAGCCAGTCCGATCCCTTGACGGTATCGTACATGTGCCAGCGCCAGTTATCCTCGGCCATGTTGCCAAGCGATGCGCCAATGCCGCCCTGGGCTGCGACGGTATGGCTGCGTGTGGGGAAAACCTTGGTCACGCAGGCGGTCTTGAGGCCGGCGGCCCCCATGCCCAGCGTGGCCCGGAGGCCGGAGCCACCAGCGCCTACGACAACCACGTCATATGCGTGGTCAACGATCCTGTAGGAGCCGGTGAGTGGTGAAGTGGTCGCGTTCATTTCTTGGACGTGTCCCGATGCTCGTTCGGACGGCCGGCCGGTATTGCGGCCCGCCGGTCCGCGAATGTCATGTTCTGCTCAGGCGATTGCGTGGGCTTCAGCCCGCGGCAACCTTGCCCCGGCTGCTGCCGGCCAGCGCCAGCTTCAGTACGGAAACCGTGCCGAACAGACCCAGAAGGAAGACGATCCCCTTCATCAGCAGCCCTGCCGGCAGGTGCGCCTTGCCGTGCACGTAGTCATCAATGATGACCTGCAGCCCGAGCTGGGTGTGATAGAAGGTCAGGATCACCAGCGACAGCATCATGGTGGTGTTGAAGGGGCGCGCGCCCCACTTCGCCACTTCCGGCTGCGATGCGCCCGCCAGGCGGAACACCTGGATCACGAACCAGCCCGACAGCGGCACCAGGGCCACAGCCGATGCGCGTTCCGCCCACCAGTGGCCGACGCCGGCCTGGCCGGACCCCAGGCCGCGCGCGCGCGAAAGCTGCGAGCGCATGACCGTGATATGCGGCTTCTTTGGATTGCTCATGGTCAGGACGCCTTCTTGCGGGAACGACAGATCGCGACACCAAGGATGCTGGCCACCAGCACCAGCGTGGTGCCTACGGTCACGCCCACGGCCACGGGGCCATCCTCGTTGATTTCCTTCTTGGAGAAGCGGTGGCCGCTATCCCACACCAGGTGGCGAATCCCCGCCACGAAGTGATAGACCAGCGCCAGTGCCCACCCCGCGAGCAGCATCTGCCCCAGCGGGTTGCCGGTCACCTTCTGGACCTTGCTGAAAGATTTGGGTCCCTTTGCCGCCGCGCTGATCCAGCACAGGCCAAGTGCCGAACCGCCCGCGGCGGCGACACCGGCGGCGCGGTTCGCGATTGAAAGGAACATGGAAAGACGGAAGCGGTAGACCTGGAGGTGTGGGGACATAGGCCGCCTGGTCAGAGTTCCGTCGCTTCGCTGCCCTACATAGAGCGCATCACGGACATCCTGCATGGTCGTCTCGTCAATTTCCCTGTTATGGCTTCGGTTTGTTCCGTCGCCTTGTCTGAATTCGGTCCTACGCCGCACGGAAGGCGGGGTCAACGCACGCCCGGAACACGAGGTTGAGAGACGCCCGCCCGCCGCAAGGGCGGTACAGCCCCGCCAGACCGCCGTTCAGGGCTGTCTGGCGGGGCGCGTTTCAGTGCCCGAGCAGGTCGAGGGCGACCATCGTTTCCGCGATCTGGACCGCGTTCAGCGCGGCCCCCTTGCGCAGGTTGTCGGCAACGCACCAGAAGCCGAGTCCATTGGGCACGGTCGGGTCGATGCGCAGGCGCGAGACGTAGGTTGCGTCCTCGCCCACGACCTCAAGCGGGGTGGCGTAGCCGCCATCCTCGCGCTTGTCATGCAGCACCACGCCCGGCGCTTCGCGCAGGGCCTCGCGCGCGCGTTTGATATCAACGGGTTCCTCGAACTCCACGCTGATGGCCTCGGCATGGCCGATGAACACGGGAACCCGCACGCAGGTGGCGAAGACCGCGATGTCGGGGTCGAGGATCTTGCGGGTCTCGACCGTCATCTTCCACTCTTCCTTGGTCGCGCCGTCATCCATGAAACGGTCGATGTGGGGAATGCAGTTGAATGCGATCTGCTTGGTGAACTGCTCGGCCTTCAGCGGGTCGCCCACCAGGCTGCCGCGCGACTGGTTGAACAGCTCGTCCATGCCGCTCTTGCCCGCGCCGGCCACGGCCTGGTAGGTGGCGACGACAACGCGCTTGATTGTGAACAGGTCATGCAGCGGCTTCAGCGCCACCACCATCTGGATGGTGGAGCAGTTGGGATTGGCGATGATGCCGCGCTTCGCCTTCTTCACATCGTTGGGATTGACCTCGGGCACCACCAGCGGCACGTCCGGCTCCATGCGGAAGTGGGAGGTGTTGTCGATCACGATGCAGCCCGCCTTCGCGGCCCGCGGCGCATGTACGGCCGAAACCGCCCCGCCGGGGGAGAAAAGGGCGACATCCCAGCCGGTGAAGTCGAAGGTTTCCAGGTTCTGGACCTTCAGTACCTTTTTGTCGCCAAAGGAGACTTCCTTGCCCGCCGAACGGGCGGACGCAAGGGCCACGATCTCATCCACAGGGAACTGGCGCTCGGCCAGAGTCTTGAGGATCTCGCGCCCCACAGCGCCGGTGGCGCCCACCACCGCAACGCGGTAACCCATAATCTTCTTTCCTGTCCTGTCATGCCGGTCCATCCGGGCGGACGGACCGTTAGCCGTCACTGCAACGACACGTAGAGCCTGTCCGCCAAAGGCGCAAGCAGCACGGACCGCCCCGGGAGAGGGAATCGAATCGGGGGTAAGGTCAAGGTGGCACGTCCCATGCGGTGATAGGCCTTGTCCGTTTCCGCGTGCCGGGTGCACGCTCGGTCCATCGCGCCATGCCGGGCTGGCCCCGGCGGTCACCCGTCCCGGTACAGGGCGCAGGCAAGAACGGTTAGAGAGATCATGGCCCTATCATCCGATACTTCCAAAACCATGCCCCCCGGCGCGCGCAGGGCGCCGCCATGCACCCTGGTCATCTTCGGGGCGCATGGGGACCTGACCAAGCGGCTGCTCGTGCCCGCGCTGTACAACCTGGTGGGCAACGGGCTGCTGGATGACGGCTTCC
The DNA here is from genome assembly GCF_003207895.1 of Komagataeibacter swingsii. Lineage (GTDB taxonomy): Bacteria > Pseudomonadota > Alphaproteobacteria > Acetobacterales > Acetobacteraceae > Komagataeibacter > Komagataeibacter swingsii. The sequence goes on from NZ_NKUB01000004.1 coordinate 209,933, forward strand.
GCATCATCGGCGTGGACCGCGTGGACAGCACGACCGCGCAGTGGCGCGACGGGCTGGCCGACATGATGCAGTCCTTCACCCGCGACCCCAACGCCGAATTCCATCCCGCCAGCATCAATGCAGGGCAATGGGACTGGCTGGCGCAGCGCCTGGAATACGTGCAGGCCGATTTCAGTGATGTGGACGCCCTGCGCCGGCTGGGCACAAAGCTGCCGGGCAACGCCATCTTCTACCTTGCCATCCCGTCACGGTTTTTCGCCACGGTGGTGGAAACGCTGGGCAAGGCCGGGGTGGTGGCGCAGAAGGACGGCGCCTTCCGCCGCGTGGTGATTGAAAAGCCCTTTGGCTCCGACCTGGCTTCCGCGCAGGAACTCAACCGCCGGGTGCTGTCGGTGCTGGAGGAGTCGCAGGTCTTCCGCATCGACCACTTCCTGGGCAAGGAGACGGTGCAGAACATCCTCGCCATGCGATTCGGCAACCTGATATTCGAACCGCTGTGGCGTAACGAATATGTCGATCATGTCGAGATCACCGCCGCCGAGACCATTGGCGTGGAACAGCGCGGCGCGTTTTACGAACCCACCGGCGCGTTGCGCGACATGGTGCCCAACCACCTGTTCCAGCTTTTCGCCATGGTGGCGATGGAACCGCCCAATACCTTCGATGCCGAGAGCGTGCGCAACGCCAAGGAGCAGCTGTTCGAGGCCGTGACCCCGATCGACCCGAAAGACGCCGTGCGCGGGCAGTACGCGGCCGGCACGGTGGAAGGCAAACCCATGGTCGGCTACCGCGAAAGCCCCGGCGTTTCCCCGCGCAGCAACACCGAAACCTATGTGGCGCTGAAGCTGCACGTGGATAACTGGCGCTGGGCCGGGGTGCCGTTCTACCTGCGTACCGGCAAGGGGCTGGGGGGACGGCGGACCGAGATCGTGGTGCAGTTCCGCAAGCCGCCGATGCTCATGTTCCGTGAAACCGAAACGGAGGTACTGCCTCCCAATCGCATCATCCTCAACATCCAGCCAGCCCAGGGGCTGACGGTGGAACTGGGGGCGAAAAAGCCAGGGCCGGAAATGGACCTGACCGAAGTGCAGGCCCGCTTCCGTTATGAGGACGTGTTCGCCCGCTCCCCCAATGTCGGGTACGAAACCCTGCTGTATGACTGCCTGATGGGGGATGAAACCCTGTTCCAGCGCGCCGATAATATCGAGGCGGCATGGAAGGCCGTCGATCCCGTGCTGCAGGCATGGGCGAAGGATGCGGCGGGGCCGGAGCTGTACGAGGCGGGCACGACAGGCCCGCGCGGGGCCGATGCACTGCTGCACCGTGACGGGCGGGCCTGGTACCCGCTCGACCGCGCCTGACGGGTGCAGGCGTGCCGGATACGGGCCTGTCGTGACCGTATCCGGACCGCGCCCGCGAAAGTCACGGGCGGGGCAGGAAACCAGCCCCTAACCAAGATGCGCGTTACTGTGCGGGCGTGGCTGCGGGTGCGGTCGCGCCCTGCGATTCAGCACCCTTGGCCTGCTGTGCGGCGGCGTGTTCGCTGTCGCCCTCGCGGAACAGGGTATCGGCGTGCTTGCGCTGCTTCTTGGAGAAGCTTTCGTACAGCGACGCGAATGCGGTGTTCAGCGTCTGCATGTCATGCGCGCGCTCGACCACCAGCTCGGCATAGGACTGCATGTTTTCCACGGCGTTCAGCGTCGGCAGCTTGCTGCGGCGGTCCTCGATCGCGTCATGCAGGCGCTGCCCGTTGTCGCGCATGTCCTGTGCAAAGGGCGCCCACAGGGCTTCCTGCTTCTTGGTGATGCCCAGTTCGTCGTGCAGCGCCTTGATGTGTGCTTCCACCTGTTCCGGCGCGGGGTCGCGCGGGGTGTGGGCCAGCTGGGCGGTCGGGCTGGGCTTGCCTGCCCCTGCCTGGGCGGGGGCCGCAGGCTGCTGGTCGGCGGCCATGGCCATGGCGGGCAGCATCAGGAGGGCGACAGCGGGTAGGAACCGGCGGAACATCATGTTGTGTGTTTTCCTTCGCAGGGTGTGTCGATATGCGTGGGATGTGTCGGGGCTGCGGTTATCAGTAACCGCCGCCATACGGGTAATAGGCTGGCGGCGGGGGGGCCGGTGCGGGCGTGGGATAATAGGCTGGCGGCGGGGCCGCGGCGCCACGTTCGGCCAGCGTGCTGCCCAGCATGGCGCCAATCGCAAGGCCGGCCAGCCCGCTGCCGACCGCCAGACCCGCGCCACCGTCTCCACGGGGGCCGCCATGCCAGTCACGCGGTGGGCCGCCATGCCAGCCACGCGGCGGCGGCCCGCCACGGCCGCCATGCCATGGCTGGGCCTGCGCGGCGGGTACGGCTGTCGCCAGCATGCCCAGCGCAAGGCTGGCTGACAGGAGGGAAGCGGTCAATTTGCGCAGATGCATGGACTTTGGAAACCTCGACATGTCGTGAAGGCGGATAACAGGACAATCATGGCCGATGTCCGTGTCGAAACGATGGCCGGGCATGGGTCAGGCGACCCATGGCAGGCGTTTTGTCAGGGCGGATAACCGGTGACGGCGCAGTTCGTTGCGGGCGCGGGCGTCATTGGTCATGTAATTCAGCTGGATGGTATGGCGCGGGCCGACATATTGCCGGTGCCCGTGCCATGTGTCCGGCCCGTTGGGAAAGACCAGCAGCGTGCCGTTGACGGGCGGGATCTCGGCGGCGAAATCCTCAAGGTCATGCGCGTTGCGCAGCAGCCGCAGGCAGCCTTCATGGCGTGCCCATGCCGCGTCACCGGCGGCGTTCAGGTACAGCAGGACGGTCACGCGCTTGCTGTCGGAATCGCGGTGGATGCGCCCGTCCTTCGCCCGCGTGCGCCCGCGCAGCGTCAGCATGGTTGGCGCGGTTTCCAGGTCCAGCGCGAATTTGCGTGCGATCAGTTCCCGCAGGCGCGGTCCCTCCAGCTCCCGCACCAGTTGCGCCATGAGCGGCGACAGCGTCAGGGCCGCGGGTGGGAAGGACCCGCCGGAGCGGATATCGGGCAGGCTGGCCGCCAGCGCATGCAGGTCATCCGGCCCGATGAAATGCGGCACCACCACATGGGCGAATGGCGCGGTGGATACCACGGCCGCTTCCAGCGCCGCATAGTCGGGGGTGACGGGTCGGATCATGCCATCTCTGCAAGCGGGTCAGTGAATGACCCGCAGATTAGGCCCGGACACGCCCCCCTGCAAGACAATGCGTGCGGGTGTCAGCCGGTGACCGTGTCCACCGCATCCAGCACCCGGCTGGAATAGACCGTGGCGGCCCCCGCGTTCAGGGCCACGGCCACGCCCAGCGCCTCGGCGATTTCCGCTTTCGTGGCCCCCGCCTTCACCGCCGCGGTGGAATGGACGGATATGCAGCCGTCGCACCGCGTGGTCACGGCCACGGCCAGCGCGATCAGCTCGCGTGTCTTGGCGTCCAGGTGGCCGGTGCGCGCGGCGGCCCCGTCCAGCGTCTGGAGTCCCTTGATCGTGTCGGGCGACAGCGCGGCAAAGGCCTTGATAGAGTCGCCCAGATGGGCGCGGTAGGCGTTCCAGTCAGTCATCACAAACTCTCCATTTTGGATGGTTTCAGTTCACCAGATGGAGAGAACCCCTGTCATGACACAGTTTGGAGAGTTTCCGGCCTTGATGGGGGATTTGTTACGGACTATCGCCGAAATATCATGGATACAGATATCGCCCCCGCCCGCCCGTCCGCTGCGGCGCTGCCCGCAGGTACCGGCCCCCTCGCCGCCTATGAGGCCCGTGTGGCCTCCGGCCGTCTTGATCGTGACCCGGAACAGGAAAAGGCAGCCCGCAGGCTCGACCGCCTGTGGCGGGAACTGCGCGACTACCATCCGGTGGTCCAGCAGCACGCGCCACCGGCCTCGGGCTGGCTGGGCGGGCTGAAGGCGCGGCTGGGCCTGTCGGGGCATGCCCCCGCCGAAAGCCCGCGTCCGCGCGGCGTCTACATGGTGGGGCAGGTGGGGCGTGGCAAGACCATGCTCATGGACCTGTTCTTCAGCCTTGCACCCGTGGAACACAAGCGCCGGGTCCATTTCCACCGCTTCATGCAGGACGTGCACCAGCGCCTGCATGACATGAAGGTGGCCGACCCGGACCTGGCCGATCCCATCCCGCCACTGGCGCGCCAGATCGCGCAGGAGGCGTGGCTGCTGTGCTTTGACGAATTCCAGGTCAACGACATCGCCGACGCCATGATCCTCGGCCGCCTGTTCGACTACCTGTTCGCCGATGGCGTGGTGGTGGTGGCGACATCCAACACGAAGCCCGAGGACCTGTTCCAGGACCGTCCCGGCGCCGATGCCTTCAAGCCGTTCATCGCCACGATGCTCAAGGAAGTGGATACCGTCGTCCTCGATTCCCCGCGTGATTACCGCCGGGGCAACGCGCATGGCATGCAGACATGGATCATCCCCGTCGATGACGCGGCGCGGCGTGAACTCGACTCGATCTTCACCCGGCTGGCCGATGGCGCGCCGGTCGTGCCGGTCACGCTGGACATCATGGGCCGCAGCCTGAAGGTGGAACAGGCGGCTGGTCCCGTCGCGCGCTTCAGCTTTGCCGACCTGTGCGGCAGGCCGCTTGGCGCGGGCGACTACCTGGCGCTGGCCACGCGGTTCCCCAACCTTGTCCTTGACGGCGTCCCGCGCATGGGACCGGACAATTTTGACGAGGCCCGGCGCTTCATCGTCCTGATCGACACGCTGTACGAACAGAACGTCAAGCTGTTCGCCTCGGCCGAGGACAGGCCCGACGCCATCTATGCCAAAGGGCAGGGCGCGACCGCCTTCGAACGCACGGCGTCGCGGCTGGAGGAAATGCAGAGTGCCGCCTACATGCAACTGCCGCACCTGAACGCATAAGGGGGGCAATCGGCGAAAGGGTCACGCCATCGTGACGGTTATGGCGGTGGTGTGACTGGTCAGGCGGTAGGCAAGCCGGACTGTCTTTGCTTGGGTATGGGCAAGTTCGCATCAGCCGGGACGAACGCCACGGATGGGGATGTTTGGCAGGCCGGTTCCCCCGCATCGGGGGACAGGCACGAAAATGTCAGTATGCGCGGCAAGCAGACCTGATCCTGATGAAAGATGGCGGCATCCCGGCAAGGGTGCGGCTAGGGTAGCGATACAAATCGGGCCGGTGAACATTGCATGCCGGACCCGACAATAGCGCGGCCAAAAAAGGCCGCCAGCGAGGAGATGTCTTCAATATGGCGGGCGTAGATATTCTTTCGACCGCATTCAGCGGCGCCAATACGGCCTACCTGGCTGAATTGTATGCGCGCTGGGTGGCCGATCCCAACAGCGTCGATCCTTCCTTTGCCTCCCTGTTCCAGGAACTGCATGAGGACGGGCCGGAAATCGTTCATGATGCGGAAGGGGCGTCGTGGGCGCCCCGGCCGCACATCATCACCGGCGACGAACCCGAACCCCTGCCGGGCGGCCAGAAGCCGGCGGGCGTGACAGCCGAAGGGCTGCGGGCGGCCGCGGATGACAGCCTGCGGGCAACCCAGTTGATCCGTGCGTTCCGTGTGCGTGGCCATCTCGAGGCCCGCCTGGACCCGCTGGGCCTGCAGGTGCCCCAGCCCCATGCCGACCTTGACCCGGCAACCTATGGCTTCGGCCCCAAGGACCTTGATCGCCCGATCTACCTTGGCCACACCGTCGCCAGCCTGATCGGGACCGACACCGCGACCATCAACCAGGTACTCGATGCCCTGCGTTCGGTCTATTGCGGGCCGATCGGGGCCGAGTTCATGCACATTCAGGACCCCGAGCAGCGCATGTGGGTGCAGGCGCGGCTGGAAGGTGACAACTGGCGCAAGGGCGCAAGCCCCGAGCAGAAGAAGGTCATCCTGCAGCAACTGACCGAAGCCGAGGGGTTCGAATCCTTCTGCCAGAAGCGTTACGTCGGCACCAAGCGCTTCGGCCTAGAGGGCGAGGACGTGACCATCCCCGCGCTGCACGCGATCATTGACCAGGCGGCCGCCGGCGGCGTGCGCTCGGTGGCCATCGGCATGCCGCACCGTGGGCGCCTGAATACGCTGGTCAACATCGTGCGCAAGCCCTACACCGCCATTTTCAGCGAATTCGCCGGTGCGTCCTTCAAGCCTGACGACGTGCAGGGGTCGGGCGATGTGAAATACCATCTCGGCACCTCCACCGATGTCGAGATCGGGGGCACCCCGGTCCATATCTCGCTCCAGCCCAACCCCTCGCACCTTGAGGCGGTGGACCCGGTCGTGATCGGCAAGGTCCGCGCGACGCAGGATGATGACGACCCCCACCAGCGCGGCCGCCACATGGGCCTGCTGCTGCATGGTGACGCGGCGTTCGCCGGGCAGGGCATCGTGTATGAAACGCTGGCCATGTCGCAGCTGATCGGCTACCGCACCGGCGGCACGATCCACGTCGTGGTCAACAACCAGATCGGCTTCACCACCGTATCGGTCCACTCCTTCTCCGGCCTTTACTGCACGGACGTGGCCAAGGCGGTGCAGGCCCCGATCCTGCATGTAAACGGCGACGAGCCGGAAGCGGTGATCTACTGTTCGCGCCTTGCGGCCGAGTTCCGCCAGAAATTCGCATCCGACGTGGTGCTGGACATCGTGGGCTATCGCCGTCACGGCCATAACGAGTCCGATGAGCCGTCGTTTACCCAGCCCATCATGTACAAGGCCATTGCCGCGCGCCCGACCATCCGCACGCTGTATTCCGACCGCCTGGTGCGCGAGGGCGTCGTGACCGAGGCGGAGGTCACGGCCGAGTGGGATGGCTTCCATAACAAGCTGGAAGAAGCCTACCAGGCGGCCCAGGGCTACAAGCCCAACAAGGCTGACTGGCTGGAAGGCGCGTGGAAGGGCCTCAAGCCCCCGCCGGTGGATACCACCCTTCCCGCACCGGAAACCGGCGTCGCCATTGACCGGTTGAAGGAAGTGGGGGCGGCGCTGGCCCATGTGCCCGATGATTTCAACGCCAACCCCAAGATCGTCCGCCAGCTCAAGGCCAAGGCCAAGATGTTCGAGACGGGCGAGGGCATCGACTGGGCCACGGGTGAGGCGCTGGGCTTCGGCACGCTGCTGCTGGACAGGCACCATGTCCGCCTGTCGGGCGAGGACTGCCAGCGCGGCACCTTCAGCCAGCGCCATGCGGTGCTGATCGACCAGATCAACCAGAACACCTATGTGCCGCTGAACAACATCGCCAAGGACCAGGCCGCGATCGAGATCTATAACTCGCTGCTGTCCGAATTCGGCGTGCTCGGCTTCGAATATGGCTACTCGCTGGCCGACCCGAACGCGCTGGTGCTGTGGGAGGCGCAGTTCGGTGACTTCGCCAACGGCGCGCAGGTCATCATCGACCAGTTCATCGCATCGGGCGAGACCAAGTGGCTGCGCATGTCCGGCCTGGTCATGCTGCTGCCGCACGGGTACGAAGGGCAGGGGCCGGAACATTCCTCCGCCCGTCTGGAGCGTTACCTCCAGCTCTGCGCGGAAAACAACATGCGCGTGTGCAACCTGACCACGCCGGCCAACTACTACCATGCCCTGCGTCGCCAGCTGTTCCTGGATTACCGCAAGCCGCTGATCATCATGACGCCGAAATCCCTGCTGCGTAACAAGCTGGCGGTGTCGGAACTGAAGGATTTCGGTCCGGGCACGCGCTTCCTGCCGGTGATCGGTGAAATCGACCAGATCGCCGCCCCCGCCAAGGTGGACCGCGTGGTGATCTGTTCGGGCAAGGTCTATTACGACCTGCTGACCGAGCGCCGTGAGCGCAAGCTGGACAACGTCGCCATCATCCGGCTGGAACAGTTCTATCCCTTCCCCGAAAAGCTGCTGGCGGAAGAACTGGCCCGCTACCCGCAGGCCAAGGTGATCTGGTGCCAGGAAGAGCCGGAAAACATGGGTGGATGGAACTTTGTCGATCGCCTGATCGAAGGCGTGCTGACATCCGTGGGCCACAAGAGCACACGGCCGACCTATGTCGGGCGCGTGGCGGCGGCCAGCCCCGCCACGGGCCTTGCGAAGGTTCATGTCGCCGAGCAGACGGCGCTGGTGAACAAGGCGCTGGGCGTCAGCGCCTGAGGGCAACGGGCCTTGCGCATAAAGGATACGGGCGCGGCGTTCCGGCCGCGCCCCTGAATAACGATAAGGCCGCCCGGGCGCGCGATTGGGGCGCCAGGGTGGCCAAGGGATTGGGAATCAAAAGATGTCTGCCGAGATCAAGGTACCGACACTGGGCGAAAGTGTTACCACTGCAACCGTTGCCAAATGGCTGAAGCATCCGGGCGATGCCGTGAACGAAGATGATCCGTTGGTGGAACTGGAAACCGACAAGGTCAGCGTGGAAGTTCCCGCCCCGCAGGCCGGCGTGCTTGGCCCGCTGCTGGTTCCCGAGGGCGCGGAAGTCGAGGTCGGCACCGTGCTGTCCACCATCGAGGTCGGAAACGGCGCGGCCCCCAAGGCCGCCGCGGCACCCGCGCCGAAAAAGGAAGCCGCCCCCGCGGGCGTGCAGGCCCAGCCTGCGACCCCGGGACCCGTCGCCCGCCCGGCAACGCCGCCGTCCGATGTCGCGGCCCAGGGGGCTGCCGTGGCCTTCCCGAGCGCGCGCAAGATGATGGCCGAGCAGGGCGTGTCCGCAGCTCAGGTCGGCACCGGCACCGGCAAGGATGGCCGCATTACCAAGGGGGATGTGCAGTCGTTCCTGTCGCAGCCGCGCGTGGCCCAGCCTGCCGCCGCCGCCCGCCCGCCGCGTCAGGATGACCCGCGTGAGGAACGCGTGAAGATGACGCGCCTGCGCCGCACCATCGCGCGTCGCCTGAAGGATGCGCAGAACACCGCCGCCCTGCTGACTACCTTCAACGAGGTGGACATGTCGGCGGTGATGCAGATGCGCGCCGAATACAAGGACCTGTTCATCAAGAAGCATAACGGCGTGAAGCTGGGCTTCATGTCCATCTTCAGCCGCGCGGTGATCGCGGCATTGCAGGAATTCCCCGCCATCAACGCCGAAATCGACGGCGATGACGTGATCTACCGTGAATTCGTGAACCTTGGCATTGCCGTGGGCGGCCCCAACGGGCTGGTCGTGCCCGTGATCCGCGATGCGGACAAGATGGGCTTCGCCCAGATCGAGGCCGCCATCGCAGGCTTTGGCAAGAAGGCGCGCGAAGGCACGCTGAAGATTGACGAACTGTCGGGTGGCACGTTCTCGATCACCAATGGCGGCATCTATGGCTCGCTCATGTCCACGCCCATCATCAACGCGCCGCAGTCGGCCATCCTTGGCATGCACGCCATCCAGGACCGCCCGGTGGCCGTGAACGGGCAGGTGGTGATCCGTCCGATGATGTATATCGCGCTGACCTACGATCACCGGATCGTGGATGGCAAGGAAGCGGTCAGCTTCCTTGTGCGGGTCAAGCAGAACGTGGAAGACCCGCGCCGTCTGCTGCTGCAGGTCTGATGCCTGCCGGGGCCGCGTCCACTGCGCGGCCCCTACGCGCAACCGCATAGCAAGCAGGACTGAATAGACATGACAATCGACATCAAGGTGCCCACGCTGGGCGAAAGTGTGACCACGGCTACGGTCAGCAAATGGCTGAAACAGCCCGGTGACGCCGTGAATGCGGATGAACCGATCGCCGAGCTGGAAACCGACAAGGTCAGCGTGGAAGTCCCGGCCCCGCAGGCTGGCGTGCTGGGCGCGCATGCCGTCAAGGAAGGTGACGAGGTCGAGGTCGGCACCGTGCTGACCACGCTTACGCCCGGTGCCGGCGGCAAGTCCGCCACGGCTCCCGCTGCCGCTGCCGTCAAACCGGCCCAGCCCGCACCGGTCGCAGCAGCCCCCGCTGCCGCACCCGCGCCCAAGGCCAGCGCCCCGGCCGAGACGGATTACGATGTGATCGTGATCGGCGCCGGTCCCGGTGGTTATGTGTGCGCCATCCGCGCAGCCCAGCTTGGTTTCAAGGTGGCCTGCGTGGAAAAGCGCGCGACGCTGGGGGGCACCTGCCTCAATGTTGGCTGTATCCCGTCCAAGGCGCTGCTGCAGCAGTCCGAGAATTTCCACGCCGCCAAGGATGAATATGCCGATATGGGCATCATCATCGACAGCGTGAAGCTGGATCTGGCGAAGATGATGGCGCGCAAGCAGTCCGTGGTCGAAGCCAACGTCAAGGGCGTGGAGTTCCTGTTCAAGAAGAACAAGATCACCTGGCTCAAGGGCACCGGCAAGGTTGAGGGCACGGGCCGCATCACGGTCGATGGCAAGCCGGTCACGGCCAAGCATATCGTCATCGCCAGCGGCAGCGACAGCGCGGGTCTGCCCGGCGTGGATGTTGATGAAAAGCAGATCGTCACCTCCACCGGCGCGCTTGAACTCTCCGCCGTTCCCAAGAAGATGGTGGTGATCGGCGGCGGCGTGATCGGGCTTGAGCTGGGCAGCGTATGGCACCGGCTTGGCGCGGACGTGACGGTCATCGAATACCTCGACCGCCTGGTGCCGGGTACCGATAACGAAGTGGCCAAGGCATTCCAGCGCATCCTGACCAAGCAGGGCCTGAAGATGAAGCTGGGCCACAAGGTGACCAGGGCGGAAAAATCCGCCAAGGGCGTGACCCTGACCGTGGAACCCGCGCAGGGCGGGACGGCGGAAACGCTGGAAGCCGACGTGGTGCTGCTGGCCATTGGCCGCACGGCGGCCAGCAAGGGGTTCGGGCTTGAGGAAGCGGGCATCGAACTGGACAAGCGCGGCCGGATCGTGACCAACGCGCATTACGCCACCAGCGTGCCGGGCATCTATGCCATTGGCGACGTGATCGCAGGCCCGATGCTGGCGCACAAGGCCGAGGAAGAAGGCGTTGCCGTGGCCGAACTGCTGGCCGGTCAGGCAGGGCATGTCAATTACGGCGCCATCCCCGCCGTGGTCTACACCTGGCCGGAGGTCGCGACCGTTGGCAAGACGGAAGAAAACCTGAAGGAAGAAGGTGTTTCCTACAAGGTTGGCAAATTCCCCTTCACCGCCAATGGCCGTGCGCGGGCCATCGGCATGACGGACGGGTTTGTGAAGGTACTGGCCGATTCCACCACCGATCAGGTGCTGGGCGTGCATATCATCGGCCCGATGGCGGGCGAACTGATTGCCGAATGCACCATGGCGATTGAGTTCGGCGCATCGTCGGAAGATATCGCGCGCACCTGCCACGCCCATCCCACGCTGAGCGAGGCGGTCAAGGAAGCGGCGCTGGATGTGGACAAGCGCGCCATCCATATCTGAACGGGCACGCCAGAAATAAAACCCACCCGGCAGGTCCGCTGCTGGGTGGGTTTTTATTTATAAAAAATCATTCTATTTGAATTTATTTTAAATAATAATGGATATATAATCCATAATATGAAAACTTATTCAGTTAACTATTTAATATAAGTGATTTTAATAGTTTAATCCACGCCAAATTATTGTTCATGATAAAAATAAAAGTTTTTGGGTGCCGCCTTTTTCCAAAAAGGCGGCGTTCTTTAAAGCTTTTTGAAAAAAGCTTCACCAAAAACTTCTTTATGGCCTAACGCGCGGGTTTACGCGGTCGTGGGGGCGGGGTTCCACGCATCCTCACGCGTGATGCGGATCAGTTCCGTGGCGGAAACCGCACGCGAGATGAAGAAGCCCTGCACATAGTCCACACCCAGCGCGCGCACGGTGTCGAACTCTTCCAGTGTTTCCACGCCCTCCACCGTTACGGCCAGGTTGTAGCCATGGCCCAGTTTGATGAGGGAGGCCAGCAGGCTGCGTGCCTTGGCATCGGTCGCAATGTCACGCACAAGGCAGCGGTCCAGCTTCAGTGATTGCAGCGGCAGTTCCCGCAGCGTGGACAGGCGCACCGTGCCATACCCGAAATTGTCCATGGCCAGCCCGAACCCGTCTTCCGCCAGCCCGCGCAGGCGCAGGCGGCTTTTTTCCGCCCGCCGTCCCTGCAGCATCTGTTCGGTGACTTCCAGCATGAAGGTGCTGGGGTCAAGGTTGAGTTGCCGGATCTCGCTGAACAGGTCGATCTGCTGTTCCAGGTTCAGCAGGTCCAGATGCGACAGGTTGACCGCCAGCCGCAGGCTGGGCAGCCCTGCTTCCTTCCATTTCTGGATGTCGTCATGGAAGGACTGCACCAGGTGCGTTTCCATGATCTGGGCCAGCGCCGAATCCGCGAATACATCGGTGAACGCACCGGCGGACAGCAGCCCGCGTTCGGGATGGTGCCAGCGCATCAGGGCTTCCGCCTGTTCGATCCGGCCGGTACGGGCGTTCAGTATGGGCTGGTAGTAAACCTCGAACTGCTTTTGCGCGACACCCTGCCGGGCCTCGGACAGGATCTTGGCGCGTTCCATCGTGGTCCTGTGCAGGCTGGGCGTGAACATGCGCGCCTGCTTGCCGCCCGCCTGCTTGGCGGCATAGACCGCGACATCGGCGTTCTTCTGCAGGGCCTCCAGCGATTCCTCGCCGGTGATGGGGGTGGCCCCGATACTGCCGGAAATGCGCACGGTGGCGCTGTCCAGCATGATCGGTTCTTCCAGCAGGTTCTGGATCCTGTTCAGGATGGTCTGCAACGGCATGAGCTTCAGGCTGTGATGCAGGATCACCGCGAATTCATCCCCGCCCAGACGGCTGATGGCATCCTGCGACCCGATCAGTTCGATCAGGCGCGTCGCAATGGTCTTGAGCACCTCGTCACCCGCATGGTGGCCGTGGATGTCATTGACGGGCTTGAACCCGTCAAGGTCGAACATCACCAGCACCTGCGGGTCGGCATTGCGGCGTTTGCTCGCTTCCACGGCGGTGACAAGGCTGGCATTGAACCCGCCACGGTTCAGCAGCCCGGTCATCACATCGGTCGCGGCCTGCTTTTTCAGCCGCACCTTGGTGTTCATAAGCTCGGTAATCTCGAAACGGGTCGCGACAAACCCGCTTATTTCCCCGTTTGCGTTCTTGTGGGGGATGATGGTGGTCGCCACCCAGTAATGGCTGCCATCCTTGGCACGGTTGCACAGGTTGCCATGCCACGTCTGCCCCGAATACAGGGTCCGGTACATGTCCCGGAAAAAAGTCTTGTTATGCTCGCCCGAATTCAGGATGCGATGGGTATGGCCCAGCAGTTCTTCACGCGAGTACTGGCTGATCTGGCAGAATTTGTCGTTGACATAGGTAATGATCCCCTTGCGGTCGGTCACGGCGACAATAAGGACGTTATCGACCACGTCCGCCCAGAAATCGGCATCTTCATGGGTTAGGGCACGAAGCCTGTTATCATGGGGTGCGGACATTCTGGTACCTCGGATACGGAGCAGGAAACGGGTAATTACCTGTAGGCAGTCTAGTGTTATTTCTTTTTGTCGGAAACATTTTTGGCCGCAGGCGCCACCGGCATGATTTCACGGATGGTCTTGTGCTGCCTGACCCATTTTTCCAGGTCATCGGGGGATAGCGGCTTGGCGAACAGGTAGCCCTGCATCACGTCGCAGTTCAGTTCTTCCAGCAGGTGCCACTGCTGCTCGGTCTCGACCCCCTCGGTCACGACGGTCACGCCCAGGCGCGACCCGATGCTGATCACGGCCATGGTCACCGCCTGCGCGTTGGTGTCGTATTCAAAGTCGTTGATGAAGCTGCGGTCGATCTTGATTTC
>NZ_NKUB01000050.1 GCF_003207895.1 Komagataeibacter swingsii
CAGCGACAGCGTCTCCTCAACAGACGCGCCACCTGTCATCCTGTTCCGTTCCATACCAACACACGGAATCATATCTCGCATCAAAACACAACTGTAGTGTTAGTTCAAAGCAAAACGGCATATGTAGCAGCGTGACCTATCTCTCACTTCTTTCATGCCTTGAAAAAGAACGTCGATGATCCGCTTGTACCGTATCGTCATCTCCACATGATTAACAGGTCGGCCTCCTGAACATTCGAGGATGAGCGCCATGGCAGCGTCCTGGTCTATCCCGATGCTGCGATCCGTCTTGCTGTCATAGGCTAGAGCCGCCAAGGTGCGGCAATGCTCCGTCTTACCATGTCCAGCGAACGTCTCACTGCAGCGAGTACGTTCCATGACGATCTTTCGGATGAAACGCCGGCCACATGAAGACAGCGGAATTGGTTGCTGCCCCCTCATCGACATAGCACGCCTTGCGATCGCTCGCAGTGGACGATGAGGAAAAACGACGCATTATCCAAGTCCCCAGTCAGGGTGAATGCATGTTCGATAGGTTTCCTGAACTTGGGGGGAGTGCAATCAAGGAACCGACCACGATCTCGATGACCAACGACGTCCAGAACCACTGCTCATAAAAATCCGGTACGCGCCATCTGATGTTCTGACGTCCGAACATCAGCATCTGCTCCAATACCCTGAAGTTCACGCATTTTGCAATGGAATGTATTACTCCCATCCGAGAATGATCTTACAAATTCCGCCTGAGAATGTTCTGACGTCCGAACATTGAGCATAAGGATGAACTAGAACCAGAAGACTATCGTAACACGTCGCACAGCAAAATATCATCCTCCATTATATCTTTGATCGCTATCTCCTCGGCTGATTTATGCCTCGTTTTAATGCTTCGTCCGCTTTGACAAAGCCTCATTCAAGACACAAGTAATCTATAATATGGTCCTAAGTTGCCACTTCAGCCATGCCGCACCTGGGCCGGATTAGATGTTCGACGAGAAGCAGGCAACATTGATCGTATCTCTCGAAGACCAATTTAGGGCTTCATATCAGCCCATATGCCGTCGATTTTTTCCTTGACAAGAAAGACTCATAACAATCAACATCAACCATCATCGTTGACGTTGATGCTATTTTACGCATCAAAAGTCTGTCTGGGGAAGCCATAATGAACGGTCAAACATTTCGAAATAGCCGACTGACTTTGCGATTAAGTCAGGCCGACATCAAAGATGAACTCAACCGCAGACTTGGCCGAAGCTATGATAAGCCCAAGATTAGCCGGTGGGAAAACGATAAAGAACCAATCCCGGATGATGTCGCCGAGGTGATACGTAATATGGCTGGCGCAGTTCAAGATTCTGCAAGAATACTTGTGCTGGCAAACCAAAAAGGCGGCGTTGGGAAAACAACGTCATCGCTCAACCTCGCATACGCGTTGTCATCACTGGGAGGGCGCGTTCTTCTCATTGATATGGATCCACAAGCCACAGCTACAGCCGGGATACTCGCTGGCGCCAGTGTTGAACTTTATCATCAAGGCAAAACGACCGCTCACCTCATCCTTGGTGGAAAACCCCTTTCTGAGATCGTGGTTGCGGCGGGCACGCTACCAGACGGACGCGAACTGCCTTTCGATTTCATCGCCAGCCATATTGACCTAGCCGAAACGGACGGCCGGAGAGAACCCGGTTTTGACGCCGCGCTACGGGAAGCCATTGATCCTGTCCGTGAGGACTACGACTGGATCGTGATCGATGCACCTCCCAATCTCGGCATGCTTACATGGATGAGCCTTGCTGCCGCCGATGATGCAATTGTCCCTGTGAGAACCGAGCCTTACGACACAATGGGCGTTGGCCTGATTATCGGCACCATCGGCAAGATCCAGCGTCGTCTGAATCCAGGGCTTCGACTCCTTGGTATTTTACCGACCCAATATAACGCACGCAAATCTGTGGACCGCGAAGTCCTTCAACACTTATGTTCCATGATGAAAGACCGCGCTCCAGTTCTGGAACCCGTGCCTTCAAGCGCTGTGTACGGTCATGCTGCACGCGCAGGCAGGATTGCGTTGGAGTCCTCTTCTTCAGCAGCCGCAACGGCACCATACCTTCGACTGGCACAAGCACTCCAAACGAAGACAGATTTTCCGCTTGCAGATATCGAACAGCCTGAAAGTAATGCGTGATGGCAACCCGACGCAAAACAAAAGCCCCGTCTCCTATTCTCGGCGTAGCCGCTGGTCTCATTGACGACGCCAGCAACAGTTTCGTTCGCCAGGACGGCAAATTTCGACATACATTCGAAGTTCCTTTGACAGAAGTAGCGCCAGATCCGGACCAACCGCGAAAAAGTTTCGACGACGAGAGTATCGCAGCACTAGCAGAAACCATGGTCGCTGAAGGACAGCTTCAACCCATTCTTGTACGTCGTGTCACGAACTCACAATCCGACAAACGATGGGTCATAGTCGCGGGCGAACGCCGTTGGCGAGCAGCGCAACATGCTGGCTGGTCCAGCATGCTTGCAATTGAACACGACGGTGATGCTGAAGTCGCAGCGCTCATTGAGAACCTTCAGAGAGTGGACCTAAACCCTCTGGAAGAAGCAACCGGCATCCAACGACTGATTGAAAAAAGAGGCTGGAACCAGAGCCAGGCAGGTGAAGTTCTTGGAAAAAGTCGCGGCGAAATTAGCTCTATCCTGAAAATCCTGACGCTCCCAACCGATATCCTTGAAGAGTTGACGTCAGAGCGAGGTGTGGCACGAAATACCCTTGTGGAACTCGCACGAGTCCCGGATCCTGTGAGACAACAAGAGCTCATTGAACAAGCCAGAACCGGACAACTCACAGTAAAAGCTATTCGACTGGGTCGAGCTGACCTCGAACGGCCAGAATCCGCACCGACCCGCAAACCTTCTGGATTTACGTTTACATCCGTAGACAGGATGGCCCAGCGTCTAAGTGAAGTCCGTGCCCAACAACTCCCGCTTAATTCGGAAGACCGTGAACGCTTGCGAAGACTCCGGGCCGAGATTGATCAGGTGCTGGGTGATGAAAATACGTAACACTGACGAGAGAATCATTGACCCTGGCTGTATTAACCGGTTTGTTTGCGTTCGGAACATCGCGCACAAAAGGCAAGGCTGGGGTAGATAATGGCTAGCAACGAAGCTGACCTGTTTGTCGACTCCCTAATAGGGGCTCCGTTAAAGGATGACAGAGCCCTTATGGAATATCCGTTCTTCAGCATCCAGAAGCAACCGCGCATGGAGCCTCTGGTATATGACGACGGGAAAATACAAATTACCATAGAACCTGGCCCAAAAGGGCTTGCGACGATTTGGGATAAAGACATACTTCTTTATGTCGTCTCTCTTATCAATGAACGCATTGAGCGAGGAATGACTGTCGACCATACAGTCCGCTTCGCTGCGCATGATCTGCTGCGCGTCACCGGTCGAGGAACAGGTAAGCGCAGCTACGACCTTTTGCTCGATGCGCTTCATCGTCTGAGATCTACAAATATCATGACAACCATCGAATCTGCAGACGAACGCGACCGGCGCGGGTTTGGCTGGATAGAGACATGGCGCGTAGTCGAGCGGAAAACATCGACTGGACGTAAAATTATGGCAGCCATTGAAATTACGCTCAATGACTGGATGTTTCGTGCCCTCGTCAAGGAACGCAGGGTGCTGACAATTAACCCCACTTATTTTAGTCTCGATAGTGGCCTGGGGCGCCGTATTTATGAAATCGGACGAAAGCATCTTGGTAACCAGGAAATATGGAAAATTAGTCTAGATAAACTCGCCAAGAAAATCGGTACTACACGCGAATTACGATTTTTCAAAAGAGATCTTCTCAAAATTATAGGCGATGACGTTATCCCCGATTATCAGCTATCCCTCGAAGTAGGTCCAAGGGGAGGGCGTCCCGTAGTGATTTTTGAACATCGAGAATCACAATCTTAGCGATAAAATATGAGCAGGACATGTGCGCGATGTTCCGAACCATGAGACGCTGTCGCGTTTGTTTTCCTAGGCTGCTGTGAAGCGCAAAATACCTAAGATATCAAGCCTGCTACTTATCGGATGCCATAACTTGTCATCGCCCAAGGAATCACACGCACGGACGTCCGAACGCCAGAGACCTACCTTAAACGTGCGCGATGTTCCGAATTCATGGCGTTTGGGCAGAGACTGCGCCTCATAAACACCTTGGGCAACTATCGGCGTGAACTTGATGACCGAATTAGCAAGGTGAAGATCGTTAATGTGCGCGATATTCCGAATATCTGGCCTAATGCCTTTTCCGGCGTGCGCGATATTCCGAAGTTTTCTCTTCCCTATATCCATTCTCAAGAATTGGAGGCCTGTTGCAGTTGTTCTTGACGGTCGCAAAGTATGCCTTCTGCCCTGTCGACGATGATTACTCCCATTATTCACAGCAACGCGATTCTCGTTCGGAATATCACGCACGTCTTATCGGAACATCGCGCACATCCCAACGGAATATCGCGCACGCTTTCTTTCGGAATATCGCGCACGCCTTATCGGAACATCGCGCACAGAAACAGGCCCTAACCAAATGATATTAAACGCGCTTTTCGGCCTTTAACTTTTTAACAGTTTAAAAATAACCTTCTAACTCGACCGTTGGGGATAAGTCTGCCTTCCTTGCATTCCATCTTCAGTTCGCGCTAAGACGCATTACCTTCCGGTATGTAAGCAGCAGCTTTCCCCCCCTTGAAGAAGCAGCTTATTCGACGTTGAATTAACGTCGCAATCTCTGCAACTACACCAATCGAGAAACACCCCTTTAGGGATATGATT
Source organism: Komagataeibacter swingsii (assembly GCF_003207895.1). Taxonomy (GTDB): domain Bacteria; phylum Pseudomonadota; class Alphaproteobacteria; order Acetobacterales; family Acetobacteraceae; genus Komagataeibacter; species Komagataeibacter swingsii. The sequence continues at coordinate 4,840 of NZ_NKUB01000050.1, forward strand.
TAGATTCGAGAATCCAAAAGCTAATAAACCGAGAATAAAAAGCCATAATAGAAATATAAGCCAGTATGTAAAAGCACCAGATCGACCAGCACGCCGCAAGGGGCGGCTCCTCCCCGTGCTCGGCGTCTGCGTCGCCTGCGCGCGGGTCCGGTGCTGCCGCTACGCGGCACCCTTGCCCCGCACTGCCCGACCCGGTTGCAATGAGAGCTGAAGGAAAGAGTAATCAGGCGACACAACCTGATTAGCACGCCCGTTCCTGACATCCCGAAAACCTGACCCGGAAACATCCCGGCCTGCAGAGGCAGCGCCGGGCGCCGGCGTTTGTACGGAGCACGGCCATGTCGTTCCAGCTCAACCTCTTCGGCACAACCGCTCTCGCAGATACCCAGAACGACCTTTTCTGGGGCGAACTTGAAGGCGAAGATGGCTCGCCCCCTGTCTTGCCGGCCGCGATGGTCCTTCCCCAGATTGATTTTCATATGCCGGCCAACCGTGGCCTCGCTGACACCTGGAAACAGCGGGCCCGTGACAATGCGCTGGCTATCGCGCTGCTCAAGGAGATCGAAGAAGCAGATCGAAACGCCTTGTCCCCCGAACAGATCGTCCTGTCACGCTTCACCGGCTTTGGAGCAGGCGAACTGGCGAACAACCTGTTTCCATCCGAAAGCGATAGCGCCCGCCCAGGCTGGGAAGAGATTGGCGAGGCGATCCACACCTCCACGACAGACATTGAGAGGGCAGGACTGAAGCGCGCGACACAATATGCGCATTTTACCCCTGAACTGATCGTGCACGCACTCTGGAACAAAGTGCTGCAGATGGGCTTCAGGGGCGGTTCTGTGCTTGAACCCGGCTGTGGGACCGGTCTTTTCATCGCGGCCCGACCGGAAAGGCTTGAGGGACGCATTGCCTTTACCGGGATCGAGAATGATCCGATTACGGCAAGGATTGCGCGCAGGCTTTATCCGAACCAGTGGATCCGCAGCGAGGATTTCACGACAGTGAAGCTCGCAAACGGGTATGACCTTGCGATCGGTAATCCACCCTTTTCCAATCGCACCGTGCGTGGCCCGGAAGGCCTGGGGCGGCTTGGCCTGAGCCTGCATGACTTTTTCATCGCCCGATCCATCGAAGCACTCCGCCCCGGCGGCATTGCAGTCTTCGTGACGTCCCGCCATACGCTGGACAAGACGGACAGCACCGCGCGCCGGACCATTGCCGACATGGCTGACCTCGTGGGGGCGGTCCGGCTCCCGGCCGGGGCAATGCGCGATGACGCCGGCACGGACGTGGTCGTGGACGTGCTGGTGTTCCGCAAGCGCATGATCGGCGACGGGGTCGACGATGAGACCTGGCTGGAAACAGGAGCCCTTGCAGATAGCGACCAGGGTAACGGTCCGCTCCTCGTCAATCGCTACTTTCTCGACCATCCGGAGCAGGTGCTTGGCCGTCACGGCTGGACCACCACCCAGTTCGGTCCCGATTACACATGCGACGCGCGTGCCGACGGCAGGCTTGATGTGATGTTGTCCGAGGCCATGGGCCGGATCGGGCAGGACGTGCGCTTTCTGGAACCCCTGGACCAGCGCATTGTCCGGCCGACGGGATCCGGTGTGCTGGTCGGCACAGCAGCCGATGGCGCCCCGCTGAAAGAGGGCTCCTACTTCGTCACGAAAGGCGTCCTGCAGCAGATCTGCGATGGACAGGCTGTGACGGTCGCCATCAGGAAGGGGGACCAGAAGGACGGCCTCTTTCAGAAGCATGCCCGGATCATTATCGCGCTGATACCCGTCCGGGATGCGGCACGCGCGGTCCTGCGGGCGCAGATGGAGAATCTGCCTTATGGACGCCTGCAGGGCGACCTGAAGCGTGCCTATTTCAGTTTCGTCCGACAGTTCGGCCCGATCAACCTGATGAACGTGACAGTCAGGATCGATCCGGAAACCAGGGTCGAAAACGAAACCCAGCGGCGGCCAAACCTGACGCCATTTTATGATGATCCCGACGTCTGGCTGGTCTCGTCCATCGAGGAATACGACGAGGCGACACAGAAAGGCCGGATGGGACCGATTTTCTCGGAGCGCGTCATTCATGCGCCTGTCGAACCCGAGATCCATTCCGCCCATGACGCCCTGGCCGTCTGCCTGCATGAAACAGGCGGCGTGGAAATGCCGCGGATCGCGGAACTCATGGGGCAGTCCGAAACTGAGGTCGCGGCCGCACTGGGTGATGCGGTCTATCTCGATCCGGTACGAAGCGTGGACGGTCGCAATGTCTGGGTTACGGCTGCTGAAATGCTCTCCGGCGCCGTGCGGACCAAGCTGGAAGGGGCACGCGATGCAGCCCGGATGGATGGACGCTACGCCCGGAACGTCACGGCGCTGGAAGCCGTCCAGCCAGCCGATCTGCGTCCGTCGGAGATCACCGCGCGCCTTGGCGCTCCCTGGTTGCCGGTCAGAGACATCATCGCCTTCACCGCCGAGGTGCTCGGGGTCGAGACGACCATCTATCACGCCCCCGCGGTCGCCTGCTGGACCGTGGAAAAACGGGCGTTCATGGGCAAGGCCGAGGCAACGTCAATCTGGGGAACGGAACGGCGACATGCCGGCGAACTGCTGGAAGATGCCCTGACGCAGGCATCACCAAAAATATGGGATGTCTGGCGTGATGGCGATGGCAATGAGCACCGCGAACTGAACACACAGGAGACGGAAGCCGCAAAGGAAAAACTGGCGGCGATCAGGCGTGCGTTCGAGACATGGGTCTGGCAGGATGGCGATCGGGCCGAGAGGCTGGTCAGGCTGTATAACGACACCTACAACAACCTCGTGGCACGTGCGTTCGATGGCTCCCATCTGCGCCTGCCCGGTGCAAGCACCACAATCAGCCTGCGCGCCCACCAGAAACGGGTGATCTGGCGGATCGTCGCCGCGGGCGGCACGTATATCGCGCACGCGGTCGGTTCGGGAAAGACCTTCTCGATGGTTGCGGCCGTCATGGAGCAGAAGCGGCTTGGCCTGATCAGCAAGGCGATGATCGCCGTTCCCGGTCACTGCCTCGCCCAGATGGCCCGCGAATTCCTCATGCTCTACCCGACCGCGCGGATCCTTGTCGCTGACGAGACGAACTTCGTGAAGGCAAAGCGCCAGCGGTTCCTTGCCCGGGCTGCGACCGGAAACTGGGATGCGATCATCATCACGCATGACGCATTCAGGTTCATCCCGGTAGAGGGCGATTTCGAGCGCCAGATGATCGAGGCGCAGATTGCGTCTTACGAGGAAGTGCTGGAGAGCGTCGACGCGGCCGATCGCCTCTCGCGCAAGCGGGTCGAGAGCATGAAGGAGAAGATGCAGGCGAAGCTGGAAGGCCTTGCCGCTCGAAAGGACGATCTTGTGCATCTGGGAGAGATCGGCATCGACCAGATCCTCGTCGATGAAGCGCAGCAGTTCCGGAAGCTGAGTTTTGCAACCAACCAGTCCGACCTCAAGGGGGTCGATCCGAACGGCTCGCAGCGGGCCTGGGATCTCTTCGTGAAGACGCGCTACCTGGCGGCAAAAAATCCGGAACGTCCGCTGATCATGGCGTCCGGCTCCCCGATCACCAATACGCTCGCCGAAATGTGGACGGTCAGCCGCTATATGGATCTTAAGGCGCTGCAGAAGCGCTACCTGCATGAATTCGATGCCTGGGCAGCCAATTTCGGCGAAACCCGTACCGAACTGGAACTGCAGCCAAGCGGGCTTTACAAGCCGGTCACGCGCTTCACCGAGTTCGTCAACGTCGCCGACCTCATAGCGATGTATCGCGACTTCGCGGATGTCGTGCAGCACGATGACCTGCGCCAGTACGTGAATCTGCCAGCCATCCGGGGCGGGCGTCGCGAGATTATTGTCGCGCCGACAAACGATAACTTCAGGGCCTACCAGAAGACGCTGGCGGCCCGCATCAACGCCATTGAAGCACGCCAGGGACGTCCCCAGAAGGGCGATGACATCCTCCTGTCCGTCATCACCGATGCCCGTCATGCCGCGATCGACCTGCGTTTCGTCGCCCCTCTCGCCGCGAATGACGACACATCGAAGCTGAACCTGATGATCGGGAACGTGTTCCGGATATGGCAGGAGACATCGGAAAGCCGTTACAGCGATCCTGAAACCGGTCGGCCGTACGACCTGCCGGGGGCGGTGCAGATGATCTTTTCGGATCTGGGCACCGAGAGCGCGATGGAGACACGCGGTTTTTCCGCCTACACGTGGATCCGCGATGAACTGATCCGCCTGGGCGTGCCACGCGCGGAAATCGCGTTCATGCAGCACTACAGGAAGAGTGCGGCGAAGCAGAAGCTGTTCGGTGATCTCAATGCCGGCCGCAAGCGGATCCTGATCGGCTCGACGGCGACCATGGGCACCGGCGTCAACGCCCAGCAGCGCCTCAAGGCCCTGCATCATCTCGACGTGCCGTGGCTGGTCTCCGACATCATCCAGCGCGAGGGGCGTATCGAGCGGCAGGGCAACCAGCACGCGGAAATCGAACTCTACGCCTATGCCCAGCAGGGTTCTGTTGACGCGACCAACTGGCAGCTCCTCGAGCGCAAGCAGCGCTTTATTGGCCTTGCGATGTCAGGTGACCGTTCCATCCGCCGGATTGAGGACATTGGCGGGGAAGGGGGAAACCAGTTCGCCATGGCCAAGGCGCTCGCCTCAGGCGATGCCCGGCTGATGCGCAAAGCCGGGCTGGAGGCCGATCTTGCGCGGCTCGAGAGACTGGCGGCCGCCCATTATGACGACCAGTTCGCCGTAAAACGTGCCATCGACCGGGCCGAGCGTGAGATTGCGGGCGCGGAGCGCCAGATCCCGCTTATCGAGGCGGATATTGCCAGCCGTCAGCCCACAAAGGGGGATGCATTCGTATTGCGCAGGGACAAGGGTGACCTCACCGAGCGCGAGAAGGCCGGATCATGGCTCCTGTCCCAGGTCCGCCTGGCGGCAAAGAACGGTGAGGCAGGGGTTTGGAACCTCGGACGCATCGGTGGGTTCGCCGTCATGTGCGAAGCTGGGCCTGGCCGTCGCGTGCGCGGCGAAAAGCGCGCGGTCGACGTGACGCTGTTTATGGAAGCGCGCTCAGGTCGCATTGAAATCGCCGTCGAGGATGACACGAAGGGCCTTGGGCTGACCTCGCGTCTCGAACATGCGCTGCTTCGGATCGATGACGCGCTCCGTGACGCAATCCGGATGCGGGAGGAAGCGCAGCATCGCCTGCCATCCTACCGCGCCCGTCTGGGCCTGCCGTTCGCGGAACAGGCGATGCTTGATGAGAAGCGCGCTGAGCTGAAAGCGCTGGATGTCAATCGGCACTCAAAAATAACCCCTGATCGGCATGCAATATTAACCCCCTGTTGAAGGCCCGGCCTGTCTCCTGAAGCCGTAGGCGTAAGGAGACA
>NZ_NKUB01000051.1 GCF_003207895.1 Komagataeibacter swingsii
GCTGTGCGGGATTAATCCCGCACAGCCCATACAGCGTTGATACGTATGGGCTTCTCAGATCGTTCTTAGAAGTTACTAATTACGAAACAGTCTCTTATCTGCGCTGTTCTCAGCGGAGGGCAGCCCCTCAGACCGCCTGCTATCAGGTGGAAACAGCACCAATCCATTTCGGGGTCTGTAAAATGCAGTGTAACCCTTGTAACCAGTGTAACTGGTTTTCAGATTGGCTGTTTTCCGGCACTTTTCTAGCCTGTTTCCAGTTACACAAAGGAATGGGCAATGTGTAACCCGTGTAACCAAGGACGGATGAGCCATCAGTTACCTCCGTCCACAATGTCGCCATTCACGACATAGAAACGCGCTGCCTTTTCTTTTTCTGGGTCTTTGATGACGGAGGTCGGACTCCCTCCCCCGCCCGAATTGAGATACCCGGCAGCGATAAGGCTTTGCGCGGCCCGCCTGGCATCCAGTCCCTTACACACGACCTCACGCCACACGGCGGGGAAGATCAGGTATTCCCATTTCTCCGCACCGCCCTCTGTCGTCACCTTACGGCGGTATCCGGCGCGATTGATCGTGCGGGAGCGGCTATCATCGCCGTCGCCATCGGGACCACCCAGCAGGGTGAAACGGCTCTCTCCGTGTTCCTCAATGAAAAGGCGGACCTGTTCGATTGCGGTCCTGTCCTCCGCGGCCTGGGTGCCGCCACGATCATCCAGCCATGAACGGAAGCACACCAGAGCCGCCCGCGTGGCCTCCCCGCGCTGCCACGGAAGGACGCCATACGCGGTTGCCATTTCACCCGCAGCAGCCACCAATCCAAACCGTCGCACCACGGAGCGCACCTGCCCATCGACAGGGCCAGAATCAGGCAATGCCTGTTCCTCAAACCGTGCCACGATCTGCTTGATGGTATCGGTAAGGGCAGCCTCATCCTCATTGCGATCCATCACAAGGGCCTGCAACCAGGCACGGCTTGCGGTGCCGTAGCTTGTCCGGGCCGCACGGCGGATATGATCGGCAAGGTCGCCCGGTGAGGCCATGTCATGCAGGTTTTCAAACAGGCCCATCCCGGCCCCGGCATCGGCCTGCACGTTCACAAGCCGGACCTCCTGCCCCGCCATCGGGCGCTGTCCGGCCTCCCCCATCTTGGTTGCCAGCGTGATTTCGCCGGTGGACAGGAACAGCACGCGCCAGCTCTTGCGGGCACGGGCTTCGCCATTGCGCCCGGCACGCTGCTTGCCGCTGTTGTTTGCCAGCATATAGGTGATTTCACCGACTTCGCGGCTGTTGGCCTGCCCCATCTCATCGAGAACAAGCAAGGTGTCGGAGGTCTCGGACGCGATGCCCTCCGTCCCGTTGGACGTACCGCGCCATGAACGCACCTGCCCGTCACGGTCGCCCTTGCCCCAGACCGAACCCGCCGCGAACAGGGATGTGGACTTGCCGGACTGACTCTTGCCCACAATGTGGAACCCACCCGACTGTTCGCCCATCAGGTCAAGCAGGGGGCCACAGAAGGCAACAGACAGGGAAAAGGCAAAGCGGCTGTTGCCCACGGCATAGGCGGCAATATCGCGCTGCCAGTCCGCCAGTGTCCCGGCTGTCCCGTATTCCGCGCCCCGTGCCATGCGGGTTGTCTGGAACACTACGTCACGCCGCCCCGCGCCAACCGTCACCCCATTGGGCAGGACAAAGGTGGCGTTGCCATTGTCATGATACCATCCCGACTTATCGACACAGCGCAGGCGGCGCACGGTATGGACGGAGGAAAAGAACTGGCGAAGGAATCGCGTCCCAGAGACGGCGCACCCGAAACCCGCATCCTCAAGTTCACCGGCAATGTCCTTGCCGTCCCCATGCACCATGCGCCTTGGTAATGCCCATTGGTGGGGCCTTCCGTCCGGGTCCAGCCAGCTAATCAGGACGCCCCATCCGTTGCCATCCACGTCCCGCGTTTCGGCAATCACGTTGAAGGGGATGCATATCCAAAACTTCTTCGGGGGCAGGTCGCCACCCTGTTCCTCGGTGAAATACAGCCCCCCGCGCTCCATGCTGTAACCATGCGGCATCTTGACGTTTGCAACGGCTGGCGTGGCCTGATCCAGATAAGGGCGCAGGAAATCCACATCGGAGGTTTCCCCTCCGCCTGTCAGGTCATCCGGCACGTCATCGGCCAAATCCCAACCGGGGGGCAGGTTGTCCGGCACCCCCACCGTGCGCACCACCGCAGCCCCGGCATCCTCAAGGACGGCAATGACCGCATCGGCATACCCGCTGCCAGCGTCGTCATTATCCGGCCAGATGGTCACGCTACGTCCCGCCAGAGGCGACCAGTCATTATTGGCTGCCGCCTTGCTGCCACCCTGGGAGGTCATGACCACATAATCAGGGAACAGACGGGCTGCCGCGTCCGCCGTCTTTTCGCCTTCCACCAGCAGCACGGGCACGTCAGGGAAGGCCGCCAACTGATCCAGTCCATAAAGCGGCAACGGCTTGCGCCCCTGCTTGCAGTGCCAGCCGGTGCCGTCACGGCGGTTGCCCTTACTGTCCGTCCACACACGGCGGCCATAGGACAGAGGCAGAATATCCTTACCACCGTCCTCGCGTTCCTTACGGAACCGGGCACAGAGGGGGCGGCCCTCCGCATCCCGGTAAACCCATAGGGACGATGCACCACGCGGCAATTCAGGTTCACAGGGGGCGGGTGTGATCGGCTCCCACTGTTCGCCAGACGGGCCGCCAATGGTCTGGGCTTTCGCCTTTTCCTCATCTGTCAGGGGCGCAAGCGGAGCCGCACCAGACAGGCACGCCATTGCGGGAAGGCTGCTGGCTTCGGAGGTAATGCCGGTCATGGCTGCACCCCCACGCCAAGCATAAGGGATAACTGCCGTGCCGCCTCAAGCTGGGACAGCCCAAACAGATAGGCCGCAAGGGATACGGGATCGCCGCCCCGGTCGCCCGTAGCGAAATCAGACCATCGACCCGTATTCATGTTCACTTTGAACGAACCGGGGTTACGGTCGCCCCGGCGCGGGTTCCGCGACACCCATTCGTGCCCCTCACGCTTACCGTCTGGCAGCCAGCGCAGGAGTAGAGCCGTCAGCACGCCAAGGGCTGCGCTGTTGACTGCCTGGAAGTCTATTTTACCCCCCGGATTCGTACGTACGGATTCCGGGTGTGCATGTGTTTCTGCCATGTCAGGCTTGCCACCTTATTCAGGTGCCACCTGTCATTTTACTTGGGAAACCCTACGTCGGTGACGTATAGTGAATGTGCCCTTCAACAGCATACATCACCGGCGCGGCTCCCTCAGTTAATGACGGGGGCCGTTGCTTTTTGGGATGAATGTTGCGCTGGGAAGGGACGCAAGCCATGCCAGTCCCGCCCGGAAATCAATCACCGTCCGGCGTCCCAGCTTCTTTGCGATCAGCTTGCCGTCATTCAACTTGCGATATGTTTCCGTGCGGGACATGCCCGTCCGTGCCACCCACTCAACCACCGATACGTAATGCGGAGGTGCCTTCTCATTGCCGCCAGCAGTCACGCGCACCCCCTCAAACCATAGCGTGGGAGGGCGCGCAGCCAGTGCGGCCAACAGGCAGACGGGCGGCAATGACGGGCAGGTCAGACCGGCGCACGAAGCGGAAGCGGCCCCGCTTGATTGTGGGAATCATCCCGCTTGCTGCGTAGGAGTAAGCCGTCGTCATTACATGGAAGCTATCGCCAGCGCCCCGAGTCGCACGCTGGCTGTTCAGTTCCGCAATTGCATCGGCAAAAGGGATCAGGTCGTCGTTTTCTTCGGTCATAAAGCACCGCAAACCAAGGGTTTCAGGGTGCTATCAAGGCGTCGGAAAGCACAAGGGCCTGTGCAAATATGCACAGATTACCCTTGTCAACCAAATCGGAGTCCTGTTAGGAAAACCGACAGGAACCAGCACCAACGGAACCTGTGTTTTTCTAACAGGATTGGCGGTTTTCCGCCGTCCTGATAGCAATGACACTACCAATGAGAAGCCGCTTTCGGTGTTGCAGCACCGGGCGGCTTTTCTTTTGGCGACACGCTCCCGAAGAAGCGAGTCACGCGCCACTGATTCTCTATACACCCCAAAACATGTCCGTTCCAATACCTAATGCCACAGGGCCTTTCTATGCCGTACAGAACGGCTTTAGAAATGTACGGCTATAGGTAGACAAAAAGATATTTGATCCACCTGCACGGGCTTCTATGGGCCTCTTATGGGCATGTAGTTGACCGCATAGGAAACTGCCTTTGCATCCATCAGAACGAAATGAGGACAAACCGCTTGGGGAATCCGGCTTTTGTTCACAAGTGCCAATTTCCTGCCTGGCAAACAACACGGAGGGTTAACCCCACGGTTAAGCCCTACATCGTTTCTCATGAAATGCAGTCCTCAATGGCGTGTGCATATCGACCGATCCCATCGGCCAGCCATGCCAGTTCAGTGCCGGTCTGTTTGTCGCCCTCCGCCATGCGGGCCAGTATCCCGGCCATGACACTGATTTCCGTGGTGGCAGCCTGTATGGCCGCCAGCCGGTCGGGCGTTGCCAGGCTGGGCGGCGCTGTATGCGCGCGCCATGCCCGGTGGCAGGACGCAGAACTGCTGCCCATCGCCTCGCCTACCTCGCGCCATGACAGGCCCTCCTTGCGGAGGTGTTCAATCCGGCGGAGGTCACGAGCGGACCAGGTGCGTGCGGGGCGGCTCATGCGTGCCCCCTGTAGTGCTGGTGGGCCATGTAAAGGTCATACAGACGCGCTTTGGCTGCGACGGTAAAGTAGTCCACATGTCGGTCCACCAACGGGATACCCTCATGCTCAAAACTGGCACACGGGGCATCTTTCAGCGTGTTCCGCATGGCTTCAACCTCCGCCTGCATCAGGCTTTGCGCCTCCTGTAAGGGCAGGCCGTCCACGCCCCACACGGCATCTGCCCATTGCTTCCCGCTCCGGATCGGGTCAGTTACTGCATGATGACGCCAGCCCCGAAACACAGGCTTGTATGTTTCTTGACCTGCCGGGCAAGGACTTGCAGCCGTTCGGCATCTGTCTGTGGCTGATAATGGGGAGAGGCGTTCATTCCGCACCACCTTTCATCGCCAGAATGTCACGGGCAAGGCTGCCCTCTATCGTGTCGGACTTCGGATTGCACAGCATCACAAGCCGGGCCTTGTCCTGTAGATCGGCAAAGGTCCGGGCGCGTGTGCGGATGGCCTTGCGGTAGGCCACGCCAAAGCGTTGCATCTGTGTTTCCGCGTCGGAGGTGGCAGGCTCCTTCCAGCAGCGGCGATCAGCGCCAAGGGCGGCCATCGTGGCCTTGCGGATGGGGCTGGTCATTTGGCTCTCTCCCGGCGTTCATCGGGGATACCCAGCCATGCCACATCCAGTTCGGTGTGGAGGCGCTTTACCCATCCGTGCATCCACTGCACGGGGACAGGTTCTGAGGCGGAGATCAGGGCGTCCAAGATTTCAGCCAACGACCCCAAATCGCATACGATGGCATGCACGCGCTCTCTCGGTGTCTCGCTCATCGGGCCACCTCCGCCAGCGCGATCACTGTGGAGTGGGGTTTCACGTCACCGTGGCGCAAAACCTCCGGCTGGGCAAAGCCTACCAGGGCGATCAGGAGCAGCGCAGGGAAAATCAGCCCGGCTACCAGATGCTCGGATGTGAGTAAGGGGTCTTTCCCAGCTTTGGGAAAAAGGAAGCCGAGTACGCTTGTACCCAGCCGAGAGCATGCCCATGTGTGTCTGGGCGTGCTATAGGCACGATTAGCCATTGCCGAGGTCTCCTCTCGGGTATGGTTAAGGCCAAGTCGAGTGAGTACCAGTCACCGGCTTGGCCACCATTATTGTATCTCACGCCATCGAATGATAACGTGGTGCTAATCTAACGGCAGCCCATATCGTTTTGTCAAGGCGTTAATATGATAACAGGGACACAATTAAGGATGGCGCGTGCAGCTGTAAAGCTAGGCGTCCGAGATCTTGCGGCCATCGCCAAAGTGTCGCCAGCTACTATCACCCGGATAGAAGGTGGCCATCCCGCCAATGCAACAACACTACAAGTGCTTGCAACCTCCCTTGAGAAGCAGGGCATTAGATTTTCTGTTGATGATCAAGGTCGGCTAGGCGTCGCGCTTGCGAAGTCGCACCTAGAGGAGAGCGACCGCCATTTTGTGGAAGACGTAATCAAGCAACGTCACGAGCAGGCAATATGGACAGCAGATGTAAAGCGGAAATACGCCGAGCGGCATCCGTCCAAGAATGAACCATCCGAGTCATGATGGCCTTGCCCATGCCGCCGGACGCCATGAGAAGGCTACAGGCTCAATGTGCTGCTTCCCAGAAAGCGTGAGCATATCTGGCATTGGCTGGGCAATTGGAGAACAGCTTGAAGGACTTCCCTACCAGACGTTCTACGTATTCGAAGGCATCTCTGTTCTACTGAAGGGACTTATGAGCGGGGAATATTAGTGAACCTTGATCTTCTTTAGGACGCCGAGGCAATCCTTGAAAATCACACACCTTAAAATCAAGTGATTTTGCCCTATTTATTAAAGACTTATCAGCAGAATATATCGTAGAAACACTTGATATTTTTGCAATTGCAATAATTGAAAGATCAAATTTGAATGGGACTTTATTCTGCCCTTCCTCTTTTTTTTGATTTTTAAACAGCATACCAAATTCAACAGCTGCCCTTTGGCCGAAATCAACAATGCGAAAGGCAGCTTGGCTTTCCAAAATAGGAATTATTTTAGTGATGTCCGCGCCTCTGGCACTCAGTGTTTCAGCCAGAACAGGAGCGGGAATTACAATCTCCGCACCTTTCTCAGAGAGCTGCTCAACCAGAAAATTCAAACGATCTACCAGAGTATCAGAGGCATCTTCCGGTCTGAAATTGGCAGAAGTAGAGTCGTACGTATATGCTGAAAGGAAGTTCGTATCCAGTAATACTCTAACTGACATTATCCGCGAACATCCATTAGTTCATTAAAAGAATCGTCTGGATTTTCTATCCCAAAGCCGCCGGCCTTCTTTATCTCTTCACGGATAGAAACAAGGTTGTCGTTTTTCAGGACAACCGCACGATCTGCTTTGAATTCACGAAGTTTCCATTCGCCATTCGCACGTCTCTGCCACCGGGCTTTTCCGTATAGACGCAGATATTGGAGATAAAGGGGAGCAAGGCCTTTCGCCACGGCCTCAGAACACTGGAAAAATTCAATCCCCGTAGCGTTCTGAATGCGTCCACTGAAATCATCTTCGCTAATGCGATAAGCTATGGCAACCAACCGACCTTGCAGCGTATCGTCTTGCCAAAAGGCCGGGAGAGGAGAGGCGAGATTTTTAACCCCAGGCAAAGACAGAATCTTTTTGCCCGTGAAGCAGTCCTCAATCCATCCATGGCCACCATTGGCAGCTAAACAACTATCTAGCGCCTCGTAGGCTGCACGCGCAGCCCCACCGTCTTCATGCATGGCCATAGCCATACGCTCTAATACAGCAGGAAGGCCTTCCGGAGAAACGGCAATAGGCATCCTCACAGAACCAGTGGTGACAGATGTTAAGTGTGTTGTTTTGGGAGAGCCAAGCAGATTAGAGAGAAGGTGGATATATTCCGCCAATTGCTTGAGAGGAACATCTTCCAAGCGGAATCCTTCAAGCTGAAGCTTGAAGGTAGCCTCACGGTCAGCGTCAACAGTCATGATTACGCCTCCCCTCTCTTGGCGTTACATCCTTTGGCGGTGCGAGTGTTGCCGATTTCAAGAAGGTACGTCAATTTTATTGGTTCCCTGCCGATTCACAAAGGATGATTTCGGCCTCACAGGATCAGCGGTTTCCTCTGCCGCCCACAAAGGCATGTAGAAAGCCTCAAACGCTCAATGCAGTCACAGAGACGGGTATTCCGTTACACACGCCTGAGCGCGTCCCTGACAGGCTGTGGCGGGCATCTGTGTCGGCACCACTCCCTTCCAGGGGGCTTGGAGCATTGCGGCACACCAGCAGATCACCCGCGTCAACGTCGAGCATGCAATGCAAGTCAGGCCGGTGCCCCGTATGGGGCAACATATCTTGCCTTCCCTGTTTTGTTCCCACTCGGCCCGAGATGGCCCTAAACGGCCCGGACAGGCTGTTTCTTTCCTTCGGGCCAAGTCGGGCCATTTGAGGCCGAATAGGACAGAAAACGGATCGGCAAGATGTGTGACCCTACCTATGGTCACGGCCTTACTCGCGCTTCGCACTCAATGGTTTTCTGTTGGAAGTGATACCATATTATGGTATCATCCATTGATGAAAGCCAAGCATCGCCGCACCCTCGAACTGATCTTCAAGCGCCCCGTCTCCGGCAATGTGCCGTGGAGCGATATTGAAGCCCTGTTCGTCTCGCTGGGTGCCGAGGTGTCGGAGCGGGAAGGATCGCGCATTGGCGTGGTCCTGTTCGGGGAAATCAGGGTCTTTCATCGGCCCCACCCCAAGCCAGACACGGACAAGGGCGCGGTGGCATCGGTGCGGAAATGGCTGGAGCAGAACGGAGTAACGCCATGAACAACATGATGGAGATTGGCGGCCACCGGGCCGTCATCCAGTTTGACCCGGAAATCGGCATGTTCCGGGGCGAGTTCCTTGGCCTGCACGGTGGGGCGGACTTCTACGCGGACAGCGTGCAGGGATTGCGCAAGGAAGGCGAGACCTCGCTACGCGTGTTTATGGAGATGTGCGAGGAAAAGGGGATCGACCCTACGAAACGCTACTCCGGCAAGTTTCAGGTCCGCCTGTCGCCAGATGAGCACGCCCGTGCGGCTGAGATCGCTGCCGCCCGTGGCGTTAGCCTCAACCGTCTTGTCCAGGACGCATTGGAACAGGTTGCGGGGGAGCCGTTTTGATTTCCGTTTGAAAAAAAATCAAACGCTGCCTGCCGCATTCTCTCGCGCATGCACGCGCGTATCTCGTAGCGAAGTTGGTCAGCGGGTCATGGTCCTGCTGCGCTATTGCGCGCGCGTGGACCTGTTCGACCTGTTCATATTCCCTCGCCTACGCACGCGCGTGGACCTGTTACATGTGTATCACGGCCATGCTCTATCTAACGCGCGCGTAGACCTGTTGTACGTGTGTCAGACACCAGCGACCAATGCTAACATTTGCTAACATGCGCCGCCCCGAAATGGCCGCTTCAATCTCAACATTTCTCAATAAGCCTCTCGTATAAAAATGGCGGAATAAAGCCAAAAATTAAGCATCTCCTCGCGTGCGCGCGCGTACTGTGCCATTAATCCCGGCATTGCCGGGGTGGTTCAGCCCGCAATATGATGTGGCATGACAGGCACCAAACCCATATCCGAATGGACACCGCCGGAGGTGGTGGACGTGTTCAGCATCAGGCAAGGGGCACGGAACCCACAAAACCGGTACTGCCCCATGTCGCAGGCTGCATTTGCCAGGCGGTATGGCTTTACCGCTTCTGCTATGGCCGACTGGGAGCAGGGACGCCGGAAGCCTGATCCAGCAGCCCGCACCTTGCTGGCGATGATCCAGAAGGATCAGCAGGCCGTGGACCGACTATTGGGCCACAAGGACGCTGCTCCCCCTAAGTAGATGGGGTAGCCTCGCGCGCGCATCGCGCGTAGACCCTGTGTACATTGTGTCGTGCCGTCCCTCGTGCGCATTGCGCGTAGGGTGTGTGTCATCTGTGTCTCGCGCGCGTGTATCGCGCGTAGACCTTGTGCGGTTTGTGCCGACGAAATTCGTCGTCAGTCGCCTCGCGCGCATCGCGCGTAGGGTCTGTCCCATTTGTAACGGCCACACCTGTGTAACTCGCGTACGGTTTGGGCCGCAGAGATAAACCAAAGGGTCCGCACAGTAAGCGGTCCCTACCCCTGTTCAATCTGAACATACCTCCGTCATGCTGCCATACGCCGCCTAATGTTCAGCACGGTCGAAGGGGAAACACCCGCACGGGCGGCAATCTCACGTAAGGACATGCTTCTACCCTCCTGGGTGGCAAGTATCCGCTTCACGTAAGCTCCCGGCGACTGACGCCTTGCTGAATACTTCTGGTCTGGTTCAGCTATGAAGCATGAGCGATTTAAGAGATAGGGACGCGGTACTACCTGCGA
>NZ_NKUB01000052.1 GCF_003207895.1 Komagataeibacter swingsii
GCTGTGCGGGATTAATCCCGCACAGCCCATACAGCGTTGATACGTATGGGCTTCTCAGATCGTTCTTAGAAGTTACTAATTACGAAACAGTCTCTTATCAAACGGGCTTCCGTTTGATAAATGGAAGAATGGCCATGCTCTTTTCCCCTGCACGACACAATATTCTCTGACCAGTTCATATTTTTCGATTGATGCGGGTAGCAATCAGTGGGTTTGGGAGAAATATGGGTATATTCTGTGTGCTGATTTTGAAACAGATATTCAGGACCATTATTTGGCAGAACAGAGTATAAAAACTCTTTATTAGCGCGGATATAGCGATCACACCCGGCTATAAAAAAAATCCTCCAAGACGCAAGCTCAAACGGGTACGAATCCTGAATGATAATAAAAAAGAACAGATTTATAATATAGATGATTTATTTATAGAATAATAATGCTCCTTCACTTCCACTCAATCATTCAAATTTAATACAACGCATTGATTAAAATAGGAATTTTTCCTTTCAAGCGATACAACCCCGCTACCATTACCGGCCAAATGCTACACTTATGATTTTCCAATAGAAATTAGAGAGAAAAAATTTTCGAGATTTCAAGGACTATCGGGATAATAAGTAAGCTATTTGAGACTCGATCCCCGCTCCCGATACATCGACCACCTCCCAAAACTGTCCTTCCCTACTATCATGATCCAGAATAACAAGTCATCCTGCTCGCTCCGTAAGGCAAATTTTGACCTGCTTATCGATATCAACAGTAAATAATGAAAAAAAATGTCTGATCTCCATTCAAAAATAGACCTATTTAAGCGGCAAGTCAGAAACAGCATCCTGAAGCTGTGCTGCTCGTCTATAATTCAGTTCGGCAAGGCATGCATATTCCCTCGTTTCCAATGCGTTCCCAATTGCACTAGCGCCTAAGGACTTTATAAAGCCACATTGTTCTTCACGATACTTTACAAATTCGCTATTGGATCTAACAAAATTTTTTTTAGCCAATACAATGAACTGATCTTCCACATCCCATCGGGATGACAACACAGCAATCACATGCGCTTCGGCCTGTGCTAGTGCATTCTGACTTTCATCGCGTTTCTTCAGCAGGCACTCATGCATCCCTGCCATCGAAAACTCACTGCATCCTTCACCCAACTCTCGTGCACTGGGTGTTACAGGATGGTCATCTGCTCTAGCTACCAGAGGTATGCAAACAACAAAGAGTAATCCAAGGGATATTTTTTTATAGGTATATGTTTTATTACGGGCCAGTAAACCGCATAACATAATTTAATTTCCTTATGTATTCAGAAGTTCCATTAGCATTATATAAACGATATATCAAAGACGTAGAAATGATTTTCCATCCAAAAATCACCCGCTGTTCAGATGCTTTCTGATATTTCAGTTCCATTCTTGGCTTAAGCTGGGCTGGCGTAATGCTGGGATTCAGGCTTTGCAGGTTTTTAACTGTCGTACCTGTATTCTTTGCAATATTCCACAGATTGTTATTCAACGTCGTGACCGTAACTTTCTCAATCCTCGAATCAGGATCGACAACCGTATCCATCCTGAAGTTTGCCATCCTCATAAGCAGATATCCGACCCCGGTACGAATGTTATCGGCTGGATTGGAACGGGCGGACCCAACTGTCAGGCGTCCTTTCCACGCAGGTGGCACAATGCGGTCACCACCCTCCTTTCCTGACAACAGCGAAGTCAGTCCCGGATCACCCGGATTACCGATCTGCATGGGCTGACGGGTCCATGCGGGGCTGTGTGCGCCCGTCTCTACCCAGATAATCACCTTGATCCATCGCCAGTCCAGCGGATGATAGCCAAGTGTACTGGATAAATGCCGGTTATATTCATCAACTGTTCGGCGGATTTCACTGTCCCATGCATTCCACTGGGCTGGGGAACGCCCGGCAGCATCAATGCCATCCTTCCATTTATCAAACGGGCTTCTGTTTGCCGATGATGGCTGAATGGCCATGCTCTTTTCCCCTGAACAACATGATATTTACTGCCCGTTTCATATCTTTCGATTGTTGCGGGCAGCAACCAACAGGTTTGGGGGAAATATGGGTATGTTCTGTGTGCTGATCTAAAAATGAATATTCAGAATCATTATTTAGCATAATAAAAAAATAGAAAATATATTTCCATAACAAACAATCAGAACTCTTTATTGGCTCCGATATGGCATTCGCACCCGGCCATAAAAAATCCTTCAGGACTCATGTTCAGACAAACATGAATACTGAAGGATAATAAAAAACAGGCCAGATTTATAATATAGACGATTTATTTAATATAAATAACGTTTACTCATTCCCACTCATTTATTAAAATCAACGTAACTCGTTGATTGAAATAGGAAATCTGGCTGCCAAACAGATCAACCCCGTCGTCAGTGCCGTCAAAATACTATGCTTTTGATTTTACATAAGAAATTAGACAGAAAAAATTTTCGAGAATTCAGGATCTATCGGGAACGATGATCCCGAATCGAGTATATCAACCTTGAACGTGAAAGCGAGTATTACATCAAAAAAGTGCCATCGAAGATTTTCTTCTATCCGTCCACTATGGCAAGTATCCCGGCCGAACATGAGAACAGGCGATGTCTCCATTCATAGGCCACGAGAGTTCATACATGGCTCCCGGAAACAACCATTGCGGTCAGAAGGACTCGTTTACCCGGAGCGACTCATCATCCAGTTAAGAGGTATCTTTTCCAAAACAAAAAAGGCCCGGCAATATGCCGGGCCTTCCGCTGGAGGGACGGAATCAGTTGGAACTGCTGCTGTTCTGGTTCCAGCCACCGCCATTGCGATCGCTACCACGACCACCGCCGTGTTCACCCCAGTTGCCGTTCTGGCTGTCGCCATCACGGTTGCCACGCTCGCCGGGGCCATTGTTCTGGTCGCCGCGGTTTCCACCACCGCGATCATCACGCTGGCCACCGGGACCGCCGTTCTGGTCACCACCATTCTGGTGATCGCCACCCTGGCCCCCATGGTTGCCGTGACCGCCATGCCTGCCACCGTGATGGCCATGGCCACGATGTTCGCCCTGCCCGCTGCCCTGGTTCTGGTCGGGTGACTGGGCCTGGGCAGCCAGCGGAAGGGAGACGCCAAGAGCGAGGGCAAACAGAATTGAACGCTTCATGATATATCCTTTGATTCGACCTTTGATCCATCGTCGTGCATCAGCGGACATGTGAGGTCGAACGATGTGAAAAATAATATCGGGAATATCTGGTCCAGAGTTTATACTTCTTCATGGACCGGTAATATTCCGGTTAATGTTCCAGATATCGGAACGCGTATTCTGGAACGTGAGCAACCTTTGTCCGGTCACTCACAAACCACGCCATGACAGTCCGTAAACAACAGATCCATGCATGGCGGGATTATGGGATCTTTCCTGCCCGGACGACCTGTTGGCCAGCCGGATGGGGAGATTGCGCTTTCAGACCTGCCCGATCGCCCGGGCGGCATCGTCCAGGAGGGCTGCGATCTTTTCCTCGGCGTCTTTATCAAGACCGCCGTTGCGTAGCCTCAGGCGGAGTGCCGTGCGCAGGTTTTCCATGCCGCGCATGACCGGCATCGGGACGTCCTTGCGGTCACCCCTGCCTTCTGCCGCACCGGTTGCGGCGCGGGCCAGGATTTCCTCAAGGGCCGCACGGCTGGCGGCCAGGAACGCCTCGCCTTCCGGCGTGATGTGGTAGTTCTTGCGGCCATCGGCCTCGACAATCCGGGCATAGCCCGCTTCATCCAGCCAGGTCAGCGTGGGGTAGATCACGCCGGGGCTGGGGGCGTAGCTGCCACCGAACTTTTCCTCGATCATGCGGATCAGTTCGTAGCCATAGGTCGGTTTTTCCGCGATCAGCGAGAGGACCAGAAGCCGCATCTCACCATAATCGAACAGCCGGTGACGGCCGCCCCGGCGGCCACCGCCATGATGCCCGCCGCGACCGTGATGGCGGCGGGGTTCGCCGGAACCGGCCATGCCCTCGGGGGAGAAAGTCTGGCGGTTACGACCGCCTGCGTGTCTGTTTTTGTGTTTCATGATTACCGATATAATTCCCGATATATCTTATGTAAGGATATATCGGAATATATTTTATCATTCCCGATAAACCCGCCCTTTCAGGCGCCGCAGGCAGTCCATCCGTCAGTCCCCTGCCCTGATCGCATGACCGGAAAATCTCATGATGTTTCTGCTTTCCTGAAAAAAGAGGCGCATCGCCCCACCAACAAATACAGGGCTGGCGTAGTGAACATGGTCTGGGCCTGACTGACGAGAAGGCCACCGATCAGCGCGATCCCGAGCGGTTGGCGTAGCTCCATCCCGTAAGCGAACGCCGCCTTCTATGTGTAAGACGAGCGAACTGGATGTTTTCAGTAACAGAAATCAAAAAAAGATCGTGAGATGATAATCCGTCGAAACTCTCATGTGCGTAAGGGCACCGTGCAGCCTCGCGCATCGTGTCATGGTCTCACCATAAACTTGGCAGGATCGCCTCACGTTTTTTGCGTCGCCACCCACCACGCTTCTTGCATCCTGGCTTCGTGAATGTTGCACACCCCTACTCCACGAATTTGGCATGGAACATTACACGGATCTTGCAGGAGGCTCCTCACGCAGATTGCATTGCGTGACCTCACGAATCTGGCACGTGTGCGGCTTCTAATGCTTTGAGTGCATAGAGAATCAGGGGCTCCGTTTCGGCGTTGCCCGTCGTTGCAAGGTGGAAGCGAGATTGGGGCTGTCACAACACATTCAGGAAGCCGCAATCACCTGCATACTACGTTCAGATGAAAGTGCTCTGCTACTGGTCTTCTTCGTTTGATAGATAGGAACAGCGCATGCTTCTTGCTGGCGTGCCCCTCCGGAACTTGTAGCAGCGCTGCCCCACAACTTTGGCATTGAAACGCGGGGCAATGCATTGATTTTAAATAAGGAAAGTCATTACAGTTTAGAATGGTAAAATTTCACCAACTATACGAGAAATTTCCATATATTCTCTGAGCTTGACCATAATAACATGTGCCGCCGGCAACCCCAGCACTGCACGAGGTCACATACCGGGTGTTCGCAAGGTTCGAAATTGCCAATTGAGCACGCAAACCTTTCAACATTGGTGACGCGTTTTCGAAATCGTAATGAGCCCCAACATCGAAAAGTAAATAGTCTGGAACTTTGTAGCTATTAGCATTATCCGCATATGTAGATCCGATATAACGAATGCCGAAGTTTACCCCTAAACCACGAAATATCTTCCTAGGAAGAGTATAATCAGCAAACATGTTCACCATATGGCGGGGGAGTCCAGCAATGTATTTCTCCTCTTCACTAACGGTCCCAAGATTGTTGCCAGCCATATCACGAAGTATTACACTTGTAGTACTTTTCGTAACACGAGTTTCATTGTACGAATAAGAAGCGGATAAACGCAGGTCTTTTGTAACGTTTGCATGAGCCGATAATTCAACACCTTTCGAAGTAACCGTGCCAGCATCCGATTCGTAACCAGGATGTTCCATATCTGTGATCTGGTAGTGATTTTCTTTAATATGATATGCGGCTGCCGTTAAGAAAATATTTGTATTTGGGATCAAGTATTTCAAGCCAGCTTCAAACTGCTTGCCATTTAAAGGTTTTGCTGCCTGTCCATCATACTGAAATGCACCAGTTTGCGGTATAAATGATGTTGCATAACTAAAATAAGGAGTTAACCCAAAATCAAAATTATATGTTAGGCCCGCCCGCCATGTAAATTTTGAAGCAGATGGATTTTGTCGTTCATAGAGATAGGGTTGAGTAATAACACCATGTCCCGCATCCGTTTCATAATTGTCACCCGTAGTGAGTCCCATTTTATAATTATACCAATCCTGCCTTCCTCCAAGAAGAATCGATAAATGCTTCCATTTTATTTGGTCCTGAAAATATATCCCTTTCTGATATTGTGTTTCTTTCGTATTGTCTAATTCTATATCATCTGGTCCATACAAACTATAATTCAAATGTGTGACGTAATATATGGGATCCCATACATTTATCGCTCCTGCTCCACTCGTATCGTAAGTAAGATTTTGGGCAATGGATATCCGTCTAAAGTCCATACCCTCTACAAGGGTTTGTTTCACCAGACCGGTATTCAAGTGTTCTACAAATCTACTATCCACTGCGACCGTGGAATATTTACTCCGTTGATCCCACGCACGGCGGTTAATAGTTCCGTCGCTCTTAAGAGATCCAAACAAATATAAGTTATTATTATGCGTAGATGAATCCTCATATCGAAACGATTGCTGAAATTCTAAAAATCTATTAAATTTATGTTGAAATTGATATTCGAAGGCCGCGTCTCGTTGACCATTGGTATTATATGCAGGGTCTCCAAGATAGCGGGATCGTGGAAGATAACCATGGGTGCCCCGAACTAACGTCCCGATACTTGGGTAACCCGTATCTTGTCCACTCGATGGCGTATACATATACTGTCCAACCAGAGTGAGACTCGTTTTATCATCGATGTCCCATTTTATAGATGGCAATACACCAACTCTTTTATAATTTAGATAATCTGTTTGGGTGCCTTGCGTTACGCCTATTCCCGCTATTCTATATTTTAGATTGCCAGATTTAGTTATCTTATCACCCACATCAAAAGTAGCTTCGTAACGACCCCAATTACCAAACCCAACACTTACATTATGTATAGGTGTTTCTTCTGGTTGCTTTAAGCGCGTGGCAATTAGCCCACCTGGCCCAACCTGGCCATAAAGAACGGAAGCTGGTCCGTTGAGTGCTTCGACACGTTCGACAAATGCCGTTTCGCCCGCTGCAACGGAATTAGACATAATACCGTCAACATATTGCATTGCGTTAAATCCACGCATCATGACAGAGCCAGTGCCGTTGGCATTTCCTCCAGCAGTAGCAACCTGCGAGGTCCCCAACTTTTCAGCGTACACTCCGGGCATATAACGTAGTGCTTCCTTCACCGTCTGAGCTTGTTGGTCAAGGATTTCTTGTTTGGTGATAACATAAACCGAATTAGGGATTTCCGTAATTGGAGTATCCGTTTTTGTCCCGGCTTCAGTATATGTAGCTACATAGCCGACACCGGGACCGATTGCAGCCTCATGCGTATTAACTAGCCCGCCGACCTTGACGGGACCGAGTGTGATATTGGCGGCCGCCTTAACAAGGGAAATATGGTTTCCCGTAGATCGCGCAAATGTATAGCCGGTTCCAGCAAGAATACGGGAAAGCGCCTGATTCTCTGTCATCGTACCCGAAACAGCGTTTCCCTTCAGTCCCTTCACTTGGCTGGTCTCGAAGAATATCTGAAGATGCGCTTGCTGACTGAAGGCCAGAAGCGATTGGTTTAGATCACCGGCCGGGATACTCACGGATAATGTGTGCGCGGGGACAGGGCCGACCAGACATGATCGCGGATATCGGGGGTGATTGTGACGCCTTCGCGACCAAGCAGCTCCACGACCCATTCCGCGGCCCAGGCCCGCTCGCCTGCCGTGTCAATATCGCGCAGGGGTTGCAGGGCGACCGGTTCCGACATGTCTTCAGCGAGACCGCCGCCCAGATCGTGCCAATCCCCGCCCATCGCAAGGGCCGCCGCCCGGATGGAGCCACCAAAATCGAAGGCAAAGATCTGGGCATTCCCGTAGCGGCGAAACTGCATCGCCATGAAGGCCAGCAGGACCGATTTGCCAGACCCCGTCGGTCCGACGATCAGCAGGTGCCCAACATCACCGACATGAAGGGCGAAACGGAATGGCGTCGCCCCTTCGGTCTTCGCAAAAAATAGCGGGGGTGCGCGGAAATGGCCGTCGCGTTCCGGCCCTGCCCATACGGCGGAAAACGGGATCATATGCGCAAGGTTCAGGGTCGAGAGGCAGGGCTGGCGCACATTGGCATAGACATGCCCCGGCAGGCTGCCCAGCCACGCCTCGACCGCATTGACCCCTTCGCGCATGCAGGTGAAGTCGCGCCCCTGAATGGTTTTTTCGACCTGACGCAGCCGGTCGTCGGCCACCGACGCATCTTCGTCCCACACGGTAATCGTTGCGGTGACATAAGCCTGCCCCACCAGATCGGCGCCAAGTTCCTGCAATGCCGCGTCGGCATCGGCTGCCTTGTTGGCGGCGTCGCTATCCGTCAGGACCGAGGCCTCGTTGGTCATCACCTCCTTGAGGATCGCCATGATGGATTTACGCTTGGCGAACCACTGGCGGCGGATCTTCCCCAGCGCTTTTGTCGCATCCGTCCGGTCCATGCAGATCGCGCGCGTGGACCAGCGGTAGGGAAAGGCCAGCCGGTTGACCGAGCAGCCAGAGCACAGCCCCGCCGACCCACAGCCGCAGGCCAAGCCCGAGGGCTGCCGCCAGCGTGCCATTGACGATAGCGACCGTGCGTGGCGCGCCGCCGAGCAGGATCGGCTCGACAAGCGACCGATGAACGGGGGCGAAATAGCCGGGGATGTTTTCAGGCACCTCCATCAGATCAGCGCTCCCCCCGAGAACGAGAAGAAGGACAGGAAGAACGAACTGGCGGCAAAGGCGATGGACAGTCCGAACACGATCTGGATCAGGCGGCGGAAACCACCCGAGGTTTCTCCGAAAGCCAGCGTCAGGCCAGTCACGGTGATGATGATTACCGAGATGATCTTGGCTACCGGTCCCTGTACGGATTCCAGGATCTCGTTGAGCGGGGTTTCCCATGGCATGCTTGATCCCGATGCGTAGGCCGGGACGGCAAGCAGAAGGGTGGATATGGGCGCAAGTGCTACGGCCGCGCGACGGCGCAGGACGGACAGGGTCGTCATGACACGTCTCCGACGGATTTGAGGATGTAATCATCGTTCGGGCCGAGACCCTCGACGGAAGCGATTTCGACAAGACGACGCGCACTGCCGCGACCGGCCAGCACGGCGATCATGTCGATGGTTTCGGCGATCACCGCCCGCGGCCTGGTTCCGTTACTCCCGTGGTCGATGGCCTCCTCGCCTGGATGCGCGAAAGTTGCACCCGCCTGTTGAAGAAGACCCCCGTTGCCACAGCCATGGCCTATATCCTGCGCAGGCCAGAGAGTTTTACCCGGTTCCTCTCCGACGGACGGATCTGCCTGACCAACAATGCCGCTGAACGCGCACTACGCGGCATCGCCCTTGGCAGAAAAGCCTGGCTGTTCGCCGGTTCCGATCGGGGCGGCCAGCGCGCGGCCGATATGTATTCCCTCATCGTCACCGCAAAGCTCAACGACGTCGATCCCCAGGCCTGGCTCGCCGACGTTCTCGCCCGGATCAACGACCAGCCCGTCTCACGCCTGCACGAACTGCTCCCCTGGAACTGGAAAAATACCCGTCACGCCAATCATACACAGGCGGCCTGACGCATGCCTGTGGTCCTCGTCGGATGCTTACCGTAGATCTCAAGCAGCTTGTCGGACACGGTCATCAACCGCAGGCGCTGTTTGACCGTAATCATCCGGCGAGAGACGCGGGCGTATTCAGGCGGCGATGGTATTGTGGACCTGCTGGTGGGCTTTCCAGTGCCAGGGCAGGAGTTCATGGAGGCG
>NZ_NKUB01000053.1 GCF_003207895.1 Komagataeibacter swingsii
AAACGCATCGGCTCACTCATCAAAGGCTTCTCACCACAGGAATGTGCCAACTACCTCAAAAACTCAGGATATGCATCAACCTAATCACAGAATGCTCTAGGCCACGCCCAGGAAGTAATAAAAGTTTTTGGGGGCCGTTCTTTTTAAAAGGTGGCGTTCTTTTGAAGCTTTTTGAAAAAAGCTTCACCAAAAACTTTTATGATTTACAGTGGGTTGCGTCTGATTACGCAGGCAGCGAATCGGCACGGGGTTCCAAGCGTGCGCCCGTGCGGCACAGGTCGCCGGCCCAGACCCACCAATTTCCGTGACGCACTGCGGGCGCTGCCGCCTGCGCCGCCTCCGGGCTGTCAAACAGGGCGAAACAGGTCGCACCCGACCCGCTCATCCGCGCAAGGCGGCAGCCGGGGGCCGCATGCAGGGCGTCCAGCACAGTCGTGATTTCAGGGCAGATGGCGCAGGCCGCATCCTGCAGGTCATTGGTCTGCGCCGACAGGTCACGCACCATGTCAGCCAGCGTAGACCACCGCGCGGGCAGGCCGGCACGCGGCGTGAAGCCGGGCGCGCGTGACCTGAACACCTGCGGGGTGGAAACACTCTGCCCGCAATTAACCAGCATCATGCCACAGGGGGGCAATACGGGAGCGGGGGTCAGTTCCTCCCCGATTCCTTCCATGCGGGCAGGCATCTGGTCCAGGCACACCGGCACATCGGCCCCCAGGCGGGTCGCAAGCGCCATGAGATCGGCACGGGAGATGGACAGGCCCCATGCCTTCAGCAGCAGCCGCAGCGCCGCCGCCGCATCGGCCGATCCCCCACCAATCCCCGATGCCACCGGCAGTTCCTTGCGCAGCACGATATCCACATTCGGCAGGCGATGCGCCATATCCGGCCCCACATGCGCGCGCAGCAGCGCGCCCGCGCGCACGATCAGGTTATCGGCGCAGTCATCCCGCAGTCCCGGGGCGAATGTCCCCTCGACCCGCAGGCCGACATGCCCCCCGCGCCCGGCACCCTGTTCCAGTCGCAGTTCATCAGCGGCGCCCGCAAACACGGCCAGGCTGTCCAGCAGGTGGTAGCCGTCATCGCGCCGTCCCGTGACATGCAGGTACAGGTTGATCTTTGCATGGGCCAGTTCGCGTAGCGGGGACATCAGTGGTGGGTTCCATTTGCCTGTGAAGGGGAAGGTGCGGGGGGAAGCGCGGGCCGCAGGTCAGCCGGAAGCGTCACGCCGGGACGGCCCGCATTGGCCTGCCATGCCTTGGCATAGGTCAGGGCCGCCGTGATCTTGCGCCTGTCCATGGGGTCGGGCTGGAACTGGATGGCGTTCTGCCATTCATTCACCGCTTCCAACCTGCGGCCCGCCATCCAGTACGCAACGCCAAGATGGTAGTTGATGGCCGGGTCCTGCGGCATCTGCTCGGCGGACTGTTCCAGCAGCGGCAGGCCCTCGGCCACATGGCCAAGCCGCATGAGCACCCAGCCCACGCTGTCACGGATCTGGTTATCGGACGGGGCCAGCGCCAGCGCACGCCGCAGGTAGGTTTCCGCCTGGACCGGGTCGCCGCCATGTTCAACCATGGAATACCCGAGGTAGTTCAGCAGTTCGGCCTCGTTCGGGGAAAGCTGGAGGGCATGCAGCAAAAGCGCGCGCGCCTGTGGCCAGTGGTTCTGGCGTTCCTGCGCTATGGCCTGCCCGAACAGCAGCCGCCAGTCATCGCCTTCCAGCTGGTGCGGTGTCAGGGATACGGCATGCTGGTAGGCGTCCAGCGCTTCAGCCCATTTCTGCTGGTCCAGCAGCGCATCGCCAAGGCTGGACCACAGCATGCGGTCATCAGGGGCCTGCCGCAGCAGGTCGCGCAGTTCCTGCGCCGCCTGTTCCCTGTGCCCCATCACCACATCAAGGTCGGCCTGTTCAGTACGGTAGACCGGCAGCAGCGGATCATCCGCCGGCGCGCCATCCAGCGCCTCACGCGCCTGCCGGTCCTGCTTGCGCAGGTGCAGCATGGAGGACAGCAGCAGCCGGGCTTCCGAATCCGCCGGGTCCAGCACCAGCGCCATGCGCAGCATCATCTGCTCGGTGCCGCGCAGGGTGCCGATCTCCATCGCCATGTCGGGCGGCTGGTGGTCGTCATCCGAGCCGTCATGCGTATAAAGCTGCTGGTCGATCAGCAGGGCGATCAGCCCGTATGCCTGCGCCAGCCCCTGCGTTGCATGGGTCACCACGGGACGCTGGATCATGGCCATGATATTGGCGCGCGCCGCTTCCAGCACCGGCATGCCCGCGATACGCTGGTTGACCAGCGCCTGCGCATCGGCCCCGTGCCCCTGCGCCACCAGCCACCGCGCCATGACCAGCGAGGTAAACAGGTCCCCACCCGTCATGCCGCCAGCCTGCCGGAACAGCGCGTCCGCACGCATCTTCTGCCCCGACAACTGGGCGACCAGCGCGGCATGGAGGGTGTAATATCCCCCCAGCGTGCGATCCTGCCGGGCGGTATCAAGGGCGGCCAGCGCTTCATCCGTCCGGCCCGCGCCCTGCAACGCCCATGCGCGCAGCAGCGGGCGCAGCAGGGTCATGATCTGGTCGGCGGGCGCGCTCTGGTAGCTTGCCAGCGCCTCATCCCATTTTCCCGCAAGGGCGGCGGCATTGCCCAGCACCAGCGCGGACATCACGCCCGGCGTCTGGCTACGCGCCAGGGTCGCGGCTTCCGGCCGGCCGGCCAGGATGCTGTAGTAAAACGCGCGTTCGCTGAACAGGTGGTATGTGGGGGCCAGCCGCGCCGCATTGCCGAAAGCCTGCGCCGCGGTGGCGTTGTCGCCCTCGCTGGAGGCGACGCTGCCGACCAGCAGGTTGGTGGCCAGGTCCTGCTGTCCCGCGTGGATGATGGCTTCATCCGGGGTTGCGGCGTGGATTTCGCGGTTGGGAATCCCGGCGATGAGCGGTACAACAAGGGAGGCCACGACCATGCGTGACAGACGAGGTAAGAGCATGACGCCAGAATCTACCGCGTGCGGCGTCCGCTGCCAAACCCTGCGCATGGGGGCAGGTCGGCGCGTGCGTGCGTTGCCTGTGCGGGATATATCCATCCGATGACTGATTCCCTGTCCCTGTTGCGCCTGTATGTCGAATGGGGCGCCGATGAGGCGCTGGACCCCCACCCACATGACTGGCTGGCATCCGCGCCCACAATAGACGACCGTTCCCGGCCGACACAGCCCCCCCCCATACAGCCAGACGCGGGGAATGGACATAGAAAACACCACCCGGCGCCCCCCCCGCCACGCGGGTCCGCCACCCTGATCGACCAGGCGGTGGCAATGGCGCGGGCGGCGGCGCAGGCCGCGCGCACACTGGCGGAACTGCATGCCGCCATCCGCGATTTCGGGGCATGCAGCCTGCGCGACACCGCGACCAGCAGCGTATTTGTGGAAGGACCGCAAGAAGCCCCGCTCATGCTGATCGGCGAGGCCCCCGACGCGGATGAAGATCGCAGCGGCCACCCCTTTGCGGGGGAAAGCGGGGCGCTGGTCGGCGCCATGTTTGCCAGTATCGGCATTGATCAGGCCAGCCTGCTGCGCGCGCCGGTCATCCCGTGGCGGCCGCCCGGCGGCAGGCCGCCTTCCGCCGCCGAGACGCGGATCTGCCTGCCCTTCATCCAGCGCGCGATCGTGCTGGCGCGCCCCGCGCGCGTGGTGCTCATGGGCAACCTGCCGGTGTCGGTCCTGCTGGACCAGCGCACCACGGCGGCACGCATGCGTGGCCGCTGGCGCGACCTGCCCCTGCCTGCCGAAAGTGCGGATCAGGGTGCAACCGCGCCCATGCCGCAGGCGTTGCCCATGCGCCATCCACTGCAGCTACGCGCCAGCGCCACGGCCCGCCGTGACGCGTGGAAAGATATGCTTCTGATCCGTGAAGCAATCGGCAGCATTCCTTTGAAAACATAAAATGTATTAACAAGATCGCTCCGGGCTATTAGCTTGGGACAAAGCAGCTATTCATTGTGGTTTAAGTGTATGTTTTTTACCGTTTACATATAGTTCCCACATCTGTTCTGAAAACTTATTTACCATCCTGTAATACGATATCTGTTGCTTTCCATTCGCACAGGGCTTACATCCGGCTCCGCTATGCGAGGGACAATCAATACCCCCCATCACGCGGTGGCGGCCTTTCTGGCTGGCGCCGCATTTCTGGCAGGGGCGGCGTTCGCGCCGCTTCGTGCCCAAACAGTGGAAGCCGGGAGGGCGGATCAGGATTCCCCCCCCCACGGTGACCATAACGAGGAAACGGCACTCGCCCTTCCGCGCCTGCCCGCACATGGCAGCGCCGGGCTGCCGCGTCCCCTCGCGCCCGATGACGTAAGCCGTATCCGCCGGGTGTTCCGGCTGCAGGCCGATGGCAAGTTCGACGCCGCCATCCGTGAAACGGCCGCCATCCACGATGATACCCTGCTGGGTGATATCCTGGCCGCGCGTTACCTCAACCCGGCCTACCACGCCAATGCGGGGCAGTTGCGGCTGTGGCTGCGCACGTTCTCGGGCCTGGCTGATTCGCCTGCGATCTATTCCCTGCTGTCGTCCATGCCCAACCGGGGTGGCCCCTTGCCGCCAGCGCCCGCCCATAATGCGCTGGACAGCAGCCACCCGCCGCAGCACATCCACCTGCCGGAGGAGGATGACCCCTCGCTGCGCGTCTTCACCCGCAACAGCCTGCTGGACCACGCGGTGCGCGAACGCGCGGCGCAGGGGGTGAAAGGGGCACGCAGCGCCCTGCACCTGATCGCGGTGACGCCGGGCGTGAACGACCTGTATGCCGCGCACCTCCAGGCGGAAATCGCCATGACCCTGTTCAGCAGTGGTGAAAACCGGCTTGCCATGTCGATTGCGCGCGACGCATTTGAAAGCTCCGGCCAGCGGCTGGGGCTTGCAGGCTATGTGGCCGGTCTGGCCGCATGGCGGCAGGGACGGCCCGACATGGCCGAACCCCTGTTCGAGGCTGCGTCACGCGCCAGCCTGACACCGGGCAGCATCCGCGCCGGCGCCGCCTACTGGGCCGCACGCGCCCACCAGGCGACGGGCGACGTGGCGGCCTACCACCCATGGCTGCACCGCGCTGCAGCCGCCCCGCATACATTCTATGGCCTGCTGGCCTCGCAGATCCTTGGGCTGCGCACGCCAGCCCCCAGATCCACCCATACACCCGGTCCCATCGGCCCGAACGCCGCCATGACACTGGCGGCCGAACAGCAGGCCATCCACGCGGGCAACCGCGTGCTGGGTGAAATCGATATCGAGGCGGTCGCCGCCACGCCGGCGGGACGCCGTGCCTTCGCCCTGCTGCAGGTTGGCGAACACGACCGGGCGGAAGCCACCCTGCGCCGCATGTGGCCCGATATCCAGAACGACGCCGCCCTGTGCCATTCCACCCAGATGGTGGCCGACGCCATGAACATGAAGGACCTGTCGGCCCAGATGCTCGCGCTGATCGACACGAACGAGAGCGAGCACAGCACCTACACCTCCCGCTTTCCCCTGCCGCCGCTGCAGCCCGAACATGGTTTCCGCATGGACCCGGCGCTGGTCTATGCGCTGACGCGGCTGGAATCCAATTTCGACAGCAGCGTGGTTTCCGGGGCTGGCGCGCGGGGCCTGATGCAGCTCATGCCCGTGACGGCCTCTTTCATCACGCACGACAGGGACCGCTTCATCCGCCGCCCCGCTGACCTGCATGACCCTGCGACCAACCTCGATATCGGGCAGAGCTACGTGCTGTACCTGGCCCAGCGCTCCACCCAGACCGGCGGGAAGCAGGTGCCTCCGGGCGGCGACATGATCCGCATGCTGGCCAGCTACAATGCCGGGCCATCAGCCATCTCGCGCCATAACGCCACGATGGATGAAGGGGCGGACCCCCTGCTGTATGTCGAAAGCCTGCCCAATGCCGAGACCCGCGATTACGTTCGCCGGGCCTTCACCTTCCTGTGGATCTATGCCGACAGGCTGGGGATTGCAGCGCCTTCACTGGAAACGCTGGCCCGCAATGAATGGCCCGGTTTCGATGCCGAAGTCGCCATGGCGGGCCATGCCGGCCACACCATTCATTAACGGGTCTTTTGCATCCGTTTGGAAAAGGGGCGTTCCGATGGCCACGGGACGCCCCTTTTTTCATGCAGGACGGACCTGAAAGGCGTTTCTGGTGACGCTTTTTTCAAAAAGCCTCGACTTTCTGAAAAAAGGCGGCGCCCGGAAATGTTTACCGTGTCTGGTTATCAGTTTTCCGCCAGCAACTGACGGCTAGCCTGCACGCGCACGACGCGGCGGCCTTCCATTTCCAGAACCTCGAACAGCCATCCGGAAAACACGATCTTGTCCCCCCTGGCGGGCACGCGCCGCAGCAGGGCCAGTATCAGCCCCGCAAGGGTGTGATAGCTGCCCTCGGCGGGCAGGTCGGCCAGGCCAAGCCGGTCCTTGACCTCATCGGCGGGCATGGACCCGTCAAGCACCAGCACATCGTCATGGGCCAGCCGCTGGGGCGGGGTATTGCCCGGTTCATGCTGCTCACCCACGATGGCGCCGAACAGGTCGGACGAGGTCACGATTCCCTCAAACGAACCATATTCATCCAGAACCAGCGCAAGGCCCAGCGGGGAGTCGCGCATGCGCTCCAGCATGTCAAAGGCCGACAGCGTATCAGGCACCGAAATGGGATGACGCAGCCCGATCTCGACCGACGGGCTTTTGCCATCCAGAAACCGGTCCAGCATGTCCTTGGCCAGGATCACGCCCACCGGGTTGTCCACGCCCCCTTCACACACCACGATGCGCGAATAGGTGGTCGAACGCAGCACCTGCAGCAGTTGCGCGCGCGGCACATGCCGTTCCACCCAGCACAGTTCGTTACGCGGGGTCATGATCGCACGGACGGGGCGTTCGGCCAGGCGCAGCAGGCGTTCGATCATGTCACGCTCCTCCTGTTCCAGCACACCCGCCTGCGCGCCTTCGGCAATGTAGGCGCGCAGTTCCTCGACCGAGACGGACTGCCGTATCGCCCCGCCGATTCCCATAAGCTTCAGCACCAGTTCAGATGACCGTTTCAGTAGCCAGACAATGGGCCGCGTCAGCCATGCCATCCATTCCAGCAGCAGCGACAGGCGCGCCGCGATCTGTTCGGGCTGGCGCAGCGCGATCTGCTTGGGCACCAGTTCCCCCAGCACCAGCATGACGGCGGTAATGGCGCTGACCACCAGAAACATGGCCAGCTCATCGGCAATGGAGCGCAGGGCGGGCACATGGGCCAGCCAGCGGCTGACGCCCGCCTCGATGCTGTTGCCGCCAAAACTGCCTTCCAGAATCGAGACAAGGGTCATGCCGATCTGGACGGTGGGCAGGAAGCTCTGCGGGTCCCCCGCCAGTTTCAGGGCACGGTCCGCCCCCTTGGTTCCATCACGTGCAAGGATGGCCAGCCGCGCGCGGCGGGCGGAAATCAGGGCCAGTTCGCCCATGGCAAAAAGCCCGTTGAGCAGAACGAGGCATAATATGACAATCAGTGAGACAACCATGATCCCGCGATCCTACAGCATAATCACACACACGGGCACATGCCTGAAAATACACATGCAAAAGAAAAAGGCGGGGCATATGCCCCGCCTTTCCCTAACGTAATGCGTGAAAGCGCTGGCCGCGCAATCAGTCGGCCGCGTCGGCCGTTTCAGCCGGGGCCGCCACCTTGTTCACGCGCGGCGCGGCCGCGGGCTTCTTGCGGGCGGCAAGTTCGGCCATCTTGGCGTCAACGTGCTGGGTAAACACGTATTCGGCCGGCCGCTGGTTGGCCAGCGAGATTTCCGGGGCCATCGGCTTTTCCGTCTCCGGCCCGAACAGGGCGACCTTGGCAATGTGCCAGGGCCTGCGGACGGCATCCATGACTGCGGTCGATTCGTAGCCGGAATGGACCATGCAGTCGGCGCATTTTTCGTAATTGCCGGTGCCGTAGGCATCCCAGTCGGTATCGGCCATAAGCTCTTCAAAGCTCTTGGCGTAGCCTTCGCCCAGCAGGTAGCACGGGCGCTGCCAGCCAAAGACGTTACGCAGCGGCTTGCCCCACGGGGTGCAGTGGTACTGTTCGTTACCGGCCAGGAAGTTCAGGAACAGCGGCGACTGCGTGAAGCGCCACTTCTTGCCCTTGCCCAGACGGAAGATGTCACGGAACAGCTGCTTCGTCTTGTGGCGGTTCAGGAAGTGTTCCTGATCCGGCGCGCGTTCATAGGCATAGCCCGGCGCGGTCATGATGCCGTCAACGCCCATCGCCATCACTTCGTCAAAGAAGGCGGCGACGCGCTTGGGGTCGGCCCCATCGAACAGGGTGCAGTTGATCGACACGCGGAAGCCACGGGCCTTCGCCTTCTTGATGGCGGCGACCGCGCGTTCGTACACGCCGTCCTGGCACACCGATGCGTCATGCATGGCCGGGTCGCCATCCAGATGCACATCCCACGAAAAGAAGGGGTTCGGCTCGTAATCGTCCATCTTCTTTTCCAGAAGAAGGGCGTTCGTGCACAGGTAGACGTACTTCTTGCGCGCGATCAGCCCACGGATGATATCGGGCATTTCCTTGTGCAGCAGCGGCTCGCCACCGGCCACGGCAATGACCGGCGCGCCCGCTTCGGTATCCGCATCCAGACATTCCTGCAGCGTCATGCGCTGGTTCAGGATCTGGGCGGGATAGTCGATCTTGCCGCACCCGGCACAGGCCAGGTTACAGCGGAACAACGGCTCGAGCATCAGCACGAGCGGATAACGTTTGCGCCGCGTGACATGCTGCTTGACAACATAGGCGCCGACGCGGACTGCCTGCATAATAGGAACGGCCATGAAACCTCTGCTCCTGCACCGGCCCAACGCCGGTCTCACATTTCAAGTCTGGTAGGTCGGATATGGTCACATCCCCCTACAAGAAAACAAGCCCAACATCGCCCAGCCGTGCATTTAGAGCATGCCGAGGTTGCGGACTTGTACGACACATGAAGCCTTTCACGAGGGTATAGGACAGAAACCATCCTGTATTCAATTGCTATCAGCTTTGGTGTGGCCAATTAACAACAGTCATAGAATTAGAGACTGTATTTACAGCCTTAACCGGAGTAACACATCGCGATTACGCTACGGTCGCCATGGTTTTCGTGCCATGAGCCGCCATTCATCGCCGCCGGAGCAGCCTGTTGCCGGCCCCGATCCCGGGGCCGACGGGCCAAACCGAAACCCGGGTTGGTTCCTCCCCTGAAAACGGGGCAAGGGCCAACGCAGAACAATGGACGCGAACATCATGGATCAGACCAAGCCCGCGATTCCGACCCTTGGGCGCTACCCCCAGCTTGACCGGGTACGCATGCCGCATGACATGCGCAACCTTTCGGTGGAGCAGCTGAAGCAGCTGGCGGATGAACTGCGGTCCGAGACGATTGATGCCGTGTCCACCACCGGCGGGCACCTTGGCGCGTCGCTGGGTGTGGTCGAACTGACCGTGGCG
>NZ_NKUB01000054.1 GCF_003207895.1 Komagataeibacter swingsii
CGCCCATGAATTCCGGCAGGCTTACAATGCTCAGGCCATAGTCTGCGCCGAAGGCAGCCAGTTGATCGTGACAACCGGCGTTGTCGCCACATCAGCGGATGCGCCGTCCTTTGCCAGCACCGTGTTGTCAATGGAAAACACGATCGGTCTCCCAAAGACAGTGCTCGCCGACACCGGTTACGCCAGCGGGCAGGCGGTCCGGAAACTGCGGGAAAAAGGCATCGATCCGCTGGTCGCCATTGGACGGCCCTGCGGGCATGGGTATGTTCCTGTTCAGCCAGTGTTTCGACAAAGGAATCCAGCCGATCCAGGCGGGTTTCCCAAACACGACGCTCCCGTTCGAGCCAGCCTTGTGCAACTGTGAGCGCGTCGGGGCGCAATTGGCACATGCGTACGCGCCCCATTTTGCGGGAGACAACGATCTCGCTCTCTTCCAGCACGCGGATATGTTTCATGAAGCTGGGCAGCGCCATGCTATGGCGCTGCGCCAGATCGCCGACGCTGGCCGGGCCATGAGCTAGCTGCGCGATGACCGCGCGACGGGTGCTATCCGACAGGGAGTGAAAGATGCGATCACGGTGAGCCATGTGGCTAACTAATCGCATCCTGAGCCGCCCGTCAAGAAAGTAATCCAATTAGCTAAGTTTTCCGCTGGATGCCTGACTCAAACTTAGCGGTGTCTCAACCGAATCACCAACTTGTGATATCTGTCGTCAGGAAAAAAGCACCGCCAATTCTACGCCTGACTACGCCTCAGTACGCAGCACACGATGCAGCAAGCTATCCCTTTGAAAAGGGTCAATTTTCGTAGTTGCGCCGCGTTTCCCCGCGCGTGATGGTCCTGTTCTCTCCAGACGGAAAGGGCAGGATGATGACGGACAGGAACCGTACGCCGGAGACCGGACCGCTCTCGCCGGTCAACGATAACGAACGGACGAACGAGATCAAGCCCGACATGCTTAACCCGGTCATGAAAGCCCGCATGGACGAACTGGTATTCGTCCTGGCCAGAATGCTGGGACGCCAGATCGCCGCCAACGACAACGCCTCCCGTGCCGGGACCGATATCAACCAAGGCGAGCCGGATGGATGATGCTCACGTCGTTCGATGCGACACAACCTATCGGGTAGGTACACCTGATTTCACACTTCCCATTTTCGTACAAATGTATTACATATGTACTGCAATTAGGGAGACAATCATGTCCGCCGTGACGTTCCGTGTCGATGACACCCTCAAGGCCGCCGCCGTCGCGAAGCTGTCGGCGCAAGGCATGTCCCTGTCCGACGTGCTGCGCGACACGCTGGCCTATATCGCCGAGACCGGCCAGCCGCCCGTCAAGCGACGGCTTGTGACCGATGAAGATGCCAGGCTGATCGAGATCGTCCGCGAACGCCTCGCCGATCCCGCGCCGCGTCATCGCATGACGCTGGCGGAATTGAAGGCCCGCCATCCGGATGACTGAATATGCGATCGAATTCGACGATCGCGCCCTCCGCGAGTGGGATGGGCTGGACGGGAGCGTTCGCAAGAAATTCGAGAAGAAACTCGAAAAACTGGTCCTAAATCCGTATTCTCCTGGCAACGAACTACACGGCGATCTCGCGGGACTCTACAAGATCAAGCTGCGCCAGGACGGCTACCGCCTCGTCTATCAGGTCGTGGAACAGCGGATCGTCATCTTCGTCATCGCGGTCGGACGCCGCGAGGACAACGAAATCTACATGTCGGCAACCGGGCGCGTGCCCACACCGCCGATCGATCAGAGCAATCGGCTGAGCAACAAGGGCCGCAAGAGATAAGCCGATAAAATCGTTTCCCGATAGTAGGCCGTCAGGAGATCCGCCATGACCCGTGTCGCGCTCTATGCCCGCTATTCATCGGACAACCAGCGGGCGGCGTCGATCGAGGACCAGTTCCGCCTCTGTGAGGAACGCGCCACGCGCGAGGGCTGGCAGGTCGTGGAGTATTACCGCGACGCGGCCATCTCCGGGGCCAGCATGATCCTGCGCCCCGGCATCCAGACCGTGCTGCGCGACGCTCAGGCCGGGCAGTTCGACGTCGTGCTGGCCGAAGCCCTCGATCGCGTGTCCCGCGACCAGGCCGACGTCGCTACCCTGTTCAAGCGTCTCCAGTTTGCGAGCGTCACCATTGTCACCCTCGCGGAAGGGGAAATCAGTGAGCTTCATGTCGGCCTGAAAGGAACGATGAACGCCCTGTTCCTCAAAGACCTGGCCCTGAAGACCCATCGCGGCCTGCGCGGCCGGGTCGAGGCCGGCAAGTCCGGCGGCGGGATCTGCTACGGCTATCGCGTCGTGCATCAGATGGACGTACGGGGCGAACTGATCCGAGGTGATCGCGAGATCGACGACGCGCAGGCGGAAATCGTCCGCCGCATCTTCCGGGAATTCGCCTCGGGGCGCAGCGCGCTTTCCATCGCCAGCCGACTGAATGACGAAGGCATCCCCAGCCCTACGGGCGGCAAATGGAACAACACCACGTTGCGGGGCAATGCCCTGCGCGGCACCGGCATCCTCAACAACGAGCTTTATATCGGCCGGCTGGTCTGGAACCGGCTGCGTTATCTGAAAGACCCGCAGACGGGGAAGCGTGTGTCCCGACTCAATCCACAATCAGAGTGGATCGTCACCGATGTTCCAGATCTGCGGATCATGGACGATGATCTCTGGCAGGCTGTCCGTGCCCGGCAGGCGCTGATCGCGGCGAAGAGCGTGAATATCAGTGCCGGTATCCGCGCCTCCCTCAACAAGCTGAATGGCCAGCGCCGCCCGAAATCCCTGCTCTCCGGTCTGGTATTCTGTGGGGTATGCGGCGGTCCTTGCTCGATCCGGGGTGGTGATCGCTTCGCCTGCTCCAGCCACATGGACAACCGGTCCTGCACCAACAGGACCACGATCCGCCGCCCGGAACTGGAAGACCGGGTGCTATCCGGTCTCAAGGACCGGCTGATGACGCCCGAAGCGGCGGCTGAGGCCATGCGCGCCTATTTCGAGGAAACCAATCGCGCCAACCATGAGCGCCGCGCCAGTACAGCGGGATGGCAGGCGGAACTGACCAAACTACGCAAGGGGCTGAAACAGATGCTCCAGGTGATCGAGGATGGCGGCTATACGCGCGGCATGGTCGAACGCATGCGCGAGATGGAAGCCCGCGAAGACGAACTGGTCGCCCTGCTCGCCGCCCAGCCCCAGGACGTGCCGGACATTCATCCCAACGTCGCCGGGATCTTCAAGCACAAGGTAGAGCGGCTGACCGAGACGCTGAACCATCCCGAGGACCGGCAGGAAGCGTCCGAGGCCATCCGCGCGCTGATCGAGAAGATCGTGCTTCATCCTGGCAAGGGTCGGGGCGAGATGCACGCCACGCTCCATGGCGAGCTTGGCATGCTGCTGGAGTTCGCCGCCTCACGCGGTCAAGGGGCCAAAAACACGAACACTCCCGGAGCATTGCTCACGGGAGTGTCGGTATCGGTGGTTGCGGGGGAAGACAACCAACGATACTTGCGATTGGTGGACCGCAAGATACCCCGCCTCGCCGCATGACAGGGTAACCATGCCAAAATGCGTGCGGACATCCAATCGGAATCCTTGTCCCAGGCAGGCCGCCTCATATATGATCCCATAATACAGGCAACCTATGAGGCAATACGTCATGTCTGAGACTACGTTCCTCTCCGACGCCTTCGATCCATCAGGGCTGATCGCGGCGGAACGGCTGAGCAATATACTGCATATCACGAGGGGCGAACTGGCCGCTACGCTGGGTCTGTCACGTGACGCCGTCTCCAAAAGCGCCCGTCTCGGCCGCCCCGCCACCCAGACAAGGCTGCGCGACATGGTCGAAATCCTCAATCGCGTCAGGCCATGGACAGGTTCAGCCCAACAGGCTTTCGCATGGTACCGGTCACAACCCCTGCCCTCCTTCGGTGACCAGACTGCCGAGGCGCTCGTCCGAGAGGGGCGCGCCGACGCCGTCCGGCGCTACCTGGATCGAATTGCAACCGGCGGTTACGCGTGAGGTTTACCGGACGGGT
This sequence comes from Komagataeibacter swingsii, assembly GCF_003207895.1. Classification (GTDB taxonomy): domain Bacteria; phylum Pseudomonadota; class Alphaproteobacteria; order Acetobacterales; family Acetobacteraceae; genus Komagataeibacter; species Komagataeibacter swingsii. Next base: position 4,056 of record NZ_NKUB01000054.1, read on the forward strand.
ATTCAGGGCTCACAATCCCCGCTGGTCTTTCACCCCATTATCAGGCGATGGTGCGGCGCTTCACGGAGGTCGGTTCAACCCGGTCGGCACACCTGCCCTTTACACATCACTTCGGATGGAGACGGCCTGGCTCGAAGCCCAGCAGGGCTTTCCATTCAAGCCGCAACCTTTGACGATCTGTGCCTATGACGTCGATAGCGAGCCCATCGTCGATCTGACCAATCTCTCCAGTCTTAACGATCGGGGTTTCTCCCCCGCCACCTTGGCATGTCCGTGGGAAGACCTTGCTGACCAGGGCAAAACACCGCCTTCATGGGAACTGGCAAAGGCGCTCATGGCCGACGGAGCAGCAGGCATCATCGTCCCGAGCTTCGCCCCTGGAGCGACAGAACACGACAGAAACCTCGTCTTCTGGGCATGGTCAGACAGTCTGCCCTCCCGTGTAACCGTCATTGATGATGAGAGGCGACTGCCCACAACCGCAGCGTCGTGGCCATAAGCTGACTGGAAAGTGAGATTACCGAATGTCAGCTATCCAGCGCCCAAGCTTAACGATAGCAATGGGGAAAAGCGGTATGGCGGCTTATTGCGGAAGGTAGTTCTTCCTCGGAAGTTATAATCTCCATAACGGCTACTTCCTTCAGCGGCACAGTCTCCCAGCAACGCTGTCGAATTGCCGGTCATAGCCATGGAGTGGGAGTTTGCTCAGGACATAGTCGATGGGCGAAGAGGCGTAGTGCGGTTCATGGTCGTCGTGCTCGCTAATCGGAATGCTCCGCCAGTTCGACCGCGACCCTCTCGGTCCAGTTTCCCTCCGGCACCAATTCGGTCTCATTGACACCGGTTTTTAGCGCCTCTATATTCGGTGCCCATGAGACCGATTTTGGAGCCACTATGTCCCATCGTACCGTAACAACAGCGCGAGCGGCCGAGATTGTCGGTGTCGGATACGAGGGATTGCGCTCTTATCTGAAGCGGGGATTGGGTGGCCGTGCAGGAATGTTACCCGGCTTTTATAAGCCGGGCACCGACATCCACGACGATCCCAACCCGCGTGCGAAGTGGAAGCGTTTCAGTGTTCCTGACCTTTGCCTGTTTCGGATGGCGAAGCTGCTGATCGACGCGGGCTTCACCTTTGAAGCCGCGAATTCCGTCGTATCTCAACAGGACCTCTGGTCCGCCTTCGCCCACGACAGGAAGCCTGTTCCTCGGTTGATGGCGATCTGGCCGCCGTACGGCGACCACATCATCTACGAACCCGACCAGATGGAACTCCTGAAGAAGGCGCTTGAGGAAGCACCCGAAATCGTGACGCTGATCAATCTCAGCGAAGTACATGCTCATGTCCTGGCTGCACTCGGGAGCGAAGGCAGCCCGCAGGCCGACGCCGAGCAATCGGCGGCATGAGCGGCGTAACACAAAGCCCGAGTACTGTTCGCCGCCACACCCATTTTGGGCTGGGAAGGCGAGCATAACCAATTATCGTAACGATGTCCGGCGATCTGGCGCGCCAGAGACGAATTCACTTCCGTGGCCGATGAACGTCTGAAATATGCGGCGCTCGAACTTCACATGGCGATGGAGTCGCTAACCTATGATCACGCCTTGACCTACAAGGATGAGTTTCCGCCCGCCGGATACGAGACGTAGCAGCCACGCAAGATGATGGCCATTGCCAGCGTGGTCGCTGGCGCTGTGCCGTCCGCCCCGGTGGCTCCGGGGTACCCTGCAGCGCCACGTTATCCCATGGCACCGGCTTATCCTCCACCCTATTGAGTGGGCCGTTCATGGTCCGTTGAGGGCGGCTGACACATTTCAGGTGAACGGGACGCTGATAGACACAATCCGTTTCCTGTTCCCCGTGGAAGCAATACCAGCAGCCCGATGATACCGACGACCGCAAAGAGCGCGCCGTCGTAAAATACGGCCGCGTGACCGATATGGTCCCATAATTCTCCGGCGACGATGCTGGCCACCAGTTGGAACAAGCCAACCGTTGCGCTGTACCAGCCAATCCCGGTGGCTCGCAGTTCTGGCGGCACGAGATCGGCTGCCAGCGTCTTGCCGATACTGCGTGATATGCCCTGATACAGGCCATAAACGACAAAAAGTACCGGAAGCAGAATACCATTCCTGGACAGAGCAAAGCCGAGAGACGCGATCAGGAAGATAACGAACGAAAGCAGCAGCATGCTCCTTCGCCCCCATTGATCGGACAAATATCCGGCCGGATAGGAAACCAGGGCCGCCGCCAGGTTGAAGACCGAGTAGATCAGGATGGTAGCCTGCAAGGATATTCTGTGCCGCTTGCGCGAAGCCGTCTATCAGCCCGACAATACTGCCCGAGGCACCCAGCGTCTGCGTCAGAAAGACTGGCAGGACCGGATAGAGCATCTCCGTCGAAATATCGGTAAACAGGCTTGCGATGGCCAGAAGGACAACGTTCCGTGAAAGTCCGGTGAAGCAAGTTCGGGGCATCCATCGATCCACCCATGAAGATTGACCATCATGAGAGGGAGAAAGCCCTGCTCACCCCACGGTTCCGAGGCTGCACTCCTTTGTGGTGGGGAGGGGCGGCCCGCCTAACGCAGTTCGATTCCCGCAAGCTCGGCCATGTCCGTTTTGCAAAATTTATCAAGGCCGGACCTGTGACTGGCATAAGACGAGTGCGGCCTATCTGCTTAATTCTTGAAGCCGACAGATGGCTTTGGGGGGGTACCGGAACGACAGCTTCCCATTCGCGTAGAAGATGTAGCGGACGCTCATTCACGAGTGATCAGCGCACGGCAGTGCGGGATACATCGGCTTGTCTAGCTCAACTCTCCGTCATAGCTATAATGCCTCCTGACATTATTGGTGGATTGTTGCGGCCATACGGTCGATAGGATGAGGGCGCTACTGACGCGCCAGAATGAGCGCGTCCGAGAAGTTCATCCTTCAGGCTTTCTGGAAGCGTGTTCCACCAGCTTGGACGAAGGAAAATATTCTCCAGTTCTTCGAAAACAATTTGTGCAAGGATGTCAGCCTTGTCCCTGTCGGGCAATGCGTCGAAAGCTCCAACGTATGTGGCGCATGCACTTTCGCTCTCTCCAATCCAGCCGAACACGGCAATGCTTCTACCAGCGTAAGACGTGATAGTTAGAGTCAGTTGGTCGGGATCGAACTTTCCGGGCGGGCAGGCTTGAAGCCTCCTGCTGTCGATATTGATCTCAGGTACAAAGCTGCCGCTGGCAACCAAAGGTAAAAGCCTGTCGAACCGATAGGCGCGGTGATGAAAGCCAGTGGTACGGCGAACTGGCGATCATCCTGCGCGGCGACCTGGCGGCGATCCTGCAGTTCGCGGCGCACAAGAAAAACGCCACGGTCCATCCGGACAGTGGCGTTCTTGATGCGTTCGGATCGCAAGTATCGTTGGTTGCGGGGAACCGCACACTACGATCCCGGCGAAATGTGGCGAATGGTCATTCGCAAGCGTCGTTGGTTGCGGGGGCAGGATTTGAACCTGCGGCCTTCAGGTTATGAGCCTGACGAGCTACCGGGCTGCTCCACCCCGCGGTGGTGAGGGGTGACTGGAAG
>NZ_NKUB01000055.1 GCF_003207895.1 Komagataeibacter swingsii
CCATCCAGAATGCCTCCTTCAGAGAATGGTCTGCATCCTATGAATCACATTTTTAAACCGATGGGTACCCCGTGAGTCAGGCCAAACAATGGTTGGTATAAGGCCACATCCTCAAGGTTTCACGATGCCTGGTCTGCTGCTGTCAGGGCGCTGCTGGCAACCGGTCGGAAGCTTCCGTCACGTTGTCCTCTTTCCAGAAGACCCGGAAGACTCCCGAAGGTATTCATGGCCGCATCATGTAACTGGGGCTATCGTCTTGCCGGCATCGGAACTGAACATCAGCCGATAAAGACCGGGATATTGAGAGGCAAACCGGATACAGACCTGCCCCGCTGCCATGAATTGCATGCACGTTAAAGACATCGCTTCTGTCATGCCCTCCCCACGCCTGACGAAATCGATCCGGGCCACTTCCAGCAGGGGGAAGGTCGAGTTCTGGTCCGCAGCCATCATGGCCGGCGAAATCCCGCATATGATCCGTGCGTTAGCCATACAGGCACGACATGGGCCGGAACAGTCCGGTTTGGGGGATGGGGCATGACCGAGACATATGATTATGATCTGGTCGTGATCGGCAGCGGCCCGTCAGGCAGGCGGGCTGGGGTTCAGGCGGCGAAACTGGGTCGATCCGTGCTGATTATCGAAAAAAATACCCGGGTTGGCGGGGTCTGTGTGCATACCGGCACCATTCCGTCCAAAACCCTGCGGGAGACGGTCCTCAACCTGACAGGCTGGCGGGAGCAGGCTTTCTATGGCCGGGCTTATCGTGCCCGCAAGGATATAACCATAGCCGACCTGAACAGCCGCCTGCGCAAGACCCTGGATTATGAAGTCGATATGCTGGACCACCAGTTCGCCCGCAACGGCATAGCGGTTGTGCATGGCACGGCACGGTTCGTGGATCCGCACCATATTACGATCACCATGGACAACAGGGTTGCGCGGACTGTGTCGGGTGACAGGATCATTATTGCCGTCGGTACCCGCCCGCACCGTCCGGCCCATGTGCCCTTTGACGGGACGGTCGTGCTGGACAGCGATGAAATGACCAGCCTTGCGCGCCTGCCACGTTCCCTGACGGTAATTGGCGGGGGGGTGATCGGTATTGAATACGCGACAATATTCAGTGCGCTGGATGTGCAGGTGAGCGTTGTCGAGGCACGTGACAGTATTCTGGATTTTGTGGACCGGGGCATCATTGCCGACTTCATGCATCAGTTATGTGATCGCGGGATGCGCTTCAGGCTGGGCAGCCGGCTGGATTCAATCACGGTCGCGGATGGACAACCCGTGGCCGTCCTGGCCGATGGCGGGCAGATCCGTTCTGATATCCTGCTTTATACCGGCGGACGTTCCGGGGCTACGGATCAACTCGGGCTTGATGCATGCGGTCTGCGGGCCGACAGTCGCGGCAGGTTGCAAGTAGACCCGAAGACGTTCCAGACAGGTGTCGCGCATATCTATGCCACGGGGGATGTCATCGGTTTTCCGTCCCTTGCTTCCACATCGCTGGAACAGGGGCGTATCGCAGCGTGCCATGCTTTTGGCCAGACCGTGCCACCAGCCCCTGAATTCTTTCCTTATGGGATATATTCCGTGCCTGAAATCTCAACGGTCGGCATGACGGAAGAACAGGCAAAGGAAAAATCCATACCGTATGAATGCGGGATCGCACGCTTTCGCGAGACATCACGCGGGCATATCGCAGGCATGCATTCGGGGATGCTGAAACTGGTGATTTCCCTTGAAACCCACAGGTTGCTCGGGGTGCATATAGTCGGTGAAAGTGCCACGGAACTAATCCATATCGGTCAGGCCGTGCTTAATTTCGGGGGAACGTTCGACTACTTTATCGATGCGACCTTCAATTACCCGACATTGGCGGAAGCATACAAGATCGCGGCCCTTGATGCATGGAACCGCATTCCCCGTCGCAGGGGGAACGTGGAGCCTCCATCACCCGTGGCGACATGAAGGATCAGCTTTCCTTGCCTCCGCATTGCATGGCACCGGGCCCGCATGCAGGCTGATCTTCTGGCTGGTGAAGAAAGCTGGCAACATCGAACCTGGCGGAGTAAGGCAACTATGCTCTGTAGTCGGCATCGCTCTGGGCAGGAAAGCCTGGTTGTTCGCCGGTTCCGATCGGGGCGGCCCGCGCGCGGCCGACATGTATTCCCGCATCGTCACTGCAAAGCTCAACGACGTCGATCCCCAGGCCTGTCTCGCCGACGTTCTCGCCCGGATCAACGACCAGCCGGTCTCATGCCTGCACGAGTTCCTTCCCTGGAACTGGGAAACACCCGTCACGCCAATCATACACAGAGGTGATGCGGCTGATCGACGCCCAGTTCCTGGAAACGCCCTATTATGGCTTACGGCAGATGACATGGCATCTGCGCCGCCTGGGACATGAAGTGGGCCGCAAGCGGGTCCGGCGGCTCATGGCGATCATGGGCCTGCGGGCGATTTACCAGAAGCCGCGTACAACCATGCCCCATCCGGAGCATCGGAAATATCCATATCTGCTGCGGGATCTGGTCATCAATCGGCCTAACCAAGACTGGTGTTCCGATATCACATATATTCCCAATCACCTGTCCGGATTGTGTGTATGCGGTGCAGAGAGTCCCAAAAATACGGGACATCTTTGTCCAAATTGGATATACACGATACATATCCATAAGGAGGGATCTCCGATGCTGACCCGTACAACACTCTTTCTATCCAATCGCTCGCAGGCGGTGCGTCTGCCGAAGATGGTCGCCTTCGGGGAACAGGTGCGTGAGGTGGTCATCGTGTCCGAAGGTCCACGGCGGATCATCGCTCCGGTCGATGTGGCGTGGGATGATTTCTTTGCGGCTCCCGGGGTGGATCTGGGGGAGCGGAACCAGCCAGCCATGCAGGAACGCGAGGCGCTCTGAATGCTGCGTTACCTGCTGGATACGAACCTCTGTATCCGGGTGTTGCGGGATCGACCGCAGGGGCTGCGTCCGAGGTTCAACAGCTGTGCGGAGGAACTCTGCATCTCGGACGTGGTGCTGTATGAGCTGCTTTATGGCGCGGAACGCTCGTCTGATCCCGTGCACACAAGGCGTGAGGTCGAGCACTTCGCGGCAAGGCTGGCGGTCCTGCCATTCGACAGTGAAGCGGCCGCCCATACAGCGGACATTCGGGCTGCTCTTGAACGGAATGGCCGTATCATAGGTCCGTATGATCTCATGATTGCCGGGCATGCCCGGAGCAGGGGGCTGATTGTGGTGACCGGCAATCTGCGGGAATTCCAGCGGGTGGAAGGTCTTCGAACCGAGGACTGGCTGACTGACACGGTCTGACCGGGAAAGACGCAGCGAGACAAAATATTGATAAAAACGACTGCTTATCAATCGACTATGTCATGCAGCGAGCTTCTCTACGAACCCGCTGACAAGCAGCAGTCTTCTTTGGTTGCAGGCCCCCTGAAACCAGATACAAATCCTTGATTTGACACGATAAAACCGCTCGCACACGGTGGGTTTTTTGTTGTCTGAAATTCCCTGCAGGAAACACATAGGAAACAGATGAAAAGGTAATCCGGCGCAATTTTGTCGAAGGTCACATGTGTGTGAATGTGGGGCAGGGTGCCCTGATGCCTGTTTCGGGATATCGTTCCGGCCTCACCGAGTCAGGTTCAGGAAACGCAGTAACAGCCATGGCCGCAGACGAACTCACGGGACTGATCCGTTATCTCGGTCAGGAGGACTGGCAGGAGTGTTTTGGCGAAGTGCTCGGCGATCACATCGGTCCGGCGCTGGAAGCGGGCGACATCTCCTTCGAGGATCTGGCGGAGATGATCGGCCCCGACGTTGCCATGACGCTGTGGGGCTGTGCCTTCGAGGATTTTCTCGGGCAGGACTGGGATGATGGCCGGAACTTCGTAGACGTTTACCTCAAGCGTCGGGGCTGGAAGGAAGGGCCGCGTAACAGCGCCTATATGCGTGCCCTCAAGGCTTCGGTCATGAGCCTGTATGAAGTCTCGGACATCAGACCCGGCCAGAGCCTGATGGCGCGAGACCTGCTGCGGGGTGGTGATCCGGTTCTGGTGCATGAAGGCACGGCTACCCGGACGCTGAAACAGTGGGATCGTATTGCAACACGTCTCGTGCCGTCCGATGGAAAGACCATTCTTGCAGGCGGGTTGCTCGCCTATTCACGGGGTGCCTGTGAGGATCTGGCTGCGAACCTTTACAGGGCTCTGCGGAAAAGACGGGGCAAGGCAGAGTTTCCAAAAGTCGATACGCAGACGCTGCGTGAGCTTGCGCCGATGTTCACGCTGACCTGGCTGTTCCGGACACTGGAGGACATGGCCCGGCAGATGGAGGGGCCAGCTTTGTTCAATGGGGACGGGGAGGATCTGGTCTTCCACGAAGTGTGTTTTCCGCTGGCAAAGGGCGTGACGCAGAAGATGGTGGCGGATGTGCTTGACGGGATGGCAGCCCTGCGGGCAGAGAGCCGGTCGTTCTGGAACTGGCTGAAAGAGCCGATGAGCGATCCCGTGCGCAAGGCTGGACGGGATGAAAACGGGCGGTTCCTGCGCACGGAGATGGATGACGGCGCGATCGTGCTGGGCACGCTGGATCTGAAGGGGCGGCAGTTGCGGCTGCAGGTGAACTCGAAAGAGCGCGCCGAACGTGGCCGTGCCATGCTGCAGGCTGGTCTGGGAGATCTCGTGCGCGCTCCGCTCACGCAGATCATGACGCCGGCGCAGGCGATGGAAGACCGGGGGACGCATGGACGGGAGGTCTCGCCAGAACTGCAGATCCCGCCCGAGGAGGAAGCCCGGATTATCGGGCAGATGCTGGAGCGGCACTATCGGCAGGTGCTTGATGAGCCAGTCCCGGCCCTGGGGGATATGACGCCGCGCCAGGCCGTCCAGACAGCTTCAGGACGTAAAAAGGTGGCCATCTGGTTGAAGGATATCGAAAACACTACGGTCCGCGCCCAAGGGAGTGGCGGTGCCATGGCTGCCTACGATTTCGGGTGGATGTGGCACGAACTCGGAATCATCAGGCTCAGGAAATAGTCCGCTTTCGCCTCATGTCGGCCATAAGGAAAGCCGTTGAGGCCTCCAGAAAACGGTCGTACCTTCGCATAAAAATATGAACATACAAATGCGCATAAACATGTGCTATATGCTGGTTGCCAGTATAATAGGAGCAAAGCTATGGTTCGCGTGCATCCCGGCACTCCATCACGTCGCCCCACAAATGTGACGCTACCCGCTCAGCTGCTCGAAGAAGCCAAGTCGTTAGATCTCAACATATCGCAGGCCTGCGAGCAGGGGCTTAAGTCAGCTATCGCGTCGATCCGTGCCCAGCAATGGCTGGCAGACAATCGCGCTTCCCTCGAAGCCTCACGGCAGTATGTTGAAGAGAACGGGCTTCCCCTGGCAGACTATCGGAACTTCTAAGTGGCCCGTTTCGATGTGTATCGTCTGGCCGGACGGGGAGAAGCACGTTTCGTTCTGGATGTGCAGGCAGATCTTCTGGACGCACTGGGTACCCGTGTCGTGGTTCCGCTGCTGCCGCAGGGAACCGCACCAAAGCCTGCAAAGAGGCTGAACCCGGTGTTTATGGTTGACGACTGTCCCTTCGTCATGATGACGCAGTTTATGGCCGCAGTTCCTGACCGTGATCTGAAGAAGATCATTGCTTCATTGTCGCTTTGTCAGGACGAAATTACTCAGGCGCTCGATCTGCTTCTCGCAGGTTTCTAATACTACGGGCTATCACCTTTGACCTATATGAGCCCATTTTCTGAGGCCGATGGATCGGATGGTCTGTGGCAGGGCGGTGAGGTTGTTCCATGCGGTGCATGCGGCTTCGATGATGTGTTCGATGCCGCTGAACACGGTGTTGGACAGCCAGTTGGCGCGTAGGAACTGCCAGATATTCTCGACCGGGTTCAGTTCGGGCGCGCGGGACGGCAGGAAGATCAGGCTGACGTTGCGCGGCAGTCTGAGTTTGGGTGTCGTATGCCAGCCGGCACGATCGAGTAGGACGACGGCATGCGCTCCGCGTGCGACGCAGCGTGAGATTTCCTCGATATGCAGTTGCATGCTGGCCGTGCCGGTAAACGGCAACACCAGGCCTGCCGCCTTGCCGAGTGCGGGGCAGATGGCGCCGAACAGCCAGGCATTCTCATAGCGTTGATCGGCAGGCTGGCGTGGTCGGGTGCCACGCCGCGCCCATTGCCGGACAAGACCGTTTTTCTGCCCGATGCGGGCCTCGTCCTGCCACCAGAGTTCAATCCGCCTGCCTCTGGGCAGATGCCCGGTGTGGGCGCTCAGGATCGTGGGGAAGTTTTTTTAAACGCGTCCATGACGGACGGATCCTGTCCGGGGTGACGCGGACGCGCGCTGACGTGGCTGAACCCAAGCCGCTTCAACAGGGCGGAGACATGGCGTTCGTGATAGGAGACGCCAAAACGCTCTTCGATGACCCGCTGAAGATCGACCCGACGCCAGCGCACCACGCAGAAGTGGTCCCCATTTTTCGGACAGGGCGATAAGCTATAATCCGATCTGAGAGAGAACGGGTTTTATGGGCAAGGTTACGCGCAAGAGGTATGCGGCGGAGTTCAAATCACGGGTTGCCCTGGAAGCGATCCGTGGGGAACTGACGCTGGCGGAACTGGCTTCGAAACATGGGGTGCATCAGACGATGATCGCCCAGTGGAAACGGCAGGCGATCGAGGGGATGGCGGCGACCTTCTCCGGGAAGACGGTGGCGGAGCCCCCGGTCAGCCCTGCTGATGTGGAGAAACTGCACGCGAAGATAGGCGAGCTTCTCGTGGAACGGGATTTTTTACGCGATGCCTCTGCTCGGTTGGGCGTGATCAGAGGCGGCAGATGATTGACCCGAAGCGAGCGCGTCTGCCGATAATCCGGCAATGCACGCTGCTGCAACTCAACCGGTCGGGCGTCTACTATCGACCTGTGCCACAGAGCGAGGCCAATCTGGAGCTGATGCGG
>NZ_NKUB01000056.1 GCF_003207895.1 Komagataeibacter swingsii
TCACGTCGGGCAATACCAGTCCATGTCACCATTCACTCCATCTCTTCGTAAAGACGGATGAATCACAACAGGCTGGTATTGTTCAAAAACTTTCGGATCAGGCTCTCAGGTCGCCTCTGGCACAGAGCCTGCTCGAGAGCATCCAGCACGAAGTCGGTATGGGCCGTTGAGGAGACGCGCCAGCCCACAATAACCCGTGCGAATACATCAATGATGAAGGCCACATAAACAAAGCCCTGCCATGTGGAAACGTAAGTAAAATCCGAAACCCACAGTCTGTTGGGGGCAGGAGCATGAAACTGGCGCTGCACCAGATCCTGCGGACACGGACGTTGCGGATCAGGCCGTGTGGTTCTGACCCCCTTGCCACGAATGACGCCTTTCAGCCCCATCCGGCGCATCAGCCGCTCTACCGTGCAGCGGGCGACATCCAGGCCTTCACGTTTGAGCTGATGCCAGACCTTGCGCGCTCCATAGACGCAGAAATTATCATTCCACACTCTACGGATGTCATCGCACAGTTCTTTGTCTTTCTGGCTGCGCACACACGGATTTTTCTGTCTGGCAACAGTTGCATAATAGGCAGATGGTGCAATCGACAGAACCCTGCAGATTGACCCGACACCATATGTCTGCCGGTGCTCCTCAATGAAGCGTGTCATGGCTTGAAGATGCGGTCGAGCTCCGCCTGGGCAAAATATGCCGACGCCTTACGCAGGATTTCATTGGCCTGCCGCAATTCGCGGTTCTCTCGCTCCAGTTGCCTGATCTTCTCTCGATCAGGCAGGTCACTCACCGCAGGCGCATTGGCACGTTCATGCAGACGGGTCCATTTTGACAGCGTGTCAGGATGAATATCCAGCTTTGGCGCGATCATCATCACCGCAGACCAGCGTGATGGATGGTTCTTCTCTTCCTCCAGAACCATGCGGGCTGCACGTTCACGAAACTCAGGTGGAAAACGCTTCGATTTGTTGCTCATGAATCCTTCTTACCTCTCGGGTCGTTCCGTCTCCACAAAACCCGGGGCAATTCACCTCGCACTGGGGGACATCTTTCGGGCTGCCGGTCCTGCCTGGCGGTCAGCCCATGCCGGCCGTCTCCCCCTGCAGCAGCTCAAGGTCATGTCGGCGATCGAACACTGCCGCACGGCGGCCCTTGGTGGTCATATCGCGGCCTGCGGAGACTGTGGACATTGGCGGATCGCCTATAACAGCTGCCGCAACCGTCATTGTCCGCGCTGTCAGGGGAACGCCGCGCGGACATGGCTGGCCGAGCGGGAGGCCGATCTGCTGCCGGTCGGGTATTTCCATGTCGTCTTCACCCTGCCAGCGCGGATCGCCGACATCGCACTTCAAAACAAGGCCGTTCTCTACGCCCTGCTGTTCCAGGCCGCCTCGGAGACGATGATGACGATCGCCGCCGATCCCCGGCATCTGGGTGCCCGCATCGGCATCACCGCTGTGCTGCACAGCTGGGGTTCGGCGCTGACCCATCATCCCCATGTGCACATGATCGTGCCGGGTGGTGGTCTCTCACCCGATGGCCGGCGCTGGATCTCGTCACGCCCTGCCTTCCTGCTGCCCGTTCGCGTGCTGGGCAAACTGTTCCGCCGCCTGTTCCTGACCCGGCTGCGCGCACTTTTCGATGCCGACCGGCTGGTCTTCCGGGGCCATCTTGCCCCTCTGGCAGAGCCTCGTGCCTTTCTGCGGTATCTGGCTCCTGTGCGCAGCAGGCGCTGGGTCGTCTACGCCAAACCGCCTTTTGCCGGTCCCAAAGCGGTGCTGGCCTACCTGTCGCGCTATACCCACCGCGTCGCCATATCGAACCGCCGCCTCCTGGCGTTCAACGAAAACGGTGTGACGTTCCGCTACAAGGACTACCGGCGGGACACGGCCCACCAGCAGCAGGTCATGACACTCGCCACGGATGAGTTCATCCGCCGCTTCATGCTGCATGTCCTGCCACGGGGATTTCATCGCATCCGCCATTATGGCCTGCTGGCCAGTTCCAGCCGCAAGGCCAGCCTCGCCCGGGTGCGGGAACTGCTGAATGTCATATCCACACCAGCGCCAGAAGTCCCGGAAGCCGAACCGGTCACGCCACCGCCGTGCCCATGCTGTGGTGGTCCGATGGTCGTTATCCAGATCCTTCCCCGATGGTGCCAGCCCCGAGGGCCGCCACAGGCGAGTGATCCAACCAAGGGATCACCATGACAGCCCGCAGATACGACAGCATGACCGATCCCGATGTCGGAGTGGCTCCGCGCCGGCAAACCGGGGCTCCTGTACGCATCACCGGAAAAACCGGGAAAATCGCTGTCTGCACCGCCAGTTCTGTCATCGCGTCATGCAGATCCGGTCACAAAAACCCGTTCCAGTTCCACAAACGCACCTGTATGCTCTGGCTCAGGCTCTCCCCCGGGTAGCGCCAGTTGCAAATTCCCCATAACTGACTCCCGGTGTCGCGGGTTCGGTCTTCCCAGACTTTCGTACGCCTCGCGGCGCCCGAAACCCTTCAGGAAAGCGGAATGTCTGCTAACTGACAGCACCAGCATGATAGCTGACCTCCATTGCAGCAGCCTTTCTCGAACGTGATCCCTTTGAGAAAGCACCGGCTATCTTGAACGCCGTTTCCAATCGGGGAAGGCGTTGGCTTAACTGCCTATCCTGTCATGAGACCTACAATACCTAATCCGAGCCTTGATACTTCATCCTGACGCAAGGTCAGAATCTCCACACCGCTTTTTGTAACTGCAACGGTATGTTCGAACTGAGCGGAGAGCTTTCGGTCTTTGGTCACGACTGTCCAACCGTCGTCTTTGGTCATAACCTGCCGGGTACCCTGATTGATCATGGGTTCTATGGTAAACACCATCCCTTCCTTGAGTTCTTGGCCTGCTCCTCGCTTTCCAAGATTAAGCACCTGGAGGGTTCGAAAAACTCTCTGGTTATGAGGCCCTGTGTGTGATTCCATCGTTCATCTTACGATGAGGGATGGATGATGATGCAGCCCGGTTTTTTTGATGTTGAAGATCGCCTGGCTCGTCTGAGTGGGCTTGGTGACCAGCTCGAAGCGTTTTCCCGGACTGTGGATTTTGAAGTATTCCGTCCTGACCTGGAGAAGGCTCTGGCCTATGCGGACGGGAGCAAAGGCGGCCGTCCGCCGTTTGATCCGGTGCTGATGTTCAAAATCCTGGTGATCCAGACGCTGAATAATCTGTCCGATGAACGGACGGAATATCTGATCAATGACCGCCTGTCCTTCATGCGTTTTCTTGGTCTGGGGCTGTCAGATCGCGTGCCCGATGCCAAAACGGTCTGGCTGTTTCGCGAACGTCTGACACAGGCGGGTGCGGTCGATGGTCTGTTCAATCGCTTTGATGCAACCCTGCGGAACGCTGGTTATCTCCCGATGTCAGGGCAGATCCTGGATGCAACGCTGGTCGCGGCTCCCAGGCAGCGCAACACAAATGCTGAGAAAGCGGATCTGCGTGAAGGGCGGATCCCACAGGACTGGCAGGACAAGCCGTCAAAGCTGTCCCACAAGGACAGGCATGCGCGGTGGACGCTGAAGTTCACGAAAGCAAAGCGGCAGGAGGATGGGACGATCCCCGCAACAGATCTTGCCATCCCATTCTTTGGCTACAAATCCCATGTCTCTATCGACCGAAAATTTCGGTTGATCCGGAAATGGAAAACAACCGATGCCGCCGCCAGTGATGGTGCGCGATTGAGAGAGGGCTTGCTGGATAAAACCAATACGGCCTCAATAGTCTGGGCAGACACAGCCTATCGCTCAAAAGCCAACGAAGACTTCATGGAGAAGCAGGGCTTTGTCTCGAAGGTCCACAGGAAAAAGCCGCATCTCAAGCCTATGCCTCGGCACATCCAGAAATCCAACGCCGGAAAGTCCGTTATCCGGTCACGTGTCGAGCATGTCTTTGCTGATCAGAAGTCACAGACCGGACTGTTCATCCGGACAGTGGGTATCACTCGTGCAACCATGAGGATCGGGCTGGCCAATATCGTCTATAATATGCGCCGCCTTCTCTTCCTCGAGAGGATTAACGCCCACGCGTAGCAGTCCAGCGGATGATCGTTCCCGATCTGCTCAAAACGCAGAGCGAAAGCCACCCCAGGAGCCATCAATCAGCACGCCAAAACTCTGAAATCAGGAGCCAGACGCATCAATCAACGGTTCTTCGATCTCTCCAGGTGGTCGAATTTCCCGTCATCGCGGCCGTGAAAATGCCGTGGAGTTCAACATACCCCACGGCATCCACATACCCCGCCACAAGACTCAGCGCGAGAACGCGCAGGGCCGAGCGTATCAGCGGTGTCATCAGACGATCAGCGGTTTGTCCTGCCGCAGTTTCGACAACGTTTCATCGTCAAGATTGAGATGTTCCTTCACCATCTGACGCGGCGACAGGCCCAACCACTGATTGGCCGAGAAATCGGCGAAGTGATCGCTCTTGAACGCTTCCAGAAAAACCATCGGTTCATCGCCGATATTTTCCAGATAATGCCCCATCCCGAGCGGCACATAACCCACATCGCCCGCACAGTAATCGAAGGTTCGCGCCTTCCCGCCCGATGCGAAAACCGTCATACGTGCACGGCCACGAACGAAATACTGCCACTCGTCATTGTTCGGATGCCAGTGGAGTTCGCGCATCCTCCCCGGTTCCACAACATTAATTGCAGCGGCAATGGTCGAGGCCGCCGGAAAGTTACGGGAATCGACAACCCGCACGGTTCCGCCAGCAGCTTTCGCAGGCTCCTGCTTCAAAAACCGATGCGTATACCGGATCTGCGACGGACCCTGCGGACATTTGATCGCATCTTCCTTTGCAACCGTCGGTTCGGTTCCATTGAAGATCCAGCGCGTTTTTTCCACATCTGTTGGCAGATTGGCGAAAACGGATTCCGGCACACCGAAATTCTTCGCCAGAACATGTCGCGGCGTATGAGCGAACCAGTCGCTGATCAGGAAAGTTTCGTTTTCAGAAAAATTCGCGTCATCAAAAACAAGAAGGAATTCGCATCCCTCATCGCCAAGTCCCTGAATGGAGTGAGGAATCCCGGCGGGAAAATTCCAGATATCCCCGGCTTCAACATCATCAACAAAAGGGTGTCCGCTTGTATCCAGCGCCGTGACCCGCGCTTTCCCAGCGATCATGAAACCCCATTCAGCTTCCTTGTGATAATGAAGCTCTCGATACCCGCCGGGTTTGAGCCGCATGTTCACTCCCGCAAGCGTTGTAGCGACCGGGAGTTCGCGAATGGTAATTTCACGCGCCCACCCACCGGAGCCAAGACGATTGCGTGCGTCGGCATAAGAGAATTTCAGATTGGGAATTGTCCCCGCATCCGTGTCCGGTGACGCCAGCAGATCGGGAACCTCGCGTTCACGTGGAAGATTGCGCGGTCCAAGAATGCTCGCCCCACGATCACCGCGAACGGGTTCCGGGGCCTCACGTTTTGAGCTGGTCCAGGGAAGGTCTGCCATTGGGGTATTTCCTGCCTGATGTGAACTGCGAAAAAATATGTCACTAGCAGGAGTGAAGCATTGATCTCCATCAAGAATTCTGTTTATGGTTGAATACTCACAACAATGTGAATATTCACGAAGGTAAAATACTCACAGAAAGCATCTGATTAATTTTATAAAATATATAAATTATATTTAAAAATTCTCGAAGCAATTATTATTACAAATAGACGGATTTTGTGGACAGAACGAAGAGATATGTCCGTTTCTGAAAATAAAAGCAGCAATACGGACAATTCTTTATGGAAGCACCACTGTCCGATTGACGAAGATGCCCCCACTCAGCATGCAGAGTTCGTCAACCTGAGCCGTGCCATGGCTTTTCGGGAAAAGGGCCGCAGACGCACTACCTGTTCGTCTGTCAGCCAATGCAGGTCGCCATCTTCAATCCCCTCACGGAGCCTGAAACAGATTTGAACGGAAGTCTGCGTCTGACTATCGCCTCCATGCCTCGTCATGACGATCCTGCTGACATATTTTTATTCTAAAACATACCGCGATCTGGAATAGTATGCGGCTCAGACTGGATATTTTTTATCGCATTGTACACAGATTGTCTGTTGTTTGCTTGCCCTGCCGTATCCGCACATCCTGACAGACCCAGAAGGATCGTGACGAATGCGGCAATGCAGCACGCGTGTTTGCAGTTTCTAAAGACCATTTACGTTCTCCAAAGCAAAAACCCTATATGCGCTCCATAAAAGAAGTGCATACTCTACGTTTTTCGAAAAAAGCTGGGTGTCCTGCACTTTTTCCGAACGGAATAAAAAGTATATTGCTCCCTAATTTATTTTTATTTTTCTGTTTCAACCGGAGTCAGACAGGATTTTTCAATGGCATGAGCGTGGTCGATTGCTACAGCAGTGCCCCAGGCACGAGATGCAAAAGTCGTTATCGGTTCGTCCTTCATCCTGCAAAGACCAATGAAACCTGGTGAGAACCCCTGAAGAGCCCGCTTTTGCAGCTTTTGTTCACCGGATATGCGCAAGGGAAAAGAGGCGATGGGAAGTATCGTTACGACATTACCAAGCATCAACTCGGCGTGTATGAGTTCCAGAGAATCTGATTCCATTTGTACATTGGGAGTAACACCAGCGATTTGAAACCCGGTATCAATCAATTGCCGACAATGCATACCTTTTGTCAGTAATGCCAACGGAAGAGTCGCTGCTTCTTCCCAGGTGATTTCCGGTTGAAGCGGAAGCTCAAAATCATCTACGGCAGCCAGAACCTGATGTTCCGCGTAAAGTGTACGCACCTCGACGCGGATTTCTTCTGTGGTTGCCGTCCGTTATGCAAGAGTTTTCTGACCCATATTGACGTGTGATCGTGTGCGGTCTTCTGTAAGGCCTGTTGATGTGGCCTTTCAG
>NZ_NKUB01000057.1 GCF_003207895.1 Komagataeibacter swingsii
CCCGCAACCAGTTCGCCATAATGTTCGGCGAGCGCTTCGCCGCTTGAGTATCTGAAAACCCATGGGCCAGGCCAGATACACAGACTTCAGGACACTCCCGAATTTTTTACCTCATCCCTGTGCGTACATGCTATGATGACACATAAGGAGGAGACCATGAGCCAGCATCTTTCAGATAACGCATCATCTCCACAGAAAATCGGTGTTCGGGAGTTCCGGGGAAACCTGACGGCGTATCTGCGTCAGGTCAGACAGGGTAGCACGATCCTCGTGACGTCTCACGACCAGGTTGTCGCTGAACTGCGGCCGCCAGCTTCTTCCTATCGTCCCCGTCGTCAACCAGGCGCATTGCGCGGGCGGATCAGAATGAGCGAAGATTTTGATCAGACACCGGCAGATATTCTTGAAAGTATGGAACGCGGCCTGTGAAGGTTTTGCTCGATACGCATGCGTTGCTGTGGTGGCTTTCGGACTCCAACCGGCTGGGTGAGAATGCACGGGAGATCATCGCAGATCCGGCCCACGATATTCTGGTGAGCATCGTGTCATTATGGGAGATTGCGATCAAAATCCGTATTGGAAAACTGGATGCGGATATGAACGACATTCTGGCAGCCATTCCTGAGGAAGGTTTCTCTCTGCTGCAAATACAACCCGAACACCTGCAGATCCTTATGTCTTTGCCTCTGCATCATCGTGATCCGTTTGACCACCTCCTGATGGCGCAGGCGCAAGTTGAACACGCCACATTCCTTTCGGAAGACGGACAAATGGATCATTACCCCATCAAGCGAATACGCTGTTCGTGAAGCAGAACTGCCGTCAGAATATGCCTTCATGTTGATCATCGGGATGCCCATTTTTCCTTTCCAATACCGGACATCGTGACAATCACGCAATTTAGCCTCGGGATGAGAGAACAGAAGTCTGGTATTGTGATCTAAACTTCATTATCTTACGAGACGTAAGATAGGAGAGCGCCATGGAAACGGTCACTCTGCGCAAGCAGGGCAATTCGGTCGGGCTCACGCTGCCGGCGGAGACCCGTATTCGACTGGGTCTGGAGATCGGGCAAGAACTCACATTGGTCGAGTTGGCTGACGGCATTAAGCTGGTGAAGCGCAACCTCAAGCTCGAACGCCAGATGGATCTTGCCCGTGAAGTGCTGCGCGAACAGGCTGACGCACTTCAGGAACTGGCGAAACGGTGAACAAACCGGAGTTTCTCGAGGTTGATGCTGTGCTGTTCCTGCATGATTGCGCCTTGCGCGAATATGGTGGCGCGCAGGGAATCAAAAGTGCGGACTTGCTGCATAGCGCGTTAGACCGACCGTTGAACCGCTATCACTACGCGGATCCAGTTCCTGTCGATCTGTTTGACATCGCCGCCGCCTATGCCTTCGGCATTGCGGGCAACCACCCGTTCAATGATGCCAACAAGCGGACTGGCTGGGCCTGCTGTGTGTTGTTTCTCAAAGCAAACGGCCAGAACGTCGCCATCACTGCGCCTGACGTGGTGGAGCGCATGGTCGCTCTGGTCGAAAGAAAAATCGATGAGACAGAATTCGCCCTTTGGCTGCGGAAGCATCAACTTCCATAAGAGTATTGCTGACACGGATATGTCCGCTTACGCCTCATCTCCGCCGTTCAACGAACTGTCAGATTTCCCTCAAGTTAGACGTTCCATTCCGGCTGTTCATGCAGGGAGAAATTATCTTTGAGCAAGGCGGGCATGATCTGTGAAGTGGATATGTCCGCTGGGACGTCGTATCTGCACTGTGCCTCTTCATGCGTGCCTTTGTTGTTCATACACGCGCAGATTCAGATCGGTGAGATCCAGGATGGGCGTAGGGATCTGAAGCGCGCATGCCCGCCTGACCAGGTCACCAATAATCTGTTGTGCTTCCACAGGAGCATCCTGCAGCAGATCCCGGAACATGGAGGACGTCAGGGTGGAGTCCGTTTTCGTCAGGAGACTGACAGTGCCCTTCAGCGTGGCATCCCGTAGGGGATAACCAGCCGCCGCCGCCGTTGACGCACATTCATGGATGACCGCCTGCGCAAAGGCCTGACCTGCTGGCTGGCTGGCGACATCCCCCACGGTTCCGCGCATCAGGCAGCAGATGCTGCCCAGGGAGGCGAGCAGGACCCATTTGTCCCACATGTCCTGCAGGATGTGGGTGGAACACACCGTTTCAAATCCGGAACCCGACAGGGCTTCCGCAATACTGCGTGTCACTGGCGTATCGCCGCCTACCCGATCTCCAATCGAAAGACGGGGCAGAGAACCCGTCTGGACAATGCGCCCCTGCGCATCAAGCATGCTGACGATAAAGCACGTGCCTCCCATGACCGCGGCAGGGCCAAAGCGGTCTGCCAGAATATCAAGATGCTGCATGCCGTTGAGAAGCGGGACAATCCGTGTCTGCGGTCCCACCGCAGGCGCGAAATCGTTCATTGCCGCCGTCATGGAATAGGCTTTTACGCTGAGCAGGATGATGTCGTAGGGACCCTCAATCCCACCGGCCATCACCATCCGGGGGGCGATGGTGGCGTCGCCCACGGAACTGATCAGGCACAGCCCCTCGGCACGGAGCTGCTGCAGGCGCCTTTCGCGCACCAGAAAGGTCACGTCATGCCCGGCGCTGGCCATGCGCGCGCCAAAATACCCACCCACGGCACCCGCGCCGACAACAAGAATTCTCGAGCCCATGACGCTGTTTCCTCTCTTTGACCCGCCTGATGTGCTGCGGTTGAAGACGAGTTGAAGCGCTCTGGAGGCAGGGGTCAAGACAGGCTCAGAATCTCGATCTTCCCGGGTGCCGGGCCTTGATGCTGGCCGCGTCGATATAGGTCTCGACGACCTGAAGGCTTTTGTGCCGCGAGAAGCGCTTCAGTTCCAGAAGATCATACCCGTCTTTCGCCCCCGTGGTGATGGCGCCGCGGCGCAGACTGTGCCCGCCAAAGTCCCCTTCGAGGTGGGTATCACCGCATCGCTTGCGGATGATGTCCGTGACCGCCCGATCCGACAGGGTATGCGGCCCGATCCTGGGCGGGGTTCCGACGGGAGTGGTGCCCGCCCTGTGGCCCCGCGCGGACCAGATGCGCCGGAAGACAGGACCTTCCGTGATCCCGGCCTGCCGGAGCCAGGTCTCGTACGCCAGAACCGGGCAGTTCCGGGTCAGGCCCCGCGGGATGCCGACCAGCGCGCCCTTGCGCTGGGGATCACCCTTGGACCGGCCCAGCCGGATCTGCATTCCATCCTCGTCCACCGTGATGTCTTCCACCTTTAGTGCGGCAAGTTCCGAGCGCCGGAATGCGCCGGCAAAACCGAGCAGAAGAATGGCCCGGTCCCGCGCACCGACCAGATCATGTGGACTGATGGCTTCGACGACCCGGACCAGCCTGTCCCAGGTGAGCGCGGTTTTCTGGCGGGGCAGGGTCTCCTTTGCCTCCCGCCGGATGCCGGCAAGCGTTGCGGTCACCATCGGGTGGGCGGTGGGTACGGCAATCTGCGCCAGGTGATGCAGGTAGCGCAGGGCGGCCCGATGCAGGTCGATGGTGCTGGTCCTGCGGCCCTGCAGCGCCATGTCGGCCAGATAGGCGGCAACATCCTCGCCGCGGGCCGGCAGGGCGAGCAGGGCATGGCCGGCAGCCCATCGGCACCAGGACCGCACGGCGGCGCGATAGGTGCGCAGCGTGTTCTCGGCCTTGCTGCGGTGCATATAGGCATCGGCGGCCTGACGGGCCGTAGCCAGGCGGCCATCATGTTCGGGTACGGGTTGTGCCGAGACGACGGAAAACCATTGCGCGACGGCAGCAGCCGGCTGGCCGACGGGCGCAGGAGGCGATGCGTCTGCCGTCTTGGGACAGGCTCCTACGGGCTGGATCGGCCGGAACCAGGCCAGGAAGCTGGGCATGCCATCATCGATTTCTAGTCCGACGGCCAGTTCGAACCCCGATGGGACATCCGTAACGTGGTCCTGAGCCATCTGCTGGGCTGCCGACGCATACGGCACGCCCTGGGCGAGGGGGGTATCCGGGGAATAGCTACCGTCCGGCAATTCGATGCCCGCCAGAAGCAGGGGCAGGGGCGGGGTGAAACGCGCGGTCGAGAGGATTTCGCGCCAGCGCGCCGGGTCCTGTGTCTCGGCCAGACGCTGTCGTGTCAAATGGTCAACGCGGGCGTGCAGCGCGGCCTGCGCGCGCCTGCTGGAGCCGAGGATGCGGATGTCGCTCAGCATGACCGGCTTTCCCGGTCCGAAGACCCCTGGGTGCAGAAAAGGTGACCGGGGTCGCCGCTGCCTCTTTTCCGCTGGCCCGGCCTAGGCTGGGCGATCGGTTCGGCAGGACAGAGCCGACCGCTACGCGGGCAGCAGGGGAGGGGCAGACAGGCAGGTAGGGTGGAAAGGCTCTGGAACAAGCGCATTTTGGGATTTTTGTCGAAATGCCTCATGAATGGGAACAGAAATCCTATTTTACCAACCACCTATTTGGCACCGTCCAGTTAATCGTGGCAGAAAATGCCATCCAGCGCGGTCGGGAGCTCTGTCAGATTATCCGCGTCCATAATGCAGCGACCTTGAAGGTTTTTTCGTGGTTGAACAGTAAACTACATGTTTGTCAGAGACGAAGGGAATACCGGGCATACCGGTTTTCTCCTGTCCGAATAAGAGCACCAAGCGCCACCAGATCAACCAGATCACGCGTCGCCGTGGCAGACGTCGCCCCTGTAATCGACCGATAATTCTGGGCACTCAGGCCACCTTGAAAACCATCAGGCCCTTCTGCCAGCATTCGAAGCATGGCCTTCTCCTGACGAATGTTCAGTTTTCCGCGTAAGCGATCCAGAAACCGCGTTTTCTCAATAAGAAACCGGATGTTCCGAAGCGTGCGGGATTGCGCCTCCAACACGACCTGAGAGAACCAGACCATCCAGTTCTCTATCTGGTTCGTCTTGCTGGCCCGATGCAGTTCGAGATAATACGCTTTCTTGTATGTATTAATGGTCGCGGCCAACGCCGTCAGCGTTGGGGCTGCGAGGGTTTGCGCCAATGCTTTTTCAGCAATAGCCCGTCCGATGCGACCATTTCCATCTTCAAAGGGATGAATGGTCTCAAACCACAGATGGGCAATCGCAGCCCGCTCAATCGCGGGCAAGGGGTCGATCCCGCCTGGGGCGGTCCTGTTAAACCAGCCGATAAACTGCGCCAGCTCCGAAGGGACGCTTCGAGATGGCGGGGCTTCGAAGTGGATGTGCGGCGCATGGATGGGGCCGGAGATAATCTGCATTGCCTTGGCATGCGTCCGATACCCGCCAATGACATCCAGATCTCGCCGACCATTCATGAGCATGGCATGCCACTCAAAGAGACTCTGGTCAGTCAAAGGGGCCGCATAATGCCGATAGAGGTCCGCCATCAATTCAGCGGCCCCGGCCTCAGTTGGCGTAGAACGTCGCCTGTCTGTGGCGAAGCCAAGGTGTCGCGCAATCGACGATTGCACACTGGCCCGATCAAGCACCTCGCCTTCAATAGCGGAGCTCTCGACCGTTTCTTGCGACATGAGTTGAACGACAAGATGCTGATTGGCGTCTTTGTCCAGATGCTGCATCGCACCGACGACCACGCCTGAACCTTTCAGGAACTCCGTTTCGGCGTCTCGCAGACAGCTTTTCTCGAAGTGAAAATGTGGCCAGTCCGGAAGCTGCCAATTCCAAAGCATGATTGATATCCCAAGGCTCTATCAATCATTCTATCGCATTTTTATGATTGATAGAAGTCTAATCAATCGATCCTTCGGCGTGACGGATTATGCTGCGTATGAACCCAGAGTGGCCCGCAGCATTCCATAATGAGAGGTGATGTTGTGGACGGCCCTCGCACGAAATGTGCGAGGATGAAATCGTCACCGTCTGCAACGCATGGAGCCAGCTATGGGAACGATTTCGACGATTGGCCTCGACCTGGCCAAGAATGTTTTACAGGTGCATGGGATCGATAGTCTTGGGAACATTCTCGTACGCCGTCGCTTACGGCGCGGTGAAGTTCTCCGGTTTTTTGAAACACGCCCGCCATGCCTGGTCGGTATGGAAGCGTGTGGCACGTCGCATTACCGGGCGCGCTCGATTGCGGCTTTCGGACATACGGTCAGGATGATGCCGCCGGTCTATGTGAAGCCCTACGTCAAGCGGGGTAAAACTGATGCCGCTGACGCCGGGGCGATCTGCGAGGCGGTGACCCGCCCGACGATGCGCTTCGTGCCAGTCAGGTCACCGGCTCAGCAGGCAGCGTTGCTTCAGCACAAGACGAGGGATTTGCTGGTGCGTCAAAGAACCATGCAGGTCAATGCCCTGCGGGGGCACCTTGC
>NZ_NKUB01000058.1 GCF_003207895.1 Komagataeibacter swingsii
GTGACACTGGGGAATATCCATGAAAGTGGGCGACTTTCAGGATTTTCCAGTTCCAGAACCACAGTACAAGATACCCATCACGAAAAGTGCGGAAGAACCGAGAACTGACCCGGGTTTTTCATCAGGAATTGACCCAGCCAGCTGCTATTTCCGGCATAGTCGGGCGGGCGGTCAAGAAGAGGATCTGTCCTTTCTGTTTTTTGATGCGGCGGTGCTGGCACGGAACCTGTAGCTGTCATTTCCTGTCTCGAGGATATGACAGTGATGGGTCAGCCGATCGAGGAGCGCCGTCGTCATCTTCGGGTCACCAAAGACGTCTCCCCATTCACTGAAGCTCAGATTGGTTGTGATGTTGACACTGGTGCGCTCGTAGAGGCGGCTGAGCAGATGGAACAGCAGGGCGCCCCCAGACGCGCTGAAGGGAAGATAACCGAGTTCATCAAGGATCACGAGATCCAGGCGGAGCAGCCTGTCGGCAATCTGCCCGGCCCGGTTGGCGGTTTTTTCCTGTTTGAGCGCATTGACCAGGTCGACCGTTGACCAGAAGCGCGCCTTCTTGCGGTGATGGGTGATCGCCTGGATGGCCAGCGCGGTCGCCAGATGGGTTTTCCCGGTTCCCGGGCCGCCGATCAGCACGACATTTTCAGCACGCTCGATGAAGTCCCCGCCATGGAGCTGGCGGACCATGGGCTCGTTGACCTGCGTATCGGCAAAGGAGAACCCGGACAGGTCCTTATAGGCGGGGAACCGGGCGGTCTTTGTCTGGTAGGCGATGGAGCGCACTTCGCGTTCGGCCAGTTCCGCCTTCAGGAGTTGTGAGAGGATGGGGATGGCCGCCTCGAAGGCAGGTGCGCCCTGCTCTATGAGGTCAGCCGTGGCCTGGGACATGCCATACATCCGCAGTCCACGGAGCATGACGACAAGTGAAGCGGCGGCAGGATCATGACGCATGGCGGCTGTCCCTTCGCAGGATGTCATACCGCCCTGTATCGGCGCACGGTTCGTGTTCGAGCACCAGGGCCTGTGGGGCATCGAGCCGGGGAACCACGGTTCTCCTGGCATCGATCAGGCGATGAAGCGTATTGAGAACATGGGTCTTGGTCGCCACGCCGTCTTCAAGTGCCAGTTCAACCGCGCAGAGGACAGCCTGCTCATCATGCTGCAGCACAAGGGCCAGGATTTCAGCCATTTCCCGGTCGCCTCCAGGCCGCCTGAACAGTTGATCCTGCAGGGTCCGGAAGGCGGCTGGCAATTCGGTAAACGGCGCGCCATTGCGCAGGGCGCCCGGTTTGCGCTGGATGACCGCCAGATAATGCCGCCAGTCATACACCGTGCGGCCTGGCACGCCATGCGAACGCGTGATGATCCGGTCATGCACGCACAGAACCTGCCCTTCGGCGATAATGCGTAGCCTGTCGGGATAAACCCGCAGGCTGACCGGACGATTGGCAAAGGAGGCCGGCACGCTGTAGCGATTGCCTTCGAACTGGATCAGGCAGGTTGGTGAGACGCGCTTGGTCTGTTCGACAAACCCGTCAAAGGGCCGCCCCGGGATCATGAGGTGGGGACGTTCGCTGGCATGGACCTCGGAGACGCTGTGCGGCAATTCAGCATGCTGCAGCCGTTCCCAACAGTCCAGGCAGCGGGCTTCCAGCCAGGCATTCAGCGCCCCCAGATCCGGAAAGACGGGCAGATCCTGCCAGATCTGGCGCCGGGCATCCTGCACGGTCTTCTCGATCTGCCCTTTCTCCCATCCTGCTGCCGGATTGCAGAAGGTCGCCTCGAACAGATAATGGCTGGCCAGGGCCATGAAGCGCAGGTTGACCTGACGTGCCTTGCCTGACCCAATCCGGTCCACGGCGGTCTTCATGTTGTCAAAAATACCCCGCCGCGGCACGCCACCGAGCACGCGGAAGGCCTCGGTAAGCGCATCAAAAAGCATCTCGTGGGTCTGCAGGGGATAGGCCCTGAGTATGAAGGCCCGGCTGAAGGACAGTTTGGTGTGGGCAACCTGCAGCTTGACGCGATGCCCGGCAATTATCGCCCAGTCCTCGCCCCAGTCGAACTGGAAGGCTTCCCCGGGCTGGAAGCACAGGGGCACGAAAACACCCCGACCCGTTGTCTGGCGTGCCTGGCGCTGTTCGTGTTTCCATTGCCGGATGAAAGCGGCCACCCGTCCGTAGGACCCATCATAACCCAGCGCCACAAGGTCTTCATGCAGTCGTCGCGCCGTGCGCCGGTTCTTGCGGGGGCGGGCGGCTTCCAGGACCAGCCATCCCCTCAGCCTGTCAGCAAACGGGTCCAGTCGGCTGGGACGTTCAGGTACCTGGAACCGCGGTTCAATACTCTGTGTCCGGAGATATTTCCGGATCGTATTGCGTGACAGTCCCGTCCGGCGTTCGATCTCGCGGATCGGAAGATGATCCCGGCAGTGCCACCGACGGATCACACTCAGAAGCTCCATGTCAATCACTCCTCAAACCCCCAGCAGATGCTGCCGGGGAGTGTGAAGGCATGGGTCAAATCTCGATGAAAATTTCCGCCCTACCCGGGTCAGTTCTCAGTGAAAATCAACAGGATATGGGTGTTCCTGCCAACGTAGAGAACCAATAGGTTCGCGTTATTGACATAGGTTTCAGCAAACAACGGTTGGTATGAGCAGATGGAATAGAAGAGCCCCACCTGACGCGCGGAATGGCAGATAGGGGAAAATTTCAGCGATACGGAATTGTGATCGGATCATATGACAAGCGCGTCCTTATATCCTTGTCATACTGCCCTATAGTATGACAAGGATACTCAAGGGTAGTATATTTGGAGTAAGCGTTCGTGCCGCACACACCAGCTGAGAAAAAGCGCGTTCTGACCCGCGTGCGCCGTATTCGCGGGCAACTTGATGCGCTGGAACAGGCTTTGGAGAAGGGGACTGATTGTGGTCCGGTGCTGCAACAGGTGGCGGCCATCCGGGGAGCAATCAACGGCTTAATGGCCGGTGTTCTCGAAAGCCACTTGCGGGAAGAATTTGTTGAGTGTGCCGGCGATCGTGATGCTGCCAGTGGTTCGATCGAGAATGTGGTGTCACTCGTTCGATCCTATCTCCGGTAATGCCCTCGATGCTGGCTGATAGGTTATTTGGAGAAAAAATCATGAAATCACGGGCCGCAGTTGCTTTCGAGGCGGGTAAGCCCCTTAAGATTGTCGAGATCGATGTAGCGCCTCCTCGTGCAGGTGAGGTGCTCGTGCAGATCACGCATACGGGTGTGTGCCACACTGATGCGTTTACCCTGTCAGGGGATGATCCCGAGGGGCTGTTCCCAGCTGTTTTGGGTCACGAAGGCGCGGGAATTGTCATCGAGGTCGGAGAAGGGGTCACCAGCGTTGCCCCCGGCGACCATGTCATTCCGCTTTACACGGCGGAATGCGGTGAATGTCTGTTCTGTAAGTCGGGAAAAACCAATCTCTGCATTTCAGTGCGCGCCACACAGGGTAAAGGTGTGATGCCGGATGGCACGACACGCTTCTCCTACAAAGGTCAGCCGATCCATCATTACATGGGGTGTTCGACGTTCAGCGAATACACGGTTGTCGCCGAGGTTTCTCTGGCAAAAATCAATCCCGCATCCAATCCAGGGCATGTCTGTCTGTTGGGATGTGGCGTCACCACAGGGATTGGTGCGGTACACAACACGGCCAAGGTGCAGCCGGGAGATACGGTTGCCGTCTTCGGTCTGGGCGGGATCGGTCTGGCGGTCATTCAGGGAGCGCGACAGGCAAAGGCTGGCCGGATTTTCGCTATTGATACCAATCCGGAAAAGTTTGAACTTGCCAAAGCATTCGGCGCCACGGAATTCCTCAACCCCAAGGATTATGACAAACCGATTCAGCAGGTTCTTGTGGAAATGACCGGCTGGGGTATTGATCATACATTTGAATGTATCGGAAACGTCAACGTCATGCGCGCGGCGTTAGAAGCCGCGCATCGTGGGTGGGGGCAGTCGATCGTCATCGGAGTGGCAGGGGCCGGTCAGGAAATTTCGACCCGTCCCTTCCAGCTTGTGACGGGGCGTTCGTGGCGCGGCTCGGCTTTCGGAGGGGTCAAGGGACGCAGCCAGCTTCCCGGCATGGTCGAAGATGCCATGCGTGGCGATATCGAACTTGCGCCTTTCGTAACCCACACCATGCCGCTCGAAGACATCAATACGGCCTTCGATCTGATGCATGAAGGAAAATCCATCCGTTCCGTCATTCATTTCTAAGGTCTGCGTCTCACCGCGCAACATCATTTCCAATGGTTGGAAATTACAGGAGAACGATCATGGCAGTTATTTCCGGTGATGGTGTTTTCTCTCACGTTTTTCTTGGGGCAGTGGATACTGCGGTATCCGCGAAATTCTATGACGCCGCGCTTGCGGCTCTGGGCATAAAAAACCTGGGGCCGTTCGGGCATGGGTGGATTCTGTATGGCCGCGAAAAGCCAGCCTTCATCATTGCACGTCCAGGCAACGGTGAAGCGCCCTCAAGCAACGGTGTCACCATCGGTTTTGCAGCAGCGACACCCGCCGAAGTGGAGGCTTTTCATGCCGCAGGTCTTGCCAATGGGGGAACCGATGAAGGCGCACCCGGCCCGCGAAGCCACTTACCGGGCGCTTACGCTGCCTATCTCCGGGATCCGGCAGGGAACAAGATCTGCAGTTATACCTTCACGGACGGTAACTGACATGCGCAAAAGGCAGTGAGAGCCATGGAACGCAAGGAAACACACGCCTCTTTTGGGGGCGAGCAGGAAGTCTGGCGACACAAGTCCGTGTCGTTGGGTGTGGAAGCAAACTTCGCGATCTACCTGCCGCCGCAGGCAAAAACTGAAAAGGTTCCCGTTCTTTACTGGCTCTCCGGTCTGACATGTACGGAGCAGAATTTCATGGGCAAGGCTGGCGCGCAACGCGTGGCCGCAGAACTGGGCATCGCCATTGTCGCGTCGGATACCAGTCCACGGGGCGTGGGTGTGGCTGATGACGATGCGTACGATCTTGGACAGGGTGCCGGATTTTACCTCAATGCGACGCAGGAGCCGTGGGCTGCGCATTATCGGATGTATGATTACGTCGTCACGGAACTTCCTGCGCTGATTGAGGCGAGCTTTCCGGTTACGCAGCAGCGAGGCATTGCGGGACATTCGATGGGTGGATTTGGCGCCATCATGATCGCGCTGCGTAATCCTGGCCGCTATCGTTCTGTGTCAGCCTTTTCACCCATTGTGGCGCCAACGCAGGTACCATGGGGTGAAAAAGCATTCAGTGCTTATCTGGGTCCGGATCGTGCCAGTTGGGCAGCCTATGACCCGCTTGAACTTGTGCGGACAGCGAAGGAAAGACTGCCTGTTCTGATAGATCAGGGTCTGGCGGACCAGTTTCTGAAAGAACAGCTCAGGCCAGAACTGTTCCAGGAAGCCGCACAGAATGCAGGGCAGGAACTCATCCTGAATCTTCGTCCTGATTACGATCACAGCTATTATTTTGTAGCCAGTTTTATTGCAGATCATCTCAGATATTTCGTGAGTAAACTACGATGAATAGATTATCAGTTTTTTGGATCCGGAATTTTCTGGCTTTGAGTGGAGATAAAATCTGTTAGAGCCCGATCCGAAAGTTTTTCAAGCTTGATAATGCCTTGCTGTCCGTCGTGTGAGCATGCGGATCGAGGCGATCAATGTCCATGCGGTTGAGGAAGCAATGGACTTTTCCCAATCTTTGGCGAGCCGCCTGCACCGTCCCAGCCAGGCGAATGTCCGTTCAACCACCCAGCGGCGCGGCAGGATCTGAAAGCCCTTCGCCGTATCGGACCGCCTGATGATTTCGATCGTCCATTTTCCCATGGAGGCGAGCGCGGATCGCAATTTGTCGCCAGCATAGCCGCCATCAGCGAAGATGTGGCGCAGCCAGGGAAAGCGCCTGCGTATTGCCGCCAGGACATCAACCGCCCCATCACGGTCCTGGATGTCGGCGGCATGAACGAGGAGAAAGTGAGGTGGACCCGTCCGTTCGGACAGTTTTGTGGGCTTGATAAGCTATACCCGGTTGTTGTTATGCCGCCCTTCTGACGGCGTTGCTGTTGGCCCTCTG
>NZ_NKUB01000059.1 GCF_003207895.1 Komagataeibacter swingsii
CCTGTACGCGTTCGAGACCGGATCAGAGCTGAGGGCCGGGCTTGGCAGATGGATCGCCCATTATAACGAAAGGCGTCCGCATACGGCGCTGGCTGGACGAACGCCCGATGAGGCGTATCATAACGTGCCGACGCCATCTGGTCCGGGGTTAACCCCGGACCAGATGGCCAACAGCAACGCCGTCAGAAGGGCGGCATAACAACAACCGGGTATAGCTTATCAAGCCCGCAAAACTGTCCGAACGGACGGGACCACCTCACTATAATGAATAACTAATCGTTTTAAAATAAAAATTTATAAAAAAAAATGCAGGAATTATCGTACATAGTTTATACAGTTAAGTAATTCTATTTTTTGAAGTGAGTATCTCTCATGCGCATATCACGTTCTACCAACCCTCGGATCGGGAGGCGCGGGTTGCTGTTGGGTATGTCGTCTCTCAGTGCCCTCTTTTGTGTTCAAACATCTCGCGCTGCGCCATTGCATGGTGGAATGTTGCATCAGAAATTCATGGCGGTCTCATCTCTTTTGGTGCCGCATAAGCTCAATGAAACTATCGGAATGAGAACAGCAGATGCAATGATCGCGACTGTTCCTGATTTTCCTGAACATTTAGAGCAGCTAGCCTCGTTCATTGAGGCTAAAAAGCCCGCTGATGTTGAAGAGCTTATGGAAGCTTTACCAGATGTTTCTTTGAAAAATGCCGCTCAAAGCATCATTGAATCTTGGTATACTGGTGCAGTTCAGGGGGCATCCACTATTTCAGTCATTTCTTATGAAGAGGCTTTGATGTTCAAAGTCACGTCTGATGTAATGACGATACCCTCTTATGCTATTTCTGGGCCTAATGGCTGGACGGCGGACGCTCCGCCTCTTTCTCAACTTCCGATTTTTTGAGGCTGATATAGGAGCGCGCTGAAATGGTAAATGAGACAAAATATGATGTCGTCGTCGTCGGAACGGGCGTTGTTGGGTGTTTGATCGCTGAACAAGCTCTAGATGCTGGTTTGTCAGTGCTCATGTTGGAGGCTGGGCCCAGGGTTGATCGACAGACCATCGTAGAAAATTTTCGAAACCTTCCTCCGTCGTTGCGACATCATTGGGATGCGCCATTTCCTCCCCCACCATGGGCGCCAGTTCTCGAAACACGCACGCTTGGCGAAGAAAATGCTTATCTGGATCTGACAGGGCCTAATGCCACGGCTTACCAGCAAGGTTATGTTCGGTATGCTGGCGGGGCGACGTGGCATTGGGCTGGCATTTGTTGGCGGATGACCCCCGAGGATTTGAAATTAAAAAGCCTCTATGGGGTTGGGCGCGATTGGGCTTTTGATTATGCGACTTTAGAGCCGTATTATGCTCGTGCAGAATATGCTCTGGGCGTTTGCGGTCCAACGGATACTGCATTGCAATGGCCTCCAAAAGCGCCTCGTTCCCGGCCTTATCCCATGGGTCCGTTACCTTTGGGGCCAGGAGAGCAGCGCTTCACCGACGTTATGGCGCCACTTGGGTTGCAAAATTTGCCTGCACCGCAGGCACGCAATAGTGGTGTTAGCTATGATGGGCGTCCTGCCTGCTGTGGCAATAATAACTGTTTTCCGGTCTGCCCTATTGCTGCAAAATATGATGCAGCCACGGCACTGCCACGCATTGAGGCCAAGGGCGGAAAGCTTTTAACTAATGCTGTTGCCTATCGCATTGAAGCGGATGATCATCATAAAATACAGGCTGTCCATTATTATGACCCTCATCGAACATCACATCGCGTAACAGGGCGTGCTTTCGTCATTGCCTGTAATGGCATTGAGACCCCCAAACTTCTGCTCTTGTCCAAAGATGATCGCCATCCAAATGGAATTGCCAACAGTTCCGATCAGGTAGGGCGTAACATGATGGATCAGCCGAAGTTGAAAGCGACTGTTGAAATGAGCGAGCCGCTTTGGACTGGGGTTGGACCTGTACAGGGCAGTAGCATTCTGAACACCAGTCAGGGCGACTTCCGTAGTGAATACGCTGGAGCCATGTTCCGTATGGAAAATATGGCCCGAGGCTCGATTGGTGCAGCAGAAGCGTTAAAAAAAGGTCTGTATGGACGTGCCCTTGATCAGGAAATTCGCCGCCTATCTGCTTGTACCGGACTGTTAGTTGTAGAACACGAGCCTCTTCCGTCTTCTATTAACCGTCTGACTCTGTCAGATAAAAAAGACTGGTTAGGCCTTAATCGCCCGCGAATTTATTATGATGTAGGCGACTATGTGCGGCGTAGTGCAGAGCAATATACTATTCCGACACTTAAAAAGATGGCAACGGCTTTAGGGGCGACTAAGTTCGATCTGAATCCTGAGTTCTTGCATAGCGATCACATCATGGGTGGCTGCATTATGGGGAAAGATCCATCAGACTCAGTTGTCGATGTTGATTGCCGCTCTCACGATCATGAGAATCTCTTTCTTCCCGGCGGGGGTGCAATGACAACCGGTGGGAGTGGAAATAGCACGATTACAATGGCAGCGCTTGCTTTGAAGGCCGCCGACGCAATCGTAGCACAATTCAAGACGGCTTGATCTCATGATACAGCGATCCTTTTTCTATACTGTTACAGTCTGCTCTCTTGCTATTATTGCTCTTTCTGCGACACATCCTGCAAAGGCTGATCCACTTGGAGACCCACAGCGTGGTCAGTATCTGGCGGTTGCTTCAGACTGCGTAGCTTGTCATACAGCGCCTCATGGACAGCCTTTTGCGGGTGGTTTGGCCATGCATACTCCTTTGGGGATTATGTATTCGACAAACATTACTCCGTCTTTGTCAGCAGGTATTGGTCACTATTCGTTAGAAGATTTCGACAAAGCTGTTCGGCGTGGCGTCAGAAAAGATGGTGCCAACCTGTACCCAGCAATGCCGTACACAGCTTATTCCTATCTGACGGATCAGGACATTGCTGATTTATATGCTTACTTCCAGAAGGATGTTGCTCCGGTAGATAAAAAAGGACCGGTTACAGCGCTGCC
This sequence comes from Komagataeibacter swingsii, assembly GCF_003207895.1. Taxonomy (GTDB): domain Bacteria; phylum Pseudomonadota; class Alphaproteobacteria; order Acetobacterales; family Acetobacteraceae; genus Komagataeibacter; species Komagataeibacter swingsii. Next base: position 3,012 of record NZ_NKUB01000059.1, read on the forward strand.
ATTTCCGATGAATATCCGGTTCTCCATGTCTTTTTGGAACATGTTGTTCCTGAATGGAAAACCCTATCAGGCTGATGCGACAAAGTCGGCAGAGTGGAACAGGGGAGCTTACCTGGTACAGGGGGCGACGCATTGTGGAACCTGCCATACACATCGTGGGTTCCTGATGCAGGAAGATCTGGCGCACCCGCTGTCGGGAGCCAGTCTTGGAACATGGTACGCACCAAACATTACCCCTGACACAGTCAGTGGTATTGGGAGTTGGAGTGATCAGGATCTTACGGAATATCTCCGCACGGGACGCCTGCATGGCAAAGCACAGGCCGGAGGCGGAATGGGTGAGGCTGTTGAACACAGTTTCTCTCATATGTCTTCTGGTGACCTGAATGCCATTAGCGTTTATTTGCGCAGTTTAAAGCCGGTCAGTGATCCGAATGATCACGCTTCGTCCAGATTTCAGCAAGGCCATGACCTAAATCCGTCAGTCGAGCTGCGGGGGGTAACCCCGATTCTAGATCATAACGACAACACCGCCAGTGGAGCGGCTCTCTTTATGGGGAACTGCGCCTCGTGTCATGGGGCCAGTGCTCAGGGAAGTAAAGATGGTTATTATCCATCCCTTTGGCATAATTCGGTGACAGGCGCGTCTCGTGGCGACAACCTCATTTCAACAATTCTGTATGGTGTCTCTCGATCGGTAGAGGGGCGCCAAGCCTTCATGCCAGGTTTCGGCGGAAAATCGGGAGATGCTGTACAACTGGACGATAGTCAGATCGCCAGGTTGAGCAATTTTGTTTTCAAAACATATGGTCGACCAGACGTTCAGGTCACACCACAGGATGTTGCGCTTATCAGAAAGGGTGGGCCTGCCTCTCCATTATTGCTGTTGTCCCGAGTTGGCATGGCGGCGGGAGCAATACTGGTTCTGATACTGTGTGCCGTAGTGTTCGTCATAAGACGTCATAAAACGAGGAATGTTGTTTAAAATAGAAAGGATATGAGTATGTTTGAAAAAATGCGTAAGTACAGAAAAATTATGCTGATTATGTCTTTTGCGGGGGCTGTGTCTATGTCTTCATTGTCATCTATCCATGCTCAGGAAGTATCCATTCCGGAACTTCCAAAGAAAGTTGATCCAGACTTGAAAAAGAACATAGTCGGGGTTTGGGAGCTGGTCTCTTATAAGGTTCAGGATAAAGAAACCGGGAAGTTGATTGACGCTATGGGCGCCCATCCGCGTGGCCGCGTCATCTTCACCCCTGACGGTTGGGTTGCGTTTAATCTTGAAGGGAGTGATCGTCAGCCGGCAAAAGATGATGCAGATCGCGCGCATCTCATGAAAACACTCGTTGCCTATATTGGCCGCTATCGTGTGGAAGGTAACCAGTGGGTTACAAGTGTACAGACAGCATGGGCGCCAGAATGGGTTGGAACAGAGCAGCGTCGTAATATCGTCGTAAAGGGGAATGAAGCTGATGTTCTGACGCCTTGGAGGATTATGCCTAACTGGGATAACGGAAAAATGTCCCGCAGCATTATCCGTTTCAAACGGGTCAATTAATCCGGAAAAGCCGGCGACCGTGCTCTACACTCCTAAAAAAGGAGCGAGCACCTGGAGGGATCGAAGAACCGTTGATTGATGTGCTTGGCTAGTAATTTCTGGCTTTTGGCGATTTGATTGACGGTTTTTGCGATGGTCTGCGGTTTGAGCAGATGGAGGGTTCGAAAACCCCTCTGGTTTTGAGGTCTGCTCTGTGATTCCATTTTCCTTGCGTTGATTGGAGTATGGATCATGAAGCAGGCTGGTTTCTTTGATGTTGAAGAGCGGCTTTCCCGGTTGAGCGGGCTTGGCGATCAGCTCGAAGCATTTTCCCGGACTATGGATTTTGAAGTGTTCCGCCCTGATCTGGAGCAGGCTCTGGCCTATTCCGACGGAAGCAAAGGCGGGCGACCGCCATTTGATCCGGTGCTGATGTTCAAGATCCTGCCATGTGATCCAGACGCTGAACAATTTGTCCGATGAACGGACAGAGTATCTGATCAACGATCGCCTCTCCTTTATGCGCTTCCTTGGTCTGGGGCTTTCAGATCGTATGCCTGATGCCAAAACAGTCTGGCTGTTCCGTGAACGCCTGACACAGGCGGGAGCCATTGAAAGACTGTTTGACCGGTTTAGGGCTTGTGGGGATTCACCGTGAATGGATAATGGCTGCGGCGAGATAGATCATGGCGCTGAAGCTTTTGTCTGTTTTGTCTGCCCGCATTGCGATGCGTTTGAATTCCTTGAGCTTGCAGAAGAAGTTCTCGATCAAATGCCGCCATTTATAGATTTCCCGATCCAGCAGCAGCGGCTTTGAACGTCGCGGATGCTGGGAAATAACGACTGTTGCGCCCCTTTCATTCAGTTCGGCAATGATGGCGTTGCTGTCGAACGCCTTGTCGGCGATGAAGGCATCGAATTCGAGACCGTCAATCAACGGTGGCACTTCCACACTGTCGAAGCGCTGTCCGGGCATCAGACGGAAACGCACGAGATTGCCCAAGGCATCCGTCAGCGCGAGAATCTTCGTCGTCATGCCGCCTTTCGAGCGGCCAATGGCCTGGCTCTGCGTCCCCCTTTTGCGCCCTGACCATGACGATGAACCTTCACGATCGTTGCATCGACCATGGCATATTCCATGTCCGGATCACTGGACAGGGCCTCGAAAATCCGTTTGAAAACATCGGCATTGCGCCAGTCGCTGAAGCGACGAAAGGCCGTGCTCCAGTTGCCGAACGCGGCGGGCAGATCACGCCATGGACTGCCCGTTCGGACAATCCACAGCACCGCTTCCATGAAAAGACGGTTGTCGCGACCGCTTCGGCCCGGATCGGTCGATTTGCCAAGGCAATGAGGTTCAATCAGCGCCCATTGGGCGTCTGTCTGTTAAGCGGCATGGAAAAGTGACCCCTTCGGAAGGGGGACAGGCAGCTAAAAACGACCCCTTTCTGAGAAACGGGTTCACGATGGCCTTCATGCTGAATGGAGGCCCGGTTTGGGATGCTTGTTGTGGAAACAATTGGAAAGATCCG
>NZ_NKUB01000005.1 GCF_003207895.1 Komagataeibacter swingsii
GTCAATGAAGACCAGACGCGTGGGATCTATATCGGTCTGATATCGCTTCCAGAACCTGCGCTTGCGCGCGACGTCAGGCCGGTCCTGCTCGCAGGGCAGCACGCTTTTTTTTGAAGCTGATCCCTTCGGATTGAAAAAAGCGCGACAGCATGCCCGTGTCGGCCTGAACGCCACGCTCGTCGCGCAGTCGGATCGACAGCGCCGCAAGGGTAATGTCAGGTTCGGCTGCAATGATGGCCAGCAGCCAGGCTCGTTCAGGCCTGGTTTTCGATGGACGGTGCCCGCCCGTGCCCGCGCAGCAGCGATCCCCGATACGTCTTGCGCGCTGAACCCATTTGATCGCCGAGGCCTCACTTACCCCAAAGCGCCGTGCCGCCGCCCGGCAGCTCATGCCGTCTTGCTCCACCCCGTCAATCACGCGGTCCCGTAAATCCTGTGAATAGGCTCTGGGCATGAAGTCTGGCCTCCTCCGCCAGTCTTCATCTTGAATCACATCACATGCCCTTTGGAAATCCTGCGATTCAAGCTATTCGCAGCGTGCTCTAAGAGACTGTTTAAAAACAAACCATTGATAAAAAACAATAAAAGTTTTTGGGTGCTGTCTTTTTTCAAAAAGGCGGCGTTCTTTCGAAGCTTTTGCAAAAAGCTTCACCAAAAACTTCCTTTAATTTTAAAGTGCTATCATGAACTGACTTTTCAAGCAGTCTCTAAACGACCATTACCGCACGGATGTCATTCACGTTGGTCAGGGTGGGGCCGGTCATAACCAGGTCGCCCGTCTGCCGGAACAGCGTGTAGCTGTCATGCGCGCGCAGGCAGGCGCGCGGGTCACACCCCAGCGCGCGGGCGCGGGACAGGGTGGTGGGGGTGATGATGGCGCCGGCCGCGTCCTCGGTCCCGTCAATGCCGTCGCTATCCGCCGCGATCGCCCAGATTCCCTCATGCCCCTGCAGGGTAATGGCCATGGACAGCAGGAATTCCGTATTGCGTCCGCCCCGTCCCGGCGCGGGCTGGTCGGGGGGGATGGTCACCGTCGTCTCGCCCCCCGACAGCAGCACCGCAGGCCCCGTCACCGGCATGCCATGCTGGCGTGCGGACAGGGCGATGCCCGCCATGAGCGTGCCCGCGTCGCGGCTTTCCCCCTCCAGCGCGTCGCCAAGGACCAGCGTGGCCAGCCCCAGTTCACGCGCCGTGCGGGCGGCGGCCTGCAGCGCCATGAACGGCGTGGATAAAAGCGTATAACGGTTGCGTGGGGAAAGCGTGCTGGCGATCGGCGGGCGCATGAGCACGCGCCGCACCGCATCGGGCACGGTAATGCCGTAATGCGCGATGATGGCGCGGGCGTCGGCCGCGGTGGTGGGATCGGCCACCGTCGGGCCGCTGGCGATGGTCAGCGGATCATCGCCCGGCACGTCGCTTATGGCCAGTGTCACCACGCGCGCGGGACCGGCGGCGGCGGCCAGGCCACCCCCCTTGATGGCCGACAGGTGGCGGCGGACCATGTTCATGTCGCGTATGCTGGCCCCGGAATGCAGCAGGGCATGGTTGACCGCGCGGATGTCATCCAGCGTCAGGCCATCGGCCGGCAGTTCCAGCAGCGCCGACCCCCCGCCCGAAATCAGGGCGATGACAAGGTCATCCGGTCCCAGCCCCGCCATTTCGGCCATCATGGCACGCGCCGCGGCCTCGCTCCGGCTGTCCGGCACGGGGTGGCTGGCTTCCAGCACGCGGATGCGGCGCGTGGGGGCCGTATGGCCGTCACGCGTCACCACGCAGCCCGTCAGGTCCACATCAGGCCATGCCTGTTCCAGCGCGGCCGCCATGGATGCGGCGGCCTTGCCCGCGCCCACCACCACGCACCGGCCCTTTGGCCGCTGCGGCAGGTAGCGCGCCAGCACGGCATCGGGCATGGCGCTGCGGATGGCGGCATCCAGTATGCGCCGCAGGGCCGTGCGCGCACGGCCATCCGTCCAGTCCGTGGCCGTGGTGATGCGTGGTGAGGCGGAAAACGGGTGGATGGTGGCGTCGTTCATTGCAGGGGTCCGGGTCCTTCATGCATGCACCGGCATGGGCCGGGCGCATATCCTAACGCACGATGTACGGGCGGGATGCGCGCTGGCCCCTGCGCCGGTTCCATACCATCCATGCAGGGGCGGACAGTGTGTCACAATTATCACGTCTGTATCAGGATACGGGGAAAGCCCGGCCGGTGGGGCCTGCACACGCTAAATTGGGGGGCGGGCATATGGATTGGCGCGGGCGATGGTGATACGCGGCAGATGGCCTGCACCCACGCGCAGGCGCCATAGCAGAAAGGACAAGGGCATGGAGAACTGTGTGCTGGACACGTGTCCCGTCACCTCCACGCATCCGCCCCACGGGATGGTGCAGCCTTATCTGGTCTTTCCACGTCCGGAATGGGCGGCCCTGCGCGCGAATGTGCCCCAGTCGCTGGGGGAGGCGGATATCGCCGCCCTGCGGGGGCATAACGAGCCGGTCTCGCTGGAAGACATAACCGAGGTCTACCTGCCGCTTTCGCGCCTGCTCAACCTGCATGTCATGGCGACGCGCAGCATGAACAACATGGTCAAGAGCGCCTTTATCGGCGCGCCGGCGGTGACCATGCCATTCGTGATCGGCATCGCGGGCAGCGTGGGCGTGGGCAAGAGCACGTTCGCCCGCCTGCTGCAGGCGGTGCTGTCGCGCTGGCCCGACCACCCGAATGTGGCGCTGGTCACGACTGATGGCTTCCTGCATTCCACCCGTGAACTGGAACGGCGTCACCTCATGCACCGCAAGGGCTTTCCCGAAAGCTATGACCTGCGGCAGATGATTGCCTTCCTCGCCGCGCTGAAGGCGGGGGAGCGTGACCTGAAGGTGCCCGTCTACTCGCACGAAGCCTATGACATCGTGCCTGACCGCTATCAGGTGATCGACCAGCCCGACATCCTGATATTCGAGGGGCTGAACGTGTTGCAGACCGTATCCGAACAGCCGTTCATGGCGTCCGACTTCTTCGATTTTTCCATTTATCTGGATGCCGATACACAGGTGATCGAGGACTGGTACGTAAAACGCTTCCTGTCCCTGCAGTGCACGGCGTTCCGCAAGCCGACATCCTATTTCCATCATTGCGCCGACCTGACACCCGATGAGGCCGCGCGCATGGCGCATGATATCTGGCGGCGCATCAACCTGCCCAACCTGCGGCAGAACATCCTGCCCACGCGCGAACGCGCCCGCGTGGTCATGCACAAAAGCGCCAGCCACGCGATCGATACGGTGTGGATGCGCCAGATTTAATCGCTTATTTCAAAGCAACGCATTGATAATAAATAAAAGTTTTTGGGTGCCGCCTTTTTTCAAAAAGGCGGCGTTCTTTGAAGCTTTTTGAAAAAAGCTTCACCAAAAACTTTTCATGGCTGGCACCGCCTTTGCCCGCGATCGCCATATCGGCCAGCACTTCCCGGTTGCGGGATGACGGATGGGATCGCGTTCGGTATTGCCGGCCCTGTGGCCGGACGCCGCGCGCGACAATGCCATCCGCCCCGGTCCGACCGGGGTAGGGCGCATGCGGGGCAGGCGGCGGAAAGCGGGCGGGACAGGGTCAGGATGGCAGGAAGGGGCGGCCTTCATGGGCGACCAGCAGGTCGTGCATGTCGGTTGCGTGTTCTTCCTCTTCCGCCAGGATCTTTTCAAGCATGATCCGCGTTGTGGGGTCATGGTCGGCAAAATAGCGGATCAGTTCGCGGTAATGTTCGATGACCAGCCGTTCGGCCACAAGGTTCTGGCGCACCATTTCCACCAGGTTGCCGCCATCGCCATATTCGGTGGCGGACCGGGTCGCCAGCCCTTCAGGCGACAGGTCCGGCACGCCGCCAAGCTGGTCGATGCGGTTGGCCGCCCACATCATATGGGCACGTTCCTCCTTGGCATGGGCGGCGAATTCGTCGGCAACACTTTCGCTGGTAATGCCCGTGACGGAAATGGAATGCATGGTATAGCGCAGCACGCATACAAGTTCGGTCGCAACGACAGTCTGCAGCAGGTCGATCGCAGTCTGGACATTGCCCTGATAGGCGGGGGTAAGGGCGCCTTTCTCGATCGTCTTCTTCGCGCGTTCCCGCAGGGTCCGTACATCGGTCAGGAACGTGTTTTCGCCTGTCTCGGACATGATGCTCTCCTTGTCGGTTCCGGGCATGCGGGTAGGCACGTCCGTGACGGATCATTGTTGGTGCTAACGGGCCGAGCGGAAAGGGGTTCCTTCATCAGGCGGTTTTGGGGGCGGGACAGGCCGCTAACATCCTAAATGCGGGAAAAACGGGTTTTTCGTTACGTCAGGCGTTGCCATTCACGCCGAGATCATTATTGATCTGTACTAATAAGACCTATTTGCATTAAGGATGAAGTAAACGGCATGGTATCATTCAGCGCAGGCCAGTCTGAAAAGCTTCCCCGCCGCGCGTTGAGCGACGACGCCTATGAGCATGTGCGTCGTGGGCTGATCCGCAGCCGTTATCGCTCGGGCGAACGGCTGGTGCTGCGCCCACTGGCGGCGGAACTGGGGCTTAGCCCCACCCCCGTGCGCGAGGCGCTGCTGCGCCTTGTGTCCGAACATGCGCTGGAACTCAATGACCGCAATACGGCCGTCGTGCCCGCCATGACCCAGCGCAGCTTTGCCGAAATCCATGACCTGCGCGTTGACCTGGAAATGCGCCTTGCCGCCGCCGCCGCCCGGCGCGCGTCCGATCATGGAATCGAGGCGCTGGTCATCTTGCAGCAGCAGTTCATGACTGCCTCGCACGCGAATGACGATGGCGGCATGGCGGCCTTCAACGCGGATTTCCACACCACGGTGGCGACATTGGCCGAACTGCCGCTGACCGCCACGATCCTGCGTAACCTGTGGATGCGGATCGGGCCGATCTATGCCCTGTCACGCCCTATGATCCAGATGCAGCACGAAGGGCGCACCCATCCGCATGACGACCTGATCGCGGCATTGCGCCAGCGTGACGTGGCGGCGGCGCAGGCGGCGGTCACGCGCGATTTCGAACACGCGCGCCGCTGGATCGAACCCCGCCTGTCCTGACGCGGCGTAACCCGGACGGGCGCGCCTTACGGGTGGCCCGGCGTGCGGATCTGCGGTACCTCGATGTCGATTTCCAGCATCGAGACGGAATTGCCACGGTCCAGCTTCACCTGCACCTTTTCCTGGTCGACGGGGATATGCCGCTTGATGACCTGCAGGATCTCCGCCTGCAGCTTGGACAGGAGATCGGATTCATAGCCTTCCCCCGTACGTTCATGCGCCAGCAGGATCTGCAGCCTGTCGCGGGCGACCGGGGCCGATGTTTTCGTGGCGCGGCCAAAAAGGGAACCAAACAGGCTCATCAGCTTTTCCCCTTGAACAGGCGTGCGAGCAGCCCCTTGCGCTCGGTCGGGACCGTGATCTCCAGCTTTTCGCCTTCCAGTCGGCGGGCGGCTTCGGCATAGGCCCGGGCAGGCGGGCTGTCGGGACTGCTTAACGTGACCGGCGCGCCAAGGTTCGATGCACGCAGCACTTCCTCGCTTTCGGGAATGATGCCCAGCAGCGGGATGGACAGGATTTCCAGCACGTCCTCGATGCGCAGCATCTCGCCGCGCGCCGCGCGCGCGGGGTCGTAGCGGGTCAGCAGCAGGTGTTTTTCGATCTTGCCGCCGCCCTTCGCCTTTTCGGTCGTGCTGTCCAGCATCCCGATGATCCGGTCACTGTCGCGCACGGACGATACCTCGGGGTTGGTCACGACAATGGCGTGGTCGGCATGGTACATGGCCAGTTGCGCGCCGCGTTCGATGCCTGCCGGGCTGTCACAGATCACCCAGTCGAACTTTTCGCGCAGTTCCTGCATGACGCGGGCGACGCCTTCGGCCGTCAGCGCGTCCTTGTCGCGCGTCTGGGACGCGGGCAGGATGGACAGCGTCTCGATGCGCTTGTCGCGGATCAACGCCTGCGACAGCTTGGCGTCGCCCTGGATCACGTTGATCAGGTCGAACACGACCCGCCGCTCAGCCCCCATCACGAGGTCGAGGTTACGCAGGCCCACGTCAAAATCGACCACGACGACATTCTGCCCGGTCTGTGCCAGCGCGGCGCCCAGTGCGGCGGTTGAGGTGGTTTTTCCGACGCCGCCCTTGCCGGATGTGACAACCAGCACTTTTGCCATTGAGGTACCTGCTTGTCCGCTTTTAGGGGGTGTTTTCTTGTTCATGACCTGATGGATACGGTTGGATGGTTGGCACGCGTAAGGAGCGCGACGGGGGACTTTCGGGCGCCTGCCTAGCGTTTACGCACGGGAAAGGCAGGCGGCACAAGCGGCTGGACCACAAGTGTGTCATTAGTGAGGACGATCTGCGCGGGTTTTTCAACATACTGAGGATCAATTTCCTCCGCAGTTATGTAATATCCGTCAATGGCCAGTAGTTCCGCCTGCATGGAATGGGCGAATATGCGCGCGTCGGGCTGGCCGTTCATGCCCGCGATGGCGCGGCCGCGCAGCGGGCCATAGACATGGATCGACCCGCCGGCCGTCACCTCGGCCCCCGACCCGACGGAGCCGATGACGATCACATCACCATCGGGGTTCATGATCACCTGCCCCGAACGGATGGGCTGTTCGATGATCATGGATGACCCGCGTGAGGGCTGCGGCTGCGCGGGGGCGGCGTCATCGGGTATGTCCACGGCGCCGGACGCGCGGCCGCCCATGAACCCCGATGGCCAGTCCCATCCCGCGCAGGCGGGCCATGCGGCGTCGCCGCCTTCTATGCCGATGACGCGGATGCCGCGCGCGCACAGCGCGGGATACAGGTCGGCCAGCCCTTCCGTCGCGGCGTCCAGCAGGGACAGGTCAAGGATGACCGGCTTGCCGGCGAAGAACGTGCTCGATCGCGCGATCTGCGCGTCAAGCCCGGCCAGCCAGTCGGCCAGGACAGGTTCGGGCGACAGCACCAGGGCAAGGAACGACCGCCCGCGTGCGCGGATTTTCGGTGTGGGACGCAGTTCGTCGGGCAACGTTATCCTGTCCTGTCTGGTGAGTGGGGCATGGTGTTTCCAGCTACCGTGTCAGGCCATCCCTGTCGAGGGAAGGATGTCCCGTCCACCCGCCATGCAGCCATACTTTTTCATGCCTGCGCACTCGGGGCTTGGCGAAGGGCGGGACAATGCAATAAAGCGGGAACATGCGCATCCTGTATCACCTTCCCCTTTCCCCCTATTCCCGCAAGGTCCGCCTCGTGCTGGGGGAAAAGCGCTTGCCCTTCGAACTCAAGACCGAGCGGGTGTGGGAACGCCGTCCCGAATACCTTGATCGCAATCCTGCCGGCACGGTGCCCATGCTACAGGAAAGCAACGGGCTGTGCATTCCCGATTCGTGGGTCATCTGCGAATATCTGGAGGAAGCCTATCCCGACACCCCGCTGCTGGGCCGCACGCTGGCCGAACGGGTGGAGGTGCGCCGGCTGGTGGTCTGGTTCGACGAGAAATTCGGGGCCGAGGTGTCGCGCAACCTGCTCAATGAAAAGGTGATGAAGCGCATTTCGGGCAAGGGCAACCCCGATGGCGCGGCCCTGCGCGCGGGATACGCCAATATCCGCACCCACCTGTCCTATATCGACTGGCTGGCCGAAACGCGGCAGTGGCTGGCGGGCAACATGCTGTCGATGGCGGATTTCGCCGCCGCCGCCCACCTGTCGTGCCTTGATTTCCTTGATGACGTGGACTGGTCGCGCGCACCCGCGGCCAAGGACTGGTACGCCCGCGTCAAGAGCCGCCCATGCTTCCGCGCCCTGCTGCAGGACCGCATCACCGGCTTCACCCCCCCCGCCCATTACGCGGATCTGGATTTCTAGGGACATGACGGCACATACCACCGGTTTCGGCGCCATCGTGCTGGGGGCGGGGGCTGCGGGCCTCATGGCGGCCGCCACGGCGGGGCAGGCGGGCGCGCGGGTGCTGGTGCTGGACCATGCGCCGCATGCGGGGCGCAAGATCCTGATTTCCGGCGGGGGCCGGTGCAATTTCACCAATATGGATACCGGGCCGGGGCAGTTCCTGTCCGCCAACCCGCATTTCGCCAAGTCGGCGCTGGCGCGGTACACGCCCGCCGATTTCCTGGCGATGGTGCAGCGGCATCGCATCCCGTGGCATGAAAAGGCGGCGGGGCAACTGTTCTGTGACCGTTCGGCGCGCGACATCGTGGACATGCTGCGGCGCGAATGTGCCGCGGGGCAGGTGGATGTGCGGGTGTCGCACCGGATCATCGACGTGGCGCGTGACGGGGCAGGGCATTTCCGGGTCGAGACGGATCACGGCATTTTCCATGCCCCCAGCCTGGTTGTCGCAACCGGCGGGCTGTCGATACCCAAGCTGGGGGCGACGGGGCTGGCCCACGACCTTGCGCGCCGGTTCGGGTTGCGTGTCGTCCCGCCCGCGCCAGCCCTGGTGCCGCTGACATTCGGCGTGCAGGACCGCGAATGGATGGAGCCGCTGGCCGGGCTGTCGGTCACGGTGGGCATTACCTGCCATGAGGGGGAGGGACGGCAGGCGCGGCAGGTCACCTTCCGTGATGGCATGGTCTTTACCCATCGTGGCCTGTCGGGGCCTGCCATCCTGCAGGCTTCGTCCTACTGGCGGCCGGGGCAGGTGCTGGATATCGACCTGCTGCCCGGCATCGACGCCGTGCACAGGCTGCTGGATATCAAGCGCGACCGCCCGCGCGCGGGCGGGGTGGCCATGCTGTCCATGCTGCTGCCGCAGCGTCTAGCCCAGCTCATGGCGCAAGCGCACCTGCCTGACGGGCAGCTTGCGGGCATGCCTGATGCGGTGCTGGCCAATGCCGCCAGCGTGCTGTCGCACTGGCGGCTCAACCCGCATGGCACCGAAGGCTACGTGAAGGCCGAGGTCACGCGCGGCGGGGTGGATACGGACTGCCTGTCCTCACGCGACATGCAGGCGCGTGACGTGCCCGGCCTGTTCATGGTGGGCGAAGCGGTGGACGTGACCGGCTGGCTGGGCGGCTACAATTTCCAGTGGGCATGGGCCAGCGGCCATGCGGCGGGGCAGGCGGTGGCGGAACGCGACGGCTGATGCTGTTCGCGTCGCAGTCATTCCTGGTTGTCTTCCTGCCGCTGGTCCTTGGGCTGTATTACGCCGTGGGCGACAGCCGGGCCGCGCGGCAGGGTGTCATCATCGCGGCCTCGGTACTGTTCTATGGATTGTGGGACTGGCGCTTCGTCCCGTTCCTTCTGGCGATGATCGGGTTCAGCCAGATGGTCGCCATCCTGTGGGGGCGGACCGGCCAGCGCATGTGGCTGCGGGCGGGGATCGCGGGCAACCTTGCCGTGCTGTTCGGCTTCAAATACGCCGACTGGCTGGCAGGCAGCTTCATGCACTGGATGGGGCGCGACCATGCGCCGTGGCCCATCGTGCTGCCGCTGGGGCTGTCGTTTTTCGTGTTCCAGAAAATCTCCTACCTTGTCGATCTGGGGCGCGGGCAGGCGCGGGTGTACCGGCTGGCGGATTTCATGGAATTCGTCACGTTCTTCCCGCAGCTCGTGGCGGGTCCCATCGTGCGGCATAACGAACTGATCCCGCAGTTCGATACCAGTCCCCGCAACGCCGCGATGTGGGAAAACCTTGGCCGGGGCGGTCTGCTGCTGCTGGTGGGCCTTGGCAAGAAGGTGGGGCTGGCCGACACGCTGGGCACCATCTGCACCCCGGTGTTTGACGCAGCCCAAGCGGGCCATGTGCCGGGCATGGGGGCGGCGTGGCTTGCGGCGGTAGCCTACATGCTGCAGATCTATTTCGATTTTTCGGGTTATTCCGACATGGCCATCGGCATGGCGCTGATGATGGGCATCCGCCTGCCATTCAATTTCAATGCGCCCTACAGGGCGGTTTCGGTGCGGGATTTCTGGCGGCGGTGGCACATGACGCTGTCGCGCTTCCTGCGTGATTACATCTATATCCCACTGGGTGGAAACCGCTGCACGCCGCAGCGGCAGGCCGCCAACGTGATGGTGACGATGTGGCTGGCGGGCGTGTGGCACGGGGCGGGATGGAATTTTGTCGTCTGGGGCCTGCTGCATGGCGCGGCGCTGGCGGTGGCCCATGTGTGGGACCGTGCGGGCCGGGCCATGCCGCGCGTGGGCGGCTACGTGCTGACCATGGGGTTCGTGCTGCTGACATGGGTGGTGTTCCGCGCGGCCGACCTTGCCACGGCCGGGCACATGCTGGGGGCGATGGCCGGGCTGCATGGCACGGGCGCGACCGCCATCCGCCATCCGGTCGTGCTGGCGCTGGCGGCAGGTGTGGCGGTGATCGGCCCCGCGTCGCAGCAGGTGGTGCTGGAACGCCTGCGGCCCGCGCCGTGGATGGCGGTGGCAGCGGGCGTCGCCTTCGTGCTGCTGGTGTTCCTGATTGGCGGGCGACCACCCGAACCCTTCATCTATTTCCAGTTCTGAGGGCGCGTGCCGCTGCCCTGTGGGGCATGTATTGTGCCGGGGGTACTGGTATTGAAGGGCGAGAGTTCCCAGATTCAGCGAGGGTCCGCCACGTGGGGCCGCTATGATACAGGCAGGAGCATATGGCAGGCAGGCGAGACAGCATGGATAACGAACCGGCGGACCTGTTTGGCGCCCCCCCGCCACGGCACGACGGGCGTGGCCCGGTTCCGTTCCCGGCCCATGAACCGAAAGTCGCCGCGCGCACCCAGCCCCTGGCCGACCGCCTGCGCCCGGCCACGCTGGATGAGGTGGTGGGACAGGACCATCTGCTCGGCCCCCAGGGCAGCCTGCGCCAGATGCTGGCGCGCGGGTCGCTGGCCAGCCTGATCCTGTGGGGCGGGCCGGGTGTTGGCAAGACCACCATCGCCCGCCTGCTGGCGAATGCGGCGGGGCTGCGCTTCGTGCAGCTTTCGGCGGTGTTTTCCGGTGTGGCCGACCTCAAGCGCGCGTTCGAGGATGCGCGGCGCACCAGCGCCAGTGGCGGCGGCACGTTGCTGTTCGTGGATGAAATCCACCGCTTCAACCGCGCCCAGCAGGACGGTTTCCTGCCGGTGGTGGAAGATGGCACCGTGGTGCTGGTGGGGGCCACGACGGAAAACCCGTCCTTCGCGCTGAACAGCGCCCTGCTGTCGCGCTGCCAGGTGCTGGTGCTGCACCGGCTGGATGACGCGGCGATGGAAAAGCTGCTGGAACGCGCCGAAGCCACCACGGGCACGACCCTGCCGCTGACGCCCGAAGCCCGCGCCACCCTGCGCGCCATGGCCGATGGCGACGGGCGCTACCTGCTGAACATGGTCGAGCAGCTTCTGGCCCTGCCACCGCAGAAGGCGCCGCTGGACCCCGCAGCCCTGTCCAGCCTGCTGGCCCGGCGCGCCGCATTGTATGACAAGGACCGGGAGGAGCATTACAACCTGATCTCGGCGCTGCATAAATCCATGCGCGGATCGGACCCGGACGCGGCGCTGTACTGGTTCGCCCGCATGCTGGAAGGCGGCGAGGACCCGCGCTACATCGCCCGCCGCCTGACCCGCTTCGCCGCCGAGGACGTGGGCATGGCCGACCCGCAGGCCCTGCCGCTGGCGGTCGCCGCGTGGGAGACGTTCGAGCGCCTGGGATCGCCGGAGGGCGAACTGGCGCTGGCCCAGCTTGTGGTGCACCTGGCCACCGCGCCCAAGTCCAACGCGGTGTACAAGGGCTACAACATGGCCCGCAGGGCGGCGCGCGCCACCGGCAGCCTGATGCCGCCGGCGCATATCCTCAACGCGCCGACCACGCTCATGAAGGATATCGGCTACGGCAAGGGGTATGAATACGACCACGATGCCGAAGGGGGCATATCGGGCCAGAACTACTTCCCCGATGGCATGCGCCGCCCGAAACTGTACCAGCCCACCGGGCGCGGATACGAACGCGAAGTGGCGCGACGACTGGACAGTTGGAACAGAGTGCGCGAAAGCCGTGGGTCATGAGTGTCGTTACCCTTACCGTCAGCGATGACGAAGCCGATATCCGCCTCGACCGCTGGTTCCGCAGGCATTACCCCCACCTGACGCAGGGTGCGTTGCAGAAGCTGTGCCGCACGGGGCAGGTGCGCGTGGATGGCAGGCGCGCCACCGCCGCCACCCGGCTGGAGCCGGGGCAGGCCGTGCGCGTGCCGCCCATCCCCAATGCCAACCGTCCCCCGCCACTGGCGGTCAGGCCGCTGGACGAACGGCAGGTGCGCGAGATCAACAAGATGGTCATCTACCGTGATGACCACGTGATCGTGCTGAACAAGCCCGCCGGCATCGCGGTGCAGGGCGGTCCGGGCATTACGCACCATATCGACGCGCTGCTCGATGGCCTGCGCGAAAATCCCGATGACCCGCGCCCGCGCCTGGTCCACCGCATCGACCGTGATACGTCCGGCCTGCTGTTGGTCGCGCGCACGCCCGGGGTTGCCGCCAGGCTGGCGGCGGCCTTTCGCGGGCGTGACGTGCACAAGGTCTACTGGGCGGTGGTCGTGGGCCGCCCCAGCCCGGCCACGGGCATCATCGACCAGCCGTTGACCAAACTGGGCGCGGGGGCGGGCGCGATCAGCGTGGTGGCCGAACGCGGGGACGCGGATGCGGTGCACGCCCTGTCGGAATACGAGGTGCTGGATGCGGCGGGGCGCAAGCTGTCATGGCTGGCGCTTTCCCCGCTGACGGGCCGCACCCACCAGTTGCGCGTGCATTGTGAGGCATTGGGCAACCCCATACTGGGCGATCCGAAATATGGCGGTGACATAGCGCATGTCACGGGGTTTACGGATAAGCTACACCTGCATGCCCGCAGGCTGGAACTGCCGCATCCGGCCGGGGGTACTCTGGTGGTCGAGGCGGACCCGCCCCCCCACATGCGTGAGACATTCCGGCAGATCGGTTTTGTCGCACCCGCCACGGCGCAGCCCCGCCGCAGCTAGCGCGGCCAGAATGGTACAGGACAGGAATTGAAAATGGCACAGAACGGAAATGCACGGCGCATCCTCCTCGGCTCGGTCGCAGCACTGGTCGTGATCGCGGGCGGGGCCGGGCTTGCGGTCAAGTCCATGCTGGACCCTGACGCGCTGCGCACCAAGGCCATCGCCGCGATTGAAAAACAGACCGGCCGCAAGGTGCGCATGGGGGGGCTGGAACTGCATGTATTCCCGACCCTGTCGCTGTCTGTCAGTGATGTCGGGCTGTCGGACATGGCTGGCGGCGCCTATACCGACATGGTGACGGCGGAAAAACTGCAGGCCAGCATGGGGCTGATGGCGCTGCTGCACCATGAAATCCGGCTGGAGGACCTGAAGCTGGTCCACCCCGTCGTCCATCTGGAACGCACGGACAAGGGAGAGGCGAACTGGCGCCTGTCGCCCACCGGGGCGCAGGCCACGGCCACGCCTGATGCAAAGGCCACGCAGGCCGCATCCGACTGGAAGGTGCAGGTCGGCAGCATCCGCATAAGCAATGCCGACCTTGACTGGGATGACAGGATGTCGGGCAGCAAGGGCAAGGTGGTGCTGGACCACATCAACCTGTCGGGCGTTGATGGCGCGAAACCCGAAATTGACGTGGCGGGCCATAACGACAGCGGCAGCTTCACGCTGGCGGGCCATACGGGTGCGCTCAACCTGACATCCACCGCGCGCGCCGGGTGGCCGGTTGCATTGCAGGCGGCGTTCAGGGCCGGCGGGCAGCAGGTCGGGCAACTGGCGGTGGATGGCACCGTGGCCGATCCCGACCACATGAAGGGCTACAACGTCACACTGGATGGCAACATCGCCAGCCTGAAGGCGATCGAGGCCTTCGTGCCGGGGCTGAGCCTGCCGGACGTGCGGCGGCTGTCGCTCAAGGCCAATGTGGTCGATGGCAGTGCGGCGGACAAGGACGGCAGCACGCCGCTGCTCAATTCCCTGCACCTGGACACGGGCGCGGTGGATGCCGGGCAGTACCTGTCCGGCCTGACGTTGCAGGGGCTGTCGGTTGACGCGCCGGGTCCGAAGGACGCCGTGACCATCCGCAGCCAGGGCACATGGCAGGGACAGGGGCTGAAACTGTCCGGCACGCTGGGATCGCTGCAGCAGGTGGAACAGGCGGCGCTGACGCATCTGGCGGACCCGTTGCCGCTGTCGCTGGACCTGTCGGGTGACCCGGGCAGCCTGCGTGTCGCGGGCACGCTGGGCGGGTCGCGCGCGGTGGTGAATGTCAACGCGACCGCGGGCAAGCTGCCGCTGCCCAATGGGGCCGTGATCGACCATCTGGAAGCCTCGACCCATCTGGTCAGCGAGGATAACGGCGCGCATTTCCAGCTTTCGGATATTGCGCTCAAGAGCACGCAGGTCTCCCTCAAGGGGGCGCTGGACCTGTCGGTCCATGGCGGGCATTCGGGCGTGCCGCTGGTCAGTGGCGCGCTTGACGCAAGCTGGGTGAATGCGGATGCCCTGATGGGCAACGCCACCGCGACCAGGGCCGACGCCAGCACTGTCGCCCCTGCGAATGGCAAGGGCAGTGATGAAACGCTGCCGTTCGACCGGCTGCGCAAGCTGGATGCAGACCTGCGCCTGACGGCGGCGCAACTGGAATTCGAGGGTGATGAATACCACAACGCCCTGACCCATATCAGCCTGCGCAACGGGCTGCTGAAGGTTGATCCGCTACAGGCCGAAGGCACCGGCCGCCGCCTGTCGGGCCAGTTCGAGGTCGATGCATCGGGCAGCGTGCCCACCGTATCGGGCACCATCGGCACGCTGGTGCTGCCGGCGACATGGCTGGAAAGCAAGGCGGGCCTGTCCAACATGGTGCAGGGCGCGCTGCAGGTTGTGGGGCAGGTGCGTTCGCAGGGGAACACCGCGACCGAACTGCGCACCGCCATGACCGGGCACCTTGGCGTGTCCATGGTCAATGGCACGGTCAGCGGCAGTGCGCTGGGTGAACTGCTGGGGGATGCGGCGCGTGGCGCGCTGGGGTCCGGCCCGATCGCGCTGCGATGCTTCGGCCTGCACATGAACATGGCGGACAGGCAGGCGAATGTCGACACCATCGGCGTGCAGACCAATGCGCTGACCGTGACCGGCAAGGGCACGGTGGGCATGGTATCGCATGACCTGGACCTGCATCTTGTGCCGCAGGTCATGATTGGTGGCACCGGGGCCACGGTGCCGCTGCGCGTGGGGGGCACGCTTTCATCCCCGCGTCCCAAGATGGATGGCGGCGCCGATGGCCGTTACGCCATCGGCCTGCTGCTGGGCGGGTCGGACAGCAAGGCGGCGGTCGATCCATGCCCCGCCACGCTGAAGGCCGCGCGCGAGGGACAGGCCGGCCCCGAACCCACGACGGCGGCACCCAAGGCGCAGTCCTCGGGCGCTGCGGGGCTGCTGGGCAATTCCAAGTCCTCGCCGGATGTGAAGAAGGCGGCTGGCCTGCTGAAGGGGCTGGGCATCCTGAGATGACGCAGGGCAACGCGATGAAGGCGGGGGTACGCCCCCCCACGCCCCAGACACAGGGCAGGCGCAAGCGGTTCTGGACACAGGCCGCCGCCTGCCCGGCGGAGGGGGGATTCAGCGTCGCGCTTGACGGGCGCGGCATCCGCCTGCCCGGCGGGACGCCGCTATGTGTGGCGTCGCGCGCGCTGGCCGGTGCGATTGCCGATGAATGGGCGCATGCCGGTGGAGAAAAGGGTGGGGACTTCACCCCCGATGACCTGCCGCTGACCCGTATCGCCGGTACCATGATCGAACGTGTCGCCCCCGACCCGGCAGCACAGGTGACGGCCCTGCTGCAATATGTGGATGGGGAACTGCTGTGCTACCGCGCGGACCATCCCGCCCTGCTATGCGCGCGGCAGAAGGCGGAATGGGACCTGCAGCTTGCATGGCTGCAGGCGCGCTATGGCATCGACATGGCGGTGACGCAGGGCGTCATGCCCCTGTCGCAGCCGCAGGCGGTGCAGGCGGCGTGGCGTGGCATACTGGAAAAGATGGATGACCCCACGCTTGCCGCGCTGGGGGTTATGGTCCCCGCGATGAAAAGCATCGTGCTGGGGCTGGCGGTGGTGACCGGCGCGCTGTCCGCCGCGAAGGCAGCCGAGATCGCATCCGTGGATGAACGCACCCAGATGGACATATGGGGCCGCGATGACAGGCAGGAAGCAGGCCTGCGCCTGCTTGCGCTGGAGGTTACGGACGCATCGCGTTTCCTGCGCCTGTGCCATATGGGCTGAGGCAAGGGGTGGCCTGAAAGACGTTTTTGGTGAAGCTTTTTTCAAAAAGCTTCAAAGAACGCCGCCTTTATTGAAAAAAGGCGGTACCCGAAACTTTATTTTTCAGGAACCTGCAAACAAAAACGGCCCGGTATCGCACCGGGCCGTTTTTTTGCGTCTCAGGCGATCAGGGCACCAGCACCGTGGCGCTGGCCAGGCAGGCGATGCCTTCCTCGCGCCCGGTGAAGCCCAGGCGTTCGGAGGTCGTGGCCTTGACCGAAATCCGGTCCACGTCAACCTTCAGCAGTTCCGCCAGGCGGGCGCGCATCGCTTCCGAATGGGGGCCGATCTTGGGCCGTTCACAGATCAGCGTCACGTCGGCATTGACCAGCATGCCGCCACGCAGGCGGATGCGCTCGCCCGCATGGACCAGGAAGCGCGCGCTGTCGGCATCCTTCCATTCATTCTGGCTGGGCGGGAAGTGGCGGCCGATGTCGCCTTCGGCCAGCGCGCCGTAAATGGCGTCGCACAGGGCATGGATGCCCACATCCGCATCCGAATGGCCCGCAAGGCCGCGCGTATGCGGCACGTTGATGCCGCACATGATCAGGGGCCGGTTTTCGGCAAAGGCGTGTACGTCGTAGCCCGTCCCGGTGCGCGGCAGCAGGGTCGGGCCGATCAGGCGTTCCAGGCGCACCAGATCCTCCTTGTAGGTCAGTTTGATGTTGTCTTCCGAACCGGGCACGATGGCCACGTGATGTCCCGCCTGTTCCAGCAGGGCGGCATCATCGGTGGCGTCGGCGGCACTGGCCGCGCGGTGCAGGTCGCGCAGCAGCGCGAAACGGAAACCCTGCGGCGTCTGGGCGCGGAACAGGTCGGTGCGGGGCACGGTATCGGTAATGATGCCGTCCTTCGCGCGCTTGATGGTGTCGGCCACCGGGACCGCGGGGATGACGCCCGCATGCTTTTCCAGCGCCGCGATCACGCCCTGCGTCACCGCGGCCGGGACATAGGGGCGCGCGCCGTCATGGATCAGCACCAGTTCGGGGCGCGCGTTTTCGGGCAGTCGGTCAAGGGCGTCCAGCCCGGCGCTGACGCTGGCCTGTCGCGTGGCCCCGCCCGGCACGATTGGCAGGACCGTGCAGCCGGCGGGGGCGAACCCTTCCAGCGCACTGGCCAGCAGGGCGGGATCGCCCACCGGCTGGATCATGCCGACATGAGGGGCAAGGGCATCCGCCGCGTGGCGGATGACGGGCCGCCCGCCGAGCGTGACATACTGCTTGGCGAGGGGTGTCGCGGTCTGGGCGCTGTACCGGCTGCCCTGGCCCGCGGCGAGAAGGATGGCTGCAACACGCATGATGCGGAGCAATGCGGCCATGTGGCCCGCGCGTCAAGCATTGAGCATGGATTGGCTGCCCGCGCGGGGCATTGGCCTGCGCGAAAATGTTTCCCCAATGCACCGAACCTGATTGCACGGGGCGGCGGGAGAGGGTATTCTGCCTAAATCATAAGCATTATTGATGGATATTGCAGCCGGCATGCCTTTCTGCCGCCATCGGGCGCGGCTGGGGTTTTCGGCGGGGAAGCGTGGTTCATGTCGTCTCAGCTACTGTCGCCCATTGATCTGGGGGGTGGGGTCGTCCTTCAGGCGCCCGTCATCCTGGCGCCCATGGCCGGGGTGACCGACCTGCCGTTCCGCAGGCTGGCGCGCAGGCTGGGGGCGGGGCTGGTCGTGTCCGAAATGATCGCGTCATGGGCCATGGTGCGTGAAAACGAGAACACGCTGCGCATGGCCGAAGTGGCGGATGACGGCCCCAATTCCGTGCAACTGGCCGGCTGCGACCCCGACGCCATGGGGCAGGCCGCGCGGATCGCGGTCGATCGCGGGGCGGACATTATCGACATCAACTTCGGCTGCCCGGTGAAAAAGGTGGCGGTGGGGCAACTGGCCGGTTCCGCGCTGATGCGCGACGAGGTACAGGCCGCCCGCCTGCTGGAAGGCGTGGTCCGCGCGGTGGATGTGCCCGTGACGCTGAAGATGCGCATGGGCTGGGACCACAACAGCCTGAACGCCCCTAGGCTTGCGCGGATTGCACAGGAATCGGGCATACGCATGGTGACGGTCCATGGCCGCACCCGGCAGCAGTTCTACAATGGCACGGCGGACTGGCATTTCGTCCGCAATGTGGTCGATGCGGTGGACCTGCCCGTCATCGTCAATGGCGACATCCTGACGGTGGAGGACGCCCGCGTGGCGCTGGAACGCTCCGGCGCGCAGGGGGTCATGATCGGGCGCGGCTGCTATGGCCGCCCGTGGTTCCTGGCGCAGGTGGCGCGCGCGCTCATGCATGGCGAACACGTGCCCGAACCCGACCTTGCGGCGGAAAAGGCCATCGTGCTGGAACATTACGGCATGATGATCGCGCATTTCGGCGCCCATCCCGGCCTGCGCCTCGCACGCAAGCATGTGTCGTGGTACTCGGCGGGCCTGCCGGAGTCCGCGGGTTTCCGCGCCGCCGTCAACCGGGTCGATACGGTGGACGCGGCCGTTGGCATGATCCACGACTTCTATGACCGCCAGATCGCGGCAGGCAATGCGCGCGGGCCACGCCCGTCCACCATAGGGGCGGAAAGGGCCGCGGCACAGGCGGCATGAGGATGGGCCAGCCTTCCCCCGCTCCCCATGAACCCTGCGCGCCCGGTAACGTGACGGGCAACGGGCGCGTGATCCTCGACTCGCTGGCGCTGCCGGTCGTGGTCGTGCGGGCGGATAACGCCATCGGATACGTCAACAGCGCGGCGGAACCCTTTTTCGGCATGTCGCGCGCGCATCTGGTGCAGATGCGCCTGACCGACATCCTGCCCGGTGACAGCCCGCTGTTCCTGCTGATGGAACAGGTCCGCGCCGAGGACCATACGGTGGTCGAGCACGAGGTCACGCTGGAAAGCCCCCGCCTGCGCCATGACGGGGTGACGGTGCAGGGCGCGCCGGTCATGGAGGAACCCGGATCGGTCGTGCTGACATTCCATGATTTTTCGGCCGTGCGCGTGCTGGACCGGCAACTGACCTTCCGCTCCGCCGCCCGCAGCGTCGCGGGCATGGCGGCCATCCTCGCCCATGAGGTCAAGAACCCGCTATCGGGTATCCGGGGGGCGGCGCAACTGCTGGAAACATCAGTGGGCGAATCCGACCGTGAGCTTGCGGTGCTGATCCAGGACGAGGTCAACCGCATCCGCGACCTGGTGGACCGGATGGACATGTTCAGCGACCGGCCGATCGAGCGCCGGCCGGTCAACATCCACCGCGTGCTGGAACATGTGCGCAGGCTGGCGCAGCAGGGCTTTGCCGCCGATATCCGCTTTCACGAGGTGTATGACCCCTCGCTGCCGCCGGTATGGGGCAACCGCGACCAGCTGGTGCAGGTGCTGCTCAACCTGGTCAAGAACGCGGCCGAGGCCCTGCACACCAATCCCGATGGCGCGGCCCCGCCCGAAATCACCCTGACCACCAGCTACCGGCCCGGCATATGGGTTTCAACCGGGGCGGGCAGCCAGCGCGTGCAGCTGCCGCTGCTGGTGTCGGTGCGCGACAACGGGCCGGGCATTCCCGAAAACATCCGCCCGCACCTGTTCGAACCCTTCCTGACGACCAAGACCACGGGCAGCGGGCTGGGGCTGGCGCTGGCTGGCAAGATCGTGGGCGACCATGGCGGCGTGATCGAGGTGGAAAGCCAGCCCGGCCGCACCGAGGTCCTGCTGCACCTGCCCGTCGTGACCGAGGGCCGGGACACGCCCTGATGTTCCCCCACTGGACCTGAGAGATTTATAGCGTATGTCGCTGCCGACCATTCTTGTTGCCGATGATGACCGTTCCATCCGCACGGTGCTGAGCCAGGCGCTGGGGCGTGGGGGCTACCAGGTCCGCACCACCGCGCAGGCGTCCACCCTGTGGCAGTGGGTGGAGGAAGGCGAGGGCGACCTTGTCATCACCGATGTCGTCATGCCCGATGAAAACGGGCTGGACCTGATCCCGCGCATCCGCCGCATCCGCCCCGACCTGCGCGTTGTGGTCATGAGTGCCCAGTCCACGCTGATGACGGCGGTCAAGGCGACCCAGCGCGGCGCGTTCGAATACCTGCCCAAGCCCTTTGATCTCAAGGAAGTGCTGGCGGTGGTCGCCCGCGCGCTGGCGACGCCCGCGACACCCGTGCAGCCGCTGGCCCCGCCGCAGCCGGATGAACAGATGTCGCTGATCGGGCGGTCGGTGGTGATGCAGGACATCTACCGCATCATCGCCCGCCTCACGACATCGGACCTGACGGTGATGATCAACGGCGAAAGCGGCACCGGCAAGGAACTGGTGGCCCGCGCCCTGCATGATTACGGGCGCAGGCGCGCTGGTCCCTTTGTCGCCGTCAACATGGCCGCCATCCCGCGCAACCTGATCGAAAGCGAACTGTTCGGGCATGAACGTGGCGCCTTTGCCGGGGCGACCACACGCGTTGCCGGGCGGTTTGAACAGGCGGCGGGGGGCACGCTGTTCCTGGATGAAATCGGCGACATGCCGCCCGAAGCCCAGACCCGCCTGCTGCGCGTGCTGCAGGATGGGGAGTTCACGACCGTGGGCGGCACCACGGCCATCCGCGCCAATGTACGCATCATCGCCGCCACCCACCGTGACCTGCGGCAGGCGATCCGGGCCGGCACGTTCCGCGAGGATCTGTACTACCGCCTGAACGTGGTGCCGATGCGCCTGCCGCCGCTGCGCGAACGGGTGGAGGACATTCCCCTGCTGGCGCGGCACTTCCTGAATGAAAACGCCGAAGGCGCGGGCAGCGTGCGCGTGCTGGATGACGAGGCGATGGCCCGGCTCCAGGCCTATCGCTGGCCGGGCAACGTGCGCGAGCTTGAAAACCTGATGCGGCGCATCACGGCGCTGCACCCGCAGGAAAGCATAGGCGCTGACATCATCGCCGCCGAACTGGCCGAGGCCAGCATGGCGGCGCCGGGCGAAGGCGCGGGCGGTAGTGCTGCCGAGACGCTGGCCGAGGCGGTGGAGCGGCACCTGCGTCGCTTCCTGGCGTCCGGGCAGGACGGGATGCCGCTGAGCGATATTTACGACAAGGTGATTGCCGAGGTCGAACGCCCGCTGATCACCATGACGCTGGCGGCGACAAGGGGGAACCAGATCCGGGCCGCGGCCATGCTGGGGCTGAACCGCAATACGCTACGCAAGAAAATCAGGGACCTGGATATTCCGGTCGTGCGCGGCGGCGCGTGAGCATGAACGCGACACAACGCCCCGGCATGGCCTACCGGCTGGCCCGGCGGGGGCTGGACATGCTGGTGCGGCGCAACGTGGCGCTGGTGCTGGTGCTGCTGGCGCTGGTGCTGGGGGTCGCGACCTTCGTGGTGCTGTCGGGCGGCAAGTCGCTGGCCCATCACCCGCAGATCCAGGCGCTGGTCTTCATCCTGAACTTCCTCGTGCTGCTGCTGCTGGCGACCTCGCTTACGGAAAAGGTCGGGCGCGTGGTGGCCGAACGCCGCAGCGGGCTGGCGGGCGCGCGGCTGCATGTGCGGCTGGTCACGCTGTTCGGCATTGTCGCGGTGGCGCCCACCATCGTGGTGGGCACGTTCGCCGCCGTGTTCTTTCACTACGGCATCCAGATCTGGTTCAGCGACCGGGTGAACACCGCGCTGAACGAGGCGCTGGAGACATCACGCGGCTACCTGCAGGAACATAACGCCAATATCCGCACCGAGGCGTTCTCGCTGGCCAACTACCTCGTCAGCGCGCAGAACGGGCTGTCCGGTTCGGGGGGCGACCTGTTGCATGATCCCGACGCGCTGTCGCAGGTGCTGGATTCGCAGGCCACGCTGCGGGGGCTGGACGTGGCGGTGGTGTATGACCCGTTCACCAATACCGTCGTGGCGTCGGGCGGCCTCATGGGGCGGGCGGCCAACCTGAAGGACCTGCCGCCGCCCGCGGCCACGCTCATGGCGCGGACGAATGAGATCGCGATCCTTGATTCGCCCGATGAAAAGACCGTCCGCGCGGTCGTGACGCTTGGGGATACGCCGCCGCTCATGCTCATGATCGCGCGGCCGGTGGACCCCGATATCCTTGAACACATGCACCGCACCGAACAGGTGGTGGCCGATTACAGGCGCCTGAACGGCAACCGGGCCAAGATCCAGTTCACCTTCGTGCTGATCTTCGCCCTTGTGGCCGTGCTGGTGCTGGGGGCGGCGATCCTGATCGGCCTCATGCTGGCCAACCAGATCGTGCGGCCGCTGGGGCTGCTGATCCTGGCGTCCGAACGGGTCAGCAAGGGCAACCTGGACAGCAACGTGCCCGAGGGCGAGCGCGATGACGAGGTCTCCAGCCTGTCGCGCGCCTTCAACCGCATGACCACGCAGCTTGCGACCCAGCGCGCGGAACTGGTCAACGCCACCAACCAGATCAACGAACGCCGCAGGTTTACCGAAGCCGTGCTGTCGGGGGTGTCCGCCGGTGTCATCGGGCTGGATTCGCACGGCATGATCGAACTGCCCAACCGTGCCGCAAGCGTCCTGCTGCAGCGTGACATGGCGGCCAGCGTGGGCCGCCCGCTGACCGAGGTGGTGCCGGAACTGGGTGTCATGCTGGGGCGCATCGCGCAGGAAAAGGGGCGCGAGCTGACGGGCGAGGTGCAGGTGCTGGCCGGTGGGCGCGCCTGCACGCTGCTGGTGCGAATCGGCGCGGAAATGCAGAGCACGGTGACCGGCGATTTCGCTGATGGCTATGTGGTTACCTTTGACGACATAACAGCCCTGCAGGTTGCGCAGCGCAAGGCGGCATGGGCCGATGTCGCCCGCCGCATCGCGCATGAAATCAAGAACCCGCTCACCCCCATCCAGCTTGCCGCCGAACGGCTCAAGCGCCGCTTCCTGCGGGAGATATCATCCGATCCCGACACGTTTGCCCAGTGCGTGGACACCATCATCCGCCATGTGGGGGATATCGGGCGCATGGTGGACGAATTTTCTGCCTTTGCCCGCATGCCGCAGCCGGTCATGCGCATGGAGGACCTGTCGCGCATCGTGCGGGAGGCGCTGATCCTGCAGCGCAACGCGCATCCGGAAATCCTGTATGAGGTCCACCTGCCCGACCGTGGCCCGCTGGTGCGGTGCGACCGCAGGCTGGTGGGGCAGGCGCTGACCAACCTGTTGCAGAACGCGGCGGACGCCATCGCCATGCGTCCCGAAGTCGGGCCGGCCGGCGGGGATGGCGTGATCGGCACGATCCGTATTACATTGAAGCAGGATGATCCGAACGTCATCCTGAGCGTTGAGGATGATGGAATCGGGTTGCCGGTCGAGGATCGCGCCCGGTTGACCGAGCCATATGTGACCCACAAGCCCAAGGGAACCGGACTTGGTCTTGCGATCGTCAAGAAGATTCTTGAGGATCATGGCGGTAGCATCGGGCTTGCGGACCGCGCCGGGAGCAGGGGAGCTGTGTCGACATTGATTTTGCCGATAAAGGACGACCATGGGGCATGAAATCCTGATCGTCGATGACGAGCCGGATATTCGGCTTCTTATCGAGGGTATTCTGGCTGATGAGGGATACGAGACGCGGCTGGCGGCGGATTCCGATTCCGCCATCGCAGCCTTCCGGGAACGTCGGCCCTCGCTGGTGGTGCTTGATGTATGGTTGCAGGGTTCACGTCTGGACGGGCTGGGCATCCTGAATGTCCTGCATAAGGAGGAGCCGTCCATCCCGGTCATCATGATCTCGGGACATGGCACGATCGAAACCGCCGTCGCCGCCCTGCAGCACGGCGCGTATGACTTTATCGAAAAACCCTTCCAGGCCGACCGCCTGCTGGTCGTGGTGCGCCGCGCGCTGGAGGCATCCCGCCTTGCGCGCGAAAATGCCGAGCTGCGCCTGCGCGCAGGCTCCGGCACCGTGCTGGAGGGGCGCAGTGCCGCCATTACCGCCGTGCGCAACCAGATCGACCGCGTGGCCCCCACCGGGTCGCGCGTGCTGATTTCGGGCATGGCGGGCACCGGCAAGGAAGTGGCGGCGCGGATGATCCACGCCAGTTCCCGCCGGGCCGAAGGGCCGTTCATCGCGCTCAACTGCGCCACCCTCGCACCCGGCCGGTTCGAGGAGGAACTGTTCGGCATCGAGGGCGGGGATGACGGCGCGGGCCGCCGTACCGGGGTGCTGGAACGCGCGCATGGCGGCACGCTGGTGCTGGATGAAGTGTCCGACATGCCGCTGGAGACGCAGGGCAAGATCGTGCGCGCGCTGCAGGACCAGACCTTCGAGCGCCTGGGCGGGGCGCGGCGGGTCAAGGTGGATGTGCGCGTGCTGGCCACCACCAACCGCGACCTGCAGTCCGAAATCGCGATGGGGCGCTTCCGCGAGGACCTGTACTACCGCCTTGCGGTCGTGCCGCTGCGCATTCCCAGCCTGCGTGAACGGCGCGAGGACATACCCGAACTGGCCCGCATGTTCCTTGACCGCGCGGCCGAGAATGCCGGCCTGCCGCTGCGTGAACTGTCGGGTGATGCGATCGCGGCGCTGCAGAGCTATGAATGGCCGGGCAACGTGCGTGAACTGCGCAACCTCATGGAACGCCTGCTGATCATGATGCCGGGCAACAGCTCGGACCCGATCCGCGCCGACATGCTGCCTTCCACCGTGGGGGAAGGGGCGCCCGCGCTGCTCAAGTTCGATTCTGACGAGGATGTGATGAGCCTGCCGCTGCGTGAGGCCCGTGACCTGTTCGAGACCCAGTACCTGCAGGCGCAGCTGCTGCGTTTCGGGGGGAACATCAGCCGTACCGCGGGGTTTGTGGGGATGGAGCGCAGCGCGCTGCATCGAAAGCTCAAGCAGCTTGGTGTCACGTCCGAGGATCGTAACACCGGATGAGCTTTTGCCCACGCAGCCCATGACTGCTAGACAACGAACCGTGATACGGACGGTGGCAACGCCGTAGCATGACACGCGACTGTGCCGTGTGATTCCGCCCAACAAGCAACAAGTAAGGCCCTGCCGTGGCAAAAGAACCTTCACAGAATGTCCAGGACGTGTTCCTCAACCACGTTCGCCGGTCGAAAACGCCGGTTACCATCTTCCTGGTCAATGGCGTCAAGCTTCAGGGGATCATCACCTGGTTTGACAACTTCTCCGTCCTGCTGCGCCGCGACGGGCACACGCAGCTTGTGTACAAGCACGCGATCAGCACGGTCATGCCGGCCACCCCGGTCAGCCTGTTCGAACCGCCAGCCGAGGCCGACGGCACAGAGGAGCGTGCAGCCACGGATGGCAGCCCGTCGTGACGGTGGCGCAGCCACCCTCCGCCACGCGTGCCGCCGTCATCCTGCCATGGGAACGCCCCGACCGGCATGATGACGCGCGCGCGGCCGAAGCCCGGCTGGAGGAAGCGGTCGGCCTTGCCGCCTCCATCGGGCTGGTGGTCGTGTGCCAGGCGGTGCTGCTGCTGCGCGCACGCAGGCCGGCGACCCTGCTGGGGGGCGGGCAGGTGGATTCGCTCAAGGAAACGGTCAAGGCCGACAACATAACCGTCGTCATCATCGATTCCCGCCTGACCCCGGTGCAGCAGCGTAACCTGGAACGCGCGCTGGGCTGCAAGGTGATCGACCGGACCGCGCTGATCCTTGATATCTTTGGCGAACGCGCCGCTACGCGGGAAGGCACGCTGCAGGTCGAACTGGCCCATCTGGAATACCAGCGCAGCCGCCTCGTGCGCACATGGACCCACCTTGAACGCCAGCGCGGCGGCTTCGGCTTCCTTGGTGGCCCAGGTGAAACCCAGATCGAGGCCGACCGCCGGATGATCGGCGACCGGATCGTGCGCCTCAAGCGCGAACTGGAACAGGTGCGGCGCACGCGCGGCCTGCACCGGCAGGCGCGCCGTCGCGTGCCGTTCCCCATCGTGGCGCTGGTTGGCTACACCAACGCGGGCAAGTCTACCCTGTTCAACGCCCTGACGGGGGCCAGCGTGTACGCGCAGGACCAGTTGTTCGCGACACTGGACCCCACCATGCGCGGCATCCAGCTTCCATCGGGGCGGCGGGTGATCCTGTCCGACACGGTGGGGTTCATCAGCGACCTGCCGACGGAACTGATCGCCGCCTTCCGCGCCACGCTGGAAGAGGTGGCGGAAGCCGACATCATCCTGCACGTGCGCGATGTCTCGCATCCCGACAGCGCATCGCAGCGCAGTGACGTGATCGAGGTGCTGGAGGGCATGGCCCGCAATGGCACGATCGAACAGGACTGGCAGTCGCGCGTGATCGAGGTGCTGAACAAGGCCGATCTGGTGGGCGGGCGCGACGCCGTGGGTGCGCGGCCGGGCAATGTGGTCATTTCCGCCATTACCGGCGACGGGCTGCCCGACCTGCTGGCCGCGATTGACGAACGCATGACGCGGGCGATGGAAGTCGTCGCCTACCGCGTGCCGCTGGTCGAAGGGGCGGTGATGGCATGGCTGTATGAACATGGCGAGGTCACGCAGCGCGAGGACGGGGAGGACGGCGCGGAGATGACCGTGCGCCTGTCGCCTGCCAACCGCGCGCGTTTCGAGATGCAGTTCGGCCGTATCGTGACCTGCCTGCTGGATTAGGGCGTGCCTGCGTGCTGACTGTCCTGTGACCATGGGCGGGGTGGAAAACATGCCTTCACCGGCGCATGGATGGGCGGCGGTGAAGGACGGACACGCATAGCGGAGGGCGGCAATGACGGCACGGATCACACTGGTGGACATGCGCAACGTGGTGGACATGATGCGGGGGGCGGCATCGCGCCATGTCATGCCGTCCTTCCGCTGCCTTGGCCATGCCGACATCCGCGCCAAGAGCGGGCCGCTGGACATCGTGACCGTGGCCGATGAAGCGACCGAACGCGACCTGACCGCCGCCCTGCGGGCCGCATGGCCCGACGCCCTGGTGCTGGGGGAGGAAGCGGTCGCGGCCGATCCCGCCCTGCTGGACGGGCTGGCGACAGCGGACCTTGCCTTCGTAATCGACCCGATCGATGGCACGGCCAATTATGCGGCGGGCGTGCCACTGTTTGGCGTCATGGTCTCCGCCGTGTCGCGGGGGGATGTGGTTGGTGGAGCCATTGTCGACCCCGTGTGCGACATCGCGGTTCTGGCCGCGCGTGGGCAGGGGGCGTGGCTGCATGATGGCAGGGGCGCCGAACGCAGGCTGCATGTGGCCGCTCCCGTGCCCGCGCGGGAGATGTCGGGTAATGCGTCATGGCGCTACCTGCCCGCGCCAGTACGCGACGTGGTGACGCACAACCTGCCCAAGGTTGCGGGGTCGTGGGATTTCCGGTGTGCGGCGCATGAATACCTGATGCTGGTCGATGGGCGGTGCCACTTCCTGCTGTTCAACCGCACCCTGCCGTGGGACCATCTGGCGGGGTGGCTGATCCATGCGGAAGCGGGCGGCTACAGCGCCCATTTTGACGGTTCGCCCTATCGTGTCACGGATCGCAGCGGCGGGCTGCTATACGCGCCGGACCGGGCCAGTTGGCAGGCGCTGCATGACCTGCTGCTGACCCCCGCCACATAAATCGTTGGCAAAAAAGTAAAAGTTTATGGGTGCCGCCTTTTTTCAAAAATGCGGCGTTTCCTGAAGCTTTTTTGAAAAAAGCGTCACCAAAAACTTTTGATGGTTTGTGCGCGTTCAGTCCTGTGGCTGCGCCGTGCGTTCGCGGCGTTTGACGGCCTGCCAGCCTTCTTCCATGGTTTTGACATCCACATCCGTCAGCGCAAGGCCGCGGGCGGCGAGGTCGTGCTCGACAGCGGTAAAGCGGCGGGTGAACTTGGCATTGGCCTGGCGCAGGCAGGCTTCGGGGTCCATGTCCAGCTTGCGCGCAAGCGTTGCCAGCGTGAACAGCACATCGCCCAGTTCATCGAATATCTTCGCCCGGTCGCCGCTTTCCAGTTCGACCTTCAGTTCGTCCAGTTCTTCATCCACCTTGGCCGCGACCTCGCCTACCGTGTCCCAGTCGAAGCCGGTGCGGGCCGCGCGCGCGGACAGCTTGCGCGCGCGCAGCAGGGCGGGCAGGCCCACCGGCACGTCATCCAGCGTGCCGCCTTTGTTACGCGCCAGCCGTTCCTGCGCCTTGCCGGTTTCCCACTGCCCGGCCTCGGCCGGGGTGTCGCCAAAGACATGGGGGTGGCGGCGGATCATCTTGTCGCCAATCATGCGCGCCACGGTGGCGAAGTCGAACATGCCTTTTTCATCGGCCATCTGCGCGTGGTAGACGACCTGCAACAGCAGGTCGCCGAGTTCATCGGGCAGGCCGTCCCAGTCCTCGCGCGCGATGGTGTCCGCGACTTCATACGCTTCCTCGATGCTGTAGGGTGCGATGGAGGCGAAGTCCTGTTCGCGGTCCCATGGGCAGCCGGTCTGCGGGTCACGCAGGCGGGCCATGATGTCCAGCAGGCGGGCAAGGGCGGAAGACGCATCGTGCATGGGTGGGAAGTCCTGCCTGTTTGTATTGCGGTCGGGCACAGGTCTTGTATAGATCGCCCATCCCGAGGCGGGAAGTTTTTATCAGGACACACCGAACATGAGCAGCAGCGGACAGGCAACGGTCTTTATTGATGGTGAGGCGGGCACGACGGGACTGGGCATCCGCCATCGCCTGCGCCACCTGCCTGTCACGGTGCGCTCCATCGACCCGGCCCGCCGCAAGGACCCCGACGCCCGGCGGGAGATGATGGCGGCGGTTGATGTCGTCATCCTGTGCCTGCCCGATGCGGCGGCGAAGGAAGCGGTCGCCATGGCCGACGCCATGGGCAGCGCCGCGCCGAGCATACTGGATGCCAGCACCGCATTCCGCACCGACCCGGCATGGGTCTATGGCTTTCCCGAAATGGACGTGGCCCAGCCTGCCGCCATCCGGGCCGCCGCCCGCGTGTCCAACCCCGGCTGTTACCCCACCGGGCTGATCGGCCTGCTGCGCCCGCTGGTCAAGGCAGGGCTGGTGCCGGCGGATTACCCTGTGTGCGTGAATGCGGTCAGTGGCTATAGCGGCGGCGGACGCAGCATGATCGAGGCGCATGAGCGTGATGGCGGCCCGGCGTTCGAGTTGTACGGGCTGGGCCTTGGCCACAAGCACATGCCGGAAATGACGCTGTATGCCGGTCTGGCGCAGCCGCCGGTTTTCGTGCCGTCGGTCGGGCATTTCCCGCAGGGGATGATCGTGTCCGTGCCGCTGCATCTGGACCGCCTGCCGGGCAAGGTGCGGATCGCGGACCTGCATGCGGCCCTGGCTGCGCATTACAAAGGTTCGGACCGTGTCACGGTGGCCGAACCATGCGCCAAGCTGGTGGCGGACGCGCTGGCGGGCACCGACCGGATGGAACTGCGCGTGCATGGCGATGACGCGCTGCGGCAGGCCGTGCTGACCGCGCGGCTGGACAATCTGGGCAAGGGCGCGTCGGGCGCCGCGTTGCAGAATGTGGCGCTGATGCTTGGGCTGGAACCGCCGCCGCCCGTGTGATATAGCGGGTCCGCAAGACGTCCCTGGACTGATTGCCGTGGTATTCCGTCCCGCACAGGGCGGGCTGCCTGTATGCGAGAGTGACGGAACGGTAGACGTAGTCGACTCAAAATCGACCGCCGAAAGGCATGGGGGTTCGAATCCCCCCTCTCGCACCAGTCTGGCGCACCGCCCCGGTGTTGCTGTCCCTTTGCCCGTGTCGCGAACAGGACGATGTCTCCCTTGCCTGATGCCCTTACTGCAAAGCCGTCCGTACGGCCTGCCAATCCGTGCTTTTCTTCCGGTCCCTGCGCCAAGCGCCCGGGCTGGTCGCTCAATGCCCTGTCGGATGCGCTGGTGGGGCGGTCGCACCGTTCGACCGAAGGGCGCGCACGGCTGAACGAAGTCATTACCCGTTCAAAGGCCATCCTTGGCATGCCGGATGACTGGGTGCTGGGCATCGTGCCCGCGTCGGACACGGGCGCTGTGGAAATGGTGCTGTGGTCCATCCTGGGCACCCGCCCGGTGGACGTGCTGGCGTTCGAGAGCTTTTCCGCCACATGGGCCAATGACATCATCGCCCAGCTGAAACTGTCCGACGCCCGCGTGCTGAAGGCCGAGTACGGCGAAGTCCCCGACCTGTCGCAGGTGGACTGGGCGCGCGACGTGGTGCTGACATGGAACGGCACGACATCGGGCGCGCGCCTGCCCTATGACGCCGCCATCCCCACGCAGCGCGACGGGCTGGTGATATGCGACGCCACATCCGCCGCCTTCGCCATGGACCTGCCGTGGCAGAAGCTGGATGTGGTCACATGGTCATGGCAGAAGGTGCTGGGGGGCGAGGCCGCCCACGGCATGCTGGCCCTGTCGCCGCGCGCGGTGGAACGGCTGGTGTCCACGCCAGCCCCCCGTGCGCTGCCCAAGATCTTCCGCCTGACCAGCAGCAAGGGCCTGATTGACGGCATCTTCCGGGGCGACACGATCAATACGCCGTCCATGCTGTGCGTGGAAGATGCGCTGGATGGCCTGAAATGGGCGGAAAGCGTTGGCGGCCTGAAGGGGTTGATCGCCCGCAGCGAAGCCAACCTGGCCGCCATTGCCGGGTGGGAGGCGCAGTCCGACTGGGCGCGGTTTCTTGCCCCCGATCCGAAGCATCGTTCCAGCACGGCCATCTGCCTGCGCATTGTCGCCCCGTGGTTTACTGCGCTGGACCACGCGGGCCAGACGAAGGCTGCCAAGCAGATCGTGTCCCTGCTGGGCAGGGAAGGGGTGGCGCTGGACGTGGGCAGCTACCGTGATGCGCCGCCGGGTCTGCGGCTGTGGGGCGGGGCGACGGTGGAAACCGCCGACCTGCGCGCGGTCCTGCCGTGGCTGGACTGGGCTTATGCGCAGGTGCGCGGCCAGCACGCCTGATCCCTTCCGCTTTCCATGCCCGATCCATCATGCCCCGGCTGCCACCGTGGGCATGATGTAGCACGATAGGCCGCCGATATGACTGATGACCCGCCGTTCAACCCCGCGCTGCTGCCCGCAGGCTTCGTGGACAGGCTCCCCCCCGAGGCCGAGGCCGAGGCGGCGGGGGTCGAGACGCTGATGCGCGTGTTCGCGGCCCATGGGTATGACCGCGTGACGCCGCCGCTGCTGGAATTCGAGGAAACGCTGCTGTCGGGTTCGGGCGCCGCCGTGGCGGAACAGACCTTCCGCCTGATGGACCCCGAGACGCGCCGCATGATGGCGCTGCGGCCGGACATGACGCCGCAGGTCGCGCGCATTGCCGCGACCCGGCTGCCCGATGTGCCGCGTCCCCTGCGGCTTGCCTATGCCGGGCCGTGTATCCTCATGGCCGGCAACCGGGGCGATGGCGAACGCCAGATCTCGCAGGCAGGCGTGGAACTGATCGGACCCGACCAGCCGGAAGCGGATGCCGAAATCGTGGCCCTTGCCGCCGAATGCCTGGCTACGCTGCGGGTGCAGGGCGTGTCCTTCGACCTGACCATGCCCGCGCTGACCACCGCGCTGGTGGATGCCGGGGGCTTTGACGCCCATGTGCGCGGCATGCTGATGCGCGCGCTGGACCGCAAGGACGCCGCCGCCGTGGAACGCCATGGCGGTGAACTGGCCCCGGTCCTGATCCGCCTGCTGCATGCGGCCGGTCCCGCCCATGGGGCACTGGCCGAACTGGCGGCGGTGGACCTGCCGCCCGCGGTGCGCGTCCATAGTGCGCGCCTGGCGGCCACCGTCGCCGCGATCGAGGCGCGGGTGCCGGGCATCCGCCTGACGGTGGACCCGGTGGAATTCCGTGGCTGGCAGTACCATACCGGCGTATGCGTCACCGTCTATGCCGCGGGCCAGCGCGAAGAACTGGGCCGGGGTGGCCGTTACCTGTCCAATAATGACGAGCCGGCCTGCGGGCTGACCCTGCGGCCCGACATCATCCTGCGCGCGGCCCCGCCGCTGCCATGCCGGACACGTGTGTTCCTGCCGTGGGGGACATTGCCAGAAGTGGGGGCCGCCCTGCGTGCGGGGGGCTATGCCACCGTCAGCGCGCTGGGTGATGAAGCCGACGCGCGGGCCGCGGCCCGGCGCCTGTCCTGCGCGCTGGTGGTGGTTGATGGCCGGCCCGTGCCGGTGGATGGCATCTGAAGTTTTTGTTAGTCGTTTAAGATAACAGGGTTTTTTCCGGCTGGTCGCCTGTGTTCCGGTCGGGCAGCATATCAAGGAGCATGAAATGTCCAACGTCACCGTGATCGGCACCCAGTGGGGTGACGAGGGCAAGGGAAAGATTGTGGACTGGCTGGCCAGCCGGGCCGATGTGGTCGTGCGTTTCCAGGGTGGCCACAATGCGGGCCATACGCTGGTCGTGGGCGCGCACACCTACAAGCTGTCCCTGCTGCCGTCCGGGCTGGTGCGTGGCAAGATGGGCGTGATCGGCAATGGCGTGGTGGTTGACCCCGAAGCGCTGCTGAAGGAAATCGACCGCGTGACGGCGCAGGGCCTGAAGGTCACGCCCGAGACGCTGAAGATCGCTGAAAACGCGCCCCTGATCCTGCCCGTGCATGGCGCGCTGGACCGCGCGCGTGAAGCCGCGCGTGGTGAGCGCAAGATCGGCACCACCGGCCGTGGCATCGGCCCCGCCTATGAGGACAAGGTGGCCCGCCGCGCCATCCGCCTGTGTGACCTGGCCGAGCCGGAAACGCTGGACTGGAAGCTGGATGAACTGCTGCTGCACCACAACACCCTGCTCAAGGGTCTTGGCGCGGATACGTTTACCAAGGCGGAGCTGCTGGACTTCCTCAATGGCGTAGCACCCCGCGTGCTGCCGTTCATGGCCCCGGTGTGGGACCTGCTGGATGACAGCCGCCGCAGTGGTTCACGCATCCTGTTCGAGGGCGCGCAGGCCGTGATGCTGGATGTGGACCACGGCACCTATCCGTTCGTGACCAGCTCAAACACCGTTGCCGCCAATGCGGGCACGGGCGCGGGCGTAGGCCCCACCAGCATCGGTTTCGTGCTGGGCATTGCCAAGGCGTACACCACGCGCGTGGGTGAGGGGCCGTTCCCCAGCGAACTGCATGACCAGATGGGCCGCACGCTGGGTGAGCGCGGGCATGAATTCGGCACCGTGACCGGCCGCCCCCGCCGCTGTGGCTGGTTCGATGCCGTGCTGGTGCGCCGTGCGGTGCGCGTGGGTGGCGTGAACGGCCTGGCGTTGACCAAGCTGGACGTGCTAGACGGTCTGGACGAAATCAGCATCTGCGTTGGTTACGAACTGGACGGTAAAAAGATCACGTCTTTCCCGTCAGCCCCCGGCGCGCAGCAGCGCATCCGCCCGGTGTTCGAGACGATGGAAGGCTGGAAGGACAGCACCAGGGGCGCGCGGTCCTGGGCCGAACTGCCCGCGCAGGCTATCAAGTATGTCCGCCGGATCGAGGAACTGGTCGAAGCGCCGGTGACCCTGCTCTCCACCAGCCCTGAACGTGACGACACCATCCTGATGCGCGACCCGTTTGAGGACTGATTAAAACAGAATAGAAGTTTCTGGGTGCCGCCTTTTTTCAAAAAGGCGGCGTTCCTCGAAGCCTTTTGAAAAAAGCTTCACCAAAAACTTTTCCCAAAGAACAAGAAAAAGCCCCGCAGCGCCAGAAGCGTGCGGGGCTTTTTTTATCGGGTATGCCGTCGGGTGGTCAGGCCTCGGCCTGTGCCTCATGTTTCGCGCGGCGGGAAGCGACTTCCGCCTTCATCGCGGTCTGCACCTTTTCAAAGGCGCGGACCTCGATCTGGCGCACGCGCTCGCGCGAGATGTTGTAGACATGGGACAGTTCTTCCAGCGTCGCCGGTTCGTCCTTGAGCCGCCGTTCGGTCAGGATATGACGTTCACGGTCGTTCAGTGACTTCATGGCATTGGCCAGAAGCGCCTGCCTGCCGGAATATTCCTCGCTTTCGGCAAGGGTTTCTTCCTGGTTGTCGTTGTCATCAACCAGCCAGTCCTGCCATTCCCCCTCGCCATCCATGCGCAGCGGCGCATTCAGGCTGTGGTCGGGGGCGGCAAGCCTGCGGTTCATGTTCACCACGTCCTGTTCGGGCACGCCGAGGGACTGGGCGATCTTGTTGACCTGTTCGGGTTGCAGGTCGCCATCATCAATCGCCTGCATCTGCCCCTTGAGGCGACGCAGGTTGAAGAACAGTTTTTTCTGTGCGGCGGTTGTGCCGATCTTCACCAGTGACCAGCTATGCAGGATGTATTCCTGTATCGCGGCACGGATCCACCACATGGCGTATGTGGCCAAGCGGAAGCCCCGGTCGGGGTCGAAGCGGCGGACCGCCTGCATCATCCCGATATTGCCTTCGCTGATCAGTTCGCCCACCGGCAGGCCGTAACCGCGATAGCCCATGGCGATCTTGGCGACGAGGCGCAGGTGGGAGGTGACAAGCTTATGCGCGGCTTCGGTGTCGCCCTTGTCCTTCCAGCGGCGCGACAGGTGAAGCTCCTCCTCGGGGGAGAGCATGGGAAACTTGCGGATGTCCCGAAGGTATTTGGACAGGTTGTTTTCGGGACCGGAAATAAGGGCAGAAGCAGAAGAGGCCATTCTAACGGACTCCTGTTCCAGAGGGACGGGGCAGCCTTGATCGGGTCTAACGTAACCGTGACCGGAAGGGTTGCATTCGTCTCTCTGATAGACGCACGACTGGACATCTCACGTCCCTGTATATGACCCCCGTCATGGGCAGTTTTATACAGGACGTCCAGTTAGCCTGGGGGCGTCGGCCCCGGCGAACAATCACCGAACATAGGCATTCCGCCCCATTGTGTCAATGAATATGCCTGCAAATCAGGCAATGCTGGACAGCAGGTGCCGGAAGTCTTCCGGCGGCGCGGTCTCGAACAGCATCTGTTCCCCCATGCGGGGATGGGCGAATCCCAGCCTGCGGGCATGCAGCGCCTGGCGCGGGAAATCCAGCGCCGCATCCTTTGCTTCGGGTGGCAGGGCGCGGGCGGCGGCCGGAATCCGGCGCAGATAGACCGGGTCGCCCACCAGCGCATGCCCGGCATGGGCGAAATGCACCCGGATCTGGTGCGTGCGTCCGGTCGCAAGCCTGCATTCCACATGGGCCAGGCCGCCATGGAACGTGTCCAGCACCCGGTAATGGGTCAGCGCCACCTTGCCGCCGCCATTGGCGATCACCGCCATGCGCTTGCGGTCGCGCCGGTCACGCCCGATCGCGCCATCGAACGACCCGCTGGCGGGCGTGGGGATGCCCCAGCACACGGCCTGGTACGCGCGGTCGATCCTGCGTTCGGCAAAGGCGAGCGAGAGCGCCTGGTGCGCCATTTCGGTCTTGGCCGCCACCATGATGCCCGATGTGTCCTTGTCCAGCCGGTGGACGATTCCCGGCCGCCTTTCGCCCCCGATTCCGGTCAGCCCTTCGCCGCAATGGGCCAGCAGGGCGTTGACCAGGGTGCCATCCTCGTTGCCCGGTGCGGGGTGGACAACCATGCCCGCGGGCTTGTCCAGCACGATCAGGTCACGGTCCTCATATAATATGTCCAGCGCGAT
The DNA here is from genome assembly GCF_003207895.1 of Komagataeibacter swingsii. Classification (GTDB taxonomy): domain Bacteria; phylum Pseudomonadota; class Alphaproteobacteria; order Acetobacterales; family Acetobacteraceae; genus Komagataeibacter; species Komagataeibacter swingsii. The sequence continues at coordinate 35,824 of NZ_NKUB01000005.1, forward strand.
ATCCTGCCCCTGTGGTGTGGTGGGGATTGCGGGGGGGATGTGAATTTCATAACACATGCCTGCCCGCACGGGTTCCGCCGGATCACGCAGCGGGCTGCCATTGCGCAGCAGGTGCCCGCTTTCCATAAGCGACTTGACGCGTGAGCGCGAAAGGCTTTCGACCGCATTGGCCATGAAGCGGTCCGTGCGCTGGCCTGCGTCATCGGCCGTGGCGATGACGGGGGTAGGGGGGGCAGTGTCACTCATGGCATGTGTCTATCGGAAAAAACGGTATTCGGGAACGGAAAGCACATAATGGAAAAACAGGGATCGCGCGCGCTGCTTGCGGCGGTGATCGGCATGGGGGTCCTGCTGTTCATAGGCTCGCTGGCGCTGGTGGGCGTGCTGGTGCATCGCATGATGCATCCGGCGCCCGCCCCGGCTGCTGTCGTGGCGGGGACGGTGACAGCCCCGCCGGTCATCATGGGCGCGGATGCTGCGGGGGATCTGGTGATGGATGAAGCGCCGGGCACGCATGTGCAGGCGGTGACGGCCCGCCCTGACGGGCTGCTGGCGGTGGTGCTGGGGGGCGGTGGCGCTGACCGTGTGGTGCTATGGGATCCGGCAGGCCGGCGCATCGTGGCCCGGCTGGTGCTTGGCCATCCCTGATGGCATGGGCCGCAATTCTTTCCTTGCATCCCCGCGGGTGATCGCATAGAAGGCGGCACCGGCCTTTGTCCCGTTCGTCTAGAGGCCTAGGACACCGCCCTCTCACGGCGGCAACACGGGTTCGAATCCCGTACGGGACGCCAGATGACTGTCCATGGTTTTCCATGGACCGCGGCCGGATATCACCATTTCCCTGATTTCCGGCCCTGAAGCTTTGCTGGAAAAGCTTTGCCAGGAATTTCCTTATAATTTGCAGCCTGCCAGCATCCGCCTACAGCCGGGGCTTTCATGGCCTGTCCGGATGGCTGGGGCTACAGCGCTGCCCATGCATGTTATCCAGGCGCGGCGGCTTCATCATGCCCATGGCTGCTGAATGGAAGGTTGCCGGACGGCGGCTTTTCCGTATGTACTACAGTATTTCGACAGTTATTTTTTTGTTAAAAGGTAATCAATCTATGGCGTGGCGATATTTTTAATATTAATATATAATAAAGGCATCTTATATCGATTCCCGCATGATTTGCGTGAAAGACATTGATTCAGGTCAAGTTACCCTGAAATTTAAAAATATTTTCCATCTTTTAATTTCGGGACGGATGGCAGCATATTGGAACCCGGTCGTTTTCCATATCTCCTTTTTTGATTTTTACAGGAATAATCAACGGGATTTTTGGGGGTGCCCGCAGACCTGACGTGACAAAAATGCAACTTTCTCCCCTTTCCGGTCCGTAAGGACGCTGGTGGCTGTTTCGCCACCGGGAGGTAAGACGTTATGCTTCCCTTCCGTAATAAAGTCTGTCTGGTCATGGCCATGTCCGGCTTGCAGGATGGAGGAATTTGCGATTAAGGCGTCATGGGTGTGCCGGGTGTGGGATTGAACACCAGTTCCCACCTGTGGTTGCATCGGTTTGGATTTCTGAAGTGTATGGTGGTCAATGCTGTTGGATTTTATGAAGCTGCAGAAACATGTATCCGGGATGGGGCGTCGCTCCTTTCTGTCTGTCATGGCGGCAGCCGGCAGCATTCCGCTTGCTTCATCGGCTGAAGCAGGGGACGGCACGGCCGTGAGCCAGCAGTGGGCCATTTTCCGCAGCAAGTATTTCCATCCCGATGGCCGTATCGTTGACACCGGCAATAGTGGCGAATCCCACAGCGAGGGGCAGGGCTACGGCATGCTGTTCGCCGCCACCGCTGGCGACCAGACGGCGTTTGAGGCGATATGGGTGTGGGCGCGCACCAATCTCCAGCACAAGACCGACGCCCTGTTTTCGTGGCGTTACCTGGATGGGCATAACCCGCCGGTCGCGGACAAGAATAATGCCACCGATGGCGACCTGCTGATCGCGCTGGGCCTGGCGCGGGCCGGCAAGCTTTGGAAGCGGGCTGACTATATCCAGGACGCTATGGCCATCTACGCCGATGTGCTGAAGCTCATGACCATGAAGGTCGGCCCCTACGAGGTGCTGCTGCCCGGTGCGACCGGATTCGTCACCAAGGATGCGGTTACCCTCAACCTTTCCTATTACGTCATGCCCTCGCTCATGCAGGCGTTTGAGCTGTCGGCCGATGCAAGGTGGCAGACCGTCATGGAAAACGGCCTGCGCATTATCGCCAAGGGACGATTCGGTGAATGGAAGCTGCCGCCGGACTGGCTGTCGATCAATCGGCAGACCGGCGCTTTCTCCATCGCCAAGGGCTGGCCGCCGCGTTTTTCCTATGATGCGATTCGCGTCCCGCTCTACCTTTACTGGGCGCATATGCTGTCGCCGGATCTCCTGGCTGACTTCACGCTTTTCTGGAACCATTTCGGCGCATCGGCATTGCCGGGCTGGGTGGACCTGACGAATGGCGCGCGCTCGCCCTATAACGCGCCGCCCGGCTATCTGGCCGTCGCGTCGTGTTCGGGTCTGGCGTCGGCAGGGGAACTGCCCACGCTGGATCATGCGCCGGATTATTATTCCGCAGCACTTACATTGCTGGTCTATATCGCCCGTGCCGAGGGAGGTGGGATGTGAGTTCAGCCGATAAGGAAGTCGCAGGAGTACAGGCGCCGCGCCCGACCGTGGACATGGATAATCCACAGGATGTGTCCCGCATGCTGACGGCTGGCTACGGCCTGAGCGGGGAGGGGTTCCATTACCGTTCCTTCCGCTCCGTCGTACGCGATATGCCTGTGGAGGACGCTGAAGAGTCCCTCCATGAAGACACGCCCGACGTGCATGCCTATGCTGAAGACCAGTATGCCGAACCGGAACCGCACGTTCCCGCCGCCGAGCCGGCACCGGAGCCTGTGGCCCCGCCGGTCGTAGCCTCCCCCGAGGTATCCCCCGCGCCACCGCCTCCCGCGCCGCCATCGCCAGTGGCGCTGGAGGTCGTGCATGTACCCCAGCCCCCCGTGGCCGAGACCATTGCCCCACCGCCACCGTCCGCCCCGCCGCCGGAAACGGTGGTGCGCCCCGCACCACGGCCAGCGCCCGCCGCTTCGGCGCCGGGTGTCGTGCAGTCGGGTGGGCAGGAGCGACGGGGCCTGCCGCCGTTTGCCGAAGCGCCTGCCGCCCCCGTGTCGCCGCGCCCGACACCGGCGCAGTCCGCGCCCTTCACGGTTGCAGCGCCAGAGCCGGTGGTTGCCGCGACAGATGACTGGGCCCCTGTACCCAAGGCGCAGCAGCGTCGCGGGCAGCGCCCGACCGGACCTGGATTCTTTTTTGCCAGGGCGGGCGACCGGACCCAGATGGGCCGGTTGTTCCAACCCGCCCCGGTGCCGACAGCACGGCCTGTTCCCAAACCTGCTTCCAAGGTGACCACGATGACCAAGCTAGACAAGAATTCATGGAATAAAAGCGCGGGACGGCAGCCGGCCCCGACAGACAATTCCCCGACCCTGACGGAAGTGTTCATGACGCTGGGTGGCCGGGCCACGGACCGTCTGATCCCCAAGCCAAGCCTGCGTGAAGCCCTGCTGCGCAAGCGTGAAGAAGAGAACGGGCAATCCTGAACCGGATCGGCGGGCTGGACATGGTGGCAGGCCGGCCCGCGACGGGAAGAAGGGCAGGGGATGATCCCCGTATGACCCGCAGGCCACGCGGGCCGAAAGGCGACATGACGGACCAGATGCGTCTGACGGTTTTCTTTTGAACGTAACTATCTGTTTTATCAGTATTTATTAATCGGACGAGTTATTGATGTCAGAGGTTCAGTCGTCAGCGCCTGCGGAAAGTCGGTTTGACCGCATTTCCAACAAGATACTGTCACTGCGCGGTGCCAGTTACATAGTTGGGGCAGTGGGGATTTTTGCCCTGCTCGCCGCCACTACAGTCACGCTGTCGATAAATGAACAGTTGATTGTGGCATTAATATGTATCGCGGTCTTTTTCATCGTCGGCCGGCATAAAAGCCGTCGCACACAGGTCTTTCTCGAAGTGCTTTCGGCGCTGGTGTCGCTGCGGTACCTGACATGGCGCCTGACGGAAACGCTGGACTTCGACACATGGATACAGGGCGGGCTGGGCGTTACCCTGCTGCTGGCGGAACTTTACGCGCTGTACATGCTGTTCCTCAGCTATTTCCAGACGATTTCCCCCCTTCATCGCGCCCCGCTGCCGCTGTCACCCAATCCGGATGACTGGCCCACGGTCGATATCTTCATCCCGACCTACGATGAATCGCTGGGCATCGTGCGCCTGACGGTGCTGGGTGCGCTGGGTATCGACTGGCCGCCCGACAAGGTGAACGTCTACATTCTGGATGACGGAAGGCGCGAGGAATTCGCCCGCTTTGCCGAGGAATGTGGCGCGCGCTACATCGCCCGTCCCGATAACGCGCATGCCAAGGCGGGTAACCTCAACTACGCCATCAAGCATACGACAGGCGATCACATCCTCATCCTTGACTGTGACCACATTCCGACGCGCGCGTTCCTGCAGATCGCGATGGGCTGGATGGTCGATGATCCGAAGATCGCCCTGATGCAGACCCCGCATCACTTCTATTCCCCCGACCCGTTCCAGCGTAACTTGGCCGTGGGGTACCGTACCCCGCCGGAAGGCAACCTGTTCTACGGTGTCATCCAGGACGGCAACGACTTCTGGGATGCAACCTTCTTCTGCGGTTCGTGCGCCATCCTGCGCCGCAAGGCGATTGAGGAAATCGGCGGTTTCGCAACCGAAACCGTGACGGAAGATGCCCATACCGCACTGCGCATGCAGCGCAAGGGATGGTCAACGGCCTACCTGCGCATTCCGCTGGCCAGTGGCCTGGCGACGGAACGCCTTGTCACGCATATCGGTCAGCGCATGCGCTGGGCGCGCGGCATGATCCAGATTTTCCGTGTCGATAACCCGATGATGGGACCAGGGCTGAAGCTGGGGCAGCGGCTGTGCTACCTGTCGGCCATGACGTCGTTCTTCTTCGCCATTCCCCGCGTCATCTTCCTTGCGTCTCCGCTGGCGTTCCTGTTCTTCAACCAGAACATCATCGCCGCGTCCCCGATCGCGGTGCTGGCCTATGCCATCCCGCATATGTTCCATTCCATCGCGACGGCGGCGAAAGTCAACAAGGGCTGGCGTTATTCATTCTGGAGTGAAGTGTACGAAACCGTCATGGCGCTGTTCCTGGTGCGTGTGACCATCGTGACGCTGCTGTTCCCCTCCAGGGGCAAATTCAACGTGACGGAAAAAGGTGGTGTCCTTGAACACGAGGAATTCGACCTCGGGGCCACCTATCCGAACATCATCTTCGCCTGCATCATGGCCCTTGGCCTGCTGCGTGGCGGATATGCGCTGATCTTCCAGCATCTGGACATCATTTCGGAACGTGCTTACGCGCTGAACTGCATCTGGTCGGTGATCAGCCTGATCATCCTGCTGGCGGCCGTCGCCGTGGGCCGCGAAACCAAGCAGATCCGCCAGAGCCACCGTATTGAAGCCCATATCCCTGTTACGGTTTATGATTACGAGGGCAATTCAAGCCACGGTATTACCGAAGACGTGTCCATGGGCGGCGTGGCGATCCACATGCCCTGGCGCGATGTGACCCCGGACCAGCCCGTACAGGTCGTGGTCCATACAATACTGGATGGCGAGGAGGTGAATCTTCCGGCCACCATGATCCGCAGCGCCCGGGGCAAGGCCGTGTTTACATGGTCGATTACCAACATTCAGGTTGAAGCGGCAGTGGTCCGGTTCGTGTTCGGACGCGCCGATGCCTGGCTGCAGTGGAATAATTATGAGGATGACCGGCCGTTACGAAGCCTGTGGAGTCTGATCCTCAGCATCAAGGCACTGTTCCGCAAGAAGGGTCAGATGATTGCCCAAAGTCGTCCCAAGAACAAACCAATTGCACTGCCGGTTGAGCGTAGGGAGCCAACAACCAGTCAGGGTGGTCAGAAACAGGAAGGAAAGATCAGTCGTGCGGCCTCGTGATATGAAAATGGTGTCCCTGATCGCGCTACTGGTCTTTGCAACGGGAGCGCAGGCTGCCCCGATTGCATCCAAGGCGCCAGCCCCCCAGCCTACGGGCAATGACCTGCCGCCCCTGCCGGCCTCCGCCCCTGCGGCGCAGCCCCAGGCGCAGGCGGGAAACAATGCGGCCCCAGGTGCGACCGCCGCCGCCACCCCGGCGGCGGATGCGGCCAATAACGCGGATGCGATACTGGACAATGCCGAAAATGCGGCAGGTGCCGGTTCCGATGTCGCGACCGTTCATACCTATTCCCTGAAGGAACTGGGTGCGGAAAGCGCGCTGACCATGCGCGGCTCGGCGCCCCTGCAGGGCCTGCAGTTCGGTATCCCGGCGGACCAGTTGGTGACGTCGGCCCGCCTGGTGGTGTCGGGCGCGATGTCGCCCAACCTCCAGCCCGACAACAGTGCGGTTACGATCACACTGAATGAACAGTATATCGGCACGCTGCGCCCCGATCCGTCGCACCCTGCGTTTGGCCCGCTGTCGTTTGATGTCAATCCCATTTTCTTTGTCAGCGGCAACCGCCTGAATTTCAGTTTTGCCGCTGGGTCGAAAGGGTGCACGGACCCGTCCAACGGGCTGCAGTGGGCCAGCGTGTCCGAACATTCGCAGCTGCAGATCACGACCATTCCGCTCCCCCCCCGGCGCCAGCTGGCCCGGCTGCCGCAGCCTTTCTTTGACAAGACTGTAAGGCAGAAAGTGGTCATTCCGTTTGTCCTTGCACAGACATTTGATCCCGAAGTGCTCAAGGCATCCGGCATCATTGCGTCGTGGTTCGGGCAGCAGACCGATTACCGTGGCGTCAATTTCCCCGTATTTTCCACCATTCCCCAGACCGGCAACGCCATTGTGGTCGGTGTGGCGGACGAACTGCCTTCCGCGCTGGGGCGGCCTTCGATCAGCGGGCCGACCCTGATGGAAGTCGCCAATCCCTCCGACCCCAACGGCACGCTGCTGCTGGTGACGGGGCGTGACCGCGATGAAGTCATTACCGCAAGCAAGGGGGTCGGCTTTGGTTCCAGCGCCCTGCCGGTCGCCAGCCGCATGGACGTGGCGCCGATTGACGTGGCCCCCCGCGCCGCGAATGATGCGCCGTCCTTCATACCCACCACCCGCCCGGTCCGGCTGGGCGAGCTGGTGCCTGTCAGCGCATTGCAGGGGGAAGGCTATACGCCGGGCGTCCTGTCGGTTCCCTTCCGTGTATCCCCCGACCTGTATACGTGGCGTGACCGGCCGTACAAGCTGAACGTGCGCTTCCGTGCGCCGGATGGCCCGATCCTGGATGTGGCGCGTTCGCATCTGGATGTCGGCATCAACAATACCTACCTGCAATCCTATTCGCTGCGCGAGCAGAGTTCGGCAGTCGACCAGCTGCTGCGCCGTGTTGGCGTGGGCACCCAGAACGCGGGCGTGGAACAGCATACGCTGACCATTCCGCCGTGGATGGTGTTCGGCCAGGATCAGTTGCAGTTCTATTTTGATGCGGCGCCGCTGACGGAGCCGGGCTGCCGCCCCGGGCCAAGCCTGATCCACATGTCGGTTGACCCGGATTCAACCATCGACCTGTCCAACTCCTACCACATCACGCGCATGCCCAACCTCGCCTACATGGCCAGCGCGGGCTATCCGTTCACCACCTATGCCGACCTGTCGCGTTCGGCCGTGGTGTTGCCGGATCATCCCAATGGCACGGTGGTCAGCGCCTATCTTGACCTCATGGGGTTCATGGGGGCGACGACCTGGTATCCCGTATCGGGTGTCGATATCGTTTCGGCCGATCATGTAAGCGATGTGGCGGACCGGAACCTGATCGTCCTGTCCACCCTGTCGAACAGCGGCGAAGTTTCCTCGCTGCTGGCCAACTCGGCCTACCAGATTTCGGACGGGCGGCTGCACATGGGGCTGCGTTCCACACTCAGCGGGGTGTGGAACATCTTCCAGGACCCGATGTCGGTCCTGAGCAACACCCATCCGACCGAGGTCGAAACCGCCCTGACCGGTGGCGTGGGCGCGATGGTGGAGGCGGAATCGCCGCTGGCGTCCGGCCGCACGGTGCTGGCCCTGCTGTCGGGTGACGGGCAGGGGCTGGATAACCTGGTCCAGATACTCGGACAGCGTAAGAACCAGGCAAAGGTGCAGGGTGACCTGGTGCTGGCGCATGGCGACGACCTGACATCCTACCGCAGTTCACCGCTCTATACGGTTGGCACGCTGCCGATGTGGCTCATGCCTGACTGGTACATGCATAATCATCCGATCCGTGTGGTCGTGGTTGGCCTGTTCGGCTGTCTGCTGGTCGTGGCTGTTCTGGTGCGTGCACTGTTCCGCCACGCGATGTACCGTCGCCGGCAGCTGCAGGAAGAAAGGCAGAAATCGTGATCATGAACAGGCGATACGTCTTTTCACTTTCTGCCGGGCTTCTTGCCAGCAGTTGCATGGGCGTGATGGTGGCCGTGCCGGTCGCCCGCGCGCAACAGGCGTCAACGGCCATGACGGGCGCGCAGGCCACTGGTGGCGCTGCCGCGCCACGGCAGATCCTGCTGCAGCAGGCGCGCTTCTGGTTGCAGCAGCAGCAGTATGACAATGCCCGGCAGGCATTGCAGAACGCGCAGCGGATCGCGCCCGACTCGCCCGACGTGCTGGAAGTCCAGGGCGAATACCAGACGGCCATCGGCAACCGTGAAGCCGCGGCTGACACCCTGCGTCACCTGCAGCAGGTCGCACCGGACAGTGCGGCGGCGAACAGCCTGACCGACCTGCTGCATGAGCGTTCCATTGCCACTTCCGACCTGTCGCAGGTACGTTCGCTTGCGGCATCAGGCCATAACGCGCAGGCCGTGGCCGGGTACCAGAAGCTGTTCAATGGTGGAAAACCGCCCCATTCGCTGGCGGTGGAATATTACCAGACAATGGCCGGCGTGCCGGCCGACTGGGATCAGGCGCGGGCAGGGCTGGCCAGCGTCGTGTCGGCCAATCCGCAGGATTACCGCGCCCAGCTCGCTTTCGCGCAGGCACTGACCTATAATACCGCGACCCGTATGGAGGGTCTGGCGCGACTGAAGGACCTTCAGGGCTTCCGCAGCCAGGCCCCGGTTGAAGCCGCGGCCGCGACCCAGTCCTATCGACAGACACTGGGCTGGCTTCCGGTCACGCCGGAGACGCAGCCGCTCATGCAGCAGTGGCTGGCGGCCCATCCCGATGACGCGGCGCTGAAGGAACACATGCTTCATCCGCCCGGCGGTCCGCCGGACAAGGCGGGCCTTGCGCGTCAGGCGGGTTACCAGCAGTTGAACGCCGGGCGTCTTTCCGCCGCCGAGCAGTCCTTCCAGTCCGCATTGCAGATCAATTCGCATGATGCGGATTCGCTGGGCGGCATGGGGCTGGTCAGCATGCGCCAGGGCGACGCGGCGGAAGCACGGCGTTATTTCCAGGAGGCGATGGCAGCCGATCCCAAGACGGCCGATCGCTGGCGGCCCGCGCTGGCGGGTATGGAAATCAGTGGTGACTATGCCGCCGTGCGCCAGATGATCGCGGCACATGAATATACCGAGGCCAAGCTGCGCCTGACATCGCTGGCGCGCCAGCCGGGGCAGTTCACAGGGGCTACCCTGATGCTGGCGGACCTGGAGCGCACGACCGGACAGATTGATGCGGCCGAGCAGTCGTACCGTTCCGTCCTGGCGCGTGACCCCAACAGCCCGCTGGCCCTGATGGGACTGGCACGGGTGGACATGGCGCAGGGCAATACGGCGGAAGCCCGCCAGCTGCTTTCACGCGTCGGGCCGCAATACGCCGAACAGGTAGGCGAGATCGAGGTGACGGGCCTGATGGCCGCGGCCGCGCACACGTCGGATTCGGCACGCAAGGTTTCCATCCTGCGTGAAGCCATGGCACAGGCGCCGCGCGACCCGTGGGTGCGCATCAACCTCGCCAACGCCCTGCAGCAGCAAGGCGACGTGGCGGAAGCCGGTCGCGTCATGCAGCCGATCCTGGCCAACCCGGTCACGGCGCAGGACCGGCAGGCAGGCATCCTGTATACCTATGGCGCTGGCAACGACGCGGCGACCCGCCGCCTGCTGTCTGGCCTGTCGCCCGAGGACTATTCCCCGGCCATCCGTTCCATTGCCGAGGAAATGCAGATCAAGGAAGATCTGGCCAGCCGCCTGTCCATGGTGGCGAACCCGGTGCCGCTGATCCGGGAAGCGCTGTCCCCGCCGGACCCGACGGGCGCGCGTGGCGTGGCCGTGGCCGATCTGTTCCGCCAGCGTGGCGATATGCTCCATGCCCGCATGGCGCTGCGCATCGCCTCGACCCGCACGATCGACCTGTCGACCGACCAGCGTCTGGCCTACGCCACCGAATACATGAAGATCAGCAACCCGGTCGCCGCCGCCCGCCTGCTTGCGCCCCTGGGCGATGGCAGCGGGAACGGGACGGGCAATGCGCTGCCGCCTGAACAGCAGCAGACCCTGCAGCAGCTTCGCATGGGGATTTCCGTGGCCCAGTCCGACCTGCTGAACCAGCGTGGCGACCAGGCGCAGGCCTACGACCATCTGGCCCCGGCGCTACGGGCCGACCCGGAGGCGACCTCGCCCAAGCTCGCGCTGGCCCGGCTGTACAATGGTGAAGGCAAGGCGAGCAAGGCGCTGGAAATCGACCTTGCGGTGCTGCGTCACAACCCGCAGGACCTTGATGCCCGCCAGGCCGCGGTGCAGGCCGCGGTCAATAGCGGCCGCAAGAGCCTGGCGACCCGTCTTGCGATGGATGGCGTGCAGGAAAGCCCGATGGATGCCCGTGCGTGGCTGGGCATGGCCGTGGCCGATCAGGCCGACGGGCATGGCCACCGCACCATTGCGGACCTGCGCCGGGCCTATGACCTTCGCCTCCAGCAGGTCGAGGGATCCCACATGGCGGCGGGCGCCGGTGCGGCGGAAGACGCGCTTGCGCCCCCGTCCAGCAATCCCTTCCGCCATCATGGATACGGGCGGCAGACGGAACTGGGCGCGCCGGTTACCGGCGGGTCCTACAGCATGGAAGCGACCTCGCCCGAGGCATCGGACCAGATGCTGTCCTCTATTTCCGGGCAGATCAATACGCTGCGTGAAAACCTTGCCCCGTCCATTGACGGTGGCCTCGGGTTCCGGTCGCGTTCGGGCGAACACGGCATGGGCCGCCTGACGGAAGCCAATATCCCCATTGTCGGCCGCCTGCCACTTCAGGCGGGTGAGTCCAGCCTGACCTTCTCGCTCACGCCAACCATGATCTGGTCGGGTGACCTGGACAGCGGTTCGGTCTATGACGTTCCCCGCTTCGGCACCGACATGGCGGTGAAGGCGTGGAACCAGTACGCCAGTTACATGAACCGGCAGAACCAGAATTCCACCACCCGCTACAAGACCCAGGATATACGGGGCGGAGAAGGCGAAGCCGGTTTTGCGCCGGATGTCCAGTTCGGCAATAGCTGGGTGCGTGCGGATGTCGGGGCGTCCCCGATCGGCTTCCCCATCACCAATGTGCTGGGCGGGGTCGAGTTCTCGCCGCGTGTCGGTCCGGTCACATTCCGTGTCAGTGCGGAACGGCGTTCGATCACCAACAGCGTCCTGTCCTATGGCGGGATGCGTGACCCGAACTACTATTCCGCCATCGGGCGCTATGCCCGCAGCCTGTACGGCAAGGAACTGGCGTCACAGTGGAGCCAGGAATGGGGCGGCGTCGTCACCAACCATTTCCATGGGCAGGTCGAGGCAACGCTGGGCAACACCATCCTGTATGGTGGTGGTGGCTATGCGATCCAGACCGGCAAGAACGTACGGCGCAACAGCGAGCGTGAAGCCGGTATCGGCGTCAATACGCTGGTATGGCATAATGCCAACATGCTGGTGCGGATCGGTGTCAGCCTGACCTATTTCGGTTATGCCAACAACCAGGATTTCTATACCTATGGGCAGGGCGGCTACTTCTCGCCACAGTCCTATTACGCAGCCACCGTTCCGATCCGTTATGCCGGTCAGCACAAGCGTCTTGACTGGGACGTGAACGCCTCCGTGGGCTACCAGGTTTTCCACGAGCATTCGTCGCCGTTCTTCCCCACGTCTTCGCTGCTGCAGTCGGGCGCGCAGTATGTGGCCAACAACTACGTGGAAAATGCGACAAGCGCTGACTATCTCTCGCAGGAAACGGTCAACAGCGCCTATTATCCCGGGGATAGTATTGCTAGTCTTACGGGTGGCTTCAATGCTAGGGTAGGGTATCGATTTACCCACAATCTTCGTCTTGATCTGTCGGGGCGCTGGCAGAAGGCCGGTAACTGGACTGAAAGCGGCGCCATGATTTCCGCACACTATCTTATTATGGACCAGTAATGACAACTTTCAACGCAAAACCGGACTTCTCGCTTTTCTTGCAGGCCCTGTCATGGGAAATTGACGATCAGGCCGGGATCGAGGTCAGGAATGACCTGTTGCGGGAGGTCGGCCGCGGAATGGCTGGTCGCCTGCAGCCGCCCCTGTGCAACACCATTCACCAGCTGCAGATCGAACTGAATGCCCTGCTGGGCATGATCAACTGGGGCTATGTGAAGCTGGAGCTGCTGGCGGAAGAACAGGCCATGCGCATCGTGCATGAAGACCTGCCGCAGGTCGGCAGCGCGGGCGAGCCGTCGGGCACCTGGCTGGCCCCGGTGCTGGAGGGGCTGTACGGCCGCTGGATCACGTCGCAGCCCGGTGCGTTCGGTGATTACGTCGTCAGCCGTGACGTTGACGCGGAAGACCTGAATTCCGTCCCGACCCAGACCATCATCCTGTACATGCGCACCCGCAGCAACAGCAACTGATCCGGGTCGCCCCGGCCGCGCTGTTGCTGAAAACCCCGTCCGCAGGCATGCATATGGCCCGCGGACGGGGTTTTTTTACACCTGTCGCGCCCGTTTCCAGTCCAGCCTTGCGCTAGATCATGCGGATTGGGGGTGGAGTGTTCCAGTAATATTGCCGCAGCAGGTGGACGGGCCGTCTGGCCCGCGCCTCTGCTGCCCCTGTCGTCATGGAGGAGCCTGCCGCATGAAACTGTCCCGCAAGTTATTCCTGCTGTCTGCCGTGGCATGCGGCCTGGTGGTGGCGCATGGCCCCGCCCGTGCCCATGCCGCCCATGGCGCGAGCGACCCGGCGGATGAGAGGGCGCGGCAGGTGCTCGCGCATATGAGCCTGGAAGACAAGATGTCCCTGCTGTTCAGCGTGGATGGCGGCGGGTTCAACAGCAGTGTCGCCCCGCCGGGCGGCTTGGGTTCGGCAGCCTACCTGCGCGCGCCCACGGGTTCGGGCCTGCCTGACCTGCAGATTTCGGATGCAGGGCTTGGCGTGCGCAACCCGGCCCATATCCGCAAGGATGGTGCGGCGGTTTCCCTGCCATCGGGCCTGGCCACCGCCAGTTCGTGGGACATGGACATGGCGCGCGAGGCAGGCGCCATGATTGGCCGCGAGGCCTGGCAGAAAGGGTTCAACATCCTGCTGGGCGGCGGGGCGGACCTGACCCGTGACCCGCGCGGCGGCCGCAATTTCGAATATGCGGGCGAAGACCCGCTGCAGACCGGCCGCATGGTGGGCAGCACCATTGCGGGCGTGCAGTCACAGCATGTGATCTCCACCCTCAAGCATTACGCGATGAACGATATCGAGACATCGCGCATGACCATGAGCGCCGATATCGATCCCGTCGCAATGCGTGAAAGCGACCTGCTGGGGTTCGAGATCGCGATCGAGACGGGGCACCCCGGTTCCATCATGTGTGCGTATAACCGCGTCAATGACCTGTATGCGTGCGAAAGCCCGTACCTGCTGACAAGGACGCTGAAGCAGGACTGGCATTATCCCGGCTTCGTCATGTCCGACTGGGGGGCGACCCATTCCTCCGCCCGGGCGGCGCTGGCCGGGCTGGACCAGGAATCCGCAGGCGACCACGCCGATGCGCGGCCCTATTTCCGCACGCTGCTGGCGGCGGATGTAAAGGCCGGCCGCGTGCCGCAGTCGCGCATTGACGACATGGCGCAGCGTATCGTCCGCTCCCTGTTCGCGCAGGGGCTGGTTGACCATCCGCCGCAGCGCGCGCCGCTGGATGTGGTGACCGATACCCTGGTCGCCCAGCGTGACGAGGAGGAGGGCGCGGTCCTGCTGCGCAACGCGGGCAATATCCTGCCGCTTGCCCCCACCGCGCGTATTGCGGTCATTGGTGGCCATGCGGATGTGGGCGTGATTTCGGGCGGCGGGTCCAGCCAGGTCGATCCCATCGGGGGCGAGGTGGTCAAGGGACCGGGCAAGAAGGACTGGCCGGGCGATCCGGTCTATTTCCCGTCCTCACCACTCAGGGCCATGCGGGCCGAAGCCCCGGCCGCCCATATCACCTATGATCCGGGCACGAATATCGCAGCCGCCGTCCGGGCCGCGCGCGCGGCCGATGTGGCCGTCGTGTATGCCACGCAGTTCACCTTCGAGGGGATGGACGCGCCGAACATGCACCTTGACGCCAATGCCGATGCGCTGATCGCCGCCGTCGCCGCCGCCAACCCGCGCACCGTCGTGGTGATGGAAACCGGCGACCCGGTGCTGATGCCGTGGAACAGCAGTGTGGCCGGCGTGCTGGAGGCATGGTTCCCCGGTTCCGGCGGCGGGACCGCCATCGCCCGGCTGCTGTTTGGCAAGGTCGCGCCCTCGGGCCACCTGACCATGACCTTCCCGCAGGCTGAATCCCAGCTGGCCCATCCCGATATCGCGGGCGTGAACGCCAACAACGTGTTCGAGATGCAGTTCCACACCGATCAGGAACTGGTTTATGACGACGGCAGCGATGTCGGTTACCGCTGGTTCGACCGCAATCACCTCAAGCCGCTCTATCCGTTCGGTTATGGCCTGACCTACACCACTTTCACAACCGACGGGCTGGTGGCGGGGTCTCACCACAAGCAGCTGACGGTGACGTTCAATGTGCGCAATACCGGCATGCGTGCGGGCGTGGATGTGCCGCAGGTCTATGTCGGGCTGCCCGATGGCGGCGCACGCAGGCTGGCGGGCTGGCAGCGCGTCAGCCTGGCACCGGGTGAAAGCCGCCAGGTCACGGTGCGGGTCGATCCGCGCCTGCTGGCCCATTTTGATGGCAGGCATGACCGCTGGGACATTCCTTCGGGCCGGTTCCGGGTGTGGCTGGGTCATTCGGCCGTGGATGACAGCCAGCAGGTGAGCGTGCATCTGTCTGGCCGCACGCTGGCACCCTGAGGTACCTGGTGAAGGGCGCCCTGCTGGCCATGGGGGTGCTGGGGGCGGGCATGCTGCCGGCCTTTGGTCCCTGTCTGGCGGCAGGGCTGCCCGATACCCCGCTTGATCGCGCCCGTGTGCTGCTGGTGGTTCAGGAACTGGAAATCACCCTGCTGACCCATCCCAGCGCGACACTGGCGCTGGAGGCCTGGTGCGCCACCCACCACATGGCCGACAGGCCGGTCGTGGTGGCGCGCAAGATGACACTGCCACCCGCCGATCCCGTGCCCGGACGTGTGCGGGCCGATCTGGGGGCCAGCGCCACGCAGCCCATCCGGCACCGGCAGGTGCAGCTTGTCTGCGGGACGCATGTGCTGTCGGTTGCCGATAACTGGTACGTGCCCGACCGGCTGACGGCGCAGATGAATGCAGCGCTGGACGGAACCGATGCCGCCTTCGGGCATGTGGTGGCACCCTTGCATTTTTCGCGCGACCGGCTGGAATTCGCGCGGTTGTGGTCTCCATGGCCGGGTGGCGGGCAGGGCGCTGGGGGGATGATTACGCCGCCAGCCGCTATCGTGCGCCAGCGCGCGGTGCTGCGCGACACGCATGGCCGGCCTTTCAGCGAGGTGGTGGAGACCTATACGGACCAGACCCTTGCCTTCATGCCGGCGGTGGATGCGGATTACGCGCACTAGCCTTGCATTGCGGCCTGGGGGCGGTGGCGTTACTGCGGTGCATGGCCACATGACCGGAGCAAGAGAATTCACCATGATCGACCTGCGTGATCCCAGTACGCCCGCACGGAATGTGCGGCAGGCGCTTGGCCTGCAACCCCACCCCGAAGGCGGGAGCTACCGTGAGATCTGGCGTGACACGCCCGCTGATGGCCCGCGTGGCGCGGTCTCGACCATCACGTTCCTGCTGGCGGAAGGGGAACGTTCGCACTGGCACCGGGTTGATGCAGCGGAAATCTGGTGCTGGCAGGGTGGCAGCCCAATGCTGCTTGAAATCGCGGCGGGGCAGGGCGCGCCTGTTGAGCAGATCGTGCTGGGGCCGCTGCCCACGCAGGGGCAGGTGTTGCAGGCGGTGGTGCCACCGGGTGCCTGGCAGGCCGCAGCTAGCCAGGGGGCATGGAGCCTTATGGGCTGTCAGGTCGCGCCTGCTTTTGTTTTCAGCCAGTTTGAACTGGCCCCGCCCGGCTGGTCACCCGAAGGAGAAAATGCATGATAACCCCGCAATGGCTGGCCTGGGCGCGCGACCTGCAGGCACTGGCCCAGAGCGGCCTGGCCTATGCCGAAAGCCCGTTCGATCGTGAACGCTATGAAAGCATAAGGCGGATCGCAGCCGACATGATGGCCGCGGGCAGCAATGCCGACACGGACCGCGTGCTGGACCTGTTCAGCCAGCAGGACGGCTATGCCACGCCGAAAATCGTGGTGCGGGCCGCCGTGTTTGATGACCGCCAGCGGATCCTGCTGGTGCGCGAGGTGCTGGACCACGACCGCTGGACCCTGCCCGGTGGCTGGGCGGATGTGAATCTTACCCCGGTGGAAAACACGGTCAAGGAAGTGCGTGAGGAAAGCGGCTATGATGTCCGTGTGATCCGGCTTGCCGCCGTATGGGACCGTGACCGGCAGGGCCACCCATCCGCGCCGTTTTCATGCCATACGCTGTATTTCATATGCGAACTGACCGGCGGGCAGGCGCAGACCAGTGTCGAGACATCCGAAATCGGCTGGTTCGGCCCTGATGAAATCCCTGCTGACCTGTCCATGGGCCGCGTCCTGCCCCATCAGATCGCGCGCATGTTCGACCATGTCCGCGATCCGGCCCTGCCGACGGATTTCGATTGAAAATCGGAAAAGTCTTTGGGTGCCGCTTTTCTTTAAAAAGGCGGCATTTCTCGAAGCTTTTTGAAGAAAGCTCCACCAAAAACTTTCCCTGGTTACAGGATGTTTCCCGGGCTGGTTTCTCAAATGGCTTTTTACAGGCGGAATTCCGAAACGGTCTCGAAGTATCCCTGCACGCAGGCCATTGAAAACGCCGCGAAGATTTCCATATCCATTACAAATTGAAACCAGACGGCATTTTCATAGACATGAAGGACCGGCCATGACGGAAAACACAACGACAACCCCGCCCGAAGCTGCGGGCGAACAGCATGAATTCAGCGCCGAGGTCGGCCGCCTGCTCGACCTTGTGGTGCATGCGCTTTATTCCGAACGCGAGATCTTCCTGCGCGAACTCGTCGCCAACGCGGCGGACGCGACCGACAAGCGCCGTTTCGAGGCGCTGACCGACGGTGCGCGCGCGCTGCCCGATGACGCGAAGATCCGCATCAACCCCGACAAGGATGCCCGCCTGCTGACCATAAGCGACGATGGCGCGGGCATGAGCAAGGAAGAACTGGCCCGCAACCTAGGCACCATCGCGCGTTCCGGCACCCGCGCCTTTGGCGAGGAACTGGCCAACGCCAGGCCCGAGGACAAGCCCAGCCTGATCGGGCAGTTCGGCGTTGGCTTCTATGCCGCCTTCATGGTGGCGGACCGGGTGGACGTGATCTCGCGCCGCGCGGGCAGTGATGAGGCCTGGTGCTGGTCCTCCACCGGCAAGGGCAACTACACGATCAGCCCGGCGACCCGTGACAGGGCCGGCACCGACATCATCATGCATATCAAGGAAGATGCGAATGACTTCCTTGATTCATGGCAGCTTGAAAGCATCGTGCGCAAATGGGCGGACCACATCTCGTGGCCCATCACCATCGTCAAGGACGATGGCGCGGAAACGTCGGCCAACAAGGGCACGGCGCTGTGGCGCAAGCCGCGTGGCGAGATTGACGCGGAACAGCTGAACGAGTTCTATCGCCACGTCAGCCACAACTTCGACACGCCATGGGCCACGCTGCACTGGCATGCCGAAGGGACGATGGAATTCTCCGCCCTGCTGTTCATTCCGGGCAGCAAGCCGTTCGAATTCGCCGAGCCGGTGCGTGAAAGCCAGATCCGCCTGCATGTACGCCGCATGTTCATTACCGATGACGCGGGGCTGCTGCCGCCATGGCTGCGCTTTGTCACCGGCGTGGTGGATACCGAAGACCTGCCGCTGAACGTATCGCGTGAAATGCTGCAGGCCACACCCGTGCTGGCGCGCATCCGCAAGGCCGTGACCAATCGCGTGATCTCCGAACTCAAGACCCGTTCCAAGGACGAGGCGGATTTCGAGAAGTTCTGGGACAATTTCGGCCCGACCTTCAAGGAAGGCATCTGGGACGACGGCGAGCACCGTACGGAACTGGCCACCATCGCACGTTTCCGTTCCAGCACGCAGGACGGCTGGACCACGCTGGATGCCTATCTGGAACGCAGGAAGCCCGAGCAGGAAGCCATCTACTACCTGACCGGCGACCGCACGGAAATGCTGCCATCCTCGCCGCAGCTTGAAGGTTTCCGCGCGCGCGGGATCGAGGTGCTGCTGCTGTCCGACCCGGTGGATTCCTTCTGGCCCGAACGTCTGGGTGTGTACAAGGACACGCCGCTGCGCAATATCAGCCAGTTCCACACCGATCTGGAAAAGTTCGGAGCGCCGGAGGAAACGCAGGCTGAAAAGGACGCGCTGGAGGTCGTCATCCCCGCGCTGAAGGAGGCGCTGGGTGACGCGGTATCGGATGTGAAGGGCACCAACCGCCTGGTCAACAGCGCCGTGGTGCTGGCGGCCCCCGAATCCGGCCCGGACCTGCAGATGTTGCGCCTGATGAAGCGCAGCGGCCAGCAGGTGCCCGATACCGCGCCCGTGCTGCAGGTCAACCCGGCGCATCCGTTGATCGCGGACCTTGCCACCCGGGTGAGGAATGGCGACCCGGTGCAGGACATTGCCCTGACGCTTATGGACATGGCCCGCATCCAGGATGGCGAAAGCCCGAAGGACCCGACCGGCTTTGCCCAGCGCCTGACCACGATCCTGACCCGTCTGCCGCTGTCGGACGGGCCGCAGGGCTGAACTGCCTGAGTGCGGAAGTCATCTGCCCCGCCATGCATGCCGCATGGCGGGGCAGTGCTGTTTTGAAGCGAAAAAAAGTTTTTGGTGAAGCTTTTTGCAAAAAGCTTCGAAAGAACGCCGACTTTCTTAAAAAATGCGGCTCCTGGACATTCCTGTTATTTTCTCTTGGCTGGTTTCGTTGCCACAAGAATAAGCATGGGCGGCCGCCGTACTGTATCCTCCAGGTCAGGTCGCGCCTGCAGCACTTCGGCAGGCGGGCAGGGTTCTGCCAGATGGCGGAGTTGGAAGCCACGGTCGAGAAGCGTGTTGACGTAGGTTTCCATCGTGCGGTGGTATTTGATCATCCCATCGACAAACCATGACGTGCTGCGCGCGCCCTGCTGCTGGTAGTGGTCGAGTGGCCAGTGCAGCCTGTTGCCATCCGCATCACGGACCCACCCCACGGGGTGGGCGGTCTGGACCGGATGCTCGACAGAAAAAACGAAGGTGCCACCGGGTTTCAAACTATCGAAAACGCGCTGCACCACAGCCGGGTAATCCGCGATGTAGTGCAGGGCAAGGGACGAAACCGTAAGGTCGAAGGCCGCCGGTGCCGTAGTACAGTCCTCGATGGAAGCGTGTCGGTAGGTAATGGCCGGATCATCTGTCAGCGCGCGTGCGGCGTCGATCATGTTTGCCGATACATCCAGCGCGATAACCTGCTCCGCACCCTGTGCGCGGGCGTAGCGGGCAAAATCGCCAAACCCGCATCCCAGGTCGAGTACGGCCTTGCCGCGCAGGTCGGGCAGCAGGCGGCGCATGGCCGGGATTTCCAGTGCACCGTTCAGTCCCGTGTCATTTTCACGAAGGGTGCGGTACCCTTCAAAAAAACGCGGATCGTCATAAATGTTCTGCGGTGATGGGGCCGGCGCCGTGGTATGGTTTTCGTGTGGTGATGGCATGCGTCATGTCTTCCTTGGTGGACTCGGTGGTCATCCAAGGCGATAACGGGCGCGCACGGACCGCCCATTCGGGCCGTGCGACCGCCAGTTCTCTTTTATCCGGACTGTAACCGTCGGCTCTGGTTTCTCACCAGATCTGCTGACCCCGGTGGCATAAGGCATGCCAGGCGCTCGCGGGCTTCAGGCCGTGCGCCTGTTACCGCCGGTAGGGACTTTCACCCCGCCCTGAGAACACTGACGCGCAGGATAAGGGGTGTACCGCAATGGCGGCAAGTCTGTGGAGGTATCCCTGATCCGGTTGTATGATGGAAAGGCGCGGCAAGGGGCCAGACCTGCCGGAATAAAGGCGTATGGCAGATCGGGGCTTGAATAACGGCCTGCCGGATGTTTCCCTACGCTCCCTTTTGTGTGTTCTGGTTTTTCGATGGCGGCAAGTATTATATGAAAATTGATAACGTCTCTTATCGCAGCGTATGGGTGGACGCGGATGATGGCTGGTCGGTCCATATCTTTGACCAGACCCGCCTGCCGTGGTCGCTTGATATCCTGCGCCTGACCGAACGCGACCAGGTGGCGCATGCCATCCGCACCATGCAGGTGCGTGGCGCGCCGCTGATTGGTGCGGTCGCGGCGTACGGCCTGGCGCTGGCCCTGCGGCATGACAGCAGCGATGAAGCCATGGAACGTGACGCGGCCTTGCTTGCGGCCACACGGCCCACGGCCGTCAACCTTGGCTGGGCGATCCGGCGCATGCTGACGCGCCTGCGCACCACGGCTGTCGCGCACCGCGTGGCGGCGGCGTATGACGAAGCCGGGCGCATCTGTGATGAGGACGTGATCCAGAACGAGGCCATCGGCCGGCAGGGCCTTGAACTGATCGCGGAAATCGCCGCCCGCCGTCCCGGGCCGGTCAACATCATGACCCACTGCAACGCGGGCTGGATCGCGACCGTGGACTGGGGCACCGCGCTTGCGCCGATCTACATGGCGCATGACCGAGGCATTGACGTGCATGTGTGGGTGGATGAAACCCGCCCGCGCAACCAGGGCGCGTCACTGACCGCATGGGAACTGGGCCGCCACGGCGTGAAGCATACGGTCATTGCCGACAATGCCGGCGGGCACCTGATGCAGCATGGCCAGGTGGACATGGTGATCGTGGGCACCGACCGCGTGACCCGCACGGGGGATGTCGCCAACAAGATCGGCACCTACCTCAAGGCGCTGGCGGCGCACGACAATGGCGTGCCCTTCTGGGTGGCGCTGCCGTCGACCACCATCGACTGGACCATCAGTGATGGCGTGAAGGAAATCCCCATCGAGGAGCGCAGCGGGCGCGAGGTCACCCACATACAGGGCCGGGATGACGCAGGCCGCGTGACCAGCGTGCAGCTCGTGCCCGATGGGAGTGCCGCCGCCAACCCGGCGTTTGACGTCACCCCCGCGCGCCTTGTGACCGGGCTGATTACCGAACGCGGCCGCTGCCCCGCCACGGCGGACGGGCTGTGCGACCTGTTCCCCGAATACGTGTAGGGTACGGCCCCGCAGGCCGGGGCTGCCACCTATGACCTTGACAGGCGCGGGCGGGATTGGCTTTGTCGCGCCTGCAACCGGGTGTGGCCCCATGGGGCGCATCCTCCCAAATCTGGTAGAATCAGGACAAGATCATGCATCCCTATCGTACCCATAGCTGCGCGGCCCTGCGGGCTGCCGACGCCGGGCAGACGGCCCGCCTTTCCGGATGGGTACACTCCAAGCGCGATCATGGCGGCCTGCTGTTCATCGACCTGCGCGACCATTTCGGCATGACGCAGATCGTGATCCCCGCAGGCTCCCCCGTGCTGGAAACGGCGGAACGCGTGCGCGTGGAAAGCGTGCTGACGGTCACGGGCGAGGTCGTGCTGCGCGATGGCGCGACCAAGAACCCGAACCTGCCCACGGGCGAGATCGAACTGCGCGCGCGCGAGATCGAAGTGCAGTCCAGCGCCGACGTGCTGCCGCTGCAGGTGGCGGGCAACGAGCACTACCCCGAGGACCTGCGCCTGACCTACCGCTACATCGACCTGCGGCGTGACAAGGTGCACCGCAACATCATGCTGCGCGCACAGGTGATCGCCAGCCTGCGCAGGCGGATGACGGACCTTGGCTTCGTGGAATTCCAGACCCCGATCCTGACCGCATCCTCGCCCGAAGGGGCGCGCGACTTCCTGGTGCCCGCGCGCATGCACCCCGGCAGGTTCTATGCCCTGCCGCAGGCCCCGCAGCAGTTCAAGCAGCTTGCGATGGTGGCGGGCTTCGACCGCTATTTCCAGATCGCGCCGTGTTTCCGTGACGAAGCCGCCCGCGCTGATCGCTCACCGGGTGAGTTCTACCAGCTTGATTTCGAAATGGCGTTCGCAACGCAGGAAGACGTGTTCGCGACCCTTGAGCCGGTGATGGAAGGCGTATTCCGCGAATTCGGCGGTGGCCGCATCGTAAGCGAAGGGCCGTTCGAGCGCATTCCCTACGCCACGGCGATGGAAGTCTATGGCAGCGACAAGCCCGACCTGCGCAACCCGCTGAAGCTGTCGGACGTGACCGAGGCCTTCGCCGGTTCCGGCTTTGGCCTGTTTGCGCGTATCGCGGCCGATGGTGGCCAGATCCGCGCCATCCCGGCCCCCGGCGCGGGGGACCGCCCGCGCGCGTTCTTTGACAAGCTGAACAACTGGGCGCGCGAATCCGGTGCCGGTGGCCTTGGCTACATCATCTTCGCCGAAGACGGCGGCAAGGGGCCGATCGCCAAGAACCTTGAGGCCGACCGGATCGAGGCGATCCGTGCGAAGACCGGCCTGAAGGCGGGGGATGCCGTGTTCTTCGTCGCGGGCAAGGGTGATGAGATGGTCAAGTTCTCCGGTGCCGTGCGCACGCGGGTTGCGACCGAACTGGACCTGATCGAACAGAACGCCTTCCGCTTTTGCTGGATCACGGATTTCCCGATGTACGAACGCAATGAGGAAACGGGGCAGATCGACTTCTCCCACAACCCGTTCTCCATGCCGCAGGGTGGCATGGATGCATTGCAGAACCAGGACCCGCTGACCATCAAGGCCTACCAGTATGATATCGTGTGCAACGGCATCGAACTGTCCTCGGGCGCGATCCGTAACCACCAGCCCGATGTGATGATCCGCGCCTTCGAGATCGCGGGTTATCCCGCCAGCGAGGTCGAGGCCCGCTTTGGCGGCATGCTCAACGCCTTCCGTTACGGCGCGCCGCCGCATGGGGGTTCGGCGCCGGGCGTGGACCGGATCGTGATGCTGTTGGCCGATGAGCCGAACATCCGCGAGGTGATCCTGTTCCCGCTCAACCAGCAGGGCGAGGACCTGATGATGGGCGCGCCCGCCCCGGTCGAACCGCAGCGGCTCAAGGAACTCTCCCTTGCCCTTGACCTGCCGCGCCCCAAGCCCGGTCAGGCCAAGAACTGAGTGGCGTGATGCCAGCCGATGCACTTGCCTGCCTGATGCCCCGTGCCGTGCAGTACGGGGTGCCGGTGGGGCGGTGCGTGATGGTGGGCATGACGCTGGCCGCCCTGTGGCGCGCCCCGCCGGTGCAGGCCGCGCCGGTCATGGCCGCCCACCGCGCGGTCTATGACCTGACGCTGGTGGCGGTCAGCGGTGGCGATGTCGTCACGGCGGAAGGCAGGCTGACCTTCGTCCTGTCCGACATGTGTTCGGCATGGTCCACGCAGCAGCAGTTGCGCCTGCGCACCGTGGACCGGGACGGGGCGGAAACTGTCAGTGATTCGGATTACGCCGTGCTGGAGGAAAAGGACGGCTCATCCCTCGTGTTCCGCGCCGACCAGACGGAAAACGGCCATCCCGACCCCCGTATCGCGGGGGAGGCGCATATGCGCGCCACCGGGGGGCTGGCGCACTACACCGACCCCGCCGTGCATGACGTGGCGCTGCCCGCGGGCACGCTGTTTCCCGTGGCCCATACGGCAGCCATCATCCAGGCGGGGCAGGACGGGCAGGGGCCGATCGCCCCCTATCTGTTCGATGGCACGGTGGATACGGGCGCACTTGGCACCTACGTGCTGTTTCTGGGGCACGATGCGCCGCCGGTCGCGACCACGTTCCCGGTGCTTGCCCCGCTTGCGGCGCAGCGGGTCCATATCGCCTATTACAATCCAACCACCCGCGACATGGCGCCGGTGTTCGAGACGGGGATGCGCTATTTCAGCAATGGCGTGGCCGACCGGGTGGATATGGATTTCGGGCAGTTCCGCATGGCGGGCACGCTGCGTGAATTCCGGCTGCTGCCAGCGCCCGACCATTGCCCGGTGCCCGCCGGGGCACGCGGGCATGGCCGTGTCAGCCCAGCGCATCCGCCAGCGTAACCGCCAGCGGCACATGGTCGGATGGCTGCGGCTTGCCCCGTTCATCACGCGCGGGCAGGGCGGTCAGCAGCCGCTGGGCAACACGGGGGGACAGCAGGGCATGGTCAATGCGCAGCCCGCTGTCGCGCTGCCATGAAGCCGCCTGATAATCCCAGAATGTATAGAACCGGCCCACCGGGTGCACCGCGCGCAGCGCATCGGTCAGGCCCAGCCACAGCAGGCGGCGGAAGGCGGCGCGGCTCTGCGGGCGGACCAGCGCGTCATCGGGGGACAGCGCGCCGGGCGCGCAATCCTCATCGGTGGGGCAGACATTGTAATCGCCCAGCAGGACGAAATCCTGCCCCGCCTGCAGCATGCCACGTGCATGCAGCGCCAGCGCCTCCATGAACGCCAGCTTGGAGTCGTAGCCGGCCGAGCCACCGGAATTGCCGTTGGGCAGGTACAGGTTGCCAAACACCAGCCCGCAACTGCGGATCTCGACATAGCGCGCCTGGGGCGGGTCGGTTTCCCAGCCGGGCAGGGCGGTGTGCGTGACCTCATGCGGGTGGCGGGTTAGGATGGCGACGCCGTTGTAGCTTTTCTGTCCCACCACGATGCTGTCATAACCCGCCGCCCTGAACGCATCGACGGGAAAGACCTCGGTCTGGCACTTGATTTCCTGCAACGCCAGCACGTCGGGCTGTTCGCGGGCCAGATAGTCCAGCACGTGGTCCTGGCGCTGGCGGATGGAATTGACGTTCCAGGTGGCGAATTTCATCATTCGACCGAAAAGCTCGTGCCACACCCGCATGATGACGCGGCATTGGGATTGCGCACGGTAAAGTGCGCGCCCATCAGGCTGTCGTCGAAATGCAGTTCCGCCCCGCCCAGCAGGTCCATGCTGGCCGGATCGACCACCACACGGACCGTGCCCGCCGGGATCACGATGTCATCGGGCCGGCTTTCGCCATCCAGCGCGAATTTGTACTGGAAGCCGTTGCACCCCCCGGCTTCGACCGATACCCGCAGCGCGGGTTCGCCCGTGGGGGAGGCTGGCTGTTCATCCAGTATTTCGCGCAGGCGGCGGGCCGCCGCGTCCGATACGCGGAAGTTTTCGGGGGCGGGGGGCATGGACATCGGGTTTCACCATGATCTGTGGCGCGCAGGGCCATGGGACCATGTTGGCCACGGGCTGCGCGCGGGTTATGGATGGGGGCGGTATCATCACGTGCCGTTCCATCCATGGCTGGATCCTGATCCTATATGAGCACTGCACCCTATGCTGTCCAGACCGCCACGGCCCGTGGCAGGCTCTATCCCGAAGCCGAGGCCCCGACCCGCAGCCCATGGCAGCGTGACCGTGACCGGGTGCTGCATTCGGCGGGGTTTCGCACGCTGCAGTACAAGACGCAGGTATTCCTCAACCACGAAGGGGATTTTTTCCGCACCCGGCTGACCCATTCGCTGGAAGTGGCCCAGGTCGCCCGGTCCATCGCGCGCAGGCTGGGGCTGGAGGAAGACCTGACCGAAGGTCTGGCCCTGGCGCATGACCTTGGCCACACCCCCTTTGGCCATGCGGGGGAGGAAGCGCTGTCGGCGGCCATGAAGCCATGGGGCGGTTTCGACCACAATACGCAGTCCCTGCGGCTGGTGACGCTGCTGGAACGGCGGTATTTCGCCTTTGACGGCCTGAACCTGACATGGGAAATGCTCGAAGGGCTGGCCAAGCATAACGGGCCGGTGGACCACCCCACGCCCTATGTGGCCGATTACGCGGCCCGGCATGGGCTGGAACTGGGCAGCTATGCCGCAGCGGAAGCGCAGGTCGCGGCCCTGTCGGATGATATCGCCTACCACGCCCACGACCTTGATGACGGCCTGCGCGCGGGCCTGCTGCATATCGGGGAACTGGAAACCCTGCCCGTGGTGCGCGAAGCGCTGGCGGATGCCCGCAAGGCCCAGTGCCTCAGCGGCTGTCAGGCCGGCAATGACGACCCCCGCCTGCGCCATGAAACCATCCGCCGGGTCATCAACACGCTGGCCATGGACCTGATCGGGCAGACGCAGCGCAACCTTGAACGCCTTGCCCCGCAATGTTCCGATGACATCCGCCATGCCGCCCGTCCCGTGGTGGCGTACAGCCCGGATATCGCCGCCGCCAACCTGGAAATCCGCAAATTCCTGTACGCGCGGCTGTACCGGCACTGGCGCGTCAACCGCATGACGCGCAAGGCGCGGCTGACGGTCGAATCGATCTTCACCATCCTGTCGGAAAACCTCACACTGCTGCCCGATGGCGCGCGTGAGCCTGCGCTGGCCGCCCATGATGGGGGCGACAGGGCAGGTGCATGCCGCGTGGTGGCGGATTATATTGCCGGTATGACCGATCGCTGCGCGATGGAGGAATATCGACGGTTGACGGACCTGTCCTCGCCGGGGTGAAACACGCCCATCGCATTTATCCGACTGCCTGCCGTGCCGCTGTCACGGCAGGCCCGTCCTGCCGGGCCAGATGGCCCATTGACCGTTTTTGTTGGGAAACCGTGCCGCATGTCTGACAGTCTGTTCGTCCGTTACCTTACGCATGTGCGCGCCGCACTGGACCGGATCGTGCCCGACCTGCCGCCTGCGCTGCTGGACCGGGTTGAGGTCACGCCCACGCGCGACCCGGCCCATGGCGACCTTGCGACCAACGCGGCGCTGGTCGTGTCCAAGGCCGCCCGGCGCCGCCCGGCTGAAATCGCGGCCGAACTGGTAACGGCGCTGGCGGATGCGCCCGGTATCGCGCATGCGGAAGTGGCCGGCCCCGGCTTCGTCAACATGCGCCTGGCGCCCGCCGTGTGGCAGGATGTTGCACGCAGCGTGCTGGCATCCGGTGAGGATTACGGCACCAGCACCGCGGGCAACGGGGTGAAGGTGAATGTGGAATACGTGTCCGCCAACCCCACCGGCCCGATGCATGTCGGCCATTGCCGTGGGGCCGTGGTGGGCGACGTGCTGGCCAACCTGCTGATCAAGGCGGGTTACGCGGTCACGAAGGAATATTATATCAACGACGCCGGCGCGCAGGTCATCGCGCTGGCATGGGCGGCCTACTGGCGCTACCTGCAGGCGCTGGGCACCACCGTGACCGAGGCGGAATTCGCTGCTGTCGTGCCCGGTGGCAAGATCCAGTACGGTGGCGACTACCTGGTGCCGGTGGGCGCGGCGCTGGCCCGTGAACATGGCGACAGGCTCGCCGCCCCCGGCCTGAAGCCGGCTGATCCCGCCGTATGGCTGGATACGGTGAAGCGGGAGACGGTCGATACCATGATGGCCATGATCCGCGAGGACCTGGCGGCCCTTGGCGTGCATCATGATGTCTTCACCAGCGAGGCGAAGATCCTGGCCGATGGGGAAACCGACCGCGCCATAGCGGCACTGGACAAAAAGGGCCTGATCTACGAAGGCGTGCTGGAACCGCCCAAGGGCAAGCTGCCCGATGACTGGGAAGCCCGGCCGCAGACGCTGTTCCGCGCCACCGAATTTGGCGATGACGTGGACCGTCCGCTGCGCAAGTCCGACGGGTCGAACACCTATTTCGCCAACGACATCGGCTACCATGCCGACAAGATCCGCCGGGGCGCTGACGTGCTGGTGGATGTATGGGGAGCCGACCACGGCGGCTATGTCACGCGCATGAAGGCGGCGGTCGCGGCGCTGGCGACCGACGGGAAGCCGGTGCTGGACGTGCTGTTGTGCCAGATCGTGCGCATCGTGCGCGACGGGCAGCCGGTGCGCATGTCCAAGCGCGCGGGCACCTTCGTCACCCTGCGCGACCTGATTGACGAGGTCGGGCGCGACGCCGTGCGCTTTACCATGCTGACCCGCAAGGCCGACGCGCAGATGGAATTCGACCTGGACCAGGTCGTGGCGCAGAGCCGGGACAACCCGGTATTCTACGTGCAGTACGCCCATGCGCGCTGCTGCTCCGTGCTGCGTTCGGCGGCGGAAATGGTCAATGACGGCAGGATTCCCGGCGGGATCACGCCTGCGGAACTGGCGGGCGTGGACCTGTCGGGCCTGACGGCTGATGCGGAACTGGCGCTGCTGCAGCGCATGGCGCAGTGGCCGCGCATGGTCGAATCGGCGGCCAGCGCCCATGAACCGCACCGGATCGCCTTCTACCTCAATGAACTGGCGTCGGATTTCCATGCGCTGTGGAACCGGGGCCGTGACGATGCGACCCTGCGTTTCCTGCAGGAAGATGATATTGCCGCAACCCGCATGAAGCTTGCCCTTGTCGAGGCCACGGCAACCGTGCTGCGATCGGGGATGAAAGTGCTCGGCGTACAGCCGGTCGAGGAGATGCGATGAGCCCTGACAACACATCCCCCAATGTCCCCCCTGATGGCAGGGGCGACAACCCGCCGGCGCCCGACCCCTATTCCGCGCCCGCAGGCCCGGGGCGGGAGCGCATGGGGGCCGATTCCAATCCCGACCTGAACAGCCGTAAACCCATGGAACCGGCGGATGACATCGGTTCGGCCACCTCCCGCCGGGGCCGACGGGGTGGTTTTGACATCCACGCGCTCATGGCGCGCGTGGCGGGCAGCAACCTGCTGGGTGATGATCCCCTTACGCGCAGGCTGGTCTATGGCGCGGCGGGCCTTGGCGGCGTGCTGGTGGTGGCGATTGGCGGATGGTCGCTGTTCGGGCACCATCAGGGCGGGATTCCCATCCTGGGGCCGCCGCCCGGCCCGGTGCGCGTCAAGCCCGCCGATCCGGGCGGCATGCAGATCCTGGGCGCGGGCGACGGCATGCCCGCCGATGGCGGCGTGATGCGCCTGTCCCCGCCGCCCGAACAGCCGCAGCCCGACGCCATGGCCCGCCAGTACGGACAGGCGGCGGGTGATGGGGAACCCGCACCCGCCCCGGCACAGGCGGCGCCAGCGGTCCCCCCCGCCACGCCACCGGCGGCGGATACGTCCGCCAGCCCGCCCGCGCCCCAGCCCGCCGCCCCGGCGCGGGCGGAAGCCCCCGAACCGCAGGCCGCCCCGTTGCCACCGCCCGTACCGCGTACGCCCGGTGCCGGAACGGGGGCGTATGGCGTGCAGCTTGCCGCCCTTGATTCGCAGGAAGCGGCGCTGAAAAGCTGGACCCGCCTGAGTGCGCGCCATCCCGATGTGTTCGGGTCATACCAGCCTACCGTGGTGAAGGCGGAACGCGGCGGCAAGACCTTCTATCGCCTGCGCGTGAAGGGACTGGCGAAGGCACAGGCGGTCAGCCTGTGTGAAAAGGCCAAGGCGAAAGGCCAGGCCTGCGAACTGGTCCGTCCCTGATCCCGCCATGGCCCGCGCGCCCGTGCTGCGGAGGGGACGGTGAGCGGGGCTGACGCCCCGCCCGGCCCATCCGCGTCCACCAACGCCCCGATCGTGCATCTGGACGGGTTTGACGGGCCGATGGACCTGCTGCTGGAGCTGGCGCGGGCGCAGAAGGTGGATCTGTGGCGCATTTCCATCCTGCAACTGGTGGATCAGTACCTGGCCGTGGTGCGCGCGGCGGATGACGTGCGGCTGGAACAGGCGGCGGACTGGCTGGTGATGGCGGCGTGGCTGGCGTGGCTCAAGTCCCGCCTGCTGCTGCCCGAGGATGATGAACAGGCCACCGATGCGGAGGAGGCGGCCAGCCTGCTGCACGAACGCCTGCTGGAACTGGAGCGCATGGTCCAGCTTGGCCGCTGGCTGGCCGCGCGCCCGCAACTGGGTCTGGACGTGTTCGAGCGCGGGCAGGCGGAAAACCTTGTGGCAATCGACCGCTCGGGCCTTGCGGTCGATGTGCCGCAGCTTATGCGCGGGTATATGGCGGCCATGCGCCGACGGGCGCGCAAATCCGTCTACCAGCCGCGCGTGCTGCAGTTCTGGACGGTGCAGGACGCGCTGGCGCGGCTGCGTCGCATGCTGGGCACGCCTGAGCTGAAGGCGGACTGGTGCGGGCTGGACGGGTTCGTCCCCGACCTGCCGCCACAGGCCGACATGACGGAAACAATGATCCGGACCGGACGCCGCGCCGCCGTGGCGGGCACGCTGCTGGCCGGGCTGGAGATGGCGCGCAGCGGGGCGATCGAACTCCAGCAGGCGCAGCAGTTTGGCCGCATATGGCTGCGTGAACGCACGGTGCGGCCGGACAATGCCGGGACGGAACCGGAAGGGGACATGGCGTAATGGACGAAACGCAACAGCCCGGGCTGTTACCCGGAAAGGATGCGGATGTGGCAATGGTCGAGGTACGGGATTTTTCGCTCCGTCTGGTCGAAGCCCTGATCTTCGCCCGCGCCGACCCGCTCAGCACCCGCGCCATTGGCGAAGTGCTGGGCGGGCAGGGCGGCATACCGCATGATACCGCCGACCGGGATGCCTATGTCACCGCCACCCTGGCCGCGCTTGCGGCGCAGTACGCGGGGCGCGGCGTCGTGCTGGTGGAGGTGGCCGGCGGCTGGCAGTTCCGCACCGCGCCCGACCTGGCCCCGCGCCTGACCCGCGTCATGCCGCGCCCGCGCAGGCTTGCGCGTTCAACCATGGAAACGCTGGCGATCATTGCCTATCACCAGCCCTGCACCCGTGCCGAGATCGAGGAAATCCGTGGCGTCAGCCTGAGCCAGCAGGTGCTGGATACTTTGCTTGAGGCGGAACTGATCATGCCGCTGGGCCGTAAGGAAGTACCGGGGCGGCCGATCCTGTGGGGCACGTCATCGGGGTTCCTGCGGCATTTCGGGCTGAAGGACCTTGGTGACCTGCCCCGGCGGGAGGAACTGCTGGTTGATGTGCCCGATACCGCCATGCCGCCCGATGCGCCGGACGAGGTTCCTGACCCGCCCGCGTCGTGATAGGTGTGCAGGGCGTGCACGGACGAAATGTGAAGCCGCGCGTGCGTGGTGGGAAGGATAGGTGGTCATGTTCGATTTCGCGTGGTCTGAATTTGCCCTGATCGGGGTGGTGGGCCTGCTGCTGATCGGGCCAAAGGACATGCCCGTCGCCATCCGCACGGTGACCGGGCTGATCAAGAAGGCGCGCGGCCTTGCCACCGAATTCCAGTCCCATGTGGATGAAATGGTGCGGGAGGCGGACCTGACGGAGGCGCGTGACCAGCTTGGCCAGCTCAAGCGGCTGAACGTGCGCGACAAGCTGATGAAGGCGATTGACGGGGATGGCACGCTGCGCCGCTCGCTCGATCCCGCCACGCTGACGGCGGACGCCCCCGCCACCCGTCCGGCCGCGCCGGTGGCCGGTGACGCGCTGCCGGAACAGCAGGTGCCATCGCGCCATTATATCCCGCCGCTGTCCGCCACCGCGCCGAAAGAGGCGGATGAGGCGGATGAGGCGGTACTGGCCAGCGCGCCCGACTTCCTGCCGCCGCGTATCGCACGCCGCATCGCGGCGGAACTGCCAAGCCTGACGCCCCCGGCCTTCCTGCCGCCGGTCAGGGTCATTCACCGGGGGCAGCGTGTCTCCGTTACAGCCGATGGGCGGGAATAAGAACGCGATGGATGCAGGAGACGAAACCCTGAACCAGGATTCGATCAACGACCAGCCCATGCCGCTGCTGGAACATCTGGTGGAACTGCGGCGCAGGTTGTTGTGGTCCATCGTGACGTTCATGGTGTGCTTTGCCGTCTGTTACTATTATTCGGAACAGATCTATTTCTTCCTGGCCAGGCCGCTGGGCGACATCATGCGCCAGAAGGGGGAACAGCCGCACCTGATCTATACCGCGCTGTACGAAGCCTTCTTCACCTACATGAAGGTCGCCTTTTTCGGCGCGGCCTGCCTGTCGTTCCCCATGATGGCGGTGCAGGCGTGGATCTTCATCGCACCGGGGCTGTACCGCAGCGAAAAACGGGCCTTCGCACCGTTTCTGGTGGCAACGCCCATCATGTTCGCCATGGGGGCGGCGCTGGCGTATTACTTCATCTTCCCCGCCGCGTGGAAGTTCTTCCTGTCGTTCCAGACGGCGGACGGGCAGGACGGATTGCAGATCGAACTGCAGGCCAAGGTGTCGGAATACCTGACACTGGTCATGAAGCTGATCCTGGCGTTCGGCATGGCGTTTGAGCTGCCGGTGGTGCTGACACTCATGGCGCGGGTGGGGCTGGTCACGTCAAAGGGGCTGGCGCGCGTGCGGCGCTATGCCTATGTCGGCGCGTTCGTGGCCGCCGCCATCCTGACGCCGCCCGACGTGATTACCCAGACCGGACTGGCCGTGCCGCTGATCGGGCTGTACGAGATTTCCATTTTCTGCGCCCGCCTTGTCGAGCCGCGCAGACCGCCTGAAGACACCGAGGAGACCCCCTGATGCACGACCTGCGCGCCCTTCGCGCCGATCCCGACGGTTTTGACGCCGACCTGAAGCGGCGGGGCGAGCCTGCCGTGGCGCACGCACTGCTGCTGCTGGACCATGACCGCCGCGCCGCTGAAACCGCATTGCAGGAACTGCAGGCCCGCCGGAAGCAGATTTCCAGGGAAATCGGGGCCATGCGCAAATCCGGCGCGGACAGTTCGGCGCTGGAAGCCGAGGTGGCCGGCGCCAAGGCCCGCATGGAAGAACTGCAGGCCCGCGCCGATGATCTGGATGGCCAGATCCGTGGCATGCTGGAACGCCTGCCCAACCGTCTGGATGAAAGCGTGCCCCCGGGCGCGGATGAAAATGCCAACGTGCAGGTGCACCAGAGCGGCACGCCACGTGAATTCGCCTTTGCCCCGCGTGAGCATTTCGAGCTTGGTGAAGCGCTGGGCATGATGGATTTCGAGACCGCGTCCCGCCTGTCGGGCGCGCGTTTCGTGGTGCTGCGTGGCCAGCTTGCGCGCATGGAGCGTGCGCTGGGCCAGTTCATGCTGGACCTGCATACGGGTGAAAACGGCTACACCGAGACGGCCGTGCCCGTGCTGGTCAATAACGAGGCGATGTACGGCACCGACAAGCTGCCCAAATTTGCCGACCAGTCCTTCCGCACCGAGGATGGCCGCTGGCTGATCCCCACGGCGGAGGTGCCGCTGACCGCCAGCGTCGCAGGCCAGATCGTAGCAGGCGATGCGCTGCCCCGCCGCCTTGTCGCCCTGTCGTCATGTTTTCGTAGCGAGGCCGGGGCCGCGGGCCGCGACACGCGCGGCATGCTGCGCCAGCACCAGTTCCAGAAGGTGGAGATGGTGTCCATCACCACGCCGGAGGAAAGCGACACCGAGCACGAACGCATGACCCGCTGCGCGGAAATGGTGCTGGAAAAGCTGGGCATTCCCTATCGCCGCATGCTGCTATGCGCGGGCGATACCGGCTTTGGCGCGGCAAAGACGTTTGACCTTGAGGCCTGGCTGCCGGGGCAGAAGGCGTGGCGCGAGATCTCGTCGTGCTCCACCACGCGCGATTTCCAGGCCCGGCGCATGAATGCCCGTTACCGGGCGGCAGATGGCAAGCCCGCCTTTGTCCATACGCTTAACGGTTCCGGCCTGGCCGTGGGCCGCACGCTGATTGCGGTGATGGAGAACTACCAGAACGAGGACGGCAGCATTACGGTGCCCGATGTGCTGCGGCCCTACATGGGTGGCATCGAGGTCGTCCGCAAACCGTAGAAAAGTTTTTGGTGAAGCTTTTTTCAAAAAGCTTCGAAGAACGCCGCCTTTTTGAAAAAAGGCGGCACCCGGAAACTTCTGTTCTTCAGTCAGCGCCCCTTGCGGTGGGGGCGCCTGCCCTTAGGCGGGCCGCCGCCATCGCGGTTGCGGCGGCCGGGCGGGTTGGCGCGGTTGTCCGGGCTGAAGGGGGAGGCACCGGGCGCGCGGGCGCGGACGCTCTGCTGGCGCAACACGTCCTCAATCCAGTCATTGAGGCGGGCGGTCGTGGCCTCGGCTTCCTCACGGTTGACGTACGCTTCGGGGAAGCGCAGCGCCAGCCACCGCCAGGCCACCAGCCGCTTGTGGCGTTTTTCGGCGCGTTCCAGTTCCGTGCGCTCGGCCCGTTCGGGCGGTGGCAGGCGGCCCGTGCCCGGTGGCGGCACGGCGTTGCCCGCCGCATGGTCCGCCGCCCAGTGCACGAGGCGCTGGATGCCATTGTCACGGTCATCCACCGGACACATGGCGTAGACCCAGCGCTGGGCCAGCGTCAGGTCCGCAACCCCTTCCAGTGCGGTGGCGATGGCAAAGGCCTGTTCCATGTTGGCCAGACGGTAATTGGGGTCATCACGGCGCAGCACCGCACGGCGGATGCGCACCAGCACGCCAAACAGGCTGTCGGACCCGATCTCGGCCGCGACGGCCTGAACGATATCCGCATCGGGCTGCACCTGCGGGCGCATGTCCTCGATCGGCTGCGGGGGGGCGGCCAGCATGGCATGGATGAAGGACGGGCTGCCGACACCTTCCAGCACGGCCACCACGCCCTTTTCATGCTTGCCGTAACGCCCGGCGCGGCCGCCGATCTGCTTGACTTCCTGCGGGTTGAGGTCGCGCGTCTGGTTGCCGTCATATTTGCGCAGGGCGGCAAAGACCACCCGGCGGATGGTCAGGTTCAGCCCCATGCCGATGGCGTCGGTCGCGATCAGGATGTCGGCGTCGCCATCATTGAAACGCTGGGCTTCCGCCCGGCGGACTTCGGGGCTGAGCGCGCCGTACACCACCGCCA
This sequence comes from Komagataeibacter swingsii, assembly GCF_003207895.1. Classification (GTDB taxonomy): domain Bacteria; phylum Pseudomonadota; class Alphaproteobacteria; order Acetobacterales; family Acetobacteraceae; genus Komagataeibacter; species Komagataeibacter swingsii. Next base: position 71,118 of record NZ_NKUB01000005.1, read on the forward strand.
CCCGCTTGCCCTGCGCCAGCAGCAGGGCGCGCAGGTCCAGCACCTCGCGCCGGGAGAAGGCGATCAGCGCATCGTGCTTCTGCAACTCGTGCAGGCTGACCGCGCGTTCGGCGGCGACCAGCGGGCTTTTGCGTTCCAGCCGGATTTCATCCACCGGGTCGCCGCACAGTTCGGCAATGCGCCTGACCATGGGGATGCAGTCGGGCGCCCCCAGCACGAACAGGTGCCGCGCGGGCGCACCCATGATGGCCGCCGTCCATGCCGCGCCCCGGTCGGGGTCGGTCAGCATCTGGGCTTCGTCAATGATCGCGACATCGACCGGGTTGTTCAGCGGGCACATCTCCACCGTGGCGGCCAGGTGGCGGCTGCCGGGCACGTCGATGCGTTCCTCCCCCGTGGCCAGCGATGTCGGTACGCCGCGTGCGATCAGCGACTCGCGGAATTCATGGGCCAGCAGCCGCAGCGGCGCCAGCGCCAGCCCGCTTTCGGCCCGCGCCAGCGCATCAAGCGCCGTGTGCGACTTGCCGCTGTTGGTCGGTCCCGTAACCAGCGTGATGCGGCGCTTGAGCGCGCGCGCGGTGCGGAAATGGGCGGCGTAGCGGTCAAGGGCCGCGACCTGTGCGATGACGGCGTTGCCTACGCGGCGGTTGCCAAGGTCGGGGGCCAGCGGCGTGCGGGACGGGGTTTCCTGCCCCTCCCTGCGCCACTGGGGCAACTGCTGGCGCAGGGCCATGAGTTCGGCGGGGTCGAATTCCCACCGTTCCTGCCCATCCGCCTGCGGCACGCGGCGGGCGACGGGCAGGCGGTTTTCCGCGATCCAGCGCAGGGCCTCGCGGTGCGAACAGCGCAGCAGGCCGGGCACGTCGCTGAAGGGGACAAGGCTCTTTTCCCATTCGCGCAGGCGCAGCACTTCCTCGCGCCTGCGCGCGCGCGCCGTATCCTCGATCCGGGTGTCGCGGTCCTTGCGGCTTGCGTCCTCGCGTTCCAGCCCGGTGGCGAAGGCATCCGCGTCCGGCAGGGCGAAGGCATCGGCCACCGCCATGGCAAGGGTGCGCAGTTCGGCCGGCGCCAGCATGCGGCCAGTGCCGTCAAACAGGTCGGCGCGGACATTTTCCACCACCGCGTGCGGCGTATCGCCCTGCGCGCGCAGCTTTTCGCGCAGCACGGGGGCCAGGGCCGACAGCAGGCGGGCATCATCGGGTTCGGGGTCGTCCACGCCTGCGGCGGCGGCTTCCGTATCCGCGCGCGTCACCCACACCTGCCCCGCGCGGCGGGTCAGGTCCATGAGCCGCGATCCCCACGGCTTGCGCCGGACGGTGCACAGGGCCGCGCGGAACGCGGCATCATCTATGCGCGCCGCGCCGGGGGGCAGCATGCGGGCGATCACGCGCTCCAGCTTCGGGCGCTCGCGGGTTTCAACATGCAGGCCGGTGGCGGCGATCGCCGCGTCCAGCGCCAGCAGGGCAGGGGCGGCCCGGTCAGGGAATTCAGGAGTCATACCTGACTATGTGCGTCATCCGCGCGCTGACGACAATGGACTCCGTACTTGCATCCATGCCCGAAATCATTGAATAGAACGCCATATCGTACGCGTGTGGCGTGACAAGCGCGCCCCGGAACGGACATCATGCGCCAGATCCGTTCCCCATGGCGCGTGATATGTTAGTTTTGTGCTGGAATTCCACGCTGTGGATGGCCTAAACATGCCCGCCTTAGTTATGTAGCTGTGGCCGGGCGCATGTTTCAGGGAATCCTGTGTCTGCGTCATATCCAGCCGGGAGAATGATAACCAGATGTCAGATACGTTGATTATGCCAACCACCGAGACCATGCTTACCGGCCTTGCCCCGGTCGCGGGGCAGGAAGGCGTGTTCCACCTGGCCGAACCGACCAAGGAATACAGCCACCTGAATGCGGAAACCGTGCTGTCGGTCCACCACTGGACCGACCGGCTGTTCAGCTTCACCACCACGCGCGACCCGGCGCTGCGCTTCGAGAACGGCCAGTTCACGATGATCGGCATCGAGGTCGAGGGCAAGCCCCTGCTGCGCGCCTACAGCATCGCCAGCGCGAATTACGAGGACCACCTCGAATTCCTGTCGATCGCGGTGCCCGATGGCCCGCTGACCTCGCGCCTGCGCCATGTGAAGGTGGGCGACAAGGTGCTGATCGGCCGCAAGCCCGTGGGCACCCTGCTGCTGGACAACCTGCGTCCGGGCCGCAACCTGTATTTCCTGTCCACCGGCACGGGGCTTGCGCCCTTCATGAGCCTGATCAAGGACCCGGAATGCTACGAACGCTACGACCACGTGATCCTGAGCCACACGGTGCGGATTTCGGGTGAGCTGGCCTATTCCAACCACATCCGCCACGAACTGCCCGAACATGAGTTCCTGGGCGAGGACGTGAAGGGCAAGCTGCTGTACTACCCGGCCGTGACGCGTGAGGAATTCGCCGTCACCGACCGTATTACCAAGCTGATCGAAACGGGCAAGATCTTCAGGGACCTGAACATCCCCGAACTGGACCCCGAACATGACCGCGTCATGATCTGCGGGTCGCCGGAAATGCTGGCCGATACGGAAAAGATGCTGCAGGACCGTGGCTTTGACGAGGGGAACAACTCCAACCCCGGCGCCTATGTGGTGGAAAAGGCGTTCGCTGAACGCTGATCCCGCCCCAGCCCCGGCCAGTGAAAACATGGCCGGGGCTTTTTTATTGGTCCCGCCCCGCGTCCGGGCGGGGATTGCCGGAATGACGCAGGCTGCGCGCCGTCCTTCCGGCCGGAAGCAGGATGCACAACCGGCATGAGTTATGACTTCGATCTGTTTGTAATTGGCGCGGGTTCGGGCGGCGTGCGGTGCGCGCGCATCGCCTCCAGCCATGGGGCGCGCGTGGCCGTGGCGGAAAGCCGCCACTGGGGCGGCACCTGCGTCAACCTTGGCTGCGTACCCAAGAAACTGATGGTCCAGGCCAGCGAGTATGGCGACTGGGTGGATGACAGCCACGGTTTCGGCTGGAACACGAAGCGCGGACAGCATGACTGGGCCGCGCTGATTGAAGCCAAGGACCGGGAGATCACGCGCCTGAACGGCCTGTATGTCTCGATGCTGGAAAAGGCGGGGGTGGCGCTGTTCACCGGCCATGCCACCATCGAGGACGCGCATACCCTGCGCATCGACCCGTCCCCGCTGGCCCCGCATGAAGCGCCCCGTCGCGTGACTGCCGCGCGGATCGTCATAGCCGTGGGGTCCACACCGACAGCCCCGAAAATTCCCGGTGCGGAATACGCCATTTCCTCCGATCAGGCCTTTCACCTGAAACAGCGCCCGCAGCGGGTATGCATGGTGGGCGGCGGCTATATCGGCGTGGAGTTCGCGGGGATATTCCGTGGACTCGGCTCGGAAGTCGATCTGGTCTACCGCCAGCAGCAGCCGCTACGTGGCTTTGATGGCGACCTGCGCCACGCCCTGCATGACGCCATCGACCTGCGCGGCATCCGCCAGCATGTCAGCGCATCGCCTACTGGAATTGAAAAGAACGGGGATGGCAGCCTTGCCGTCACCCTTGATAACGGCACCCGGATCGAAACCGACTGCGTTTTCTTCGCCACCGGCCGCCACCCCAAGGTCACCGGCCTTGGCCTGACCCAGCTTGGCGTGGCGATGGAGGAGAACGGGCGCATCATTGTCGATGAAGGCAGCCAGACAACCGTGCCCGGCATCTATGCGATTGGCGACGTGACCAACCGGCTGAACCTGACCCCCGTGGCCATTGCGGAGGGGCATAACCTGGCCGACCGCCTGTTTGGCCGCGCACCGGCGCGCGAGTGGTCCTACGGCACGACGCCCAAGGCGGTGTTCTTTACCCCCGCCCTGGCCAGTGTCGGCCTGACGGAAGCCGAGGCCGCGCATAAGGACGACGTGGATGTATATGTCAGCCGCTTCCGCCCCATGCGCAACACGCTCAGTGGCCGCCAGCAGCGCACCTTCATGAAGCTGGTGGTGGATCAGGCCAGCCAGGTGGTGGTGGGCGCGCACATGCTGGGCGATGACGCGCCGGAAATCATGCAGGGCCTGGCCATTGCCGTGACGGCGGGGCTGAAGAAGGGGGACTGGGACCGGACCATCGGCATCCATCCCTCCTCGGCGGAGGAATTCGTGACCATGCGCACCCGCACGCGGGTCACGCCGCATCACCCGGTCTGATACAGCCCATGCAAAAAATCGTTGTCGGCCGGCTCCCGGCAACGGTTGCAATATCCCGGACATCAAAAAAAGCCCCAAGGGACGCCGCCTTTTTAAAAAAAGGCGACACCCGGAAACTTTTATTATCCCTGAAGCCGTTTTTAGCGGGGCGCTACCCAGCCATTGCCGGTCGAATCGCCAAGCTGGCCATCGCCATTGATCCCGCTGCTCTGGTATGCAGTGCCGAAGCGTGACAGGTCCGTGCCGGTGACCGAATCACGATGCACGTGTTCCAGATGGTCGGGGTCGGGACCGTGGTTCAGTTCCATGGACGGCGCTTCCTCATAGCCGGGCGGCAGGTGGTTGCGCTGGCCATGAACGGTCATCTTGTCCTCGTTCTGGCTGTTGCTGTCGTCACTGTTGTCGGGCGCGGCCATGGCCGTCACGCTGAACAGGCACAGCCCGGCTGCCAGGGCGGTTATGAATTTCCCACGTGTGGTGGCCATGATCCGTAATCCTTTTACCAGAGGGGGCACCATGCCAACCATGCCCCGTCAGGGGAAGCCGTGGTCTGGCAGCCCAACCATGCTGCTTTTACATATGGGGGAAGCATGACTGTAATGCGACCTGCAACTGTATGGATCGCGTTGGTTTGTGGCGTCAATGCAACATTGATCCCCCGCCGGTGGTGTCGCCACCGGGGGGCGGGCCAGAACAGGCTTTGCCATGCGGGGCTTTTTTCGACATAAAGACTGCCCTTCCGCCACGGGCGGCGGGGACTGTCTTGTATCAAGAGGAATTAGGATCCGACCCATGAGTGCGACGCACAGCCACAACAGTTCTTCCCGGCAGGCCTGGACGCCGGAGAGCTGGCGGTCGTTTCCGGCGCGGCAGATGCCGCGATATCCCGACGAGACCGCCCTGGAAGGCGTGGAGGCGCGCCTGCGCCGCTACCCCCCGCTGGTCTTCGCGGGGGAAGCCCGTCGCCTGCGCGCCCATCTGGCCAAGGCCGCCACGGGGCAGGCCTTCGTGCTGCAGGGCGGCGCCTGCGCCGAAAGCTTCAGCGAATTCACCGCCGATATCGTGCGCGACACCTTCCGCGTGCTGCTGCAGATGGCCGTGGTGCTGACCTTTGGCGCGAAGGTGCCCGTCATCAAGATCGGGCGCATGGCCGGCCAGTACGCCAAGCCGCGTTCGTCCGATAACGAGACGAAGGATGGCGTGACGCTGCCGTCGTATCGCGGTGACATCATCAATGGTTCGGACTTTAGCGAAGCCGCGCGCATTCCCGATCCCAGGCGCATGGAAACCGGCTACTTCCAGTCCGTCGGCACCATGAACCTGCTGCGCGCCTTCGCCAGCGGCGGATACGCCAACCTGCATGAGGTGCATCGCTGGAACCTGGGCTTCGTCGAACGCTCGCCGCTGGCGCAGCGTTACGGGCTGCTGGCCGAACGCATTGGCGAAACGCTGGACTTCATGGGCGCGTGCGGCCTGACGGCGGCCACCACGCCCCAGATTGACGAGACCGAGTTCTATACCTCGCACGAGGCCCTGCTGCTGCCGTACGAGCAGGCGCTGACCCGCATCGATTCGACATCGGGCGAATGGTATGACTGCTCGGCCCATTTCGTATGGATCGGCGACCGCACCCGCCAGCCCGATGGCGCGCATGTCGAGTTCCTGCGCGGGGTGCGCAACCCCATCGGGATCAAGGTCGGCCCCACCACGACCATCGAGGACCTGGAGCAGTTGCTCGATATCCTCAACCCCAGCGATGAAGCCGGGCGCATTTCGCTCATCTCGCGCATGGGGGCGGGCAAGGTGCGTGACTACCTGCCGCCGCTGCTTGAGAAAGTGATGGCCACGGGGCGGACGGTCACATGGTTGTGCGACCCCATGCATGGCAATACCAGCTCGACCTCGACGGGCGTCAAGACGCGGTCGTTCGATGCCATCCTGTCGGAGATTCATGGCTTTTTCGACGTGTTCGAGGCCGCCGGCGCCCATCCCGGCGGCGTGCATTTCGAGATGACCGGCCAGAACGTGACCGAGTGCATCGGCGGTGCCCACCGCTTGACGGAAGCCGATCTGGGTGAACGCTATGAGACCTTCTGCGATCCGCGCCTGAATGCGGAACAGTCGCTGGAAATGGCGTTCCGCCTGTCTGAGGAACTGAAGACGCGGATGCATCGCACGCAGGGCGGGACACGCTAGTCCCGCCCGTATCGGGGGGATTGGAGGGGCTATGACCCATGGTGAGAAGGCAGGCCGGGGTGCGGGCGCGGTGGAACGTGACGTGATCGCCGCCCGCACCGATGCGTATTTCAACCGCACGCGTGCCATTGTCGAACACTTTGGGGACAGGAAGGTGACATACGCCGTCTTCCTGCGCCGCCCCGTCGTGTCCGCGCCCCGGCTGATGGTGGACTGGCTGCGCGCCGTCGCCGCCGAACGCGGGATCGCCATTGAACGCGACCTCATGTTCCCCGAGGGGACATGGGTGGGCGCGGGCGAACCGCTGGCCTATGTGACCGGGTCGTTCGCGCAGCTTGCGGTGCTGGAGACGCTGGTGCTCCAGCGCCTTGGCCCGGCCTGTGTCGCCGCCCACAATGCCTACCAGATGGCCATGGCGCTGCCGCATGTGCGCTTCATGGCGATGGAGGCACGGCACTGCGCGGGCTTTGGCATGCAGGAACAGATGGCCTATGCCGCCTCCGTCGGCAGCCATGCCGCCCAGAAGGAAGGGGCGCTGGGCTTTATCGGCGGCGCCAATGACGCGACGGCGCATTATTTCGGCACCACGAAGGGGCTGGGCACCATGCCGCACGCGTTGGTGGGCTATGCCGGGTCCACCCTGCGGGCGGCCGAGATGTTTCATGAAGTCTATCCGGAGATGGACCTTGTGGTGCTGGTGGATTATTTTGGGCGCGAGGTGACGGACGCGCTGGAAGTCTGCCGCCATTTCCCGGACCTTGCCGCAACCGGGCGGCTGGCCGTGCGTCTGGATACGCATGGTGGCCGCTTTCTGGAGGGGCTGGACCCGCAATCATCCTATGACGTGCTGGAACGCCACACGCCGGGCAGCATCCGGCGGTACCGCTCGGACAAGGAACTGCGCTACCTTGTGGGCACAGGGGTTTCCGCCGCCGCCATCTGGCGCATGCGTGAGGCGCTGGACGAGGCCGGGTTCGCGCATGTGCGCATCATCGCGTCATCGGGGTTCAGCGTGGAAAAATGCCTCAGCATGGCCGATGCCCATGCCCCGGTCGATGTGATCGGCACCGGATCGTTCATCCCCGACCGCTGGTCGGAAACCTATGCCACGGCCGATATCGTGGCCTATGACGATGTGCCACGGGTCAAGGCGGGGCGTGAGTTCCTGCTGCGCCACATGCGCAACCGCTAGGCCGCAGGTCACGTCCCGCGCTGGGACGCATAACGAAAGGCTTCAACTTGTCGGAAACCATTTTTGCCCCCGAAGGGGGCTGGCGCGTGCGGATTCTGGATCTGTCAGGCGGTGCCGAGGACAATATTGTCGAGGAAGTCGGCGGCTTTCCCGACCTGATCCAGGCCAATGCCTTTGCGCGCGCCTATGTGCGTGACAGCATCGAACGCTGCCGCATGCCCGGCCTGTCGGCGGCCGATATCCTCAAGGCATGGTTTTCCTTTGGCGAGGACGCGGAAGTGCTGGAAGCGGGCGATCAGGGATGGCGTTCGGCCAACGAACTGGACGATTTCGCGGCCCATGCCGCAAGTCCGATGGAACGTGACTGGCGCGCGTTCGACCCCCGCCGTGGCGGTGATGGGGATGACGAGGCATAAGAACGCCCCTGAATCCCTAAAGATATAAAAGTTTGGGGCTGGCATAGGTAAGCATTGTTTGGGACGGTTCACGCGGGCAGTTTAGCCCATTGAGTGAGGATTTTCAGGAGTTTTGCCGGCGAGCGGATGTTGAAGCGCCACTCGCACTCGGCCAGGAAGAGATGGAAGTCCTTGCGTGGTATTCCATTGTATCGCCGCAGATGCCGTTTTGCCTGGCTCCAGAAATTCTCGATGCCGTTTATATGATTTCTGCCCAGGGCAAGATGCCTGCTGTGGTCGATGCGTTCATGATGAAATTCCGAGACATCCAGCTTGTCGTAAGCGTGCCAGGAATCGCTGTAGACGATTGAATCCGGCTGCACTTTTCTTCGAATGATCGACATCAGCGTCTGGTGCCCGGCATTGGGGATCATGACGGCATGGACGCGGCCATGCCGTTTCAGCAGGCCAAAGACAGCCACTTTCCCGGCAGCGCCCCGGCCCCGTTTTCCTTTGCGATGTCCACCGAAATAGCTCTCATCGACTTCGATTTCACCTGAGACCGGTGCCTCATGAGCAATCTGTTCCGCGATGATCTCTCGCAATTTGCGGTAATACAGGGTCGCTGTATTGCGATTGACGCCGACAAGTTCGGCAGCACTCCGGGCGGGCGTGCCCGCGACGAAGTGCTCCAGAAGGCGTTTTTGGATGCTGACAGGCAGCCTGCTGCGACGACGTACTTTCATGCGACATATCAAGCCTCTGTTGGCTTACCTATGCCAGCCCCTAAAGTTTTTGGGTGCCGCCTTTTTCCAAAAAGGCGGCGTTCCCTGTAGCCCGCCTGGAAAAATTGCCCCGATGCGCCCGGTATGATGTGGGCAGTCTCCTGCAGGTCGGGCGTGTACCGGCCCAACCTTGTAGGGCTGGCGTATTCCACACCGTATTGCGCATGTGTTCTCTGGCATTCGGGGCGTAATCGCCGCATATAGGGGGCATGAAACTCCGTTTTGCGCCCAGCCCGACCGGGCTGATCCATGTCGGCAATGCGCGTCAGGCCATTGCCAATGCCCTGTTCGCCCGCCGCCACAAGGCCAGATTCCTGTTGCGCATTGACGATACCGATCGCGGTCGCTCGAAAGAGGAATACGTGCAGGCCCTGCAGGACGACCTGCGCTGGCTTGGCATTGGCTGGGACGAATTCGTGCGCCAGTCGGACCGGCTGGACCGTTACGCACTGGCCATTGAAAAGCTGAAGGCCAGCGGGCGGCTGTATCCGTGCTTCGAGAGTGAGCAGGAACTGGCGTCCAAGCGCGAGGCCCGCATCCGCATGCGCAAGCCGCCGGTCTATGACCGCGCCATGCTGCGCATGACGCCCCAGCAGCGCGCGCAGGCCGAAGCCAATGGCAAGGTGCCATACTGGCGCTTCAGGCTGTCCGACCATCGCACGGTGGAATGGAATGATCTGGTCATGGGACCGTCGCGCGTCAAGCTGCCCGCCATTTCCGACCCCGTTCTGGTGCGCGCGGACGGGACGGTGCTGTACACGCTGGCATCCGTCGTGGATGACATGGAACTGGGCATCACCCACATTATCCGGGGCGAGGACCATGTGACCAATACCGGCGTGCAGATCGACATTGCCGAGGCACTGGGGGCAAGGCGCAACCAGTTCACCTTCGCGCACCTGCCGCTGCTGCTGGACGAGGGCGGCGGCAAGCTGTCCAAGCGGTTTGACGGGCTGTCGATTCGCGCGCTGCGGCAGGACGGGGTCGAACCGTCGGCCATCGTGTCCTATCTCGCACGCTTGGGCAGTGCGGATGACCCGGCGCCGCTGTCGTTTGATGAACTGGCCAAGACTTATGACCTTGGCCGTGTCTCGCGCTCCGCCGCGCGGTTTGACATGCGGCAGCTCCTTGGCCTGAACCGCCGCATCATGCACGCCATGCCGTTTGAGGACATCCGCGCCCGCCTGCCAGAAGGCGCGACCGAAGCCTTCTGGCTGGCGGTGCGGGGCAATGTGGATATGGCGGGCGAACTGCGCCACTGGTGGGATGTCGTGGCCGGTGAGATCATCCCCCCGGTAATCGAGGAGGCCGACCGTCCCTTCCTGCTGCGCACACTGGAGTCGCTGCCTGCGGAACCATGGGATGAAACCACGTGGAAGACATGGACCACGGCCGTAAAGGACGCCACGGGCCGCACGGGGCGCGCCCTGTTCCACCCGTTGCGCCTTGCGCTGACGGGGGAGGAGAGCGGGCCGGAAATGCGCGACCTGCTGCCCCTTATGGGCCGGGCGCGCGTGGCCGACCGGCTGCAGGTCGCGGCGCGCTGATAAGAAAAAGCCCGGTTTCGCACCGGGCTTTTTTATGGAGAAGGTCCAGAAGTCATAAAAGTTTTTGGGTGCCGCCTTTTTTCAAAAAGGCGGCGTTCCGTGAAGCTTTACTCTTTTCGCGCCTTGCGCCCGCGCGACAGTTCCGTCACCACGCCGTGCAGCGTGCGCAGTTCCTGTTCCGTGACCTCGCCACGCAGGAAGAAGTGCCGCAGGTTGCGCACCATGCCCGGGCGCTTCTGTTCATTGCGCAGGAAACCGCATTCATCCAGATCGGCAATCAGGTGGCGCATGAAGTTGTCCAGCTCGCCACGGGTCGCCACATGCGTCTCGTTGGTCATGAGCGTGCGCGGCGGCGTATCGTCCGCCGCCATCCACCATTCATACGCCATGATCATCACCGCCTGCGCCAGGTTGAGCGACATGAACGCAGGATTGAGCGGATAGCGGATCAGCGCATCGGCGCGCGCCATGTCATCATTATCCAGCCCCGCGCGTTCGGGGCCGAACATCAGGCCGACCTTCAGCCCGCGATCGGTCATTTCGCGCAGTTCGGCCGCACCGCCGCGCGCGGTCAGCACCGGCTTGACGATATGGCGCGGGCGCGGGCAGGTGGCGAAGACATGGTGCAGGTCGGCCACCGCGTCATCCACCGTGTCAAACACCTGCGCGGATTCAAGGATACGGTCGGCACCGGACGCACTGCGCCACGCGCGTTCCTGTGGCCAGCCATCACGCGGGGCGACAATGCGCATGTGGAACAGCCCGCCATTGGCCATGGCGCGCGCCGTGGTGCCGATGTTCTCGGCCATCTGGGGCCGGACAAGGATCACGACCGGGCTGTTGCCGATGGGGCCGATATCCGCCCCGCCATCGCGGCCGGTCATGCTTGCCTCCATGTCGTGCCCTGTGGCCCGTCTTCCAGCACGATACCCTGTGCGGCAAGGGCGTTGCGGATTTCATCCGCGCGGGCAAAGTCACGCGCCTTGCGGGCGGCCAGCCGTTCTTCGATCAGGCGTTCGACATGGGCCGGGTCTACCTTCGCCCCGCCACGGAACCATGCCTCCGGTGTGTCCTGCAGCAGGCCGATCAGGTTGCCCGCGGCCTTCAGTTGCGCTGCGGCCCTGCTGTCACCCGTCATGGCCGCATCGGCCAGCGCGTGCATTTCCGCCAGGGCGCGGGGTGTGTTCAGGTCATCGCACAGCACCTGCACCACGCTGCCCGGCGCGGGCACGGAATCCTGCATGGGATCAAGGTTTTCCAATGCCCGGTAGAAGCGGTCAAGCATCTGCTTGGCCTCGTCCAGACCTTCCTGTGTAAAGTTCAGCACCGAACGGTACTGCGCGCGCAGCAGCAGCAGGCGCAGGGCTTCCGCCGGGGTATCACGCAGCACGTCGCGCACGGTCAGGAAGTTGCCGAGGGATTTCGACATCTTCTCCCCGTTCACCAGCAGCATGGCGTTATGCACCCAGTGATTGGCGAAGCGGCCATGCGGGTGGCAGCACATGCTCTGCGCGCGTTCGTTCTCGTGATGGGGGAACAGCAGGTCCGACCCGCCGCCATGGATATCGAAGCTTTCGCCCAGGTAACGCTGCGACATGGCCGAACATTCGATATGCCAGCCCGGGCGGCCCCGGCCCCACGGGCTGTCCCATCCCGGCGTCTGGTCATCGGACGGCTTCCACAGCACGAAATCACCCGGATCACGCTTGTAGGGGGCGACTTCCACCCGCGCGCCCGCGATCAGGTCATCGGGCGTGCGGCCCGACAGCGCGCCATAGGACGGGTAGGTGTTCACCGCGAACAGGACGTGTCCTTCGGCCTCATAGGCATGGCCGCTTTCGATCAGGCTGCGGATCATGTCCTGCATTTCACCGATATGATGGGTCGCGCGCGGCTCCACATCCGGTGGCAGGATGGACACGGCGGCCAGGTCCTCATGGAAATCGCGGATGGTGCGCGCGGTCAGGTCGGCAATGGATTCGCCATTGGCATGGGCGCGGGCGTTGATCTTGTCATCCACGTCCGTGATGTTGCGCACGTAGGTCACGTTTGGGTACAGGTGGCGCAGCAGGCGCACCAGCACATCGGCCGTGAGCATGGCGCGCAGGTTGCCGATATGCGCCAGGTCGTAGACCGTGGGGCCACAGTAATAGACCCGCACGTTGTCGGGTGCCAGCGGGACGAAGGGAACGGTGCTGCGCGTCCTGCTGTCGTGCAGATGCAGGCGGGGCAGGTGCGGGCGGGGCTGTGTGTCGGACATGATGCGCCTAGATGCGACAGACGGGCGGGATTAGGCAAGACCTCATCTGCGCCTGTAATGCGGGCCGGTTGCGCCAGCCCGCACGGTCAGGCGATTTCCTGCCCGATCTGCTTGATGTCATGGAATGTCAGGTCCGGGTTGCCTTCCGCCGTGCGCTTCATCATGAACGCTGACGACGCAAGGAAGACCGGGTCCCCATCAATATCATCCGCCATGGCCGTACGGTTGGCCATGCAGAAGGCTTCCAGCTTGTCACGCGGGCCGGTGACCCAGCGGGCCAGGTTGTAGGGCGTCGATTCGAAGCCGATCGCAACCCCGTATTCCCCCTTCAGCCGCGATTGCAGCACATCAAGCTGCAGCGTGCCGACCACGCCCACGATGGGTGGGGCGCCATCCTGCGGGCGGAACAACTGGACCACTCCTTCTTCCGCCAGTTCGGTCAGGGCCTGCCGCAGCTTCTTGGCCTTCATCGCGTCATCCAGCCGCACGCGGCGCAGGATCTCAGGTGCGAAATAGGGCACGCCGGTAAAGCGCAGGTCCTCGCCTTCGGTCAGCGTATCGCCAATGCGCAGCGTGCCGTGGTTGGGAATGCCCACCACGTCGCCCGCGAACGCTTCCTCGGCCAGTTGCCGGTCACGTGCGAAGAAGAACTGCGGCGTATGCAGCGCGAACTGCTTGCCAATGCGTACATGCTTGAGCCGCATGCCGCGTTGCAGCTTGCCCGAACAGATACGGGCAAAGGCCATGCGGTCGCGGTGGTTGGGGTCCATGTTGGCCTGGATCTTGAACACCAGCGCGGTCAGCGCCGGTTCATCGGCGCGCACGTTGCGTGTTTCCGTCGCCTGGTCGCGCGGCGGCGGGCCGAAGGCGGCCAGCGCGTCCAGCAGGTCGGTCACGCCGATCTCCTTCATCGCACTGCCGAAGAACACCGGCGTCAGGTGCCCTGCATTGAAGCTTTCAAGGTCGAATTCCGGTAGCGCCGCCTCAACCAGTTCCAGGTCCTCGCCCAACTGCACCATGCGCGGGTCGGTCTGGTCCAGCGGTTCGGTCACATGCAGTTCGCGGTGGCGGATATCGTAGGTGCCGACGAATTTGGCCGCCCGCCCCACCGGCCATGTAGCCGGCGAGACATCCAGCGCCAGCGAGGACGAGATTTCATCCAGCAGGGCAAACGGGTCCTGTGATTCGCGGTCCATCTTGTTGATGAAGGTGACGATGGGAATATCGCGCAGACGGCAGATCTCGAACAGCTTGCGCGTCCGCGCCTCGATGCCCTTGGCGGCGTCGATCACCATCACCGCGGCGTCCACCGCCGTCAGCGTGCGGTAGGTATCTTCGGAAAAGTCTTCATGGCCCGGCGTGTCGAGCAGGTTGAAGATGCAGCCGCCATATTCGAACGTCATGACCGAGGTCACGACGGAAATGCCACGGTCGCGCTCGATCCCCATCCAGTCCGAACGCGTGCGCCGCCGCTCGCCCTTGGCCCGCACGTTGCCTGCCATCTGGATCGCGCCACCGGCGCGCAGGATGCGTTCGGTCAGCGTGGTCTTGCCCGCATCAGGGTGCGAGATGATGGCGAATGTACGCCGCCGGGTAATTTCGGCGGCAAGCGGGGTATCGGCGGCGGTGGCGGTCATGGTCTTGCTCCATTCCTGCGGCTGGCCCGATGGACGGAAGGCGGAAGCGGGCAGGGGCCAGAAACGCGGACGCCGGACGCAGGGACAAAAGCCCCCACGCCCGGCGTCACGCCTGCCCGGTTCCGGGTAATGATCAGCGAGAGTAGAATTCGATGACCAGGTTCGGTTCCATCTGCACCGGATAGGGCACGTCCGACAGCTTGGGGCTGCGCAGGAACGACCCCTTCATCTGGCGGTGGTCCACTTCCATGTATTCCGGCACGTCGCGTTCGCCGCTCTGCGCCGCATCCAGCACGATCGCCAGCTGCTTGGACTTTTCACGGACTTCGATCACGTCGCCATCACGCACCAGGAAGGAGGGGATGTTGACCTTGCGACCGTTGACCGTGATGTGGCCATGGCTGATGAACTGACGCGCCGCGAACGGGGTGATCGCGAACTTCAGGCGGTACACGACCGCGTCCAGCCGGCGTTCCAGCAGGTCGATCAGGTTTTCGGAGGTATCGCCCTTGCGGCGGACGGCCTCGTCATAATACTTGCGGAACTGCTTTTCGCCGATGTTGCCGTAGTAGCCCTTCAGCTTCTGCTTGGCCATCAGCTGCACGGAGAAGTCGGAGGGCTTCTGCTTGCGGCGCTGGCCGTGCTGGCCGGGGCCGTATTCGCGCTTGTTGACCGGGGACTTCGCACGGCCCCACAGGTTTACGCCAAGGCGGCGGTTGATTTTATACTTGCTCTCAAGGCGCTTGCTCATCTGCGCGCTCTCTCTTCATTCATCTGCATGGCATGCGGCGGGACCGTATGGCCATGTCGTTGCACCGGTAGGTCCTGTTCCGCATGAACAGGACGGGCGCGATCCGTATTACCGGCACCGGGGAGCAATCACCCATGGGCACCAGCCGTACCGTCCACGTTCCCGGCAGTCGGGCGCGTATAGAAGTACTGTGCCCGTCCTGTCAATCACCGTCCGTCATGGCGCCGTGTCCAAAAGCCTGTATCGCACAGTGCCGCCGGCCTGTTATGAAACGGGAACCGGAAGAATACATTACAGGAATAAAGGGTTTTTGTGCATGGAAACGCCATTTACGCAGCGCTGGGGGCTGTTTGTCGGCCTGGGCGCCATATCGTTCGGCCTGGGCATCGTGGCGTGGGTGGATGCGCTGGCGGTGTCGCTGGCCAGCACCATCCTGCTTGGGGTGCTGCTGTTTGTCGCGGGCACGATCCAGCTTGTGCATGCCTTTGTCGTGCGTGACTGGAGCGGGCGCCTCATGTCCATCCTGGGGGGCGCGCTGTATATCCTTGCGGGTACGATGATGATGGAGGAACCGGCCACCGGCTCCCTGGTCATCACCATCTTCATTTCCGCCTGCCTGGTCGTATCCGGCATCGGGCGCATCATCATGGCGTTCCAGCAGCGCGGGCTGCAGGGCTGGTGGCTGATCGGGCTTGGTGGCCTGATCAGCCTGCTGGTGGGGGTGTGCCTGTATGTGACGCTGCCGTGGTCGGGGCTGTGGCTGATCGGCACGTTTGTCGCGGTTGAACTGATTGCCGCGGGCATTGGCTGGATCCAGTTTGGCCTTGCCCTGCGGCAGGCCGCCTACATCCCGCCCGAGAACTGAGCGGCCAGGTTCCGGTCAACGGGATTGTCGGCCGAAACCCCCAGCAGGTTGCGCAGGTCGGTGGCGTTCATCCGGGCCTCGAATCCGGGGTTGCCGGGCTGGAACAGCATGGCCGTCGAAAGCGGGCCGACCATGACGGGGTCGAACCCCGCGTCATGGATCAGCCAGCCCGCCACATACAGCGCCTGCACCACGTCGCCCGCCATGGGCAGGGCCAGGCGGGGCGGCGTGCGGAATGTCTCGGCCTCCAGCGTGGTCATGTCCTCGGAATTGAAGGCCCGTACCACCGATGCCTGCGGGAACAGCGCCTGCGTGGTGATGCCCGCCCCCTTGCGCAGCGCCAGCCGCCCGATCTTCCCGTCCCGCCAGCCATAGGGATTGGTCGGGTCGATCAGCGGCTTGGTGCCCACGATCGTCCCGATGGTGTGCCGTAGCTGGGGCAGCGCGCCATAGGGGACCGCCAGCACCACGGCGTCGCCAAACTTCGCCGCTTCCTGCGGGGTGCCCTCACGCGCGAGGGGGTAGAGTTCCGACGCCAGTTTTTTCGCAGGCCCCTTATGGATGTCGGAAAACATGACCTGGTGCCCCGCCCGGGTCCACAGATGCCCCAGCGTGCTGCCGACATGGCCCGACCCGATCATGCCGATACGCAGGGGCCGGCGTGCCTGCGCCACCCCCGGCAGGCCGGCGGGCAGCAGCGTAGCCAGTGCGGCAAGCAGGCCGTGTCGGCGGGTCAGTTTCAGGGCTGGCATGCATCTCTCCTGTTCTGGCGGCATGTGGTAGTATGGCACGGGATGGCCTGATCCTATGGTTGGTTCTTTGCCGACCTGTCGATATATGGCACAGACTTGGCTGAAGCAGGAGTACAGCGTCAATGACCGATACCCCCGATCAGGACCGGACCACAGTCGCGCAGTCCGCTGTTCCCGCAGGCGTGGCGCACCCTGTGGAGGCCCTGCATGAAGCCGTGCAGGAAGATGAGGCGGCGCTTGCGGCCACCGCCATTCCCGATCCCGGCCCGGTGCCCGAGGCCCAGGCACATGTCGGGCCGACCGACAGTGACGCCGTGGCGACCAGTCAGGCGGCCGCCATGGCCACCGAATTCATGCCTTACAAGGAACTGTTCCAGCTCATGGGGGCGATCGTGTTTGTTCTGATCGTGCTGGCGGTGGGGTGGAACGCCATGCATGCGTCGGGTATCTGGCCGGAATGACTGGCTGGCCTGTTCATACCGCCTGCATCAGGGGAGTGAAAGCCTGACCGATACGGGACAGTGATCGGACAGGCGCGTGGGATCATCATGTCCGTTTTCGCGGTACAGCATGACGCGCAGGCTGTCCGGCCGCAGCCATTCACGCGCGGGGCCGCCTGCGATGATATGGTCGATGAAATAACGCCCCTGCGCGCAGGGGCTGGCGTGGCCCGATGTCGCCAGCGCCAGCGGGCCGTTTTCAGACAGTGCCCGCCATGCGGGATCGTCAGGCGCCAGCAGGCGGTTGAAATCCCCCATTACGACAAAGGCTTCCCCTTCGTCCTGCCGTTCCATGATCCAGTCCTGAACGATCGCGATCTGGCGCATCAGCGTCTGGCAGGCAGGCTTGCGGTCCGTCTGCCGCGAATCGCGGCATCCCGCCTTCAGGTGCACCACCAGCACGCGCACGCTGTCCGTACCCTGTCCTATCGTCAGGTCCAGCCCGGCGCGCAGGTGATGGGGGGCGGAAGGGGGATAGACATCCAGCGCCGTGACATCCGCATGCCGCACGACCGCAAGGTCCGCGCGCACCGCAAGCGCCACCTTCTGCACGACAGGGTCATTGGAGATGAAGATGCGGTAGTGCTGCGCGGGAAACAGCCGGGCTGCAAGCTGCGGGCTGTCAATTTCCTCCAGCGCCGCGATATCGGGGGCAAGGCGGCTGGCATAATGCGCCAGCCGGTCCAGTTCCGCCGGTGTGCGCGGCGTGACATCGGCGGGCAGGGCAGGGTCGCCCTGCGGGCGCGTGGTTAGCCATTCAAGGTTCCATGTGGAAAGCTTGAGGCTGCCGGTAGCCCCCGCGCCAACAGGCAGGGCGGCCAGCGCAAGGGCTGCGGCCAGGCCCGGCCATGCCTGCCGCAGTCCCCACGTGGAAAGGGGGCCGGGATTATGGCGTGGTGGTATCAGCCGCCTGCTGCGCCTGCAGCTTGGCGATGGCTTCGTCCACGTGGATGAACGTGCGTGACGTTTCATCCAGCACCACAACTTCCCCGCTGGCAATGTCATAGAACCATCCCTGCAACGTCAGGGTGCCGCGGGCAAGCCCTGCCGCGACGGCGGGATGGGTGCGCAGGTGCGCGATCTGCAACTGCACGTTCTGTTCGGACAGGCTGCGCACGCTGGCGGGACCGGCGTCGGATGCTTCCAGCACGGCGCGCGCGGCTTCGGCATTGCGCAGCCAGCTTGCGACGGTGGGCATTTTCGCAAGCTTGGTGGGGTCGGGGTCCAGCAGCGCCTTCATCGCGCCGCAGTTGGAATGGCCGCATACGATGATATGCGAAACCTTCAGCGCGCTTACGGCATATTCAATGGCGGATGACACGCCCCCCAGCATTTCCCCATAGGCGGGCACGATATTGCCGATGTTGCGCAGCACGAACAGGTCGCCCGGCTGGGTCTGCGTGATCATGCTGGGGTTTACCCGGCTGTCGGCGCAGGCGATGAACAGCGTGTCGGGGGACTGGCTTTCCGCCAGGCTTGCGAACAGTTCACGGTTCTGCGGAAAGACTTCGGTATTGAACCGCTCCACGCCATGCAGCAGGTCAATAAGGGTATCGCGGGCGGTATGGGTAGCGGCCATTGTAAAATCCTGTCACCTGAATGTCCGGATAAAGACAGATCCGCCCGCCGCAATGACGTTGCGGCACAATCCGGCGGCTGGGGTGGTATCCCATGATAGCTGTATCATGGGAACACCTGTGGGGCACAACTGTTTCTTCATGCGGGTTTGTGGAAATACTATGTAACCACAATATAATTAAGAAACATTCACTTCCTGTATTGCAGTATTCATGCATCGCGGGCGGGGGCGTACAGCACAACGGCGCACAGGGTGCGCCGTTGCGTGTCCGTTGCGTGTAAATGGGGCCGTGGGTCAGGCCGCCCCGCCCGCCATGGCGGTGCGCACGGCGTCGAGTGCGGCCTCCACCTTGCTGGTGTCCGGGCCGCCAGCCTGCGCCATGTCGCGACGGCCACCGCCGCCCTTGCCACCCATGGCGGTGCTGGCCGCGCGGACCAGGGTTACGGCGTCCACCTTTTCCGCCAGGTCAGGGGTAGCGGCGACCACGATGCTGCCCTTGCCATCGGCGGTGGAGATCAGGGCGATCACGCCCGACCCGATTTCGTTCCGCAGGGAATCGGCCAGCGGCTTGAGTTCCTTGGGCGGCAGTTCACCCACGTTGCGGGCATCGAGCCTGATGCCGTTGATTTCCACGATCGATGCCGCCGACTGGCTGCCCGATGCCAGCTTGCGCTGCAGGTCGGAAATCTGGCGCTCCATCACCTTGCGCTCTTCCAGCAGCACCGCAAGGCGCTCGGGGGCTTCGGCAGGCGGCACGCGCATCATGGCGGCCACCTGGTTCAGGCGTTCCTCGGTAGCGATGGTGGCGTTCTGCGCGGCAAGGCCGGTTACGGCCTCGATCCGCCGCACGCCCGATGACACGCCACTTTCGGACGTGATGCGGAACAGGCCGATATCGCCGGTGCGGCGCACATGGGTGCCGCCACACAGTTCGATCGACCAGCCCGCGCGCCCGTCTTCCGGGCCGCCCATGGACACCACGCGGACCTCATCGCCGTATTTCTCGCCAAACAGGGCCATGGCGCCCTGTTCAATGGCTTCTTCGGGCGTCATGTGGCGGGTGGTGACGTCCGTGTTTTCACGGATTCGGGCGTTCACCTCGGCCTCGATATCCGCCAGTTCCTCTGGCGTGATCGGGCGGGGCTGGCTGACGTCGAAGCGCAGGCGGTCGGGCGCGTTCAGGCTGCCCTTCTGCGTGACATGATCGCCCAGGCGGCGGCGCAGGGCCTCGTGCAGCAGGTGGGTGGCGGAATGGTGCGCGCGGATGGCACCGCGGCGGGCATGGTCAACCTGAGCCGTGACCGCCATGCCGGGCTTGACCGTGCCTTCGATGACCGTGCCGTAATGCACCAGCAGGTCGCCCAGCTTCTTCTGTGTGTCGGTAATGGCGATATGCAGCCCGGGTGCGGTGATGGTGCCGGTGTCGCCCACCTGACCACCGCTTTCGCCATAGAACGGGGTCTGGTTCAGCAGCAGGGCCACCTTGGTGCCCGGTCCGGCGCTGTCCACCTGCGCGTTATCCACGACCACGGTCTGGACCTCGGCATCCGAGGTCTCGGTCGTGTAGCCAAGGAATTCGCTGGCGCCGAAGGTATCGCGCGCCTCGAACCATACGGTTTCGGTGGCGCTGTCGCCCGACCCGCTCCATGCCGCGCGGGCGCGCTTGCGCTGCACGTCCATGGCCTCGTTGAAGCCTTCAACGTCCACGCCATGGCTGGTGCCGCGCAGGGCGTCCTGTGTCAGGTCAAGCGGGAAGCCGAACGTGTCATATAGCTTGAAGGCTACGGCGCCGGGCAGGGGCGCGCCATCGCCAAGGTGCGCCGTCTCGTCCGCCAGCAGCGACAGCCCACGGTCCAGCATGGCCTTGAAGCGTTCTTCCTCGCCCTTCATCGTCCCTTCGATCAGGGCGCGGGCATGGACCAGTTCGGGATAGGCTTCGCCCATCTGCCGGATCAGCGCGGGAACCAGCTTGTAGAATGTCGGTTCCGTCGTGCCCATCATGTGCAGATGGCGCATGGCGCGGCGCATGATGCGGCGCAGGACGTAGCCCCGCCCGTCCTTGGACGGCAGCACGCCATCGGCAATCAGGAACGAGGTGGAGCGCAGGTGGTCGGCCACCACGCGGTGGCTGGCGTTGAACGGCCCGTCCGGGTCCTGCCCGGTTACTTCGGCCGAGGCCAGGATCAGGGCGCGGAAGGTATCGGTGTCGTAGTTGTCGCGCTTGCCCTGCAGGATGGCCGCAAAGCGTTCCAGCCCCAGCCCGGTGTCGATGGACGGGCGCGGCAGCGGCGAGCGCGTGCCGGGCGGGTTTTCGAAATACTGCATGAACACGAGGTTCCAGATCTCGGTAAACCGGTCGCCGTCCTCATCAGGGGAACCGGGCGGGCCGCCCGCCACTTCGGGGCCGTGGTCGTAGAAGATTTCGGAACACGGGCCGCATGGACCCGTATCCCCCATGCGCCAGAAATTGTCGGAGGTGGGAATGCGGATGATCCGGTCATCGGACAGGCCCGCGATCCTGCGCCACAGGCTGGCGGCTTCCTCGTCATCGGCATAGACGGTGGTCAGCAGCTTTTCGCGGGGCAGGCCGAACGTGCCGGTCACCAGTTTCCAGGCCAGTTCGATGGCTTCGGCCTTGAAATAATCCCCGAACGAGAAATTGCCCATCATCTCGAAAAACGTGTGATGGCGGGCGGTGTAGCCCACATTGTCCAGGTCGTTGTGCTTGCCGCCCGCGCGCACGACCTTCTGGGCCGTGGTGGCGCGGGAATAGGGGCGCGTTTCCTGCCCGGTGAACACGTTCTTGAACTGCACCATACCAGCATTGGTAAACAGCAGCGTCGGATCGTTGTGCGGCACCAGGGACGAGGACGGCACGATCTGATGCCCGTTCCCCGCGAAATAGTCGAGGAAGGTGGCACGAATGTCGTTTGTTGTGGGCATGGCGGGAAACAGACGATCCTGTATTGAAGGTATAGATGTAAAACCGGTTTCATTCACCTAGCGCACGTAGCGCCAGACCGGAAGCACGAACATGCGTGTTGCACCCATATGGCTGTTGCGTGCCATGCGCGGCGCAGGGTGGGCAGGCCCAGCAGGAGACAGGAAACATGACCGGAGAATGGCAGGCGGAACGGGACTGGCCGCTGCTGACGCAGGGGCTTGCTGGCCGCCTGCGCCATGACAGCATGGCGCAGTGGCTGGATTTTGTGGACCATCCGTTCGTGCATGGCGTGGCGGATGGCACGCTGGCGGTGGCGGCGTTCCGCAACTTCCTGATCCAGGATTATCTCTACCTGATCCAGTACGCCCGCGCCTGCGCCCTGCTGGTTCACAAGTCGGATACCCTTGCGGGCATGCGGCATGCGGCCGGCCTGCTGTCGGGCATACTGGATACCGAACTGTCCATGCATGTGGGCTACTGCCGCCAGTGGGGGATAGGGGACCCGGCGCTGGAACAGGCGGAGGAATCGATCGAATTACTTGCCTACAGCCGCTTTATACTTGACCGTGCCCAGACGGGCGACATGCTCGACCTGCTGGTGACGCTGGCCCCATGCCTGATCGGGTATGCCGAGGTGGGCGCACGCCTGCACGCCAGCCCGCGCACGCTGCGCGAGGGCAATCCGTACTGGTCATGGATCGCGTTATATGGCGGGGATGAATATACCGCGCTGGTGGAAGATGGGGTCCGCCGGCTGGATGTGGTGGGCGCGGCCTATGGCGCGCAGGCCCGTTATCCGAGCTTGCTGCGGGAATTCACGACCGCCGTGCGGCTGGAAACCGTATTCTGGACTACGGCGCGTTCAGGCTGAAACGGGACGATTTCCGCCGTCTTGCGTTCGGGGTGGGTGGATTCGGGATGGAAAACGAGCTTCCGGCTGATATGGAAGTTCGCCATCATGCCCGCTGCCGCCCCGGCCGCCAGCGCCAGCACCGGATAGGTCTTGAATATGGGGGAAAGGTGGAACAGCGTGAAGACGCAGCCGCGGTTCAGGAAAAAGCCCAGTGAATTGCCCGCAAGGAAACGCAGCCACTGGATGACGAAATGATGCTGGTTGCCCACGTTGCGGAAGGTCCACAGGCGGTTGATCAACCAGTTGATCGACGCCGCGATGAAATACGCGGCGATCGTCGCAATCGTCAGCCCCACGAAGGGGCGAAGGCTGTAAACCGTTCCCGTATCCCAACACAGCCCCAGAAGCCCGACAACGCCAAATTTCAGGAACTGTGTAATTTTCTGGGAAGAGAGATTTGGCAAGACATCATCCTTATGCCCGTAGACAGGCGATAGTCACATGGGCAGGCCTGCATGTGACATCGAGGCACCGCGCTGCGCGAATATCTCATACGGTATAACACTATGGGAATGGAAGGGGAAAAGAGGCAGATCAATGCCTCCTTTCATTTCCTTACACTTAGTGCAGGATGATCTCGACACGGCGGTTCTGGGGTTCACGCGTGTCGGGGCCGGTGGGCACCAGCGGGTGGGCTTCGCCATAGCCATGGATGTCGATGGCGTTGGCGGGCACGCCATCACGGATCAGCTCGGCCTTCACGCTGTCCGCACGACGCATGGACAGGCCAAGGTTGTACTTCTCACCCCGTGGGCCGGGATGGGCGGCTGAATTATCGGTATAGCCATTGACCTCGATGCGGGTCGTCTGGACATGGGTCGAGGCCTGGGCGGCTTCCGCCACGATCTCACGCGCACGGCCGGTAAGGGCTGCGCCATCCCAGTCGAAGAACACCAGGTAGGTCCGGGCCGCGGTCGGTGCGGGGGGGACGGCGGCAGGGGCCGGCGGCGGCGGCGGTGGCGCGCTGTTGAACGCGTAGCGGACGCCAACGATGAACTGGTGGTTGAAGCGGTGGTCGAAGCTGGCGTGACCCGTTCCGTCCGGCCCACTGGCGGTGTAGTTGCCCATGGTGAAGGACGAGGGCTGGCCAATCATGCGGTATTCGCCAGTCAACTGCAGGCCGGCGATGCCGGGAATGTCGTAGGCCGCACCGACAATGCCCTGATAGGCGAATCCACCCTTGGTGCCGCTCAGGCTGCGACCGGGGGTATTGCCTACCGTCACGTCATGCGCGTTCTGCCACAGGTAACCGGCGCCGACGCCGACGAACGGCGTTACGGGCACATCAATGTTGAACAGGCGCTTCAGGTCGATGTCATACAGCACATTGACAAAACCGCCATAGGAACGGTCGCTTCCCCGGTCGCCACGGGATTTGCTGTAGACTTCGGACCAGTTGTAGTCCCCTTCCACCTCTGCCCGCAGGCCATTGCCAAAGCCCCAGCCAACGGCGCCAAAGCCGGTCCAGCCATGCCGGTGGCCCAGTTTTTCACGCCCGGGGCCATCTTCCGTGTCAGCGAAGTGGCCATGCTGGGTCTGTGTCAGGTTATAGCCGCCGCCGATATCGACATACGGGCCGGTAATGGTCGTGGCCTTGGCGGCCAGCGGTGTTGCGGCCAGCAGGCTTGTTGCCAGCAGGGCAGAACGGAGACGCATATGTTCGTCCTTCCTCACATTATTGCTTCTTTACAGGTCATGCAGCGTGCGCGGGCTGCGCAGACCTGCCAGTCCATCACCCTTAAACACGGTGTACCGCCTGTAGTTGCGTGCCCTTGATGTTGTCTGGCAGCATAAAAGGCGCATTGTTACAGACATGCACGGGGCTGGAGACTTTTTGTATCTGATTACAATTGAATATGTGGGGAACAGTTCACGCGAAACAATGGTTTAATAAAATATTCAGGACATTTCGTGGCATGGACAGCACAGTGGGGCTGTTTCTTCGCGCATATGAAAGTTTGGGCATAAAAAAGGGAGCACAAAGTGCTCCCTTTCTTTTGTGACCGGTTGGTCGGGATCAGTGCAGGATGATCTCGACGCGACGGTTCTGGGGTTCACGCGTGTCGGGGCCAGTCGGCACCAGCGGGTGCGCTTCACCGTAGCCATGGATGTCGATGGCGTTGGCGGGCACACCGTCACGGATCAGTTCAGCCTTCACGCTGTCCGCACGACGCATGGACAGGCCAAGGTTGTACTTCTCACCACGCGGGCCAGGATGGGCCGCGGTGTTGTCGGTGTAGCCGTTGACTTCGATACGGGTCGTCTGGACGTGGGTGGAAGCCTGGGCGGCTTCCGCCACGATCTCACGCGAGCGGCCGGTAAGGGCTGCGCCATCCCAGTCGAAGAACACCAGGTAGGTACGGGCTGCGGTCGGTGCGGGCGGCACGACGGCAGGGGCCGGCGGCGGCGGCGGCGGCGCGTTGTTGAACGCGTAGCGGACGCCAACGATGAACTGGTGGTTGAAGCGGTGGTCGAAGCTGGCGTGACCCGTGCCTTCCGGCCCGCTGGCGGTGTAGTTGCCCATGGTGAAGGAGGAGGGCTGGCCGATCATGCGGTATTCGGTGGTCATCTGCAGGCCAGGGACGCCGGGGATGTCGTAGGCAGCACCCACGATGCCCTGATAGGCGAAGCCGCCCTTGGTGCCGCTCAGGCTGCGCGCGGCATTGTTGCCGACGGTCACGTCATGCGCGTTCTGCCACAGGTAACCGGCGCCGACACCGACGAACGGCGTTACGGGCACGTCGATGTTGAACAGGCGCTTCAGGTCGATGTCATACAGGACGTTGATGAAGCCGCCATAGGAGCGGTCGCTGCCCTTGTCGCCACGGGTCTTGCTGTAGATCTCGGACCAGTTGTAGTCACCCTCGATCTCAGCACGCAGGCCGTTGCCGAAGCCCCAGCCGAATGCACCGAAGCCGGTCCAGCCATGACGGTGGCCCAGCTTTTCACGGCCCGGGCCGTCTTCCGTGTCGGCAAAGTGCCCGTGCTGGGTCTGGGTCAGGTTGTAGCCGCCGCCGATATCGACATACGGGCCGGTGATGGTCGTTGCTTTGGCGGCGAACGGTGTCGCGGCCAGCAGGCTGGTTGCCAGTAACGCTGCGCGAAGACGCATGTTTCAGTCCTTAACTCTGTTGTTGCAGGGCAGAGCCCTATCTTGTGTCGGGCAATGGATTTGCCCCGAGACAGGGCAGCCTGAGATTACCCGCAAGCTATGATGCGGGATTAGCCTGTCTGGGCTGACTTGAGAATGGGCAAAATGCCGCATGGCAATGAGGTGTGACCAAAAACACACATATCTTTCAGGCCCTTTGGCGACATTTCATGAAAAGTCCCGATTTTATAAGGTTTTTTTGGAAGTCGTATAATAGACCCCTTTATTTTGCATAGGACAGTGCCGCAAACCGGGGGGCTGATTCGTGGCCTGTCGTGCATCGGAACGATTCGATATGGAAAGGGGAGCATCCGGTGCTCCCCTGCAAATAGGCATATTTATCAGTTTATTGCCGTATGCGGCGTCAGTGCAGGATAATTTCGACGCGACGGTTCTGGGGTTCACGTGTATCGGGCTGGGTCACGACCAGGGGATGGGCCTCGCCATAGCCGTGGATGTCGATGCCGCTGGCGGGTACGCCATCACGGATCAGTTCGGCCTTCACGCTGTCCGCGCGGCGCAGGGACAGGCCAAGATTGTATTTCTCGCCACGCGGGCCGGGATGGGCCGATGTGTTGTCGGTATAGCCGTTGACCTCGATGCGGGTCGTCCGGACATGGGTGGAAGCCTGGGCCGCTTCCGCCACGATTGCGCGCGCGCGGTCGGTCAGGGCCGCGCCATCCCAGTCAAAGAACACGAGATAGGTCCGCGCCGCGCTGGGGGCGGGGGGCACCACGGCGGGTGCGGGCGGCGGCGGTGGCGGCGCGTGGTTGAAGGCGTAGCGGACGCCCACGATGAACTGGTGATTGAAGCGATGGTCGTAGCTCAGCGTGCGGTCGCCGCCGCCTGTCTGGTTGATATTGCCCATGGCGAAGGATTCCACCTGCCCGATCATGCGGTATTCGGTGGTCATCTGCAGGCCGGGCACGCCGGGGATGTCATAGGCGGCGCCCACGATGCCCTGATAGGCGAAGCTGCCATTCGTGCCGTTCTGGCGTATGTTCAGGCTGCTGGTGATGGGGGTGCTGGCATCCACGTTCTGCCACAGGTAGCCGGCGCCGACACCGACGAAGGGTGTCACGGGCACGTCGATGTTGAACAGGCGCTTCAGGTCGATGTCATACAGCACGTTGACGAACCCGCCATAGGACCGGTCGCTGCCGCTGGTCCTGCCGCTCTGGTGGCGGCCATCGCCCGTGGAGTCCCGATAGCCGGTCAGGGCGGACCAGTTGTAATCCCCTTCGATTTCAGCGCGCAGGCCGTTGCCGAAGCCCCAGCCGAACGTGGCAAACCCGGTCCAGCCGTCGCCATGTTCCATGCGTTCGCGTGAATGGGCTTCCTTCAGCAACCGGGCATTATCCGATGCGTCAAGGTAACCATCGGTTTTCACATTGTTTTCGTACTGGTTCCTGTCAAAGCCATGCGCATGCTGGGTCTGGGTCAGATCGTAGCCGCCGCCAATATCGACATAGGGGCCTGTAATCGTCGTGGCCATGGCGGTGGCGAACGGCGCGGCACCAAGTGCGGTCGCCAGTAATACCATGCGAAGACGCATATTCCCGTCCTTGAGGATGCTTGATCAGATGCCTTCTTTTTGTGGAGATGGGGGCATGTTCCACACTGGCCTGATGCATGTTGATACAGTTGGCCCGGGGGCCATATCGCAATGCCAGCGGGAAGGGGTGAGACGGGAATGCAGGGAAACCTGCCCGCACCTGTCCATGGCTGGATCGTTGTGCGGGGCAAAGGTTGAGATAATATTAAACGTCGTTTCCAGACCGGCCCTGTCTGGAATGGCGTTGCACAAATATCACATGCGCCGGCATGGGGTCAGGGCGTGCAGCCATCCGCGCGCAGCACGTCCAGCACGACATCATCGGGCACGTCACGGCAGGTGAAGGCCCGGCCAATGCCGCGCACCAGCACGAAGGACAGGCGGCCGTCGCGCATCTTCTTGTCGCGCTGCATGTTGCGTACAAGCTGGGCCGCGGAGAAATTGCGCCCCGTATCGCTGATCCGCGCGGGCATGGATAGCCGTTCGAGGTGACGGGTCACGCGGTCCAGGTCCTCCGCCGGGCAGTAGCCCAGCCGGACCGACAGCATGAACGCCAGCCGCAGGCCGATGGACACGGCCTCCCCATGCAACAGGCTGCCATTATAGCCCATCTCGGCCTCCAGCGCGTGGCCGAAGGTGTGGCCGAGGTTGAGCAGCGCGCGGCCATCGGCCTTGCGTTCCTCGCGTTCATCCGCCACGACCACCCGCGCCTTGAACGCGCAGGCCATGCGGATGGCCTCGGCCTGCATGGCCGGGTCGCCATCCAGCACGTCCGCCCCATGGCGTTCGCACCAGTCGAACAGGCCGGCATCCCCCAGCAGCCCCGACTTGACGATTTCGGCATAGCCCGCGCGCAGTTCGCGCACCGGCAGGGTGGCAAGGGCGGAGGTATCGGCCAGCACCGCGATCGGCTGGTGGAACGCGCCCAGCAGGTTCTTGCCAAACGGGGTGTTGATGCCGGTCTTGCCGCCCACGGACGAATCCACCTGCGACAGCAGCGTGGTGGGGATCTGCACGAAGGGCAGGCCCCGCAGCGTGGTGGCGGCGCAGAAACCGGCCAGATCCCCCACCACGCCACCGCCCAGCGCCACGACCGTGGTGCCGCGTTCGACATGCGCCTCCAGCAGGGCGTTGGTCACGCGTTCGTACATGGTGATGGTCTTTGACCCCTCGCCGGGGGGGATGGTGATGACCTCGGCGCGAATTCCGGTTTCCTCCAGCCCTTCCAGCAGGCGGGGCAGGTGCAGGGGGGAGACGGTTTCATCCGTCAGCACCATCACGCGCTTCTGCGGCAGGACGGGGGCCAGCAGCGCGCCGGCGCGCCGGATCACGTCGGGGCCGATCACGACGTCATAGCTGGCGCGGTCCAGCCGCACCGGCACCCGCAATGGCTGCCGGTTGTGTTTCAGGGCCTGCATGACATGGTCGGCGCTGTGTTCCACGTTGTCGTCTCCACAATCCACGATGATATCGGCTTCGGCATAGACCGGATGGCGCAGTTCCATAAGGTTCGCCAGCACCGCATGGGGGGACGCCGCGTTCAGCAGGGGGCGGTGCGTGCGGTCGGCCACGCGCTGCACCAGCACCGGCAGCGGGCAGCGCAGCCAGATGGATATCGCATGTTCGCGCACGCTGGCGCGCGTGCGGGAATCCATGAATGCGCCCCCGCCCGTCGCCAGCACCACGGGGGGGCCGGACAGCAGGCGGCGGATGACCAGCCGTTCGCCCCGGCGGAATTCGGGTTCGCCGTATTTCTGGAACAGGTCGGCGATGGTGTAGCCGGCCGCGCGCTCGATTTCCTCGTCCGAATCGACAAAGGGCACCCCCAGTTGCGCGGCGAGGATGCGGCCGATCGTCGTCTTGCCCGCGCCCATAAGCCCGACCAGTACGATGGTGCGTCCACTGCCCGGCAGCCGTGGCATGGCGGGGCCGACGGCATTGAGGTCAAGCGGTATGGCGAGCGACGGGGCGGCCGGCGCGTGCCGGTCGGGGGGAATCTGGCGTGACATGCCGGACAACCTAACATACAGCAGGATGGAACCGGTAGAGTCCGCGCCTGGGTCCGGCCATGCGCGCGAAAGTGTGTCACCGGCCCGGTCATGGACCACCGGATGTGCTGGATATGGGAAGCGGTTGGATGATCCGTATTGTTATTGCCGTCATAGGCGTCCTGGTCGTGTGCGCGGTGGGGGGATTCTTCTCCCTTGGCGCCTTTCCGCCCGCGCTGGTGCAGCAGGACGTGCACAGGGATATTGCGTTCGCGGCCCCCGCGGCGCTGGGCACGCCGGCCCCCCTGCCGGTGGCGCCGCTCGCCCCGGTGGCGGCCCCGATGGCCGCGCCCGCGCAGTAGGCGGCGGGCCACATGGTCGCGGACGGGGTTGACGCCTTTCTGGAAATGCAGGCGGCCGAGCGTGGCGCGGCGCTGAACACCATCAGCGCCTATGCCCGCGACCTGGGGGACATGATGCAGGCGCTGCGCGCACGGGGCGTCTCGCCCCTTGACGCGGGGGAGGACGACCTGCGCGATTACCTGTCCGGCCTTGCGCGGCAGGGGCTGGCCCCGCGCACGCAGGCCCGCAGGCTGTCCTGCCTGAAGCAGTATTTCCTGTTCCTGGCGCGTGAGGGGATGCGACCCGGCAACCCGGCCGCCCTGCTGGAAGCCCCGCGCCTGGATACGCCCCTGCCACGTTTCCTGTCGGAGGCGGAGGTCACGGCGCTGCTGGCCGCGTGCGCGCCGGAAGCGGATGCGACGCCCGCGCGCAGGCGCAGGCTGCTTGCGGCGCGCGCGGCGCTGGAAATGCTGTATGCATCGGGCCTGCGCATATCCGAACTGCTGTCGCTGCCGCGCCGCGCGCTGGATGCGGCGCCGGGCATGATGCTGGTGCGTGGCAAGGGCGGGCGGGAACGCATGGTGCCCATGTCCGCCCGCGCCCGCGCCGCGGCCCGGGCGCTTATGGATGAGGACGCGGGGCGGAAAAGCCCGTACCTGTTTCCCGGCCGGGGGGCGGCGGTCCGGCCCATGACGCGGCAGGGCTTTGACCGGATCATCCATGATGTGGCGCTGCGGGCGGGACTGGACCCGCAACGGCTGTCGCCGCATGTGCTGCGGCATTCCTTCGCAACGCACCTGCTGGCCCACGGGGCCGACCTGCGGGCGTTGCAGGTAATGCTGGGCCATGCCGATATCGCCACGACCCAGATCTATACCCACGTGATGCTGGACCGCCTGCGTGACGCGGTGGCGCAGCACCATCCGCTGTCGGCAATGCATGACGCGGCGGCGACATAGACAAAAATGCACGGCAGGGCGAATTCCCTGCGTGAAAATGTTTGGCTGGCGTGCAGGCTGTGCTATCGGCAGCGCATGCGCCAGTTTCTAGATTTCGAAAAGTCGGTCGCCGAACTTGAGAACAAGATCGACGAGCTTCGCAGGATGTCCGGTCCGGACGGGATCAACATCGCCGAAGAGATCACCCGGTTGAGCGAGAAAGCCGACCGGCAGTTGCGTACGGCCTATGCCAAGCTGACGCCGTGGCAGAAGGTGCAGGTCGCCCGCCACGCCCAGCGCCCGCATACGCTTGATTACATCAAGGCCCTGATTACGGAATTCGCGCCGCTGGCCGGTGACCGCCTGTTTGGTGATGACAAGGCCATCATTGGCGGCGTGGGCCGGTTCAAGGGCACGCCCGTCGTGGTGATCGGGACCGAACGCGGGGCCGAGATCGAGACGCGGCTCAAGCACAATTTCGGCATGGCCCGGCCGGAAGGCTATCGCAAGGCGCAGCGGCTGATGAAGCTGGCCGGGCGATTCGGCCTGCCGGTCCTGACCTTTATCGACACATCCGGCGCATGGCCGGGCATCGATGCGGAAGCGCGCGGACAGGCGGAAGCCATCGCGCGGTCCATCGAAACCTGCCTGAACGTGCCCGTGCCGGTGATCGCCACCGTCATTGGCGAAGGCGGCTCCGGCGGGGCCGTGGCGCTGGGGGCCGGTGACCGGGTGATGATGCTGGAACACGCCATCTATTCCGTGATCTCGCCCGAGGCATGCGCCTCCATCCTGTGGCGTGATCCCAAGCAGGCCCCCACGGCGGCGGATGCGCTCAAGCTGACGGCGCAGGACCTGCTGCAGTTGCGGCTGATCGACCGGATCATTCCCGAACCGCTGGGCGGCGCGCAGCGCGAACCGGCGGCCGCGATTCGCGCGGTGGGTGACGCCATTGCCGCCGAACTGCCGGGGCTGCTGGCCAAGGACCCCGTGCTGCTCAAGGCGCAGCGGCGTGAGAAATTCCTGGCCATGGGGCGTGACGCCGTCGCCTGACCCGCGCCCGGCCTGCCTCAGGCCTTCGGCGGCTCCCCCGCCTGCGGGGTGAAGCCTAGGCGTTCGATCAGGTCGCGCACGGCGCTGGATGCGGCCTTTACACCGTCCGCGTCCGTTCCCTTGCACAACAGGCACACGCCCCGGCTGCTTTCATCAAGGCGGTAGGGATAGGACCCGATATCGATGTCGGGGTAACGCTGCTGTATCATTTCCAGGCCGGCGGCCAGGCTGCCTTCATACAGGCCGTTGGCATGCCATGCCGCTGACGTGACCGGCGTGCCATGGGGCAGGGTGGGCAGCACTTCCTCGAACATCGCGCGCATGATGCGCGGCACGCCCGCCATGACATGGACATTGCCCATGGTGAAGCCGGGGGCCACCGAAACCGCATTGCGGATGGGCACCGCCCCCTGCGGCATCGTGGCCATGCGCTGGCGGGCGGCGTTGAATTCGGCGGGCGTGAAATGGGCTTCAAGCAGGCGGAACGTCTCGGGATGGTGGACCCAGGGCACGCCAAACGATTCCGCCACGCAGGCGGAGGTGATATCGTCATGCGTCGGCCCGATGCCGCCGGTGGTAAAGACATTGTCATAGGCGGCGCGGGCTTCGGTCACGTTGCGCACGATGACGGCGCGGATGTCCGGTATGATCCGGACCTCGCTCAATGTAATGCCGGTTTCCGACAGGCGGCGGGCGATATACTGCACGTTCACGTCCTGTGTGCGACCGGACAGGATCTCGTTGCCGATGACCAGCAGGCAGGCGGTGGGGTTCATGATGCGTGTGTCCAACAGGTTGCGGGTGGAAGCCGTTTTGCCGCCACCCTATAACGACAGCCCCCCTACCGGAAGGAGAAGCCATGAATACGGCGGCGATGCCACAACTGCAGTGCGTATGGGATATCCGGGCGGAACTGGGCGAAGGCCCCGTATGGTCCGTACGGGAACAGGTGCTTTATTTTGTCGATATCGCCGGGCAGGCCATCCATCGCCTTCACCCCGCCAGCGGCGCACGCGCGTCATGGCCCACGCCGCTGCGTCCCGGTTTTGTGACGCCGGTCAGTGACGGCACGCTCCTGTGCGGGCTGAAGGACGGGCTGTACAGCCTGGACCCGACAGGCGGTGAATTCCGCAGGGAGGTCGCGGTCGAACCCGGCCTGCCGGGCAACCGGATCAACGATGGCTGTGTCGATTCGAAGGGGCGGCTGTGGTTCGGCACCATGGATGATGGCGAAAGCGTACCTAGCGGCGCGCTGTATTCCGTGACCCGCAGGGCGGGCGGGCTGGATGTCCGGCACCATGATGAGGGATATGTCGTCACCAACGGCCCCGGCATTTCCCCCGACGGTCGGCGTCTGTACCATAACCATTCCCCCGCCGGGATCATTTACGTGTTCGACCTGGCCGATGATGGCAGCCTGTCGAACCGGCGCGTCTTCGCACGTGTCGGTGACGGCTACCCCGATGGCGTGGTGGTCGATAGCGCGGGCACGTTATGGGTTGGCGTATGGAACGGGGGGCGGATCGCACGGTTTCTGCCCGATGGCACCGCGCTGCCGGCCATTCCCGTGCCCGGGGCGCTGAACGTGACCAAGGTGGCCTTTGGCGGTCCGGACCTGCGCACGGCCTATGTTACCACGGCGCGCAGGAATACGCCGCCTGACCGTCTGGCGCGGATGCCACAGGCGGGCAGCCTGTTCAGCCTGCGTGTCGATGTGCCGGGACAGGCGCCGGTTGCCTTTCCCGCCACCGAATTCGACGCCCTGCATGGCATGACGCTGGGCCGGGACTGACCGCGCCGCCTGTAGGGGCGCATATCCCGCGCCCTGTAGGTCTTTTTTGAAAACAGGCCATTGGACAAAAATAGAAGTTTTTGGGTGTCACCTTTTTTCAAAAAGGTGACGTTTCCTGAAGCTTTTTGAAAAAAAGCTTCACCCAAAACGTCTTTATGATTTCCTGAAGGCAGGCTGTTTAAAAGCGCCTTACAGCAGGTCCTGCAGCAGCGGGATCAGGGGCCGGTCGGCATCGGGCATGGGGTAATCCCGCAGGTCATGGGCCGCCACCCATTTCAACGTCTGCCCTTCGCGCGGGGTTGGCGTGTTTTTCCACCGATGGCAGACATAAACGGGCATGAGCAGGTGAAAATGCCCGTAATCGTGGGAAACGAAGGTAAACGGCGCAAGGCAGGAGCGCGCGACATCCAGCCCCAGTTCCTCATCCAGTTCGCGGATCAGGGCTTCCTCTGGCGTTTCCCCTGCCTCGACCTTGCCGCCGGGGAATTCCCACAGCCCCGCCATGGATTTGCCCTCGGGCCTGCGGGCCAGCAGCACGCGGGCATCGGAATCCACCAGGGCCACGGCCGCGACCAGCACGACCTTGCGGGCATTGCCCGTGGCCTGCGCCATTTCCCCGGCCATAGCCTCGCCCGACAGGTCGGCATGGCGCGCCTCGAACAGGCGGACGGGATAT
The DNA here is from genome assembly GCF_003207895.1 of Komagataeibacter swingsii. Taxonomy (GTDB): domain Bacteria; phylum Pseudomonadota; class Alphaproteobacteria; order Acetobacterales; family Acetobacteraceae; genus Komagataeibacter; species Komagataeibacter swingsii. The sequence continues at coordinate 105,137 of NZ_NKUB01000005.1, forward strand.
TCCCCCCCGCGTGAGACGAATTCCTGCGATCCCGTCCCGTTTTCCCGAAAGCCGATCCGCTTCAGCACCGCGACGGAGGCATGGTTGTCGTGCGCCGCCGATGCCGTCAGGCGGTCCACCGGCAGGTTCGCCAGCGCCCAGCGCGCCAGCCGGCCCGCCGTGGTGGTGGCGACCTTGCGGTTCCAGTGCGCCCGGCCCACCCAGTACCCCAGCGAACAGGACCGGTCGGCGCTGTTGATGCGCAGGCCGATGCACCCGATCAGCGAATCAGGCTGGTCGGAGCCGGGGCATGTAATGGCGAAATGATAGGCTTCGCCACGCTGCGACTGTTCGATGGTGGCGGCGATCCAGTCCTCGGTCAGGGCCAGCGAGTAGGGGAATGGAACGCGGCTGAGCATCCGCACCACGCTCCAATCATTGATCAGCCTGTGCATGGTGCCCGCATCGGAGGTGCGGACTTCGCGCAGGCGGTATTCCCCGGCATCCAGAAGGGTGCCCGAACCATGTGCTCCCTGCATGCTCATGCGGGCAGGGCGCCCCTGGCGACCGGTGCCGGGGCATCCTGCCTGGCGGGTAGCCCGCATTCCACCAGCAGTTCGCGCAGGTTGCAGATGACCGGGAAGATTTCCTGGTTCCGGTCGCCGCCCTGTTCGTACCAGGCGTTCTGTTCCAGTTCCACGATCTCCCGGTCTTCACGGAAAATCCGTTCGGTAAACGCGGTCAGGAACGGCCATGCCAGGTCCAGTATGCCCGGGATGCCCGGCCGCTTGATCGACAGCAGCCCGAAAACCCGGTTGGTCAGTTCCGCCTCATCCTGCGGCACGTACGCGATCCACAGGTCCATGACCGGCGCGCTGTCGCCTGTCTGGATATGAAGTGTCTGGTAGGGATAGGTGGTGCGGATGGTCATGACGTCGCGATGGGCGAATTTTTCGCTGTTGTCGCGCTTCTGGCCAAAGATCAGCGCCTCGCCGATCGGCTGCTTGCCGCCGGTGCGCGCGAAGCTGTAGCGCGCTTCCACCAGCCCGGGGCCACGTTCCTGCCCCAGGAAGCGGGGCTTCATCTGGCCCATCTGCTTCATGTGCATGAACTGGTGGTTCATGTCCATCAGGTTCTCGTGCATGAAGCTGTAGTGGCACTGCACGAGCTGGCCGAAGCGGCGGGTCTTGTAGGCCGGGTTGGCCACTTCCGCCAGGCGGGGGAAGGGTGTTGTCTCCGCCTTGGCGGGATCACCGGGAAAGACAAAGATCAGGCCATCGGCTTCGCGCACGGGATAGGTGCGCACCCCGTTGGGCAGCTTGCCCTTGCCCAGGTATGGCACGTCAATGCAGCGCCCCGACCGGCCATAGGCCCAGCCGTGGTAGCAGCACTGGACCGATTCGCCCTTGACGGTGCCTTTGCTCAGCGGAACCTGCCGGTGGGCGCAGCGGTCTTCCAGCGCGAACACGCTGCCGCCTTCCTTCGGGCGCACAAGGGCGATGGGCTGCCCGGCATAGCGGGTGCCTATGGTCTTGCCTGGCTTCAGTTCCCGCGACCAGGCGACGGGGTACCAGAAATCGGGGTTGGCACGAATTCGGCGCAGATCCCGCCCGGTGACCGGGGCGGAGGACTGCATGCTGTCAGGCGATAACGACTGATCCATTGTCTCTCTTGACTGTTAACAGGGCATGGCAGCCGGATGTGCCATGGAACAGGATGCCGGTCACATGCCGGAAGGTGGTGCATATTCGACCGTATCGTGCCGCCATGGCGATATTAAGGATGTTTTTTAACCGCAGGGCAAATGGTTCAGCGCCATAATGTTTTGTAATGTATTGTCGCACCGTGCCCCGACCGTTTCCCCGCTGCTGCCATGGGTGTTGATGGTGATGCCACCATGGCAGGCAGGACATGGATCAATCCTTGTTATGGATCATGCTTGGGCCGAAAGTTCCGCGCTCAGGTCCTCGATGAACTGGAATGCGACACGTCCCGACCGGCCACCGCGCGACAGCGACCACGCATTGGCCCGCCGGGTCAGGTCCGCATCCGTGATCGGCAGGCGGCGTTCCTTCGCATAGGCGCGGACCATGTCCATGAAGGTATCCTGCGCGCAGTTGTGGAATCCGATCCACAGGCCGAAGCGGTCGGACAGCGAGACCTTTTCCTCTGTCGCCTCGGCGGTGTTGATGGCGGTTGAACTTTCGTTCTCGATCATCTCGCGCGGCATCAGGTGGCGGCGGTTGGATGTGGCATAGAACAGCACGTTCTGCGGCCGCCCGGCGATCCCGCCATCCAGCACCGATTTCAGGGCCTTGTAATCCGCGTCCTCGCGCTCGAACGACAGGTCATCGCAGAAGACGATGAAGCGGCGCGGGCTTTCACGCAGCAGGGCAAGCAGGTCGGGCAGGGTGGACAGGTCCTCGCGCTGGATTTCAACCAGCACCAGCCGCCCCCGGCCCGGCGCCGCGGGCCTGCCATCCACCAGGTTCGCCTGCGCGTGGGCCGCCTTGACCAGTGATGACTTGCCCATGCCGCGCGCGCCCCACAGCATGGCGTTGTTGGCCGGCAGGCCCCCTGCGAAATGCAGCGTGTTGTCCAGCAGCATCCTGCGCTGGCGGTCGATGCCCTGCAGCAGGGCCATGTCCACATGGGCGACATGGGGCACGGCCGTCAGGCGGCCAAGGCCGGGATGCCAGATGAAGGCGTCCGCCCGGTCCAGCCCGGCAAGCGAGGGCGCGGGCGGCGAAAGCCGTTCAAGGGCCGCCGCGATACGTTCGAGAAGGGGGAGGGAAGTACTGTCCATCGTCGTTCCTGATTCCAGCATGACTGTGTGCGATGGCGTATGCCACCAGGCGATCCGGAGCGCGTTGGCCAGCCGGGGCAGGCGAACGCCTTGACGGGAAACAGGCGAAAACTATGGTCCGCATGGCAAAGTCGCAACCCGTTCAATCCCTCATTATGCCGGAAAGATCATAATGCCTTCCATTATCAATGATTTGCTGACCACTCCCGCCCATGCCCAGTCGGCTGGCGGCCTGCTGAGCGGGGACGGCATCATGGCCGTGCTGCCGTACGTGGCCATGTTCGCCATTTTCTATTTCCTGCTGATACGCCCGCAGCAGGTCAAGCAGAAGCAGTTGCGCAACCAGCTTGCCGGCCTGCGCCGGGGCGACCGGGTGCTGACGGCGGGCGGCATCATCGGCGTGGTGCAGAAAGTCCAGGCGGAATCGAACGAGGTCGAGGTCGAGATCGCGCCCGGCGTGCGCGTGAACGTGCTGCGTGACACCATCGGTTCGGTCATTACCAGCGCGGGCGCGCCCGCCAATGATACGGCCCCCGACAAGCCCGCCAGGAACAGCTGACGCCCTTTTCCCCGCCTGATCGCGGGCGGGGGTGAACTTCCCCCGCATTATGCCGTTGCTTACTGTAACATCTGGAGTAGGCATGATGCACAGGCAGCCTGGCAACGCAGAGACTGGTCCCGTCATCCGGCATGGGCCGGCCCTGCGGGGGCGTGCGGGGTTGATCGGTGGTCTTGCGGCGCTGTCGGGCATCCTGTTCGGGCTGGATACGGGTGTCATGTCCGGTGCGCTGGACCTGATCTCGCAGGAATTCATCCTGTCGGATTTCCAGCGCGAATCCATGGTGGGCGTCATGCTGCTGGGTGCGGCGCTTGGCGTGCTGGGCGCGGCATGGCTGTCGCATCGCTGCGGGCGCAAGCGCACGCTGGTGCTGACGGCGGGGCTGTTCGTGATCGGTCCCCTGTTATGCGCCGAATCCACATCCTACCGCACGCTCATGCTGGCGCGGCTGCTGCTGGGGCTGGCGACCGGGGCGACCACGTTCACCACACCGCTTTATATCGCCGAAATTGCCGATTCCGGGCGCCGGGGCGCGATGATATTGGGCTACCAGCTCATGATCTCGTGCGGGTTGCTTGCGGCGTTCGTGTCCGACGGGCTGTTTTCCTATTTTGGCGGATGGCGGTGGATGCTGGGCGTCGTGGGCTTTCCGGGGCTGGTGTTCATGATGGGGGTGCTGTTCCTGCCACCCAGCCCGCGCTGGCTGCTGGCGCAGGGGCGCGAGCGCGATGCGCGCCGCGTGCTGATCGAACTGCGCGGCCTGCCCCGGCTGGTCATGGCCGAACGCAACGCCATCATGGCCCGCCTGTCCGCGCGGCGGGACGGGATCGGCAGTTTCATGAAGGACCCGAACTGTCGCCGCGCCATGTGGCTGGCGGTGGGGCTGCAGGTGGCGCAGCAGTTTTCGGGCATCAACGCGGTGCTGTATTACGCGCCCTACATCATCGGGTTGGTGGGGTATGGCCATTACGTGCAGGTCTGGGGGCCGGTCGGGATCGGGTTCATCAACCTGCTGTCCACCTGCATCGCCACGACCTGCGTGGACCGGGTCGGGCGCAGGCCGATGCTGATCGGCGGCTTTGCCGTCATGGCGCTGGCCATGGCGGGGCAGGCGGTCATGGTGGCGCACGGCATGCCCCCCGCGCCGGGGATGCGGCTGCTCATGGGGGCGTGCATGCTGGTGTTCGTCGCGGCGTTCGCGTTTGCGGCGGGACCGCTGACGTGGCTGCTCTGCGCCGAAATCCTGCCGCTGCGCGGGCGTGAATTCGGCATGGCGTGTTCCACCTGCGCCAACTGGGTCGCCAACATGCTGGTCAGCGCCACGTTCCTGACCGGGCTGGAAATCATGGGCGCGGACGGGGTGCTGTGGGGGTATGCCGGGCTGAATGCGGTGTTCATGGTCATGGTGGCGCTGCGCGTGCCTGAAACACGTGGCATGACGCTGGAACAGATCGAGGTGGAACTGATGCGCGGCACCCCGCTGCGGGCGCTGGGCACGCGGATGCATTCGCGGGCGTGACGGGGACGCCGTGACCTGCTTACGCAAAAAACCCGGCGCAGGGCCGGGTTTTTCGGTCCGTTACCTGAAAACAGGCAATCAGGCGGACTGGAGCTGGGCTTCGGCGAACTCGTAGTTGGCCAGCTTGTCCAGGTAGTTGGTGATGTAGTCGGGACGGCGGTTGCGGAAGTCGAGGTAGTAGGAGTGTTCCCACACATCCAGGCCCAGCAGCACCTTGCCCTGGCCTTCGGCCAGCGGGTTGGAGCCATTGGCGGTCTTGGTCACCTTCAGCTTGCCGTCGGAACCCAGCACCAGCCATGCCCAGCCCGAGCCGAACTGCGATGCGGCGGCGGCCTTGAAATCGGCCTTGAACTTTTCAATGGTGCCGAAATCCTCGACCAGCTTCCTGGACAGGGCATGGGGGATCTCGCCGCCCTTGGGGGCAAGGTTCTGCCAGAACAGGATGTGGTTCCAGTGCTGTCCCGCATTGTTGAACACGGGCGCCATGTCGGGCTTGCCCTTGACCATGAGGATGATTTCCTCAAGCGACTTGCCCTGCAGCTCCGGCTTGGATTCGACAAATCCGTTCAGCGCCGTCACATAGGCCTGATGGTGCTTGTCATGATGCAGTTCCAGCGTTTCCTGGCACATGCCACGGTTGGCAAGGGCATTGTAGGCGAAGGGAAGGGACGGCAATTCGAAAGCCATGAACATTCTCCTGGGAATTGCAAGGAGCGGCATGAAGCCGCCATACCAAGATTGCTATGGGTGCGGAGCGGGTGCGTCAAGTGACGGTCACATGAACACCCCCGCGCCACGCCTTCCGGACCAAACGCCATGACGGGGCGGATGGATGCATGCCAGCCGGTGGGCGCAGGGGCCTCATTCCTGCATGGGGCGCGCCGTATCGACCCTGACCGCTTTTTCTGTGCGCTGTTCGTCCCCCCCGCCGCGCGCATGGCGGCGATGGTGCTGATCGCCTTCAACCATGAATGCACGCGCGCGGTGGCCACACCCGCGTCATGGGCGGTGGCGGGGCCGATGGCGGGGCTGATCCGGCTACAATGGTGGCGCGACGTGCTGGAAAGCGGTAATGCGCAGCGCCACGATACGGCGGCAGCCCTGCTGGGCCTGATGGCGCAGGGCAGGGTGCGGCGCGAGACGCTGGAGGGCATTATTACAGCACGCGAATGTGAACTCGATGGCCTGCCTGACCGGGCAGCCTGGCAGGCATCCATGCTGGATGGCGCGGGCGGCGTGCAGGTCGCCATGGCGCAGGCCGCGGGGTGTGCCGATCCCACGCTGCTGGCGCGCATCCGCCTTATGGGCGGGATTTACGGGGTGGGGGCGCTGGTGCGCCACCTGCCCGCCGTGCTACGCGCGGGGCGCTGCCCATTGCCCGAGGATGCGCTGGCGGCGGTGGGCCTGACACGCGATGGCCTGCGCACCGGGCAGGCCACGCCCACCCAGATCGCCACCCTGCGCGACGGCCTGCGCCAGCAGGGACGGGAATGGCTGGACAGGGTGCGTGAGGGACCGCGCCTGCCGCGCGCGGCCCTTGCCGCCGGGTTGCCGGCTGTCCTCGGCCTGCGTGACATGCGCGGGCATGTGGTGGGGGGCAGGGATGCGTCCCCTCGTGGCGTGGGCGACCGGCTGGCGGTCATGGGTGCGTTGCTGCGCGGGTGGGTCTAGGGATTTTTTTTAAACATCCTGTTGGCAAGATAATAAAAGTTTTTGGGTGCCGACTTTTTTGCAGAAAGGCGGCGTTCCCTGAAGCTTTTTGCAAAAAGCTTCACCAAAAACTTTTGTTGATTTCCAGGGGGTTCAGGGCGTGTTGGCCACCATGCTTTCCATTACGGCGAACAGGGCGGAATAATCCTCGTCCGGGTGGCGGCGGCGCGTCAGCGACAGGCTCTGGGTCGCCGCCGCCATGGCGGGCAGGGGCGCGGTCTGGCGCGCCGCGTCGGTCATGAGCAGGCGCATGTCCTTCTGCATGAGGCGGGCAGGGAACTGCGGGCTGAAATCCCCCGCCTTCGCCGCCTTCAGCTTGCGCTTGTGGTGGGGCGAGATCACCGGCACCGCGTCCAGCGCGTCAAACAGCATGTCCCGCTCCAGCCCGGATGCCAGCCCGTAGGTGACGCCCTCCGCCACGACCGCAAGGGTTGCCCCCATGATGCCGTTGATGACCAGCTTCAGCTTGGACCCGCTGCCAGCAGGCCCGGCATGGATGGTCAGCCGGCCGATGGCGTCGAACACGCCCTGCGCGCGGCTGATGTCGGCCGCCGTGCCGCCCGCCAGCACGATCAGGTTGCCTGACTCCGCTTCCGGCGTGCTGCCGGCCACGGGGGCGTCGATCACGGTGATGTCGCGCGCATGGCCCGCCTGCGCCAGTGCGACGGAGGTTTCGGGGGCGACTGTGCTGGTGTTGACCAGCAGGCCACCGGGCTTCATGCCCGCCAGCACGCCGTCGGGGCCGTTCATGGATTTGTCCAGTGCCTCGTCATCCGGCACGCAGGCAATGACGATATTGGCTTCCTGCGCCAGCGCGCGCGGGGTGGGCAGGAACCGGGTGCTGCCATCGCCCCCCCTGCCCGATGGGGTATAGGCCACGATCCGGTAGCCGGCCTTGACCAGATTGGCCCCCATGCGGGACGCCATGGCCCCGAATCCGACAAAGCCGATCAATGGGGTGGTGGACATGCGGGTTCTCCTTGCCTGTTGCGCGATGGCCCGTGGGCCGGTGCGTAAGGTGGGCAATAGCAGGTGCGACGTCACGCCCCGATGACGCGTGGCGGCCATGCCTCGCACAAAGATGATGGCGGGGGAGGGCAGGGTCCTGTGGCATCAGGTGCGCATACCCTGTCGCCACGGGAAGGAGACATGATGCGCAGCCTGCGTTTTTTTGATGATCTTGCACGGACCCTTGCCGGCCATCCGCCCATGGCGCTGGGCGTGGTCTATCCCTGCAGCGTGCCCGCGTTGCAGGCGGCGGCCGAAATCGCGCATGCGGGTCTGGCCACGCCGGTGCTGATCGGCCCCGCGGGACGGATCGGCCAGATGGCGAAGGATGCCGGCATCACGCTGTCCGGCTGCCGCAATGTGGACGTGCCCACCGATGGCGAAGCCGCGCGCGAAGGCGTGCGCATGGCGCATGAAGGCACGGTTGCCGCCCTGATGAAGGGATCGCTGCATTCGCGCATCTTCCTGCATGAACTCGGCCACCATGAAGGCGGCCTGCGCACGACACGGCGCATGAGCCACGTCTATGTCCTTGACGCGCCACAGGCCCCGCGCGTGCTGCTGGTGACGGACGGGGCGGTGAACATCGCCCCCGACCTCGATGCCCGGCGCGACATTGTCCAGAACAGCATCGACCTTGGCCACATGCTGGGTATCGTGCGGCCAAGGGTGGCGGTCCTGTCGGCGGTGGAGATGGTCAATCCCGACCTGCCATCCACGCTGGACGCGGCCATATTGTGCAAGATGGCCGAGCGCGGCCAGATTACCGGCGCGGTGCTGGACGGCCCGCTGGCGCTGGACAACGCCGTAAGCCCCGAGGCCGCGCGCTGCAAGGGCGTGGTCTCCCCCGTCGCGGGGCAGGCGGACATACTGGTGGTGCCCGACCTTGAAGCCGGGAATATCCTTGCCAAGCAGATGACCTTCATCGGCCAGGCACGCGCGGCGGGCATCGTCATGGGCATGCGCGTGCCCGTGATCCTGACCAGCCGCGCCGATCCCGTGCCGGTGCGCGTGCTGTCATGCGTGGTGGCGGCGGTCATGATCCGGCAGGGTTATGGCGGGAATCCGGCGGCCAGCATGGATCAATGCGGATGACGCTCCCGTGTGATGCGTGTAAGGAAGGGCGGCCCGCTCGCGCGATGTTGTCCATGCGGGCCGGCAGCGTTTTCCGGCGGCGGGCGCGATGGGAACCGTGGCGTGCGGCCCCGGCGTGGCGGGACGGGGCGCCGTCCTCGCGCAGAGATGATGCCCCGCCCTGGCGCACATGGTGGCAAGGAAAGGGCTGACGACTGCCCGGCCGGCGGGGCCATGCCCCGTGTGCCGGTGACTGACATGAACGTGCAATCAGGCCGGGTTCCCCGCGCCGCCGGGTGGCTGCCCGGTCCAGCCGATGAACAGCCACGCAGCGGGTTTCCGATGCCGATCCGGAGAATGCCATGACCTCGAATCCCTCCCCTGCCGCTTCCACCTATGATGTGGTCCTGATTGGCGGCGGAATCATGAGTGCAACGCTGGGCGCGATGCTGCGCCAGCTTGAGCCGGGCCTGTCCATTGCCCTGTTCGGGCGGCTGGATGACGTGGCGCTGGAAAGTTCCAATGGCTGGAACAATGCCGGCACCGGCCATTCCGCCCTGTGCGAACTGAATTACACGCCCCTGCGCCCCGACGGCACGGTGGATATTTCCAAGGCCGTGAACGTCAACGAGGCGTTTCAGGTTTCACGCCAGTTCTGGTCCTACCTGGTGGAATCGGGGCAGATCGCCTCGCCGCGCGACTTCCTCAACCCCATCCCGCACATGAGCTTCGTCTGGGGGCCGGAAAATGTCGATTTCCTGCGCAGGCGGCATGCGGCGCTGCAGGAACACCCGCTGTTCGCGGGCATGTCGCTGTCCACCGATGAAGGGCAGTTGCGCCAGTGGATGCCGCTGGTCATGCAGGACCGCGCGCCGGGGCAGAAGCTTGCGGCCACATGGCACCCGGCGGGCACGGACGTGAATTTCGGCGCGTTGACCCATCGCCTGATCGACCTGCTACAGGGCAAGCCGGGCTTTGACCTCCACCTCGCGCATGAGGTGGAAGACCTCAAGCCCGCGGGCGGCAACGGGTGGGACGTGTCCGTCCGCGCCGTGCATGGCGGGGGCGAGCGCAGGGTGCGCGCGAAATTCGTGTTCATCGGCGCGGGCGGCGGCGCGCTGCACCTGCTGCAGAAAAGCGGCATACCCGAAGCCCGTGGTATTGGCGGTTTCCCCGTCAGCGGCCAGTTCCTGCGCTGCACCAACCCCGAAGTGGTCGGCCAGCACCATGCCAAGGTGTATGGCAAGGCGTCGGTCGGCGCGCCGCCCATGTCGGTGCCGCATCTGGATACGCGCGTGATCGACGGGCAGCGTGGCCTGCTGTTCGGTCCGTATGCCGGGTTCTCGACCAAGTTCCTCAAGCAGGGGTCGTGGCTGGACCTGCCGCGTTCCATCCGCATGGACAATATCGGGGCGATGCTGGCGGTGGCGCGCGACAACATGCCGCTGACCAAATACCTGATCCAGCAGGTCATGCAGTCCAGCGAGGACCGGCTGAAGGCGCTGCGGGACTTCGTGCCCACCGCGCGCAAGGAGGACTGGGAACTGATTACCGCGGGCCAGCGCGTCCAGGTGATTAAGAAGGACGCAAAGCGCGGCGGCGTGCTGCAGTTCGGCACCGAGGTGGTGACCGGGGCCGACGGGTCGATCGCGGGCCTGCTGGGGGCGTCGCCGGGTGCTTCCACGGCGGCGCCGATCATGCTGACGGTGCTGGAGCGCTGCTTTGGCGACCGCCTGCCGCAGTGGGAATCCCGCCTGCGCGAAATGATCCCGTCCTATGGCGTCAAACTGGGGCAGGATGCCGCCCTGTGCGCGCAGGTGCGCGAACGCACGCGCACGGCATTGCAACTGGACGGCTGACACCCCATGGAAAAAACCCCACCCCGCCAGTGTCCGTGGCGGGCGGGGCGGGAAGGGTTCAGTCCTCGTCGTGTTCGCTCATCTGGTCGGCGGGATGGCGCACCGGGGGGGCGGCGCTGCGGGGCGGGCGGTTTTCGATATGGCGACGCATGAAGTGGGTCGCGATATCCGCCAGTTCAATGAACTGGTCCGCCTGGCGGCGCAGTTCGTCGCCAATCAGCGGCGGCGAGGTCTTGATCGAGCCGACCACGGTGGTGCGCACGCCCTGGCGCTGCATGGATTCCAGCAGGCGGCGGAAATCCGAATCCCCGCTGAACAGGACGGCATGGTCGATGTGCGGGGCCATTTCCATCATGTCCACCGCCAGCTCCACATCCATGTTGCCGCGCACGCGGCGGCGGCCGTTATGGTCGATGAACTCGCGCGCGTTCTTGGTGACCAGCGAGTAGCCGTTATAGACAAGCCAGTCGGTCAGGGGCTTGAGGGGGGAATACTCCTCGGTGTCCAGGACGGCGGAATAATAATAGGCGCGCAGCACATTCGATTTGGAACGGAAAAACTGCAGCAGCTTGCGGTAATCGACCTCAAATCCAAGATTGCGGGATGCGGAGTATAGGCTGGTGCCGTCTATAAAAAGACAAAGCCGCTCCTGAGATTGAAAAAACATTTATGGTCTGTCCCTGAAACAAAAAAAGTGAATACGTCACAGCCGCGTTAAAATTTGCGTTGCATGTATTCTGCAGCGCAGTGAAAGTTGTCGGGCAGAAATGAACCCTGCATATATAGAAGCCGGTTCCTTTCCGGAAGTTCCCTATGCGGGGATTACTAACCGACAGCAACCGTCCGGGACACTGTTTTCACATGACAATGCTGCAATCTGCTCCCATTTCTGGCGATATAACAATTGCGGTGGGTGCCAACCTGCCACGTGAAAGTGGTGAAACTGCGGCCGAGACCTGCCAGTGGGCGGTGGGCCAGCTTGCCTGCCTGCCCGGCCTGTCGGTGGTGGCGGTTTCGCGCTGGTATGAAAGCGCGCCGGTCCCGCCTTCGGGCCAGCCGCCTTACGTAAACGGAGTCGTGCGGCTGTCGGGGTGGGCGGACCCGGCATGGCTGCTGGCGCGGCTGCATGAAATCGAGGCCGCGGCCGGGCGCAGGCGCACGGTGGCCAACGCCGCCCGCCCGCTTGACCTGGACATCATCACCATGGGCGACCTTGTGCGCGCCAGCCCCGATCCTGTCGTGCCGCACCCGCGCGCGACCGGGCGGGCCTTCGTGCTGCTGCCGCTGCGTGATGTCATGCCGGACTGGCGCGACCCGGTGACGGGGTGTTGCATCGACACCTTCCTGCCCGGCGTCGCGGGGCAGGAGATCACGCCCATGCCCGCGCGGACTGAATGCTTGCATCAGGACAGGGCTGGGGGTAATAAGGTAAATTCTGATCAACACAACCAATTAATAACCGGAGTTCAGGCCTGATGGCACGCGTCACTGTCGAGGACTGCGTTGAGCGGGTTCCCAATCGTTTTGAACTGGTGCTGCTGGCCGCCCAGCGCGCACGCGCCCTGTCGCGCGGCGAGGAAATGACGATTGACCGCGACAACGACAAGAACCCCGTTGTCGCCCTGCGTGAGATCGCGGACCAGACCGTGGGTCTGGACCAGATCCGCAGCGACCTCATCCGCTCGCTGGCCCGCGCGCCGGAACCCGAGCCTGCCGATGAGGAAGTGGTCGACCTGATCCCGACCGAACAGAACATCTTCGGCCTGCAGGATGTCTCGGCCGAGGAAGAGGCCCGCAATTCCGGCAGCGGCATGTCGGCCGAAGAACTTGAGGCCTCGGTCGAGGCGGCCCTGAGTGGACGGGGCCGGTAACATCTGACGAAGGGGTGGAAGGTGACTGACCCGGTCAGATCGGAAACGACATCTTCCTCCTTGCCCGTGCCGGTCACGGGCGGAGTGACGGCAGGCGCTGCCGCCCTTCCCGCCACGCGGGGGGAAGGGGAACGCGCGATTTCATGCGACGGCCTGATCCGTCGCGTCCTGGCGTATGATCCCGGCGCCGATACGGACCTGATCCGCCGCGCCTTTGACGTGGCGAAGGCCGCCCATGCGGGGCAGGCGCGCGACAACGGCGATCCCTACATCACCCATCCGCTGGCCGTCGCCAACATACTGGCGGGCTTCCACCTTGATACCGCCTCGATCATCACGGCGCTGCTGCATGACACGATCGAGGATACGGGTGTCACGCAGAAGGAACTGCGTGAACAGTTTGGCGATACCGTTGCCGAACTGGTCGATGGCGTCACCAAGCTGACACGGCTGGAACTGCAGTCGGACCGCACCAAGCAGGCGGAGAACTTCCGCAAGCTGGTGCTGGCCATGTCGCGCGATATCCGCGTGCTGCTGGTCAAGCTGGCCGATCGCCTGCACAACATGCGCACGCTGCATTATGTCCAGCGCCTGGACCGCCGCCAGCGCATCGCGCGCGAGACCATGGAAATCTACGCCCCCCTTGCCGGCCGTATCGGCATGGACAAGGTGAAGGTGGAACTGCAGAACCTGTCGTTCGCGGCCCTTGAGCCGGAAGCGATGGCGACCATCCGCGCGCGCCTGAACTACCTGCGCGGGCAGGGTGCGGATGTCATCGAGGAAATCCGTCGCGAACTCCAGGCCCTGTGCGCGCAGGCCGGGCTGGAAGGCGTGGAGGTGACGGGGCGTGAAAAGACGCCCTATTCCATCTGGGAAAAGATGCAGCGGCGCAATGTCGCGTTTGAACAACTGTCCGACATCATGGCGTTCCGCATCATGGTGCCGACGCGCGAAGCCTGCTACGTGGCCCTTGGTGCGGTGCATGCGGCCTATCCGGTCATTGCGGGGCGGTTCAAGGACTATATCTCCACCCCCAAGGCCAACGGTTACCAGAGCCTGCATACCGGCGTGACCCTGCGCCATCCGCGCAACCAGAAGATCGAGGTCCAGATCCGCACGCCGGAAATGCATGACGTGGCCGAAAACGGCGTGGCGTCGCACTGGCTGTACAAGCAACTGCCCGACGCCGCGACGGGCAAGGAGGCGAAGGGCGTCGTCTCCGGCCTGCGCTGGGTGCAGGACCTGCTGGACATCCTTGAGGACTCGGCGGCCCCCGACGAGTTCCTTGAGAACACCAAGCTCGAACTCTATCAGGACCAGGTTTTCTGCTTCACGCCCAAGGGGCAGCTGATTTCGCTGCCGCGTGGGGCGACGCCGGTCGATTTCGCCTATGCCGTGCACAGCCAGGTGGGCGACAGCTGCGTTGGCGCGCGCATCAATGGCCGCCTCATGCCGCTGCGCCATGAACTGCAGAATGGTGACCAGGTCGAGATCATGACCGCGCGCGGGGGCACGCCCTCGCCGTCATGGGAACGCTTTGTCGTCACGGGCAAGGCGCGCGCGCGCATCCGCCGCCATGTGGCGCTGCAGCAGCGCGAGGCCCATCTGGAAAGCGGCCGCGTGGCGCTGGCCAAGGCCTTCCGGCAGGAAGGGGTGGACGGGTCGGAAAAGGTGCTGGACAGCCTGCTCAAGGATCTGCGGCTGCAATCGGTGCCCGACCTGTATGTGGCGGTGGGCAACGGCAACCAGTCCGCGCGTGAGGTCGTGCAGCTAGCCTACCCCGAACTGCGTCGCGCGCCACGCGCGCCGCGCATGGTGCCCGGCCTGTCCATGCGCGCGCCTGCGGGTGCGCCCGGCGGGGCCGCAGGACGGCGCAAGCCTGCGGCGGGCATGGCGTTGGCGGGCGTGGGCGCGGGCATGGCGGTGCATTTCGCCGGGTGCTGCCATCCGCTGCCCGGTGACCGGATTGTGGGCATCGTGTCTACCGGCAAGGGGATCACGGTCCACACGCTGGGGTGCCAGACGCTGGAAACCTTTGCCGCGACCCCTGAACGGTTCATGGACCTTGACTGGGATTACGACCTGATCGCGCGCAACGCCACCGGGCATTACACCGGGCGGCTGAGCGTGGTGACGGCCAATGAACCGGCCATGCTGGCGACGCTGACCAATATCGCCGCCAAGCATGAAGGCGTGCTGGTCAACCTGCGGATCGTCAACCGCCAGCTTGAATTCATGGAAATCCTTGCGGATATCGAGGTGCGGGACCTGCGGCACCTGACCGCCATCATGGTGGCGCTGCGCGCGGCGCGTGGTGTGGTGCAGGTCGAGCGGGCCAGGGGCTAGGCCATGCTGATCGGCATCGGGTCCGACCTGTGTGACGCAAGGCGGATTGAAACCGTCCTTGCGCGGCATGGCGCGCGGTTCGAGCAGCGGGTCTTTACCGCAACCGAACGCGCGGCTGCCGCGCGCAGGCAGGGAACCGCGCGGCTGGGGACCTACGCCAAGCGGTGGGCGGCGAAGGAAGCCTGCGCCAAGGCGCTGGGCACCGGCTTTGCGCAGGGCGTGTTCCATCGTGACATGGGGGTTGAAAACCTGCCTACCGGCCAGCCGGTCATGCGGCTGGCGGGGGGCGCGCTGGCGCGGCTGGACAGGCTGGTGCCCGATGGGTATGTGGCGCGGGTTTTCCTGACCATGACCGATGAACACCCCTACGCCTTCGCGCAGGTCATGATCATGGCGGAAAAGGCCGGCAGGTCCTGATCGCCTGTCATGCCCGCATGGGCAATGCTTGACAGGGAAGGGATGCGTGGGCTTGATCCGCACGTTATTCGTCCGGCGTTGCCTGTCCGGTCGATGCCAGATCCGGATTGAAGAATAATTATGCCAATGGACGATAACAAGACGATTTCCTCCCCATCGGGACCAGACGCGGCGCGTCGGGACGGTGGCCTGCTGGACCTGGTGCGTACTGTCGTGATTGCCGGTATCCTGGCCATCAGCGTCCGCACGGTGCTGTTCGAACCGTTCAACATCCCGTCCGGTTCCATGATCCCGACCCTGCAGGTCGGGGATTACGTGTGGGTGGCCAAATACAGCTACGGCTATTCGCATTACGCGCTGCCCGGTTCGCCCAACCTGTTCGAGGGGCGGATCTTCAACAGCACCCCGCACCGTGGCGACGTGGCGGTGTTCCGCTTCACCAAGGACACGTCCATCGACTACATCAAGCGGATCGTCGGCCTGCCCGGTGACACGGTGCAGATGCGTGAAGGCAGGCTGTTCCTGAACGGGCAGCAGGTCCCGCGTGAGCCGGAAGGCGAATACACCGCGATAGACGAACACCGCACCCATATGGATGGCGAGCGCTACCGCGAGATCCTGCCTGGCAGCGCCGGTCATGGACCCGTCGCCCACGACATCCTGAAGCTGACGGATGAAGGGGGCAAGAACGACACGCCGGAATACGTCGTGCCGCCGGGCTATTTCTTCGCCATGGGCGACAACCGCGACGACAGCGCCGACAGCCGCTTCATGGGCGATGAACCGCAGGACCTCGGCTTCGTTCCGATGGAAAACCTGGTGGGGCAGGCCAAATGGATCTTCATGTCCGTCGATAACGCCCATCCGTTCTGGCAGGTCTGGTACTGGCCGGTCGAGATCCGCTGGAACCGCCTGTTCATGGGGATTCACTGACCATGGAGGCCGCACGTGTGCCCGCGGCGGAAATTACCCGGCTGGAGGCATGCCTGGGGTACCATTTCACGCGGGCCGACCTGCTGCTGCGCGCGCTGACCCACCGCTCCGCCGCCCATGAGCGCAATGGCGGCCGCCGTGCGCGCCAGGGCGTGGCGAAGCGCGGGGCGGGGTCCAACGAACGGCTGGAGTTCATAGGCGACCGGGTGCTTGGCCTGCTGATGGCCGAATGGCTGCTTGAACGCTTCCCCGATGAGCAGGAGGGCGCGCTTGGCCCCCGGCACGCCCATCTCGTCTCGCGCACCGTGCTGGCGCAGGTGGCCCATGTCATGGGGCTGCAGTCGGCGCTGGACGTGGCCGAGCACGAGGCCCGCGCGGGCGTGCGCCAGATGGCCAACGTGCTGGCCGATGCGGTCGAGGCCATACTGGGGGCCATGTACCTCGATGGCGGGCTGGACCCCGCCCGCGCCTTCGTGCGGCGGATGTGGAATGAATCCATCGTGGCCCAGGCCCGCCCGCCCAAGGACCCCAAGACCGCCCTGCAGGAATGGGTGCTGGGGCGCGGGCTGCCGCTGCCGCAGTACCGCGTCGTGTCGGCTGACGGGCCATCGCACGCGCCACGTTTCGTCATTGCGGTGGACGCGCAGGGAAAAACCGGGCAGGGGATCGCGGGCAGCAAGCGCGCGGCTGAAAGCGATGCCGCATCGGACCTGCTGCGCCAGCTGGGCGCGGGCGGACAGGCCGCTACTTCCACCGACCGCAAGGGGCAGGGACAATGACCGGGCACGATCAGGACAACACGACACGCTGTGGCTTCGTGGCCATTGTGGGCGCGCCCAACGCGGGCAAGTCAACGCTGCTCAACCGCATGGCGGGCACCAAGCTGTCCATCGTCAGCCCCAAGGCGCAGACGACGCGGTTCCGGGTGCTGGGCATCCTCATGCGCAACTACACCCAGATCCTGCTGGTGGATACGCCGGGCATCTTCCAGCCGCGCCGCAAGCTGGACCGCGCCATGGTCGCCGCCGCGTGGACGGGATCGGAAGATGCCGACATCACGCTGCTGATCGTGGATGCGCGCGCGGGCATGACGGATGCGCTGCGGGCGATCGCGACCCGGCTCGCACAGCAGAAGCGCAGGCTATGGCTGGTGCTGAACAAGACCGACCTTGTAAGGCGTGACGCCCTGCTGCCGCTGACGGCAGGACTGTCCGCCATCCTGCCGGTCGAGCATGTGTTCATGGTCAGCGCGCGTTCGGGTGAAGGGGTGGACGACCTGCTGGACCGCCTGGCGGCCGACCTGCCGGCGGGGCCGTACCTGTATCCGGAAGATGACCTGACCGACCTGCCGGACCGCCTGCTGGCCGCCGAGCTGGTGCGCGAGCAGATCTTCCTCCAGACGCATGAGGAAGTGCCTTATGCCGCCACCGCCGAGACCGAGGGCTTTGCCGAACGGCCCGACGGGTCGGTGCGCGTGGATGTCACGATCTATGTGGCGCGGGCTTCGCACAAGGCCATCCTGATCGGCGAGCGCGGCAGCCGGATTCGCGCGATCGGTGAAAAGGCCCGGCATGAACTGACGCGGCTGCTGGGGCGTAAATGCCATCTTTTCCTGAACGTGAAGGAACGCGCGGGATGGGATGAGGAACGCGCGCGCCTGCGTGCGATCGGCCTGGATGATGCGTCCTGAATCCTCAAAAGAGGGATAGATCGGCTTGTGGGGGTGGGCATCCCTCTATATGACAGGGCATGGCCGGGCGGCCTGCCCGTCCCTAGCCCCGTCTGCCTGACCTGCGCCGAGGACCAATGACCCAGTCCGACACTCTCCCCGTCCCCTCATACAAGCGCGTCCTGCTGAAGGTGTCAGGGGAAGCCCTGATGGGCAGCGGGTCATACGGGGTCGATCCCGCCACCGTTGACGCCATCGCGGCCGACGTGGCGGCCGTGGCCCGGACGGGGGTTGAGGTCTGCCTGGTCATCGGCGGCGGCAACATTTTCCGTGGCGTGGCGGCGGCGGCCCGCGGCATGGACCGCGCGCAGGGCGATTACGCCGGCATGCTGGCGACCGTCATCAACGCGCTGCTCATGCAGAATTCGCTGGAACGCCATGGCGTGCCGACGCGGGTCATGACTGCGATCCACATGTCCTCCATCGCGGAACCCTATATCCGCCGCCGCGCCGTGCGGCATATGGAAAAGGGCCGCGTCGTGATCTTTGCCGCCGGCACCGGCAACCCGTTCTTCACCACCGATACGGGGGCCGCGCTGCGCGCGGCGGAAATGGAATGCGACGCCCTGTTCAAGGGCACGCAGGTTGACGGCGTCTATTCCGCCGACCCGCGCAAGGTGCCCGATGCGAAGCGCTATGACACGCTGACCTACCGTGACGTGCTGGCCAATGACCTGAATGTCATGGATGCGGCGGCGATCAGCCTTGCGCGTGAAAACCGGCTGCCAATCGTGGTATTCAACATCCACGGGAAGGATCCCTTCAGCCGCGTCATGCGTGGCGAGGGACGCTTCACCACCATCGTGGCGGCTGACTGAAGCCGGGCCATCCCTGCCGCCCGTTCGCGGGTGCGGCCATGGCCGGTGGATCAGGAATCAAAAAAAGGAGGGCCACAGTGTCTGTCGATCAGAAAACCTTGCTGGCGGATCTGACCCGCCGTATGGACGGCGCCATTGAAAGCCTGCGTCGTGATTTCGCGGGGCTGCGTTCGGGCCGCGCCAACCCGGCGTTGCTGGAACCCGTGCGCGTGGAAGCCTATGGCGGCGAGGTGCCGCTGACGCAGGTTGGCTCCATCGCCGTGCCGGAAGCGCGCATGCTGACGGTGCAGGTATGGGACCGCAGCCTGGTCAGCGCCGTTGAACGCGGCATCCGTGACGCGGGCCTGGGGCTGAACCCGGCGGCTGATGGCCAGACCGTGCGCGTGCCCATCCCCCAGTTGACGGAAGAGCGCCGTAACGAACTGGCCCGTGCGGCCGGCAAGTATGCCGAAAATGGCAAGATCGCCGTGCGCGGCGTGCGCCGTGATGGCATGGACCAGACCAAGAAACTGGAAAAGGCCAGCGAGATCAGCGAAGACGATATCAAGACATGGTCGGACGCGATCCAGAAGCTGACCGACCAGTACGTCAAGCGCATTGATGACCTGCTGGTTGAAAAAGAACGCGAGATCAAGCAGGTCTGATCGATCCTTGAATACCGTAACCCCTGTGCTCCATCATGTGTGTGACTGAGGAGGGCGATCAGGTCTTGTCCGGGTCAGATCATCCAGCCACAGCCCATACGTGCCTGCCGGAACATGTTGCCATCATCATGGATGGCAACGGTCGCTGGGCGGGCATGCGCGGCCTTCCGCTGCTGGCGGGGCATCGCGCGGGGGCGGAGGCCGTGCAGCGGACCGTTCGCGCCGCCACGGCGCGGGGGGTGCGATGGCTGACGCTGTATGCGTTCTCGTCCGAAAACTGGCGGCGCGCGCCGGGCGAGGTCGCGGACCTGACCAGCCTGCTGCGCTATTACCTGCGGCACAAGGTGGCCGAGCTGTCGCGCGAAGGGGTGCGGCTGCGGATCATTGGTGACCTGGCCCGTTTCCCCCCCGACATTCAGGAAGAAGCCCGTCGCGCCGAAGCGGTGACGCGGGGCAACACCCGGCTGGTGCTGGTGCTGGCGCTGTCCTATGGCGGGCGGGCGGATATCGTGCAGGCGGCGACGCGCATGGCGCAGGCCGTCGCACGCGGTGAACTGCGGGCCGAGCAGATTGACGAGAGCGTTTTCGCCAGCGCCCTGCTGACGGCGGGCATGCCCGATCCCGACCTGGTGGTGCGGACAAGCGGGGAATGCCGGCTGTCCAATTTCCTTTTGTGGCAGTCGGCTTATGCCGAACTGGTTTTCCTTGATATTCCGTGGCCGGATTTTGACGCGACGCATTTTGATACCGTGCTGGATATCTACTCGCGGCGTGAAAGGCGATTCGGTGCAAGACCAGCCTGAAACCATGGGCAAGGCGGCCCCTGCCGGCGCGGCAGGGCAGTCAGGCAACTGGAAAGACCTGCGCGCGCGTGTCCTGTCGGCTGCCGTGCTGGTGCCGTGCGTCGCGCTGTGCGTGTGGTATGGCGGCCTGCTTTATGGCGCGCTGATCGTGGTGGCCATGGCGGGCATGGCGATGGAATGGGCGCGCATGTTCGGCTACGGGCTGCAAACGCGGCGCGGACAGCTTTGCATGGCGTGGGCGGCCTGCGTCGGGATTGCGGCGCTGGCGGGTCACTGGGGCGGGGCGCTGCTGGTCATGGTGGCGGCGGTCGTGCTGGGGCCGGCCCTGTGGGCGGGGCAGGTGGCCATTGGCTGCGCCGGGCTGTCGCTGCTGTGGCTGCGCTACATGAGCGAGCCGGGGGCGGGGGTGGTCCTGTTCCTGGTCGCCTGCGTGGCGCTGAGTGACACCGGGGCCTACATGGCCGGACGGCTGTTTGGCGGCCCGAAGCTTGCGCCGCGCATTTCACCGGCCAAGACATGGTCCGGTTCCATCGGTGGCCTGTGTTGCGCCGTGCTGGGGGGCATGCTGATCGCGGGCCTGCTGCCCGGCGCGCTGCCGGGCGCCGTGTGGCGCGGGGCGGTGTTCGGCGCCCTTGTCGCCATCGCGGCGCAGACAGGCGACCTTGCGGAAAGCGCGCTCAAGCGTGCCCGTGGGGTCAAGGATTCCGGTACCATCCTGCCCGGGCACGGGGGGTTGCTGGACCGTTTTGATGGCCTGCTGGTTGCGGCCCCGATGGCGGCCCTGCTGTCGCTGGGGGCGGCGGGTGGCGCCGCTTTCTGGTATGCCGGTCTGCACTGAGCCGATGGCCACGGCCATGAACAGTTTTGGGGAATGACGTTACAATGAAGACAGTTTCCGTTCTGGGCAGCACGGGCAGCATTGGCTGTTCCACGGTGGACCTGCTGCTGCAGGCGCCTGACCAGTTCCGTACCGGCGCGCTGGTGGGCGGGCGCAATGTCACGAAGCTGGCGGAACAGGCCCGGGCGCTGGGCGCGCGGCGCGCGGTGATCGCTGATGAAAGCCTGCTGCCGGAACTGGAACGCCTGCTGGCCGGCAGCGGGATCGAGGCCACGGGCGGCCGCGCCGCCGTGATCGAGGCCGCAAGCCTGCCGGTGGACTGGACCATGGCGGCGATTACCGGCGCCACGGGGCTGGAACCCACGCTGGCTGCCGTGCGCAATGGCCGCTCCGTGGCGCTGGCCAACAAGGAAGCGCTGGTCTGCGCCGGCGATGTCATGCTCCGCGCGGTGGCGGATGCGGGCGCGACCCTGCTGCCGGTCGATTCCGAACATAACGCCGTCTTCCAGTCCATGGCCGACAAGCAGGCCGATGAGGTCGAGCAGATCATCCTGACCGCCTCGGGCGGCCCGTTCCGCAGGGCGAGCCTTGAGGAAATGGAAAAGGCCCCGCTGGAGGCGGCGCTGAAGCACCCCACATGGACCATGGGGGCGAAGATCACCATCGATTCTGCCACCATGTTCAACAAGGGGCTGGAACTGATCGAGGCCGCGCGCCTGTTCAACGTGACCGAGGACAGGCTGGGTGTTGTCGTGCATCCGCAATCCGTTGTGCATGGCATGGTGCAGTACACCGATGGCTCCATCGTGGCGCAGCTTGGCTCGGCCGACATGCGCATTCCCATCGCCCATACGCTGGCGTGGCCTGCGCGCATGCCCACCAATTCCCCCCGGCTGGACCTTGCCACGCTGGCGCGCCTTGATTTCGAGGCCCCGGATGAAGTCCGCTTCCCCGCGCTGCGGCTCGCGCGCGAATCCCTGCGGGTGGGGGGGGCGATGCCCGCCATCCTGTCGGGGGCGAATGAAATCGCGGTCGAAGCGTTCCTGAAGCGCGAAATCGGCTTTCTTGATATTGCACGGATCGTCGAGGATGTGATGCAATCCATCGGGCCACAACGCGCGGATACGCTGGAGGAAGTGCTGCACTGGGATGGCGAATCCCGCCGTGTTGCCCGCCAGCGTACGGTTGCCCGCGCGGCCTGACATGAATTCTGGATGGCCTTTCTGGCCATCGGGAGATAGCGTAGCATTCATGCATGATCTGATCCGGACCGTTCTGGCTTTCTCCCTTGTGCTGGGGGTGCTGGTTTTCATTCACGAACTCGGTCACTACCTTGCCGCGCGCTGGCGTGGCGTGCATGTCGAGGTCTTTTCGATCGGTTTCGGCCGCCCGCTCCTGCGCTGGCATGACAGCGTGGGCACGGAATGGCGCCTGTGCCCGGTGCCGCTGGGCGGATATGTCCGCCCGCACGGATTCGAGGGGCCGGAAGACGCGACCGAGGAACAGAAAGCCGCGTGGCAGCCCGGACGCACGTTCCATGACAAGCCGGTCCTGTCGCGGGCCATCGTGATCATGGCCGGGCCGGTTTTCAATTTCCTGCTGGCCATCGTGCTGTTTACCGGCCTGTTCGCCCTGTCGGGGCAGCCGCACATCCTCAACCAGGTGGCGCAGGTCATGCCCGGCAGCGCCGCCGCCGGCGCCGGGGTGGAAAAGGGCGACGTGATCGTGCGTGTGGGGGACCACGCGGTGCGCGACGTGGCCGACCTGCAATCCTTCGTCAGCGGGCAGGCGGATGCCCAGACCACGCTGACGGTCCGCCGCAATGGCGCGGAACAGGTGCTTCCGGTCCATATCGGCGCGGTAGGGGACAAGGCCGGCCGGCATGGCCAGATCGGCGTGTCCTTCGCCGCCGAGGTCGGCAAGCCGCAATCCCTGCCGCGGGCCTTCGTATCCGCCATCCGGGAAACATGGAACGTATCGGTCCAGACGCTGGACGGGCTGTGGCAGATGATTACCGGACAGCACAGCACCAAGGACCTTGGCGGCCCGCTGCGCATTGCCCAGATGTCGGGCCAGGTGGCGCAGTACGGCCTGCCCAGCCTGGTGTCGTTCATGGCGCTGCTGTCGATCAACCTCGGGCTGATCAACCTGTTCCCCGTGCCGATTCTTGATGGGGGACGGCTGGTATTTTATGTATTTGAGGCTATTCTGGGGCGGCCGGTGTCCCGCCGGGTGCAGGAGGTCAGCTTCCAGGCCGGTTTTGCGCTGATCGCCGGATTGTTTCTGTTTTCAACCTTTAACGATCTGTCACATTTCGGCCTGTTCCAGTGGCTCGCATCGCGCGCGGGACAGGGGTAAGGTGCAGCAGGTGACACAAGTGCTTGCACAGTGTGGCGTATATCGGATAGGTCCGCCACGAAGACTGATACATGACAGGAAGGGAGCCGGCCCTCCATCCGGTCTTAATGCATGGCTGATCCGCATGCCGAGTGGTGAGGAATAGCGATTTTGTCGAGTAAACGTTCAGCGCTGCTTGCGTCTGTCTGCGTTATGCCGCTGTTCTGGACGGCCGGTGCGTATGCACAGGAAGAAGCGGCACAGAACACGCCATTCGGCGGGGATATGGCGCCAATGGATGGCGTGGAACAGCAGCAGGCGCCCGAGGTGGAGACCATCAGGCCCCCCCCGCTTGAAGATCCGATCGAAGCGGTGGATATCAAGGGCAACAGCCGCATCGAGACCAGCACCATCCTGTCATACATGGTCGTCCAGCCTGGGGACCGCTTCAACCAGGACCTGCTCGACCGTTCGCTCAAGACCCTGTACGCCACCGGGCTGTTCCATGATGTAACGCTCAAGCGCGTGGGCAACGTGCTTGAAGTGCATGTGGTCGAAAACCCGATCGTCAACCGCATCGTGTTCGAAGGCAATCATGCCGCCAAGGACGAAGACCTGACGAAGGTCATCTCGCTGCGTCCGCGCGCGGTCTATTCCCCGCAGGGCATTGCCGCCGATCGCACGAAAATCCTGGGCGTCTATGCGGAAAAGGCGCGGTACGCGGCCACCGTCACGCCGCAGATCATCCGCCTTGCGCATAACCGCGTCGATGTGATCTTCCATATCAACGAAGCGCAGAAGACGCTGATCAAGAAGGTCACGTTCGTGGGCAACCACGCATTCAGCAGCGCGGCCCTGGCGGGTGTCGTATCGTCCAAGGAGACGGCGTGGTACCGTTTCTTTGCATCCAGCGACCAGTATAGTCCCGAACGCATCAAGTATGACGCCGAATTGCTGCATCGGTTTTACCTGAAAAACGGCTTTGTCGATTTCCAGATCAAGAACGCCACGGGTGAACTGTCGGCCGACCGCAAGAGCTTCTACATAACCTATACGATGGAAGAAGGCCCACGCTACCGCCTGAACAAGATGGATGTGCGTTCCTCGCTGCGCCATGTCAGCGCTGAGTCGATGCGCAAGTACATCTCGCTGTTCCACGGGCAGTGGTATGATGGCAGCGCCATCCAGCACAACGCGACGGACATGCAGGAAATGCTGCAGGGCAAGGGCTATCCCTTCGCCATGGTCCATCCCGAAATTGCCCGCAACCCGGAAAAGCGCACCGTCAACCTGCTGTTTGACATAAGCGAAGGCCCGCGGATGTATGTCGAGCGTATCGACATCAACGGCAACACCATTACCGAGGACAAGGTCATCCGGCGGCAGTTGCCCATGGCCGAAGGCGACCCGTACACCCCGCTGGACCGCAAGTATTCCAAGCTGATCCTGGAAGATCTGGGCTTCTTCAAGACGGTCTCGATCGACCAGACGCCGGGTTCCGCGCCGGACAAGGTCAATATCTCGGCCGACGTGGTGGAAAAGCCGACGGGTGAATTCTCGCTCGGTGGCGGTTACTCGACCGATGCCGGCGTGCTGGGCAACCTGGGGCTGAAGCAGCATAACCTGCTGGGCACCGGCATTGATGCGGGCTTCACGGGTACGGCCGCGTATTATGAAGACCAGGCCGACATATCGCTGACGGACCCGTATTTCCTCAACCGCAACCTTGTGGCGGGCATCGACCTGTTCGGTATCCAGAACCGCTACATGACGTACCAGAGCTATTCCGAAGCGCGTATCGGCATGACGCTGCGCATGGGGTACTCCTACAACAACCACCTGTCGCAGTCGTGGAGCTATACGCTGACCGATCGTGACATCGGCGATACGTGGTCTGACTCGTCCTATTACGTGCAGGACCAGAATGGCTGGTCGCTCCTGTCACAGCTCAGCACCACACTGACATATGATACACGTGACCGCAGGCAGCAGCCGCATAAAGGTTTCGTCATCCGTGTGGGGGGCGACTTCGCCGGTATCGGCGGGAACGAACGCTACCTGCGTGGCAAGGTGGACGCCGCCTACTACATCCCGCTCGACAGCATCATGGGCAACCATGACTGGACGGTCAGCTTCCGCGCCGGCGCGGGTGACATCATGAACTGGGGCGGCGGCCGCAGCGACATCATCGACAACTTCTACCTTGGTGGTAACTCGCTGCGTGGCTTCATGGATGGCGGCGTCGGTCCGCGAAGCTACGCCATCCCCGCGCGCGACGGCAACCCGATGCATTCGCAGCAGGACTTCCTAGGTGGCCGGTTCATGTACACGGCGTCGGCCCAGGTGGACTTCCCCATCCCGTTCGCATCCGCCATGGGGATCAAGGGACGGTACTTCGTGGATATGGGTGGGCTGGACGGGCTGCGTGTCCGCAGGCGCTATACATCCATGAAGGACTGGCCGAAATATACCCCGGTGTATGATGATACGCTGACGCCCGTGGTCTCGACCGGCGTGGGTATCGCGTGGAAGAGTCCGTTCGGGCTTGTGAATATCGATCTGGGCGTTCCCCTGCACAAGGGAACGAACGACAGGACCCAGTTGCTCCGCTTCGGCTTCGGCCAACAATTCTGAGGTGATAATGTTGCGTAAATCCGGCATTCGTCTGCTTGCCGCAACCGCTCTGCTCGGGTGGGGATATCAGGCCGTACCAAATGCGCACGCGCAGGGTTCCGGCGGGAATTCCGGCTGGTTCGTGCCCAAGGCGGCGCAGCCTGCCGCCCATCCTGCCGCGCATGAGGCGCCGCCCCCGGTGCAACTGCCCGCCCCCCAGTCGGACAGTGAGGAAGCGCAGTCACAGACACCGCCCATCCTGCCGCAGCCGCCCGTGCCCAAGGCCCCGGAAGTGCCCAAGAGCGCACCGCCGCCGGCCCCGGTCATCGGTGTCATCAGCGTGCCTGATGTCATGCGCATGTCCTCTGCGGCGCAGCAGGCCGAACGCGTACTGGGTGCGCGCCGTGACGACCTGGCCCGCGACGCACAGAAGGAGCAGGCAGGCTGGCGTGACGAACAGCAGAAGCTGCAGGGCCAGGCCAAGACCATGTCATCCGACCAGATCCAGAGCAGCGAGCGCAAGCTGCAGGAACGTGTGCTGGCGGCGCAGAAGAACTTCCGCAACCGCAACCGCGTGATCCAGGAAGCGGCACAGGTGGCGCTGGGGCAGATCGAACGTGAACTGGTCCAGATCATCCGGCAGGTTGCCGCCAGCCGTGGCATGAACCTTGTGCTGCACCGCGAACAGGTCGCCCTGAGCCAGGAAAGCCTGGATATCACGCAGCAGGTGGCGACACAGCTGAACGGGGTGCTGCCGACCGTCTTCATCCCCGCGGCCGATGTGGACCCGGAGGTCCTGGCCAAGTCCGGCACCATGCCGACCACGGCGGATGCCGACCGTCCAGCCCCTGCCGCCGCCGCGCCGGCCAAGCATTAAGGCCGGTTTCATGACAGTGACGCCGGATAACGTACCGGGCGATCCACGGTTTTTTGTAACGCAGGGACCGTTCGGGCTGGAGCAGCTTGCGCAGTGCAGCGGCGCTGAACTGCGCAAGGCTGCCGACGGGACGGAAACCAGCACCCCGTTCACCGGGATTGCGCCATTGCAGTCCGCCACACGCGGGCAGGTCAGTTTCCTGGACAACCGGCGCTACCTTCCCTTGCTGGAAGGGACGGGGGCCGGCGCGGTGATCGTGGCCCCGGCATTCGCGGACAAGGTGCCCCCGCATGCCGCCGTGCTGGTGTCAAAGGCGCCGTACCAGGCATGGGCGCGCATCGCATCGCTGTTCTATCCGCCGCCGCCGGTGCGCCCGGGCATCCACCCTTCCGCCGTGATCGGGACCGGGTGTGAAATCGATCCCACGGCCGCGATCGGGGCCTTTACGGTCGTGGGGGATGGGGTGCGCATTGGCGCGGGGGCCGATATCGGCTCCCATGTCAGCATCGGGGGCGGGGTGGAAATCGGCGCGCGCTGCCGCATTGGCGCGCATGCCGCCCTTTCCCACGCCCTGCTGGGTGAACGTGTCACGCTGCTGCCGGGCGCGCGGATCGGGCAGGACGGGTTCGGCTTTGCCGTAACGCCCGAAGGGTTTGAAAGCGTGCCGCAGCTTGGCCGCGTCATACTGGAAGACGGGGTGGAGATCGGGGCCAATTCCACGGTGGATCGCGGGTCCATCCGTGATACGGTGATCGGGGCTGGCTCGCGCCTCGACAATCTGGTGCAGATTGGCCATAATGCGCGGCTGGGACGCTGCTGTATCGTTGTCTCCCAAGCTGGCATTTCCGGTTCGACCGAACTGGGTGATTTCGTGACGGTTGCGGCGCAGGCCGGGCTGATCGGGCATATCAAGATCGGTGCCAGGGCCAGGATCGGCGCGCAGTGTGGCGTCATGTCCGATGTGGAAGCCGGAGCCGACGTGATCGGCAGTCCGGCCATGCCTTTTCGGGAATTTTTCCGGAACGTGGCCTTTCTGCGTCGGATGGCCAGAAAAACGACGCAGGATGGAGGCAGGGAAAAGGCCGAAAAGGCCTGATTGCCTGATGCCATTGCATATTCAACCGGCCCGAAGCTACTGTTCCGTCTGGCGCGGGGGCTTTCAGGCCGAACAAGTGGTTGGACGACGTGGATAAAGAAGTAGAGGCACTCCCAGCGGACGGCACGCCCGCAATGCTGGAATCGATTGATATCATGCGGATCATGGAAGCGATTCCCCATCGCTATCCGTTCCTGCTGATTGATCGCATGGTTGATATCGTGCTGGGGCAGTCGGCGGTCGGCATCAAGAATGTCACGGTCAACGAACCGCATTTCCAGGGGCATTTCCCGGCGCGTCCCGTCATGCCCGGTGTCCTGATCATCGAGGCCATGGCCCAGACGGCGGCGACGCTCGTGGTCCTGACGCTTGGCGCGGCATTCGAAGGCAAGCTGGTCTATTTCATGACGATTGATGGCGCGAAATTCCGCCGTCCCGTCGGGCCGGGCGACCAGTTGCGCATCCATGTCGAAAAAGAACGTAGCCGCGCGAATGTCTGGAAATTCAAGGGTGTGGCACGGGTTGATGGCGTTTCTGTTGCCGAAGCAACATTCAGCGCCATGATCATGGGGTAATACCGCGGGCAACGGGTGGTGGCGCGGGTCCGGCCCACGGGCGACCCGGTGTCCGCCTCCGGGTCTTTGGGCCATAGTGACTTGCGGGGATGGAGGCTATTCTGGCAGGAAGTTCATCTAACGGTACCGGCATGGATGAACGGCGTGGAAAAGCGCCTGAAATCCATCCATCGTCCATTGTTTCCAGCCGCGCGCGTATTGGTGGCGGCGTACGCATCGGGCCATGGTGTTCAATCGGGCCGGATGTCGAAATCGGGGATAATGTCGAACTGATTTCACACGTGGTGGTTGACGGGCGCACGACCCTGGGGGAAGGGGTGGTGTGCTATCCCTTCACATCCGTGGGCATGGCGCCGCAGGACCTGAAATACAGGGGCGAGCCGACATCGTGCATGGTTGGCGCCCGGACCATCATCCGTGAAAACGTGACCATCCACCGTGGCACCGCCACCGGCACGGGCGTGACCCGCATCGGGACGGACTGCCTGATCATGGCCAATTCCCATGTGGCGCATGACTGCACGCTGGGGCGTGGCGTGATTATCGTGAATAACGTGGTCATGGGTGGCCATGTGGTGATCGGGGATGACGCCCGCATCATGGGGGCGGCGGCGCTGCACCAGTTCGTGCGCATCGGCCATGCGGCGCTGGTCGGTGGCGTATGCGGGGTGGAGGCGGATGTCATTCCCTATGGCAGCGTGCTGGGTAACCGCGCGCGGCTGGTGGGGCTGCACTGGATCTGGCTGCGGCGCAATGGTGTCCAGCCTGATGAGGTCCGCCGCATGCGCCAGGCCTTCCGTGCCCTGTATCCCAAGGCCGCCCACGCTACTGGCGCGGTCTTTCAGGACCGGCTGGAACATGTGCGCCAGACCTATGCCGATGATGCGCGCGTTGTTGAAATCCTTGATTTCATCGCAGCCCCCAGCCATCGCGGGTTAGTGCGTGTCCAGAGCGGGGACATGATCGAGAGCGATGGCGCCTGAACCGGCACCTGAACCGGCAGCCGACTGGCAGGGGCCATGCGTTGGCATCCTTGCCGGTGGCGGCCCGTTGCCCGGTCAGGTGGCGCGGGCGGTGGAACGGGCGGGTGGCCGGGTTTTCATTGTCGGCTTCCAGGGCTTTGCCGACCCCGCGGTGATCGGGCACTGGCCACATCGCATGATCCGCCTTGCGGCGGCGGGTGAAATCCTGTCCGCGCTACATGAACACCACTGTCGCGACCTTGTGCTGATTGGTCCCGTAAGGCGGCCCTCCCTCATCAACCTGCGGCCTGATGCGACGGGCGCGCGGATCCTTGCGCGTATTGGCAAGGCGCTGTTCGCGGGCGATGACGGGCTGCTTGGGGCGATCGTGCGCGTGCTGGGCGAGGAAGGCTTCACCATCCGTGGCGCGCATGAATACCTGTCCGGGTCGGTCGCGCGCCGGGGCGTGATGGGGGCAATCGGTCCTGATGCGGCGGCGCGGGCCGATATCATGCTGGGCCGCCGCGTGGTGCGCGAACTGGGCCGGCTGGATATCGGGCAGGGTTGCGTGGTCCAGGGTGGTCTCGTGCTGGCGGTCGAGGCGCTGGAGGGAACCGACCGCATGCTTGAACGCGTGGGCGGCCTGCGGCAACCTGACCGTCCCGCCGGTGTTCTGGTCAAGATGGCCAAGCCGGGGCAGGAGCGGCGCGCCGACCTGCCAACGATCGGCCCGCGAACGGTTGCGGGCGCCGTGGCCGCGGGCCTGCGTGGAATCGCGGTCGAGGCCGGGGCTACGCTGATGACCGATCCCGCCGCCTGTATTACCATGGCGGATGAGGCCGGGCTGTTCCTGACCGGAATTGGCGGCGATGATGAAAAAATGGACTGAAGGGGAAATGTCGGATGGGAACCTACCTGCATACAATGGTGCGCGTGCGCAATCTGGAAGCCAGCCTTGATTTCTACCAGTTGCTGGGCATGCGCGAACTGCGCCGCAAGGACGTGCCCGAGGGGAAATATACCCTTGTCTTTATCGGCTATGCCGACAATGCGGCGGGACAGGCGGAAATCGAGCTGACCTATAACTGGGGCCAGGATGACGGGTATGACGTGGGCACGGGATTCGGCCACTTCGCCCTTGGCGTGCCCGATGTGACCGCGCTGGTTGAAAAAGTCCGCGCGGGTGGCGGCAAGGTCACGCGGGAACCGGGGCCGGTCAAATTCGGCACCACCTTCATCGCCTTTGTCGAGGACCCCGACGGCTACAAGATCGAACTGATCCAGAAGCCCTGACCGAAGCGCCCGGTTACGATCTGCGCGCGGTCAGGAGCCGGCGCATCGCGCTGAGTTCCCCTGTCGCCGCATCAAGCGCCGCCAGGATATCCTGTGCCGCCTGCCGGGTGCGTTCGTCCTTGCTGAGCGCCAGCGAATCCGCCCGCAGCATGGCGGGGGACAGGTGGCCACGGATGTCATGGATATGCTGGCGCAGCCTGTCATCGGTCGTATCGGCAGAGTCGCGTGCGGGGCTGGTCATGAAAATCATCCGGTTATGGTGCGCGATGGGTGTAGCATTGACGTTGTCCGAAAGCATCAGTATAAGGCGCGGCTCAGGGTTTCCGTAGTGTGCGGGGCCTGTCGGAATTCATTCCGTAACCTGTCTGTCATTGTCAATCTGGGAGTGCCGTTGTGAAGCGCACGTATCAACCCTCGAAGCTGGTCCGCAAGCGTCGCCACGGCTTCCGTTCGCGTATGGAAACCGTTGGTGGCCGCAAGGTTATCGCAAACCGTCGCACCAAGGGCCGCAAGCGTCTTTCTGCCTGAGGCAGGTGGCGTCTGTACGGTCCGGGCGCCTGTGTGCCCGGCACCATGAATGTCTCTATACAAGGGGCGGCTGAAAGTGGCCGATAAGTCCACGCGCCTTAAGAAACGCGCCGAGTTCCTGCGGGTTGCGGCCAAGGGTCGCAAGGCCCCCGTCCCGGGACTGGTGCTGCAGGCGCTTGAACGCGGCGACACGCAGGCTGCCCGGTACGGTTTTACCGTTACCAAGAAAGTAGGCAATTCCGTCGTGCGCAACCGGGCGCGGCGGCGCCTGCGTGAGGTCGTCAGGCTGGTAGGCCGCGAACAGGCGCTTACGGGCGTCGATATCGTGGTCATTGGCCGGGGCGGCACATGCGGGCGGCGGTTCGATGCCCTGCTGGCGGATTACCGCAAGGCCCTGCGCAAGGCGGGAGTGAAGGAAGAATCGTGAGCACGTCTTCCATCAGCCTGCCTGCCCATATGCTGCGTGCGGTCATCCGCGCGTATCAGCTGGTGATCCGTCCCGTATGGGGCGCGCATTGCCGATTCACCCCTTCATGCAGTCATTACGCACGCGACGCGATCGCCCGCCATGGGGCCATGCGCGGCAGTGTGCTGGCGGGGTGGCGCATCCTGCGCTGCAACCCCTGGAACGCGGGTGGTCATGACCCCGTTCCCGCCACGGCCTGTGGCTGTGACATGCATGACTCCATGAAAAACACGAAAAGTCTGGCGGGTCGCTGATGGATATCAAGCGTTTTATGGTGGCGACAGCACTGTCTGCCGTGGTGCTGGTTGGGTTCGAATATTTCCTGCCACAGCAGCATAAAACGGTCGAGCAGCAGGCCGATACCGCCACGCCCGCACCGGCGCCCGCGGCAGGTAACGCCACGGCGGCGGCACCCGTGGATACGGGCCAGCCCGACCCGCGCCTGGCCATCGACGCCGACCGCGTGCATGGCTCGCTTGACCTGCGCGGCGCGCGGCTTGATGACCTCGTGCTCAAGAATTATCACGAGACGGTGCAGCCGGGCAGCCCGCTGGTGCGCGTGCTGGAACCGCGCGGGCAGGCGGAACCCAACCTGGTCGAGGTCGGCTGGACCAATGTCAGCGGCGGCCATGTCAGCGTGCCCGACGCCAATACCGTCTGGACCGCCGACCATGATACCCTGACCCAGGCGCAGCCCGTCACCCTGTCATGGGATAATGGCCAGGGGCAGGTGTTCCAGATCGGTATCGCGATTGACCAGAACTACATGTTCTCGGTCACGCAGAAGGTCATCAACCATGGGGGGGAAGCGGTTTCGCTGTATCCCTTCTCCCGCGTGGAACGGGCCTATACCCCGGTCGAGACGGGCGGCTACCTCGTGCATGAAGGGCCGATTTCCGTCATTGACCACAGGCTGGATGAAAGCTCCTACAAATCCCTGCGCAAGGGGGCGGTGCCGCCGGGCAACATCGCGTGGACCAAGACGGGCCAGGGCGGATGGGCCGGGATTACCGACAAGTACTGGCTGTCCGCCGTGATCCCGCAGCAGGACAGCGACGTGGCGGGCACCTATGCCTACCAGCCCACGGGCGGGGACAAGGGCATCTATGATGTCGGCTTTACCGCGCGCGCGCCGCTGGTGGTTGCCGCCGGGGGAGACGCCACGACCGCAAGCCATGTCTTTGCCGGGGCCAAGGAAGTGCCGCTGCTGGAAAAATATGAATCCAGCCTGCATATCCCCGATTTCTGGAAAGCGGTCGATTTCGGCTGGTTCGCGTTCCTGACGCGCCCGATCTTCACGGTGCTGGACTGGCTGAACACCATGCTGGGCAATTTCGGCCTGGCGCTGATGGCGTTCACCCTGCTGGTCAAGGCGCTGTTCTTTCCGCTGGCGACCAAGCAGTTCCATTCCATGGGCAAGATGCGGCAGCTCCAGCCCAAGATCAAAGCCCTGCGGGAGCGGTATAAAGACGACCAGATGGCGCTGAACCAGCAGATGATCGCGCTGTACAAGCAGGAAAAGGTCAATCCGGCCAGCGGCTGCCTGCCCATGCTGCTGCAGATCCCGGTATTCTGGTGCCTGTACAAGGACCTGTACGTCACGATCGAGATGCGTCATGCCCCCTTCTTCGGCTGGATCCATGACCTGTCATCCTTCGACCCGACAAACCTGTTCACCCTGTTCGGGCTGATCCCGTGGAACCCGTCGGTCATTTCCCCCATGCTCCAGCTTGGCCTGTGGCCGATCGCGTTCGGGCTGACCATGTTCGCCCAGATGCGCCTGAACCCCACACCGGCGGCGGACCCGGCGCAGCAGAAGATGTTCCAGTTCATGCCGATCATCTTCACGTTCTTCATGGCGCGTCAGCCATCGGGGCTGGTGATCTACTATTGCTGGAACAACCTGCTGACCATGGCGCAGCAGACGCTGATCCAGCGCCGGATGAACAGGGGCGCGCCCGCTGTCGCGGCCCCCGCGAAGCCCAGGCTTCCGGCTGGGAAGAAATAGGGACGGGATCAGATGGTGGAATTTTCCTCCTCCACGCCAACACCGGAAGAAATGGAGCGCGACATCGAAACCGGTCGCGTCCTGTTCGCGGGTGAATTCAATTTTGTGTTCGGCGCGCAGCAGCTTGGCCAGTTGCCCGACCCCGTGCTGCCCGAAATCGCATTTGCCGGGCGGTCCAATGTCGGCAAGTCCAGCCTGATCAACGCCCTGACCGGGCGCAAGGCGCTGGCGCGGGCATCATCCGAGCCGGGACGGACCAAGCAGCTCAATTTCTTTGAACTGGCTGACCGGCTGACACTGGTGGACATGCCGGGTTATGGTTTTGCCAAGGCCGCCAAGGCGGTCAAGGAAGACTGGCAGGGCATGATGTTTTCCTACCTGCGCGGCAGGCCGACGCTGCGCCGTGTCGTGCTGCTGCTGGACAGCCGGGTGGAGGTCAAGGCGACCGACCAGGAAATCATGAAGATGCTGGACCGCGCCGCCGTGACCTTCCAGGTCGTGCTGACCAAGTGCGACGTGCCCAAGCCTGCGGTGCTGGAAGCCAAGATGCGTGAAGTCACCGCTATCGTGGCCACGCATGCGGCGGCCTTTCCGGAAGTGCTGGCGACCAGCAGCGAGACCGGCGAAGGTATTGCGGAACTGCGCGCGGAACTCGCGCGGCTGGCCAATCCGGTATAAGGCGGCCATGGGGCTGGCCCCGCGGGGCATGGGTATTCAGCAGTCAGGAGCGAAGGGAACGTTCGGATGACAGGAACGCAATCGGGCGACCGGGAAGCACAGGTACGGGCCGAGGTTCTGGCCAGGGCGCTGCCTTACCTGCGCCGTTACGCGGGGGATACGGTTGTCGTCAAATATGGCGGTAGCGCGATGGTCGATACATCGCTGTCCACCGCGTTCGGCC
This sequence comes from Komagataeibacter swingsii, assembly GCF_003207895.1. Lineage (GTDB taxonomy): Bacteria > Pseudomonadota > Alphaproteobacteria > Acetobacterales > Acetobacteraceae > Komagataeibacter > Komagataeibacter swingsii. Next base: position 139,706 of record NZ_NKUB01000005.1, read on the forward strand.
ATGATATCGCGTTGCTCAAGCAGGTTGGCGTCAACCCGGTCGTGGTGCATGGCGGCGGCCCGCAGATCAGCGCGATGCTCAAGCGGTTGCAGATTGAATCGACCTTCATCGACGGCCTGCGCGTGACCGACGCCGCCATGATCGACGTGATCGAGATGGTGCTGGGCGGCAAGGTGAACAAGCAGGTCGCGGGCCTGATCAACCGGGCCGGCGCGCTGGCGGTTGGCATTTCGGGGCTGGATGGCGGCCTGATTTCCGCCCGCAGGCTGCAACGCCGCGCGCGTGAGGCCGGTGTCGAGACCGATCGCCTGCTGGACCTTGGCTTCGTGGGCGAACCCACCCGCATCGACCCGCGCGTGATCTATGCGCTGTCCGGTTCGGGCCTGATCCCGGTGATCGCGCCCATCGGCGCGGGGGAACAGGGCGAGACATACAACATCAATGCCGATACGGCTGCGGGCGCGATCGCGGGCGCGGTCAATGCCAGCCGCCTGCTCATGCTGACGGATGTGCCCGGCGTGCTGGATGGAGACGGGAAACTGATCCCGGAGCTGACGGCGGAAGACGCGCGCCGCGGCATCGCCAGCGGCATGATTTCCGGCGGCATGATCCCCAAGGTCGAAACCTGCCTCGAGGCCGTGCGCGCGGGGGCGAAGGCCGCCGTCATCCTTGATGGCCGGGTGCGGCATTCCTGCCTGCTGGAACTGTTTACGGAAGCCGGGCCGGGCACCCTGATCCGCGGCAGCTAGCCCCCGCCGGATCGGGCCGGGCGGCAGGGGCATTGCGTTGACATTGCCCATGATCCTCCGCATGGTCCGCAGGCAATCAATACCGAAGGCCCCCGGCGCGCCCTGCCGGGGACGCCTGCCCAAGACAGGATTTTGCAAATATGACCGATACATCCCTTCAGAGCCAGATCGAGGCCCTGTGGGAGCGTCGCGAGACGCTGTCCACCGCCACCACCGGCGCTGACCGTGATGCCGTCGAGGCCGCCCTTCTGGCGCTGGATTCCGGCCGGCTGCGCGTCGCAACCCCCGGCCCGGCGGGCTGGGTGGTCAATGAATGGCTGAAGAAGGCTGTCCTGCTGTCCTTCCGCCTCAATGACAACCGGATTGTCGAAGGAGGCGGCGCCGGTGCGCCCAGCTATGACAAGGTGCCGCTGAAATTCGCGGGCTGGGACCAGGCGGCGTTTGCCGGGGCGGGTTTCCGCGCGGTGCCGGGTTCCATCGTGCGCCGTTCCGCGTTCATCGCGCCGGGTGTGGTGCTGATGCCCAGCTTCGTCAATGCCGGTGCGTATGTCGATAGCGGCACGATGGTCGATACGTGGGTTACGATCGGCAGTTGTGCGCAGATCGGCAAGAACTGCCACATCAGCGGCGGCGTGGGCATTGGCGGCGTGCTGGAGCCGCTGCAGGCCGCCCCTGTCATCATCGAGGACGGCTGCTTCATCGGCGCGCGTTCGGAAGTGGCCGAAGGCGTTGTGGTCGAACGGGGCAGCGTGCTGTCCATGGGCGTGTTCCTTGGCGCGTCTACCAAGATCGTCGACCGTGCGACGGGCGAGGTCTTCATGGGCCGCGTCCCGGCCTATTCCGTGGTCGTGCCCGGCACGCTGCCGCCGCGCCAGGCGACCAGCACCGATGGCAGGCCGCTGCCGTCGCTGGATTGCGCGGTGATCGTCAAGCGCGTGGATGAACGCACGCGTTCCAAGACCTCGATCAACGACCTGCTGCGCGGCTGACCGGCATCATGGGGGACGGCGGAATGGCGGATACGCAACACGATCCCGGCGGCGTCATCGCCCTGGCGCGTGACCTGATCCGCTGCCCGTCCGTAACCCCCGATGATGGCTGCGGCATCAACGCGCTGGCCCGCGTGCTGGAACAGACCGGTTTCAGCGTCACCCTGCTGCCCTTTGGCGCGGGGGCGGCACGTACTCCCAACCTGTTCGCCCGCCTTGGCGCGGGGCATCCGCATGTATGTTTCGCGGGGCATACGGATGTCGTGCCGGTGGGCGACGCCAGTGCATGGGCGCATGATCCCTTTGGCGGGGCAATCCATGACGGCGTCCTGTTCGGTCGGGGCGCGTGCGACATGAAGGGGGGGATTGCCGCCTTTGTCGCCGCCGTCAGGCTGTATCTTGAACGCACGCCACGGCCACGGGGGTCGATCAGCCTGCTGATTACGGGCGATGAGGAAGGCCCGGCCACCAACGGCACGGTGCGCGTGCTGGAATGGATGGCGGCTGAAGGCCAGATCCCCGATTTCTGCCTTGTGGGCGAACCCACCAATCCCGCCGGAATGGGCGAGGTCATCAAGATCGGCCGCCGTGGCAGCCTGAATGCCCATATTACCGTGCATGGCACGCAGGGTCATGTGGCCTATCCGCACCGGGCGGATAATCCGGTCCACCGCCTGCTGGCGCTGCTGGGTGAGCTGACGGCGGCCCCGCTGGATGGCGGCAGCGAGTGGTTCGAGGCGTCGAGCCTGCAGGTCACAAGCCTTGACGTGGGCAATACGGCCACCAATGTCATTCCCGCCCGGGCCGAGGCCCGGCTGAACATCCGTTTCAATGACCTGCATACCGGCGCCGACCTTGCGGGCTGGGTCCGTACCGTGGCCACGCGGCATGCGCCCCGGGCGGAGGTTGGCATTTCCGTAAGCGGTGAATCCTTCCTGACCGAACCCGGCGCGCCGGTGGAGGCCCTGCGCGCAAGCGTGTGCGCGGTGACGGGCCATGTGCCGAAGCTGGATACCGGCGGCGGCACGTCGGATGCCCGCTTTATCAGCCGTTACTGCCCCGTCGCGGAATTCGGGCTGGTGGGGGCAAGCATGCACAAGACGGACGAGCATGTCAGCCTGTCGGACCTGAAGCAACTGACGGCGATCTATACCGGCTTCCTTGAAAAGGTAATGCGTTGATGTCTGATCGCGGCACATCCCCCCAGCCGAATTCACCCGGTCTTGGCATGATCCTCAAGGGCATGCTGCTGCTGGGGCGGGGGCGTGCCGAAGGCATCGCCTATTTTGGCAATACGCGCGATTCCGTGCTGGCCGCGCTGGCGCCCCGCCTGGCGCTGTGGCTGGTGGGTGGCGGGCTGACCATTGGCACCGCCCCGCAGGCGATCAGCGGGGTAAAGGTGCTGTTCGCGCTGTGCCTGATCCTGCTGCCCGCCATCGTGACCCATGCGCTGGCGCGGCGGTGGAAGCGGGAGGGATTGTGGCCGCGCTATATCACGGCGGCGTGGTGGACGGACTGGGTCACGCTGTTCGTGGGGCTGGCGGTGGCGCTGCTCATGGCGCTGGCCTCCCCCCGGCTGCTGGAATCCGCCACGGGGGCGATGATCCTCAATGGGGTGGAGTTCGGCTACAGCCTGTGGCTGACGTGGTACGTGGCGCGGATCGGCCTGCTGCTGCGCCGTGGGCAGGCAGTGGTGCTGGTGCTGGCGATACTGGGCAGCCTTGGCGTGCTGTCGGCGGTGGTTGGCGTGCTGTCTCCCAACCAGCGCGCGTGGCATGACTTCCTCTATCCCCTGCTGGTGCAACAGGGGCAGGGATCGGTCCACTGATAAAATATGAAAGTTTTCGGGTGCTGCCTTTTTCAAAAAGGCGGCGTTCCTGGTTATGTCCGGATTACCGCACGGGTCAGCGGTGGAAGGGATTTTCCTCGTAGCCCACGCCGGTCAGGCACAGCCCTTCCGGCGGGGCGGTCGGGCCGCCCGCGCGGCGATCACGCGCCGCAAGCGCCTGTTCCACCCGTTCCGGTGCCCAGCGTCCTTCGCCCACCAGTTTCAGGGTTCCCGCCATGTTGCGCACCTGATGGTGCAGGAAGGACCGCGCCTGGGCTTCGATCACGACATATTCGCCCTCGCGCCGCACATCCAGCCGGTCGATCGAGCGCACCGGGCTGCGCGCCTGACAGGCCGAGGCACGGAAAGAGGTGAAATCATGCCGCCCCACCAGCGACTGGGCGGCAGTGTGCATTACATCCGCATCCAGTGGCGCGCGGACATGCCAGACATGGCCTTCCTCCAGCGCCGGGCGGGCGGCACGGTTGAGGATACGGTAGCGATACGCGCGTGAACACGCGGAAAAACGCGCATTCCAGTGCGGCAATACCGGGCGCGCCATAAGCACCACGACTGGGTGGGGCTTCATGTAGAAATTCAGCCCGTCGCGCACCGTGGCGCTGGACAGCGTGACATCGGCCGGGAAATCCAGGTGCGCGACCTGCCCGCTGGCATGCACGCCCGCATCCGTGCGGCCTGCGGTGATGCTGCGCACGATGCGCCCGGCGGTCAGGTTCTTCGCGGCATCTTCCAGAAGGCCCTGTATCGAGGTCAGGTGTTCCGCCTGCTGGCGCTGCCAGCCGATAAAGCCGCGCCCGTCATATTCCATCAGTACCGCCCACCGGCAGACCGATGGCGGGGCGGCATCACCGGGACGCGCGGGCGGGGCTTCAGACATTGGGCGTCTCTGTCCCAAAACGCGTGCCGGGGGCTATGGCCTGTCCGCGCAGGAAATCGGCGGCTTCCATCATGCCGCGTCCGGGGCGCTGCAGGCGGGTGATGCGCAGCGCCGTGCCGTTGCCACAGGCTACGAGAAGCTGGTTATCCACCACCATTCCGGGCACGACCCGCATGTTGACCCGCCCATGCTCCGCAATGCGGACCATCTGCGTAATGGATGAGGGCAGGTTTGAATTTTCAAGGCTTGCCGCCCCGATCTTGATGACTTCCCCATCCAGCACGGTAAAAGTGCCGGGCCACGGCGTCAGGGCGCGTACCTGCCGGTCAATATCAGTGGCGGGACGGGTCCAGTCGATGCGCCCGTCCTCACGGTTCAGGCGCTGGACATAGGTGATACCGGTTTCGGGCTGTGGCGTGCCGGGGAAAGGCGGCCGGCCCAGGACATCAACAATCAGCCGCCCGCCCATGGCCGCAAGGTCGTCATGCAGCGTGGTGGCGGTGGTGTGCGCTGTCAGCGCCACATGGTCGCGCAGCAGCATGCCCCCGGTATCCAGCCCCGCATCCATCTGCATGATGGTGACGCCGCTTTCGCTGTCACCGGCCAGGATGGCGGCCTGTATCGGGGCTGCGCCACGCCAGCGCGGCAGCAGGCTGGCATGGATGTTCAGGCAGCCGCGCGCGGGGGCGTCCAGCATTTCCATCGGCAGGATCAGCCCGTAGGCGGCAACCACGGCGGCATCCAGCTTCAGGTCACGGAAATAGGCATGTTCTTCCGCATTACGCCGCAGCGACAGCGGTGTGCGGACGGGAATGCCCAGTTCCTCGGCCGCCACCTGCACGGGGGAGGGACGCAGCTTCTTCCCGCGCCCGGCGGGGCGGGGGGGCTGGCTGTAGACGGTGACGATGTCATGCCCGGCCTGGTGCAGGGCGCGCAGGGCGGGCACCGCGAAGTCAGGCGTACCCATAAAGGCCAGTCGCATGGCGTTGGAATCCGTTCAGGCTGGGCCGGACCCGTCTGCTGTCATCCCGGGTTCCGGCTGTGTGGTCGCGACCGGCGCGATCAGTGCTTCTGGCGCTGTTCCTTGGCCAGGCGGCGCATGATCATGTTGCGCTTGAGCGCGGACAGGTGATCGACAAACAGGATGCCTTCCAGATGGTCGATCTCGTGCTGCAGGCAGGTGGCCAGCAGGTCATCGGCTTCCAGTTCCTGCACCTTGCCATCCATGTCCTGGTAACGCACGCGCACGGCTTCGGGGCGGACGACGTCGGCATACTGGTTGGGCAGCGACAGGCAGCCTTCCTCGCGCACGGCCATGCCGTCCGTCTCGGCGATCACTTCGGGGTTGATCAGCACCAGCGGGTTGCGCGCCTCGTCCTTGTCGGCCACGTCCACGATGGCGAAGCGCATGCCAAGGCCGACCTGCGGGGCGGCCAGGCCGATGCCGGGGGCCTGGTACATGGCCGCGAACATGCGGGGGATGATGGTGCGCAGTTCGTCCATGTCCTCGGGGCGGACAAGGCGGGTTTTCTGGCGCAGGACCGCCTGGGGCGCGACCAGGATCGGCATGGGGGTCGCCTGAGCGATGACATCATGATCAATCATAGACTGCCATTTAGCGTGTCCCCACATGGGATGCCAGAGGGGATGCGGCCAAAATGCCATGGCGCGTGCGTGGTGTCCTCCCCTTGCGCATGGCTATTATTCTCCCATATCGTAGAGGAACGGGATGTGGATGCCGTTTCGGGTCCATTTTTCGTTTCTTGTCTCGCTCGCAGCAGGGGAGGCCGATTTGTCGGGTAGAGTTTTCGGGTCACCCATGTTCCTCGGGTTTGACCATCTGGAGCAGATGCTTGAACGCGCATCGAAAAACGCGTCGGATGGGTATCCGCCCTATAATATAGAACAGGTCAGCCCCACGACCCTGCGTATTACGCTGGCGGTGGCGGGGTTCGTGATGGAAGACCTGCATATCACACAGGAAGACAACCAGCTTGTCATCCGCGGTCGGCAGAGCGACGACGGGCAGGGGCGGATCTTCCTGCACCGTGGCATTGCCGCCCGCCAGTTCCAGAAGGCGTTCGTACTGGCCGAGGGAATCGAGGTCGGCGGGGCATGGATGGATAACGGCCTGCTGCATATCGAACTGGCCCGCCCGCAGCCGGAAGTGCGCGTGCGCAAGATCGAGATCGGTCGCGCGCCCACGGCCTCCCCGGCCCGTGATCGCGTGGCGCCTGTGGTGGACGTACCCGCCGGGCGCAAGCAACGTGTCGTGAGGGTTATTGACGAGGAATGACAGCGTACGCCGTAATGTAACGGCCCATATTGCGATGCGGATGGGAAGGGACGGCCGTCCCTTCATGATGCAGGAGAAAACGCGATGAGAGTCACAACACAGAATGGCCGGGTGGTGCTGCACAATGACGTGGTGAATGCCGCTCCGGTCATCAGCACGTCGGAACTGCGCGGCCTGGGCATGGAATCGGTGGCCTATATCCGTGCGGTAGAGGTCGAGGGCGAGGCCGGATTCGCCATCCACGCCGCCGACGGCACCCCCATGGCGGTGACGGAAGACCGGGAGACGGCCATAAACGCCATCCTCCAGCACGAAATGATGCCGGTGCCGCTGCACTAGGCGCCAGGTTACACCAGATCGGGCAATGGCCCTGTCCCGGTTTCCGGGGCAGGGCCATCTGCATTCATGGGGTGGCCAGCCCGCGCGTTGGGCGGGCTGGCCTGTCGTGTCAGCCGGCCTGGCGCAGGGACGGGTCAAGCCAGCCGATATTGCCGTCCGGCCTGCGGTACAGCACGTTGATGGTATCGGTCTTGGTGTTGCGGAAAAGCTGGATCTGGCAGTCGGCCAGGTCAAGGCGCATCACCGCCTCGCTCACGCTCAGGGCCGGGATCTCGGTCGGGTGTTCGGCAATGATGGTGGCATAGGGGCCTGCGGGCGGCAGTGCCGCGTCCTCATCCTCGGCTACGCCGTCTTCCTCTGTGGCGGCGGCAAGCGGTTCGGCCATGCCGGGGCGCAGCACATAGCCCCGACCGATTTCGGGCACCTGCTGGCGGACCTTGAGGTGGCCGTGATTCGTGGCCTTGCGGTGATAGCGGCGCAGGCGCCGGGCAATGTGTTCGGCCGCATCGTCAAAGGCGGAATGGGCGTCCGCCGCCTCGCCCTCACCACGCAGGGTCAGGCCACGGGTGGCGTGCAGGTTGATGTCACAGGTAAAGAACGAACGCGCGCGGCTGAAGGTAACGCGGGCCTCCATGGCCTGCCCGAAATACTTTTCCGAAATGCGGTCCAGATGGGCGCTTACCCGGTGTTTCAGGGCATCGGACAGGTCGATCTGCTTTCCGGCAACACTGATGTGCATAAGGGGTAACTCCTTACATGATCACAACGCAGTCGCATGCGGGAGACGGAATACGGTCGTTTCAGTCAATGGTCATGAATTAAGGGGACGATCCTGCTCCCATGCGGGCTGCGTATTGGTGGCGGTTGCGTTGTGCCTGTCGGGCACATGGTCCCGAACGGGTACATTTGGGCATGGTTGCACCATGGCTGTCCATGCCTTCCTTGCATGAACGACCACGGATTTTCCCATGACTTGTCCCTTGCGTACGCCCCCTGCCGCACAGGGTAGGCATGGATGGGGCTATAGCGTGAATTTTTCACCCAGATAGACGCGGCGCACGTCCTCGTTCGCCACGATTTCCTCGGGCCTGCCTTCGGTCAGCACCTGGCCGCTGTGCATGATGTAGGCCCGGTCGATCACCTCCAGCGTCTCGCGTACGTTGTGGTCGGTAATCAGCACCCCGATGCCGCGATCCTTCAGGTGGGCGACAAGGTCACGGATTTCACCCACCGCGATGGGATCGATCCCGGCCAGCGGTTCGTCCAGCAGGATGTAATGCGGCTGGCTGGCCAGCGCACGGGCGATTTCCAGCCGCCGCCGTTCCCCACCCGACAGGGCGAGGGAGGAGGAATGCCGCAGCCGGGTAATGCCGAATTCCCCCAGCAGGCCATCGAGCATCGTCTGCCGCCGGTCGCGGTCGGGTTCGACGATCTCAAGGGCGGCCATGATGTTCTGTTCAACATTCAGGCCACGGAAAATGCTCGATTCCTGCGGCAGGTAGCCAATGCCCATGCGGGCGCGGCGGTACATGGGCAACTGGGTGATATCCGCGCCATCCAGCGTGATCGTGCCCATGTCGGGCCGCACCAGCCCCACGATCATGTAGAAGCTGGTGGTCTTGCCCGCGCCGTTCGGCCCCAGCAGGGCCACGGCCTCGCCACGCTGGACCTGCAGCGAGACATCGCGCACGACCTGCCGCTTCTTGTAGCTTTTGCCGATGCCACTGGCGATCAGCCCCGTTTCGGCAGCCGGGACCGGCTGCCCGGTGGTGTCGGGCTGCCCCGCCGGGGATGTCTGGTTCATCTTGCTGATCCCTTGTCACCTTTGCCGGCCTGATTCGGAATGACCAGGCCACTGACCCGTGAGCCGGGGTTGTCGGTCAGCGTCGCGATATCGGTGTGCATGTTCACGATGGCCGACGTGCCGCTGACCTGGTTTTCCCCACGGGTGATATGCACGTTGCCAACCAGACGGGCAATGCCCGTATCGGGCACGTACACGCCCCGGTCGCCGGTTATGGTCTCGGTGCGGGTGCGGATCACGATATGGCCGAAGGCATCGACATGGTCGATCGTCCCGGCACCGGGGGACGGGCGGTCGTCAACCCTGTCCGCTTCCGGCCGGGACGTGCCATCGGGGCGGGCGGCATCCTGGTCGCGGCGGGGGGTGCTGCGCTGCGCCTTTGGCCTGTCATATCCAACCAGCACGTCCGCGCGTAGCTGCCGCCCGTCATTGGTGGTCATGGTGGCGTTGCCGCGGGCGACCGACATGTGTTCGCGCGAATGGTATTCCAGCACGTCGCGCGCGGTCAGGATATCCTGTGGCGTGGTCATTTTCAGGTGCTGGCCGGTCATGACCAGGATCGCCTGGTCCACGTCATACACAGCATGGTCGCCCCATGCCTGGTCATTCATGTTGAAGGAATGGACGTGGCCGATCGCCTCCAGCCGGTAGACCTCGCTGGCCCCGCCCGAACCGCTGTCGCCCGCGCCGTTACCTGCCGGGGAGGTGCCGGCCGGGCCGCCGGGCATGCCCGCAGGCGCCGGGGCGTCGGGCGTGGGCATGTCCTGCGGCAGGGTATCGGATGTCGTGGCCAGGCTGGTGTCCACATCAGGATCGGCGCCGACGGGGGCAGCCTGCGCCGCAGGCGGTGCGGGCGTTGCCTGCGCGGCCTGTGGCGGCGTGGCGGAAGGGGTGTCGCCCGCTGCCTGTGGCGCGCTGTCCGTTATGTGGGGGCGCCGGGTTTCCAGCGGGGGGGCAATGCCCATGTGGGCGGCCAGCGGCGCATCGGCCCCGGGTGGGCCGGATGCGGCGGCCTGCGGCTTGGCGGTGGGGGTGGCCTGTCCCGTGGCGGGGTTGGTCGCGGCCTTCTTGCGGTAGAAGGCGACCAGCCTGTCCGCCCGTACGGTCACGTCGCCACGGATGGCCTGCGCGCGGTCATAGGCGGTGACGGTCTGCGCGTTCTGGTCCCAGTCGAAGCCACCGGCGGCGGTGACGTTGATCTGCTGGCCGTGGGACATGTCCAGTCCCTGCGCCATGACGGGATGTGCCGCCACCAGCCCCACAAGGACGCCGCCAAGCGGCAGGCGGAATGTTGCGCGCGCCATCAGTTCGATCTTTCCGCTGCGTTGAGGATCATGCGGCCCGGCCCGCGAAACAGCATGATGCCGCCGCGTGTGTCCAGCATGCCGCCCTGTACGTCAATCTGCCCGATGGGGCCTTCGGCATGGATCCAGTCATCGGATACGACGATGTTGTGGCGCATGTCCATATCGGCCGAGGGGCTGAGCATAAGGGTCCCGTCATTGCGGTACAGCGTGACATCATGCGTCAGGTCCAGGATCTGCGCATGCTGGATATAGACCCCGTCGCGCGCGGTGACATACATCCAGTTCCCGTTATCCATCAACGTGTCGGCGGCCGGGTTGCTCAGGTCGATCCGTTCGGACGAGACCTGGCGCGCCTCGTCCGCGGTAATCATGTAGGGGCGGCCATGGTCGTCCAGCCCGCGATAGGTGGGGTTGAGCATGCTGCCGCTTTTCACGCGCACATGGCTCATCTGCGCCATGGTGCCGGTATGCATGATGACCGCGCGCTGCACCGCGGGCCACGCGGCGATGGACCCCAGCAGGACCAGCGCCAGCAGCGGCAGCATCCACTTGGCCGAGCGCATGATGGCCTGCCGCCGGGCCAGGTCGGCGGCGTTTGGCAGCAGGCGCGCCCGCGTGGACTGGTCGAATATGCTGCGCTGGCGTTCGATGTCGGCCGCGCTGCGGGCGTAGTCCTCACGCTGGATGGGGTTGGGATCGGTCCCGTCGTCCCTGTCGTCCGGCTGTTCGGTCATGCAACGCCAGCACGCAGCAGGTCATGGAGGTGCAGGATGCCGACAGGGTGATTTTCGTTATCCAGCACGAAAATGCTGGAAATGGGACGGGGGCGGTCATTCATGATGCGCAGCGCCTCCGCCGCCAGCATGTCGGGGCCGATGGTCTGCGGCTGGGCGTTCATGATGTCGGCGGCGCAGGTCTGGTCCAGGTCCTGTTCCAGCGCAAGGCGCAGGTCGCGGTCGGTAATCAGCCCGGTCAGCCGGTTTTTCATGTCCACCACGCCCATGCAGCCAAAGGCCTTGCGCGTTATTTCCATGATGACCTGCCGCACCGGCATGGTGGGCAGGCCCAGCGGCATGCTGTCGCCCGTATGCATAAGCTCCCGCACCCGGCGCAGCTGCGTGCCCAGTCGGCCACCGGGATGGAAGATGCCGAAATCGCTGGCGCTGAACCGGCGGCGCTGCAGCAGCACGACGGCCAGCGCATCCCCCAGCGCAAGCTGCATGGTCGAACTGGTGGTGGGCGCCAGCCCGTTGGGGCAGGCTTCGGGCGCATGGGGCAGCGGCAGCACGATGTCGGCCGTGCGGGCCAGCGTGGAGTCCGGGCGCGATGTCATGGCGATCAGCAGCATGCCAAAGCGGCGGGTGTGGGAAATCAGGTCGGCCATTTCCGCCGTTTCGCCGGAATTGGAAATGGCAAGCACCGCGTCCCCGCGCTGCAGCATGCCCAGATCCCCGTGCGAGGCTTCGGCCGGGTGCACGAAGATGGCGGGCGTGCCGGTGGAGGCAAGGGTCGCCTGGACCTTGCGCCCGATATGCCCCGACTTGCCAATGCCCGTCACGACCACGCGCATGTTGTCCGTCAGGATGCGTTCGACCGTTTCGACAAAGGCCGTGCCCAGCCCCCCCTGCCCATTGGTGCCGGAGGCTTCCATGGCGGCAATCATCGCCTGCAGGCCGGCGGATTCGGTGCGCAGCACGCTGCATGCCTCGTTGAGCATGCGGGCCTGTGCCTGGGGCACGCTTTCTTCAACGGTGGGGAGGGAGGGGGAAAGGCTGCTGTTCATGCCGGGTCTGTATTGTCATGAAATGGTTTCCGGTCAAACACCGGAACCATCATCAGGCTGCGCGATGCGCGAAAATGTCCGGATCCTCGTATCCAAGGATATCCAGACGGGCACGGGCGGGAAGGAAATCGTAACAGGCCTGCGCCAGTTCGCGACGGTTTTCACGGTGCAGCAGCGCCTCCAGCCTTTCCCACAGCGCATGCAGGTACAGCACGTCGGATGCGGCGTAGGCCCGCTGTTCGGGCGTCAGCTCGGGCGCGCCCCAGTCGGATGTCTGCTGCTGCTTGCTCAGTTCCACCCCAAGCAGTTCGCGGCACAGATGGGCCAGCCCATGGCGGTCGGTATAGGTCCGCACCAGCTTGGAGGCGATCTTGGTGCAGATGTTCGGCGCGACGGTGATGCCAAGCGTATGCTGCAGGATCGCCACGTCAAAGCGTGCGAAATGCATGAGCTTAGGGCAGGCGGGGTCGGTCAGCACGCGCACCAGGTTGGGGCAGTCCGCCGCCGTGACGCCGGCCGGCACCTGCACCAGGTGGGCATGGCCGTCGCCCCCCGAAAGCTGCACGAGGCACAGCCGGTCCCGGTGCGGGTTCAGGCCCATCGTTTCCGTATCGACGGCCACGGCGCCGGTAAACGTGACGTCGGCCGGCAGGTCGCCGCGATGGAAATGGATGGCGTCTGGGGCCGGGCTTGCAGCCATATGGAAAATGCTCCGTCACGATGGTCGGTTTCACGGTGGCAGGTCTGGAACGCAACCGCAAGGAAAGCCGTTCGTTGTGTCCCGGTCCCGTCCGTGGCGGCACGGGAACCGTGGGCCTGCCTGTGAAATGGGTATTCGTGGGCGGTTTACACCAATTTGCGCAGGGAAACAGGCAAAAAGATAACGGGGCAGTCCCGCTAAGGGCTGCCCTGGCCATCCCCGGAGGGGAGTGTTACCAATTTTTGAGTGATGGTGCCCAGAAGAAGACTCGAACTTCCACGACCTTGCGGCCACAGGTACCTGAAACCTGCGCGTCTACCAATTCCGCCATCTGGGCTTAGAAGGCTCCCCAGCGGAGGCCGCCGGGGTGGTGTGAGGGGTGTTTAGTCCGGCGCGGCGGGGTGGTCAACAGGGTAAATGCATTTTTTTGAAAACAGGCGTATTTTTTCTCTCCCGCCCTCCGGCGGGCCGGTGCGCGGGGGAAGAATTGACTGTCTGCGCGGGCGGTAAAATGGGAAAATGGCAGGCAGCGCAATCATGCGCCACAGGCGGGGGCAGTCCATGACACGCAAGGTCGCGACGGTTTTTGGCGGTTCGGGGTTCGTGGGGCGGCCGGTGGTCGGGCGGCTGGCGCGGGCGGGCTACGTGGTGCGGGTTGCCGGGCGCACGGCGACTGATGCGGCGACGCTGCGGATGCTGGGGGATGTGGGGCAGGTGGTGCCCGTCGTCGCGTCCATCACCGATGAAAGCGCCTGCGTCGCCGCGATCGAGGGCAGCAGCCTTGTCATCAACCTGGTGGGGATACTGTCCCCCCGTGGGGCCGGGACGTTCGAGGCCATCCATGTGGAAGGGGCTGGGCGCGTGGCCAGGCTGGCCGCGGCGTCCGGGGTCGAACGCCTGATCCATGTCTCGGCGCTGGGCGCGCATGCCGGCAGCCCCTCCGCCTATGCCCGCAGCAAGGCGGAGGGCGAGTGCGTGGTCAGCCGCGCGATGCCCGAAGCGGTGATCATCCGGCCCTCGCTCATATTCGGGGTGGATGGTCCTTTCCCCGCCATGTTCGCGCGCATGGCGCGGTTCCTGCCCGTCATGCCGGTGTTCGGGGCCACGACCCGTTTCCAGCCGGTATGGGTGGGCGACGTGGCCGAAGGCATGGTCCGTATCGCAACGGGGGCGGACATGGCGGGGGCCATTTTTGAATTTGGCGGCCCGCAGGTCCTGACCATGCGGCAGATCGTGGCGTGGGCGGCGCGCTGGGGCGGGCATCCGCGCCCGTTATTCACCGTGCCGCGCTGGCTTGCGACCGTTCAGGGGGCGGTGCTGGAACGCCTGCCGGGAAAGATGCTGACACGCGACCAGGTCCGGCTGCTGTATGTTGACAATGTCGTCGCCCCCGGTGCGCGCACGCTCGACATGCTGGGCATCACGCCGTCCCCCATGGAGCTGATGATGGGGTGAGCGTTGCAAACTGGGGATTTTCGCGTATTTCTGGCATTTTCTTTGAATAAGGTCAGTACTACTGTCTTTTATTTGGCCGGGGTGTTGCGTAGGTCTGTCCCTCGCTGTGGGTACGTGCCGCGTAGCCAGGGCGTCCTTCCATTATGCAGACCAGGGGCAGACCGATGGCCGAGCGCATGCTGAAATTCGTCTCTGTGGCGCAGGAGCAGCCGGACAAACGGCCTGCCGAGGCGCGCCGCAGGGACTTTAACGAGATTTATGCCGAATTCGTGCCCGCCAAGGCCGAAACGCAGGCTTCGCGCTGTTCGCAGTGCGGCGTGCCGTTCTGTTCGGTGCACTGTCCGCTGGGCAACAACATCCCCGACTGGCTGATGATGACGGCGGCAGGCCGGATGGAGGAGGCATATGAACTGTCGTCCGCCACCAACACCTTCCCCGAGATCTGTGGCCGCATCTGCCCGCAGGACCGCCTGTGCGAAGGCAACTGCGTGATCGAGGAAGGATTCGAAAGCGTCACCATCGGCGCGGTCGAACGCTACATTACCGATACCGCCTTTGATAACGGCTGGGTCAAGCCGGTGCGGCCGGTGGCCGAGCGTGATGAAAGCGTTGCCATCATCGGGGCCGGCCCCGGTGGCCTCGCCGCAGCCGTGCAACTGCGCGAACAGGGCTACCAGGTCCATGTCTATGACCGTTACGACCGCATCGGCGGCCTGCTTATGTATGGCATCCCCGGTTTCAAGCTGGAAAAGGACATTGTCCTGCGCCGGCATAGGCTGCTGGTGGACTCCGGCGTCCAGTTCCATCTGGGCAAGGGCATCGGTGATGCGGATGGCGCGGACAGCATCGCGTTTTCCACCCTGCGCGCGCGCCATGATGGCGTGCTGATCGCAACGGGTGTGTACAAGTCGCGTGATATCGGCGGTCCCGGCGCGGGGCTGGACGGCATCGTGCGCGCGCTGGATTACCTGACGGCGTCCAACCGTGTCTCGCTGGGTGACAAGGTTGCTGAATACGACAATGGCGAACTGAATGCCGCGGGCAAGTCGGTCGTGGTGATCGGCGGTGGCGATACGGCCATGGACTGCGTGCGCACCGCCATCAGGCAGGGTGCGAAATCGGTGAAGTGCCTGTACCGCCGTGACCGCGCCAACATGCCCGGATCGGTGCGTGAGGTGAAGAACGCCGAGGAAGAGGGTGTCGAGTTCGTCTGGCTGGCAGCCCCGCAGGCATTCGAGGGCGATGGCCACGTAAGCGGCGTGCGCGCAACCCGCATGAAGCTGGGCCTGCCCGACGCGTCGGGCCGCCAGTCGGTCGAGCCGGTGGAAAACAGCGCCTTCACGCTGGAAGCCGACCTGGTGGTCAAGGCGCTGGGCTTCGACCCCGAAGCGTTGCCCACGCTGTGGGGGCAGCCGGAACTGGAGGTCTCGCGCTGGGGCACGCTCATGGTGGACCGTAAGACATTCATGACCAGCCTGCCCGGCGTGTTTGCCGCGGGCGACATCGTGCGCGGGGCCAGCCTGGTGGTTTGGGCCATCCGCGACGGGCGTGACGCGGCAGCGCAGATGCACGCATGGCTAGAAGAAATGACGGCCGCACAGGCCGAGGTGGCGGAGTAAGCATGATGGATCAGTTTGAAAACCAGTCCACCGGTTTCGTTCAGGAATGGCAGGACAATGCACAGGCCATTTCCGGCCTGTACACCCCCGCCGATGAACATGACGCCTGTGGCGTGGGCATGGTCGCGGCCCTGGATGGCAAGCCGCGCCGCGACGTGGTGGAAGCCGGGATCGCGGCGCTGAAGGCCGTGTGGCACCGTGGCGCTGTCGATGCCGATGGCAAGACCGGCGATGGCGCCGGCATCCATGTCGAGATCCCGCAGGACTTCTTTGCCGACGCGATCCACGCCGGCGGTGCGGAAAGCGGCGTGGACAGCCAGATTGCGGTGGGCATGATCTTCCTGCCCAAGACCGATATCGCGGCACAGGAACGCTGCCGCCAGATCATCGAAAGCGAGATCCTCGCCTTCGGCTACAGCATCTATGGCTGGCGTCAGGTGCCCATCAACACCGACTGCATTGGCGAGAAGGCCAACGCCACCCGTCCCGAGATCGAGCAGATCCTGATCCGCAACCTGCCCGGCAGCACGGAAGACGAATTCGAGCGCGACCTGTACGTGATCCGCCGCAGGATCGAAAAAAGCGCGATCGCCAACCAGGTTGACCTGTATGTGTGTTCGCTGTCGTGCCGGTCGCTGATCTACAAGGGCATGTTCCTGGCCGAACACCTGACGGAATTCTATCCCGACCTGCTCGACCCGCGTTTCGTCAGCCGCTTCGCCATCTATCACCAGCGGTATTCGACCAACACCTTCCCGACATGGAAGCTGGCGCAGCCGTTCCGCAGGCTGGCCCATAATGGTGAGATCAACACCATTTCGGGCAACGTCAACTGGATGAAAAGCCACGAGACCCGTCTGGCCGATCCCATCCTTGACCCCTACATGGATGACCTCAAGCCCGTGGTGCAGGCGCAGGGGTCGGACACCGCGTGCTTTGACAACGTGTTCGAACTGCTGACCTTCGCGGGCCGCGACGCGCCCATGGCGCGGTGCCTCATGATCCCGGCCAGCGTTGGCGGCAATTCCGCCATGCCGCAGCGCCACAAGGACATGTATTCCTACTGCAACGCCGTGATGGAACCGTGGGATGGCCCCGCCGCCCTGTGCGCTACCGACGGGCGGTGGATGGTCGCGGGCCTGGACCGCAGCGGCCTGCGCCCGCTGCGTTACACCATTACCGAAGGCGGCCTGCTGATCGTGGGGTCCGAGACCGGCATGGTGAAGGTGCCCGAGGCCGAGATCGTCAGCCGTGGCCGCCTTGGACCGGGGCAGTCGCTGGCGCTCGACCTGAAGACCGCGAAGCTCTACAGCAATCAGGAACTGCTTGATGAACTGTCGGGCCGGCAGGATTTCTCGTCGTGGGTCAGGCGTACGCAGGAAATCTCCAGCATCGTCCGCCCCGATGGCAGCGAACCCGTGCTGTATGACGCCGAGATGCTGCGCCGCCGCCAGCTTGCCGTCGGCCTGACGCTGGAAGACCTTGAAACCATCCTGCAGCCGATGGTGGAAAACGCATCCGAAGCCATCGGGTCGATGGGGGATGATACGCCGCTTGCGGTTCTGTCCACCCGTTATCGCGGGCTTGCGCATTATTTCCGGCAGGCGTTCAGTCAGGTGACCAACCCGCCCATCGACAGCCTGCGTGAAACGCGGGTGATGAGCCTCGTGACCCGTCTGGGCAACCTTGGCAACATCCTTGAGGAAAACGAGAGCCAGTGCGACCTGCTCCAGCTTCCCTCCCCGGTGCTGACCACGGGTGAATTCCAGGCGCTGGTCGATTTCTGTGGCAGGAACGCCTGCATCATCGACTGCACCTTCCCCGCGGCGGACGGCGAGGCGGGCCTGCGCGCCGCCATCGCCCGCATCCGGGCCGAGGCCGAGGACCGCGTACGCCAGGGCTGCACCCATGTGTTCCTGACCGATGAGCACCAGTCCGGTGATCGCGCCTATATTCCCATGATCCTGGCGACGGCGGCGGTGCATACGCATCTGGTGCGCCAGTCGCTGCGCACGTTCACCTCGCTCAATGTCCGCTCCGCCGGTGCGCTGGACGTGCATGCCATCGCGGTGACGATCGGGGTGGGGGCAACCACGGTCAACCCGTACCTGGCGCAGGAAAGCATTGCCGACCGCCACCGCCGCGGCCTGTTCGGCAAGCTGACGCTGAGCGAGTCGGTGGAGCGGTACCGCAAGGCGGTGAACAAGGGCCTGCTGAAGATCATGTCCAAGATGGGGATTTCCATCGTGGCGTCGTATCGTGGCGGCTACAATTTCGAGGCCATCGGGCTTTCGCGCGCGCTGACGGCGGAATTCTTCCCCGGCATGCCCTCGCGCATTTCCGGCATCGGCCTGACCGGCATCGCGCGCAATGTGCTGAGCTTCCACCACAAGGCATGGAACAGGCAGGTGGAAACCCTGTCCGTCGGCGGCCGCTACAAGCTGCGCCGCAGCGGTGAGGTGCATGCGTTTGACGGCAACCTGATCCACATGCTGCAGACCGCCGTGAGCACGGGCAGCTTCTCGGTCTACCAGCGTTATGCCGATGCGGTGCGCCGCCAGCCGCCGGTGGCCCTGCGCGACCTGCTGGACTTCCGTGGCGGGCGCACGCCCATCCCCGTGGAATCGGTCGAAAGCATTACCGAACTGCGCAAGCGCCTGATCGCGCCGGGCATCTCGCTGGGCGCGCTCAGCCCCGAAGCGCATGAAACACTCTCCATCGCCATGAACCGCATCGGCGCCAAGTCCGATTCGGGTGAGGGCGGTGAAGACCCGGCCCGCGCAAAGCCGCGCCCCAATGGCGACAATGCGTCCTCCGCCATCAAGCAGATCGCGTCGGGCCGCTTTGGGGTGACCGCGCAGTACCTCAATGACTGCCGCGAGATCGAGATCAAGATGGCGCAGGGGGCCAAGCCCGGCGAGGGTGGGCAGTTGCCCGGCTTCAAGGTGACCGGCCTGATCGCGAAGCTGCGCCATGCGACCGAAGGCGTGACCCTGATCTCGCCCCCGCCGCATCACGACATCTACTCGATCGAGGATCTGGCCCAGCTCATCTACGACCTCAAGCAGATCAACCCCGAGGCCACCGTGACCGTGAAGCTGGTCGCACGCTCCGGCATCGGCACGATTGCGGCCGGTGTGGCCAAGGCCAAGGCGGATGCGATCCTGATTTCGGGCCATTCCGGCGGCACGGGTGCCAGCCCCCAGTCCTCGGTCAAATACGCGGGCATGCCGTGGGAGCTGGGGCTTGCGGAGGCGCATCAGGTGCTGATGCTCAACCGCCTGCGCCACCGGGTGAAGCTGCGCACCGATGGCGGCCTGAAAACCGGCCGTGACGTGGTGATCGCCGCCATGCTGGGGGCGGAAGAATTCGGCATCGGCACCGCCAGCCTCGTGGCCATGGGCTGCATCATGGTCCGCCAGTGCCACTCCAACACCTGCCCCGTGGGGGTCTGCACGCAGGATGACGAACTGCGCCGCAAGTTCGAGGGCACGCCGGAGAAGGTGATCAACCTGTTCTCCTTCATTGCCGAGGACGTGCGCAACATCCTGGCCTCGCTGGGCTTCACCTCGCTCAACGAGATCATCGGCCGCACCGACCTGCTGCACCAGGTGCTGCGCGGGGCGGACTACCTTGATGACCTCGACCTCAACTCGCTGCTGGCGCAGGCTGATCCCGGCCCCTATGGCCGCTACTGCACGCGTGAGGGCCGTAACGAGGTGCCCGAGACGCTGGATGCGCAGATGATCGCCGATGCGCGCCCGCTGTTCGACCATGGCGAGAAGATGCAGTTGCAGTACAACGTGCAGAACACGCATCGCGCCATCGGCACGCGCATCTCCTCGCTGATCGTGCGGCAGTTCGGCATGACCACGCTGGCGCCGGGACACCTGACGGTGCGGCTGCGCGGGTCGGCGGGGCAGTCGCTGGGCGCGTTCGCGGTGCAGGGCCTCAAGCTTGAGGTGCTGGGTGACGCGAACGACTATGTCGGCAAGGGGCTGTCGGGGGCGACCATCGTGGTGCGGACCTCGCCATCCTCCAGCCTTGTGTCGAATGAAAACGCGATTGTCGGCAACACGGTACTGTATGGTGCTACGGCCGGCGCGCTGTATGCGGCGGGGCAGGCGGGCGAGCGCTTCGCGGTGCGGAACTCGGGCGCGACTGCCGTGGTCGAGGGCTGCGGGTCCAACGGGTGTGAATACATGACCGGCGGCACGGTGGTGATCCTGGGTGAGATTGGCGACAATTTCGGCGCGGGCTTCACCGGCGGCATGGCCTTTGTCTATGACGCCAGCGGCACGTTTGCCGAGCGGGTGAACCCCGATACGGTCATGTGGTGCCGCGTGCAGGACCCGAAATGGGAGGCCATGCTGCGCGAACAGGTGGAAATCCATGCCCGTGAAACCGGCAGCCACTATGCCGAACTGCTGCTGCATAACTGGGACAGGACCCTGCCGCGTTTCTGGCATGTCGTGCCCAGGGAATATGCACGCGTGATCGGGTTTGAAGCCCCCGCCATGGCGCGTGGCGCCTGAATGCAGGGCTGATTTCACCGTTATTGTGCAGCGCGGGGCCGGGCAGGACTGTCCGGCCCCATCTGTATTCAGGGCAGAATATCGACGGGCGGGGTCGCGCGGCGCGTCCGGACGCACTAGATTCATCCTATGGGAATCGCGGGGCCGGCGCATGTGCGCAGGCTTCGCCCGATCTGATGGTTGGTGCTCGATCTATGTCCAAAGCGTATTTTTCCGCCCCCCAGGCCGGTGCCACCGGCCTTCCCCCCGTGCATGGGGGTGCAGGCCTGCCAGCAGGCGGCGCATCCGCACTGGCCGGGCTGCCGCGCTGGGACCTGTCGGACCTGTATGACGGGCCGGATTCGCCACAGCTTGCAATCGACCTTGACCAGGCGGATGCGGATGCGCAGGCGTTCTCACGCGCATGGCAGGGACGGCTGGCCAGTGTGCCGGGCGGCGATCTGGCGCAGGCCATTGCCGAATACCAGCGCATTGACGAGGTACTGGGCCGGGCGGGATCGTATGCCCAGCTTCTGTTTGCGGCCAATACGTCGGATTCCGGCGTGGCCCGCTTCGCGCAGTCGGTCAATGAACGGCTGACCGCCATTTCCACGCATCTCCTGTTCTTCACGCTGGAAATCAACCGCATTGACGATGACGGGCTGGCAGCCCAGATGAGTGACCCGGCCCTTGCGCACTGGGCGCCGTTCCTGCGCGACCTGCGGGTGTTCCGTCCCTATCAGTTGTCTGACGAGGTCGAGGCCGTCCTGCACGAAAAATCCGTCACCGGGGCGGCTGCGTGGAACCGCCTGTTTGACGAGACGATGGCCGGCCTGCGCGTGCGTGTCGGCGGCGAGGACACGACGCTGGGCAATGCGCTGGACACCATGTCCAGCCCCGACCGCAAGGTGCGCGAACACGCCGCCCACGCCATTGGCGATGAGCTGGGCCGCAACGTGAAGCTGTTTTCGCTGATCACGAACACGCTGGCCAAGGACAAGGCCATTGTGGACGGGCTGCGCCATTACCCGCGCCCGACCTCGGCGCGCAACTGCGCCAACATGGTCGAGGATGAGGTGGTCGACGCGCTGGTGCAGGCCGTGACCGAGGCCTATCCCCGCCTGTCCCACCGCTATTATGCGCTCAAGGCAAAGTGGCTGGGGCTGGAAAAGCTGGAATACTGGGACCGCAACGCGCCGCTGACCACGCAGGATGAACCGCTGATCCCGTGGGCGGAGGCGACGCAGCAGGTCATGGCGGCCTATGAAGGCTTCGACCCGCGCATAGGCACGGTGGCCAGGCAGTTTTTCGACCATGCCTGGATCGATGCGCCGCCGGTACCGGGCAAGGCGTCAGGCGCGTTTGCCCACCCCACCGTGCCATCGGTGCATCCCTACCTGCTGCTGAACTATCGTGGGCGCACGCGCGACGTGATGACGCTGGCGCATGAGCTGGGCCATGGCGTGCACCAGGTGCTGGCGGGAAAGCAGGGCTACCTCATGTCCAGCACGCCGCTGACACTGGCGGAAACCGCCAGCGTGTTTGGCGAAATGCTGACCTTCCGCGCGCTGCTCGACGCCCAGGCCGATCCCCAGCGGCGCAGGCTCATGCTGGCGGCGAAGGTGGAGGACATGCTCAACACCGTCGTGCGCCAGATCGCCTTCTACCGTTTCGAGATGCTGGTGCACGAGGAACGCAGGCAGGGCGAACTGCTGCCCGCGCGCATCGGGGAAATCTGGCGCCAGACACAGGTTGAAAGCCTTGGCCCCGCCTTCAACTTCACGCCAGATTACGATGTGTACTGGACCTATGTCCCCCATTTCATCCATTCACCGTTCTATGTGTATGCCTATGCCTTTGGCGATTGCCTGGTAAACGCGCTATACGGTGTGTTCCGGTCGGGTCATCCGGGCTTTCAGGACAAGTATCTTGATATGCTGAAGGCAGGCGGGACCAAGCGGCACCGTGAACTGCTGGCCCCCTTCGGGCTGGATGCGGCGGACCCCGGTTTCTGGCAGAAGGGACTGGATGTGATCGCCGGATTTATTGATGAACTGGAGCGTGTCTGACGTGGCGGATGAACGGAATATCGATAATACCGGCCTGTTTGGTGAATTCCGCCGCATGGTGCGCACGTCCGGCACGGTAGGCGGCATTGCCGCGCGCATCGCCGGGCACAAGATGGGTTTCCGCTCCAACCAGTCCGTCCATGCCGGGGACCTGAAAAGCGTGCTTGGCGGGCTGAAGGGGCCGCTCATGAAGGGCGCGCAGCTCCTGTCCACCATTCCCGGCGCCCTGCCGGAGGAATATGCCAAGGAACTGGCGCAGCTTCAGGCCAATGCGCCGCCGATGGGGTGGAATTTCGTCCGCCGCCGCATGTCGGCCGAACTGGGGCCGAACTGGGAACGCAATTTCCGCTCCTTCAACCGCGAAGCCTCGGCTGCCGCAAGCCTTGGGCAGGTGCATCGCGCGGTGCTGCCCGACGGGCGCGAGGTGGCGTGCAAGCTGCAGTATCCGGATATGAAATCCACGGTTGAATCCGACCTGCGCCAGTTCCGCATGGCGGTTGGCCTGTTCTACCGGATCGACAGCACGATCTGCCAGGATGACGTGCTGGAGGAACTGCAGGACCGGCTGTATGAGGAACTGGACTACCTGCGTGAAGCAGCCAACATGCGGCTGTATCACCTGATGCTGGCGGAATTCGAGGACATCACCATTCCCCAGCCGGTGGATGCGCTGTGCACGCAGCGCCTGCTGACCATGGAATGGGTCAACGGGCGCGGCGTCCAGCAGGTGCTGGACACCAATCCCACGCAGGAGGAGCGCAACCGCATGGCCCGCGCCCTGTTCCGCGCGTGGTATGCGCCGCTGTACCGCTATGGCGTCATCCATGGCGACCCGCACATGGGCAACTTCACCGTGCGTGATGATTTTGGCATCAACCTGCTGGATTTCGGTGCGATCCGCATTTTTCCCTCGCGTTTCGTGCAGGGCATCATCGACCTGCACCGCGCGATCGAGACTGATGACGAGGACCTGGCGATGCATGCCTATGAGGCATGGGGCTTTGCCGGCCTGTCGCGCGATACGGTGCGGGTGCTCAATGAATGGGCGCGTTTCATCTACGGCCCGCTGCTCGATGACCGCGAGCGCTTCATTCAGGAAGATAACGACCCGCAATACGGCCGCGCCGTGGCCGAACGCGTCTATAATGGCCTGAAACGCACCGGGGGCGTGCAGCCGCCGCGTGAATTCGTGCTGGTGGACCGCTCCGCCGTGGGGCTGGGCAGCGTGTTCCTGCGCCTGAAGGCCAAGGTGAACTGGCACGAACTGTTCCAGGAACTGGCGGGCGACTTCAACGAGGCCGCGCTGGCCCGCAGGCAGGCCGAAGCCCTGCGTACCGCCCGGGTGCCAGCCCCCCTCGGGTCACGGAACTGAAGGAAATGGGGACAATACACCGGCACGCCACCCTTGTGTGGCGGCGGTTGCGTCCCCACTGTCTGTAGCCATGGCAACAGCATCGCGTAGCAAGAAGAAAAAGACGACTGACATCGATCCGGCGGACATGCCTGTCCTGTTCCAGCCCGAACGTCAGCCCGCAAAACCCAAGACCAACAAATTCAGGGTCCATTCCCCTTACGAACCCGCAGGCGACCAGCCCACGGCCATTGCTGAACTGGTCAGCGGCGTGGAAGGCGGCGAACGCGATCAGGTCCTGCTGGGCGTGACCGGGTCGGGCAAGACCTTCACCATGGCCAAGATCATCGAGGCGACGCAGAAGCCGACCCTGGTCCTGGCTCCCAACAAGACGCTCGCCGCCCAGCTTTACGCGGAAATGAAGCAGTTCTTTCCCGATAACGCGGTCGAGTATTTCGTCAGCTACTACGATTACTACCAGCCCGAGGCCTATGTGCCCCGGTCGGACACGTATATCGAAAAAGACAGCCAGATTAACGAACAGATCGACCGCATGCGCCATGCCGCAACCCAGGCGCTGCTGGAACGCAACGATGTCATCATCGTAGCCTCGGTATCGTGCATCTATGGTATCGGCTCGGTCGAGACCTATTCGCGCATGGTGGTCAAGCTGGAGGTCGGTGGCGAAATCGACCGCGACATGCTGATCAAGGGACTGGTTGAACTGCAGTACCGCCGTAACGACGCGGCTTTCCAGCGCGGCACCTTCCGCGTGCGCGGCGAGACGATCGATGTCTTTCCCGTCCAGAACGAGGACCGGGCATGGCGTATCAGCCTGTTCGGTGACGAGATTGATGAAATCATCGAATTCGACCCGCTGACAGGCGAGAAGACCGGCGACCTCGAATCCATCAGCATCTATGCCAACAGCCATTACGTGACCCCGCGCCCCACGCTGACGCAGGCGATGGGCGGCATAAAGCAGGAACTGCGCGAGACGCTGGCCCGCTTCAATGAGGAAGGCAAGCTGCTGGAAGCCGAGCGCCTGCAGCAGCGCACGACCTTCGACCTTGAAATGATCGAGACCACGGGCGTGTGCAAGGGGATCGAGAACTATTCCCGCTACCTGTCCGGCCGCGCGCCGGGCGAGCCGCCGCCGACCCTGTTTGAATACCTGCCCGAGGACGCGCTGCTGATCGTGGATGAAAGCCACGTGACCGTGCCGCAGATCGGCGGGATGGAACGGGGCGACCATGCGCGTAAATCCGTGCTGGCGGAATTCGGCTTCCGCCTGCCGTCCTGCCTCGACAACCGCCCGCTGACCTTTGCCGAATGGGATTCCTACCGTCCCCAGACCGTATTCGTCAGCGCGACCCCCGGCCCGTGGGAAATGCGGCGTGTGGACGGCGTGTTCGCCGAACAGGTGATCCGCCCCACCGGCCTGATCGATCCGGTCACCATTGTCCGTCCCGTCGAACATCAGGTGGATGACCTGCTGGCCGAATGCCGCCAGACCATCGCCGACGGCGGGCGCGTGCTGGTCACGACGCTGACCAAGCGCATGGCCGAGGACCTGACCGAATATATGAACGAAGCCGGTATCCGCGTGCGCTACCTGCATTCGGACGTGGACACGCTGGAGCGTATCGAGATCATCCGCGACCTGCGGCTTGGCGCGTTTGACGTGCTGATCGGCATCAACCTGCTGCGTGAGGGGCTGGATATCCCCGAATGCTCGCTGGTCGCCATTCTGGATGCGGACAAGGAGGGCTTTCTGCGTTCGCGCACGTCGCTTATCCAGACCATCGGTCGCGCCGCGCGTAACGTGGATGGCCGCGTGCTGCTGTATGCCGACAAGATGACCGACAGCCTTGCCTACGCCATCGAGGAAACCGCGCGCCGGCGCGAAAAGCAGAACCTGTGGAACGAGGAACACGGCATTACGCCCCAGTCGGTGCGCAAGCATATTGGCGAGGCCATCTCCTCGGTGTTCGAACAGGATTACGTCACCGTCACGCCCACGGCGGATGGCAGCGTGCAGGAAATGGTGGGCAAGGACTACAAGGCCGCCATTGCCGATCTGGAAAAGAAGATGCGCGCGGCCTCGGCTGAACTGGAATTCGAGACCGCGGCCCGCCTGCGCGATGAAATCCGCAGGCTGGAGGCCCTCGAACTGGGCATGGAGCCACCCCCCCTGCCGCAATCCAGCGCGGGCCGGCCGGGCACCAGTCCCAAGGCCATAGCCCGGCGTAACCGTGGCCCGGTGCCGCTGGGGCCGGGGGGTGGTGGCTATGATCCCGATCAGGCGAAGGGAAGGGGAAAGCGGCGTGGACGATAGGACAGGCGGGCAGTCCCGGCCCTGCGCCGGACAGCGCGAACGCGGCATGTCCCCCACGCTGGAACTGTATGCGGGGGGCATGAGCCTTGGCCTGCTGCCCGACCTGGGCGGCAGCATCGCGTTCTGGCGCAACGGGGCGGGCATGGAATTCCTGCGCCCCGTCAGTGACCCGCACCTTGTGGCCCAGCACGGGCGCGCGGTGGCGGGCTATCCGCTGGTGCCGTTTTCCAACCGGGTGGCGGGCGACCATTTCCGTTTTGAAGGGGTGGACTACCATCTTGCCCCCAGCTTTGCGGGGGAGGACTGCGCCATCCATGGCAATGGCTGGCAGCGGCGGTGGCGAATCGCGCTGCTGTCCGACAGCAGCGCGACCCTTGCCCTTGACCATACCCCGTCTTCTGGCGCCAGTGCGGGGCAGTGGCCGTTCAGCTATCGCGCCCAGCTTCGCTATGACCTGCATGAAGCCGGGCTGTCGATCGGGATCCTGCTGGAAAACACCGACACGCGCGACCAGCCGGTGGGCATGGGCTTCCATCCCTATTTCCCCCGCCATTCGGGGCTGAAACTGGGGTTCACCGCCAGCAGCGTGTGGACCAACGGGCCGGACCACCTGCCGCTGCTGCGCATCCCGGCGGATGGGGACTGGTCATTCGCCCGCATGCGTGACGTGGGGCCTGTGCCCATCGACAACTGTTACGCCGGATGGTCGGGCAGCGCCTTCCTGCGCTGGCCACGGGCGGGATATGCCCTGACGCTGGAAGGCAGCCCTGAACTGTCCCATCTCGTGCTGTTTACCCCGCCGGGGCAGCCCTATATCGGGCTGGAGCCGGTCAGCAACATGAATGACGGCTTCAACCGCACCACCATCGCCGATAGCGGCGTGCGCGTGCTGGCGCCCGGCCAGGTGATGGAGGGGCATATCCGCATGACGGTGGCGCGATGCTGAAAACCCGGCCCCAATCCGCCACGAAGCAGAACCAAGGCCCGGCGCAGGGCGGCCTGTCATGCTATATTACGCCGGGCGGGATCGCCGCCATGCGCGATGAGCTGAATGGCCTGCTGCGTGACGAACGGCCAAAGATCGTGGAAATCGTCTCGTGGGCCGCAGGCAACGGCGACCGCTCGGAAAATGGCGACTACCAGTATGGCAAGCGTCGCCTGCGTGAAATTGACCGCCGCATCCGGTTCCTGACCAAACGCATCGATAACGCCATCATTGTCGACCCGGCCGCCCAGCCGCAGCGCAGCCGCGTGTTTTTTGGCGCGACGGTCACCTACGTCACTGAACGCGACGAGGAACGGACCGTTACCATCCTTGGCGTGGATGAAGCCGACATGGCGGCGGGGCAGGTCAGCCTTGTCTCCCCCGTCGCAAGGGCGCTCATGCGCGCGGGCGTGGGCGATGAGGTCCGCCTGCTGACCCCGCGTGGCGAGGAAATGATCGAGGTCCTCGCCATTTCCTATCCATCCGCACCGTAAGAAGGGGGCTGGCCGTGGGGGCAAAGGCATATTATGACGTTTGTTCCCGGCTGGCCCCGACCCGTGGCTGCCGGCATGCGCTACCCCTGTCCCCCGCGTGGAGAAAACCCGCCCATGTCACGCCCCCTGAAGGTTGCCGTCCAGATGGACCCGCTTGGCGGTATCGACATCAACGGCGATTCCACGTTTGCCATGATGCTGGAGGCGCAGGCGCGGGGGTATGAACTGTTTGTCTACCAGGTCGAGGCCCTGAGCCTGAGCGAAGGCCGGGCCACGCCGCAGGGCGGCCCGCGCACCGACCGCGTGACCGCCCGCGCCCGCCCGGTCACGGTGCGGCGCAAGGCGGGCGACCATGCCGCCTTCGGGGCGGAGCAGGTCATCAACCTTGCCGACATGGACGTGGTGCTGATGCGCCAGGACCCGCCATTCGACATGGCCTACATCACCGCGACCCATATCCTTGAACATATCCATGGCATCGGCCAGGGTCGCGCGCTGGTGGTGAACAATCCCGCCGCCGTGCGCAACGCGCCGGAAAAGATACTGGTCACGCATTACCCCGACCTCATGCCGCCCACGCTGGTGACATGGGATGTGCGGGCGATACTGGAATTCCGCGCGAAATGGCGCGACATCATCGTAAAACCGCTGTTTGGCAACGGGGGGGCGGGTGTCTTCCGCATCCGGGAGGACGACCCCAACCTGAACGCCCTGCTGGAAATGCATTTTGCCCGCTCACGTGAACCGCTGATGATCCAGCGCTACGAACCTGCCGTGCGGCGGGGTGACAAGCGCATCATCCTGGTCGATGGCGTGCCGGTGGGCGCGATCGACCGCATCCCGGCGGAGGGGGAGACACGTTCGAACATGCATGTGGGCGGCAGGCCGGTGCGTGCGGAACTGACGGCGCGGGACCGGGAAATCTGCGACACGATCGGTCCGGCCCTGCGTGAACAGGGACTTATTTTTGTCGGAATCGACGTGATTGGTGAATGGTTGACCGAAATCAATGTCACCTCACCGACCGGCCTGCAGGAAATCGACCGTTTTGACGGTATCAATACCGCGGGCCTGATATGGGATGCGATCGTGTCCCGTCTGGTCACCGGCGGCGTGGACGCGTAGAAATTGGAAAACGGTGCCCATGGCAGGCGCGATGGTCGTGGCTGTCGTGCCATGTCGCATGGCATCGGGCAGGGATTACGGGCGGTCGCACGGGCCGGGTGGCGCGTGGGCGGGTCAGGTGGAAGTGTAATGCAGCAGAACGGGACGGATTTGATCATGGCGGATGCAGCACGGGAGCGGGCCGGATGCGCCGTCTTCCATGGCCTTGGCATGGGAGCAGCCTGATGAGTGACGTCCTGCATGATGAGGCTGCCGAGAAAGTCGTGGAAATACCCTCCCCCAAATCCGCGCTGGACGCGGCTGCGGTCAAGGCGGCGTACCGCCGCTGGGCCAGCGTGTATGATGCCGTATTCGGCAGCATCTCGGCCTTCGGGCGCAGGCGCGCGGTCGAGGCGGTCAACAGCCTGCCCGGTTCGCGGGTGCTGGAGGTGGGCGTGGGTACGGGCCTGGCCCTGCCGTATTACCGCAAGGACAAGCATATCACCGGCATCGACCTGTCCGGTGACATGCTCGAACGCGCACGCCTGCGCGTAAGGCGGCAGCACCTGTCCAACGTGGACGACCTGCTGGAAATGGACGCCGAGGCAACGAAATTCGCCGATGGCACGTTCGATATCGCGGTGGCGATGTTTGTCGCCTCCGTCGTGCCGCATCCGCGTGCGCTGCTGGCGGAACTCAAGCGCGTGGTCAAGCCGGGCGGGCATATCCTGTTCGTCAACCACTTCCTGGCGCAGGGCGGTGTGCGGTTGGCGGTTGAACGCGGCATGGCGCGGGCTTCGCACTCGCTGGGATGGCACCCTGATTTCGCCATTGAATCGCTGCTGCCGCCCGCCGACCTGCGGCGCGCGACGTTGCAGCCGGTGCCGCCCGCGGGGCTGTTCACGCTGGTTACCCTGCCGCGTGAGGCGGATAGCTGCGCCAGCCCCATGGTGGCGTAAGCGCCGCAGGGGCTGGCAGCCCTGTCCCTGCGGCAGGGCTGAAATGACGATTGCGCGACCACAGGAGCGGCCCGCAGGGTCGTTTTTGTGTATAAGGCGCGGTATATGATGAAATCATGGTAACGATTGGCCATGCCAGACACCGGCGCATGGCAGCAGGGAGTACATCGTATGCCCACAGGCACACAGTTCGGGGCAGATGCGGTGCGGGAGGCTGGCGGTTCCTGTGGCTACAGGACGGTTGGCATGCTGTACCTCGTCATGGCGATCGTGGCCGGGATGGTCGGTGGCCTGCTGGCCGTTGGCCTTCAGGCCGGATTGCTGCCCCAGACGCTGACCGATGCGTGGGCCGGGGGTGATGTCGCTGGCGCCGCGGGGCGCATCGGTCGCCGCCATGGCATGATGATGGTGTTCTTCTGTGCGCTGCCCGCCCTGTCTGGCGGGTTTGGCAACTGGTTCGTGCCGCTGCTGCTGCGTGCCCGCGCGCTGGCCTTCCCGCGCATGGCGCTGATGGGGTGGGGACTGGTCGCCGCAAGCTTCGTGGCGGTGCTGGCGGGGCTTTCCCCCGCCGTGCCGGCGCAGGTTTCGCTGCTGGCGCTGATGGCGTGGTGCCTCGGCATGCTGCTGCAGGCCATCAACATGGTGGCTACCGTCCTGAACATGGGGCCGATGGGCCAGCGCCTGCGTGACATGCCCATATTCGTATGGGCGCAGGGGCTGACGGCCATGATGGCTGTCATGGTCATGCCGGTGCTGGCTGGCGGGCTGACGCGCATCGTCATGGCGGGTGGCGACATGTCCGGACAGGTCGATGGCCTGCTGCATGTTTTCGCCGGTCCTGAGATCGCGCTGCTGCTGCTGCCCTCCATCGGGATCGTTTCCCAGGTTATCGAGACATTTTCCAGCACCCCCCTGCAGATGCCGCGCGTGGTGCTGGGCGCGCTGGTCGTCATGTCGGTTGGCGGCGGTTCGGTGTGGGTACATGACCTGCTGCATGGTGGCCTGGCACGGATGGCGGCCCCTGCGGCCATTGTCCAGCTTGGGTTGATCGTCCTGCCGGTGCTGGCGGTGCTGGTGGCATGGGCGCGCACGGTGCGGGCGGGGCATGTCCGTGCCTCCGTCCCCATGGAATGGGCGGCGGGGTTCGTGGCGCTGCTGCTGGCAGGGTCTGGCATGTCGCTGCTGCCGGGCGGCATGGCGGATGTGCATGCGGCAACGCTGTATGCCGCCGTGTTCGCGCTGTTCGCCGGTTTCTATTACTGGATTGGCAAGATGATGGGCCATGTCGCCCCGGTGGGCGCCAGCCGCGTCCATTTCGGGCTGACGGTGGGGGGGACGATCCTGTCTCTCATGGCGTTCCATGGCCTGCCTGGCGTTATGGGTGCGGTGCTGATGGGGCTGTCCGTCGTGGTGTTTGCGGGGATCGTGGTGCGCATCGGCATGGAACCCGGCACGTCGCTGCCCGCCAATTACTGGGGACCAGGCGCGCGCACCCCTGAATGGCAGGCGCCATCCCCCTCGCGTGGAGATGCATGAGCATGAGTGGCGCCGTCACAACGCCCGACGCGGCTGATACTGCCCCCATTACCTATGACGCCGCCCGCGTGGGCACGGAAGCCCGCGACTGGCTGGTACTGCTCAAGCCGCGTGTCATCTCGCTGGTGGTGTTCACGGGGGCTGCGGGCCTGTACATGGCGCCGGGGCCAATCAACCCGCTGGTGGCGGCTGTCAGCATCCTGTGCATCTGCATGGCATCAGGTGCCGCGGGTGCGATCAACATGTGGTATGACCGCGATATCGACGCGGTGATGAAGCGCACCGTGACCCGTCCCATTCCCAACGGGCGGGTAAGCCCCGATGCGGCGCTGGGCTACGGCATCGGCCTGTCGGTGGCGTCCGTTATCCTGATGTGGCTTGCCACCAATGCCCTGGCTGCGGGCATCCTTGCGTTTTCCATTTTCTTCTATGCCGTCATCTACACCATGTGGCTGAAGCGCTCGACGCCGCAGAACATCGTGATTGGCGGGGCCGCAGGCGCATTCCCGCCCATGATCGGGTGGGCGGCCGCCACCGGGTCGATGGCGGTGATGCCGGTGGTGATGTTTGGCATCATCTTCCTGTGGACGCCGCCGCATTTCTGGTCGCTGTCGCTTTATGCATGCAAGGATTACGGGCGGGCGGGCATTCCCATGCTGCCGGTGGTGCGTGGGGCGCGGCATACGCGGTGGCAGATCCTGTGGTACACGATCATCCTGACGGCGGTATCGCTGGTGCCGTCCTTCATGCATCTGGCAGGTTGGCTGTACACGGTTGTGGCCAGCGTGCTGGGGGCCGGATTCATCTGCTGCGCCATCGGGGTGCTGCGCGACCGGCAGGACGCCAGCGGCGTCAGCCTGACGGGTGATGGCCCGGCACGCCGCTCGTTCCGCTATTCGCTGGCGTACCTGTTCTTCCTGTTCCTCGGCCTGCTGGCCGACCATGCCTTCATCGCCCACTGATCGGGCGGTTTCTAGTAATACGGGAGTTCGGGCCGATGGATCAGGCAACGACAGTGCAGGTTACCCCGCAGATGGAAGCACAGGAGGCGGCGCGTCGGCACAAGGGACGCATCCGCGCCGTGGCGATTACGCTGTCGGCGCTGGCGGCCATCCTGTATGCGCTCAGCCTTACGCACATATAAAAGCGCGTTCCTTGATAAAAAGCAGAAGTTTTTGGTGAAGCTTTTTCAAAAAGCTTCAGGAAACATCGCCTTATCTGAAAATTTCATCATGACCCGCAGGACATGACTGGCATGGCACTAGAGCACGCTGCGAATAGCTTGAATCGCAGGATTTCCAAAGGGCATGTGATGTGATTCAAGATGAAGACTGGCGGAGGAGGCCAGACTTCATGCCCAGAGCCTATTCACAGGATTTACGGGACCGCGTGATTGACGGGGTGGAGCAAGACGGCATGAGCTGCCGGGCGGCGGCACGGCGCTTTGGGGTAAGTGAGGCCTCGGCGATCAAATGGGTTCAGCGCGCAAGACGTATCGGGGATCGCTGCTGCGCGGGCACGGGCGGGCACCGTCCATCGAAAACCAGGCCTGAACGAGCCTGGCTGCTGGCCATCATTGCAGCCGAACCTGACATTACCCTTGCGGCGCTGTCGATCCGACTGCGCGACGAGCGTGGCGTTCAGGCCGACACGGGCATGCTGTCGCGCTTTTTTCAATCCGAAGGGATCAGCTTCAAAAAAAAGCGTGCTGCCCTGCGAGCAGGACCGGCCTGACGTCGCGCGCAAGCGCAGGTTCTGGAAGCGATATCAGACCGATATAGATCCCACGCGTCTGGTCTTCATTGAC
>NZ_NKUB01000060.1:2500-5587 GCF_003207895.1 Komagataeibacter swingsii
TGGCTCCTGTGCATGTGTGGGCAATGAGCGCGATAAGGGCATTCGGTGGATGCCTTGGCACCAGGAGGCGATGAAAGACGTGGCACGCTGCGAAAAGCCATGGGGAGCCGCGAGCAGGCTTTGATCCGTGGATATCTGAATGGGGCAACCCACCCAGCGATGGGTATCATGTTCTGAATACATAGGGACATGAGGCGAACCCGGGGAACTGAAACATCTAAGTACCCGGAGGAAAAGACATCAATTGAGATTCTGCTAGTAGTGGCGAGCGAACGCGGAACAGGCCAGTGGCTGTTTTTGGAGAAGCAGAACGGAATGGAAAGTCCGGCCAGAGCGGGTGATAGCCCCGTATGCGTAATACCAGGAACAGTCCTTGAGTAGGGCGGGACACGTGAAATCCTGTCTGAACATGGGGGGACCACCCTCCAAGCCTAAATACTCCCTGGTGACCGATAGTGAACAAGTACCGTGAGGGAAAGGTGAAAAGCACCCCGACGAGGGGAGTGAAAGAGACCTGAAACCGAATGCCTACAAGCAGTCGGAGCCTCTTATGGGGTGACGGCGTACCTTTTGTATAATGGGTCAGCGAGTTTCTGTTTGCAGCAAGCTTAAGCCGATAGGTGTAGGCGCAGCGAAAGCGAGTCTGAATAGGGCGACGAGTTGCTGGCAGAAGACCCGAAACCGAGTGATCTAGCCATGGCCAGGCTGAAGGTGCGGTAACACGCACTGGAGGGCCGAACCCACGCCTGTTGAAAAAGTCGGGGATGAGCTGTGGCTAGGGGTGAAAGGCCAATCAAACTCGGAAATAGCTGGTTCTCCGCGAAATCTATTGAGGTAGACCGTCTGGTATTACCCCGGGGGGTAGAGCACTGGATGGGCTAGGGGGGCCCAAAGCCTTACCAAACCTAACCAAACTCCGAATACCCGGAAGTATGAGCCAGGCAGACAGACAGTGGGTGCTAAGGTCCATTGTCGAGAGGGAAACAGCCCAGACCACCAGCTAAGGCCCCCAAATCGTGGCTAAGTGGGAAAGGATGTGGGGATTCCAAAACAACCAGGAGGTTGGCTTAGAAGCAGCCATCCTTTAAAGAAAGCGTAATAGCTCACTGGTCTAATAGAAACCCTGCGCCGAAAATGTAACGGGGCTCAAGCCACGTGCCGAAGCTGTGGGTGCATTCTATGAATGCGCGGTAGCGGAGCGTTCCGTAGGTCTGTGAAGGAGACGGGGTGACCCTCTCTGGAGATATCGGAAGTGCGAATGCTGACATGAGTAGCGACAAACAGTGCGAGAAACACTGTCGCCGAAAGTCCAAGGGTTCCTGCGCAAGGTTAATCCGCGCAGGGTGAGCCGGCCCCTAAGGCGAGGGCGAAAGCCGTAGTCGATGGAAACCGGGCAAATATTCCCGGGCCTGCCAGAAGTGACGAATGCAATATGTTGTCGGGTCTTATCGGATTGATCCGGCTTTTGGCGCATTCCAGGAAATAGCTCTGGCATATAGACCGTACCCGAAACCGACACAGGTGGACTGGTAGAGAATACCAAGGCGCTTGAGAGAACGATGCTGAAGGAACTAGGCAAATTACTTGCGTAACTTCGGGATAAGCAAGACCCGTCAGTGGGCAACCATTGGCGGGTGGCACAGACCAGGGGGTAGCGACTGTTTAGTAAAAACACAGGGCTGTGCGAAGTCGAGAGACGACGTATACGGCCTGACGCCTGCCCGGTGCCGGAAGGTTAAGAGGAGGTGTGCAAGCACCGAATTGAAGCCCCGGTAAACGGCGGCCGTAACTATAACGGTCCTAAGGTAGCGAAATTCCTTGTCGGGTAAGTTCCGACCTGCACGAATGGCGTAACGACTTCCCCGCTGTCTCCAGCATCGGCTCAGCGAAATTGAATTCCCCGTGAAGATGCGGGGTACCCGCGGTCAGACGGAAAGACCCTATGAACCTTTACTGCAGCTTTGCAGTGGCATCAGAGACATTCTGTGTAGGATAGGTGGGAGGCTTTGAAACCGGGGCGCCAGTTCCGGTGGAGCCATCCTTGAAATACCACCCTGACTGTTTCTGATGTCTAACCGAGGCCTGTTAGCCAGGTCCGGGACCCTGCATGGTGGGCAGTTTGACTGGGGCGGTCGCCTCCCAAAGTGTAACGGAGGCGCGCGATGGTGGGCTCAGGCCGGTCGGAAACCGGCTGTCGAGTGCAATGGCATAAGCCCGCCTGACTGTGAGAGTGACAGCTCGATCAGAGACGAAAGTCGGCCATAGTGATCCGGTGGTCCCGCGTGGAAGGGCCATCGCTCAACGGATAAAAGGTACTCTAGGGATAACAGGCTGATCTCCCCCAAGAGTCCACATCGACGGGGAGGTTTGGCACCTCGATGTCGGCTCATCACATCCTGGGGCTGGAGCAGGTCCCAAGGGTTCGGCTGTTCGCCGATTAAAGTGGTACGTGAGCTGGGTTTAGAACGTCGTGAGACAGTTCGGTCCCTATCTGCCGTGGGTGTTGGAGACTTGAGAGGATTTGTCCCTAGTACGAGAGGACCGGGATGAACATACCTCTGGTGCACCGGTTGTCGCGCCAGCGGCACAGCCGGGTAGCTAAGTGTGGACGGGATAACCGCTGAAAGCATCTAAGCGGGAAACCCACCTCAAAACAAGGTCTCCCCGAGGGCCGTGATAGACCATCACGTCAATAGGCCAGG
Source organism: Komagataeibacter swingsii (assembly GCF_003207895.1). GTDB lineage: Bacteria > Pseudomonadota > Alphaproteobacteria > Acetobacterales > Acetobacteraceae > Komagataeibacter > Komagataeibacter swingsii. The sequence goes on from NZ_NKUB01000060.1 coordinate 5,203, forward strand.
TGTGGAAGCGCAGTAATGCGTGCAGCTAACTGGTCCTAATCGCCCAACAGGCTCATTCCATAGCCCCCTCAAAAGGGCAACACACATGCACAGCAGTCATCCACTCTTCAACACAATAATTCACCAACCCATCACATCCTCTCAGCCCCATAAAAAGGGATGACTGGATGACCTGGTGGCCATGGCGGGGAATGATCCACCCGATCCCATCCCGAACTCGGCCGTGAAACACCCCAGCGCCCATGATACTGTGCCTTAAGGCACGGGAAAGTCGGTCGCCGCCAGGTCTTCCAGTCACCCCTCACCACCGCGGGGTGGAGCAGCCCGGTAGCTCGTCAGGCTCATAACCTGAAGGCCGCAGGTTCAAATCCTGCCCCCGCAACCA
>NZ_NKUB01000061.1 GCF_003207895.1 Komagataeibacter swingsii
GATCCGCAGGCATTGCCGGAAGAGCTTGCCCGGCGGGAAACGCTGAAAGCGAAGCTGGACGAAGCCTGCGCCCGGCTGGAAGCTGATGCGAAGGCGCAGGCCGAGGCGGCGCGACCGGCCTACGAGAAGAAGAAAGCCGCTTATGATGCGAAAACAGGGCGTCGCGGCCGGGCGCCCAAACCGCCCGATGATGAACCACCACCCGACCGACAGATCAGTCTGACTGATCCCGACAGCCGCCTCATGCGGCGTTCGGACGCCCACGAGTTCCGGCAGGCTTACAATGCCCAGGCCGTGGTGTGCGCCGAAGGCAGCCAGTTGATCGTGACAACCGACGTTGTCGCCACGTCAGCGGACGCGCCGTCCTTTGCCAGCACCGTGTTGTCAATGGAAAACACGATCGGTCTCCCAAAGACAGTGCTCGCCGACACCGGTTACGCCAGCGGGCAGGCGGTCCGGAAACTGCGGGAAAAGGGCATTGATCCGCTGGTCGCCATTGGACGGCCCTGTGCCCGCAGACCTTACGACTTCCGACCCCGGCCCGCAGAAAGGGAGCCACGCCGGATAACCGAACCCTGGCGGCTTGCCATGAAGGACAGGCTGGAAACCACAGAAGCCGGAGATCTTTACAGACTACGAAAACAGACCGTGGAGCCGGTCTTTGGAATTATCAAAAGCATCATGGGCTTCAGAAGGTTCAGCCTGCGTGGCCTTGCAAAAGTCACGACCGAATGGACCCTCGTTGCGCTCGCATACAACTGCAAAAGAATGGCACGGCTTCACGCAGCATAAGCCAGGTTAGCCTCCGCCTTATGACCCTCAAAATGGCCAACCCGACAGGCTGCTAGAGGGTGTTATGTACTTTCATGCCTGATTGGTGCAGTAATGAGGGATGACGCCTGCACGCAAACCGTATCCCTCTGATGTATCAGACGAAGAATGGTCTCTGGTTGTCCCGTATCTGGTCCTGATGCGCGAGGATGCGCAACAACGACATCACGCATTGCGCGAACTATTCAATGGATTGCGTTACGTGATCCGCTACGGGATAGCCTAGCGGGCCATGCCGAACGACCTTCCGCCGTGGTCAGCGGTCTACCAGCAATCCCGTCGCTGGATGGAGGCAGGCTGTTTTGATGCGTTGGTGTCTGATCTGCGTGCCGTGCTGCGTATCGCTTCTGGCCGCAGGGCGGAGCCAACGGCAGCCATTATCGACAGCCGGACATTACGTTCGACGCCGGAAAGCGGTTCCCGCGCCGGATATGACGGGGCCAAGCGCAAAAAGGGATCAAAGCTGCACATGGCCGTGGACACGCTGGGACACCTGCTGGCCCTGCATGTCACACCAGCCAGTCGGGATGATCGCGCCGAGGTGGGACGTCTTGCTGCCACCATTCAGGATGCTACAGACGAGAGCGTTGAACTGGCCTATGTCGATCAGGGATATACCGGCGAGAAACCTGCCGGGGCAGCACGGGCCCAGGGGATCGCCCTTGAGGTCGTCAGGTTGCCCGAAGCCAAACGCGGCTTTGTCTTGCTGCCGCGCCGATGGGTCGTTGAACGATCTTTCGCATGGGCAACACGCTGCCGCAGGTTCGTCAAGGATTACGAGCGTTATGCCTCAACCCTCGCAAGTCTCCATGTCATCGGGTTCGCGTGCTTCATGCTAAGAAATGCAGCTATGCTCGCCCAAGGCGCATAACACCCTCTAGCTTCCGCGACAATACACTTCCCAATTGCATCCTATAAACATCCTTATTTTTGCCTTTGCTCCCTCGCCTCTCCATCTTTTTTTGTCGTTGCATCACGAACGGATGCAACGATACCGTACCGCATTCGTGCGTTACCATTGTACCAACAATTGGTGCACCGTTTAGGCATAAGGAGGAGGCACCCCATGCCACGCAACACATCAATCTCACTCGGCGACCATTTCGCGGATTTCGTAGACCAGCAGGTGCAAGGTGAACGCTACGACTCAGCGACCGACGTCGTATGCGCTGGTCTGCAGATTCTTGAAGAGCGGGAGACACGGCTAGAAGCCCTTCGATCCGCTCTGATCGAAGGCGAAAAATCTGGTGCAGCCGAGCCGGCCGACATAGAAGACTCCCTCGCCGCGAAGGCTAAACAGTTCCGGCGATGCGTTTTCTTTTAAGGCCGGCGGCCCAAGCCGATCTGTCGGCAATCTGGAATTATTCAGCACAACGATGGGGACCTTCACGCATTTACCATCCTGCGACTTTAGTTGATCGGTAGCCGTCATGATCGTAAGTGCTGCGAATGACTACTTTCGGTCATCTCCTCCAATAAGCGACTTTCTGCTACTCTCCGCTGATCTGCATGTCTGCTCAGTGATAGAAATAGACAGGCGATTGAGCGCATATTCTGGTAGGCACGACATAGCTTCCTCGCTATAAGTGACTAGTTTAATGGTTCGGAGGATGGAATGCAGACCGTCAATCTGGTGGAAGCCAAAGCTCATCTCAGTCGTTTGATTGACTTGGCCAAGGACGGAGAGTCCGTTCGTATCCTTCGCCGTGGCAAGGTTGTTGCCCAACTCGTTAACGCAGAGTCAATGCGTAAACCAATTTCCGTAAGCGTTCTGCGCTCACTTACCAATACTATGACCTTACAAAAAACATCTGCAGCAGACACTGCTCGCGAGATGCGCGATGAGGCCCGGTATTGACCCTTTATATCGATACTTCGGTGCTGGTGGCTGCCCTCACCAATGAGGCAGAAACGAGCCGAATGCAGGAATGGCTAGCTGCACAAGTGGTCGAAGATCTTTTCATTAGTGACTGGGTTATCACGGAGTTTTCATCAGCTTTGTCTATTAAACTTCGTACAGGCCAAATTAACGTCACAGACCGCGCGAATAGCCTAGCAATGTTCACGCGGCTTTGCACAGAAAGCTTTGGTATTTTACCTTTGACTAGTCAGAATTTCCGGACGGCAGCGAGATTCTCGGACCAGTATGCTCTGGGTTTACGTGCGGGAGATGCTCTTCACTTAGCCGTGTGCGCGGATCAAGGAGCGACATTATGCACTCTGGATCGGCGTCTTGCCGAGACGGGGCCTCAGGTTGGTCTAGCGACTACGCTACTATAACTAATCATTGGGGAGAGAGATAGTTGAGCATGACAGAGAACTAGCACGAAACGATCAATTACAGATCATGAAATATGCAATATTTATTGTGCACATTATGCAAAATATAAATAAAAGAGATGTATGATGAAGGCGTTTGAATTCGATCATTATATTATTGACTCCTATGCTCGTTTCTCGCGCTCTTTCAGTTCTATCAGGGCAGAAGACCTTCGGTCAGCAATTGACAGTCAATATGATGCTAAGCACTTCTGGCCAGACGCGTTGCTGTCAATCAATCCGCGTTTTCTTCAGGGGGCGACGGTCAGCGACCTTGTTGCTTCAGGCGACCTGGACGAAGCAACTGGACAAATATTTCGATTCGAATCTGTACCGGTACGTCTTTATCGTCATCAGGCTCAGTCAATTGCTAAAGCGCGAGCTCAGCAAAGTTATGTGGTTACAACGGGAACTGGTTCTGGCAAATCCCTCTGCTTTTTTGTGCCAATAATTGACGCTATCGTCCGTGCGCGGAAGCAGGGTAAAGCACGTAGAACCCAAGCTATTATTATTTATCCAATGAACGCTCTGGCAAATAGTCAGATGAATGAAATCGAAAAATTTATTAATCAATCTGGCTTACCCGAAGAATTCAGGCCGATTGTGCGTCGCTATACAGGGCAGGAAAGCCAAGAAGAACGACAAAAAATTGCGAACAATCCGCCAGATATTCTTCTTACTAATTTCATGATGGCCGAACTGCTTCTGACGCGACAAGATTGTCTCGATACAAAAGTTGTCGACAATGCATCTAGCTTAGATTTTATTGTTCTTGACGAATTGCACACTTATCGCGGTCGGCAGGGTGCTGACGTCGCCATTCTCGTTCGACGTATTCGTAATCGTTGTACGCCGGAAAAAGCTCCAATCTGTATCGGGACGTCAGCGACAATGGCAACTGAAGGATCGGAGGAAAGTCGGGCGCAAGCTGTTGCTGATGTTGCATCACGTTTATTTGGCGTACCTGTTGGTCCAGAAAATGTCATCGATGAATCTCTTGAACGTGCTACCGATGATCAGTTGAAGCTTGAAGATATAAGTAAAGAGCTTCCAGAAATTCTTATGTCCCCACTGCCGGCAATACTGACTGACGAGGTCTTGAAGACGCATCCTCTGGCTGTTTGGGTGGAACTGGCTATCGGTCTTGATGATGGGCAGGAACTGAAGCGAAAGAAACCTATTCCATTTAGTGATGCTGTTGCTTTGTTGGCTCAAAACAGCGGCATCGATTTCGAGACTTGTCGACATCGTCTTGAAAACTTTCTTACTCAGATCAGCCTCCCCGAGAGCAATCGTGGAGGTTTCGGCGAAAAAGCGTTTCTCGCATTTAAGCTGCACCAGTTTATATCAGGTACAGGAGAAATTTTTACTACGCTGGCAGAGAATCCACGACATGTACTCTTCGAAGGTCAACTCGAAGATCCAAAGGCTCCCGGCCACCGTTTGTATCCAACACGTTTTTGTCGGGATTGTGGGCATGAATTTCATGTTGTTACTAAAAATAATGACGATCGTGGCATCCGTTTTATTCAGAGAAATATTGACGATGTACCCCTTACTGACGAGGAGAATGATACCACCGGCTATCTGACACCTACGACCGAAGGCGACGATGATTATATTTTTACAGGCGAACTCGAAACATATCCGGAAGATTGGCGAGAGGAACGCAACGGAACTGAACGGCTGAGAACTAATAGAAGGAGTCGGATTCCACAGATGATTTCAGTTTCTCCATCTGGTCGATCTTCTCCAGATGGGAAAAGATTCTGGTTTCTACCAGGGCCTGTTGGGGATTAGCGTGAATTGATGACTGCGGCCACGAGATAGATCATGGCTGAGAATGACCTGTCTGTCTTGTCGCTGCGCATGGCGATGCGCTTGAACTCCTTGAGTTTGCAGAAGAAGTTCTCGATGAGATGGCGCGCTTTGAACAGGGCTTTATCGAACGGGCGTCTGTCGAGGCGGTTTTTGCGCTGGGGAATGACCACACAGGCGCCTTGCGCGCGTATGCT
>NZ_NKUB01000062.1 GCF_003207895.1 Komagataeibacter swingsii
ACGCATCGGCTCACTCATCAAAGGCTTCTCACCACAGGAATGTGCCAACTACCTCAAAAACTCAGGATATGCATCAACCTAATCACAGAATGCTCTAAAAAACGCCAGGGCATTGCTGCCACTGGCGTTTTTTCGTATCCGCCCGACGGGTGCGGGCGGATGGGGTGCTTATTCCGCAGCCGGACGCGGCGGCGCGGCGGGTGCAGCGGCAGGCGCCGCGGGGGCGGCCGGCGCGCCCGGTGTGGTGATCATTTCAAGCTGGCCGGTGACCTGGCCACCATCTTCCACCTTCAGGCGACGGCACTTGGCCTTGCCCAGCAGGCGGCCGGTCGAACGGATGGTCAGGCTGCCACGCACCGTCAGCGTGCCGTCGATCGTGCCCGCCAGTTCAGCGTCCTCAACCTCGACTTCCCCCTTGAACACGCCACCCTGCGCGATCTGGAGTTCAGATGCGTTGATCAGGGAGGATTCAACCGTTCCTTCCACAACCAGGCGTTCGGCGTCCTGAATGGTCCCCTGCACGCTGATGCCACGGCCCACGACCAGGGTGCGACGGTCATTTTCCTTTTTGGCGGCCGTGGCGCCCGGCGCACCGGGACGTGCCCCGCCAGGCGCGGGAGGGGCGTTGGGCGTGGGCGGGAAGGGGGGACGGGCCATGGATGTATTTTCCTTGCTGGCAGGTGTGGGTGAGGAAGGGGAGCCACCGCCTGAGGCTGGTCGGCCCGGCTGCTGCACGGGGGGCGTGGTCGGGGCGGCTGGCTGGGTTTCTGCTGGCTTGCGTCGTCTAAACAATATTACCCCGCTTGGTTATGCTGCATCGGGACATGGTGCGCCCCGGAAACTGGAAGATACGCTTTCGGGCTGGTTGCAGGCCGCAGCCCCCCTTAAACGGTTATACGCACCCCCATCATGCCGACAAGGGGCGTTAAGGGGAACAGTGGCGCATAAAAAACATCATGCATTGCGCCGCTTACCCGCCAATGATAGCGATGGGTTACATCGTGCGGGAAAAAATGGGTTATTTCGTGGCGCAGGCACGCCAGACCCGCAGATATGACTGGTTAGATGACGGGTAGTGGAACAGAAGATGGAAAATTCGGGACAGGCGGCGGAATGCCGGTTTGATCTGCTGGGTATCGGCAACGCGATTGTTGATGTCCTGGCACCGGTGGACGCGGCCTTCCCGCAGGATAACGGCATGATACCGGGCAGCATGACGCTGATTGACGCCAACCGCGCCAGGGCGCTGTATGGCCAGATCCGGCGTGAAAAGGAAATGGGTGGCGGGTCCGCGGCCAATACCTGTGTCGTGGCGTCCAACATGGGCGCGCGCGTGGCGTATCTGGGCAAGGTGGCGGCGGATGCGCCGGGACAGGCCTTTGGCGCCGACATGCAGGCGGCGGGCGTGTATTTCCCGTCTTCCCCGCTGCAGGGCGACGCGGGGGAAAACCATCCCACCGCGCGCTGCATCATCCTGGTCACGCCCGATGGCCAGCGCACCATGAACACCTATCTGGGCGCATGCGTCACCTTCAGCCCCGAAGACGTGCTGGCGGATGTCGTGCGCGCGTCCAAGGTCGTGTACATGGAAGGCTATCTGTTCGATCCGCCGGATGCGCAGGAAGCCTTCCGCACCGCCGCCCGTATCGCGCATGAAGCGGGGCGCAAGGTCGCGCTGTCGCTGTCCGACCGTTTCTGCGTCGACCGGCACCGCCATGCCTTCCATGAACTGGTGCGCGGGCATATCGACATCCTGTTCGCCAACGAGGACGAGATCTGCGCCCTGTACCAGACCGACGACTTCGACGAAGCCGCCCGCCTTGTCTCGGCCGATACGCATTTCGCCGTCCTGACCCGTTCCGAACGCGGCAGCGTCATCATACAGGACCAGCAGCGCATCGTGATCGACAGCGTGCGCACGCAGGTGGTTGACACCACGGGGGCGGGCGATGCCTATGCTGCGGGTTTCCTTGCGGGCTGGACATCGGACCGTACGCTGGCCGAATGCGGGCGGCTGGGCAGTGTCGCGGCATCGGAAGTGATCTCGCATTACGGGGCGCGCCCGCTCATGAACATGCGTCAGGACATGGATTTCTGATCCACGGGGGCATTCTGCCGGGCGTGTGATGGGTGCGGGCACGAAGTTTCGCGTGCAATCCGCGCCCTTCCGCTTTATCTACGCAGGCAGCAGCCACTCATTCCGCCGCCGCACGCACGGGTGCCCCCCGCATGTGCCGCTGCGCACCCTTATGGCGTCAGCCAAGGAAAGTCAGGTCAAGAGCACTTATGGATATCCGCAATATCGCCATTATCGCGCACGTCGATCATGGCAAGACAACACTGGTCGACCAGCTTCTTAAACAGTCCGGTTCCTTCCGTGACAACCAGCACGTGGCCGAACGGGCCATGGACAGCAATGACCTGGAACGTGAGCGTGGCATCACGATCCTGGCCAAGTGCACGTCGGTTGTGTGGAAAGACACCCGCATCAACATCATCGACACCCCGGGCCATGCCGATTTCGGTGGTGAGGTCGAGCGTATCCTGAGCATGGTTGACGGCGCGGTCGTGCTGGTCGACTCTGCCGAAGGCGCGCTGCCGCAGACGAAGTTCGTGGTGGGCAAGGCGCTGGCGCGCGGCCTGAAGCCGATCGTGGTTGTCAACAAGATCGACCGTGGCGACGCCCGTCCCGACGAAGTCCATAACGAGATCTTTGACCTGTTCGCCGCCCTTGGCGCCAATGACGAGCAGCTTGATTTCCCCATGCTGTACGCCTCGGGCCGCCAGGGCTGGGCCGATATGGAAATCGACGGCCCGCGCAAGGACCTGTCCCCGCTGTTCGACCTGATCCTGCGCCATGTGCCGCCGCCGAAGGTGAACAAGGACGCGCCGTTCGCGATGGTCGCCACCATTCTGGAAAACGACAACTTCCTTGGCCGCGTGCTGACCGGCCGTGTCGAGCAGGGCACGGCGAAGATGAACATGCCGGTGCATGTGCTGCGCCCCGATGGCTCGGTGGTGGAAACCGGCCGCCTGACCAAGCTGCTGTCCTTCCGTGGCCTTGATCGCGTGCCGGTGGAAGAAGTGGAAGCCGGTGACATCGTGGCCGTGGCCGGCCTGTCGGAAGCGACGATTCCCGAGACGATCGCAGCCCTTGAGGTCAAGGAACCGCTACCCTCCACCCCGGTTGACCCGCCGACGCTGTCCATGACCTTCCGCCTCAACGATGGCCCGCTGGGTGGCCGCGAGGGCAAGAAGGTCACGTCGCGCCAGATCCGTGACCGCCTGTTCAAGGAAACCGAAGGCAACATCGCCATCCGCGTGTCCGAAAGCCCCGAGAGCGAGGCGTTCGAAGTGGCGGGCCGTGGCGAACTGCAGCTTGGCGTGCTGATCGAGCAGATGCGCCGCGAAGGCTTCGAGCTGACCATCGGCCGCCCCCGCGTGCTGTTCCGCACCAATGAGGAAACCGGCGAGCGCGAGGAGCCGTTCGAGGAAGTCCTGATCGACGTGGATGAGCCGTATTCGGGCGTCGTGGTGGAAAAGATGGCGCTGCGCAAGGGCATCATGCAGGACATGCAGCCGTCTGGCGGCGGCAAGGTGCGCCTGAGCTTCCTGATCCCGTCACGCGGGTTGATCGGCTACCATGGTGAATTCCTGACCGATACGCGCGGTTCGGGCATCATGAACCGCCTGTTCTCGGGCTACCAGCCCTATGTCGGGCCGATCGCGGGGCGTCGCAACGGGTCGCTGATCTCGTCCGAGGATGGCGCGACCACGCAGTATTCGCTGTTCTCGCTGCAGGATCGTGGCACGCTGTTCGTTGATGCGGGCGAAAAGGTCTATGTCGGCATGATCATCGGCGAGCATTCGCGTGAGAATGATCTGGAAGTAAACCCGATCCGTGAAAAGAAGCTGACCAATATCCGTGCCGCCGGCAAGGACGAGGCCCTGCTGCTGATCCCGCCGCGCAAGATGAACCTGGAACAGGCCATCGCCTATATTGAGGATGATGAACTGGTTGAGGTCACGCCGTCTGCCGTGCGCATCCGCAAGCGCTACCTTGACCCGCACGAACGCAAGAAGCGCGAACGTTCGGGCGCGGTTGACTGACCTGACTGCCTGCCACTGTGGGGGCTGCAATCTTTAGTTACGTTTCAGTTCTTGAGATTGCGGTCACCATAGGGCAGAAGTAAGACATTACTAACAAATTTAGGAATTTTAATCCGAGACGGCCTCCCTGCGACATGTTACAGCAGGGAAGTCAGCTCGGGTTTGCCGATTCGTCGCCAGCTGGACGCATCGGGGTCCGAATTCCTGATTTGTTGGAGTATTTTTATATGATCGTTTTCCCCCATCGTTTCGTCGCAGCCCTGTCCGCTGTTGCCGTCATGGGCGTTGCCGCCCCTGTCATGGCCCAGACCGCCGAGCCGACCACCCCGGCCGTTTCCGCACCGGAACACGTTCCCGATGCATCTGAAGGGGCCGCCCCGGCAGAAGCCGGCGCCAAGAAGGCAACCAAGCATCACAGTGGCCATCACCACGGTGGTCACCATCATGGTGCGAAGAAGGCTGCTGAACCCACGGATGCGGCGCCTGCCGCTCCGGCCGCGCAGTAATAACCGCGCTGGCCTGCCCGGCATCCCCGTGATGCCGGTCAGGCCAGCCAATAAAAAAGCCCGGTATCAGACCGGGCTTTTTTTATGCTCTGGCCCCGGCGGGTTGAACAAGCCCGCCCGGAGAATGCCGGATGGGTCATGTGGACGTTTCAGATGAAGCCGTCGCGGAAGGCCTGAGCGCATGCCGCCTTTTTGGGGCCTGTTGGGAATTATACTTTTCTGAGGCATCTGGATGTGATTCAAGGTCTGTATGGATCGCTTCATACTGACAGATGCCCAATGGGCGAAGATGGAACCCCTGTGCCTTGGCAAGAAGACGGATCGGGGCCGCAGCGGGAAGGATAACCGCCTTTTCATCGAGGCGGTCTTATGGATTGCGCGGACCAGCAGTCCATGGCGGGATCTGCCGACATATTTCGGACATTGGAACTCGGTCTACTCACGCTACAGCGACTGGATGAAAGCCG
>NZ_NKUB01000063.1 GCF_003207895.1 Komagataeibacter swingsii
CTGGGCATGAAGTCTGGCCTCCTCCGCCAGTCTTCATCTTGAATCACATCACATGCCCTTTGGAAATCCTGCGATTCAAGCTATTCGCAGCGTGCTCTAGGATTTCGAACAATTATGGCGGAGCAAACGCCATGCATATAACAATTTTTACAATATATAACGCAAAATCTATTTATTTATTTGATTTATTCTACCAAGCGCATTGGAAAATCCATTCATGGATACAGGAAAGATAACATTCTGTCCACGTACAGAAACGGTTGCAATCTGCAAGGTTTTAGTGCTCTTCAGATGGTTAAGGGCAGAGGCATCGAATGACAAGGGCGCTATACAGCCTGAAGGCAGGCATGTCTTGAAAGTAACAGGCTGCCCTAACGGTGTATTATCCGCTTTAATTATAACACCTTTATCTAATTCGAGACCAAACGGAAGCAGAATGACACCATGAACGCCCCGTGGATCGGGAGACAGTTCCATATTCATGATCATCTTGTGTGTCTTCTGCTCCATCAGTTGCTGCACCATGACACAGCTGGCCTGCTTATTCGTCTGCTGGCAGATCACACGCCAATCCTGATAGGATTCATTTATGGATGTGGCCCCACCGGGCAGAAGGTGCGCATCTGTTGTCGATACGGATGCACCCGCCGGTGCTTCGGTTTTTGAATTGGCGGTGGACGCCGTGGCATGGTGCCCCACCTCCAGCCCAGCCATGACGAGGACGACCAGCGATATAACTGATCCTGCTATGATTTTCCGGTTCATGATTCAATAAACTCATACAGACATCTGACCGGTGCAGAACATCCGGCCAGATGAAGAGTGATCAGAAAATCGCCAGTGTTCGATCAGAACTTCCAGGCGAAACGGCCGCGCAGGCCACTATCCACCGACCTGTTGCCGTACTGGCCGATATAGGAAATGCCCAGTTCCAGACGATCCGTCAGGTGCGCACGCAGGCCGGCATTCAGGACGGCGGCATCACGCGACAGCGGCACACCGGCGACATCAAATGAACTGCCGCCAGCAGCAAACGCCTCCCGCGTGGTGGGAACCGTCGCACCAAAGGTATGGCGGTAAGCCAGGCTGCCTTCGGGCACCAGCAGGACATTGCCGGCATGGAATACGGACGACATGCGCACACCGAACGTTGAATAGGTTGTGCCGGTATCAATAGCCCGTCCGTTCAGTGCGGCCGCCCCGCCATGTTCATGGAAGCTGTCGGTGTGCATGTTGACGTAGGCGACATTACCAAACGGCTCGATCGCGGTCTTGCCCAGATCGAAGCGGTATCCAAGATCGCCAAAGCCCTGTGCCACCCCACCATTGTAGCTGCTGTTCAGTTTTTCATAGAAACCGGGGAAAGCGGCACTGCGGCTGGTGGACATCATCGCCCAGGTGTAGGTCGCACCCATCCGCAGGGCCAGATGCCCCCAGTGTGTCCCGGCATAGCCACCGACCGTGACGTTGTTGCTGTGCCCGTAGGCATCCGTCCCTTCCGTACTGAACGTGGACCGTCCATAGCTGACCAGTCCGCCGACCCGCCATGTATTGAAGACCGGCGCATCCGCGCCCAGCACAAAGCCACCAACGGAATGGTTCATGCCGCCTGCATTGCCATCGCCGGAATTATGGCCCCAGGACCCGAAGGCCTCACCCCACAGCGTCACACGGTCCTGCATACAGGTGCCGTCCGTCCTGCGGCCCTTCAGGGTCGCCGTCTTCTGGGCTGTATCGCCGCCGGGATCACACGATGCGTTGCGCAGCCGGTCGATCGCTGCGTTACGGACATAGAAGCTGTCCTGGATAAGTGCGGTACGCGCCGAGGCATGGATCTCACCCGACAGGGAATCGAACGCCTTACGCGCCTGCGATCCGCTAAGCTGCTCGATCGCATCGACCATCGCATTACCGCCCGTCATGCCGTCCAGCGCCGCGGCGACATCATGCTCGTTACGTGTGTTCGCAACCGAAGTGAAACTCGTGCCGTTCCGTTCGAGTGTAATGTCCACGTCATCCGCCGTATACAGCAGTTGCGGCGAGAGGAACGTATAATCATCAGTCAGGTTGGTGGACAGGCCCGAAAACTGACCTGATACGCCGTTCTGCGCCGTCAGGATCGTATATTCGGTTCCGGGCTTGAGCGTCGTGCCGTTCGCAACATTGAATTCAACGGTCCCGCCCGCCAGCAGGGCCGTGCCCGTCACGGCGACAAGATCGCTCTGGCCGGCGGCGCCACCATTCACCAGATAGGTAGACCCGTTATTCACATTCAGGTCGCCATTGACTGTCAGGGTTCCAAGCGCGTTCCCGTTTGCGGGGGACAGGATGCCACCATCCGCAACAGTGGTTGACCCGACGGTGCCCGTTCCGGCCAGCGTGCCGCCGCCTGCTACGGTCACGTCGGAGTTTGCCAGGGACCCGTCCACCGACAGGGTGCCCCCATTGATGGTAGTATTGCCGGTAAAGGCGGAATCATCGCCCGTCACGGTCAGGTCACCCGCCCCTTCCTTGTCCAGTGTGCCCGAACCACTCAGGCCATTGGTCAGGGTGCCGTCAGTCGTCTGGTCAAGTACCAGTCCCGAACCCGCTTCAGCCGTAATCGTGCCGGAACCGAAACTGGTGGCGCTGCCCACCACCGTACCATCCTTGATGTCGGTGCCGCCGCTGTAATTGTTGTCACCATTCAGCACCAGCGTGCCGCCATCGGTCTTGACCAGGGTCGTGCCACCGGCAACCTGACTGTCATCAATCACGGAATCAATGACGGCCGTTGTCGCCGCCCCCACCGCCGTGCCGTCACCAACACGCAGGGTAAGATCCGATCCGGAAGAATAAAGCGTATCGCCCGTGATCACGTATTCCCCGCCACTCTCGGCATCGGAATTGGCAAATTGCGCACCGCTCAGGGTTACATTCCCATTGCTGTCATCGACGGTAACCGTGCCAGCCTTGCCTTCAAAAACGTCAAAGGCGCCCTGGGTCGAAGATGTATTGCCCGTCCCGGCGGAATTGGTCCAGTTACCGTCCCCGCTGCCGCCCGGTGCGGTCCACACACCATTACCGCCGTCAACCTGCCCGTTACCCATGGCTCCATCACTGCCATGGTCACCATTGACATTGGCCCCGTCCCAGTACTGCTGCGGCACATTCGCGTCGGTTACGACAAGGTTGACTTCCTTGTCCACGGATGTCTGCAGGGTTTCATCCGTGCCTGCAAGCATCACGCCATTATTGGTCAGCGTGCCACCATAATCATACAGACGGTACACACCAAGACCGAAATCGCCCGCCGCTGACTGGGTTACATTAAGGGTGCCTGCCATCGTCAGGTTACCCCCCACCGAAACCAGGTCATTATATTTCCCGGCGACGACCCCGGCCTGTCCCATATCAAAATTGGCCGTGGACCCCGCATCTTCAGTCAGGTTGCCACTTATGGACAAGTTACCGACGCCGCCACTGCCATCGCCCGGTGACAGCGTGCCGCCGCTGGCAATCGTGACATCACCCCCCATGGTACCAATGCCGGACAGGGTGGCCCCGGAAGCAACCGTTGTCATGCCCGATATGTGGCTCTCGTCGCCATCAACCTGCATCGTTCCGGCAGAGACCAATGTGCCACCGCTATAGCTGTCGGCTGGATTATCCATCTCCAGCGTACCGCTGCCCGTCTTGGTCAGCGTGCCCGTGCCACTGACCGTATTGGCGAGCGCATCGGTCACCCCGCTGGCAAGATCCACATCCAGCGCGGCATTATCCGTAATGGCACCTGAACCGAAGCTTGTCGTGTTACCGGCCAGCGTACCACTGGCAATGGTCGTGCCACCGCTGTAACTGTTGGCGCCCGTAAGCGTGGTCACGCCGCTACCCTGCTGTACCAGGGAACCCGCACCGGAAATGGCTGCCGCGAGTGTCACATTGTTGGAACGGTCGATCACCAGGCTACCGGAATTGTCAATACCGCTTGTGCCGTCGATTGACCCGGTCGTGCCGCCAGCCCCAAGCTGCAACACCGCGCCGGACCCGATCGTGGTGGAACCCGTATAGGTATTGGCACCAGCCAGCGTTTCCGTGCCGCCCGCAACCGTCAGGCCGCCCGTGCCCGAAAGCGCGCCGGCATAGGTATCGGCCGCACTGGTCAGGGTCAGGCCGCCGGCCAGCGTGCCCGCGCCACTGCCCGACAGGGAGCCTGCCGTGCCGCCATTGGCCGTGACGGCCAGCGTGCCGTTATCGGCGACCGTGCCGCCAACCGTGCCGCCATCCAGCGTGGTCGTGCCGTTATCCGACACGTTGCCCGCAACGCTGCCCGACAGGTCCAGCCCGGCGCCCGAGGCAACCGTCGTGCCGCCTGTATAGGTATTGGCACCCGACAGGGTTTCCGTGCCGCCTGCAACCGTCAGGCCGCCCGTGCCCGAAAGCGCGCCGGCATAGGTATCGGCCGCACTGGTCAGGGTCAGGCCACCGGCCAGCGTACCCGCGCCACTGCCCGACAGGGAGCCTGCCGTGCCGCCATTGGCCGTGACGGCCAGCGTGCCGTTATCGGCGA
>NZ_NKUB01000113.1 GCF_003207895.1 Komagataeibacter swingsii
CCCGGTGAAGCACCGACAACCCGCATCAGCGCCGCCGATTATGCCGAGACATACGGCGTCGATCTGGATACGGCCTACGACCAGCTACAGGCCGCTGCGAAGGCACTCTACAACCGTTCGATCACCTTCTACGTTCCTGCCTACAGACGAAACGGCAAGCCACTTCCGCCAACACAAGTGCAGATGCGATGGGTCGGCGAAGCGCACTATCACAAGGGTGAAGGGTGGATCGAACTCTTCTGGTGGCACAAAGTCCTTCCCTACCTCACCGGCCTAAAGAAGAACTTCACCAGCTATCAGCTTCAACAGACCTCGGCTCTCCGCTCGATCTATTCATGGAAGCTGCTTGAACTCATGACCCAGTACACTTCAACCGGCTGGATGGAGTTCACCGTTGAGGATTTCGGAGCGTCTATGGACGCAACCGATAAGCAAAGAGCCGATTTCGGCAAGATTCGCACCAAAATCATCGAACCAGCGGTGAGAGAACTGACCGAAAAAGACGGATGGCTGATCGAATGGAAACCTATCAAAAAAGGCCGAAAGGTCGCCAAACTGCGCTTTGACTTCAAACGCAACCCGCAACCGCGATTGCTCTGACCACCCGGACGCCTGTCGGCGGGCTACGCCGCTCCCGCGCTGCGCTCGCTCCGGGTCTGCTCTGCTTTTTGCCGGAAAGTCTGCCTGCTCATGAAGCAAAGAGATTTTAGCGGCTAAAACTACCGTTTTCCGGTAGTATCTGAACTTGATTAAACGAAAGGAGCCGCATGATGAGCGAAGCACTCTCCCCCATCGTCTCCGAGTTCGAGACGGTCGAACAGGAAGCGGCCTATACCGCATGGCTTCAGGCCAAGGTTGCCGCCAGTCTGGCTGATCCGCGCCCACCAATCCCGCACGATGAGGTTGAGCGACGTATGGCCGAACGGCTGGCCAAGCTGCGCAAACGCAAGGCTGCCTGATGCTGCCTATCGTCTGGACAGAAACCGCTGACGAAGACCTTGCGGTCATCACGGAATACATTGGCGAAAACAATGTCGGCGCAGCGGAGCGGCTATGGCATCGGCTCCGTTCCTGCGTTCTGCCCTTATCGGCTCACCCTTACCTCTACCCGATCAGTGAGCGGGTTCCCGGTCTGCGCGAAATCGTAGCCCATCCGAATTACATCATCCTGTATCGGGTGACGGCAACCAGCGTTGAAATCATCAATGTGGTTCACGCCCGCCGCCAGTTCCCCAGTTAAATCCTCACATTCCGAACGATGGACTGTCGTCCCAATCGTCCTCAAAATCGTCTCCCGGATCAGATGCACCGGAAGACGGGGGAGGCGGTTCAACCTTCTGCTTACGCTCCACAACCTGACTTTTCTGCCGCTGCGCCTCTTGTTCGAGGCGCTCCTTCCGTATGGCTTCGGCCTCTCGGTGGAGTCTCAAATCTTCCATCTGCCGGGCTTTGGCGCGTGCAGCGCGTTCTTCTGCAAGTTTGTTGTCACACTCCCGTTTGATGCCATCCAGTGCGAGAGAGCGATAACGCCAGCGATCATCTAACTGTGGGCTGTTCACCTCTGCCAGAAACCACTCCTTGAAGAGCTTTTTCGCAAGCTCCAAAGTAGCCCTAAGACCGGACAAAATACCGGAAGACCGCCGAATATCACTTCGTGCCTGTTCCGCCTGTTCTTTCTTTTCCCGGATCTCTGGCGGGGGACGCAGGCGAGCAAAAAAACCGACTCTGGCCGACCATTCTGAAATCTCTTCCTCGCAATCATCGCGCCATCTTTCTGCATACATGAGGCTGCGACTTTCCTCAGTTATCCGCGCCTCCATCTCCCGGATTTCCTTGGTTTTCTGCGCATATTCAGGAGTATCCTTCACGATCCCCTGGCGCAATCTGACCTCACCCCCGGCCAGCTCATCAGCCGCATGTTTGCGCAAGCCATCAAAGTCCAACAGATCAGGTTTGCGAGCCCTCAAATATGCGTTCCATTCGGCAATAAACCCGGCTTCCTCTCGCGCCCGCCGTTCGCGCTCCGCCTGTAGGTCGATAATTTCCGCCGTCAGGGCCGCTTTCTGCTCATTGTCCTGCTCTATGGCTCTGTTGAGATTGCCACCATCTGTCCGCCGCCCGCGACGCTCTAGGGCTGTCACAGAAGGCCCCAGATGGACTGTTGGCGTTCGGTCGATCCCACGAGCCTTGAGGCTGCGCCGATCGATCCGGATCGCCTCTCCTGCGGCTTCTAAGGCTGCATTGCCCTGCATCTCCCATAGTGCCCGGACTTCCTCAACCAGAACCGCCCCTTTCTCGATGCCTTGCTTGCGCAACTGGGCATCTGACTGCTCGGGCTGCGCCTTGTCTCCGAACACCAGAGCACCAGAAGCATCATGACTGACTTGTCTGGTCGTGGTCAGCACATGGGCATGGTGGTTCCTCTGGTCGCCTTCTTTACCGGGACGATGAATGGCAAAATCCACCGCCACCCCAAAACGCTCGGCAAGGGATCGGCTGAACCGCTCGGTGAGTTCCTGCCGCTGCGCATCCGTCAGCTCGGCTGGAAGTGCAAGCACCCACTCGCGAGCGGTGCGGGCATCCTTCCGCTTCTCGGCGGCTTCCGCCCCGTTCCACAAGGCGTTGCGCTCACAGCCCTGCCCGTCTGGGGTGATAATTCCTGTCGCCACAACACCACGCCGCCGCGTGTAGTCGTGAGCGTTACCGGTGCGATCATCCACCAGAGAGGCGCCAGACCGATACGCGGCGGCGGCAACAGCAGAGCGTCCGTCCTTTCGCGATATCGGTTTGGTTTCGGCGCGATACAGGGCCAAGGTTCTGCTCCAAGGTGGGGTTAAGGGTAGTAACGCCCTTACGCAGGAATTGATTTATCAATTCGTAACTGCGCACTTCGTGATAGAGTTGCATACCTTTATAAGACGGATTTTGCAAAAATGGCTAAAACACTCGATCAGAAAATCGCCGATGCCGAAGCACGATTGGCTCGCCTACGTTTGGAAACAAGGAAGCAGGACACAGGCCGAAAGATCGTG
Source organism: Komagataeibacter swingsii (assembly GCF_003207895.1). Taxonomy (GTDB): domain Bacteria; phylum Pseudomonadota; class Alphaproteobacteria; order Acetobacterales; family Acetobacteraceae; genus Komagataeibacter; species Komagataeibacter swingsii. The sequence goes on from NZ_NKUB01000113.1 coordinate 3,033, forward strand.
CTTGGTGGTATCCTGCTTTCTGCTGCTGAACATGACCCAGCCATTCGGTCATGGCTTCTCAAACAGGTTGACGGTGACAAGCTGCGCAAAGTCGATGCTGAACGTCTCGCGCCGCTGATCGCCAAGTGGCGGAAAATGACATGACCCCCATCGAGCGCGCCCGCGCACTCCGTCGGGACTATGACGATCTGACCCGGCAGGCACAGGAATCCGGTCACTACTCCGACCCACCGGCGGAGATGGTGGCTAGTCCATCCCTGCCATCGGTCGATCACTGGCAGATCGTCCGGTTTCCGAATGTCGGTCCGGTTCTGGCCGGATGGGCGCGGTCTCATCCAGTTCTCGGCCCATCTGACTGCTGGTTCATCTCAACACCGCTGGAACGCATCGACCCGGCCGGGAAATGGGCATGGTCGAAGAACCACCTGTTCCGGCTTCTCCGACCGGCTGCCCCGCTCAAAGAGGCCGAACGGCTGGCTGGGACGCTTAATCACCCCCGCAAAGCCAATCAGACGCCCCTAGAGCGGCCCGAAAGGAATGAAGGGTTCCCTTATGACCAAACTGGGCTTGAGGCATTCTAGGGGGAGCTCTGTCGATCTCGCTTCCGCCTCACTTCATGTCTCTTGAGCAAATCCCCTATCGCCCGGCTCTCCTGACCTTTCAGGTCCGGAGCGAGCGCAGCGCGGGAGCGCCGTAGGCCGCCGAAGGCGTCCGGACGAGTAACTTACCCACAAGCAACTGCGTTTTTTCTTGTTTTTATCTTGTTTTTAGTGCGATTTTCTCTTTGTTTTCATATGGTTATTCGCACTTAATCTCCCTTTTTTCCGGTTAACTCTCCCTTTTTTCCGGTTAACTCTCCCTTTTTTCCGGCGTAATCCACAACCCTCCCCTTTCAAAAATATGGGAGATATCGTAAATTCTCCCGTAATATCATCGTGGGAGAGTCACCCGTATGTCGGGAGAATTAGAGCCAAAACCCCGCAAAAAAACGCGATCTAAGGCAGCAGAAAAGGCCGTGACCAGCTATAATATCGCTGATCTTGACCGTCCTGCTGGTGAGCGATGGATCACCATGAGCAATGCGCTCACTCGGGCCGGTCATGGTCTCTCACTGTCTGAAAAGCGGATTGTGGCTATGGCCGCTGCGACGCTCGACAGCCGGAAGGCGCTAAAACCCGGTGAAGCACCGACAACCCGCATCAGCGCCGCCGATTATGCCGAGACATACGGCGTCGATCTGGATACGGCCTACGACCAGCTACAGGCCGCTGCG
>NZ_NKUB01000064.1 GCF_003207895.1 Komagataeibacter swingsii
CAGAGGGCCAACAGCAACGCCGTCAGAAGGGCGGCATAACAACAACCGGGTATAGCTTATCAAGCCCACAAAACTGTCCGAACGGACGGGTCCACCTCACCCATACTGTGCAGCCACCTCCCTTATTGGGCGTCGGCTCTCGTAGGACGCGATGACCACTCGCGCGCGAAATTCAGGGGCGTGCCAGCGGCGGCGATCCGAAACGATCTCGATCCGCGAGGCGTCCGCCAGCCTGTCCCGCTCGCCTGTCTCTCTACCGCTCCTTTGGAGCCTCTCTGCGGTACTACCTGCGACACTCGCAGGTAGTACCGCGTCCCTATCTCTTAAATCGCTCATGCTTCATAGCTGAACCAGACCAGAAGTATTCAGCAAGGCGTCAGTCGCCGGGAGCTTACGCTTTACGAGCAAAATCCACGCCCGGTGCGACAATCAAGGACGTCCTTTCGGCTTTGCCCTTAGCGGAGGTCAGGTCTCGGATTACAAGGCCACAGATGCCCTGATGGCGTTTCCGGTTCCAAACCCCAAAGCCATGCTGGCTGATCGGGGCTATGACAGCGACGGCTTCCGCCAGGATCTGCTGTTCCGTGGGATACTGCCGGTTATTCCATCACGCAAAGGCCGCAACGCTCCACAGAAAACAGACTGGCGGCGTTACAGAGACCGCAATCGCATTGAGCGGATGTTCAACAGGCTCAAGCAGATGCGCCGTATTGCAACCCGATACGACAAAACCGCCTTATCATTCATAAGCTTCCTCAATCTCGCCGCCGCGAGGCTTTGGATTGAATCTTTTGTCAACGCGACCTAGTCGCAAGTGGGATTGCTACAATGGCCGGCTCGTTCCTTGGCGGTTAGAAATAACCAACAAACATAATACGCGATAAGTGGCGGCTTTACAGATCGATGATCGTTAGGTTGAACAGTGGTAATTACATGGCTGGTACATAAGACGACCGTGAGACCAGCACGGCATACAAGGCATTGCCTCGCTGCCCAAATCAGCGCCGGTTGATATGTTGCGCTAATGTCCGGTATTTTAAATTGAGACCCGCTACCGGACATTCCGCGTACCCCCCCCTTAGCGGACTTTCATTGCCTCATCTGCCCATAGGGCAATCTCACTTGCGGAGGGATTTTCAAGGTTCTCCGCTGCCTCAGCAGCGCTCGCTTCAAGACGATGCACCGTTACTGTCCAGGGGGCGTCTTCCGCTTCGTCCGGGAGGGCGGCGTTGATATACGCGCAGGCATCCACGAACTGCCTCAGTCCCTCGACGAACAGGGCTTCACAACCGGCCATGCTGCAGTCTTGCCGGTGATCAGTCATGCGGTGCTTTCCATGGATTGAGGAGTGGCACCCCCGAATACCGGAAATCATTCGTATTCCGTGTCACGACCGTCATGCCGTGCACCAGGCCGGTCGCGGCGATGAGGGTATCGCGCTCCGGGCCCGGATCCGGAACATGCAGGTGAGCGCAGCGGCGGGCGACCGCCAGATCGATGGGAAGTACCCGCTTCGAAAACTCGGGTAGCACGTAGTTCTCCAGCCAGTTCCGCAGAACGCTTCCCTGGACGGGATCCCTGCGCTCGATCCGCATGACACCGACATCCAGCTCCATGACGGTGACGGCAGACAGGAAAAGGGTCTCGGCCTCCACCTGCTCTGCCCATCTGGCGACATTAGGGTCGGCCCTGCCCGCCCGCACCTTTCGCAGTTCGGAAACAACGTTCGTGTCCAGCAGGAACATCAGCCAAAGTCCGCGGGACGCAGGCCGAGGGTCATGGGCGTCGGATCGAACTCGATGTCTTCAGCACCAGGCAGGGCGAGTGCATCCGCGATCTTTCGCGGTCTGTGGGTCAGCCGACGATAGTCGTCGATGCTCAGCAGAACATGGGCCGGCCTGCCGCGGTCAGTGATGAAGACAGGCCCCTCAACGGCAGCCTTTTTCGCCCGGGACGTGTCCTGGTTGAACTCACGACTGGAAAATGTGGTGACAGTCATCTCGGAAGCCTCCTGTTTCTTATGTAGCGACATTACTACAATGAAGCAGGCAGCGCCATGGAAATCGGGCTCTTCCGGTCTGCACTCACAAACGGGCCAGCTAGTGTCCTTCACAGGGCAGGTGCCCGACCTGGAACTGACATTCTGAACGGAGAGAGCCGATGAACACGATGGAGCATGGTGGTGCAATGGCAGTCGAGCGCGTGAAACGCCTCGTGGCGGAGGCGCGCAGCCGCACAGCCTCTTCGGAAAGCCCGCGGCCGAAGGACAGTTCTGCTGACGCGACTGAGGGAAACGCGAGCGTGGCCCCGACGCGGGAGGGTGATCCGGGGTCGTCCCATCAGCATTGACTGGATATATCCCGAGCGCCCCGACATTCCCTCTTTCCACGGCGGCCACGCTCGGCCGTCCCTTTTGTGGTGATTGCCTTGACGACACTCATTCCTCTTTGCGTCCCGTCTGAGCGCCGTAAGGAAGCAGCCCGGGGCGGTGCCACGTTCAACGGGGAGCAGAAGTGCTGGATGGCGCACCGGGACAAGCTCGACGCTCTCCTGCCGTTCGTCCCTTACCGGTATCGGCCGGACCGCAAGGCCCCCTACATCCGTCCGTGGATGGTGCCCCAGGCTCTGTGGGGCTTCAATCTGCGCGCCTTCCTGGCGCCCGAAGACTGGAACCGGATCCGGAAGGATGCCTATGCGCGCTCCGGGTCCCGCTGCCGGGTGTGCGGAGGACGAGGACCTCAATGGCCGGTCGAAGCTGACGAAGGGTGGGCGTATGACGACGAGCGGCGGATCCAGACCCTCAAAGGGGTGATTTCCCTCTGCCCTGACTGCCATGGCGTGCGTCACTGGGGAAAGACCATGACCGAGGGCAGACAGGATGCCGCTTTGGCCTGGATGGCAGAGGTGAATGGCTGGAACCACACCGAAGCGGCGCGATGCGGAGAACAGGCCATGAAGCAGTGGCATACGCGCAGCCGCCATACCGACTGGCAGTGCGATATCTCCTGGGCAATCAGAACCTACAGTGTTGTGCCGATCAGGGACGGCGAAACGCTGGCCCGCGAGCTCAACCGGAAATTCGTGCGGCAGGCGCAGACGCGCGTTGGCGTCAGGGCCGGGCACATCACGCACATTGAACATCTGTTCGGTGAGCGATAGGAAACAGCCCCCTTCCCCCGCTGGCTGGAGGCCAGCGTCGCGGTCCAGACGGGTGCCTGATCTGACCCGTTACAGGCGCAGAGGCGGGACCCCGGCCCGATACAGACCTTCGAACAGATCCCCGAGCGCCAGGCGCCGTCGCAAGGTCAGGCGTCGTTGAGCCAGATGATACATCCGGTCGTGCAGCAGATGGCAGCGCTGACACAGCGCGCGCAGATTGCGCCGCCGGTTGCTGGTGGGATCATGATTCAAATGGGCCGCTGCCAGAACCACCTTCGTCTGTCGCATTTGCAGATGCTCGATCAGGTCCGGAGGCGAGATCCGCCTGCCCCGGCCATTGAACCAGTGCCCCGTCTCCGGATGCTTCCACCGGCCACCCGGCAGCACCTGAAGGTGATGTCCATGCGGCCGGCCGCAGCGCTGACAGACACCCCCTGCCCGTTCGAACCGCACCTGTCGGCTCAGCTCGGGCCAGTTGGGAGGGTAAAGCGCTTTCAGTTCCGGTCGGATCGGCATTCAGTCTTCGTTAGCACATTTTCTCCAGTCAGAGGTCAGCGTCTGCGACAGGTCCTCGACTTTCTGACCCTGCCCTATGTCGGAAGCAGCGGCCGTCATGGGCGTTTCAAGGCAGGCGCTGCAGAACTGGATGGCCGGACCTTCCTTTCCCCCAAAGCGGCGCATGACACCGGCACTGATTCTCTCTTACGCGTGGACATGGGCGCGCTTCCCCACCGGGCCGCGCGCGTCTTGCAGCAAAAGTCCACAGCAGCACGCTGATCCGTTTCCGGCCCTCTGTCCTACCCCGGCTTCATGCTATCAGGAGTCAGGTTCTGGTTTCGCGGAGGCGTTCATGCTCAGCCATCTTCACATCGCAGGCTCGGCAAAGGCTGCCCGTGAGGCCCTCCTGGACCGGCTGGACCAGAAAACCCGCCAGCAGCTTCCTGCCGGCGATCTGACAGAGTGTCAATCGGCACTCAAAAATAACCCCTGATCGGCATGCAATATTAACCCCCTGTTGAAGGCCCGGCCTGTCTCCTGAAGCCGTAGGCGTAAGGAGACA
>NZ_NKUB01000065.1 GCF_003207895.1 Komagataeibacter swingsii
ACTACGGAAAGCGGCGGGCTTTCGGGCTATGACGCGGGCAAGAAGGTCAAGGGCCGCAAGCGCCATATCGTGACTGATACCTGCGGCTTCCTGATCTTTCTCCTCGTTCATGCCGCCGATATCCAGGATCGTGATGGGGCCGTTGATGTCCTGGCGGCAATACGCAGGCGCTTTCCCTGGCTGCGCCACATCTTCGCTGATGGCGGCTATGCTGGCGAGAAATTGCGATCCGCGCTCGCCTCCATGGGAAAATGGACGGTCGAAATCATCAGGCGGTCCGATACGGTGAAAGGCTTTCAGATCCTGCCGCGCCGCTGGGTGGTTGAACGGACATTCGCCTGGCTGGGACGGTGCAGGCGGCTCGCCAAAGATTGGGAACAATCCATTGCGTCCTCAACCGCATGGACATTGATCGCCTCGATCCGCATGCTCACACGACGGACAGCAAGGCATTGTCAAGCTTGAAAAACTTTCGGATCGGGCTCTGAGGGAAAAGTGACCCACCATTCCGACCGCGGCTGTCAATATGTGTCCATTCTCTACACGCAAAGACTGGCTGAAGCGGGGCTCGTTGCTTCTGTCGGCAGTGTTGGGGATTCCTATGATAACGCCTTGGCAGAGACCATTAACGGGCTCTACAAAACCGAACTCATCTATCGGCAGGGGCCATGGAAAAACAGGGAAACTGTTGAACTGGCAACACTTAAATGGGTCGACTGGTTCAATAATCGGCGGCTCCTGTCCTCCATTGGAAACATCCCGCCAGCAGAAGCTGAGGCACGCTTTTATGCACAACAGAAATCACATGCATTAGCCGCTTAAATCAGATAAAAAACGTCTCCACAAAACCCGGGGCAATTCACACGCAACACAATGGCTCTGGACATATAACCATGACAGACCCAACATGGGGAACAGCGGGCTAACCCCCGCCCAGAAACTAAAAACAGCTGCCTGAATTCTCATTCAATGCCCCACTAAAAATGGGGGGATTACCGAACCGCGAGGAGAACACATGAGCCACGCCAGCACGATCCGGGGACAGGAAATCCTCAACAACCCCGCCCTCAACAAGGAAACCGCTTTTACAATGACTGAGCGTCAATCGCTCGGCCTTGAAGGTCTGCTTCCTCCGACTGTGGAAAACATCGACCGGCAACTGGAGAGGGTTCAGACGCAACTCGCCGCAAAGCCGAATGATCTCGAACGCTACATCTATCTCATGAGCCTGGCGGCCAGGAACAAGACGCTATTCTACCACACGCTGATGTCCGACCCCGCGCGGTTTGTGCCGATTGTCTATGATCCGACCGTGGCTGATGCCTGTCTGACATTCGGACATATCTATCGCGGCAGCGCGGGCATGTATCTCACGCGCGACATGAAAGGTCGCTTCAAAAAAATTCTGCGCAACTGGCCGGTAAAAGACGTTCGGTTCATCTGTGTGTCCACCGGCGGCCGTATTCTCGGTCTTGGCGATATCGGCGCTAACGGCATGGGCATTCCCATTGGCAAGCTCCAGCTCTACACCGCCTGCGCGGGGGTGCCGCCCGAGGCGCTGCTGCCTGTGCTACTGGACATAGGCACCACGAACGCGGCGCTCCGGGCCGATCCGCTTTATCTTGGTCTGCGCGAGCTCCCGCCAGACGAAGCGGAGGTGGATTTGATCTCAGACGCATTTATCGAAGCCGCTACAGACGTGTTTCCCGGTGTCTGCATTCATTTCGAGGACTGGAAAGGTACCGATGCGATGCGGCTTCTCGCCCGCTATCGCGACAAGGTCCTGTGCTACAATGACGATATTCAGGGAACCGCAGCGATCGCGGTAGCAGGCCTGACCACGGCACTGCAGATCAAGAACGAGACTTTCGCCGATCAGCGCGTCCTTTTTCTGGGCGCAGGCTCAGCCGGGATCGGTATCGCAAGTATGATTGTCTCGGCGATGGTCGAAGCGGGTCTGGGCGAGGCCGAAGCGCGTGAGCGTATCGTACTGATCGATGTCAACGGTCTGATCGAGACCAGCCGGACCGATCTCAACGAGTGGCAGAAGCCGTTCGCGCACGAGGCGAAACCGACGAAAGATCTTCTCGAGGTCGTCAGAACCTTCAAGCCGACCATTCTGATCGGCGTCAGCACCATCGGCGGCGCATTCACCGAGGAGGTGGTCCGCGAGATGGCAAAACTGAACGAGCGGCCGGTGATCTTCCCGCTCTCCAATCCGACGAACAAGGCGGAATGTACGGCCGAGCAGGCCTATACCTGGACAAAAGGCAAAGCATTATACGCCGCTGGAGTCCAATTTCCGGACTTCGAATATCAGGGAAAGAGCTACCACCCGGGACAGGCCAACAATTTCTATATCTTTCCGGCAATCGGCCTCGCCGTTTACGCGACCCGTCCCGCGCGGATCACGGACGATATGTTCATCACCGCCGCCGCCGCGACAGCGGATCAGGTGGGGCCGAGCGCACGCGAGCATGGCATGCTGTTCCCGCTCCAAGCCAACATCCTGGAGACCGAAGTGACGACCGCCACGCGGGTTGCGGAGCATATCTTCGATAGTGGACAGGCCACCGTCGAGCGTCCGGAAAATATCCGCGCCTGGATCGAGGGGCTGCTCTACAAGCCGGTCTACAAGGAACTCTGACACACCTAAGTCATCCCCGGTGATCGGCTCGAGCCGATCACCGGGGATGATGACGCCTTCTCTCACCAACCCGGAGCAGATCCGTGAATCTCGTGATACTCGTCGCCGCCATCGCTCCGGTTGTCCTCATATTCGGGCTGGGCTATCTGGCCGGGAAGTACAAGGATTTCGATCACGATCAGGCCATCGGTTTCAGTCATTTCGCGCTGAAATATGCCCTGCCGGTTGCGCTCTTCCTCAGCATGGCGTCCTTCAAACGCGACTTGCTCCTTCAGCAGGGGCCACTCGTTGTGGTCATGATCATCGGATATTCGCTCTTCTTTGGCGTGAGCTATCTCGTCCTGTGCATGATGACGCGCGACCGGCTGACCGCAGTCCTCCTCGGCTATGCGGTGTCCTCCACAGCCGCACCGATCTATGGCCTGACGGTCCTCGATCCAATCTATGGCGATACGGTCGGCGGCGGCGTAGTCGGTCTGGCTGCGGTTGTCACAAACCTCTTACAGGTTTCAGTCGTCATCTACCTGCTCGAGAGCGCGTCCAGGTCAGAAACGTCGAGACCCTCGTTGGCCCGAACGCTTGGAAAAACGATCAAGAACCCCCTTGTGTGGGCACCGGTGCTGGGCACCATCGTGTCTCTGTCCGGTCTGACGATGCCGCCGGTTTCCGTGTCCGTGCTCAAGCCTCTAGCAGTCTGCGCACCAGGAGCGGCGATCTTCGCCTGCGGGCTCGCGCTTGCGTCTTATTCCCTTAATCTCAGATCTAGGACCGTTATACTGGGATCGCTCGTCTGTGTCGTCTTGCAACCAGCAGTCTTCTTCGTCGCCCTCAAGGCATGGGGACTCAAATCCGCTATGGCGAAAGCAGCTTTTGTCGCAAGTGCGATGCCTACCTCCACACCGTCTGCCCTGTTTGCCCAGCAGTATGGGAAGTGCGAGGTAGAAACAGCCAGCATCATGCTGCTCACGACGCTCGGCATGGTCGTCGTCATTCCCGCCACTGTCGCTATATGCGAGTGGATATAACGCAAAAAAATAGATGATTGGAAAAGTTCTCTGGTTTTAAGACCTGCCCTATGATTACAATTCCATGCACTGATTGGAGAAAATGAGTCCTGAAAAGGTCTGTTTTCCGTTTTGAGAAGCGTTTTGCTCATTTGAGTGCTCTAGAGCGGTTCCACTTTAGTCTGGTTCATATCCAGCGGCTGTAAAGAAGCTGGCGCATTCACTGTATGTGAAAGCCGGAAGCAGCGCGCCGACGGTATCCCACAGAGCACGGACAGTCCGTTCGGCTCTGGCGCGCAGCAAGGCCTTGAGTTTTGAGAAGGTCATCTCGATGGGATTGAAGTCCGGGCTGTATGGCGGAAGGAACATCAGTTCCGCCCCTGCCTGCTCAATGACCGTAAGCTCCCGGCGACTGACGCCTTGCTGAATACTTCTGGTCTGGTTCAGCTATGAAGCATGAGCGATTTAAGAGATAGGGACGCGGTACTACCTGCGA
>NZ_NKUB01000066.1 GCF_003207895.1 Komagataeibacter swingsii
CAGCGACAGCGTCTCCTCAACAGACGCGCCACCTGTCATCCTGTTCCGTTCCATACCAACACACGGAATCATATCTCGCATCAAAACACAACTGTAGTGCTAGTTCCCCATTCGTATCAGTGTGTCCCAGCAAATTGCGGGTATCCAGCGGGTATGAAAAGACGGGGAAGCGGGTAAGGGGAGAATCCAGCAATGCTGACCGGTCCGATATACGGATACGAAGCGCAAAATCCGAAGCCAAGGCGTACAGGCTGTCCGATACCGGCAGACTGTTTATGCATATCATGTCTGGCGGCATGAAATCGCCTGGGCACGAAGACAGGAAAATGCGCAGGACGCCGGAACGCGGGCATCCGGGGATGCTAGTCCCTGACACCATAACGCTGTCCTGCCGGCCCGTCCCATAGCCTGCGTTTCCGCTTCCGGCTGCGTAAATGGACGCTATCCGTCACCTATCCGTCCTCCGTTTCTACCAGTCCGCATATGGCACGGGTTCGATCCAGATCATCAGAAACGCAGCGCCTTTCCTAATTTCCATGGGTGGTCTGCTGCCATGAACGATTGGCCTGCTGGATGATGAACTGGCGAATATCCTCTATTCTCTCCCGCGATAGAACAGATCCGAATTCATCCATGCCGAAGGCAGTCAGCGCGCCGCGCCCGACCACATTGTAAAATCCGCCATCATCAGACAACGCGCCTGACCACCGCAGATCAGGAAGGACACCACCAGACATCACATCATGTCCATGGCACCCGATGCAATAGGTGGCGTAATCCGCTGCACCACGCTGTGCCGCTGCGGCGTCGAAGCGTGCAGGCGGCCTGACGGGCGACCAGTCATGGGGCGCCTGATCGGGCAGTCTGTCATTCCCCTCCAGCGCGAAAACCAGCAGGCGCGAACGGTTTCCCGTAGTTGTCAGATGTTTATAGGGACCGCCAAAATAAAGGGGATAGGTACCACCCCACCCAACTTCGATCGCTACGTACTGTATTCCATCAATACTGTACGTCATGGGGGCGGCGATGATGCCGCTTTGCGCAGGAAAGGAAAACAGATCCTGCCCATTCAGGGCGTCATAAGCATGAAAGGTACCATCAGATAAGCCCTGAAACAGCACATTGCCACCCGTAACCAGCATGCCCCCGTTCCAGGGACCGGTATGGTCAATGCGGAAACGTTCCTGCTGCATGACCGGATCCCATGCAATGGTCCAGCCCTTCATATCGGCAATATCCGCTGGCTGTACGCCGTCCAGACCCAGGTTCCAGCCCTTGCGGTTCCAGGACCATACCCTGTCCGCATGATAGGTTTCAGGAACCTGCTGCGCGGGAATATAGGCCAGATGGATCAGTGGACTATAGGCCATGGGCGGAAAATTATGGGCGCCCAGCGCACCGGGATACATTTTTGTATTCCTGCCGGTCAGGGTATAGAGCGCATCAGGCGCAAACAGGGGCCGGCCGGTCCGGGGATCCAGACCCGTAGCCCAGTTGACAAACACATAGTTCTGCCCCGACAGGAACTGTCCCGTCCGGGCGTCAATCATGTAAAAGAAACCATTTTTCGGGGCATGCAGAATAACATGCCTGATCTGCCCCTCAACCGGCAGTTCGGCCGTGGTAATCGTCTGTGTGGATGTATAATCCCACTGATCGCGCGGTGTTTCCTGAAAATGCCAGACATATTCACCCGTATCCGGTTGCACGGCGACAATGCTGCCCAGAAACAGGTTATCTCCCTTCCCGTCCGAACGTAATCTGTAATTCCAGGGGGAACCGTTCCCCACGCCGATATAGACCAGATCGGTCACGGGATCATACAGGATCGAATCCCATACGGTGCCCCCGCCGCCTGATACACGCCAAGCCTCGGTGGGTGACCAGGTGGGCCATGCCATGTCATGCAGGACGGGATCAGACACGGCATGATCCGCTTCGTTATCCACATTGGGCACCGTGAAAAAACGCCACTTCAGCTTGCCGGTCATGCCATCAAAGGCGGAAACGAAACCGCGCGCGCCCAGTTCCGCCCCGCCATTGCCGATAATGACATTGCCATGGGCAATACGGGGCGCGCTGTCGACACTGTAAGCACGCGCCTTTCCCAGATTGGAATCGGGCGGGATTGTATTGACGCTCCAGACTTCCCTGCCCGTTCCGGCATCCAGCGCCACCAAGCGACCATCAAATGTGCCGACATAAATCATGCCATGCCAGTAAGCCACGCCGCGATTGACCGTATCACAACATCCCCGCCAGGCCGTATCACCGGGCACGCGCGGATCGTAGGACCATAACAACCGGCCTGTGCCGGCATCCAGCGCAAAGACACGTGACCAGTTGCTGCTGGCATACATCACGCCGTTTACAACAATCGGGATACCTTCCTGTCCCCTGTTGGTGTCAAAGTCATGATGCCATGCCAGCTTCAGCCGATACGCATTGTCATGGGTGATCTGTGCAAGAGGGCTGAAATGCTGTTCAGACTGATTGCCGCCATAACCGGGCCAGTCCGTTGACGTCGGAGCCGCGATACCGTCACGCGCGGCAAAGCCGGTTACGGCAAGGATCCCGCTGAAAGGAACAGCAGGGAAATGCTTTTTCCATATCGGTTTCATCTGCATCATCTTCATTGTAAAATTCAGGAAATATTCGTCAGAACATTATTTTATAAAAACTTTATTTCCATCCCGCCACAGAACAGCTGGAAAATAAACCCTGCATCAGAAACTGGCAATCATGCTGGTATGTGGGGAATATGGCAATACAATCGCTACATGCAGGCCATAATTCATGCTGGCCCATATATTGTAATTTTATTGAAATACATTTCAAGTAAATAGAATGCTGGCAAAAATATTATTCATAAATATATCTATTTTCTGTTCCCGCCACATCACCTTGAGCGTGATATGCCCGGCATGTCCTGCGCGTTTATTTCCGATCCGGCAGATCAGATGACCGATGTTCCATTCCGCAGGCATGAACATCCATTCGGTTCCATTGTTCAGGCGCGCCGCCGTCAGAAATACGCCATGGTAATGCTGGATTGAAACCCGGCGGACCGTATTTCCCGGATGTATCCTGAGCAACCATGCATGGCCTGTTTTTCTTCCACAGTATCCCGACTGGTATTCCCTGCAAGGTTTTCCATCAGAACATCATGCATTTATATATCATCAAATACTTTCGGATTGCATATACTGATATTTGTTTTTCAATGCGGCCTTCCATCGCCTGCGGGAACGGGAGAGCGACGTACTTTCGGCATAGCCAAGATGGGTTGCTATGGCATCGCGTTTCAGTGCGCCCAGTTCTTCCAGCCGTGTGGCGGTAAGATTACGGTAACGATCAAGCAGGGAACGGAAGGAATGACCGGCCGACTGCAATCGGCGCTGCAATGTGCGAACGGATACATCCAACCGTTTCGCCACGCAGGCCATGCAGGGCTGGCCGATTTCAACACAAAACCCGATTGCATTGAGTGTCGTTGCTTCCACCGAATTTGCTTCTTCTGATTGGCCGACAAGGCTTTTCAGATAGTCTTTCAGAACGGATATCAGAACATCATTCATAGTTTCCATACACACATCAAGATATTTCTTCGAAAACAGAACGGAGTTCGTGGTACAGCCATAAGTAAAATCACAACCCAGCAATCGTTTCAGTTTGGCACTACCATCAATGCTTGTATGTTCAAATTCTATTCCTGATGGCACCCAATGTGCCCCAAACCGCGCTTTTAACAGGGCAACAATCGTGCCCAAGGTGGAGGGTTCTAAAAACCCCCTGGTTTTGAGGTCTTCTGTATGATTCTATTTCTTCTGCGTTGATTGAGGGAATGGCGATATGAAGCAGTCTGGTTTCT
>NZ_NKUB01000067.1 GCF_003207895.1 Komagataeibacter swingsii
CTGCCATGCCTGGAACCAGCTCGTCAATCAACCATGGCGCATCATGTCAATCGGACTGCGCAATTGGGCTCATGGGTTATAGCAATCAACGGTTGGTATTACAGAAGACCGCACACGATCACACGTCAATATGGGTCAGAAAACTCTTGCATAACGGACGGCAACCACAGAAGAAATCCGCGTCGAGGTTGATTTTTCCCTGCCGGCCTGTCGGGTTGTCCGCTGCCTGGAACAGGTTATGGAGTGGCGTGGCAGGCCAGAAGCCATCCGAATGGATAATGGCCCTGAATATGTCAGTCATACGTTGGTTTCATGGGCCGAAAAACAGGGGATTACCCTGATCTATACGCAACCGGGTAATCCGCAGCAGAACGCCTATATTGAACGCTACAACAGAACTGTCCGGCAGGAATGGCTGGAGCAGTATTTGTTTGAAAGCATTCAGGACGTGCAGGAGGTCGCAACACAATGGCTCTGGACATATAACCATGACAGACCCAACATGGGGAACAACGGGCTAACCCCCGCCCAGAAACTAAAAACAGATGCCTGAATTCTCATTCAATGCCCCACTAAAAATGGGGGGATTACCCTGCTCCGGGTCACCCAGTTGCAGATCAAAATCGCCACGGACAATATCGGCGTTGCAAAACACGCGGTGGATCTGACTAACAAGCTGTATCTGGAAGGCGTGGGGAACACCCTGCAGATTGCGCAGGCTCAGGCCGAGCTGGATACACAGATTGCAGCGCGTGAACCGCTGAAAACCCGTGTTTCTCAGATAACGCACGCTATTGCCGTGCTGCTGGGGCAGATGCCGGGCTCTCTGGAAGATGAACTGAAGGTGCCGCGGCCCCTGCCGACCGTGCCGGAATTCCCCGCGACCATGCCGTCTGTCGTGATTGCCAACCGCCCGGATATCCGTATGGCGGAACGGCAGTATGCACTGGCGACGGCGCAGATTGGCGTTGCTGTGGCCAACCTGTATCCGCACTTTGTTATTCCGTTGACCTTCAACCCCAACGCGTCGGCCATGTACCAGCTGTTTCAGGTGAATGCCATGAGCTGGCAGTTCCTGATGATGGCGAGCCTGCCGCTGATGCACGGTGGCAAGATGACGTCCGAAGTGCGGGCGGCTCAGGCCTCGGCGGAAGCAGCACGTTTGACCTATCGTCAGTCGGTGCTAAACGGCTTCAAGGAAGTTGAAGACGCCATGGCGGCCTGGCATGATGACATTGAATATGCCGAGCAACTGCATAAAGCGGCAGAAGATAGTGCCACGGCCAGTGAGCGGGCACGGCGGCTATATGGTGCTGGTCTGGTTGGCTTCCTGGAAGTGCTGACAACCGAGCGCACCACCCTGAATGCGCAGAACATGGAAGCTCTGGCGCGTCTGGAACGCCTGCGTGATGCTGTGAACCTTTACACGGCTCTGGGCGCGGGCTGGAAAGGTGTGGCGCTGACCAATTCCACCCTGCCAGTTTCCCTCGAAACACAAAACGTGCTAGCGCGGGCCTTCAAGCAATGATCTGAAAGGTCACATCATGAGCAAGTCTTCGTCTCCTTATGTGCGTCGGCTGCTCTGGATTGTGGCCTGTTTTGTGGGTGGTTTTGCGCTTTTGTGCGTGAGTGGCTGGGCGCTTGTCGTCAACGGCAGCACGCAGGACTCCGCGATGGTGACAGTCCTCCGCTGGCTGCCCGTTGCAACGGGTGCGATCACGGTAGCCGCGGGATTTTTCCTGCTGTCTCTGCCCGTGCCAGGAGACCCGGAAGACTTCTTTCTGCCGGATGACGCCGACGGCGAACTTGAGAGAACAGACGGGAAATAAAAAGAGGTTCAGCCCGTTATCAGAGCTGAACCCTTCTCGCCCTGACCGTCAGTGTGACCGTCAGGCTTTGACGGACAGAAAGTCAGCCAACGCTTCGTTAAACAGAAGCGGGGCCTGCAGGAAGGCGAAGTGGCTGGTCTCGGGCAGGATCATGTAAGAACTGTCCGGAATATGCGCCACCAGATATTCCAGATGGGCGCGATGAATCATCTCGTCCCGGTCCCCATCCACAACCCATGCGGGGCAGCGGATGGCGTTCAGGCGGTCTTCCGTGAATTCGGCATCATGCTCCCATTTCCACAGGCCCCAGACGGTTTTTGAAAAGACATCAAATTTATCCGGGGTCGGGGAAAGCTCGCGGTAGTCTTCTGTGGCGCGCTTTACAAAAGCGTTGACCACCTTATCTCCGCTACACGCCAGATTGAGGCCGGATGCGGACATATGCGGCCCGTAAGCAAAGATGCGTTTGATGCGATCCGGGTGTTCAGAGGCCAGAATAATGCTCTGCACACCGCCATCGCTCCACCCGACGAGACTGGCATTCGGAATTTCCAGATGGTTCATCAGGTGAATGATATCGTCTGCCATCTGAGCGTAGCTGAGGGGTTTATCCCCTAACGTGCTGCGGCCATGCCCGCGGCTATCCACGAGGATGACACGGTGCGTTTTGGCCAGATAAGCCGCCTGTATGCCCCAGTAGTCAGAGTTTGCCATGCCCCCATGCAGCATGATGATGACATCGTCCCCTGTGCCGCCTTCCGTATAATAGAGCGAGCATCCGTTAATGGGGGCGTGCTGTCCTTTAAAGGAGGCCAGAGGGGCCGGGGTGGCAGGCAGGGTCTGCCAGCGTTTTGTTAAATGCTCAGTCATATCGTCAGGCCTCGTAAAAGAGCATGTTGTGGGTATCTTGGTATAACAAGATACCCTGCGCCTTTAGATGGCCGTGTATGACGAGACTTGCAAATGTGTGAGGCGGGATGCTGTTTCCCCCGATCCCCCGCTTGTCTTTTGGTTTGAAAAGCGATAGACTGGGGAATTCGTTGTCAGGCAACAGGCCTTATTTTTTAGGCGTCCGAACGGCCGTTACTTCAATTTCAATCAGCCATCCGGGGTTGGCGAGCTGGGCCACGGCAAAGGCGGAGCGCACTGGCAGATTAGGCTGCTTTTCTGTGCCGAAATACTGGGTGTAGGCCTTCATCATGCCATCAAAATCCAGCTGCTTTGTGCGCGGGTCCGCCACCATATAGATGTGCATCTGCACAACATCACCCATGGTCAGGTTCAGCTTTTTCAGCTCGCCTTCAATGCGCTGGAGAGAGGCGAGTGTCTGGGCGCGGGTGTCGCCATAGGCCTCAAGGCTTTTGGGCGGCGCGGTTTTGTCCTGCACCGGAGCGCCCATGCCGCTCAGATAAATGGTGGTGGCCCCGGCGGGGACTTCCACCGCGGTGGAGATGGGGAATTTCCCCTCACCATGACGGATCACGCCGCCTTCAGCATGCGCCAGAGCAGGGAAGGCAGCCAGAGCCGTCAGGGCTGCGCGGGGATCAGGCTTTTAAAAAGGCGCACGTTATTCTGCCTCTACTGACAGATGGGGACGCATTTCAGACACGTCTTCTGGTTTCAGGGCATCAGTATAATGGTTCCCGAAATGTGTGCGAACGTAATTGACGACATCGGCTACCTGCTGGTCATTCAGCAGTCCGGCAAACCAGGGCATGCCGCCAAAGCCGTTCAGCACCACATAAGCAGGATACTCGGCACTTTTCAGTTTGGGATCACGACACGAAAGTGTATTTTACGTACGCTTGGAGTGAACACCTGTAGAACTGGCCACATTGAGGTTCACGCAACAAGTAGGGATGTCAATCGGCACTCAAAAATAACCCCTGATCGGCATGCAATATTAACCCCCTGTTGAAGGCCCGGCCTGTCTCCTGAAGCCGTAGGCGTAAGGAGACA
>NZ_NKUB01000068.1 GCF_003207895.1 Komagataeibacter swingsii
AGCATCGATTTTCGTGCCGTTGATCGACACCACGCCCAGACGCAGCAGGCCCGTCTCACGCGCCAGAAGCAGGACCTGGGCAAATGCAGCTTCAATGGCCACCTGGTTCGTCCGGCGGAAAGTCGCAATCGTATCATGATCCGGATGCAGGTTCGCCGCCACGAAGCGCACACCGATGTCGCGATATGTCGCCCGCTCAATCCGGCGTGAGGAAAACAGCCCGTTTGCATAGCTGAAGATCAGAAGGGCCAGCATCAGGCACGGGTGATACTGTGCCTTCCCACCCGTGCGCGCCGGCACGCAGAACACGCTCATCGGAACCCGTTCAACGGCAGCTACAACGAAATGCGCCATATCGTCCGCCGGAAGCCACGACTTCAGGTCAGGAGGCAGAAGATATGGCTGGGATCGATCAAACGGGATGAAGCTGCTCATCTCACCACCTTACAACTTCACCTCTTCACAGGGTACCCCAACCCGACAGGCTGCTAGGAAGTTAAGAAACTTGTCCCCAGGTTTGAAGCGGCCAGCGGTTGCAGATGCTGGCGCTGGATCATACGGAGTTAGTCAAGGCATTAGGCACTTTCATTGCGATCATGAATCCGTTTCTAAGACTGCCAGTTTTCCTTGCGATGACAGCCAGATTTACGGAGACGCAGCCGTGCGGCGCTGCGTTCAGAACACATGTGATCCTGCAGCATTGAACGTTAGACGGCTGCTGCCTCCCACATAGGCCGATCCTATTGCGAGGGTAGAGGCACGGGCGCCTCGCGGCGGTCTATGCAACAGCTTCCAGAGTGCAGGGTCCCTGTTGTAGAAATCAGGCACGTATCGCAGCAGGCCGTTTTCGTCCACGAATGCGGTCTGGTAAATGACGAATACCGGCACGCCCTTCGGCAGGGTGTGACGTGTCGTCTTGCCGGTTGCGATGTCCTGATCGACGGTCCTGAGGGGTTCCTTCAGCAAAAGGGCCGCCAGTTCCCGCGGATTTTGCACCCGGATGCAACCATGACTGATGCGGCGGTTGACGCGGTTGAAAAGGGACCGGTCGGGCGTGTCGTGAAGATAGACGTCAAACCGGTTGGGCATGTCGAACATCAGCAGGCCCAGCCCCGCTTCCGATCCCGCCATCTGCTCGATTTCTCCGTTGGGAAGCATGATCATCCTATTGCGGGCAAGATAGTTCGGATCGCGACTGATTCTGGGCAACATCTCACGTGTAACGATGTCTTTCGGAACGACCCAGGGCGGGTTGAACAGGCCCGCTTCGATTACCGCCTGGAATTCCGGGCTTTGGTTGCGCTGCGCGTCCTGCCCGACGATCACCCGGGTGGCCAGTACCGGCTGGTCATCGCGGTAGGCCACCAGCCGTTCATCCGCCACGTTGACCACGATGCGATCGGCGGGCATCGCGCGTGGCAGCCATCTCTGGCGCTCGAGATTGACCTCGATCCTGTGCTGGCAATCCAGGACCTTGCGCCGCTCGGTCGGTCCTGCGGAACGGCAGGTCCGCAATGCCTGTTGCAGGGCGCGATAGCCTGGGGTCGTGGGGGCCAGGCTTTCGATCATGGCTGCTGGGTCGGCGCCGTCCAGGGCTTGGCTCACCACGGCGGCGACATCGACCGCAGCGGGCGCCAGGGCCTGATTGTCGTCCCTTCGTTCCGGCGGCACGGCTCCGTGCGCCAGAGCGTCGGCATAGGACAGCGCTGCGTCCGACAGCAGAAGTTCACGCTCAAGCGGTGTCAGGTTCTTGTCATGCCGCAATAGGTCGGTGTGAAACGATGCGGGGTCCAGACCTTGGTCGCCCGCTTGGGCAATGGCCTTCAGGACGGCCTTTGCCTGGGCGGGATGGCTGTCCCATACTGGCTTGAAGTCGTGGAGGTCGTAAAATCGTTTCAGCAGGCCGGTGTTGAGCATGTCCCTCCCCGCGGTGACAGATGCCGGTGCGTTGAGCGCGCGCCCTATCTCGGTCGATGCAGACTCCGGGGTGGTAGTACAGGCGGAGAGAGCCACCACCGCCGCCAGCGCGCAATGGCGAGTGGCGGCAACCCATAGGGCCATGGTGCGTTCTACTGTTCCGATCGTTGAGGAACTGTTATAATATGACTTGTTCTGCCACCATGATGTAGACATGAAACACGACTCCTCGATCTTTCAGTATGATGTAAATAGTAGTTTGACTTTCTATCGAGTGATGTTCCTAAATATTTACTGGCCATCAGGGCCTTAACAAAGGAATAACAGATGTCCGCGCCATCCAAAACATCGTCCTGTTACAGACTGCTCCGTAATGCGGCGTTTGTAGCCGTTGCCATTCCTCTGCCGATGCTCGCCGCTTGCGCGGACCACAAGCCCCCACCGGCGCCTGCGCCCGTCGAAGCTGCGCCGCCGCCGCCGCCGCCACCGCCGTCAGCACCTCCAGCCCGCGGCTGAAGCCTGCTTTCGACAGTTCAATACATGAGATTCCAGCTCCTTTGTGGAGCTGGAAGATTCGAAAAACTTTTTGGATATGATGCGCTCTCTGGTCTTGTAATGAGGGGGCATGAAACAGCCCGGTTTCTTTGTGGACTTGTAACGGTTTTGTGCCGGTCAGGAAGTGCTTATGCCACTCTTGCTTCAAAAGCGAGGGGGCTGATGCCGCGCAGATATGAATGGCGTCGACGTGGATTGTAGAAACCATTGATATACTGGAAGATGGCGGCGGTAGCCTGACGGCGGGTTGGCCAGTTCTGTCTCCAGAGCCATTCCGCCTTCAGGCTTTTGAAAAATGTTTCGACGGCAGCGTTGTCAAAACAGTTTCCCTTTCCGGACATTGAAGCCAGCAGTCCATGGGCCGCCAGCAGCTTTTTCTGGAAATCATGGGAGCCATACTGGCTGCCACGATCGGAGTGAAAAATACAACCTAGCGCCGGGTCACGCAGCCGTACCGCCATATCTAGGGCACGGATGGCCAGATCCTTTTTCATCTGGTCGCTCGCGGCCCACCCGATCACGCGACGACTGAACAGATCAATGACGACAGCCAGGTAGAGCCAGCCCTCGGCAGTCCAGATAGAGCTGATATTTCCCGCCCATTTCCAGTTGGGGCCTTCAGCAAGGAAATCACCGTCCAGAAGGTTGGCCGCAATGTCAGACTGGTAGTGGCTGTCGGTCGTCACCTTGTGGCGACGGGTGCGCACGGGCCGGATCCCGTTGTCCTTCATGAGGCGGCCAACGCGACGTTCCCCGACATCAAGCCCGGCTTCCCTGAGTTCCATGGTCATGCGCGGCCGTCCGTAGGAACCGTTGCTCAGGGCAAAATGCTCACGGATATGCGTCAGTACCTTCAGATCGGTACGCTGGCGCTGGCAGGCCGGTCGGGATGCCCAGGCCCGGTAACCCCGTGCCGAGACCCGCAAGACCTGGCACAGCCTCCCGATTGGCCATTCATGCCGATGTCCGTGGATGAAAGCGAACCTCATGGCTTTTGGCTCGCGAAGAACTGGGTCGCTTCCTAGAGCATTCTGTGATTAGGTTGATGCATATCCTGAGTTTTTGAGGTAGTTGGCACATTCCTGTGGTGAGAAGCCTTTGATGAGTGAGCCGATGCGTTT
>NZ_NKUB01000006.1 GCF_003207895.1 Komagataeibacter swingsii
GGGGCCACCATGACAGGTATGAACGATGTCCCGCCTTTGGCCTGCGCTTTGGCCCGAGCCTCTCGCCGCCAGCGAAACACCAGACTTGGATGGATCCCATACTGTGCAGCCACCTCCCTTATTGGGCGTCGGCTCTCGTAGGACGCGATGACCACTCGCGCGCGAAATTCAGGGGCGTGCCAGCGGCGGCGATCCGAAACGATCTCGATCCGCGAGGCGTCCGCCAGCCTGTCCCGCTCGCCTGTCTCTCTACCGCTCCTTTGGAGCCTCTCTGCGGTACTACCTGCGACACTCGCAGGTAGTACCGCGTCCCTATCTCTTAAATCGCTCATGCTTCATAGCTGAACCAGACCAGAAGTATTCAGCAAGGCGTCAGTCGCCGGGAGCTTACTGCTGATCGAACGGGGTGACGCATGGCGCGACAGGGAAGGGAATGTGCGCTTCCGCAAGGGGCTGCTGGCGACGCTGGAACGGCGGGAACTGGACCGTGATGGCCAGGAGCTGGGGGCATCACGCGGCACGTCATACCGCGTGATGGCAGACGGGGAGAAAATGCGCGGCACGCTGAAGGAGAAGGTCCGGCTGGCCAGCAGAGCCTACGGGCTGGTCGAAAATGCCCAAGAGTTTGTGCTGGTGCCCTGGAAGCCTGTCATCGAGAACCGGATAGGGCAGGAGATTGCCGGTGTCATGCGCGGAGGTGCCCTGGACTGGCAACTCGGGCGGCAGCGGGGGCTGGGATTGTGACGATACGTAATCCTACATTGAATTTGTGCAGGATTATTTGATTGAGAAATTCAATTCCCTGTAGAGGATGAAATCATTAATGCACGTTACGCCAAATGTCTTGCATATATCGGGTATTTTTCGGCGCGAGCGTGTTGCGCTTGGTTTGGAACCCTCTTTTGTGACGACGATGCGATCTGGTTTGACCATAGCTGCGGCAATAAGAAACGGGTCGCGGCCGATCTGTTCCATCTCAACGTCATCCAGATCAGGTGCATATCCGAGAGCTAATACACGCTGCACAGTGGCGCGATCAGGGCTTTCCTCAAGAACTAAAGCCTCCTTTACGTCCGCCCGTTTTAGCCATTCAGCGAGCGGACCGTTCGAAGGAGTGACTTCATTATAGATTTCCAGGGGTATTTTCACGCAGTTCTGGCTTCCCATTTCCAGAAGCCATTCCCAGAACTGAGGAATTCGGTCGATCGGATAGTAGTCTCCGTGAGCACGAATCAGAACGTTTGCGTCGAGCAGATAGAGCGTCATGCAGCGAAGCTTCGCTCTTGAAGAAGGGTGTCGACAGACGTCGGACGCACGCCCAGAATCTTCGCAGCTCTTGTGTGGGTCAGTGTTTCACCCTGGAGCGCACGACGAACCACATTCAAAAGGCTTGTTCCCAGGCGATGGCGACGAACCATGTAATACGAAGGACCACTACCAGTTGATTTCGACGTCCGTTGCTTCTGTTCCCGCCAACGTGCGGCGAATACCTGAAACACAGCTGCCGCAAGTTCATCGGAAATCTTGCCCGTGCTCGCGAGACGGTAGGTGACCACCGCCTGACTGACATTCCATGTCTGGGCGATATGGGTGGTAGCCGTGATAACTTCCGCTACATCGGCGTTATTCAGATCGGGGAGGAGCGGGTCGGTTTCTCGCGGCAGGAGAAACTCCCCCGCAACCTTGTTGCAGAACCGCTCGATCGCGTTTTCAGATACGCTTCCAAGTGGTCCGCTGATACCGCTTTCACCGATCCAGAGATGTGCGAGTTCGTGCATCAGCGTGAAGGCGCGAGCAGGAGCCGCGTCATTGTCGTTGATGACGACAAAAGGTGCGACGTCGTCCGCCAGGGCGAACCCACGAAAGATGTTCTCACCGATATCGGAATGATGAGAACCAAGATCGCCCAGCAGAAGGACATAAATCCCCGTCTTTTCCGCTGCCGCGCGGAGCAACGTGAATAGTGCTACCGGATCTTTCGCCGCCCGCTGCTCATCTACAGTGACGGCCAGTGCAGCCCGGATCGAAGAGACGACTGGCTGGGAGCCTCTTTTCATGGTCGCCGATCCAACGAATGGGAGGCGTAGCTCTTCGTCCTCGTCTTCCAGCACTTCTCGGAGGAGTTGTTGGCGGGCTTTTACGTCCCGAACCAGAGCGTCGAGCAACGCATTCTCTCGAACCGATCCGCGACTCCCGGCGATTGTACGAAAATCTTCGCCACGTTCTCCGCGCTGTGGAGGATGGGGAAGGTAGAACGATACCAGCGGACGCCGATATGCCGCAGCCGCTTTCTGGAGAAGTGTCTCAGTCAGGGGGCGCTCGCCCATTTCGATTGCGCGCAGTTTCTCGACGGCTGTCAGCTTCGCGCTGTCCTTCAGCGCAAGCTTTTCCGCTGCCTCCTCAAGGGATAGCCCTGCGGTCTCCCGCGCCCAGGTCATCATCCCAGGATTGATTTGCACGGTGTGGGCCATTGACTCTCAAAAATTATGCCGTCTGTTGTGACTGGATGATCGTACCTTGTGCGGAGATTACTGCCAAGCGGTGAATGCGTGCGATGCCGGCTGCCGCTCTCATGTGAGCTAATGGTTCATCTTGGATGCGTCGTCCAGAGCGGCAAGGATGACGTTTCCATTGATCCCGATGGCGGTCGTGATGTCGAGAAATTCGATCACATCGATCCGACGCTCGCCGGTTTCGTATTTCGCAACGTAAGACTGCGGCTTGCCGAGCCGCTCCGCCAGCGTAGCCTGGGTCAGCCCCCTGCCGCGCCTTGCTGCGATCAGCAGTTCCATGAGACGGTGCTGTCGCGGAGAGCGCAGCGATTTCGGCATAGGGTGCGGTTCCGGTTGAAACTGAGGAACCGTCCCAATAATCCCGTATCGGGATTATCCCATTTCAGGATATGATCTGCGGACCTGAAGGAAAGGGCAGGATCATGACGTCCCAACCCGAGAACGGAGCCGTTCCAGCCGATGAGGCACCGGACTGCCCACTGCTGACGGCGTACGACCATCTCCATCATGTCACCTATCTCCGCCTCCTCGACGCCGAGGAAGCAGGCGCCGACTGGTGCGAGGTCGCGCGGATCGTACTCGGCCGCGATCCGGCAGCCGACAGGGGCGGCGCGCGGCGATGCTGGGACTCGCATATGGCGCGGGCGCGCTGGATGCGTGACACCGGTTATCGCCAACTCCTGACCATTCCCGGCGGAAAGACGCCGCATTGAACGCTCCCTCCGATTTCTTACACAAAGACCGCCGATTGCCGCACGGCTCCTGAATTACCTTGCCCCGCGCGTGGTTATTCCTCCTGACGGACGGATCATCATCCTGTCACGGAGGTCTTCATGTCCGCGTCACCGCCGGTTTCCGGAATCGCTTCGGGCGGGTGCTGCTGTTCGATCCCACCAATCCGGCCTCGTCGGCCTATAGGTGGTACCGACGTTGTGGTGTTCGAGACCGAAGGGCTGATCGGGTCCGGCGCGGCGTCTTCCGTTCTGTCCTATCTGTTCCATCGTATTGAGGGGAGGCTGGACGGACGGCCGACCCTGCTGGTGATCGACGAAGGCTGGCTGGTGCTGGATGACGGCGACTTCGCGGGTCAGCTCCGGGAGTGGCTGAAAACTCTGCGCAAGAAAAATGCGTCGGTGATTTTCGCGACCCAATCCCTGTCGGACATTGCCAATTCCCGCATTGCGCCGGCCGTGGTGGAAAGCTGCCCGACGCGGATATTCCTGCCCAACGAAAGGGCCATCGAGCCCCAGATCATGGCGCTCTATCGCGATTTCGGCCTGAACGACCGGCAGATTGCCATTATCGCCCGAGCGGCGTCGAAGCGGGAATATTACTGCCAGACCCAGCGAGGAAACCGCCTGTTCGAGCTTGGGCTTGGTCCCGTCGCACTCGGCCTCTGCGCTGCCTCCAGTAGCCAAATGCAGCCCTGCCTAACGGTTTTGCGATCTCCTGCTACGCTTTTCCTTACAGTATCCTGACGACAGGTAGGTGTGGGAAAGGGGAAGCCACATGGCTCAGACATGGGGAGATTTTCAGGCGGTTGTCCAGCTGTCGGCTGGCCTGAATGTGGCGATCCTCAGTTTTGTGGATATCAGTCTGCCTGCCATAAAAGAGCGACGGCGCGTATTTGCCAAGGCACAGCAGGAACTGGACATGCATCGTTCCGCCCCCAGCAAGCTGACCAGCGCGGCACAACTGGAACATGATTGCCAGGTGGATGAAATGAACCAAAAGCTGTATATGTTGTGGAAGGAGTCATCCGCTTTTAGCAACGAAGAAGATTCCCTCATCCATTCTACCGGTATTCTTGGTTTCTTTGGTGCGGTGCTCAGTATGTTCCTGTTGTGGTATTCAGCGGAATACTATGATGTTGTCATTGGCATGACGGGAAAAATGATTATTTCCCTGTCATTTTGTTCCCTGGTCGGGGCATTTATCATCAACTTCATGACAGCATCACAGGCTAGCGTCTTTACTAAAAAGTGTAACGCGATCCGGCAGGAAATGCGTCAGACCCTTTAGCAGCCTGTCGGGTTGGCCATTTTGAGGGTCATAAGGCGGAGGCTAACCTGGCTTATGCTGCGTGAAGCCGTGCCATTCTTTTGCAGTTGTACCCCAACCCGACAGGCTGTTAGAGACTGTTTGAAAAGTCAGCTCATGATAGTGCTTTAAAATTAAAGGAAGTTTTTGGTGAAGCTTTTTGCAAAAGCTTCGAAAGAACGCCGCCTTTTTGAGAAAAAGGCGACACCTAAAAATTTTTATTGTTTTTTATCAATGGGTTGTTTTCAAACAGCTTCTTAGGGGCCTGCCGTGCAGTCCTGCTGGAAGCCTACCAGGAAAATCCGTACTGCATGGTGAAAGCGCGGGTACATGTTCTCTTCAATCCATGACGATTCGGATGCGCAGGCCAAGCTCTGCAACATCAGGTCACCTATGGTCATGCCAAACAGCATGTTGCTGTACATATAAATGTCCTTCACCACATAATGGTTCTGGCGGGCATAACGGTCCAGCCAGCTGGTCAGCACGTTTTCCTTGCCCCCTGCGCGCAGGCTGGTCAGGATCTGCCGGATGTCGGCCGATTCCTGTGATTCGGTAATCAGGGCGCGGATCAGGCTGATCCGGTCGGGCCGGAGAATGATCCGGCCAAGATTCATCAACAGTTCCGTCAGTTCATCCGTCGGGTTTTCACGGTAGTGGCATTTATCCGGCGTGACGTTGAACAACCGGCTGTTGATCAGGGCATGGAACAGGTCCTGCTTGGAATGGAACATCTGGTACAGCGTGCGCTTGGACATGGCGGAATGCTGCGCAACCTTGTCCATCGAGGCCGCGTGGTAGCCGCATTGCTGCAACACCTCGCTTGCGGCATCCAGAATCCGTTCCCGACGTTCGCATTCTTCCATTTCTGGCGGTCGGCCCGGTCCACGCCGGCGGCTGTCGCAATCGTGCGGCGCAGTCGCGGGGGCGTCATGTCCATTCTTGCTCATTCGTAATATGCTCCGACCGCTTTTGTGCGGGTGTCGTGCTTGACCGGCTTATGGAGACGATATAGTTTTCTATTCATTGAAAACCAAATGGTTTCGTTATTTGGCTTTCTTATGGCGGCTATGTGCGGGAAACGGCACACCCGTGATTCAGAAACATTTTATATATAACGGCCTACAAGCCGGTTGGTGACCATGATGCATTACTCCCGTGTCGTAGCCCCGGCGGCTCTGATGCTTGCCCTGGCCGCATGCCAGCGGCATGCGGCTCCGCCCGCGCTTCCACCCCAGCCGGTCAAGGTCGTGACGCTCAGGGCGGAACCGGTGGAAATCCATACGATGCTGCCGGGGCGGACCGAAGCTTTTGAAATCGCGCAGGTCCGCCCGCAGGTCAGCGGCGTCATCCAGCAGCGCCTGTTTGTCGAAGGCACCGATGTGCAGGCAGGCCAGCAACTGTACCAGATCGACCCCCGTGTGTATCAGGCGGCAGTGGACAGCGCGCAGGGCCAGCTCCTGCACGCGCAGGGCAACGAGGTCACCGCCCACGCCAAGCTTAACCGCTATGGGCCATTGCTCAAGGCCCATGCCGTCAGCCAGCAGGACTATGATGACGCGCTGGCCGCCGAACGCGCGGCCCAGGGTGATGTCCTGACCGCCAGGGGACAACTGGAACGCGCAACCGTCGATCTGGGCTATACCCACATGAATGCGCCGATCACCGGGCGCATCGGCCGCTCCATCCTGACCGTGGGGGCGCTGGTGACCGCCAACCAGACCAATAACGTCGCCATCGTGACCCGGCTTGACCCGATTTACGTGGATGTGAACCTGCCCGCGACCGAACTGCTGCGCTTCAAGCGCGAGCTGGCGCAGGGCCGGTTGACGCGTGCGGGCGACAACGCCGCCGCCATCACCATTTCGCTGGAGGACGGCACGACGTACGAACATTCCGGCCGGATGGAATTTTCGGAAGTGAATGTTGACGAATCCACCGCCACGGTCGTGGTGCGGGCCGTCATGCCCAATCCCGAGCGCCTTCTGCTGCCGGGCATGTATGTCCATGCCCAACTGGCCGAGGGAACGGACCCCACCGCCCTGCTGGTGCCGCAGCAGGCGGTGCAGCGCAATTCCCATGGCGACCCGCAGGTATGGGTGGTTGACGCCGATAACAAGGTGAACCTGCGTCCCATCACCGTCGGCCAGGCCATTGGCACGAACTGGCTGGTGACGGACGGGCTGAAGGGTGGCGACCGCGTGGTGGTCGAGGGCCTGCAGAAGATCCATCCCGGCGATACCGTGGCCCCGGCGGATGCATCCGCCCCGTCCAAGGCAGGATAAGCCCCCATGTCTCTGTCGCGCTTTTTTATTGACCGGCCCGTTTTCGCATGGGTGATCGGGCTGATCATCATGCTGGTGGGCGCGGTTTCGATCTTCCGCCTGCCTATCGCCCAGTATCCCAGTATCGCCCCGCCACAGATCGCGATTTCGGTCACCTATCCCGGCGCGTCCGCCGATACGGTGAACGATACGGTCGTGCGCCCGATCCTGCAGCAGATGTTCGGGCTGGATCATCTGGAATATATTTCCTCGCAGTCCTACGCATCGGGACAGATGGAAATCGACCTGACCTTCGCGCAGGGAACCAATCCCGACATCGCGCAGGTGCAGGTGCAGAACAAGCTGCAACTTGCGCAGCCCAAGCTGCCGCAGGAAGTGACGGCGCAGGGGCTGAGCATCACGAAGGCCGTCAAGAACTTCATGATGGTCATCGCCTTCATCTCGACCGATAACAGCATGAGCGGCGCGGACATCGCCGATTACGTGGCGTCCAACATCTCCGACCCCCTCAGCCGCGTGACGGGTGTGGGCGACCATACGCTGTTCGGTTCGGAATATGCCATGCGCATCTGGCTCGACCCGTCCAAGCTGTACAAATACGGCCTGACGGTCGGTGACGTGCAGACCGGCATCCAGACACAGAACATCCAGGTCTCGTCCGGTGAACTGGGCGGCGTGCCTGCGGTCAAGGGCGCGCGTCTGGACGCCACCATCATCGGGCCGACGCGCCTGCGCTCGCCCGAGGAGTTCGAGAAGATCCTGCTCAAGGTGCAGCAGGACGGATCGCAGGTGCGCATCCGCGATGTCGCCCATGTGGAGCTGGGGCCGCAGACCTACAACACCCATTCCTTCTACAACAACATGCCCGCATCGGGCATGGCGCTGAAACTCGCCCCCGGCGCCAACCAGCTCCAGACCGAAACCGCGGTGCGCGCGCAGATCAGGGAGCTGGAACAGTTCTTCCCACCGGGGCTGAAGACCGTTTATCCGCTGGATACGGAACCCTTCATCGTCCTGTCGATCAAGGACGTGATCATCACCCTGATCGAGGCCATCGCGCTGGTGTTCCTGGTGATGCTGGTGTTCCTGCAGAACTTCCGCGCCACTCTGATCCCGACCATCGCGGTGCCGGTGGTGCTGCTGGGTACGTTCGGCATCCTTGCCGTCCTTGGGTTTTCCATCAATACGCTGACCATGCTGGCCATGGTGCTGGCGGTCGGCCTGCTGGTGGATGACGCCATCGTGGTGGTGGAAAATGTCGAGCGCGTCATGACGGAAAAGAAGCTTTCGCCCAGGGAAGCCGCGCGTCAGTCGATGGATGAGATTTCGGGCGCGCTGGTCGGCATCGTGCTGGTGCTGACGGCGGTATTCCTGCCCATGGCGGCCTTCAGCGGGTCAACCGGGGTGATCTATCGCCAGTTTTCCATCACCATCGTCGCGGCCATGTGGCTGTCGGTGCTGGTGGCGATGGTCATGACGCCCGCCCTGTGCGCCACGATGCTCAAGCCCGGCAGCCATGAAAAGACCACGGGGTTCGCAGGCTGGTTCAACCGTCATTTCAGTCGCCTGACCAACAGCTACCAGAAGGGCGTGACCCGCGTGCTGGGGCATGTCGGCCTGTCCATGCTGGTGTTCGTGCTGATAACGGCGGGCGTGGGCTGGCTGTTCATGCGCCTGCCCGGTGGCTTCCTGCCCGATGAGGACCAGGGCCTGATCTTTGGCCAGGTGACCATGCCCGCCGGGTCCACGCTGGAGGAGACGGCGGCGGTCAACCGCAAGGTGGCCGACTATATCCTCAGGACCGAAGGCAGGAATGTCGAATCCGTCTATTCCATGAACGGGTTCAACTTCGCGGGGCAGGGGCAGAGCGCTGGCGCCTTCTTCATCCGGCTGAAGGACTGGGATGAACGCCCCGCCGCCAGCCAGACATCGGCCGCGATCGCCATGCGCATCATGATGCATTTCTGGATGGACCCGGTGGCGCAGATCTTCGCCATCAACCCGCCCGCCGTGCTGGAACTGGGTAACGCCACCGGCTTCGACCTGGAACTGGAAGACCGTGGCCACCTTGGGCATTCCAGGCTGCTGGAGGCACGCAACATGGTGCTGGGCATGGCGGCGAAGGATCACCGCCTGACAGCCGTGCGCCCCAATGGCATGGAAGACGCGCCACAGTTCCACCTGAACATCGACCGTGAAAAGGCCAATGCGCTGGGCATCACCATCGCGGATATCAACACCACGATCGAAGGCGCGCTGGGGTCGATCTACGTCAACCAGTTCCTGCGTGATGACCGTGTGAAGCAGGTCTATATCCAGGGCGAGCCGGATGCCCGCATGATTCCTGATGACCTGAACAAGTGGTATATCCGCAACGCAACAGGCGGCATGGTGCCGTTCAATGCCTTTGTGTCCGGCGAGTGGATCATGGGGCCGCAGAAGGTGGAGGACTATAACGGCCTCAACGCCTTTGAAATCCTTGGGCAGCCGGCAGCGGGCTACAGTTCGGGTGATTCGATCGCCGCGATGAAGGAAATCCTGGCCAGGCTGCCAAAGGGCGTCGGCTATGAATGGACCGGCCTGTCCTTTGAACAGATGGCGTCGGGGTCTTCCACCGGGCCGCTTTACGCGCTGGCCATGATCGTCATCCTGTTCTGCCTTGCCGCCCTGTATGAAAGCTGGGCCATTCCCTTTGCCGTGCTGCTGGTCATTCCGCTGGGCGTGCTGGGGGCGATTGTCGCGACCCTTGGGCGCGGGCTGGCCAATGACGTGTATTTCCAGGTCGGCCTGCTAACCACCGTGGGGCTGGCGGTTAAGAACGCCATCCTGATCGTGGAATTCGCCAAGGCGTTTTTCGAACAGGGCGCAACGCTGGAGGAATCCGTGCTGGAAGCCGGGCGTGAACGCCTGCGTCCCATCCTCATGACCTCCATTGCCTTCGTGGTGGGCGTGTTCCCGCTGGCGATCGCCAGCGGGGCAGGGTCGGCTGCGCGTATTGCAATCGGCACGGCGGTGGTGGGCGGCATGGTGACGGCGACGTTGCTGGCCGTCTATTTCGTGCCGCTGTTCTTTGTGGTCGTGCTGCGCCTGTTCCGTGTGCAGCGCATGTCCGAACGGACAAAGGGAGAGTAATGCAGATGACCGTTCTCCCCACGATCAGGCGCGCCGCCACGGCTGGCATGGCGGCAGTGCTGCTGGCGGGCTGTACCATGATCCCGCATTACAAGCGCCCCACGCCCCCGCTGGCCAAGGCTTGGCCGGCCTATGCCAATACCGGCGATCCAGTGCTTGAAAACCCGCTGGCGGCCGATCTGGGCTGGTCGGAATTCTTTACCGACCCCCGGTTGAAGGCGCTGATTGCCATCGCCATCCGCCAGAACCGTGACCTGCGGCAGGCGGCGGCTGATATCCGCCGGGCACAGGGGCAGTACGATATCCAGCACGCCACCCTGTTCCCCGCCATCAGCGGTGGGGGCGAGGCGATATTCCAGGGGCCATCGGATGCCGCCGGCCTGAGCTTCGCGCCGGGCCTGGATACCGGCAACCCACCCATGTTCAAATACTACCAGATGGGCATTGGTGTTTCGTCGTACGAGATCGACCTGTTCGGGCGTATCCGCAGCATGTCGCGCGAAGCGGCGGAACATGCGCTGATGCAGCGCGAAAACGCCCGTGCGATGCTGATCAGCATCATATCGCAGGTGGCCACGGCCTATATTTCCTGGCTGGGCGACCAGGCGCAGCTTCGCCTGTCGGATGAAACCATGGCCTCCCAGCAGCAGACGCTGGAGATGGTCAAGGCCCGTTTCGCGCATGGTGAGACGGATGAGATGAATGTGCGCCAGACCGAAACGCAGGTTGCGCAAAGCGGCGCCTTCCGCGATGAATCGCGCAGGCATGTGGCGCAGGATGAAAACCTGCTGGCCCTGCTGATCGGCCAGCCCATTCCCGATAACCTGCCCCCCGCGCATCCGCTGGGGCAACAGACCATCATGCAGGACCTGCCGCCGGGCCTGCCGGCGGATGTGCTGGAACACCGGCCGGACATCATGGCGGCCGAACATGACCTGCTGGCGGCCAATGCGGATATCGGCGCGGCCAAGGCTGCGTTCTACCCCCGCATTACCCTGACCGCATCGGACGGGATCAGCAGCCTGCAGCCGCACAAGCTGTTCACTTCGGCCGCTACGACATGGGGTGTTTCACCACAGTTGCAGGTACCCCTGCTGAACTGGGGCCAGAACAGCGGCAACCTGAAGGCATCGCGCGCCATGCGGGCATCCAAGGCGGCGGCGTATGAAAAAACGGTGCAGTCCGCCTTCCGTGAAGTGGCGGATGCGCTGGCCGCGCGCGATACCTACCGTGATGAAACCGCGCAGATGGACCGTTATGTATCCACAACGGGGGATGCCTACCGGCTGGCCATGCTGCGCTACAGGGCGGGGACGGATTCCTACATCACATCCCTTGTCTCGCAACGTAGCTACCTGCAGGCGCAGCAGTGGCGGATATCCATTGCGGTGTCGCGTTACCAGAACCTCGTCACCCTGTACCGTGCGCTGGGTGGCGGCTGGACCGAGCATACCCCCACGCCCCAGCCTGCCAGGGGACAGAAGGCCACGCGCAAGGGATAGTTACGGCCAGGGACCATTTTTAATGGCATGGGGGCATGTTGCGGGACGTGGCACCAGGCATGTCCCGCCGGCTGGCGGCATGAAACGGTTTTTCGGGCTGTCGCCCGCCCCCTTCAATCCGTATAACGGCCGCTACGGCCCTGCTTGATGCGACTGCGGTGCTGTTTGTTGTCCAGCCGCTTCCTGCGCTGCGTGCGTGAGGGACGTGTGGGCACGCGATATGCCTGCACGGTGCTGGCCTGCGCGATCATGTCCTGCAGGCGGGCGACCGCGTCCTCGCGGTTGCGGATCTGGCTGCGGAAACGCCGGGCCGTCAGCACGATCACGCCGTCGGCTGTCATCCGGCTGCCTGCCACCTCGATCAGCCGGTGCTTGACCCGGCCGGGCAGGGTGGGGGAGTTGCGCGCGTCAAAACGCAGCTGGGCTGCTGTTGCGACCTTGTTGACGTTCTGCCCGCCGGGGCCGGATGCCAGGATGTAGGTCACATGTAATTCATCATCGGGTATGATGGGGGATGACATGGCGGTTTACGGTCCTGTCGGGCGGAAGGTATATCGTAAGCTTATGGGCCGCCCTGCATGGGCAGCATTGCTGTGCTGGCCGTTTGCTATCACCATGCCTGCCGCAAGATGACAAGAGCGGAGTAGCACAATCATGAATGATGAGGCGGTCACGGACCAGTTGCGCAAGGCCCTTGCGCAGGCAGCGGGCGATGCGGCGCAGGCCAAGGTGATGCCCGTGGTCAAGATGATTGCGGCCCAGCAGCTTGTGGTCATGGACCTTATGCAGATGCTGGTTGATGCCAGGGTGCTGCATGCGGATGAAATCGCCGCACGCATGCGCCACCATATCGACCATACCGATGCAAAGGACATGGCGGCACGGACCCTGTTTGAACAGGTACGCGCCCGGTTTGCATCCGGTGTCAAACCCTCCTGATATCATAAGGAAGTGTGCATATGGCTGATCATCCCCCCGCCCTGCGGGCCGAAATCGCGGCGCTGAAGACGGAACTGGCGCGTATGCGTGACGAACTGGCCATGGCGCGCAAGACGATACAGGACCTTAACCTGAAACTGCGGCGTGAGCAGACACGTCCCCCCACCGCGCGCTGACACGGTGGCATGACAAGGTATTTTCCATCATGAATGAAGAACGCGACGCAGCCGGCCGGGCTGTGGTCTATCCCACCGTCAGTTGCGGGGCGGAAGCGGTGCAGGACTCCATCGTGGTCATGGACCTGTTCATGGCGACATCGCCCGAACACATGCCCAAGGGCAACAAACGTGTTGTAACCGTGCTGCCGCCGGAACTGGCCCTTAACCTTGCCGAACAACTGCGCCATGCCGCCGAACGCGTGCAGGCGGCACGGGCGGATAAAAAGGCTGAATGACTATTTAAAAAACAATAAAGGTTTCTGGGTGCCGCCTTTTTTCAAAAAGGCGGCGTTCTTCGCAGCTTTTCGAAAAAAGCTTCACCAAAAACTTCCTTATGACGGCGGGATGTTTTCCGGGCGGCCGTCATGACGCCTGAACTGGCGCATGCCGGCATAACGCAGGTTGAGCGCAACCCTTCCCCCCTGCACGGTAGGAATGGTCATGGTATTTTCCAGCCCGCCGCGCATGGCCTTCTGGGACGCCATATGCACGATGCCCACAGGTGGATGGGGAAAGAACAGGTTGGCCAGTTGCCCGGTGCTTTCATCCAGCAGCCAGGGACCAAGGTAGTTGTGGCCGTTATCAAGGAAGGTGACGGGCTGGCCGTCGATATAGACCGCCAGCGCCATGCACAGCTGGTCCTGCGTGAAGGCCATGCCGCGCCGGGGCAGGATCAGCGCCTGCCAGCGCCGCAACACGGGCCAGATCGTAGCATCGCGATGCAGGCAGAACACGCCCGCATTCAGCAGGGGCTTGGCGCCGATGCGCTTGCGGATATGGAATGGCAGCCGGGCGCGGCTGGCATTCTTGTAAAGGAAAGAGCGGATCTGCATCCACCCCGGGCAGATCCAGCGCACCCCCAGCAGGTTGGCGATCTTGGCGCCGATTTCCGGCACGATGGCCAGCGCGCCGCCCTCGCCCGCGGCAAATACCTGTTCCAGCGCCCCGCCGTCCTGCACCCATGTATCGGCATCCAGCCACGCGATCAGGTCGAATTCCGGCAGCATCTGGTCCAGCCACAGCTTGCTTATGTTGATGGCAAGGCTGGGGCGGTTCCGGATGGCGCGCCTGGGGGCATGATCGGGGATATGGGGCGTGATGGTCCGTATGCCCCGTGCCCGCAGCCGCGCCACCTGTTCCGGCGTCATGCCGCAGTCGATGACCCCGATAGGGGTATCGGCATGATCGCGTATGGAGGCGACCAGTTCGTCCACCAGATGGAAATAGCTGTGATCGCATCCGGTGACGATAATCCGGCGGCTGGTCGATTGGGGTGTGGCGCTGGGGGCATGCGGTGTCATGCCCGGCATCATAGGGACAAGCAGGGGGGGCGGAAATATCCCTTCGTCACAGGGGGTTCCGATATCCGCCTTGAGATACCCGCTTTGAGATATCGGGCCGATTCATGAAAGGCTTCTGGTGGAGCTTTTTTCAGAAGGCTTCGGGAAACACCCCTTTTCTGAAAAAAGGCGACACCTGGAAACTTTTATATTTTTCATGCCTTCCCGTCCGTAAGCGGATGGTAACCCGCGCTGAGTGCGGGGTGACGGAAGGCCATGATGGCGCGCAGGCTTTCATGGGCGGCCCATGCCTCGTTCGTGGTGCGTGAATTGCCATGCATGCGGTAGCGGCACAGGATTTCGGGCACGTAAGCGGCCTCGAAACCACGACCGATGAATTTCAGCCAGAAATCATAATCTTCCCAGCCCTGGTCGATATGGCTGTAGCCATCCACATCCGCCCATGCCTGCCGGCGGATCAGGGCCATCACATCAACATAGTTCTCGCGCGCCATCTGGGTGGGGTCCCATATGTCGGCGGAGCCGATGCGCTGTTCCTTGCCGAAATATTCCAGCTGGCTGTACGTGGCGTCAAACCCGCCGTCGCGTGCGGCGTCATGCAGCCGGGCTATGGCGCGGGGGTAGATGGTGTTATCCGCGTCCATTACGAACACGAACGCGCCGACAGTGTGCTTGAAGGCGGTATTGCGGGCCTCGGATGGTCCCTGGTTGCGCGGGTGCACGATCAGGGTGCAACGCCAGAAACGGTCGCGGTTTTCTTCCATCCATGCGGTAATCAGGGCCACGGAATCGTCCCTGTCCGAATGGTCGTCCACCACGACCAGATCAAGGGCCGCATGCGTCTGGGCCGCGACTGAATCGAGGGCTTCGAGAACATACCGGCCATAATTGAAATTGGTGAGGCATATGCTGACAAGGTCAGCCGGCTTCTTGCGGCGGCTGCGGAATGTGAATGCTGTCTGGCCCGTGGCCATCCATGGGGCGGTGATGCTCATGCCTCCGGCGTGCTCCATACATGCGAAATGAACCCGCGTATGCGCGTGCAGCGCGCACGGTTATGGGCGGGTGTCTCGATTGCCCGCATGGCGGCAAGGCGCACTTCCTCCGCCTTTGCCTGGCCATCGGGCGTGTTCAGCAGCCATTCGATCAGGTTGGGTATGTGGCGGCCACTTTCTTCGAGGAAATGCACATTGGGGCGAAAGACCGGATGCGGCAGGCAGGGTTCGGATACCACCACGCTGCCATTGGCCATCGCCCCCTTGACGATGCGATGCCACTCGAAAAATCCATAATCATCACGATGGATGTTCAGCGCGATACGGGAATGCCCCGCTACATGCGACGCTAGGCGTGACAGGGGGTTGTCCCGTGGGCTGCTGTCGATCGGGGTGGTGAATTTGCGGTAATAGAAGTAATTGCGGAACTGCGCGAAAAAGCCAGCATTGCGGGCGAAGAATTGCTCCCGGTGTTCGGACATGCCGCCAAAGAAACTGATGTCCAGTTGCCGGTCGGCAAAGGGGGTATGCCGATCAGGCCGGCTGCGGCACGCGGGTGGCAGGACGCGCACCATGGCATGCTGCATGTCGCCTTTTTGCAGGTAATCCCGTTCAGCGCCGATATTGGGGGTGAAATGGATGGCGGGCAGTCCGGCCTGCCGGAAGCTTTCCGCCATCTGGTGACAGATATCGATCACGCCTGCCGCCATCAGCAGGAAGGGAATGCCCCGTTCGAACCACAGCGTTTGTGGCTGTTCGGTGTTGAACATGATGGCGTCACGGATAATGGTTCCCGTGGCCCAGTCCTGGCCCTGTCCCAGATGGAAGAATTCATGCGGGGCCACGAAAATGCACAGTTCGGGCCGGTCATCGGGGTTGGTGGTTTCATCCAGCAGAACACAGTCCAGCCCGCTTTCGCGCAAGGTCGTGCATAGGTCGGATGCGATTTCATGGATGAATACATTCCCGCGGGAATTGTAAAAGACCCCGATACTGTCGGGCACCAGCCCATCGGGGGCAATGTAGTCCGCATCATCCAGTCCCTTGGCCGCGCATAACGCGCCCAGCGTCCGGGAGACATGCAGGGCGCCGAAAATACGCCGCCCTTCCGGCACGCCATACAGCAGGGCATGTTCGGCCATGTCCGTGGTCGCACGTTCAATGTCGCGGTTGATGTCGTGATAGAGATCAGGGACGAAGAACGGCAGTTGTTCCAGCGTCCTTGCGCCAATGCTCAGGTCTTCCAGATGGAAGCGGGGCAACAGCCCATGATGGGCGATATGGCAGCCACCATGTGTTTTCAGGAAATGGACGAAGGGATTGCGGTTGTTGGCGCCCGCATCGGGATACTGGCGCAGGTATGACGCGGGACGGAAATTGCGGTTGGGCTGGCGTCCTTCCCGGAAGCCGTACCGGACGTAGTGGAGCAGGGGGCCAATTTTCGACCCGGCGACATCCTGATGCACCGACAGGTAGAAATCAGCATCGAACAGACCTGATTTTTCTATGGTTTCAAGATCCTGCTGCTCGGTCGGGGTCAATGCCAGGGGCGGCTCCACGGACAATGTCTTCACCTTGGCTGGGGCGGGATGGGATAACGGGTGGCAAGACCGCCGGGCGGGCGTGCACAGTCATTCTGCTAGGGCAGATCAATTAATAATTGATTATCCGGCTCGCCTCTTTTTTACCCGGATTGCCGGTGAAGCGTGGGGTACGGGGCCTACCCGTATCGCCCTGTCGGCAAGCCGGTGGCGTGGACACGGCCCGCCCAGGGCATGGTCCTGACCGGCGGGCTGCTAGATGACAATCAGGCCAAGCGAGATGGCCCTGAGCACGGTCGTGACGCGGTTGGTGCATTCCAGCTTGCGCTGTGCGTTCTTGAGATGGAATTTTACGGTATTTTCATTCAGCGTCAGGATGTCCGCGATATCCACCGTCGTCCTGCCATTCGCCACCCATGACAGGCATTCGCATTCGCGCTGCGTCAGCAGGGGGATCTCGGATTCCGGCTGCGCGGTCAGGTAATGGTAGTGCTGGTAATATTGCATGGTCAGCATTGCAAGCGCCGCCTGCACGCGCCGCGACACCATCCTGCGCGCGCGTTGTCCGAAATTGACCAGGAAGACCGAAGAATCCGGTCCATGGATCGGCATGACAAATCCATCCAGCAGGCCCAGGTCATGCATGTCGGCGACCAGTATTTTTTCCTGCTTCCTTACCGGGTCGCATGCATGCCACCCAAACCCGGTGTGGCTGGTCATGGCACGACGCAGTACCGGGTCCACCCGCCCGTAATTGCTGTCCATATAATGACTGGTCCAGTGGGTCGGATAGCTGGATGTCGTGGGACGCAGCCCACCGGGCTGGAATTTCCTGATGATCCCAGCGACGCAGTAGAAATCCCCGATCTGGCTGACGGCTTTGTGGAACTGGGCAGCCAGTTCGTCCACGGTGCACGTATTCAGCATCGCTTCCAGCGTATCCATGGCCTGGCTGTTAAAAAGGTCGCGCTTCAAAAAACCGTATCCTGCAATCAGTCTGGTTATGAAACAATCTGCTCCAGCAGGCCTATCATACCCACGGATGTGATACCAATACCCGGTGATGCGCGATGGGGAGATACCAGCAACCCGGCGCGATCAGCGGTTTGCGGGACGGCAAGGCGGCCATTCACGCCTGAGGACATGATCGGCGCCGATGACCGCCCGCAGGGGAAAGATGGCCCCTATGCCCTGTCCGGCCGGGCATGCCGGTGCATTCCGGACAGACCGGGCGGGATGACCGGCTGTGCATGAAGGCTGTCCGCCGGATTGCGCGTATGTGATCCCAAGCCGCGCGGGGCGGGGTTTGGTACGTGTGGCGCGGCGGATGCGCAACGCAGGCCCCCGGCCCGCGCATGTTGCCGCCCGGGCCATGTCAGGCAGGTTAAGGGCATGACACGTATGGCCTGTGGCAGGCTCCCCTTTTTTTGACGCTGCCGAAAATTAATTCTAACATTACGCCTTTACCGTTTTAACCATTTCTGTTTTCGGTCAGGTTATATGAATTCCCAGCCGCCTTCGCTGCCGCGTCTTGCCATTATCGTTCCCTGTTACAATGAATCGGAAGTCTTTTCTTACTGCCTGACGGAACTGGGCGGCTATCTTGACAGGTTGATTGGCGACGGGATGGTCAGTCCCGGCAGTTACCTGTTATTTGTGGATGATGGCAGCCGCGATGATACATGGCGGCAGATCAGTAACGCAATCCGGGTCCATGCCCATGTCCGTGGCCTGAAACTGTCATGCAACAAGGGCCACCAGGCCGCGCTGCTGACAGGTCTGGCCAATGCCGATAACGCCGATGCCATTGTCAGTATCGATGCTGATCTGCAGGATGACATCAATGCCATCGGGGAAATGGTAAAGTCTTATGCAGCCGGACATGATGTCGTGTACGGGGTGCGGGCTTCGCGCCAGACGGATACGGCCTTCAAGCGCATGACGGCGGAGGTTTTCTACCGGCTCATGACCGTGATGGGGGTCAAGCAGGTCTTCAACCATGCCGATTTCCGTCTTTTAAGCTGCCGGGCGCGTGATGCGCTGCTGGAATATCATGAACGTAATATCTATATCCGCGGCCTTGTGCCACTGATCGGTTTCCCGTCGGCAGAAGTCTATTACGACCGTAAGGAACGCACGGCGGGCGTTTCCAAATACCCGTTGCACAAGATGATGGCGCTGGCGCTGGAAGGTATTACTTCCATGACCGTCATGCCGCTGCGGATCATTACGCTGACTGGTTTCATCATCAGTGCCACCGCCATCATGGCAATCATGGCGGTGCTGATCAACAAGATGATAGGCAATCCCATTCAGGGCTGGGCTTCGGTTATTGTCGCCCTGTTCTTCATGGGTGGGGTACAGATGCTTTGCCTCGGGATCATTGGGGAATATCTGGGCAAGATATATCTGGAAACCAAGCGGCGTCCCCGTTCCCATATTGAAGAAAAAGCGGGTTTCAATAACTCATAGTTATTATGTGCCAGGGAGACGACATATGCCCATTGCGTGAAAAACAGGAAAAAACATGAAGCGCCATTTTCTGGATTTTAAAGAATATATCGACAGGAATAACTTGGCGTTTCTTGTTTTTATTTTCACGTTGTGTGGCCTTAATTTTGGTTTTCTTTCCGTGCTTTCCCTTTTGTCCCATTCTGGCGGCATCGTACAGGCGACATGCCAGTGGGACTGCAGATGGTACACGGGTATCGTCCGCCATGGTTACGAACGGCTGCCAAACTTGCACGGTCATGATGGCCTGACACAGGCAAACTGGGCCTTTTTTCCACTCTATCCCCTGGTGTCGCAGGCGGTACGGATGGGCCTGCATATCAGTGCGCTGTGGGCGGAACTATCGGTTAACCTGTTACTGTGGCCGGTGCTAATTTACCTGTGTTACCAGGAGCTTGCGGCCCGTGCGGTTGAACTGGACCGGATTGGCTTCGCCCTTTTCTGTATTATATATCCTTTTAATATCTGGTACACGTCACAGTATTCGGAAGCCGTCTATGGTGTACTCCTGGTCGGCACGCTGCTCCTGCTCCGCAAGAACCATATGGCATGGGCGGCGCTTGCCTGTTTCCTGCTTAGTCTTTCCCGTCCAACCGGGTTCCCCGCCGCAGTCATGATTGCGGGCTGGTGGTTTTTCAGGCGCACCGGCATCACGCCCCGGACACGATCCATTGACTGGGGCCGTATGGCGGTTCCCGCGCAGGAAAGTTTCCTGCTGGTTTCCGCCGCCGGGGCGGGGCTGTCGGTGTTCGTGATCTATCTTTATCACCTTATGGGGGACGGGTTTGCGTTTTCGCATGTAGAAGTAGGATGGGAAAAGCATTTCAGCTTTTTCCTGACCAATTTCATTGGTTCATTCCTGCAGGCAAAGAAAATAAAACTTGGTATCTATTTTATGGCTTCCTGCTATTTCATTTATGGAATGCTTGTAAAAAAGTGGTACCTGAATTTTTCCATCATGGCCTTCATTGCCTTGATGGTAGGATCGACCGGCCTGGAATCAATCGAACGTTATGTCTTTTCAAACCCGCTGATGATTGAATTCCTGGCCTTCCTGACCCTGACGCAGGCACGGATCAGGCGCTGGTCAATCTTGACGCTCCTGTTTGCCCTGCATATCGTTGTTATCGAACTGTGGTTCCGTGGACATATCGCCCTTATTTAAATGAAAAAATATACATATATTTCAATAATATTATTCGCATTCGATGTATTCGCCTTCATCCTTGGCATGAAGCCACAGGTATCACCTGATTATCGGCATTATTATATTGATCATACCATGGACATGGAGACATATGTCCGGCATATGCTGAACGGATAAGATACATGGTCATTACAGTATCGGTCAGGGGATCGGTGATTTCTTGCTGGGAATATGTGTAAAGATATCTGCTGACCTGGCATGTTTCCTGTCCCTGGCATCCGTTCCCCGCCCTGTCGGGCAGGCGGGATATGCCATGACCGCCGGAGGCGGCCATCTCGACGCTTTTTCGGATTGCAGGCTGTTTGCCGGTCTGCCTTTTCAAAGGGCTTCCAGAGGCACCCATCCAGTTGCGCCAGCGCATGCCACAGAACGGCGACAGTAACCATTCTCGTTGACCGGGAACACGGTCAAGCCGGGCGCTTTGGGAGAGACCGGCGCGTCACCCTGATGGATCGCTCCGGCTTGGATACAGGCCCATGCCATCAGGGTTTGTCGCCCGATGGCA
The DNA here is from genome assembly GCF_003207895.1 of Komagataeibacter swingsii. Lineage (GTDB taxonomy): Bacteria > Pseudomonadota > Alphaproteobacteria > Acetobacterales > Acetobacteraceae > Komagataeibacter > Komagataeibacter swingsii. The sequence goes on from NZ_NKUB01000006.1 coordinate 20,690, forward strand.
TGGCCACTGTCGTCGTGGCGCGCGCATGATCTGTCATGATCCTGTCCGGGCTGGCGGGGATGACAGGGCAGGATGGCCGCGCCCTATCCTGTGCTGCCGCCTGAATGACGGGCCTGCGCCGGCATACGGGCCATGATTCATTTTGTTGTTATCGGCTGTAACATATATGGAAAACGATCTGTCCAGGTCAGGGCATAACCGGTTGCGGGCGTAGTGCGGCTGTGGCTCTCCCCTTCCGGTGCGCATTGCGGGATAGTGGGGCCGGACATAAGGCAGGCAGGAACGGGAGGGCACGTGGCCACGCTGGAATGGGAGGGCAAGCACGCCGTCGCGGCCTGTCTGGAACGGATGCGCGCGGGCGTGCTGCGGGTTGATCCCGCCCTGTCCCGTGGGGCGCCGCCGGGGGGTGACATGGTCATCGTGGGGGATAATCTGGCGGCCCTTGGCGCGCTCATGCCCGGTCATGCGGGGCGGGTGGGCATGGTGCTGATCGATCCGCCCTACAATACCGGCCGGCGCGACTGGCTGTATGATGACAGCGCCAGTCATCCCGCCGCCCGGTACTGGCTGGAGGGCGTGCTGGGCACGCAGCGGGCGGGCAGCCTGTCACGACAGGACCGCTGGCTGTGCCTCATGTATCCACGCCTGCTGCAACTGCGGCGGCTCATGGCGGAAAACGGCGTGATCGCCTGCTGTATCGATGACCGCGAATACCCCCGCCTGCGCCTGCTGATGGAGGAGGTATTCGGAGCGGAGAATTTTCTGGCGACGTTTGTCTGGGTCAATACCGGCAATATCGACAACCACAGCCGCATCAAGACCAACCATGAATATGTTGTGGTGTTCGCGCGCGACGCCAGACGCTTCGTGCCCGGCCCGGTGCTAGCCCCGCAGGTGGGCGCGCGCAGCAAGCTGCGGCGGCCGGTCATCCGCAATACCATCATCAAGAACGGACCACGCAACCCGGTGTCCGACCTTGTGCTGCCTGCCGGCTTTCCCGCCCGTCTTGGCGATGGCGTCATTCCCATCCCCGCCGATCCCGGCTTCTGGCCGCGTTTTGACGTGCCGATCATGGTCAGGGATGGCCGTCTGGCACAGGCCGTGACCCTGCGCAGCGGGTGGAGTTCGCGCCGCCAGTGCGCGGCCTTCATCGCGGCGGGGTTTTGCGACATCATCGACCGGCAGGGCCTGAAAACCCGCTTTTACCTGACCCCCAGCGGGGCGGTCTTCATGGAAAAGGACCGCCCGGCCCGGCCCAGCCATATCCTGACCGTGCTGGAGGGCATGGGAACGGTGCAGCAGGCCGCGGCCGAACTGGCGCAATGTGGCGTGCGTTTTGATTATCCCAAGCCGCTTTCACTGGTGACATACCTGCTGCGCGCGTTGTGTCCGGGTCCCGATGCCGTGGTGCTGGATGCCTTCGGCGGTTCAGGCACGACAGCGCAGGCCGTCATGGACCTGAACGCGGAAGATGGCGGCACGCGCCGCTTTGTCGTGATGGAAATGGATGAACGGATCGCCACGACGGTGATACAGCCCCGGCTTGCGCACGTGCTGGCGCGGTATGCCCGACCGGGGGCGGGGTTCCGGTTCTGCCGGCTGGGAATGCCCTGAATGGCATCGCCAGGCCATTCACGGATGGAATGGACGTTTTCGGGGGCGCCTTTTTTCAAAAAGGTGGCGATCCTGGCCGGGGGCAGGGAATATATCCCTGCATGACAGCAATATGCCGGCTCTGCTAATATGGCCGGGTGGAAAAACGGCCCTGTCTGCAAGGGGCAGGAAACTGCCCGGCGCATGATGCATTCCTGTCAGGGCGGGTCATACAGTCGGGGAGAAGCGGTGGATGATCATCTATCATCCGGTGCAGGCGCTGGAGCGTACGGGTCTATGGGCGTTCATGCGGCGGCACCGGTGGATGTGCATGGCCCTGCCGGTCCTGCTGTGCCTGGTGGCCGGCTTTGGCGGCTACCTGAGCTGGAGCAGCCATAGCGATGCCAATTTCGTCAGGCATAACGTCCTGATGAAGCATTCACAGGAAGAGGCAGCCTACGCCCGGCAGGTGGCGGATTATGATGCGACGATCATCCGTGACCGCCGTGTGTTCCTTGATATCACGCGCGCCGATTTCGCCCGCATCGCCCCCCCGGCACAGATGGCGTGGCTTTTGCAGGAATATCGCAAATTCGATATCAGTCGTGTCAAGCTCTATGACGGGCATGAAACACGTCCCTTTGTTCCCGCCCCCTGTTCCGTGCCGCTCTGCTTCGTCCCGATCTTTGTCGAGGAACTGCATGATGACCCCGTAAACCACACCAAATACGTGCAGGTGGGTGCGCTGGAAGACATGTCGCGCACGCTGATTATCGACGCCGAGCAGTTCTGGCGCCTGCGCAAGCTGGTCATTCGTGTCGATGCCATCCTGTTCGCCGCCAAACGTCAGGAAATAGCCGATTTTGAAAAGACAATGCAGCTGCGTGATTCGCTGGACATGCTGCGCGCGGCGTCACAGAAGGTCCACTAAGCGTTTCCGGCGGCCCGCACCATACCCCGGTTACCGGTTTTTCAGGAGTGAGAATGGTCGTTTCCGTCACACATGCACCATTGCAGCCGTCCCCCCCTACGCCAGTGATACCTGTTATCCTGTCCGGCGGCAGCGGCAGCCGGTTGTGGCCGGTATCACGCAGTTCATATCCCAAGCAGTTCTGGCCGCTAGTCTCGCGGCGGACGATGGTGCAGGAGACCGCGCTGCGCAGCCAGGGTGCGGGATTCGCCGCCCCGATCATCGTGTGCAACAACGAACATCGCTTCATCATGGCCGAACAGCTGAAGGAAGTCGGCATTACCGCGCCGCGCATCCTGCTGGAGCCGGTCGGCCGCAATTCGGCCCCCGCCATTGCGGCGGCGGCCCTGCTGGCGGCTGAAACCGATCCCGACGCCGTGCTGTGGGTCATGGCGGCGGATGCCGCGATCCAGAAGCCGGAGAATGTCACGCCCGCGCTGGATATCGCGGTCAGGGTGGCGCGTGCGGGCCGGATCGTGACATTCGGCATGACGCCCACCAGGGCGGAAACGGGATATGGCTATATCGAGAAGGGCGCGCCGCTGGCCGGGTACGAGGGTGCCTACAGCGTAGCGCGCTTTGTTGAAAAACCCGATGCCGCGAATGCCACCCGCATGCTGGAATCAGGGCAGTTCCTGTGGAATTCCGGCATGTTCGTGTTCACCGCCCGCACCATGCTGCAGGAAATGGAAAAATACGAACCGGCCATCCTGGACGCCGTGCGGCAGGCCGTGCGGGGGCGGAAGTCGGATATTGATTTTGAACGGCTGGATGCGAAGGCCTTCGCCAGTTCGCCCGACATCTCCATCGATTACGCGGTGGCCGAGCGCACCAGCCTCATGACCGTGATCCCCGGTGATTTCGGCTGGTCCGACGTGGGGAGCTGGGACGCATTGTGGGAACTTGGCCCGAAGGACGACCATGGCAACGTGACCATCGGTGATGTCGCGGTGTTCAACACATCCAACAGCTATGTGCGTACCGATGGCGTCCTGACGGCCGTAGCCGGGGTGGAGGACCTGCTGGTGGTGGTCAATGACGATGCGGTGCTGGTGACGCACCGCGACAATGCGCAGGATGTAAAGACCATCGTGTCGCGGCTGAAAAAGGATGGCCGCAAGGAAGCGACCACCCATAGCCGCTGCTACCGCCCGTGGGGTTTTTACGAGACCCTGATCGAAGGCAGCCGTTTCCAGGTCAAGCGGATCGTGGTGGAACCGGGGGAAAAGCTGTCGCTGCAGAAGCATTATCACCGTGCCGAGCACTGGGTGGTGGTGGAAGGGACGGCGCAGGTGACGCGCAATGAGGAGGTGCTGCTGGTGCGTGAAAACGAGAGCGTCTACCTGCCGCTGGGCGCCGTGCACCGGCTGGAAAATCCCGGCCGCATTCCCCTGACCCTGATCGAGGTCCAGTCCGGCCCCTATCTGGGCGAGGATGACATCGTCCGGCTGGAGGATGTGTACAGCCGGACCTGACCCGTTCGGGCTGGCAGGCGTTCCTGTGCGGGGCATGGGGTGGCCGCGGCCATTCCATGCCCTTTTTGTTTCCGGGCGCGACCAGCGGGGCAGGAAATTTCATTAATCCTTCATAAAACTGTCATGGACATATCATTGTTATTTGTTTCGGCAGTTTCTTAATGTTCGCCCATGTCTGATGGATAGCCAGACACGTCTGTCTTCTTCATGTCGGAGAACATGAGTATTATGTACTTTCCTGCTCGAATGCTTACATGTGCCCTGCTGGCGACCGCACTGCCGGTGATGGCGCATGCTGCGGATATTACCGGTGCCGGCTCCAGCTTTGCCGCGCCCATTTACGGGGCATGGGGGGCTGATGGACGGAGCGCTGCTGGCGTCAACCTGAATTACCAGACCGTGGGGTCCAGCGCCGGGCAGAACCAGATTCTGGCGGGCACGGTTGATTTTGGCGCATCCGATGTGCCCATGGATCGCCAGAAGCTGGAAAATGCCCACCTGTTCCAGTTCCCCACCGTCATGGGCGGGATCGTGCCGGTCATCAACCTGCCCGGTATCGCCGCCAACCAGATCCAGCTTGATGGCCCGACGCTGGCCGCCATTTACCGTGGCGAGATCGAACAGTGGAATGACCCGAAGATCGCGGCCCTCAACCCCGGCCTGAAGCTGCCCGATACCGCTGTTGCCACCGTGCATCGTGCGGATGGTTCGGGCACGACGGCGGTTTTCACCGGCTACCTGGCCCGTGTTTCCCCGGAATGGCGTGAAGGGCAGGGGGCAGGCGCTTCCATTTCATGGCCCGGCGGCATCGGCGCGCGTGGCAATGATGGCGTGGCCGCGTCCGTGCGCAATACGGAAGGGGCGATCGGCTATGTCGAATATGCCTTTGCCGCCAATGCGCACATGACCACCGTGAAGCTGAAGAACCATAGCGGCGCCTTTGTCGCCCCCGGCATGGACAGCTTCAGCCGTGCGGCGGAAGCCGCGGACTGGAAGGATGCATCGCATTTCGCCGTTGACCTGCTGGACACCAGCGGGGCAGGTGCGTGGCCGATCGTCTCGCCTACCTATGTGCTGGTGCCGGTGCCGACGGCCAAGGCCGAACATGGCCCGGCCGTGCGCAAATTCTTTGGCTATGCGCTGAAGAACGGGGATGCCGCCGCCTATCGCCTTGATTACGTGCCGGTGCCCGCGAATGTGAAAACCGATATCCTGCAGCAGTGGGATGCGGCCAGATAATATAATCCATTAGTAATGACAGCATGAAGCCGCCCGGTTTCCGGGCGGCTTTTCTGTATTCCGGGCTGTCATAAATCCTTCATAAAACTGTATCGGAAACATAACACACAAAACTGGGCGCCCATTCTAAATGAACTCACCCTTCATTACGGAATGATTAATATGATCCGCCGGTCCGCTGTTTCGCTGTTGCTTGGTTCATCTGCCCTCTGGGGTGCATCCTCCTTCCATCAGGCTCATGCGGCGTCCGCATCGGATGCCCAGCAGATACAGGCCCTGCAGCGTGAGATGCAGGAAATGCGTCGTGAAATGTCCGGTCAGATCAGCGTGCTGCGCCAGCGCCTGGTCCGTGCCGAAGCACGCAACACCCCCGCAGCCAACGCGGCACAGGCCCGTCGGGTTGCAGCCAGCAGGGGTGAACCGCTGCCCGACAGCTATGCACGTGATATCCATATCGGTGGCGATAGCGGCACGGGCACCGGAATGGGCAGCCTTATGAAGCGGGCCGACCTGGGCACGCCCCCGTCCGACCGTGGCGTGACATCGTCGTGGGAATCGTTCCGCGCCGCGACGGAAAAGGAAGAAGCCCTGCATATGGGGGGCATGATGGTGGGCTTCCCCGGTGGCCGCCCGACCATCTCGTCTGATGACGGCATGTATGCCATGTCCATCGGCCTGGCTTTCCATGAGGATATTGGCGGCTTCATGGGCATGTCCCCGCGCGCGGGGGAAAAGAAGGGCGATTACGAAGGCCTGACCGAAAATGCCCGCCGCCTGCGTATTCCCATCTCGTTCCGGTACAAGAACTGGATTGCGAACATCACCCCGGATTTCGGGTCGTCCAATGCGGATGGTTCGGCCACGCTGTATGAAGCCAACCTGAACTATGCCGGCTTCCACAACACGGTCATCACCGCGGGTTACTTCCAGCCGCGCGTGACGGAGGAAGATTCCGAAAGCTCGAACGAATTCGAGATGATGGAACGCCCCGCCATTACCGATATCGTGCGTAACATCGCCGCCGGTGACGCCCGCATGAGCGTGGGCGCCCTGCATTACGGCAAGCGCTGGTGGATCGCGGGCTACCTGACGGGGCAGAGCTACGGCAAGCGCGCCGCCGGGTATGACAGCCAGACGGGTGGCACCTTCCGTGTCGCGGGCCGGCCCTATATGTCCAAGGACATAGACGTGCATGTCGGCGTATCGGCGATCAGCGCCTTCAAGGTGGCGCAGGCGACCGCCTCTGATGACCGTTCGGCGACATTTGCCGAACAGCCGGAAGTTGATCTGACCACCACCAAGCTGCTGAGCGCAACCGTCGGTAACGTGGGCAGCATCTGGTCGGCTGGCCCGGAGCTGGGCTTCCGCTGGAAGCGGCTGGTGCTGAAGGGCGAGTATTACAATATCGGGGTCACGCGCGGGAACAATTCCAGCGCCAGTGCCGCCGACCAGGGCACGGTCAACTTCACCGGCTACTATGGCGCCGCCAACTACACCATTTTCGGCAAGCCGCGTTCCTATAACATCAAGGAAGGCGCATTCGCCGCCCCCGGCGTGGACCATGCCTTCGACCCCGCCAACGGGTACTGGGGCGCGCTGGAAGTCTCCGCCCGCTACAGCGTGACCGACCTGAACAGCAACCTGAATTCGGCCAATGCCATCCGTGGTGGCCAGCAGACGGTCTGGTCGGCCGGGCTGAACTGGTATCCCAACCGTCACTTCCGCTTCATGCTGGACTTCAACCACTTCATTGTCAGCGATGACAGCAAGGCAAGCAGCGGCAGCACCTCGCTGTATGACATCATGGGCCGTCACGGCAATTCCGTTGCCGGGCGTATCCAGGCGGCGTTCTAGCATGCCTTTCATCACGGCATGACGCCATGCCTGCCAGTATCATGCGGATACTGGCAGGATGCTTTTTCATAAGACCGGATTTCGTTCAGAAATAAGTAATTAAATAAAAAATCATAATAATAATTGATGTGGGGAATTTATTGATGGATATTTCTGCACAGGCCGCGTCGTCCTCCTTTCTTGTCATGGGGGACATCGCCAGGAAGGGTCCCGTCATAAGGCCCTCCGATCTGGGGGAATGTCTTTTCGATCTTTTTCATGCGGACCCGGAACTGATGCTGGTTGCGGTTGTGGGGGAGGATGGTGTGCCTGTCGGTCTGGTTGAGCGGCAGGCTTTTTTTCTGAAAGTATCAGGCAAGTTCGGGCATTCGCTTTTCAGCCGCCGTCCCGTCGCCCTGCTGATGGATGCCAGCCCGGTCATGATTGACGCCCGGGTATCCGCATCCGATTTTACGGCCCAGACATTGATGGGCCAGCCATCCGACCTGATCCGTGGCTATATTGTTACGGAAAATGGATGTTACCGGGGGACGGGATCGGCGCTGGACCTGATCAACGCATCCCATTCCCATGCGGTGGCGTCCGCCGCCAGCCTTGAAGAAGCGGCGGAAGACCTGCGCCGGGCAAATAAAAGGATATTACGCGACAAGCTGTTCATTGATACGATTGTGGAAAATATTCCCTCCGCCCTTGTCGTCCGGTCCGTGCGGCATGGTCATCCCGTTCTGGTCAACCGCGCGGCCGAGGAGATGATGGGATGCAGGCGTGACCTGCTGCTTGAAAAGGATCCGGCACGGGTTTTTGGTACGGATGAAATCGGTTTCCTGCTGGTCAGCCGGCCGGATGCGGACCGGCAGGGCGTGCGTGAGCAGGTCCTGTGCAACCAGCGCGGCGAACAGCGCGCCATTTCCACCCGTCATGTCACCATTGCCGATGAACGCGGCGGGCCGCGCTGGGAACTGTGCGTGGCCGATGATGTCACGGAACGGCGCAATGCCCGGCACCAGGTCGAACAGCTTGCGCATTATGACCCGCTGACCGGCCTTGCCAACCGCGCGCTGTTCAGTTCCCGGCTGGATGCGCTGTGCGCGGACGCGCGGGGTGCCACATTGCTGTGTATCGACCTTGATTACTTCAAGACGGTCAATGACGTGTATGGCCACGCGGCGGGGGATGCGCTGCTGCGGCAGGTGGCGGAACGGCTGCGGGCCTGCAGCCGGCCCGAAGACCTGGTGGCCCGGCTGGGCGGGGATGAATTCGCCATTATCTGGCCGCTTGTTCCCGAACCGGCGGAACTGACGTGCCGGGCGCGTGAAATTGTCGAGACCGTAAGCAGGCCCTATGTCATTGACGGCCATCATGTCGTCATTGGGGCCAGCGTGGGTTCGGCGCTGTACCCGCAGGATGCGGATAACGCCGAAACCCTGCTGCAATATGCCGATATCGCCCTGTACCGCGCCAAGTCACAGGGGCGCAATGGCTTCCAGTTCTTTGATGCGGCCCTGCGTGATGAAATCCGGACACGCGTGCGGCTGGGCAATGAGCTGCGCGCCGCCATTGCCAGCAGCGGGATCAGCCTGCATTTCCAGCCCCTGTATTCAATGCCGGGCAACCGGATCAGCGCATGTGAGGCACTGGTGCGGTGGTTCCACCCCACGCATGGCATGATCCCGCCGGACCAGTTTGTGGGGCTGGCGGAAGAAAACGGCCTGATCCATGATCTGGGGGAATGGGTCCTGCGGGCGGCCTGCATGGAAGCGGCGGACTGGCCCGCGCAGGTCAAGATCGCGGTGAACGTGTCGCCCATCCAGTTACGTAACCCGCGCTTCCTCGGTATTGTCGAAAATGCGCTGGCGCATTCGGGCCTTGCGCCACACCGGCTGGAAATCGAGATTACGGAAAACATCTTTGTCCAGAACAGCGCCACCAACCGCGACATCCTGCGACAACTGGGCCGGATCGGATGCAGTATCGTGCTGGATGATTTTGGTACGGGCTATTCCTCGCTGGGATACCTGCGTTCCTTCCAGTTCCAGAAAATCAAGATCGACCGTTCCTTCGTGCAGGAACTGCCCGAACGCAGCGCATCAGGCATCATACGGGCCATTATCAGCCTGGCGCAGAGCATGGATATCCCCATCACGGCGGAAGGGGTGGAAACGCATGACCAGTGGGCGCACCTCAATGACCTCGGGTGCAATCAGGTCCAGGGTTTCCTGCTGGGCCGGCCGCAACCTTCCGACATGATCCGCCAGTCCATCATGTCACATGCCTGAACGGTTTCGGCAGCCTGCCTGTGGACCGTAAGGAAGGTTCTGCCGAACCGTGTTGCCGAAAGAGCCGGACGGCGCCGCCTTTTTGGCAAAAGGCGGCGCCCCAGAACGTTCATTACCTTACCATCAATCTGTTATCCTGAAATTTACAGGGTGGCCATGGGCATGTCCGTGATCATTCCGGCCCGCAGCAGCGTGGACAGCTTGCCCAGGGCTTCCCCCCTGTCCACCGACCTGCCATAGGGCATGTTGGGCCGCAGGCGTTCCTCCAGCCGCGCGACCGACCCGCGCCGGGGCCATGGGCGACGCAGCAGCTCCTCCACCAGTTCAGGGTAGCGCCACGGGATGTCGATCCAGGCGGCCGTGCTGTGCAGCGTTTCCGGCTCGGTGCGCAGGATCTGCGGGAACAGGGCGATCATGGTGTGTTCGCGCAGTTCCATGGCGGCGGAGGGCACGGCCACCTGCGCCCGGCCGCGCACATGCTGCAAAAAGCGGCGGATCAGGGTATTACCGCCATGGCACAGGTGCCCGATCTGGGTCAGGCGGGGATTCATTTCTATGAAATGATAGGTGCCGGTCCGTGCGCAACGGACAAAATCCAGCCCAAAGAAACCCGACAGTTTCAATGTGGCGCAGGTGACCCGTGCCGCACGTTCCATATCGGCGGACTGTGTGATCTCGATGACCGTCGCCGCCCCCGTGCGCCCCTGATAGGACACGACATTGACCCCAAGCGTGCCGAGCACTTCCCCATCCCGGCAGGCTACCATGATATTGGCGGGCATGCCGGTTACATGTGCCTGTGCCATGACAGGCAGCGGACGGCGCTCTGTCGCTTCCATGAAGGAATAGATATCGCGGTCCGCCAGCAGCACACGCAGCGCGCAGGCCATGCGCACCGGGTGCGACAGACGATGAAAGCCGCTTTCGGCTTCCTGCAGCGTATCGGCGATCACCACGCCGGACCCGCCCCAACTGCGGTCACGCTTGAACACCCATGGCCCGGCTGTGCTGGCGCACCATCGCCTGACATCCTCCATGGTGGCCAGGCTGGCGGCGGCGGGGGTGGGGATGCCCCGTTCGCGCAGGACATCGATCAGGCTGAGCCGTGTCCGCGCATAGGCAAAATACTCGTGCCGCCCCAGTGAGCGTTCGATCGTGTCGCGACACAGCCGGCCCATGGCGGTTGCGCGATCGGCTTCACCATAAACCTGATGCAGGGTCGCGACGACCCGGTCATCCGCCGGGATGATCAGGTCGGGCCGTATCTGCGCAATGGCGCCAGCCAGCGCCACGGTCGGCGCGACATAGGGATAGGTCCGTATGCTGTCGATCGCCTTCAGGCAGCGCAGGGAATGGCCGGCCGGACAGATGGCGTGGACGGCCACCCCGCTTTCGATGAATTCCACCGCGGCGCGCGTAATGGCGGACCACCATACGGAAGAGATGATGAGAACTGTAAAATCGTTCTTCATGATTCAGGACTTTCCAGCTCATGTCAGGGTGCGGGATTACAGGCGCACGGGTGTCACGACGCGAATGCGGGCTGCGGGGCGGGCTGTGACACGGATTGCCGTCCCAGCCGGGCGCTAAGGCGGCGTGCGGCAAAGCGCGCGCCCCAGGCAAAGCGTAAAAGGGGACCGAAACTGGCCGCCGCCATGGGACCGATGAAGTAAAGTCCCGGCACACTCGATTCAAAGCTGTGCGACAGGGCGGGCATGCCGCCTTCGGTGCGGATGGCGGAGGCCACGGTACGGTCAAGGAATGGAATGCGGTCCACATTCACCTTGACCCCTGTGCCAAGGAAAACATGATCGACTTCCACGGCCCGTGGCCTGCCGGACTGTGTATCGCGGAATTCCAGATGCACGGCGTCATCATGCATCCGTGCCGATTGCAGGTCGACATTAAGCCAGATCGGCACCTGATCGCGCACGACCTGGCCTGTCACCCACCCCGCCGCCGGCCCCAGGTGGCCACGCGTAATGCGCAGGCGCAGCCGTACGGGCAGCATGTGGAACACATCGGGCAGGTCACAGGCCATGCGCGACCGCCATCCTGTGCCCAGGCCCGAAACGGGTTTCCTGATCCGGGTCCACAGCAGCTTCAGGCCGCTGATCTTGCGGGGGGGATGATTGATCCAGATCTTGGGCCTGCGGGTGCAGATAAAGGTCTGTGCGCCCGCTTCATGCAGGAAACACGCGGTATCCACCGCCGACGAACCCGCCCCGATCACCGCGACCCGCCTGCCGGCGAAGCGTTCGAACGCGGTCTCGTCGAATGTATGGCTGAACCGCCCTGGCGGCAGGCCGCGCACGGCCGGGGGGGTATGGGCGAAATGTTCGATCCCCACCGCCATGACCACATTCCGCGCCATGACGGTTTCCCCGGTATCCAGATGCATGACAAAGCCATCCTGCGTGCGCGACAGGTGAGTGACCCGGCATGGCTGCAGTTGCGGCACGTGGGTTTTCTGGAACGTTTCGCCGTATTCCCTGAAGACTTCGGCGGGAATGGGCACCCCGATGGGGGCGTAGGGATATCCCCGTTCCCTGCAGAACCGCGCAAGGGTTGACCGGCGGCCGGGGTCGAACAGGTCAAGCGCGAACCCTTCCGCCTTCAGCCGCAGGCTGGCGGGGACATGTTCGCGCCAGAATCCCATCGGGCGTCCGAAAATACGAAAGTTTACCCCCCTGTCGCGCAAATGGGCCGCAAGGGAGAGTCCATAGGGGCCAGCCCCTATAATGGCTACGTCGGTATTCATCAGAAATCCACCAGCCAGTAAGTCCGATAACGGATCGTTATTTGGTAAAGGGAAGAAAACGCATATCTTTATTTGATATGTGGACAAAATACGCGCGCGTTTCTTGTTTCAGGCCCATCATGACCTGAAGATCATTAAAACGGACGCCATGTCTCGCCACATATTAACCATACATTTACCGTATCTCGGACAACAATCACAAAAAAAACAGATCGGTTCAGGAATGGCGGGACTGGTACAAATCACACACTTTCGACGGTTTTCCATGCGCTGAATCGCGGTATGGCATATTTTTTCCATAAATTATTATGACCAGGGAACTTTTCTGCTGTTCACATACTTTATGTTGGCAGGATATTTGCTGTTCGTTATGGGATTTTCATATATAAAATATAATAGAAATATTTTGTTATCTTAATGGGCCGTATTGGCGATAATTTTATTTTTATGGCCTGATTCTGTATTTATATCCATATTGATAATAAATAAATATTAAAGTAATTATGTATCATTCATATATTTATTGAATGTGAATCCCTAAATGAAAAATAAAGCATTTTAAAAAGCAGGGCGTGTTTTCTGATGGCCATGTTTATGGGAAACATCCGGATCCGTTGAAAACGTTGGCCTGTGCGCTATGGCGCGAATCATAAAGCCGTTTTCGGGCGCCGCCTTTTTTCCAAAAGACGGCCTTCCCTGAAGCTTACTGAAAAAGGCTTCATCAAAGACATCCTTACGGTTATGGCGTTCAGGGCCGCGTGTCGCATGTGACCACCCTGTCAACAGCCATGCCCGCGCCCGGTTGTTCCGGGTGGGGCTACATCATGCGTGACCGCCCTGAAAACCGTTTTTCAGGTTCCGGGTAGCAGCCACATGCATGTGGGATGTGTGGTGTCCGCGGCGGGATTCGAACCCACGGCCCCAGGATTCGTACCACTTCGGCTTTCACCGCCGCCATAGGGGTATGGCGTTCGTGGTCTGGACTGTCCCTTCACCATAAACCGCAAGCGGTTGACAGGTGCTGCCCATCCAGTCTCTACACCTTGCCGGAAAAACCGGCCTTGGCTCGGGATTGGCACGGCATTCGCCAGAGCGTTCCCCGAATTTGAGCAGATCCGCCACGTGGTTTCCCGTCGTGACGCCCAATTGCAAACCAGGAATCCTGTGCTCTATCCGGCTGAGCTACGCGGACACACTTGGGTTTTCTAGACGAGGCCCCGCCGCGCGGCAAGATGTTTCACGAACGGTGGGGGAATATTTCGTCCCTTACTGTCGCCTGCGCATCTGCTGCGCCTGCGCGCACAGCCGGGCGACGTGGCGCAGGCAGAGCACGACATCGGGGCTGCCGGTCTGCTTGCATGCCAGTTCCAGCGCCTGCGTTTCCTCCGCCGCGTGCAGCAGGGCGCTGGCCGACCAGATCGCCATGGCCTGCCCGAAGCTGTCGGTGCGTTTGAAGAATACGGGGGGACGCAACTGCCGCATGGCATCCGCCCGGCTTGCCCCCCCATCCACCGCAAGCCGTGCCCGGCGCAGCCGGTGGATGTGCGACAGCAGCACGCGCGTCAGGGCGACGGGGCTGCTGCCGTCGGTGGCCAGCGCGCGTTCGGCCGCGGCATCGGCCCCCCTGCGGTCGCCCGCCATGGCGGCAAAGGCCGCGTCTTCCAGTGATACGCCCGCCGCGTCGCCAACGCAGGCGCGCACGTCTTCCAGTCCCAGCCTGCCGCCCGTGCCGGCGAACAGGGCCAGTTTTTCCACCTCGCTGCGTGTCGCGGCCCGGTCGGGGCCGGCGCGTTCCACCATCCACCCCAGCGCATCGGGGTCGATGCCGACATCCTGCGCCGATAGCATCTGCCGGATGGCGGCTTCCAGCGTGCGTCCTTCCTCGGGGTAACAGCCGATCACCCCGCACTGCCTGTCCTTTTCCGCAAAGGCCCGCAGTTTCGAACGCGCGGCAAGCCCCGGCGCTTCCATGATGACCAGCGTATCGGATGATTGGGCCAGGCTGCGCTGCAATGCCGCCAGCACGCTGTCGCCCGCGTCACGCAGCCAGACCACGCGACGGCCGCCGGTCAGGGCAAGGGCGGTGGTTTCTTCTTCCAGCCGGTCATGGTCATCGCGGCCCAGGATGGCGACGCGGAACGGGTCCTGCAGGTCCGGACAGACCGCCTTCGCCGCTGTCGTGGCCCGTTCGCGGATCAGGCCCGCGTCTTCCCCATGCAGGATGATGGCCCGCAGCGCGCCCGGTGCCTGCAGGGTGGCGTTGGTGCTGCGGGCATCGATCTTCACCGGGCCTAGTTCCCACCGCCGATGCTGATGCCCGAACCGGGGACGGTATCGCCATCCGCTGGCGTGGCGCCGGACCGCGAACCGCCACCCGTGCCGGATTGGGGCTGGTTATCCATCGGCCCGCTTTCGGTGGTCAGGCTGCTGCCTTCGTTATTTTCCTCGTTTAGCTGAGAATCGGTCCGGCCCGTTGCCAGTGCAGGCAGGCCGTCCGCCCCCGGCTGCTGGGATGGCATCTGGTTGTTGGGATTGACGATGCTGTTGGGATCGACATAGCGGGGCTGGTTCTGGCCCGTCGCCGATCCATCTATTGCCGGGGTGGCATGGGTACGGAACCATGTCGCCACCTGCTGCGTCACCTGGTCGGCCATGTTCTTGGCGACACGGGTGCGCACGTTTTCCAGGTCCAGCGTCAGGGCGAAATACTGTTCATATGTATTGTTCACCCCGTCCACGACCGACGCATCGCCGCCCGCCAGCAGGCGCGGCGTCTCCCCCAGCAGGTAAAGCTGCCAGTGGGCGAAGGCGGTTGTCCGCGTGCGGCCGCTGGTATTGTCCGCATGGATGTCCACGGCCTCGTTCATGAGGTAGGTGCGGATCTGCAGCGCGTAGCGGGTCGGGTTTTCCGGTGACGCCCCGCTCAGGTCCTGCTGCAGGAACTGCCGTAGCTGCTGGCCGTACCGTTCCTTGATGATGGGTACGTACACCTCTTTCAGTTCCGCCAGCACATCGGTCACGGTAGGCTGGCCATCCGCGCCGATATGCTTTCCCGTCGTCGTGTACATGGGCGAAAAGCCGCACCCCGCCAGCAGCAGCAGCAGGGCGCCCAGGATGACGGGATGACGGACGGGACGGGCCATGGATTATTTCGCAACCACGAAATTGACGATCCGGCCCGGTACGTGGATGCGTTTTACGATCCGCGCCCCGTCCAGCAGGCGTGCGACATTCGGCTCGGCTTCCGCCAGGGCGATCACCCTGTCCGCCGGCAGGTCAGGCGCCACGGCAATGGTGCCGCGCAGCTTGCCCATGATCTGCACCGCAATGGTCAGTTCATTCGCCTTCAGCAGGTCGGCGATGGCGACCGGCCATGTGCGCTCCACCACCGGCGGGCCATCGGGTTCAAGCTGCGCCATCATCGTTTCCGCCTGATGGGGCACCATCGGCGCGCATAGCAGCGCCAGCGTGGTGGCGGCTTCGCGCCGGGCGAACGCCATGCCGTCCTCACCCGCCGCCTTTTCCGCGTCCGCCAGGGCGGAGGTCAGCTCATGCAGCCGCGCGACCGCCACGTTGGCGCTGAAGGTTTCCAGCGCATCGGTCACCGCCGCGATGGTGCGGTGGGTGGCGCGGCGCAGGGCATCGGCAGTGCGGGACAATGTCGCGGCGCACGGTGTGCCCGCCGGGACCTGTTCCGCTACCGTGCGGACAGTACGGAACAGGCGCTGCAGGAAGCGGGCGGCGGCGGCAACGCCGGCTTCCGTCCATTCCATGTCGCGTTCCGGCGGGCTGTCGGACAGCACGAACCACCGCGCCGTATCGGCGCCGAAGCGTTCGATGATGGCGACGGGGGCCACCGTATTGCGCTTGGACTTGGACATCTTTTCCACGCGCCCGATGGTGACGGGCTGGCCATTGTCGCGACGCACGGCGCTGTCGCCCCGGCGCTCGACCTCATCGGGGTACAGCCAGTTGCCCTGCGCGTCACGGTAGCTTTCGTGGTTGACCATCCCCTGCGTGAACAGCCCATTGAAGGGTTCATCCACATGCAGGTGGCCTGTCTCATGCATCGCGCGGGTGAAGAAGCGGGCATAGAGCAGGTGCAGGATCGCATGTTCGATCCCGCCGATATACTGGTCCACCGGCAGCCAGCCATCGGCTGCGGCTGGCACGGTGGGGGTCGGGGCATGTGGCGCGGTGAAGCGGGCGAAATACCATGAACTGTCCACAAAGGTGTCGCAGGTATCGGTTTCGCGCAGGGCGGGCTTGCCGCATTTGGGGCACGCCACATGCTTCCATGTCGGGTGGTGTTCCAGCGGGTTGCCGGGGCGGTCGAACGTCACGTCCTCGGGCAGCTTGACCGGAAGCTGGTCATCGGGCACGGGCTGCGCGCCGCAATCGGTGCAGTGGATGACGGGAATGGGGCAGCCCCAGTAACGCTGGCGCGAAATGCCCCAGTCGCGCAGCCGCCAGTTGACCACGCCCTTGCCGATTCCCATGCCTTCCAGCCGGGTGATCGCTTCTTTCTTCGCCGCTTCGGTATCAAGCCCGTCAAGGAAGCCGGAGTTGAACAGCGTGCCGTGGCCGTCACATGCCCTGTCGGTCATGGTGAAGGTGCCGGCTTCCGCCCCCGGCGGCAGGATGACGGGGGTGAAGGGCAGGTTGTACTTGCGCGCGAAATCAAGGTCGCGCTGGTCGCCGCAGGGGCAGCCGAACACGGCACCCGTGCCGTAATCCATCAGCACGAAATTCGCGATCCAGACCGGGAAGGACCTGTCGGGCATGAACGGGTGGGTGACCCGCAGCCCGGTATCGAAGCCGCGCTTTTCCGCCGTTTCAATCGCCTCTTCCGATGTGCCCAGGCGCTGGCATTCGGCAATGAATTCCCCCGCCGCCGCGTTTTTGGCCGCAACCTTGGCCGCCAGCGGATGGTCGGCGGCGATGGCCAGGAAGGACATGCCGAACAATGTGTCGGGACGGGTGGTGAACACTTCGACCGAATCAAGGTCGGTATCGAAACCGGCGGGCGGTTCATGCAGGCCGAAACGAATCTTCGCCCCTTCCGAACGCCCGATCCAGCGTTCCTGCATGGTGCGCACCCGTTCGGGCCAGCGCGGCAGGGTGGACAGGCCATCCAGCAGTTGCGGGGCGAATTTCGTGATTTTCAGGAACCACTGCGACAGCTTCTTCTGCTCGATCAGCGCGCCCGAGCGCCAGCCGCGCCCATCGACCACCTGTTCGTTCGCCAGCACGGTGTTGTCCACCGGGTCCCAGTTGACCCAGCTTTCGCGCCGCTCGACCAGCCCGCCCCTGAGCATGTCGAGGAACAGCTTCTGCTGCTTGCCATAATATTCCGGCAGGCAGGTTGCGATTTCGCGGTCCCAGTTGAAGGAAAAGCCCAGCCGCTTGAGTGTCGCGCGCATGGCGGCGATGTTGTCCATCGTCCACTGGCCGGGATGCACGCCGCGTTCGCGCGCCGCGTTTTCCGCCGGCAGGCCGAAGGCGTCCCAGCCCATCGGGTGCAGCACGCTGAAGCCGCGCGCGCGCTTGTAGCGCGCCACCACGTCACCCAGCGTGTAGTTGCGCACATGGCCCATGTGCAACTGCCCCGACGGGTAGGGGAACATTTCCAGCACATAGTATTTGGGCCGATCGGCGGGGGGCACGTCGGGGACATTGAAGATGCCGGAAGATTCCCAGCGTTCCTGCCACTGCGGCTCGGCCGTGTGGAAATCATAGGCGGGGGTGGCGCTGTCCGGTGGGGTGCTGGTTTCGGTCATCTTCTTCTGGTTCGGTATGCGGTGGGCAGGGATATCCCCGCCGGAAAGGTGCGGGCCGCGCGGTCACGCGCCACCTGGTGGGTCGGCAACGGGGCGGGCAGGGGTCAGTGCTGCCCGCTATCGGTGCGCAACTGGCGCGCGCGGGTCAGGATACGCGCGGTGATGTCGGATACGGTATTGGCCGCGACCGGGGTATCGACCCACTGGTTGTCCTGGAACACCTGCCGGAACACCGATACGCGCACCGCGTCCGAACGCAGGCTGCGCGACAGGATGAAGCAGGTGATCTTGAAGCGTTCATCCTTGGTCGCGGGCGGCGTGTACCAGTCCGTCAGGATCACGCCCGCCACCGCATCAGCGGATGCGAACGGCATGAAGGACAGCGTATCCAGCGCGCCACGCCACAGGAAGGCGTTGACCCCGTTGCTTTCCAGCGGGGTTGAGCCGCCATTCGCACCCCGGTCCTCCTTCAGCAGGCGATTCTGGGGAATGGCCAGCCCGCTTCTGTCGTGCTGGGGCGCGCTGCCACAGCCGGCCAGCAGGCTTATGGCCAGAAGTGCGGGGGCTGCCGCGCGCGGCAGCAGGTGGCGGCCCGGAAGGGCGGCGGGAGGGGCAAAACTGGGCGGACGAAGGGTCATGATGCCTCTATGGACGCCGGGGATGGCCCCCGCATGTGGTAATCCAGCCATGCGCCTGAACTGCCGGCCATGCCGGGCAGGGTGCGTTCTGGCCTGTCGCGTTATCCTTTCTTCATATCCTGCCCCGCCTGTCCCGCCAAGTCGCACGGCCACTTTACCCTGCGTTGCGTGACAATCCGTGCTCGCGGGCGCAAAAATGGCGTCATCTTCCAACAGCAATGGGACATGAATGAGACATTCAGCCATATGGCGCGCCACCGCCCTGTGCATGGGGGCTGTCTTTCTGCCGCCATCGGCCATGCCCTCCCACGCGGCCGCGGTGGCGGGCGGCGGCACAGGGGCGTCCCACGCGGCGGACATGGCGGTGCGCCTGCAACCGGCCGAACAGCAGGCGGTGGTGCAGGCCCGTCCCGCCCCGGCATCCGGCGCGGGCATGGGGCCTGCTGACCTGCTGGCATGGCCGGGCGTGCCCCGGCTGGGGCTGCCGGTGCTGCGCATGCCCGATTTTGCGGTGCCGCCCCCATCTGGCGCCGGCATTACCAACCCGCCGCTGCCATGGCTGGCGCTGGCCGCGACATGGGACCCCGACCTTGCCCGCCGTGCGGGCAGCGCGCGCGCAAGGTCTGAATGGCAGCAGGCACGTGCGGTGCTGCGCGTGGGCGGGGTTGACCCGCTGCCATCGGGCCGCCTGCAGGCCGGCGAGGACCAGGTCCTTGCCGGCAGCATGGCGGGCATGATCGGCGCGGGACTGCTGGCGGGGCATGTCCTGCCGGTCTTCGGTTCGGTCGCAAGGGAAGAACATGCCCGTGCCGATGGCGCCATGCCCGACCGCACGACGCAGGTGCCCGCGGCCGGCCTTGCGTCACAGGGGTTGCTTGGCGTCGCCATGGCGCTGGAAACCGCCCATGGGGGGGCCATACTGTGCGGGGGGCTGGCCCCATGCCAGACCGTGACCGGGCTGGGGGCGATGGTGCATGACGCATGGCGTTTTCCCGGCATGGTCATGGCGTCGCCCGGCGGGGCGGGCGTGGCCAGGGAGGGGGACATCGCCCCCACGCTGGCCGCCGTGGCGGCGGGGGTGGACATGGAACAGGTGGCGGCGGACGAGGGCAGCCGCGATGTGCTGGGCGCCGCCCTGCGGCAGGCGGTGCGCGAGGGCGGCGTGAAACCGGCGCAGGTGCAGGCCATGGTCACGCATATCCTTGCCTCGTTCTACATGTCGGGCAGCCTTGACCATCCCCCCTCGTTCGCCAGCGCGCGTAACGGGGCGCAGTCCGCAGCCGATACGCTGGTGGCGGATGTGGAGGCGCAGGGCGCGGTCCTGCTGCAGAATGAAAACAGGGTCGTGCCGTTTGATCCCGCCCTGGGGCCAGTGCTGATGCTGGTCCGGCCCGCGCTGCGCCCGGCTGCCGAAAAACTGGCGGACGCGCTGCGCCATGCGGGGCTGAACGTGACGCTGTCCGTCACGACGGAGGGGGCAGGCCCCCCCGGCACCCTGCCGCCCGCCACCGCGCAGGCCGCGCGCACGCTGGTGCTGAGTGACGGCAATGTCGACAACCGGATGATTTCCACGCTGGCTGAAATGGGCGGCCATGTCGCCGTCGTGCTGGCGGCCGACGACCCTGACCGGCAGATGCCCTGGCTGGATACGGTGGACAGCGTGGTGCAGGCATGGGCGTGGCGCGATGAATACGCCCAGCCGCTGGCGGCCCTGCTGTCGGGACAGCAGGATTTTTCCGGCCACCTGCCGGTCACGCTGACCGGCGGCTTCTACCCGCCGGGCATGGCGGATGCCGATTATCGCGCCTTCACCCGCGCCCATGTCGTCCCGCTATTCCCGTTTGGCTATGGCCTGTCAACGCATGGGCACGTGACGTTGAGCGACCTGCGCGTCGTGCGTGACGGGAACCATATGGTCGCAAGCTTCGCCGTCACCAATCCCGATGATACGCCGGTGCGCGCGGTGCCGCAGCTTTACGTGGAAATGCCCGATGACCTGCCGGGCGCGGCGCGCAGGCTTGCCGGCTGGCGCAGCGTCATGGTGGCCCCGGGCCATACGGTGCGGCTGAGCGTGCCGGTCAGCCTGCGGCTGGTGGGGCAGTGGAACCCGGCGGGTGGCAACTGGAATGTGGCGGCGGGGGATTATACCCTGTCACTCGGGCTGTCATCGGTCATGATGGTGCGGCATGCGGTACTGCACCTGCCCGCACTGCATGTGCCCGGTGCGCTGGACAGCACGCCCGTGCCGGTCGTAACGGCTGAATAGGCGATGGGGCGGCCTGCCCTGATGGCACGCTTGGCGGCTGTCCCGCCGCAGGCTCCGGGCAATCCCGGCCGGGCATGATGCCGGTGACGCCTGCCTTGGGGGAAGGTCCCGGCCGATACGGCAAAAGGGACACCGGCGCTGCCCAAAAGGGCGCGGCGGCTGCCGTCCACGCGGTGATGGTTCCCGGTGCGGGATGCGGGACGCCTGTGTCGGCCAGCGCGCATGAACCGCACCGGCAGGCCCCGGGGCCGAATGGCCCGGGCGCGGCCTGCCGCGCTTGCCGGGCGTAACGCGACCCAAGGCTCTTACAGAATTTTTACTTGCCCCGTCCCGGATGGGGGCGGCATGGTATGTTTAGGTATGAAAATAACAATAATAACATTCATTACGCAATAAGTGAAAAATTCTATGCCGTTGATCGGAAATATATCGTCTTTCTGGTCGGGTTTCCTCTTTCATTCACGCCCGTTGCCGCCCTGGCCGCGCGGCGGCGCGGATGATGCCTGATCCCACGGCAAGGTTGCGTGTGATCCTGTAATGTTCCGGTCATCGCGATGCGGACATCCCTTTCCCGGCTTTAAATGACATTCCCATGCCCCCATTTCGTCGCGTGCCCGCACGCCCGCATCCTGCTGCCGTCCGCTCTCCACCGCTGAATCGCGCAAGGTGGCCGGTGCGCGTCACGCCCGGTGCGCGCCCGCTGCGCCATGTGGGGGGCGTGGCAATGCTGGCCTGCACGCTTGCGACGACATTTGCGACTTCAGCCGTGCAGGCCGCCGGACCCCGTCCGGCCGTCCCGTCCGGTACGGCCGCGCCGGATAGGGTGCCTGCCGTGGCTCCCGTGGCGGTGAACGCGGCACCCGTGCGGCGCAAGCGCCCGATCGTGGAAACGCGGCTGGACGCGCTGTTCAATACCGAGAGCATTTCCGCATTGCTCAACCATAATGATGACGCCCTGCGCCACAGCGACCTGAGTGCGGGATATTTCGTGGCGGAACAGGCATTTGGTAACCTGGTGCCGCAGATCAGGCCGTGGCGGGACTGGCTGGGCGACCGGGGCTTTTCCTTCGAGCTGACCTACAAGGGCGAGGGCATGGCCAATGTGGGGGGTGGCCTGTCGAGGGGGATGGACTACGTGCATGACCTGCGCGTGAGCATGCTGTTCGACCTGGGGCGGCTTGCAGGGCTGAACGGGTGGTACCTGCACGGCATCATCATGAACCGCGAGGGCCGCCAGGTGGGCTGGGACCATGTGGGCGAGCGCAACGTGCTGCTGACCGAGGTATGGAGCATCCATGGCCCGGCGGCGGCGCGGCTGGCGGACCTGTATGTCGAGAAATCGTTCCTGCACAACCGCATCAACATCAATATGGGCCGCATAGCCCTGACCCATACCTATGCCACCTCGGTCCTGCTGTGCACGTTCATGACCCAGTGCTCCGCCCCCATGGCGATTCGGGAGCCTGCGGGGTGGAGCGTGTATCCCAAGACATCATGGGGCGGCACGGTGCGCTTCCGCCCCACGCGCGACCTGACGCTGCGCACCGGCATATACAGGATCGGTCCCAAGCCGCAGGACAATACCGGCTGGGCGTGGGGTAGCGAGACCACCACCGGCATCCAGACGCCGGTCGAGGTGACATGGGAGCCTTTTTTCGGCCCCCGCAAGCTGCCAGGCCATTACAAGCTGGGTTACGGGCATGATACGTCGCCCTATCCCGACCTGATCGGGGCGGTGCCGGCCGCCTATGCCGCCATCATCCACGCGCATAGGGAAAAGCCGCGCGATACGTTCTATGTCGAAGCCGACCAGATGGTGTACCGCAAGCATGGCGAATACCAGATGGCGGGCGGCTACCTGCTGGCGGGCTATATCCACAACACGCCCAGCATCTCCAGCTTTGCCGATGAATTCTATTTTGGCGCGTCGCTTCTGGGCCTGATCCCGCACCGGCCGTTCGACCGCTTCGGGGTCATGTATTCGTACTACCAGATGAGTCCGCGCCTGACCTATGGCCAGAGCCTGCGCCAGTCCGCCGGGCTGGCGCTTGGTCCCTACGTTACGGGACCGCAGACGCATTCCGCCATTCTGGAAGCCTATTACGGCATTCCCGTAACCCCGGGCCTGGTCATGACACCGGAGTTTGAATACGTGATGCGCCCCGGTGAGACATCGGTCATTCCCAACGCCATGCTGGTGGGGCTGAAGGTTATTGCAAACCTGTGACAATGCCGGGCGGTCGCCCGCCCCATGCGGGGCCGCGCAATCGTTCGGGCCATGGCCCTTTCGTGATCGTGCGGCCCATGGCCGGGCCGGCGGCGCCATGTCACATCCGGTAAAAAAGGATATTATGGACCATGAACGCCAACGGGGATGGCCTGGCCATCGGAGCGGATACGGGATTGAGCCGGTCGGCGCTGGTTACGGCGCGGCATGTGGTTGCCGCCTCGTTCCTGGCGTGGATGCTGGATGCGTGTGACTTCTTTATCGTCCTGTTCACGCTGGATGACGTGGCGCGCGGCTTCGGCGTTTCGTTGCAGGGCGTGCTGCTGGCGCCCACCCTTACGCTGCTGACCCGGCCCATCGGGGCCTTCCTGTGCGGGCGGGCGGCGGACCGTTACGGGCGCAAGCCGGCCATGATCACGATCATCATGGTCTATTCCGCAATCGAGGTCCTGTCCGCCTTCGCGCCCACGCTTGCCACGTTCCTGCTGCTGCGCGCACTGTTCGGCATTGCCCTGGGGGGTGAATGGGGCGTGGGTACGTCGCTGATCATGGAAAGCGTGCCGCCATCATGGCGGGGCATGGCGTCGGGCATCCTGCAGGCGGGGTATCCGGCGGGGTACCTGCTGGCATCCCTGGTGTTCCTCCTGCTGCCGGTCCTGGGGTGGCGCGGGCTGTTCGTGCTGGGGGGCAGCGCGCTGTCCTCGGCGCTTTACATCTGGCTGCGCGTGCCCGAAAGCCCGGAATGGCTGGCGCGGCACAAGAACCGAGACGGGGCGGTGCCGCCGGCCACAGGGCTGTGGTCCCTCGTGCGGGGCAACATGGCGCTGTGCGCATTCGCGGTGACACTGATGGCGGGCTTCAATTTCATGAGCCACGGGTCACAGGACCTGTATCCCAAGATATTCCTTGGCCTTGAGCGCGGGCTGTCCCATCCGTCCATTACGCTGGTGGTGGTGCTGTACAACATCGCGGCCATCGCGGGCGGGCTGTTCTTTGGCATGCTGTCACAGCGGATCGGCCGCCAGTACAGCATCGCCCTGGCGGCCCTGCTTACCCTGCCGCTGCTGCCGCTATGGACGCTGCCCCATTCAACCGCGTGGCTTACGCTCGGCGCCGTGTGCATCCAGTTCTGCATACAGGGGGCCTGGGGCGTGGTGCCTGCTTACCTGAGCGAGCTTTCACCCGCATGGGCGCGCGCCACGTTTCCCGGCCTGGCCTATCAGTGTGGCAACCTTCTGGCCGCCAGCAATGCCCTGATCCAGACCAGCCTCGCCACCCTGCTGGGCACGGGGCTGGCCGTCCCGCTCATGCTGACCGTGGGGCTTGCCGCACTGGTCGTGCTGGGGCTGACGCTGGCCAATGCCCGGCTGCATCCCGCCACGCGGTAGGGGCGTGCGGATGGATGGCGCATGAAAGAACCGGGGCGGGCACAGGTTGGGGGACCAGGCGACTGGCCCGATCGCAATGCCGGATGTCCGGCCCCGGGGCCGGGTGACACCGGCGCGGCGCCATGGTGCCTTTGGCGCCAGGGAACTTTACTGTCCCGGCCGGATCACGGCGCAGGGCAGGCCCTGGTTTTTCAGCGTGGCGCAGGCCTGCGTGGCCGATGCCTGTGACAGCCCGGCAAGGCGGGCGCGATAGATCACGCCGCCAGCAGGCTTGTTGACCGGTATGACCATGCTGCGCGCGCCCTGCAGGGCGGCGAAATCCCCCTGCCGCGCCATGGTGGTGGCGAAGCGGGCCTGCCCTTCGGCGGTGAAGGCCCCGACCTGCACCATCCATGCGCCATAACCCGCGCCAGCGCTGGGCGCGGGTGCGGCGGCGGTGCGGGCGTCGGTATGGCAGGTGGTGCTGGCCGGGTCATACGCCAGGTTTGCGTCCTGCACGCAGGCGGTGCGGTGCTGCACGGGGGCGGGCGGGTTGATGGTGGCGTACTGGATATAGGTGTGGTCGGGCTGGATCGTGGTATTGATCGGGCCGAGTGCCGGCGGGTTGGCGGCCACGCGCTGGCCCGCGCCCCCATAGACCGCCAGTGGCCCGCTCAGCGCCACCTCGTTGCCAAGGTTGGGGGTGATGATGCGCAGGTAGCGCACCGTCTGGCTGGGCAGCGGCCGGCCGTTTTCAAGGTAATCGTTCAGCCGCAGCGTGCCCGCGTTATAGGCCGCAAGGAACCCCGGCGCGCCATACAGCCCGTACAGGATGCGGATATAGGCCGTGCCCGCAAGGATGTTGTCATGCGGGTTGTACGGGTCGGCGCCAAGGTGGTTGCGGCGCTGCATGTCGGCATAGGTGGGCGGCATGAGCTGCATGAGGCCGATCGCCCCGCTGGCCGAACGGGTCAGGTGCCCGTCGATATATTCATGGCCGCCGGATTCCTTCTGGATCACGGCGCGGATCCACTCCTGCGGCACGGAAAAACGGGTGGAGGCATCGGCAATGTAGGGCTGCCACGGGTCGGTCACGGGGCCGGGCGCGCGGTAGGCGGCCTTGCCCTGGTAATAGCTGTTGTAACGGGACGTTCCGCCCCCCGAACTGGCGCAGGCGGCAAGGCCTATGCCGGTCAGCGCCAGCAGGCCAAGGCGCGCCATGCCCCGGATGGAGGGAAGGGTCGGGGACATGTTCAGATCAGGCACAGTTCCGCCAGTTCGTTGCGTAGGGCTTCGGGCAGCACGTCGCCCGTATGGCTGCTGGCCAGCAGGTCGGCCGGCGCGTCTTCGGGCCGCAGGTAGCGCCAGCCCTGGAACGGGCGCATGGCGCGGGGCTGGACGGGGATGATTTCGGGCGCCATGACCACCAGCGCGCAGGGCGTGCCATCCTCCCGCGTGTCGGGCTGGATGGCGGTAATGCGCTGGCGGCACAGGATGCGGCCCGCGATCACGCGGTAGATCGACCCCCCATCGAGTATTTCCGCGGCCCGGCGGGGATACATGCGCGTGCGGAACCATGGCATGCCGGCGGCGCTGGTGCCGTCCAGGTCATCGACCGGCGGGGTCTGGAGGGACTGGCGCGCGGCCAGGTCCTCGATGGAACCGATGCCAACCGCCAGTTTGACCATGTGCAGCATGCGGCGCGTGCCTCCCTCAGTGGCCCTGAAGCGGCAGGTCGGCCTGCGCCTGCCGTGCGAAAGTATCGCGGAAGCGGTCGGCGTCAATGCTGCGCACGATATGCATGGTGCGCAGCGGGCTGTCATGCGGGGCAAGCGAATCGGGCACGACATAGGCATGGCCGTAATGCGGGCCACGGCTGGTGTCGATATCCATGCGGGCGTCCACGGCCGATGTCACCAGCGATGGGTCGGCTGCGATGGCGGTCGTCATTTCATCCCACATGGGCAGGGGATCATAATATTTCCCGATATAGTCGGTCAGCGGGGTCTTTCGGGCCGTCAGCCGCGCCAGGTACTGTTTCGACAGCATGAGGTCGTTCGACACGCTGCCCACCACGGTAATCCTGTTCCACGGCGCGGTCAGGGTGATGTGGGCGGCCTCGGGATCAAAGATCATGTTGAAATCGGAGGCGAAGTCCGCATTGCCGGTAATCGACATCATGCTGGTGTCCAGCATGCCGCCCATGAACACAAGCTGCCTGGCCGTTGCGGCAAAGGTCGGGTCCTGGCGGATCGCCAGCGCAAGGTTGGTCAGCGGTCCCGCCGCGACAATCGTGACCTCATGCGGGTGGGCATGCACCTGCTCGATCAGGAACTGCGCCGCACCCTGCGCCGCGGCGGCCATATGGGGCGCGCCTTCCTTCATGGCCGGGATGGCGGGCTGGGTATCGGGTGCCCTGTCGATCGAGCCGATTGCGCCCCACGCGCCTTTCCATGGAATGGCGCCATACTGCTGTTCATGCAGCTTCATTTCGGCGCGCGTGTTGACCAGCGGATAGACCGCGCCATCAACAACGGGCACGTCGGTGCGGCCCATGATTTCCAGCAGGCGGCGCAGATGCGCCGATTCCGCGTTTTCCCACCCGTCCCCGGTCACGACCGTAAAGCCCAGCACGCGCACATGTGGGTTGGCCAGCAGCGGAATGATGGAAAGCTGGTCCGACCCGCCCGGCCCAAGGAAGTCATTATCCTCGATCACCAGTTCCGGCCCGGCTGTTGCGGGGGCCGGGGCGGCGAAGGCGGTGGTGGTGACCAGCACCATTGCCGTGGCGCATGCGGCAAGCCGCGCGGTCAGCGAAAGGGCGGATGAAAACACGCGGCGTACTCCATTGGCTTTCGGGAAGCGGGCAGCCATCGTATTGCCAAAATTCCTAAAGCACCAGCGCGGCCAGCAGGCTTTCCAGCCGCAGCCTGCCTGCGGCGGTGGCCCGCAGGGTGTGGTGGGCGGGATCAAGGACCAGATAGCCTTCCGCGATCGCGGCCGTCATGATGTCGGCATCGGTCGCATCCTGCACCGTCATGCCGGAGCGGCGGGCGAAGCGCGTGGTGGAAATCCCGTCCGCCAGCCGCAGCCCCATCAGCAGCATTTCACGCGCCCGGTCGCGGTTGTCCAGCCGTTCTTCCGCATGCGCGCCGGTGCCGGTGCGTTCCACCCGTTCCGCCCACGGTTCGGGCGCGCGGTGGCGGCGCGTGGCGCAGGTCACGCCATTGCGGGTCAGCCGCCCATGCGCCCCCGGGCCGATGCCCAGATAATCGCCATACCGCCAGTAGGTCAGGTTATGGCGGCTTTCGGCACCGGGGCGGGCGTAGTTGGATATTTCATACCCGCGCAGCCCGTGGCGGGATGCGACCTCGGCGGTCAGTTCATACAGCCGGGCCGCGTCATCCCCATCGGGCAGGCGGAAGCGGCCCTGGCGATACAGGCTTTCGAATTTCGTGCCCGGCTCGATGGTCAGCTGGTACAGCGACAGGTGGTCCGACACCAGCGACAGCGCCGCCTCCAGCTCCGCGCGCCACGCCGCTTCGTCCTGCCCCGGGCGGGCGTAGATCAGGTCGAACGAGATGCGGTCAAACAGGCTGCGCGCCGTCTCCAGCGCCGCAATGGCCTGCGGCGCGTCATGCTCACGCCCCAGAAAGCGCAGGGCCGCGGCGTCAAGGCTCTGGATACCCACGGAAATGCGATTGACGCCGGCATCACGGAAGGCGCGCAGCCTGCCGGTTTCCACGCTGGTGGGGTTGGCTTCCAGCGTGATCTCGACATCATCCGTCAGGCCGAACAGGGCGCGGGTATCGCCAATCAGCCCGGCCACTGTCTCTGGCGCCATGAGCGACGGCGTGCCGCCGCCAAAGAAGATGGAGCCGATGGTCGGGCGCTCGGCCCGGTCGTCGCCCATGCGGGCTGCCTCATGCGCCAGTTCGCGCCGCAAGGCCGCGCCAAAGCGCGCACGGGGGATTTCATCGCGCACATGGCTGTTGAAATCGCAGTACGGGCATTTGGACAGGCAGAACGGCCAGTGCACATACAGCGCCAGCGGTTCGGCCATGCTGGATGCGGGATTGGGTGAAAACCCTGCCAAGGCAACTCCTTGCAAACCATCAGAAGTTTCTGGTGAAGCTTTTTTCAGGAAGCTTCAAAAGGAATGCCGCCTTTTTGGGAAAAAGGCGGCATCCAAAAACTTTTATCCTGTTCAGGAACGTCAGATCGCCAGCCGCACGCCCAGCTCCACCACGCGGTCGGGCGGGATGCGGAAGAACTCGGTCGCCGGCGTCGCGTTGCGCGCCATGAACAGGAACAGCGACATCCGCCACCGCGACAGCTTGGGCACCGACGAGCGCACAAGCAGTTCGCGGCTGGTGAAATAGGATGCCTGCAACGCATCGAAATCCAGCCCGCTGGCCTTCAGGTCCTCCAGCGCGCGGGGCAGGTTGGGCATTTCCATGAAACCGTAGCGCAGGATGATGCGGTAGATGTCGGGGGCCAGTTCCTGCAGCGCCACGCGGTGGCCGTGGTCGGCTTCGGGCTGGTCCAGCGTCTGCACGGTCACGAACAGCACGTGGTCATGCAGCACCTTGTTGTGCTTGAGGTTGTGCAGCAGGCAGGCCGGCACGAAATCCGGGTTCCCGGTCATGTACACCGCCGTGCCCGGCACGCGGATGATGCGCGACTGCGGCAGGCGGGCCAGGAACGAGTTCATCGGCATGCTGTCCTGCTTCTGCCGGTTCATGATCAGCTGGCGGCCCTTTTTCCACGTCGTCATCATAAGCGTCAGCACGATGCCCAGCAGCACCGGCACCCAGCCCCCCTGCGGGATCTTGAGCGCGTTGGAGGCAAAGAACGTCGTGTCCAGCAGGAAGAAGCCGCCGAATGTCGCGATCGAGGCGGCGCGTGACCAGTGGTACAGCCTGCGGAACACCACCATCGCCAGCACGCAGGTACACATGAACGTGCCCGTCACCGCGATGCCATAGGCCGAAGCCAGCGCATCCGAACTGCGGAAGGCCAGCACCAGCAGCAGCGCGCCCACCATCAGGAAGCGGTTGAATTCCGGCAGGTAGATCTGGCCTTCCTCCTCCGCATTGGTGTGGGTGACGCGCATGCGCGGCAGGTAGCCCAGCTGGATGATCTGGCGGCACAGCGAGAACCCGCCGGAGATGCCCGCCTGGCTGGCGATGACGGTCGCCATGGTGGACAGGATGATCATCGGCACCTGCAGCCAGTGGGGGCCAAGCAGGAAGAACGGGTTGGCCAGCGCCTTGGGGTCGGCGATGATCAGCGCGCCTTGGCCCAGGTAATTCAGCGCAAGGCAGGGCAGCACGCAGAACAGCCACGCATACCGGATGGGCTGGCGGCCGAAATGCCCCATGTCGGCATAAAGCGCCTCCGCCCCCGTGACCGACAGCACGACCGAACCCAGCGCGATGAACGACAGCCAGCCGTGATAGACAATGAACTGCACGGCATAGGTTGGCGATATGGCCAGCAGGACGGCGGGGTGATGCAGGATCTGAAGCCCGCCCAGTATGCCCAGCAGGCTGAACCATACCAGCATGATCGGCCCGAACACGGTGCCCACCTTGCCCGTGCCGTAGCACTGGACCGAAAACAGCCCGACCAGCACCATCAGGGCTATGGGAATGACAAGGTCACGGGCCGCGGGAAAGCTGACCTCCAGCCCTTCCACCGCCGAAAGCACGGAAATGGCGGGGGTGATCATGCCATCGCCAAAGAACAGGCAGGCCCCGCCAATGCCCACCATGCCCAGTGCGATGCGCAGCCGGTTGCTGGGTGCGACACGCTGGGCAAGGGACATGAGCGAGATGATCCCGCCCTCCCCATTATGGTCGGCGCGCATGATCAGGATGACGTATTTCACCGTCACGATCAGCAGCAGCGACCAGATGATCAGGCTCAGGACGCCCAGCACTTCCCACGGTTCGATACGGTGATGCTGCGATACGACCATGATGGTCGAGCGCAGGGCGTAGATCGGGCTTGTGCCGATATCGCCAAACACCACGCCCAGCACGCCCAGCAGGGCGGCGAAGCCCACGGGGTTGGCCGCGTGTTCGTGCTGGTCCGCGCCGTATTCGGTAATCTTGGGCGCGGTCGTGGCCCTGTTGTCCACGGCAGTTGCGTGATGACCTGCGCCATCCGGCGTCGTCGGGGATCCGGGGGCAGATGGCCCCGTGGGTTGCGTCATGTCGTGACGGCTCCGCGGCAATGAAGACAGAAAACCGGCATCACATCGCGACCGGATAGTTCCGCATTACCGTCTCGTCCCATGCGCAGCAAGGGCCGTCTCCGCTCGGGTGCCATTCAGGCGCGTTCAGGCATGGGCCGGACGGGCGCCAAAAATCGCGCTGCCCACCCGCACCAGGGTGGCCCCGCAGGCGATCGCGCGTTCGAAATCGGCCGACATGCCCATGGACACCACCGGCAGCCCGTGCCGCGCCGCCATGTCCGCCAGCAGCCGGAAATGCGGCGTCGGGTCCTGGTCATGCGGCGGGATGCACATGAGGCCACGCACGCTTTTGCCAAAGCGCGTCGTGCTGCTGGTGATGAAGGCATCGGCTTCTTCCAGCCTCACGCCCGATTTCTGGGTCTCATCGCCGGTGTTCACCTGCACCAGCAGGTCGGGCAGGCGGCCCGCCTTCTCGCCCGCGCGTGCGATGGCGTCCGACAGGGAGGGGCGGTCGAGGCTTTCGATCATGTCCGCGATCCTGACGGCATCCAGCGCCTTGTTGGTCTGCAGTCCGCCGATGATGTGCAGCCGCAGGCCGGGCCAGCGTTCGCGCAGGCCGGGGAATTTCGCGGCGGCTTCCTGCACGCGGTTTTCACCGAATATCCGCTGTCCCGCCTCCAGCGCCGCGATGACGCTGGCCTGTGGATGGAACTTGGAAACGGCCACGAGTTCGATGGTGGAAGGGTCGCGGCCCGCCGCCCGCGCACTGGTGGCGATGCGGGCGTGGATGCCCGTCAGGGCATCCGCTATGGATGTGGATGTTGACATGGCTCTAGGCTTGGCCTGAATACCTCCCCGGTCAAGCCCCCGCGTGCCGCAGCTTTCAGGTCAGGATTACATGAAGCCTTCCCCGTCCCCATCATCCCGCCCCACTGGTCGCAGGCCCGACAAGGACCGCCCCGACCGGCGTGGTGGCAAGGCCGCCCCTGATCCCACGCGCGACATCGCGTTTGATATTGTCGAAGGGGTGATCGTCCATCGCCGCATGCTGGACACGTCGCTGGACCATTCGGCCGCCGCCCGCACGGCGGAACCGCGTGACCGTGCGGCCGGCCACCGGCTGGCCGCCACCGTGCTGCGGCACATGGGCACCGCGAACGAGGTGCTGTCGCCCTTCCTCAAGCGCGAGCCGCCCGAACCCGTGCGCGTGGTGCTGCTGGTGGGCGTGGCGCAGCTCCTGTTCCTTGATACGCCGGCGCATGCCGCCGTGGCCACCTCCGTCGCCCTTGCGCGCAGGCGGGGGCTGGTGCCGTTCGCGGGGCTGGTCAACGCCGTGCTGCGGCGCGTGGCCGCAGGTGGCGCGCAGGCGCTGGACGGGCTGGACCAGGCGCGGCTGGATGTGCCGCCGTGGCTGTGGCAGTCATGGGGCAGGCTTGCGCGCCCCATCGCCCGCGCGCTGGGCCATGAGCCGCCGCTGGACCTGACCATCCGCCCCGGCGCCGAAGCCCCGCCGGGCGGCGAGGTGATGCCGGGCGGCAGCGTGCGCTTTGCCGCGGGATCGGCAAAGGTCGTGGACCTGCCCGGTTTTGCCGAAGGGGCGTTCTGGGTGCAGGACATGGCGGCCAGCCTGCCCGCGCGGCTGCTGGATGTGAAAGCGGGCGAGCGCGTGGCCGACCTGTGCGCGGCGCCGGGTGGCAAGACCGCGCAGCTGGCCTTTGCGGGGGCGGAGGTGTTCGCCATCGAGCGCGAAGGCCGCCGCATTGAACGCCTGCGCGCCAATCTGGCCCGCCTCGGGCTGTCGGGCGTGCAGGTGATCCATGAAGACGCGGCGCAGTGGCGGCCCGACGCCCCGCTGGATGCGATCCTGCTGGACGCGCCGTGCTCGGCCACCGGCACCATCCGCCGCCACCCCGACGCCATGTGGATCAAGCGCCCGCGCGACATCGCCACCATGACCGAGGGGCAGGACCGGCTGCTGGCCGCCAGCCGCGACATGCTGCGACCGGGCGGGCGCGTGGTCTATGCCGTCTGTTCGCTGCAACCCGAGGAAGGCGAGCAGCGCGCCCTGGCCGCGGCCGCGATGGGGCTGGTGCCCGATCCCTTTACGCCGGATGAACTGGCCTTCCTGCCGCAGGCCCGCACGCCGGAGGGCTGGCTGCGCACCCATCCCGGCATGCTGGCCGATCGCGGCGGGATGGACGGCTTCTTCGCCGCGCGTTTCCGTCGCGCCTGACATGGCGGGGATGAGGAAAGATTCGCGTTAGTCATTGATTGCTGTTAAAAAACAGGCATGGCTGCTCTCGAAACACCCCTCATTGCCCCCAGCGTCCTGTCGGCCGATTTTTCCCGCATGGCGGAGGAAGTCGCCGCTGTCGAACGGGCTGGCGCGGACTGGCTGCATCTGGATGTCATGGACGGGCATTTCGTGCCCAACCTGTCCATGGGGCCGCAACTGATCAAGGCGCTTCGCCCGAAATCGAAGCTGCCGTTTGACGTGCACCTGATGATCGCACCCGTCGATCCGTATATCGAAGCCTTCGCAAAGGCCGGGGCCGACCATATCCACCTGCATGTGGAAGCCGGTCCCCATACCCACCGCTCGCTCCAGCATGTGCGTGACCATGGGGTGAAGCCCGGCATCGCCATCTGCCCCGCCACCCCGCCCGAAGCGGTGGGTGAGGTGCTGGACCTGGTGGACATGATCCTGGTCATGACGGTCAATCCCGGGTTTGGCGGCCAGGAATTCCTGACCAGCCAGTTGCGCAAGATCGAAACCCTGCGCCGCATGGCGGATGCGACGGGACGCGACATCCGCATTGGCGTTGATGGCGGCATCACGCCACGGACCGCGCCGCTGGCGGTTGCCGCGGGGGCGGACATGCTGGTCGCCGGCACGGCCGTGTACGGGCAGGATGATTACGCCGCCGCCATAAAGAGCCTACGGACCGGGACGCATAACCCGGCGTGAGGGTATGGTCCCTGATGGATCGGAGGGATAAGGCCCCATGCCGCTGAAGCGTCTGGCGCGGGGGGCGCGCCTTTCCTTTGCGCGGATGCCCCTGCTGGGGGGTGGCAGGCACCTGCCCGTCGCCCCCGCCCATAACGTGCGTGACCTGTGGCCGGGCGACCCGGCGGCGGGTGCGCAGCTTGCCCGTGGCAGCCTGACATGGGCGGGCTATACCCATCCCGTCGGGCCGGGGCTGTGGAATTCACCTGATTTTGAACCCGCTTTCCGCGAAGGGCTGCTCAGCTTCCGCTGGTTGCGCGACCTGCGCGCGGTGGGTACCGATGCCGCGCGGCTGAAGGCGCGCGCGCTGGTTGACGACTGGCTGCACCATCCCGCGCAGGACCCGCTGGCGCTGGAATGCGGCGTGATTGGCGCGCGGGTCGCGGCATGGCTGGGGCATTATGATTTCTTTGCCGCGTCGGCCAGCGATTCCTTCCGCCAGCGCCTCATGGCCCGCATCCTGGTCGAAGGGCGCACCATTGCCGCCCTCATGCCGCCTGAACGGCACGGCTGGCAGTCCCTGACCGCGCTGAAGGGGCTGCTGGCGGTGGCCGTGGCCATGCCGGAATATACCGGCTTCCTGGCCCGCTACCGCCGCTATATCGATAACGAGGTGGAAAGCCAGGTCCTGGCCGATGGCTGGCATGTCGAACGCAGCCCCGAAGTGCAGTTGCGCGCCGTGCGGGAACTGGCGGAAATGCGGGCCATGATGCAGGCGGTGCAGCATGCGCTGCCGCATTCGGTCGCCATTGCGCTGGACAAGATGAGTCCCGTGCTGCGCGCCATGCGGCATGGCGATGGCGGGCTTGCCCTGTTCAATGGCAGCCATGAACGCAGCGCAACATTGATCGAGATGGTGCTGTCGCAGGCCACGCGCACCCGTGTCGTGGCCCATTCCATGCCTGATGGCGGTTTCATGCGCATGCAGGCCATGCGGTCGCTGCTGCTGGTGGATGTGGGAATTCCGGCCCCCCCCGAATATGACCGTAACGCGCATGCGGGTACGCTTTCATTCGAATTTTCCTGCGCGCGCCAGCGCCTGGTCGTCAATTGCGGCGGCGGCGTGCTGCCCGCGTGGAAAGAGGCCCTGCGCCAGACCGCCGCCCATTCCGTCGTGGTGGTGGAGGACATGTCGTCGTCCGAATTCGGGCCGGATGGCACGGTGCGGCGCAGGCCGGCCCATGTGGGCGTGGACCACGCCGTGGCCGAGGGCGCGCACTGGCTGAACCTGTCGCATGACGGCTACCATCCCTCGGCTGGGATTACGTATTACCGCCGGCTGTATCTGGGTGGCGATGGCGAGGTCCTGCGCGGGGAGGAAATGCTGGAAGGCGAGCGTGAGGTGGCCTTTGTCCTGCGCCTGCACCTGCATCCCTCGGTCATGGCGGTCGATGCGCAGGATGGCTCCATCCTGCTGGAGGCAGGCGAGCAGCACTGGCGTTTCCGTGCGGCGGGCGGTGATGTCGCCATCGAGGACAGCGTCTATTCCGGCGGCCAGGTCCCGCAGCCGACCCTGCAACTGGTCGTGCGCGTTGATCCCGCTTCCCGCCGGCAGGACGCGGATGGGGATGGCGACGATACCCGGATCACGCAGGCCGATGGGCCGCCGGGCAAGGTGCGGCAGGTGGTGCGCTGGGCGCTCAGGCGTGAAAAGCTGCTGTTGCTGGCATGAAGATCCTTGAAATCACGAATGTTGATTTCTCGTTACGCCAGTTCCTGTTCCCCCTCATGCAGGCCCTGCGCGACCAGGGGCATGATGTGGTCGGGGTCTGTGCCGATGGCCCCTTGCTGGCGGATGTCCGGGCATGTGGCCTGCGTGTCGAGGCCGTGCCCATGTCGCGCACCCTGTCCCCCCTTGCGCAATGGCGGGCATGGCGGGGGCTGGTGGGCCTGATCCGGGCGGAAAGGCCCGATATGGTCCATGCCCACATGCCCATAAGCGGCCTGCTGGCGCGTTTTGCGGCATGGTGGTGTGGCGTGCCCTGCATTGCCTATACCTGCCATGGTTTCCTGTTCAACCAGCCGGGGTCGCGTGTGCGGCGCGCCATGGCCCTTGTGCTGGAATGGCTGGCGGGGAAGGTGACCGATATTTACCTGACCGTGTCGGAACAGGAAGCCCGCGATGCCCGCAGGCTGCATATCCACCCCTGCGCCACGGCCATTGGCAACGGGCGCGATCCGGCCGTTTTTCACCCCATGCCCGGACAGCGCGCGGCCCTGCGTGCGCAAATGGGCGTGGGGGCGGGGCAGGTCGTCATCCTTGCCGTCTCCCGCCTGGTGCGCGGCAAGGGCTATCCCGAGCTGCTGGCGGCCATGCTCGCCTTGCCCGATAACGCGGTGTTGTGGATTGTGGGCGAACGCCTGCCCAGCGACCGTGGCGTGGACCTTGGCGCGTGTTTCGCCGCGGCACGGGCGGCCCTTGGCGCGCGCATGGTCATGTTCGGATATCGCGCGGATGTGGCGCCGATCATGGCGGCGGCGGATATCTTTGTCCTGCCCAGCCATTTCGAGGGCCTGCCGATGAGCGTGATCGAAGCCATGCTGTGTGGCCTGCCGGTGGTGGCAAGCGACATTTCCGGCCCGTGCGAGCAGGTGGTGGCGGGTGAGACCGGCCTGCTGGTGCCACCGGGCGATGTCGCGCGGCTTGCCGCCGCGCTGGACCTTCTGGTGCATGATGGCGCGTTACGCCAGCGCATGGGGGACGCGGGACGGATACGCGCGCTGGCCTGTTACACGCAGGCCGAAACCATGGCGCGCACCGTGGCCCTGCTGGCGGCGGGGCGTCGGGCCGCCCACGGAACGCGCAGCCAATAAGGAAGAAGTTTTTGGTGAAGCTTTTTTCAAAAAGCCTCGAAGAATGCCGCCTTTTTGGGAAAAGGCGGCGTCCCGAAACTTTTATTGTTTTTTATCAAGAGACTGGCCTGAAATATCCCCTTAAGGTCCCGGGGCCTGCTGCTGCTGGCCGTCGCCGCCGCCCATGATCTGGATCAGCGCCTGCGTCTGTGCCGTATGGGACTTGAGCAGGCTGACATTGTCCGGGTTCAGCGGCGGCATTGACTTGCTGTCCTGCGCGGGGTGCTGCATCACGGCGGCGGTCATGCCAAAGGTGGTGATGCCCATGACGAAATCACGCGCCGTCATGTGCGCCTGCTTCAGGATCGGCTCAAGCTGCGGCATGGCTTCCGTGCGCTTGATGGTGTCTTCAAGCGACATGTTCGGTGTTTCGGGGGGCGAGATGCGCGAATTGCGGATCTGTTCCATTACCGGCGTCATGCGGGTGAAGAAATCCTTGGGCAGCCTGTACCGCGCCACGGTTTCCATATCGTGCTGGATCGCCGCCTGCTGCGCGGGGCTGGGGGCCTGCTGCGTCATCTGCTGCGTGGGCTGCTGGGCCATGGCGGCGGAAAGGGGGGCCAGCGCAAGGGCGCATGTGGTGGCCAAAAGCGCCTTGCGCACGAAGGAAGGTATCATGGCTGGTTGCTCCATTCGCCCTGTCTCATCAGGGGTTCGCGGGTGCCGTCATGGTTGATGGCGTCCACATCGATCTTGCTGGACCCGATCATCCAGTCAATATGGATAAAGCTGGTATTGGCCCCCTGCTGCGCCAGGTGGGCTTCGGTCAGGTTGTCGGTATCCAGCATGCACTTGGCATAGGACTGGCCAAGGGCGATGTGGCTGGCCGCATTTTCATCAAACAGCGTGTTGCGGAACAGGATGCCGCTTTCGGAAATGGGGGATGACGCGGGCACCAGCGCCACTTCGCCCAGCCTGCGCGCGCCGTCATCGGTATCCAGTATGCGTTCAAGCACATCCTGCCCGGTGCGGGCATGGGCTTCGACAATGCGGCCGTCCTCGAACCGTACGGCGATATCGTCAATCAGCGTGCCCTGGTGGAACAGCGGCTTGGTCGCGCGCACCGTCCCGCTGACCCTGCGGGCGTGGGGGGTGGTGAACACTTCCTCGGTCGGGATGTTGGGATTGCATATGATGCCGTTGCCCGCGGGTTCCGCGCCCCCGGCCCATGCATGGCCATCGGCCAGCCCCACGGTCAGGTCCGTGTCCGGCCCGCTGAAATGCAGGGCCGCGAAACGCCGGTCGTTCAGCCATGCCGCGCGCTTGTGCAGGTGGGCGTTATGGGCTTTCCATTCGGCCACCGGGTCATCCACCGTAACGCGGGACGCCTGGAAAATCGCATCCCACAACCGGCTGACCGCCGCATCCACCGACAGGTCGGGAAAGACCTGCTGCGCCCATGCGGGCGTGGCGAAGGCCACGATGTTCCAGTTGATGGCGAAACGGGTGATCAGTTCCATGGCCGGACGCCCCGCGCGCGACGCGGCACGGCCCACGCGGGAGACGCGCTCGGCGTTTTCATTGGCCAGCAGCACGGGGTTGGCCCCGGTGATCGCCATGCGTGCCGCCCCCTTGCGGTAGGCATTGGCCATGCCGTCGTGCAGCCAGTCGGCGGCGGTGTCCAGCGTATCATCGGCGGCGTGGTGGAAGCGGGCAAGGGTCGCCACGTCATCGGCATAGAACGGCGTCACCAGCGATGCCCCGGCCCTGTAGGCATGTTCGGTTATGCGGCGGACCAGCGGCACGGCATCCAGCGGTGCCGTGATCAGAAGCTGCTGCCCATGCGCGATATTGACGCCAACCCGGACGGCGACTTCAGCCAGGCGGTCCAGAAGATGTTCATGCTGGGGGGAAAGAACCATGCGTCATCATATCCTGTTAATGTTGGCCGGTGCGCCGCCTGCATGCGACAGGGCGCAGGCACGATAGACGACACACCCCATTCACGTAAGATGGTAACTGCCGCGGCAGGGGGAAGGCATGGGTTCAATGAAACAGGCGTTACCGGGTTCCCGCCCATTATGTGCGTTATCCGCCGCGCGCGCGGCGCCGCAGCGCGTCCTGTGCGATGGCCGCGCGCTGGTGGTGTGGATGGTGGAGGACGACCGCCCCGCCGTGCTGGATGACCGCTGCCCCCACGGCAATGCCCGGCTTTCCGCCGGTTACGTGCTGTATGGCCGCATTGTCTGCCCGCTGCATATGTGGACCTTTGGCCCCGATGGGCGCGCACAGGCCCCCGGTGGCCGGATGGAGGCGGCGGGACCGATGCCGCGATCATACGAATGCTGGGTCAGCGGGGATCAGGTCTGGGCGCGGATCGTGGCGTAGGGGTCGCCGCATCGCGGCTGATCCATTCCTGTATGACCGACAGGATATAGGCCTGCTGCTGCGTATCCAGTGGCTGGCCCGCGGGCATGGCGTGCCATTTGGCGACACAGCCCCGGCAGCAGGTGCCGGTGGCATGCTGGGCAATGAAGACCGGGTGCCCCCGCCACGGGGTCTGGCGGCCGTCCCTGTCCGGATGGGCGGGCGCGAGTCGGGTGGCGATGAAGTCCGCCGCGTGCGCCATGACTTCCGGCAGGCCCCGCGTCGCCAGGTAATCGCGTTCCTTCGCCCCAAGGTGGAAACGCGCGCGAAAGCGCGAATAGGCCAGCCGGTCCCACAGTTCCCGTGGCGCGGCGGGCAGGGATTGCAGGTCTGGCGTGGCCGGGCGGGGACTTTGCGGCGGGGCGGGGGACGGTGGCGCGGCGGCCGCGAACAGGTCGGGCTGTCGTGCCTGCGTGCTGTCCCGGCCTGCCCGCCTGCGTGTCATGGCCGTGGCCTTCAGGCCGGCTGGACCAGGATATGGCGCTTGCGGCCCGATGACAGCTTGAGCGAGCCGTCGATCAGGTCACTGTCGGACACGACCTGCGCTTCATCCCTGACCACCACGTCATTCACCCGCGCCCCACCGCCACGGATCAGGCGACGGGCCTCGCCGTTGCTGGCGGCAAAACCGGCTTCCACAAACAGGCGGAAAGCGGGTACGCCCTCGCTCAGCAGGGCTGCGGGCAGGTGGATGGTGGGCAGGGCGCTTGCGGTCACGGCCCCTTCCTCAAACGTGCGGCGCGCGGCCTCGGCCGCTTCCTGCGCTGCGGCGCGGCCGTGGCACAGGGCCGTGGCCTCGGTGGCGAGGACTTTTTTCGCTTCGTTGATTTCAGCACCGCCAAGGGCGGCCAGACGGTCGCATTCCGCGATCGGCAGGTCCGTGAACAGCTTGAGGAAGCGACCGACATCCGCATCCTCCACATTGCGCCAGAACTGCCAGTAGTCGAATACCGGCAGGCGTGCAGCCGACAGCCAGACCGCGCCCTGCGCCGTCTTGCCCATCTTTGCGCCGGAACTTGTGGTCAGCAGCGGCGTTGTCAGGCCGAATACCTGCGCGCCATTCATCCGGCGCACCAGGTCGATGCCCGATACGATGTTGCCCCACTGGTCCGATCCCCCCATCTGAAGGGTCACGCCATGACGGCTGTTGAGTTCACGGAAATCGTAGGACTGGAGGATGGAGTAATTGAACTCCAGGAACGTCAGGCCCTGCTCACGCTCCAGCCGCGAGCGGACCGAGTCGAAGGACAGCATGCGGTTGACGGAAAAATGGATGCCCACATCACGCAGCAGGTCGATATAGGACAGCCGGTCCAGCCAGTCGGCATTGTTGGCCAGCAACGGGTCGTTTGGTCCCGTGCCCAGCGGCAGGAACTGCCGCAGGCAGGCTTCCACCCCGCGCATGTTGGTGGCGATGGTGTCCACCGTCATGAGCTTGCGCGCTTCCTCGCGGAAGGACGGATCACCGATCTTCGCCGTGCCGCCGCCCACCAGCGCC
The DNA here is from genome assembly GCF_003207895.1 of Komagataeibacter swingsii. Classification (GTDB taxonomy): domain Bacteria; phylum Pseudomonadota; class Alphaproteobacteria; order Acetobacterales; family Acetobacteraceae; genus Komagataeibacter; species Komagataeibacter swingsii. Next base: position 61,063 of record NZ_NKUB01000006.1, read on the forward strand.
ACCGGGCGGTGGCCATGGCGGTGCATCAGGCGCAGCATCATGATCTGGATCAGGCTGCCCACGTGCAGGCTGTCCGCCGTGGGGTCGAACCCGATATAGCCCCCCACCGGACCGGCCAGCATGGCCGCATCAAGCGCGTCCATGTCGGTGCACTGGAAAATGAAGCCGCGTGCTTCGGCTTCCCGGAGGAATTCACTCTTGGGCATGATCTGTTCCGCGCTGTGATAGGCATCGCTGGCCGGGCCGCCCCGGCGCGGACCAGCCTCTAGCATGTTCACGGCCCATCATGGAACAGCCCGGCCCGGGCGGGGGGGGGTATGGGCGTCAGTCGGCGGCCAGCGCCAGCGCCTTGCGGTTCATGACCGTGCTGACGTGGTCTTCCAGCGCCTCGGCCACCTGGTCGGCATGGTTGGCGAAGACGTGGTCGGCGCCCTTGAATATGCGGTAGTCCACGGTCACGCCCTTCTGGGTGTTCAGCTTGTCCACCAGCTTGCGCACGGCGGGTTCGGGCACGAGTTCGTCGTTTTCCCCCGCGATCATAAGGCCGCCGCACGGGCACGGCGCAAGGAAGCCGAAATCATAGTGGTTGGCGGGCGGCGCGACACTGATCCAGCCGGTGATTTCCGGGCGGCGCATGAGCAGCTGCATGCCCACGAACGCACCGAACGAATACCCCGCGATCCACAGGCCGCTGGCGTTCGGGTTGACCATCTGCATCCAGTCAAGGGCTGCGGCAGCATCCGAAATTTCGCCAATGCCCCCGTCATAGCGCCCCTGCGAGCGGCCAACCCCGCGCGAATTGTAGCGCATGACCGAGAAACCCATTTTCTCGAACGCGCGGTACATCGCATAGGTGATGCGGTTGTTCATGGTCCCGCCATGCAGCGGATGGGGATGAAGCACCAGCGCAAGCGGCGCGTTGGGCGCGCTTGAATGATGGTATCGACCTTCCAGGCGGCCATCAGGGCCGGCAAACATGACCTCAGGCATAGGTATCCCGCATTTGCATTTCCCCGCGCATTCCAGGCATTGCAGCGGGAAAGGTTGCTGTTACAGCCTGCCCGACCGGCGATGCCCCGTCAGGTCGGCAGGCAGAGAAAAATGCTGTCCTTCGGTGTCATCCATGCCGGAAGCAGGAATACGCCGTGTATTCAACCGGTGGTGGCGGCACGAAAGACAGAATTGATCCGGTCTGGTCAGCCAGGCCGAAAGTATACCAACCCGCCAGATAATGGGCCTGTTGCCTACCGGACATAAAGTGCGTCTTTGGCAGGCGTGCCCTGCGCGGGGGGCAGATATGGTAATGCGTCGTAATCCATCCGGCGGGGGAAAGGTTTTTTCCGTCTCGGGCCGGATGTGTCGTGTCGGTTCGCTCTCCTTGCCATGGCCCGGATGACGGGCGGGCGACATTGAGGCAGCGGTATGGAAAAGGTGCGGACACCCACCATAACACGTTGCAATAAATATTATGTTGCGCTGCCTTATAGCGGTGTGGATTCACAAAATGCCAGATAAATCGTAATCCACCTCGCAAAACGACGTGGCGTAACCATATGGCTGGACAGCATGAACACCCGACGCGACAGTTTTACCTACCTTGACGCCAACGCGTCCGAACCGCTCCGGGCCGAGGCGCTGGCGGCCATGGTTTCGGCGGCTGGCGTGGTGGGCAATCCGTCATCCGTCCACCGCGCGGGACGCGCCGCGCGCGCCGTGCTGGAAACCGCGCGGGAGGATCTGGCCACCCTGTTTGGCGTGTCGGCTGAAAACTGTGTCCTGACATCGGGCGGGACGGAGGCGAACGTGCTGGCCATTACCGGGCAGGCACGGGGCCGGCGCGTGCTGGCGGGGGCTACCGAACACGATGCCGTGCGTGGTGCGGCACAGGGGCAGGTGGTGCCTGTCCGCCCCGATGGCGTGCTGGACCATGGGGCGCTGGAACGCATGCTGGCGGCCGGTGGGGGCACGCCCGCGCTGGTCTGTGTCATGCTGGCCAATAACGAAACCGGCGTCATCAACCCTGTGCGGGACATCGTGGCGCTGTGCCATGCCCATGGCGCGCTGGTGCATGTGGACGCGGTGCAGGCGGCGGGCCGCATTCCCTTCACCATAGGGGAACTGGGCGCGGACAGCGTTGCGATCTCGGGCCATAAATTCGGCGGCCCGAAGGGGGCGGGCGCATTGCTGCTGGCGGGCGCGCGCTTCCATGCCATCACCCCGCTTCTGGCCGGGGGCGGGCAGGAACAGGGACGGCGCGGCGGAACCCCGGCGCTGCCAGCCATCGCGGGCATGGCCGCGGCCGCCACGGTGGCGGTGGCAGGCATGGCGCAGCAGGCCGACAGGCTTGGCGCATGGCGTGACCGGATCGAGGCGGCGGCGGTGGCCGCCGGCGCGCGGGTGTGCGGTGGCACGGCCCCGCGTCTGGCGAATACGACCAGCCTCGTGCTGCCCGGGCGGCGGGCGCAGACGCAATTGATCGCGCTGGACATGGCGGGATACTGCGTCTCGGCCGGGTCGGCATGTTCATCGGGCAAGGTCACGCGCTCGCACGTGCTGGACGCCATGGGGTTCGGGGATGACGCGGGCTGCGCCATCCGCGTGTCCCTGCCATGGTCGGTGACGCAGGCGCAGGTGGATGGCTTCATTGCGGCCTATACCGCCATGGCCGGGCGGTTGCCCGCATTGCAGGCGGGGGCGGCATGAACGCGCTTTCCGACCTGATCTACCTTGACTATCAGGCCACCACGCCGTGCGATCCGCGCGTGGTGGCGGAGATGATGCCATGGTTTACCGAAAGCTTCGCCAATCCCCACAGCCTTGACCACGCGGCGGGGCGTGCAGCCCATGACGCGGTGGAGCAGGCCCGTGCCGAAGTGGCCGCGATACTGGGGGCGGAGGCGCGCGAAATCGTGCTGACATCCGGCGCGACGGAGGCCAACAACATCGCCATCAAGGGCGCGGTGCGCCACCTGCTGGGGCGCGGGGACGCGCGCAGGCGTGTCATCACGATTGCGACCGAGCATAAATGCGTGCTGGAATCGGTGCGTGACCTTGCGCGCGAAGGCTGCGAGCCGGTGATCCTGCCGGTCCGGCCCGATGGCACGCTGGACCCTGCCGTTCTGGCCGAGGCACTGTCCGTGCCGACCCTGCTGGTCAGCATCATGGCCGCCAATAACGAAACCGGGGTGGTGCAGGACATCGCGGCCCTTGCGCCGATTGTCCGTAAAGCGGGCGCGCTGCTGCACAGCGACCTGGCGCAGGCGGTGGGCAAGGTGGATGTGGACGTGCGGGCGTGGGATCTCGACCTTGCATCCGTGTCCGGGCACAAGCTGTACGGGCCGAAGGGGGTGGGGGCGCTGTTCGTGCGCCGCAGGCCGCGCGTGCGGCTGACCCCGCTGTTTTCCGGCGGCGGGCAGGAACGCGGCCTGCGCTCGGGCACGCTGCCCGCGCCACTGGTGATCGGATTCGGGGCGGCATGCCGCATCGCGCGCGCCGAAGGGCGGGCCGAGCGCGCGCGGGTCGCGGCGCTGCGGGACCGGCTGCTGGCGGCGTTAAGGGCGGGATGCGATGGCGTGCATGTCCATGGCGCCATGGCGGAAGGGGGGCGGCTGGCGGGCAACCTCAACCTGCGCTTTGACGGCGTGCGCGCGCTGGACCTGATGGCGGCCGCGCCACGGCTGTGCCTGTCCACCGGATCGGCCTGTTCCTCGGCCGAGGTGACGCCATCCTACGTGCTGACGGCCATGGGGCTGGACGGGGATCAGGCCGCCGGAGGCTTGCGTCTGGCCGTCGGACGCTATACCTCAGCCGCCGATGTGGATCGCGCGGCGGCGATCCTGTGCCAGGCTGTGGCACGCTGCCGCGCGGAGGGCAGTTCTTCGCCATGATAACGGGCGAATGGTAACAGGCAGGATGACAAAGATGGCGCATATAACATTCATCGAGCGTGACGGCACCCGCCGCGAGGTCGCGGCCCCGCTGGGTCTGTCGGTTCTGGAAATCGCCCACAAGAACGGGATCGACCTTGAGGGCGCATGCGAAGGCTCGCTGGCCTGCGCCACCTGCCATGTGGTGGTGGACCCCGAATGGGCGCCCAAGCTGACGCCACCGACCGAGGATGAGGAAGACATGCTCGACCTGGCCTTCGGTCTGGAAAAGACATCGCGCCTGGGCTGCCAGATCGTGATGACCGAGGCGCTTGACGGCCTTGTGGTGCGCCTGCCGCGCACGTCCTGACCGGCGGCCTGTCACACACCGCGCGTCATGGGACGCGCAACATGATGTTTGACGTGCGATGCCCGGGGGCGGATAGTCCTGCGGGCATTGCCTGTCATAGGGAAGTGGAACCAAGCCATGCGCATTCTTGTGGCCATGTCCGGCGGGGTGGACAGTTCCGTCGTCGCCGCCCGCCTGGTGGACGAGGGGCACGAGGTGATCGGCGCGACCCTCCAGCTTTATGATTCACGCGAAAGCACGAAAAAGGGCGCATGCTGCGCGGGGCGTGACATTCATGACGCCCGTCGCGTGGCCGACCGGCTGGGCATCCCCCATTACGTCATTGATGCCGAACGCCGCTTCCATGACAGCGTGATCGGCACGTTCGCCGATGCCTATGCGGCGGGCGAGACGCCGGTGCCGTGCGTTGCGTGCAACCAGGGCGTGAAGTTTACCGACCTTCTGGGCATGGCGCGTGACCTTGGGGTGGACGCCATGGCCACCGGCCATTACGTCCGCCGCGTGGACGGGCCGGATGGGGTGGAAATGCACCGCCCCGTTGACGCCGGGCGTGACCAGTCATGGTTCCTGTTCGCCACGACCCGCGACCAGCTTGATTTCCTGCGCTTCCCGCTGGGCGACATGCCCGACAAGGCCGCCGTCCGGGCGGAAGCCGAACGCTTTGGCCTGGCGGTGGCAGCCAAGCCTGACAGCCAGGACCTCTGTTTCGTGACCGATGGCTCGTACGCGGGTCTGGTGGAAAAGCTGCGCCCCGATGTGACGGGGGCCGGCGAAATCGTGGACCAGTCCGGCCATGTGGTGGGCCGGCATGAAGGTGTCACCCGCTACACCGTGGGGCAGAGCAAGCGGCTGGGCAACGCCGCCATGCGCGATGGCGCGCGCCAGATGGTGGTGGGAATCGAACCCGCCAGTCGGCGCGTGGTGATCGGCCCGCGCGCCCACGCCGTGGCCCGCACGCTGATGCTGCGCGACATGAACTGGCTTATCCCCCCGCCGGGGCCTGATGGCCTGCGTTGCGCGGTGCAGATCCGCGCGCGTGAGGCCGCCCGGCCCGCCACGGTATGGCAGGCGGATGGCAATGGCGCGCGGGTGGAACTGGATGACGGTGCCGTGCCCGCGCCAGGGCAGGCCTGCGTGATGTATGATGGCACACGGGTGCTGGGCGGTGGTTTCATCCGCCGGGCGGAAGCTGTACAGGCCGGAAGCGAAGGGAAGGCGGCGTCATGAGTGATGGGATTCTGGTCATTGGCACGCGGCGGTATTCGTCATGGTCGCTGCGCGGGTGGCTGGCGGTGCGCCTGGCCGGGCTGGATGTGCGCGAACAGATGATCCCGCTGGCCGATAACGGGGAAACCCCGGCCATCCGCACCATTTCGCCCAATGGCAAGGTGCCCTATCTGGAACATGACGGCGTTGCGGTGTGGGAAAGCATCGCGATCTGTGAATACTGCGCCGAACAGGCCCCCGGCCTGTGGCCCGGCGATGTGCGCCAGCGTGCCTATGCCCGCAGCATCTCGGCCGAAATGCATGCAGGCTTCCGCGCCGTGCGGCAGGCCATGCCGATGAATATCGGGCGCGACAACCGCCCGCTGGCGGCAGGCACCACGCCGGATATTGATGCGGACATCGCCCGGATCGACGCCATCTGGACCGAGGCCCGGCTGGATTTTGGCAAGGACGGTCCCTTCCTGTTCGGCGCGACGTTCGGCATGGCGGACGCCATGTTCGCGCCCATCGTCTCGCGCTTCCTGTCCTATGGCATCAGCCCGTCGCCGGAATCGCGGGCCTACATGACCGCCGTGCGCGCCCATCCGCTGGTGGATGATTGGTACCAGAAGGCCCTGCAGGAACCAAAGGAATGGCAGCAGGCCCGTTTTGAGGACATAGCCTGAGGGAAGTCGCCCGTGAGCATGCCATGGCGCGTGGCGGTGGTGCTGCCCGCGCGTGAGGGATTTTCCCCCCGCGCCGTGGGGGCGATCGGGTTGCAGGTGGCCGCTCTCGCGGGGCGGCAGGATGTGATCGTAGGGCCGCCGCTGGACGGGCCATCCCTGCTGCCGGACCATGAATACCGTGCCGTGCAGCCCGGCCTGTGGCCACCGGGGCGGCGCAGCCTGCGTTATGCCGCAGCCATCGCGCGCGCGGTGGCCGGGACGGGCGCCGCCGTGGTGGAAGTCCATAACCGCCCCGATACCGCCGATTATGTTGCCCGTCACCGTCCCGGCCAGCGCGTGCTGCTGGTGCTGCATAACGACCCGCAGGGCATGCGCGGGGCGGAAACGCCTGGCCAGCGCCGTGACCTGCTGCGGTTGATGGACGTGGCCTGCGTCTCGGGCTGGGTGCGGCAACGCTTCCTTGATGGCCTGCCGGATTCCTGCGCGCGGCAGGTCGGGCTGTCTCCCAACGGCGTGGCGTTGCCAGCAATGGCGCCGCCCATGGCGCAGCGTGCGCGCCGGGTGCTGTTTGCCGGGCGCGTGGTGGCGGACAAGGGGGCGGACCTGTTTGTCGCGGCCTGCGCGCGGCTTGCGCCGACCCGTCCCGACTGGGATTTCCGCATGATTGGCGCCGATCGCTTCCGCACCGATGCACCAGTGACACCGTTCGTATCCGACCTGCGGCCCAAGGCCACGGCGGCGGGCGTGGACATGGCCGGATACAGGCCGCATGCGGAGGTGCTGGCGGCCATGGCGCAGGCCGCCATCGTGGTCGTGCCCAGCCGCTGGCCCGAACCCTTCGGCATGACGGCGCTGGAAGCCATGGCCGCCGGTGCGGCGCTGATCGCGTCACCTGTGGGCGGGCTGCCCGAAGTGGTGGGCAATGGCGGCCTGCTGTGCGCGCCCGACCCCGCGACGGGGCTGGCCCACGCCATGGCCGGTTTGATGGATGACCTGCCCGCGCGTGAGGACCTTGCCGCGCGTGGCCGGGCGCAGGCCGCGCGTTTTGGCATCGAACACGCCCGCGCCTGCCGGGCGGCGATGCGCGATGCAGCCCTGCGCCGGGGCGGGGCCTGACCCTCTTTTCCGTTTTTCTGCGCTGCCGGGTATGGGACACGCCGCCCCATGGCCCTATATCTGGGCACACAAGGCTTACGCCACGCATGATGCAGGCAATTTGACAAGGACCGGAGGCCACATGTCCGATACCGTTCAGGCGTCGCCCGACGCCGCCGCCCAGAACACCCTTGTGCCGGTTACGGTGCTGACGGGATTCCTGGGCGCGGGCAAGACGACGCTGCTCAACCATATCCTGACGGCGCAGCACGGCCGCAAATACGCCGTGGTGGTGAACGAGTTCGGTGAACTCGGCGTGGACAACGACCTCGTGGTGGATGCCGATGAGGAAGTGTTCGAGATGAACAACGGCTGCATCTGCTGCACCGTGCGCGGCGACCTGATCCGCATCCTTGGCAACCTCATGAAGCGCCGGGCGAAGTTTGACGGCATCATTGTCGAGACCACGGGCCTGGCCGATCCCGCCCCCGTCGCCCAGACCTTCTTTGTGGATGAAGACGTACGCGGCAAGACCCGGCTGGACGCCGTGGTCACGGTGGTTGACGCCTACAACGTCATCCAGACGCTGGATGAAAGCCCGGAGGCGGTGAACCAGATCGCGTTTGCCGATGTCATCATCCTCAACAAGACCGACCTTGTGGATGAAGTGGCGCTGGCCACCATCGAATCGCGCATCCGCGCCATCAACGCCGTCGCCCGCCTCCACCGCGCGCAGCGCGGCGACGTGCCGCTGTCCGATGTGCTGGACCAGGGCGGGTTCGACCTGCAGCGCGCGCTGGAACACGCGCCGCATTTCCTTGAGGACACCAGCCACTCCCACGAGGCGGACGTGACCTCCCTGTCCTATGAGGTGGAGGAACCGCTGGACGCCGCCAAGTTCCAGGCCTGGATCGGCGCGGTGCTGCAGGAACAGGGGGCCGACATCCTGCGCGCCAAGGGCATCCTGAACTATGCCGGCGAGGACCAGCGCTTCGCCTTCCAGGCCGTGCACATGATGGCTGATGGCGGTTTCATCGGCCCGTGGAAGGCAGGCGAGCCGCGTGTCTCGCGCCTGGTCTTCATTGGCCGTAACCTCAACCGTCCGCAGCTTCGCCGCGGTTTTGAAAGCTGCCGTGCGAAATGAGCGATACCGTGAACGATACCATGCCCGCCACCGGACTGCTGGAACGGCGCGGGGCCATGCGCCAGATGGAAGGCCAGATCACCGGCTGCGCCATCTCGCGCGACAGCCAGCAGGTCGCCTTCGCCACGGGTGAGGGCGACATCATGGTGGCGGACCGGGCCGACTGGGGCCAGTCTGATGCATGGAACGCCATGACCGTGCATGACGGCGCGATCCTTGCCCTTGCGCCCGATGCCGCGCCCACCGGCTTCCTGACCGGCGGCGACGATAACGCCCTGCGTCGTGTGGCGGCCGATGGCGGCGTCAGCGACCTTGCAAAAGGCCGCCGCTGGATCGAGCACATCACGACATGGAGCAACGGCAAGGGCGGCGTGATCGCCTTTGCATCGGGCAAGCAGGTCGAGCTGCGCGACGCCGACGGGCACACGACCCTGAAGGTGCTGGAGCATCCCTCCACCGTCAGCGGCATCGTGTTCGACGCCAAGGGCAAGCGCATCGCGGCATCGCACTATAATGGCGCGTCGATGTGGTTCGTGCAGGCCAGGGTGGATACCGTGCGCCCGCTGGAATGGAAGGGCAGCCACATCGGCATCGCCATCCACCCGGCGGGCGAGGCGCTGGTGACTTCCATGCAGGAATCGGAACTGCATGGCTGGCGGCTGTCGGACGGGCATAACATGCGCATGAGCGGCTATCCGTCCAAGGTGCAGTCCATGGCCTTTACCCGCAACGGCAAGTGGCTGGTGACCAGCGGGGCGGATACGATCGTGATGTGGCCGTTCTTTGGCGGTGGGCCGATGGGCAAGCCCCCGGCGGAGGCCGGTGGCCTGCCGGGTGTCATGTGCACGCGCGTCGCCTGCCATCCCGTCCATGATATCGTGGCGGCCGGGTTTGCCGATGGGTCGGTGCTGATGGCCGATACATCGGCACAGCGTATCCTGCCGGTCTGCGTGGGCGGGTCGGGTGCGGTGACGGCGCTGGAATTCAGCCCCGATGGCTGCTGCCTTGCCTTCGGTTCGGAAGATGGCCGCGCCTGCGTGGTTGACCTGAGCGCTAAATAAAGCGGGTTAAGTCATAAAAGTTTTTGGGTGCCGCCTTTTTTCAAAAAGGCGGCGTCTCTTTGAAGCTTTTGAAAAAAGCTTCACAAAAAACTTTTTTATGAATCGCAGTCAGATAACAGGGCACTGCATGCGCGTACTCCACATCATGGCGGCCCGGGGCAATGGTGGGGCCGAACTGTATTCCACTGATGTCATGCTCAGCCTGCATGCGGCGGGGCTTACGCAATGCGTGGTCATGCATCCTGCGGCCCCCCGGGGGAAAGAACTGCAAAAGGCAGGGGTGGCGGTGGAGACAGGACCGCTGCGCCTGCCGCTGCGTCCCCTGGTCCGCCATGCGCTGCGGGGCCTGGTTGAACGCATGCAGCCCGACCTGATCCATTGCTGGCTGCGCCGGGCGGCGGAACTGGTGCCCGCGCATACGGGTGTCCCGGTTATTGGCTGGTTTGGCAATTACAAGGACCTGCGTCCGTTTGCGCATTGTGACTGGTTTGTGGGCTGCACGCCCGACATGGCGCAGTCCATGCGCGAACGCGGCGCGCCAGCGAACCGGGTGGCCTACGTGCCCACCTTTCCCTCCGTCACGCCGCAGCCGCCCGTTTCCCGCCGGTCGCTGGATACGCCCGCCGGCGCGCCGGTGCTGCTGGTGCTGTCGCGGCTGCATCCGGCCAAGGGGCTGGAAACGCTGCTGGATGCGCTGGCCCTGCTGCCGCGCTGCCATGTGTGGCTGGCGGGGGAAGGGGACCTGAAGGCAGCCCTTGCGGCCCAGGCGGCCCGTCTGGGCATTGCGGACCGGGTGCATTTCCTTGGCTGGCGGTCCGATCGCGGGGCGCTGCTGGCGGCGGCGGACATATGCGTGCTGCCGTCGCGTTATGAACCCTTTGGCACCGTCATCCTGGATGCGTGGTCGGCGGATGTGCCGCTGGTGGCGTGTGCCGCGGCCGGTCCGCGCGCGCATGTGCGCGATGGCGATAATGGCATGCTGGTACCGATTGATGACGCGCCTGCGCTGTCTGCCGCCATACAGCGCGTGCTGGATGACCCGGTGCTGGCCGCGCAGATCGTGGCGGGCGGCAGGCGGGATTATCAGGCGCGTTTTACCCGCCAGGCCGTAACCGCGCAGTGGCTTGCGCTGTATGAACGCGTGCTGTCAGCGCGCCACAGGTAGCGGCGGCGCGGGCGGCGGGCGGGGCGTTGCCACCGGCGGCTTGGGGGCGGTGGCCATGCCATCGAGGAAGGCTTCGGCCAGTGCGGCATAGAGCGGTTGCGAACAGATCATGCGCGAGACGCCATAGGCAAGGAACGACGTGGCCAGCAGCGCCAGCGTCACCTGCTGGTTGTCGCACATTTCCATCACGATGACCGATGCCGTAAGCGGCGACTGCACCACGGCGGAAAAATAGGCCACCGTGCCCAGCAGCACCACCGCCCCCGGCGTGGTGTGCGGCAGGAACTGCGCGACCCAGCCCCCGAATCCCGCCCCGATGGCGAGTGAGGGCGCAAACAGCCCCCCCGGAATGCCCGAACAGTAGGAAATGATGGTGGCGATGAACTTCAGGATGAAGAAGGACGCGGGGTAATGCGTCTTGCCTTCGATGATTTCATGCGCCTGTTCATAGCCGGTGCCGTAGGTGATCCCGTCCGACGCGATGCCGATCACCGCCAGCAGCAGCCCGCAGGCGGCGGCGAACGCCACCGGCCTGCCACGGGCAAAGCGCCCCAGCCCACCGGGCAGGCCGCGCGTGGCCCGGATGAGGATGGCGGAGAACACGCCTCCACCGATCCCGCCAAGGATGCCGCAGGTCGGCACCGCGATCCAGCTTATGCCGATCGGCACCACCACGTCCGTATGCCCGAAATAGCTGTAGTTTCCCACCAGGGCGATGGCCGTCACACCCGACAGGATCACGCCTGTCAGCATGGTGCCGCTGGTGCGCTGCTCGAAGGAGTGGCTGAGTTCCTCGATCGCGAACACGATGCCGGCCAGCGGCGTATTGAACGCCGCCGACACGCCTGATGCGCCACCGGCCAGGATCAGCCCGCGCCGCATGCTGACGGTGGACAGGTTCAGCCACCGCCCGCAGGCATGCATGATGGCGGCGCCAATCTGCACGCTGGGTCCCTCGCGCCCGATGGAGCCGCCCGCCACCAGCCCCAGCGTGGTCAGCATGATCTTCCCCGCCGCCACCCGCAGCGAGAGCAGCCGGTCGATGATGGCGAAGTTTTCAAGGTGCAGGGTGGCGATGGTCTGCGGGATGCCGCTGCCCTGCGCGCCCCGGAACCACGTGCGTGTCAGCCACGAGGACAGCGCCAGCCCCCCCGGCGTCAGCGCCAGCATGATCCACGGGCTGATACCGATGACATGGTTGCGCAGCGTGGCCGCTGCGTCCGCCGCCATGGCGAATCCCACCGCGACCACGCCAACCACTACCGCCGCCGCCCAGCACGCCAGCTTGCGCCGCCACTGCTCGGTGGTGATGCGGGCGGAACGGCGCAGGTGGCGCATATGCTTCCTGCGGATTTCAGTCAGGTCGGTTCGCATGACCGGTCATGTACTTTCAGCAACGGCACTGACGGTTAAAACCGGGCGGGGACAGTCCGGTTGCGGGACAAGGGCAGCATTTATCGCAACCCGGACGGCCATTGCCGGCACGTCCGGCCTGTGGTTTCCCGGCCCGTGGCCGCCCGGTCAGGCGCAGCGGGCCGGGGCGGGATCAGGGCAGCACCAGCACGCCGGTATGCTTGGCCTTGCGTTCGGGTTCGACGTGGATGTTGATCAGCGCATCACCCACGCCCGCGCGCAGGCCGTCCTCGATATGGTCGCAGATATGATGGGCATCCTCTACGCTCATGCTGCCCGGCACCACAAGGTGGAATTCGATGAATGTCATGGCGCCCACGATACGCGCGCGGATGTCATGGGCCTCGATCGCGCCGGTGGCGGTATGGGAAATGATCGAGCGGATTTCCGCCAGCGTCCCGGAATCGGGGGCTTCGTCCATAAGCCCCGCGATGGAGGTACGCATCATGTCCCACCCCGTGCGCAGCACGTTGACCGCGATCAGCGCGGCCAGCAGCGGGTCCAGCCACAGCCATCCCGTCAGCGGGATCAGGATAAAGCCGCCAATCAGCACGGCGGATGCCCAGACATCGGACAGCACATGGTGCCCGCTGGCCACAAGGGCGGGGGAATTGTGCGCCCGCCCCATGCGCATGAGGTACAGCCCCCACCCCAGGTTGAGCAGCCCTGCCCCGCCATTGAGGGAGATGCCCGTGAGCGAATCCTCGGGCGGGTGCATGTGCGTGAAGCCCACCCATGCCTCATGCGCGATGGTGAAGGCGGTGATGACCACCAGCACCCCTTCCGCCACGGCGGACAGGTATTCGGCCTTGTAATGCCCATAGGTGTGGTTGTGGTCGGGCGGCAGGCTGGCCACCCGCAGCGCCCATAGCCCCGCCACGGCGGAGACCACGTTGATGATCGTCTCGATCGCATCGGAATACAGCGCGATGCTGCCCGTCACCCGCCATGCGGCGTATTTCATGCCCAGCGCGACGATGCTGACGGCGACGCTGCACCAGGCCGCGCGCATCTTGGTGTTGGTATTGGAAAACATGTCGGGCAGGGGTCTCTTGAAACCTAGATGGTATGGGCGTCGGCAAGGACGCAGTGACCCGCGTCGCTCAGTGTTTCGATCTGGAACGTGGGATGGACGATGCCAAAGCGTTCATGCAGTTCACGCGCCGCGCGGTTGAGCAGCCCGTCAGGGGCATGCCCGTTTTCACTGGCGTCGCGCACAAGGTGGACCGTCAGCGCGGTTTCGGTGGTGCTGATCGGCCAGATATGCAGGTCATGCAGGTCGCACACGCCGGGCAGGGTGCGCAGGAAGGCATCCACCTGTTCGGCGTTGATGCCGCGCGGCACGCGGTCCAGCGCCATGTCCAGCGAATCCCGCAAAAGCGACCAGGTCGCCACGATAATGGACAGCGACACGACAAGGCAGATGACGGGATCGATTCGCAGCCATCCCGTCATCAGGATCAGCCCGCCACCTGCCACTACCGCCAGCGACATGAGCGCATCCGACACCATGTGCACGAACGCACCACGCAGGTTCAGGTCCGTCCTGCCGCCGCTTGCGAACAGCATGGCCGTCACCCCGTTGACCGCGATGCCGATGCCCGCGACCACCATGACCGCGACACCGGCGACCGGGTGCGGGTGGATCAGGCGCAGCACGGCTTCCCACATGATGCCGCCGGTCACGACCAGCAGGGCCACCGCATTGCCCAGCGCCGCAAGGATGGATGACCGGCGCAGCCCGTATGTGAAATCGCGGCTGGGGACGCGGCGCGAAAGGATTTCCGCCAGCCATGCGGCCCCCAAGGCGAGCACGTCCGACAGGTTGTGCCCCGCATCCGCCAGCAGCGACAGCGCATGGCTGCGCACGCCCCATGCCGCCTCCCCGGCGACATAGGCAAGGTTGAGCGCGATCCCGATGGCGAATGCCCGGCCATAGGATGCGGGCGTATGGACATGATGGTGGCCGAACAGCCCGCCATGGCCCTGCCCGCAGTCATGGTCCGCGTGGCCATCGCTGCCATGGTCGTGGCCCGCATGACTGTCGGGACCGTGGGCGTCATGGCCATGATCGTGGTTATGGTCATGGCTGTCATGGTCGCCATGGTTATGCTGGCACTCACCCATGGGGCAGCATCCGTTCAGCAGTGGGATTGAAAGCGTGCCGCCTTCCTAGCAGAAGGTTGCGGCACGTCACCAGCACTTAGCGCATTTTGTGCGCGGGGCCGCCGTGATATGGCATCGCCACGGCCCCACTGCCATGGAAACGCGACCCGATGATCCGACTGACCGAACTGCGCCTGCCCATCGACCATGACGACGCCGCCCTGGCGCAGGCCGTGGCCGACCGGCTGGGCGTGCCCGTCGCGGATATTACGGACATGCGCATAGTCCGCCGGGGCCATGACGCGCGCCGCAGGCGCCGTATCGTGCTGGTCTATACGGTGGACTGCGCCGTGCGGGACGAAGCCCGCGTCCTTGCCGCGCATGGCGGCGCGCGCGACATCATGCCCGCCCCCGATACGGCCTATCATTTCGTGGTGGATGATGGCCCGGCCATGGCGCGGGCGGCGGGGTTCGTGCGCCCGGTGGTGATCGGTGCGGGGCCATGCGGGCTGATGGCGGCCCTGGTGCTGGCGCAGATGGGATTGCGCCCTGTGGTGCTGGAACGCGGCAAGGTGGTGCGTGAGCGCACCGTCGATACCTTCGCCCTGTGGCGCAAATCCATCCTGAACCCCGAAAGCAACGTGCAGTTTGGCGAAGGGGGGGCCGGAACGTTCTCGGACGGCAAGCTGTACAGCCAGGTCAGCGACCCCCGGCATTACGGGCGCAAGGTGCTGGCGGAATTCGTGCGCGCGGGCGCGCCGGAGGAAATCCTGTACCTTTCCCGGCCCCATATCGGCACCTTCCGCCTTGTCTCGATGGTGGAGCATATCCGCGCCGAGATCGAGGCGCTGGGCGGTGAATACCGCTTTGGCGCGCATGTGACCGATTTCGTGACCCGTGATGATGGCGCGGGCGGGCGGCGCATGGCCGCCCTGCGGCTGGCGGATGGGGATGAAATCGTGGCGGATCACGTCGTGCTGGCCATAGGCCACAGCGCGCGCGACACCTTTGGGTCCCTGCACGCGGCAGGCGTGGAGATGGTGGCCAAGCCGTTTTCGATCGGCGTGCGGATCGAACACCCGCAATCCGTCATCAACACCGCCCGCTATGGCCAGCCCGAAACCGTGCCGCTGCTGGGGGCGGCGGATTACAGGCTGGTGCACCATGCGGCCAACGGGCGCGGGGTCTATTCGTTCTGCATGTGTCCCGGTGGCACGGTGGTGGCCGCCACGTCGGAGGTCGGGCAGGTGGTGACCAATGGCATGAGCCAGTATTCCCGTGCCGAACGCAACGCCAATGCGGGCATCGTGGTGGGGGTTACGCCGGAACGCGATTATCCCGGCGGCCCGCTGGCCGGTATCGCCTTTCAGCGTGAGTGGGAACGCAAGGCGTTCGAAGCCGGCGGGGGGGCCTATTTCGCCCCGGCGCAGACGGTGGGGGATTTCCTTGAGGGCAGGCCGTCGACCACATTGGGCGATGTCGTGCCGTCCTACAGGCCCGGTGTCACCCCTACCGACCTTGCGCGCTGCCTGCCGGAATTCGCGGTGGCCGCCATGCGGGAGGCATTGCCCGCGTTCGAGCGCAAGATACCGGGCTTTTCCATGCGTGATGCGGTCATGACCGGGGTGGAAACGCGCACGTCCTCCCCCCTGCGCATCCCGCGCGGGGTGGACGGGCAGGGCGTGAACATGCGCGGCCTGTTCCCCGCGGGCGAGGGGGCGGGTTATGCCGGTGGCATCCTGTCGGCCGGGATTGATGGTATCCGCATTGCCGAGGCCGTGGCCCTGTCGCTGGCCGGTCGCCCGGTTGACGGGATCATGCAGCGCGACATGACGCAGGCGACCGACGCGCAGTGAATCAAAACGGATAAAAGTTTTTGGGTGCCGCCTTTTTTCAAAAAGGCGGCGTTCTTTGAAGCTTTTTGAAAAAAGCTTCACCAAAAACTTTTATTATTATCAGCGATTTATAAAAACGAGACCGGGTCGATATCCACGTCGATCCGCGCCCCGCGCTCAGGCTTCACGCGCGATAGCCATTCGCGCATGATCGGTTGCACCGCGATGTTGCGCCGTGCGCGCAGCAGCAGGCGGAAACGGTGCCGCCCGCGCAGGATGGCCAGTGGCGCCGGTGCCGGCCCCAGCACCTGCACGCCATCCATCCGGGGCGCGTTCTGGCCCAGCGCGCGCGCCGTCAGGTCCGCCGCATCGGGTGCTTCCGCGCTGACGATCAGGGCGGCAAGCCGGCCATAAGGGGGCCAGAAGCCGGGGCGACGCTGCTCGGCTTCCTGTTCCATGAAGCTTGCGAAATCGCCCGATACCAGCGCCTGCATGACCGGGTGGTCGGGCACGTAGCTTTGCAGCAGCACGCGGCCCGGGGCCTCGGCACGGCCCGCGCGGCCCGCCACCTGGTGCAACAGTTGCACCGTGCGCTCGGACGCGCGCAGGTCGCCACCGCCCAGGCCCAGGTCGGCATCCACGATTCCCACCAGCGTCAGGTGCGGGAAATGCCAGCCCTTGGCCACGATCTGCGTGCCGATCACAAGGTCGATCTCGCGCCGGGCTATGCGCTCGACGGCGGCGGCGGTGGCGGCGGGGCCATTGAGCGTATCGCTGGCCATGACCAGTATCCGCGCATCGGGGAAGGTGGCGCGCGCTTCTTCGGTTATCCGTTCCACGCCGGGGCCTATGGGGGTCAGGCTGTCGGCATCGGCGCATTTGGGGCAGGTCTGGGGAATGGGTTCGTCATACCCGCAATGGTGGCAGGTCAGGATATGGCGCGCGCGGTGTTCCACCAGCCACGCGGTGCAGTTGGGGCACTGCATGCGGTGGCCACAGGTGCGGCACAGCGTCAGCGGCGCGTAGCCCCGGCGGTTGAGGAACAGCATCGCCTGTTCCCCGCGCCCGATCGCATCATTGATCGCGCCGGTCAGGGTGGGCGACAGGAACAGCCCGCGTTCGGGCGGGTCCGCGCGCATGTCCAGCGTTTCCACATCCGGCATGCTGGCGTTGCCGTGGCGTGCGCCCAGCTTCAGGTGCCGGTACCGGCCCGCGCCGACATTGGCCAGGCTTTCAAGGCTGGGCGTGGCGGAAACCAGCACCACGGGCGCGCGGCTCATGCGCGCGCGGACCACCGCCATGTCGCGGGCGTGGTAGGTCACGCCGTCTTCCTGCTTGAAGGCGGTTTCGTGTTCCTCATCGACAATGATCAGGCCAAGCTGGTCGAACGGCAGGAACAACGCCGACCGCGCGCCAACCACGACCCGCGCCGTGCCATCGGCCACCGCCCGCCACGTCACCCGGCGCAGGCGTGATCCCAGGTCGGAATGCCACAGGGCGGGTTCCGCGCCAAAGCGGCGGGCAAACCGCCCGGTCCACTGGGCCGACAGCGCGATTTCGGGCAGCAGCACCAGCGCCTGCCGCCCCGCTTCGACACAGGCGGCTATGGCTTCCATGTAAATCTCGGTCTTGCCGGACCCGGTCACCCCTTCCAGCAGGGTGATGGAAAACCCGTTCTCCGCCACGCGGGCGCGCAGTTCGGTGGCGACTGTCGCCTGGTCGCCTTCCAGCACCGGGGGGCAATGCGCGGGATCGGGACTGGCAAAGGGCGGCGGCGGGGCGATTTCAACCGCCTGCAATGCGCCGGCCTGCGCCAGCCCGCGGATCACGGCGGCCCCCACGCCCGCGCGGCGGGCCAGTTCCGTCGTGGTCAGGGGGGCGCCACTGGCTGCGATATCCAGCACCCTGTGCCGCGCGGGCGTCAGGCGCAGGCCCGTGGGTGGCGTGGGAACCGGCTCCCAGCCGGAGGCGGGACGCGGCAGCGGGGCCAGCGCGTTGGCCCGCAACGCCATGGCCAGCACCATGCCCGGCGGCGAGAGGGTATAGGCGGCCACCCAGTCCACGAACTGCCGCAACTGCGCGGGCAACGGCGGCAGGTCAAGGCGGCTCGCTACGGGTTTGAGGCGTGCCGTCGGGACGTCCTTCTGGGGTGGGGGGGTGAATTCGGGGGGCAGGCGGGATGTCGCGTCCCAGACCACGCCCGTTTCGGTGCGGCGGCCCAGTGGCACGCTGACGATGTCACCGGGCCGCACATCGGCCAGGCGGGGCGGCAGCAGGTAGTCCAGCGGCCCGGCAAAGGGCAGGGTCAGCATGACCCGCACCCGACCATCAGCAGGGGTAGGCAGCAGGTCCGGTTGTGAAGCATTGCGATGCGGCATGTGTTTTTCTACCGTCAGGCATCGCCCGTGTCTTGTCCATCATTTGCACAGGGCGCACACACCATCATTATGAAAAGCCTGCTTGTGACATATCCTGAAAAACGCAGGAAAGTTTTTGGTGAAGCTTTTTTCAAAAAGCTTCGAAGAACGCCGCCTTTTTGAAAAAAGGCAGCACCCAAAAACTTTTATTATTTTTTATCAACGCGTTATTGCGAGAAAATCTTTATGAAAGGGCGCGGGATATGATGGCAACCGAAGCACGTGACGCCTTCCTGCAATGGATGGAAACCGAACGTCGCGCCGCGCCCCTGACGCTTGCGGCCTATCGGGGGGACCTGGACCGGTTCCTTGCCTTCCTGACCACGCATCTGGGTGCGGAGCCGGACATGGGAGTGCTGGCGGGCCTGTCGCTGGCCGACCTGCGGGCATGGCTGGCCCATGAACATGCCGCCGCCCTGAGCGGCCGCCGCCCCACGACACAGGATCGCGCCGCGCGTACGCGCGCGCGCCGGGTTTCGGCGTTGCGGTCCTTCTACCGTTACCTTGCGCGCCACCACGGTGTCGATAATCCGGCGCCGGGCCTGCTGGCCACGCCGCGCACGCGCCGCCCGCTGCCCCGCCCGCTGCCACAGGCCCAGGCGCTGGAGGTGCCCGAAGGGGTATCGGACATCGCCCATACCCCCATGGCGCGGGTGCGCGACGGGGCGTTGTTCATGCTGCTGTATGGATGTGGCCTGCGTATTTCCGAAGCCCTGACGCTGGATGTGCGTGATCTGGAGCAGGCCCGCGCCCTGGGCGATGGCGTGAAAGGCGATGGCGTGCTGCGCATACGCGGCAAGGGCGGCAAGGAGCGCATGGTGCCCGTGCTGCCACAGGTCATGCAGGCGCTTGCGCGCTGGCTGGGCGCGCACCCGCTGCCGCAGCCCGATGCGCCGCTGTTCGTGGGCGTGCGCGGTGGCCGCCTGCAGGCCGGCATCGCCCAGCGCGCCATGCGCACATGGCGGCACATGGCGGGCCTGCCCGACCATGCCACCCCGCATGCGTTGCGGCATTCCTTCGCCACCCACCTTATGGAAGGCGGCGCCGACCTGCGGGTGATACAGGACCTGCTGGGCCATGCCAGCCTGTCCACCACGCAGCGTTATACGCTGGCGGACGAAGCCCGGCTTATGGATGTCTGGACACGTGCGCATCCCCATGCCACCGATACCCCGCCCGATACTGCACGATGAACAGGATTGCCCATGTCCCAGCGGTTCCCCTATCCCCCGATCGCCCCCTACGATCACGGCTGGCTTGATACGGGGGAGGGACACCGCATTTACTGGGAGCTGTGCGGCAATCCCGAGGGCATCCCGGTGGTTTTCCTGCATGGTGGCCCCGGTGGCGGCTGTTCGGCCTTCCAGCGCCAGATGTTCGACCCCGACCGCTACCGCATCCTGCTGTTCGACCAGCGTGGCTGCGGGCGATCGACGCCGCATGCGTCGCTGGCCAACAACACGACATGGCATCTCGTGGCCGATATCGAACGGCTGCGCGTCATGACCGGCGCGGAAAAATGGATGGTGTTCGGCGGGTCATGGGGGTCCACGCTGGCGCTGGCCTATGCGCAGGCGCATTCTGGGCATGTCAGCGCGCTGGTGCTGCGCGGCATCTTCACCCTGCGCCGGGCGGAACTGCTGTGGTATTATCAGGATGGCGCATCATGGCTGTTTCCCGATCTGTGGGAACAGTTTGTCGCCCCCATTCCGCCCGATGAGCGCGGCGACCTGATGGCGGCCTATCACCGCCAGTTGACCGGCCCGGACGCGGAGGTGCAGATGAAGGCCGCCATAGCGTGGAGCGTGTGGGAAGGGCGCACCATTACCCTGCGTCCCGCGTCCGACACCATCATACAGCATGCCGACCCGCGTTACGCGCTGGCGTTTTCGCGTATCGAAAACCACTATTTCATCAATGCCGGATGGCTGGATGAGGGCCAGTTGATCCGTGACGTGGGACGTATCCGCCATATCCCCGCCGTCATCGTGCAGGGGCGCTATGATGTCACCACGCCCATGCGCACCGCGTGGGACCTGCACCGCGCATGGCCCGAGGCGGATTTCCGGATCATTGATACGGCTGCCCACGCCATGACCGAACCGGGCATCCTGTCCGCCCTGCTGGATGCGACCGACACCATGGCCGGGCGACTGGCATAGTGGCGGGAAGGCGTAACCGGCCTGCGGCATGGGGGCTTGCGGCGTGGGGCATTGCCGCCATGGGCGGGGCCGGGCTGCCGGTGGCGGCCATGGCGGCACAGGATACGGTGCCGCGCCTGTGCAACCATGAACGCGTCGCCCAGGTGCCGCTGCGTGATGATGGCGGCTACCTGTCCATTGTCGTCAGCATCGCGGGCCATGACCTCAGCGCGCTGGTGGATACGGGATCGGATGGCGGCCTGCTGACCCCGGACATGGTGGGCTACCTGCGGCTGCGGCTTGATCCCGACCATGAAACCGTCATCCATGGCACGGGCGGGATGGCGCAGGCGACGCCGAACGCCCTGGTGCCGGACCTGCGGGTGGGCAATGTCGATTTCGGCGCGCGTTCGGTGCCGGTGGGCGAACTGCCGGGCCAGCCGATGATCCACCCACCCGTGGCGGGGCTGCTGGGGGGCGATATCCTGTCGCGCTTCGACCTGGACATGGATGTGCCCGGCGGCATGCTGACATTGTGGAACATCCAGCATGGGTCCATGGCCTGCGCGCCGCCACCGGCATGGGACGGGCCGTATGAAACCGTGCCGCTGCGCAGGCAGGACAACCGTTTCCTGCTGGAAGTGAAACTGGATGGCAGGCCGGTCACGGCCCTGCTGGACAGTGGCGCGCGTTCGCGCATCGTCTCGCCAGAGGTCGCGCGCCGCGCCGGTGTCAGCCAGTCACAGCTTGACCGCGACCCCGGCGGCGTGACCGCCAGCGTGGACGGACACAAGGATATCTACCACTGGCACCGCTTCGACAGCCTGCAGGTCGGTCATGAGCTGGAGCGCAATGTCACGCTGACCGTGGCCCCCTTGCGCGAACATCTGGAAATGCTGCTGGGGTCGGACTGGTTCGCCACCCACCGGGTGTGGATATCCTATGCCACCAACCAGATCTTCATCCGGCCCGCGCCACGGCAGGCCCCCGGTAAGGGATGAATTGAAAAACGGAAGTTCCTGGTGAAGCTTTTTCCAAAAAGCTTCGGGGAACGCCGCCTGTCTGAAAGAAGGTGGTCCCGGAACTTTTATTTTTTGCACGACAGGTTGTTTTCAGGCGGTCTTGAAAAATCAGGCCCGGCATGACCTGCCGGGCCTGGGATAACCGCCGGGATGATCGGGGTGGATCAGCCCTTCAGCTTGGCGTTGCATACGCTGTAATAGCCGCCGCCCTTCTGGATCCAGCGCAGGCCGCCATTGGCGTTGGTGGCCTTGTTGGCGTTGTACTGGTCAAGGCAGGTGTGCATGCGGGCCTTGCCGGCGGCTTCCTTGCTGTATTTTGGGGAAACGGCGTCAGGCAGCGTGGCGCTGGTGGACACGGGGGCCGCAGCCGGGGCGGCAGCCTTGGGGGCGGGGGCAGCCGGTGCCGCGACGGGGCTGGCCGCGGGGGCCGCGGCTTCGGTGGCCTTGGTCTCCGGGGTGGCGGCATCACCGCACTGGGCGGTCTTGAAGTCCTTGTAGCTCTGCCCGTTCAGCGTGCCCGCGGTGCGGGCTGTGGCGAACTTCTGGTGGCATGCCTTGGAGGTTTCGCGGGCGTGCGCTGCACCGGCCGACAGGGTGAGGGCGAGCACGGACGCGGCTGCGATCTTGAAACGGAAGGATGTGGCCATGGAGTGGATCGGTCCTGAAATGACGGTTGTAAAAAAGGTGGGGCTACAGTGCGCTGTCGCCTGTTTCCCGTGTCCGGATGCGGATGACGCTGTCAAGGGGGGAGATGAAGATCTTGCCATCACCGATCTTGCCGGTATGGGCGGCTTCCAGAATCGTTTCCACCGCCTGTTCCACCAGGTCGTCGCTCACGGCGACCTCGATCTTGATCTTGGGTAGGAAGCTTACGTGATATTCCGCCCCGCGATAGATTTCGGTCTGGCCCTTCTGCCGGCCAAAGCCCTTGACTTCCGATACGGTCAGCCCCTGTATCCCCAACGGGGTCAGGGCCTCACGCACATCGTCGAGCTTGAAAGGCTTGATGATGGCTGTGACAAGCTTCATCTCACCATGTCTCCATTTCTGCTGTCCGGCCGGGCTGACCGTGTGTGAAAGGTAAGGTAACGTCCCGTCTATACCCTGATCGGGTGATGCATGTCATCCGCCTTGGCGCTTCCGATGTGTTAAGCGCGCTTGTGCCCGCCCCGTGGAGGGGCGTAAATCCGGCAGGCCTGCCGTCCCTGCCATAAGGCCCAGAACAGGAAACGAAATGACCGCGAACATGCCATCCCATACAGCACCCGGACCGCTTGAGGTCGATGTCTGCATCGTGGGGGCGGGGCCGGTGGGCGCGACACTGGCCTGCCGCCTGGCCGCCGATGGCATGCGGGTCGCGATCATTGACCGCGCGGCCCTGCCGCCGATGGAGCACCCGGCTTTCGATGGGCGCGCCTATGCCATTGCCGCAGGGTCGCGCCGCCTGCTGGAGGAAGCGGGCGTATGGCAGCGCCTGCCCATGGAATCGTGCGATATCCGCGAAATCCGCGTGACTGATGGCCGGCCGGGGCAGCCGCCCTCGCGCCTGTTCCTTGAATTCGGGCGCGGCGACGCCGACCAGCCTTTCGGCGCGATGATCGAGGCGCGCGCCCTGCGCGTGGCGCTGAACGCAAGCCTGCATGCAACGCCCGGCGTGCATGTTTTCGCCCCTGACGAAGGGGTGGTGACGCGCAGCCCCGATGGCGCGGTGATCCGCACCACCAGCGGGCGCGTGATCCACGCACGCCTGGTGGTCGCGGCGGAAGGGCGGCGCAGCCCGCTGCGGGACCAGGCCCGCATCACGGTTACGCGCCTGCCCTACAACCAGTGCGGCATTGTCTGCGCCGTGGCCCATGAGTTCCCGCATGAAGGCCGCGCGCTGGAACATTTCCTGCCCGCAGGCCCGTTTGCGCAGTTGCCCATGGCGGGAACGGCCGAGCATCCCAACCTGTCCGCCCTCGTCTGGACCGAAAGCGAGAAGGTCGCCCACCGTCTGGCCGACCTGCCGCATGACGCCTTCGCCCACGAAATCCGCCGCCGCATGGGCGATGACTGGCTGGGCGCCATCAACCCGGTGGGGCGGCGGTGGGTCTATCCGCTTTCGGCGCAGTACGCGCAGCGTTATATTGATACGCGCCTCGCCCTGGTGGGGGACGCCGCGCATGGCATCCACCCCATCGCGGGGCAGGGGCTGAACCTCGGCTTCCGTGACGTGATCGCCATGGCCGACATCCTTGGTCGCGTGCATGCCGGTGGCGGGGACGTGGGGGCGGCGGACGTGCTGCGCCGGTACCAGGCGCGGTGCCGTCCCGCCAACATGCTCATGCTGGTGGCGACCGATGCGCTGGAACGCCTGTTCGGCAATGACAACCCGGTCCTGCGGCTGGCGCGCGACGTGGGGCTTGCGGCCGTCAACCGCATCACCCCGCTGCGCCGCAGCTTTGCCCGGCACGCCATGGGCCTGTAAAACGGGGATCGCGACGACTAACAGGCCCCAGGGGCCGGAACGGATGGCTTATGTCTGAAAAGCAGCCTGCGGGCACTTCCATGGATACACGCACGCGTCCCGTCATGCCGCCAACGCTGGGGTATGTGGACCCCATCGCGCTGTGGCAGGAAATCGTGAATGGCGCGTGCGGGTGCAATGACCCGCTGGTCAAGGGGCTGCTGGCCACCGGCATCCGCAACCATGCGTCCTTCCGCTGCGCGCTGGCCGCCCTGATCGGGCGCAAGCTGGGGGATCGTTCGGTGGCGGATGACGCGCTGGCCGAACTGGTGAGCGAGGTATTCGACGCCGATCCCGATATCGTCAGCGCGGCGGCGGCCGACCTTGTGGCCATCCGTGAACGCGACCCGGCCACGGCCAATTACGTGACCCCCTTCCTGTTCTTCAAGGGCTATCACGCGGTGCAGAGCTACCGCGTGGCGCACTGGCTGTGGCACAACAACCGCTGTTACCTTGCCCTGCACCTGCAAAGCCGGTGTTCGGAACTGTTTGCCGTCGATATCCATCCTGCTGCGCGGCTGGGGCGGCGTATCCTGCTGGACCATGGCACGGGCATTGTCATAGGCGAGACCTCGGTGCTGGAGGATGACGTGTCCCTGTTGCAGGGCGTGACCCTTGGGGGCACCGGCAAGAATGTGGGCGACCGCCACCCCAAGGTGCGCCGTGGCGTGCTGATCGGGGCGGGGGCCAAGATCCTGGGCAATATCGAGATCGGCGAGGGGGCGAAGGTCGGCGCAGGCTCCATCGTGCTGGAATCCGTGCCCGCCTATACCACCGTGGTGGGCAATCCCGCCCGTATCGTGGGCACGCGGCATTCCAGCCTGCCGGCCTTCACCATGGACCAGATGCTGCCGCCGATCGATTATATCATCTGATGACCGAATTCGTGTTCAGGCCGCATGTCGCGGTGATCGGCGGTGGGCCTGCGGGCCTTGCCGCGGCCGAAATCCTGTCCGGCCACGGGTGCGGCGTCAGCGTGGTGGAACAGATGCCCACCATGGGGCGCAAGCTGCTCATGGCCGGGCGGGGTGGCCTCAACCTGACCCATTCCGAACCGGCGGATGCCTTTGCCGCCCGTTACGGTCATGCAGGCCCGATGATGGAACGCGCCCTGCGCGCCTTTACGCCGCAGGACATGGTGCAGTGGGCCGAAGGGCTGGGCCAGCCCTGCTTTACCGGCAGCAGCGGCCGTGTCTTTCCCCGCGCCATGAAGGCGTCGCCGCTGCTGCGGGCATGGCTGGCGCGGCTTGCCGCGGGCGGCGTGCGACTGCTGACGCGCCACCGCTGGGAAGGCTGGGACACGGAGGGCAGGCTGCGGGTGACAGGTCCCGGCGGCCCGGCATCGTGGCGGGTCAACGCCACGGTGCTGGCGCTGGGTGGCGCAAGCTGGGCGCGGCTGGGATCGGATGGCGCATGGCGGACGCACCTGCTGGGCCACGATGTTGAGGTAACCCCCTTCGCCCCCGCCAATTGTGGTTTCGTGACCGGGTGGGGCGCGGCGTTCACCACCCGTTTCGCGGGCACGCCGCTGCGGGGCATAGCACTTGCGCTGGATGGCGCTGACACTGTGCGGGGCGAGGCCGTGGTGACCGGCACGGGAATCGAAGGCGGCGCGGTCTATGCCCTGTCGGCCGCGATTCGCGACCGGATTGCGCGTGACGGCCATGCGCTGGTCCATATCGACCTGCGGCCCGCGCTGGATGTGGCGGAAATCGCGACCCGCATCGCCCGTGTGCGCGCGCGTGAAAGCCTGTCCAACACCTTGCGCAAGGCGCTGCGGCTGCCGCCCGTGGCCATTGCGCTGCTGCGCGAAGGGGGCGGGGGACCGCCGCCGCGTGACCCCATGGCCCTTGCCCGCCTGGTCAAGGCCGTGCCGGTGGTGCTGCGCGCGCCCGCAGTACTGGACCGCGCCATTTCGGTGGCGGGGGGAATCGCGTGGCCCGCGCTGGACGAACATTTCATGCTGCGTGCGCTGCCCGGCGTTTTCGCCGCCGGTGAAATGCTGGACTGGGAGGCGCCTACCGGCGGGTACCTGCTGCAGGGCTGTGTCGCGACCGGCCGCATGGCGGGGCAGGGCGCATGGGAATGGTTGCGTGACTCGCAGCGCGGGCGGTATCCGTCAGCGCCATGAGTGTTGCGATCACGATTGGTGAACGGCGCGGGGCCATGGCGACGGATGCCCCCGTGACGATGGACCTGGCGGAACTGCTGTCCACCCGCCTGCTGGTGCAGGGCAATTCCGGGTCGGGCAAGTCGCACCTGCTGCGCCGCCTGCTGGAGCAGTCCGCGCGCATGGTGCAGCAGGCGATCATCGACCCCGAAGGCGATTTTGTAAGCCTTGCCGAACGCTACGGCCACCTGGTCATTGACGCCGCCGAACATACCGAGGCAGCCCTGCAGGCGGCGGGGGAGCGGATGCGCATGCATCGGGCCTCCGTCGTGCTGAACCTTGAGGGCGTGGACGCGGAGGTGCAGATGCGCCGCGCCGCCGCCTTCCTCGGCGGCATGTTCGAGGTGCCGCGTGATTACTGGTACCCCGTGCTGGTGGTGGTGGATGAAGCCCAGCTTTTTGCCCCGGCAGCGGCGGGCGAGGTGTCGGATGAGGCGCGCCGGGCCTCGCTTGGCGCCATGACCAACCTCATGTGCCGTGGGCGCAAGCGGGGGCTGGCGGGGGTGATCGCCACCCAGCGCCTGGCCAAGCTGGCGAAGAATGTCGCGGCCGAGGCCTCGAACTTCCTCATGGGCCGCACCTTCCTTGACATCGACATGATGCGGGCCGCCGACCTGCTGGGCATGGAACGGCGGCAGGCCGAAAGTTTCCGTGACCTGGAACGTGGATATTTCGTGGCCCTTGGTCCTGCCGTGTCGCGCAGGCCGCTGGCGGTCAGGATTGGCCCGGTGGAAACCGAAAGCCGTTCGGCCGGTCCCACGCTCATGCCGTTCGAGCCGGTACCCGCGGGGGATGAGATCCGTGAACTGATCCTGACCCCCGTACCTGAACGTGAGGTTCCGGCCCGTCAGCCACGCAGTTTCAGCCCGCCGCCCGATATCCTGTCCCAGCTTGCCGCCCACGCTGAAACCGCGACGGTGGAGGCAGCGGAAGAGGAACCGGACGCGGCCCCCGTGGATGCGGCGGCCCAGCGGCTGCGCTTTATCGAGATCCTGAGCGATATCCTGCGTGACGAGGATGCGGGCTTTCGCCCCGTACATGTGCTGTATCAGGATTTTCTCGTCCGCTGCCGGATCGAGGGCATGGGGCGCGACGCGCTGGACATGCCGCGCTTCCGCCGCCTGCTGGCGGTGGCCAAGGCCGGAGTGGATGCGCAGACGGCGGAAAGCGGGCAGTGGCGGCAGGCCGAACAGATGGCGGGTGTGCTGCCTGATGATGTGCAGGGTATTTTCCTGCTGATCGCGCGTGCGGCCCTGCATGGTGAACCCTGCCCGTCCGACAGCCTGATTGCCCGCACATACGGCACCCATTCGCTGGGGCGCGCCCGGCGGCAGTTGGCCTATCTGGAGGAGCAGAACATGATCGTCCTGCGCAATGACGGGCTGGGCCGCCGTAGCGCCGCCATTATCGGCCCCGGCTGGGAAACCGCCCCCGCCATGCCGGATGGACATGGCGAGAAATAATAAAAGTCTTTGGTGAAGCTTTTTGCAAAAACTTCGAAAGAACGCCGCCTTTTTGAGAAAAAGGCGGCACCCAAAAACTTTTATTGTTTTTTATCAATGCACTGTTATGGGGAAACCTTATCAGCCCAGGCCTTATGCGTATCCTGCGTGTCTAAAACGATGCGTGTGAAAGAGGTATCGGGGGCAATGCACCGATGGCTTTCCCTGTCGCCGTGATCGCCCACGTTTCCGGCAGTCATGCGGGACAATAAAAAACCCTGCCTTCTTGCGAAGGCAGGGTTTTCCGTTTCTGGCGGGCCGAGGCTGCTCAGCGCTTCCACCATCCCGTCCGACGGTGCGTGGTCGGGGCGGCGTCCACGTCGATCGGGGCCGGGGCGGTATCCGCCGTGGTCGCCGTGGCTTCGGTACCCTCGTCGGCCTTCTTGCGGCGGCGACGGGTCGCCATCGTGGCCGTGGCCGTCTTGCGGGTCGTGGCCCGCTTTTTCGGGGCGGGCTTTTCAGCCTTTTCCGGTGCGGCTTCCGCCGTTTCGGCTACGGTTTCCACCGGGGCCGTTTCCGTCGCGGGTTCAGCCGTTTTGCGGCGCGTGGTGCGGCGACGCTTGGGGGCTTCTTCCGTGGCCGTGGTCGGGGCTTCGGCTTCGGTCGGGGCGGGTGTTTCCGCCGCCGGTTCCCCGGCCTTGTCCGCAGTCTTCGCCGCCGTGCGGGTGGTGCGGCGGCGCGTGGTGGCCGTCGTGCCCGTGCTGCGGCTGGCCGCACGCTTGCGCGTGGGCTTGGCGGGGGCGGCTTCCTCGGTTGCCTTTTCCTCCGCCGGTTTCGCCTCGGCTTCTGGCGCCGGGGTTTCCGCCTCTACGGCCTTATCAGCGGCCTTGCGGCGGGTGCTGGTGCGGCGCGTGGTGGTCGTCGTGCCGGCGCGGCGGCGGCGCGGCTTGGGGGCTTCTTCCGCTGCCGCTTCCGCAGCTGCGGGGGTGGCTTCGGGTTCGGCTTCCACTTCCACGGCAGGCGGGGTGGCTTCGGCGGCCGGTGCAGGGGGCGCCTCGGCTTCCTGTGCGGCCGGTGCCACCTCGTTTTCCACCGGGGTGGCGCGACGGCGCGTGCGGCGGCGCGTGCGGCGTGGCCTGGCGCTTTCTTCCTCGGCCACCGGGGCGGGTTCTTCCACTTCGACCACGACCGGATCGGCTTCCACAACCACTTCGCTGGGTGCGGTCGTCTGCTCGATCACGTCAAAGATGTCGATGATCGCATCGCCATACGGATCAGCCGGGGTGGGGCCACGATAGGCTGGCGCGGGTGCGGGGGCGGGCACCGGGGCTGCGGCCGGGGCGGGTGCTTCCTGTGCCGTATCCTCGGCGGCCTCCGCCGGGGTGGCCTGCGCGGCAGTACCGTTGCCACGGCGGCGACGGCGGCGACGGCGGCGGCGATGGTCGGTACCCGATGCGATATCCTCGTCCTCTTCCGTGTTGGCCACGGCTTCGACCGGGGTTTCCGCTGCGGGCGGTTCGGCCTGGATCTGGATTTCACGCACATGGCCGGTTTCAGCCGGGGCATGTTCGATGACGGGTGCGTCAAAGCGCGCCGTCTGCTGGCGCACGCGCTCGATCTTGCATTCCTGCGGCTGCAGGGTGGCGTCGGGCGCGAAGGCGACCTGCATCTTGTGCCGGGTTTCGATTTCCGACAGCCAGTTGCGCTTGTGGTTGAGGATGTAGAAGGCGATTTCCGGCGCGACGCCCACGGAAATTTCCGCGGCCTTGCGCTGCATGCCCTCTTCCTCGATCGCGCGCAGCACATGCAGCGCCGAGCTTTCGATCCCGCGCACGATGCCGGTGCCCTGGCAGTGCGGGCAGGGCATGAAGGCGGATTCGGCAATGGAGGGACGCAGGCGCTGGCGCGACATTTCCAGCAGGCCGAAATGCGAGATCTGGCCCACCTGGATGCGCGCGCGGTCGGTGCGCAGTGCGTCCTTGAGCTTGCGCTCGACCATGCCGTTGTGCTTGCGGCTTTCCATGTCGATGAAGTCGATGACGATCAGCCCGGCCAGGTCGCGCAGGCGCAGCTGGCGGGCGACTTCCTCGGCCGCTTCGAGGTTGGTGCGCAGCGCCGTTTCCTCGATATTGCGCTCACGCGTGGCGCGGCCCGAGTTCACGTCGATCGCGACCAGCGCCTCGGTCTGGTTGATGACCAGGTAGCCCCCCGACTTGAGCTGCACGGACGGCGAGAGCATGGAATCCAGCAGCCCCTCCACCTTGTAGTGCGAGAACAGGGTCTGCTCGTGGTCCTGCCACAGCCGCACCTTCTGCGCGTTCTGGGGCATGAGCATGCGCATGAACTCGCGCGCGGACTTCCAGCCCGGCTCGCCATCGATCAGGATCTCGCCCACTTCGCGCGTGTAGATGTCGCGGATGGCGCGCTTGATCAGGCTGGCTTCCTCATAGATCAGGGCGGGCGCGACCGATTCCAGCGTGTGCTGGCGGATGTCGTCCCACAGGCGCAGCAGGTATTCGCAGTCGCGCATGATTTCGGCGCGCGGGCGCTGGGCGCCGGCGGTGCGCACGATCATGGCCATGCCGCGCGGTATCTGCAGTTCGGTAATGATGTCACGCAGGCGGCGGCGGTCGGCGACCGACGTGATCTTGCGCGAAACACCGCCGCCACGCAGCGAGTTGGGCATCAGCACGCAGTAACGCCCCGCCAGCGACACGTATGTGGTCAGCGCGGCACCCTTGTTGCCGCGTTCTTCCTTGACCACCTGCACCAGCAGGATCTGGCGGCGGCGGATGACTTCCTGGATCTTGTAGTTGCGCAGGAAGCGCGCGATGCGGCGCTGGGCCTGTGCCTCGTCGCCGGTGTCGTTTTCACCGCCCACGGTTTCGGGTTCGTCGCCTTCCTCGCCGGCCGGGGCGTCGGTCTCGTCCTCGGCGCGGGGGGCGTCTTCTTCCTCGTCGTCACGCGCGCGGCGTTCTTCTTCCGCGCGGCGTTCCTCTTCCTGCAGCGCCAGCAGCTTTTCGCGGTCGGCTACGGGGATCTGGTAATAGTCGGGATGGATTTCACTGAAGGCGAGGAACCCGTGGCGGTTGCCGCCGTAATCCACGAACGCAGCCTGCAGGCTGGGTTCCACGCGGATAACCTTGGCCAGATAGATGTTGCCCTTGAGCTGCTTCTTGGATGCAGCTTCAACATCGTAATCTTCCAGGTGGTTACCATCCATCACGACCACGCGGGTTTCTTCCGCGTGGGTCGTGTCGATCAGCATGCGTTTGCTCATAAATAGGCGCACTCCGGTATGTCACGTTCCGGCATCCGGGCTGCGCGCGCGATCCGTGGCGGCAGGGGGAGGCGTGGGGAACGGACAGAAACATAAAAAAACAGGCGACCGGACCCGGACGGAACACCACCGCGCGGCGCGCGGGCGGACAGGCCATGCCAGCCCTGCGGATGCGGCGTATCCGTGCCGCCCGCGGTGGGGCATGGTGTCATCGCTTGTGCGGCAGGAACCCGCGTGGTGTTCAATCCATCCTCGGTCATGGCTGGGGAGGGCGCGGCCCGGCCTGATTGCCGGGGCGGGACCTTCCGTATCGACTGGTATGCCATCCGGTTTCCTGTCGATGGGGAACACCGGCGCGGCAGCGTCAGGTCGTGCGTGGCATGTGCCCCCACGCCGTGGCGTGGCCGGCATGGATGGCCGGTAAGCGTATGCCGCGCATGCATGATGCATGCCGGATGGAGAAAGTCATGCCTGCTGGCATCGGGCCGTTTCGGACATGCCCGCGGGGCAGCCGGACGTGGCGTGGTCCATCACGGCTGGGCAGCATGGCGCAATGAATCCATTCCTGCAAGGGGCCTTGCGTTTATCCCGCTGACTGCCGGCCCGTACGGTGATAAGGAAAGCGGACTGACCCGTAACTGTTTTGACCGGAACAAGATGCATGCCCAAAGGCCGGCCGGATGGAAATGATGCCCCGCAGCCAGCGCCACGGCGCGATGGTGCCGGCGTGCCCGACCTTGCGCGGCGCCTGCTGGTGGGCGGGCTGGCCGGGCTTGCGCCCGCGACGGCGCTGGCGCGGGTTGCGGCGCATGCCCCGGTTCACGCCGGGGCCACACATCATGCCGCCCGCGCGGCGCATGCGCCGCTGCATGCCCCCGCCATTACCGGCCGGGCCGCCCCGCCAAGGCCGCTGGTCATGCTGGACCCCGGCCATGGCGGCAAGGACCCCGGCGCGATCGGCATTTCCGGCACGTATGAAAAGCACGTGGCGGAAGCCGCCGCCAGCGAGCTGCAGCGCCAGCTTGAAGCCAGCGGGCGCTACCGCGTCGCGATGACCCGCGCCGATGACCGCTTCATCCCGCTGGAAGGCCGGGTGGACATCGCCCATGCCCACAAGGCGTCGCTGTTCATATCCATGCATGCCGATGCCCTGACCAACCGCGCCGTGCGCGGGGCCAGTGTCTATACCCTGTCATCGAAGGCGTCGGACCGGCAGACCGCCATGCTGGCGCGGACGGAAAACAGCGCCGACCGCTATGGCGGCCCGCAGGTGCATGCGGATTCGCCCGAGGTACAGGAAATCCTCGCCAGCCTCGTGACCGAGGAAACGCGCCACGGCGCGGCCCACATGGCCAGCAGCATCGTCACCGCCTTCCGCCCGCGTATCGGGCTGCTGCAGCACCCGTCGCGCCATGCCTCGTTCGTGGTGCTGAAATCGGCCGATATTCCCTCCGTGCTGGTGGAGATGGGGTTCATGTCCAACCATATGGACGAAGCGGCCTTGCGGCAGGCAGCCCACCGCATGGTGGTGGCGGGGGCGATGGTGCAGGCGATCGACCGCTATTTCGCAACCGACAGCATGGTGACCCATGCCACGGGCTGACACCGCGCGCGGCGGGGCATGGCGGCCGGGCCGCCCGCCCTTGTGATGGGGCGGGGCGTGCTTTTGCGGTTGCAATCAGGGTTCGGGTCTGTATTGTGCGCGCCATGGTAACGATCGCGCATGGTGCAGGGGCTGGAACGGGCGCATACGCGCACCTGTCCGCGCGCGCATGTGCGTGTGCCGGGCTGCTTCGTCTTCGACTTATCCGCCCCTGAGCGATCAGGGCCGGCCGCGTGCCGGCGCGCCCAGGGGATTGATCAGGCCGGTCCACGCCGGTCTGCGAACACGAAAGACAGGGGCACGTGACAGGCGTGCCGCCTCCCGTCACACAACAGGACCAAGTCCGAGGTTATTACCATGAGCATCGACCATCCTTCCTTTGGCCGCATCGACCCCAACCGCGTCATCATTTTCGACACCACCCTGCGCGATGGGGAACAGTCGCCCGGTTTTTCCATGAACCTCGCGGAAAAGCTGCGCATGGCCGAAGCGCTGGAGGAGCTGGGCGTGGACGTGATGGAGGCGGGCTTTCCCGTCGCGTCGAAGGGCGATTTCGACAGTGTCCACCAGATCGCCCAGAAGGTGAAGGAGACCGTCGTGTGCGCGCTGGCGCGCAGCGGGGGCAAGAACGACATCGCCAGCGCGGGCGAGGCGATCAAACCAGCGAAGCGCGGGCGTATCCACAACTTCATCTCCACCTCGCCGCTGCACATGAAGTACAAGCTGCGCATGGAGCCGGAAACGGTTCTGGAAGTGATCGAGGCCGGCAACCGTGCTGCCCGCCAGTTTACCGATGACGTGGAATGGTCGGCGGAAGACGGCTCGCGCACCGATCCCGACTTCCTGTGCCGCTGTGTGGAAACCGCCATCCGCGCCGGTGCCACCACCATCAATATCCCCGACACCGTCGGCTATTCCACGCCGGAGGACATGGCCCGCATCTTTGCCGACCTGCGCGCGCGCGTGCCCGGTGCGGATGGCGTCATCTTCTCCACCCACAACCACAACGACCTGGGGCTGGGTGTCGCCAACACGATCGCGGCGCTGAAGGCGGGGGCGCGGCAGGTGGAATGCACCATCAACGGCATTGGCGAACGCGCGGGCAACGCGGCGCTGGAGGAAATCATCATGGTGCTGCGCACGCGCCATGACGTGCTGCCCTACACCACCGGCATCCATACCGAACGCCTGCTGCGCACCTCGCGCATGCTGGCCACCATCACCGGCTTTGACGTGCAGCCCAACAAGGCCATCGTGGGCCGCAACGCATTCGCGCATGAAAGCGGCATCCATCAGGACGGCATCCTGAAGAACGCCGCGACCTACGAGATCATGACGCCCGAAAGCGTGGGCTGGACCCGTTCCTCGCTGGTGCTGGGCAAGCATTCGGGCCGCGCCGCCTTCCGTGACAAGCTGAAGGCCATGGGCTACGACAACCTGGAAGACGCGCAGTTCAACGAGGCGTTCTCGCGCTTCAAGGACCTGGCCGACCGCAAGAAGGTCATCTACGACGAGGACCTGGTGGCGCTGGTGGATGACGAGGTGCGCGACCACGCCCGCATCCGCTTCGTCTCGCTGGACGTGACCGCCGGTTCCCGTCGCCCCGCCACCGCCGATCTGGTGCTGGATGTCGATGGGAAGCGCGAGGAAGGCCGTGCCGAAGGGCAGGGGCCGGTAGACGCCGCGTTCAACGCCATCCGCGCCATTGTCGCCCATGACGCCACGTTGCAGCTGTATTCGGTTGGCGCCGTGACCGAAGGCAGCGATGCGCAGGCCCGTACCTCGGTTCGGCTGGAAGAGGGCGGCAAGCTGGTTGATGGCCAGGGTGCCGATGCCGATACGCTGGTTTCCGCCGTGCGGGCCTATGTCCATGCGCTGAACAAGCTGCTGGTCAAGCGCGACCGTGCCGAACCCGTGGCGCTGGACGCCTGACCCCCGGCGGTGCGCGCAGGCCCGCCGGCACTCACTGAATGAAAAAACCCCGCCACGGAACGGTCCGTGGCGGGGTTTTTTCCTTTGTCCGGGAATGGCGGGCGGGTCAGTACCCGCCATAGCCTTCCGGATAGGCGCCTTCCTGCGGGTAGGCCCCCTGCTGCGGGTAGCCTTCCTGGCCATATCCGCCGGACTGGCCATAATACCCGCCCTGCTGCTCGCCGTAATACCCGCCCTGCTGGGGATAACCTTGCTGGGGGTAGCCCTGCTGGGGATAGCTGGGCTGGGCATAGCCATATCCGCCCTGCTGCGCGGGGTAGGCGGCGCGCTGGGGGGCGGCCTGCGGGCAGGACCGGGGCGAATAGCCCGGTGGCAGCACGCGCCCGTCGGGGCAGATGGTGGAAGGCGCTTCGGCGCGCGGGCGGCGTGGCGGCGTCGTTGCCGCCCCGATCGCCGCCCCGCCGGCGGCGCCGGCCAGCGCGCCAATGGCCGCCCCCTGCCCGCCACCGGCCAGGCCACCGATCAGCGCCCCGCCACCAGCCCCCAGCAGGCCACCGCCAATGGCGCGCTGGCCGGGGTCACGGGTGTCCTCGCACGCGCCAAGGCCAAGGCACAGCCCCGCGGCAAGCAGGACTGCCGGGCGTAAGGTCATGCGGGGAAATGTCGTTTTCATGTATGTCTTTTCCGGTATCGCGGACATGGGTGGCACGATGACACCCCAGCCGCCTGTCGCTACAAAATGGTATGGCATGGATGGTTTGGCCATGACGAAAGCGGGGCATTTTGTAACAATCGTCAAAAGTGTGAAGATTTTAACAAATTAAAATTGTCTGGCCCCTTGCCCCTCCCTGTCTGCGCCGGTAATCCCTCAACCTGATCCAGACGGTTTTCGACAGTACGCAAGGCATGCCATTAGGGCATGCACTGCCGGTCGGGATGTGGGACAGTCCTGTCTGGTGTTGATGTCGGGAGTTCTGGATGTTTGCTCGTGTACTGGGTCTGCTTTCCGCTGACATGGCGATCGACCTCGGCACGGCGAATACGCTGGTTTACGTCAAGGGGCGTGGTATCGTCCTGAATGAACCGTCGGTCGTCGCGCTGGCAGAGGTACGGGGCAAGAAGCAGGTTCTTGCGGTCGGTGAGGAAGCCAAGCAGATGGTTGGCCGTACCCCCGGCAACATCACGGCCATCCGCCCGCTGCGTGATGGCGTGATCGCGGATTTTGAAGTTGCGGAAGAAATGATCAAGCATTTCATCCGCAAGGTGCATAACCGCCGCATGTTCGCCAGCCCGCTGATCATCGTGTGCGTGCCATCCGGCTCGACCGCGGTGGAACGCCGCGCCATTCAGGAAAGCGCCGAAAGCGCCGGCGCGCGCAAGGTCTTCCTGATCGAGGAACCCATGGCCGCCGCCATCGGCGCGGGCCTGCCGGTGACCGAGCCTTCGGGCAGCATGATCGTCGATATCGGCGGCGGCACGACGGAAGTGGCCGTGATCTCGCTGGGTGGCATCGTGTACGCCCGCTCCGTGCGGGTGGGTGGCGACAAGATGGATGAGGCGATCATTTCCTACATCCGCCGCAACCATAACCTGCTGATCGGTGAAAGCTCGGCCGAGCAGATCAAGATCCACCTCGGCTCCGCCATGCCGCCTGATGACCCCGATGACCCGGGGCCGTGGCGTGAGGTCAAGGGACGCGACCTGATCAACGGCGTCCCGCGCGAAGTGGTGGTGTCGCAGGCGCAGATTGCCGACAGTCTGGCCGAGCCGGTCAGCCAGATCCTTGATGCGGTGACCACCGCGCTGGAAAACACGCCCCCGGAACTGGCGGCCGATATCGTGGACAAGGGCATTGTCCTGACCGGCGGCGGGGCGCTGCTCTACCGTCTGGATGAAGTGCTGCGGCGCGAGACCGGCCTGCCGGTTACGGTGGGTGAGGACGCGCTGTCCTGTGTTGCGATGGGCACCGGCCGCGCGCTTGAGGAAATGAAGCGCCTGCGCAATGTACTGACAAGTATGTACTGACGAACGGGACAGGTGCGCTGCCTGCTGCGTAGGGAGGGCAGCGTGCGGATGGGGGAGACGCAGGACGATGCAGGTCCGGCGACCAGGCAGTATTGGACGGCCCGGCAGGCGTGACGTAACCGTTGCGCGTGGAAGGGCGGGCTGATGCCTGTTTCCATCCAGTTCCGCCAGGCGCTGGGCAAGCTGGTCTTGCCCGCGCTGATCCTTGTGGCCTGTGGCGTGATCCTGCTGGGCAAGGCGGATCGCCCGCTGATTGAAAAACTGCGCATGCAGACCGCCGACCTGCTGGCCCCGGCCTACGGGCTGGTGGCGTGGCCGCAGGCGAAGCTGCGCTGGCTGTCGGGCAACCTGCAGGACATCCGCAACCTTGAAGCCGAGAATATCCGCCTGCGCGCCGAGAACGTGTCGCTGCGGCACTGGTACGACGTGGCGGCGGCGCTGGCGGATGAAAACGCCGCGCTGAAGTCAAACCTGCACTGGATTCCCGATAACGCGCCCGCCTTTGTCACCGGGCGCGTGGTGCGTGACACCAGCGGCCTGTACGCCCGCGCCGTGCTGCTGGCGGTCAATCCCGACACGGCGGTCCACAAAGGGGGAATCGCGCTGGACGGGTCGGGGCTGGTGGGCCGGGTGACCGAGGTGGGCAAGCGTTCGGTCCGCGTGCTGCTGATTACCGATTCGTCCAGCCGCCTGCCGGTCACGCTGGAATCCAGCCATGCGGCGGCGATCATGGCGGGGGACAATACCCCCCTGCCGCGCGTCATCTTCTATCCCCAGGATAACGTCCCGATCGAGGGGGAGCGTGTCGTGACCAATGGGGAAATCGAAAGCCTGCCGGCGGGCCTGCCCGTGGGGCATGTGCATTACCTGCGGCCAGGGCAGCCGGTGGTGGTGCCGGCGGCAGCCCTGGACCACATCGATATCCTGCGCATATTCGATTACGAGGACAGCGTGTCCCCGCCTGATGCCCCGGGCCGCGTGCCGTTGCCCAATGTCGGGCGCACCATGTCCCTGCCGTCACAGTTCCAGTCCCATCCCGACCAGGGGCTGCATGGATGAAAACCTTCACGCCGCCCCCCATCCGCCCCGGCATCCACCCCCGTTCGGGGCTGGGTTACCGCATTGACCATGGCATGCGCAGCAGCGTGCCGTGCCTGTTCGTGTTTTTCGTGGCGCTGGTACTTTCCGCGCCGCTCAACCTGCCGGGGCAGGTGGAACTGATGCCCGCCGTCATCATGGCCACCGTTTTCCTGTGGTCGGTTTTCGTGCCGGTGCTCATGCCCTCCATCGCCGTGTTCATGCTGGGCATATGGGTGGATATCCTCAGCTTCGGGCCGGCGGGGGTCATGCTGCTCATGATGCTGATCGTGCACGGGATCGCGCTGTCGGGACGGTACACGCTGGCACGGGTTAATTTTTTTGTACTCTGGTTTGTGTTTGGCGTGGTGATGGTGGGCGTTACGGCGCTACAATGGGTACTGTGTTCCGCACTGGCCCTGCATATTGTGGAGTTTCTACCCTTTGTTTTCGAGACGGTCCTGGCCTTCGGCAGTTTTCCTGTCCTGTATACGGGGTTTGTCTGGACCTATCGTTTTGTCGTCAACAACGCGGACCCTTCCTGAAGCGGATGCGATCGTGCCTCCGTGCCGGATAAATGAATGAAGTTTCGTAAGAAGAAATCCGGCAACCGGCTCATGTCCCGTCCCGAGGAAGGCAAGAATCCTTCCCGTGGCGTATTCACCCGTCGTGCGCTTGTGCTTATGGCGGCACAGGGCGCGGTACTGGGCGCATTGGGTGAACGCCTGTACGGGCTTCAGGTTCTCAACGGCAGCCATTATGCGAAGCTTGCGGAAAACAACCGCCTGAGCAAACGCTTCTTCGCGCCGCCGCGCGGGCGGATCACGGACCGTTTCGGCATTTCGGTCGCGTCCAACCGCATCAACTGGCGCGCGCTGCTGCTGGCGGAAGAAACCACCGACATTGCCGGGACGCTGGAACGCTTTGGCCAGCTTGTGCCGCTGGAAGCGCGTGACCTGACGCGCATTGAGCATGAACTGCGGCACAAGCGGCGGTTCATCCCGGTCATGCTGCGCGATTTCCTGTCATGGGATGACATGGCGCGGCTGGAACTGAACATGCCCTCGCTGCCCGGCGTGCTGATCGATGTGGGCACCACGCGGGTCTATCCCTTTGGCCCGCTGCTGGCGCATGTGGTGGGTTATGTCGCGCCCCCTGCGGAAAAGGACGTGGTGCATAATGCCGAACTGGCGCTGCCGGGCATGCGCGTCGGCCGTTCGGGGATCGAGCAGACACAGGACGGCAGCCTGCGCGGGCAGGTTGGCTCGGTCGAGATGGAGGTCAACGCCGTGGGCCGCGTCATGGCCGAACTGGACCGTGACGAAGGCCTGGCGGGTGACGAGATCGCGCTGACCATCGACAGCGGCCTGCAGCAGCAGGTGCTCGGCCATATTGCCGACCAGTCGGCCAGTGCGGTGGTGATGGACTGCCGCAACGGCGAGGTGCTGGCCATGGTCAGCAATCCCTCCTTCGACCCATCCCTGTTCGATAGTGGCGTAAGCCAGGCCCAGTGGATCGAATGGACCAACAACAGCCAGACCCCGCTGATCAACAAGGCGGTGTCGGGGCTGTACCCGCCCGGCTCCACCTTCAAGCCCGCCGTGGCCATGGCGGCGCTGCGCGCGGGCACGCTGTCGCCATCCGACCGGATTTCCTGCCCCGGTTACATCGATGTGGGCGGTACGCGCTTCCACTGCTGGTCGCGCTACGGGCATGGCTCGATCAACCTGCGGCAGGGCCTCAAGTATTCCTGCGACGTCTTTTTTTACGAAGTCGCGCGCCGCACCGGCATGGACGCGATCGCGGCCACGTCCGAACTGTTCGGGCTGGGCGCGCACCTGCCGGAAATCGAACTGCCCCATGTGCGCCAGGGCCTGATCCCCACGCCCACGTGGCGGCGCAAGCATGGGCACCACTGGAATGGCGGTGACACCATTGTCAGCGGCATCGGGCAGGGATTCGTGCAGGTCACGCCCCTGCAACTGGCGACCTATGCCTCACGCATCGCCACGGGGCGTGACGTGCAGCCGCACCTGATCCGTTCCGTGGCAGGCCGCATGGCGGCGCTGACCGACCTTGGCCATGCATCGGGCATGGACATGCCCGACCAGTTTTTCGAGGACATCCGCGCAGGCATGTTCGCCGTGGTGAATGAGGAAGGGGGCACCGCCCCCAAGGCCCGGCTGGATATTCCGGGCGTGCAGATGGCGGGCAAGACCGGGTCGGCGCAGGTGCGCCGCGTCTCGCGCGCGATGCGTGAAAGCGGGCACTTCAATTCCGCCAACCTGCCGTGGGAATACCGCCCGCACGCTCTGTTCATCTGCTATGCCCCGTATGACGCGCCGCGCTACGCCACGGCGGTGGTGATCGAGCATGGCAATGCGGGCGCGGATGTCGCCGCCCCCCTTGCGCGTGATATCATGACCGATACCCTGCGCCGCGACCCGGTCAACCATCGCGAGCCGCCGGGGCAGGAAGTGGCGCAGGCCGAGGTGGACTGACCCGCCCGCCGGTGATCCCGCCCGGGGCCATGCCATCGCCGTGCCTGTTGTGGAGAATGGAATGAAATTCCAGAAGCGCCTGCTGCGCGCCGAACCCAACTTCCAGATCCTGACCAAGCTGTGGCAGGTCAACTGGCTGTATGTGCTGCTGATCTGCGCGCTGGCGGTCGTGGGCTATGGGGCGCTGTATTCCGCGGGCGGTGGCACGTCGCGCCCGTTCGCGGGGCCGCAGTCCATCCGCTTCTGCTTTGGCGTGGTCATGATGCTGGGCATTTCACTGATGAGTCCGGGCATACTGGTGCGCATGGCATGGCCGCTTTACATCTTCTCGCTCATCCTGCTCGTCGCCGTGCTGCGCATGGGGCATGTGGGCAAGGGGGCGGAGCGATGGCTCATGCTGGGGGGGCTGCAGGTGCAGCCATCGGAACTGGCCAAGATCGCCCTTGTCCTCATGCTGGCGGCATGGTTCCACAAGATCAGCTACCGCCGCATGGGCAATCCGCTGTTCCTGCTGCCGCCCGCCATCATGGTGCTTGTGCCGGTCGCCCTTGTGCTCAAGGAACCCAACCTTGGCACCGCCGTCATCATCGGCACGGTGGGGGCCAGCATGTTCTTTGCCGCAGGCATGCGGCTGTGGCAGATCGCGCTGCTGATCCTGCCCGTGCCGTTCCTGGCCAAGGTCGCCTACAGCCACCTGCATGACTACCAGAAGGCGCGGGTCACGACCTTCCTGCACCCCGAAAGCGACCCGCTGGGGGCGGGCTACAACATCATCCAGTCCAAGATCGCGTTGGGGTCGGGTGGCATGTGGGGGCAGGGCTACCTGCATGGCACGCAGGGACAGCTGAACTTCCTGCCTGAAAAGCAGACCGACTTCATCTTCACCATGATTGCCGAGGAATGGGGTTATGTCGGTGGCGTTACCGTCATTGGCATGCTGCTGCTGCTGGTCTTTGGCGGCATGCTGATCGCCATACGCAGCCGCAACCAGTTCGGGCGGCTGCTGGGGCTGGGCATTTCGGTCAACTTCTTCCTGTACTGCGCGGTCAACCTGTCCATGGTGATGGGGGCGATCCCGGTGGGGGGCGTGCCGCTACCGCTGATTTCCTATGGCGGGTCGGCCATGCTGATGGTCATGTTCGGTTTCGGGCTGCTGATGTCGGCATGGGTGCATCGCAACGATACCTTTGGTGAAACGGTGGAAAACAGGGACTGATGGCGGGTATTGTCCCGCCCACGGCCGCCGTCCGCCGCGCCTATCGGCTGAGCCGCTATCACGTGCCCGGCCTGCCGGTCATCCGCATCGGCCAGCCGCCGCGCTGGCCCGGCAGGGCGCCGGAAGGCGATATCGTGCTGCTGAGCGCGTGTAATCCCGGTGGCCGGCTGCATGCGGATGGCTGGAACCGGCGGATGATGCGCGCACTGGCCTGCCATCTGCATGGCGTACCGCATGTATTGGGTGAGGGACGGCTGGGCCGATGGGCCGAACCGCTTTACGCGGTGCGCGTGCCGCTGGCGCGTGGCCTGCGGCTTGCGCGCCTGTTCGGGCAGAATGCGGTGGTCGTGCTGCACGGCACGCAGCCCGCGCGGCTGGTGTATCTGGCGTAAGGAAAGAAGTTTTTGGTCAAGCTTTTTGCAAAAGCTTGAAAAGAATGCCGCCTTTTTGAAAAAAGGCGGCACCTGAAAACGTTTGTTACTTTATTTTTATCAGTTGGTATCAGCCTTCGATCTGGCTGAAATCGGCGATCAGCACCGTCATGCGGCACAGTTCCGACAGCAGGCGCAGGCGGTTGGCGCGCACGGCGGGATCGGTGTCGTTCACCGTGACCTTGTCAAAGAACTGGTCAAGGGCCGGGCGCAGGGCGGCGACATCCCGCATCGCGTCCGCGTAGCGTTCCTGCGCGATGGCCTGTTCGACCGCCGGGATGGTCTTCTGCAACTGTTCGGCCAGCGCCTTTTCCTCGGGCTGGGTGTACAGCGCCGGGTTGGGCGTGCCCTCATGCGGGCCGTCCTTGCGATCCTCGATGCGCAGGATATTGGCCGCGCGCTTGGTCGCCGCCAGCATGTTGCGCCCGTCCCCGGTCTCCAGCATGTCGGCAATGGCCTTCGCGCGCGCCAGCAGGCGCACGATGTCGGTATCCGTATTGCCAACCGATACGGCGGCCAGGATATCATGCCGCGCGCCTTCGCCACGCAACTGCACGCGCAGGCGGTCGGCCACGAATTCCGGCAGCACGTCAAGGTCGGGGGCAAGGCGCAGGGATTCGGGCAGGCCCTGTGCCGCTTTCCAGAACACCCTGGCCAGATCCAGCCGCAGCCCGTTTTCACGGATGATGCGGATGACCCCCAGTGCCGCGCGACGCAGGGCGTACGGATCGCCCGACCCGCCCGGCTTTTCACCCACGGCGAAGAAGGCGACCAGCATGTCGATCTTGTCCGCCAGCGCCACGGCAATGGATACCGGAGCGGTGGGCACCTCATCTTGCGGGCCACGCGGCATGTAATGCGCGCCAATGGCGTCCGCCACGGAGGCTGGCTCCCCATCATGACGGGCATAATAGGCGCCCATGACGCCCTGTAGTTCAGGGAACTCACCTACCATGCCGGTTGTCAGGTCAGCCTTACATAATAGGGCAGCCCGTTGTGCAAGTGCCTGAAAGTTCGCCACTGTTTCCGGTTGGAGATTGGCAATATC
This sequence comes from Komagataeibacter swingsii, assembly GCF_003207895.1. Taxonomy (GTDB): domain Bacteria; phylum Pseudomonadota; class Alphaproteobacteria; order Acetobacterales; family Acetobacteraceae; genus Komagataeibacter; species Komagataeibacter swingsii. The sequence goes on from NZ_NKUB01000006.1 coordinate 103,821, forward strand.
CTCTGGCGTTCTATCGAACCATGTCATGCCCGCAGGCATGCCTGCCAGGATGCCTGCAAGTCGTACGATACGTTTGACCCGTTCTCCTTGGCTACCAAGGGCGGCGTGGAAAACGATCCGGTCAAGTTCCGGCACACGGCTTTCCAGCGTACGGGTGCGGTCAAGGTCCCAGAAATGGCGGGCATCGGCAAAGCGCGCGCGCAGCACGCGTTCATTGCCCGCAATCGTCAGCGCGCCGCCATCACGCGGCAGCAGGTTGGCGACGAAGGCAAAGCGGGGGGCGGCCGAGCCATCGGCGTTGCGCAGCGCGAAGTAGCGCTGGTTCACGCGCATGGATACCTGCATCACCTCGGGCGGCAGGGTCATGAATTCGTCGTCGATCTGGCCAAGGAAGGGCACCGGCCATTCGGTCAGGCCCGCGACCTCGTCAATCAGGCCGGGATCGGCCACGACGCTCAGCCCTTCCTCGGCGGCAAGGCTGGCCACGCCTTCGGCAATGATGGTGCGCCGCGCGGCGGCATCGGGTTCGACCTCGCGTGCGCGCAGGCCATCCAGCCAGTCCTTCGTGCCGCCGACCGCGAACGCGCCGGGGGCGGTGAAGCGGTGGCCTTCGGTCAGGTTGCCAGCCTTCAGGCCGTGGCCGTTATCCTCTCCTTCCGCCAGCGTGAAGTCCACGACCGCGCCATCAAGGATGCACACGATCCGGCGCAGCGGGCGCACCCACGTAAAGGCGCTGCCCACGCCCCAGCGCATGGATTTGGGCCATGGGAAGCGGCGCAGCAGGCCGGGCAGGACGCGGGCCACCTGCTGGCCGGCCGGGATGGGCGCGATTTCGCGGTGCAGCACCCAGAAGCCGTTTTCCGCCACCAGCGCGTCCCGGTCCACCCCATGCTTGCGCATGAAGCCGGCCAGCGCCTTGTCCGGCGCGCTTTCACGCGGGCCGCGTTCGTTCACCGTGCCGCCGGGCACCGTTGCATCGACCGTCAGCGACAGCGCGATGCGGCGCGGCCCGGCAAACGCCGCGGCGTCGCGCGGGTTGAGGGGGCCGAGCGCCTCGCACACCAGGCGTTCGAGGTCGGCCGCCGCGCGCGCCTGCATGCGGGCGGGGATTTCCTCGGAAAAGAGTTCGATAAGGAGTTCGGGCATGATCTCTTATTCCTCGCCCGCCAGCCACGTTTCGCAGCAACGTTTGGCCAGCGCGCGTACGCGGCCGATATAGGATGCACGCTCGCTGACGCTGATCACGCCGCGTGCGTCGAGCAGGTTGAACAGGTGGCTGGCCTTCAGGCACTGGTCATAGGCGGGCTGGGCCAGCCCCGCTTCGGCAAGGGCGGTGGATTCGCGCTCGGCGTCGATGAAGTGGCGGTGCAGCATCTCCACATCCGCGACTTCAAAGTTGTGGCGGGAATAGTCCTGCTCCGCGCGCAGGAACACATCGCCGTATTTCAGGCCCTGCCCGTTGAAATCGAGGTCATAGACATTCTCGATTCCCTGCACGTACATCGCCAGCCGCTCCAGCCCGTAGGTCAGTTCGGTCGAGGGCATGACGGTGGGAATGCCGCCCACCTGCTGGAAATAGGTGAACTGCGTCACCTCCATCCCGTCGCACCAGACTTCCCACCCCAGGCCCCAGGCACCGATGGTGGGGTTTTCCCAGTCATCTTCCACAAAGCGGATGTCGTGTTCCAGCGGGTCGATGCCGATGGCGCGGTAGCTGTCCAGCAGCAGTTTCTGGCTGTCTTCCGGCGTGGGCTTGAGCAGGACCTGATACTGGTAATAGTGCTGCAGCCGATTCGGGTTTTCGCCATAGCGGCCATCGGACGGGCGGCGGCAGGGCTGGACATAGGCCGCCTTCCACGGTTTCGGGCCGAGTGCGCGCAGCGTGGTATGCGGCGACAGCGTGCCCGCGCCCACTTCGGTGTCGTAGGGCTGGAGGATGGCGCAGCCCTGATCGGACCAGAACTGGTGCAGTTTCAGGATCAGTCCCTGAAACGACAGCGGGCGCGGGGTGGTGGGTGATCGGGGCACGGGGGCCGGGTCCATGAACAAGATGCTCCGGTAAACGGGGAGAGGTCTGCACCATCTGGCGCAAAATCGCCGGGCAGCATACCGTTATGCGGCCCCGACCGGAAGATCGGGCGTGCCATACGCCCAAAGCGGCCCCTACATGGCGGGTTTGGGCCTTGTTTATTGCGCCCGCACGGCCCACATCGGCAGGGATACGGTATCCCAGCCCAAGGCAGGACAGACAGGATGAATGACCAGGAACGCCAACTGATCACACAGTTTTTTGCCCGCGTCGGGGGCAGTGCCCCCGGCAGCGTGCCGCAGACGGCAAACGCCCTTCCGCCCATCGACCCGCAGGCTGACCAGTATATCGGGGAGATGTTCCAGAAATATCCTGAAGCCCGCTACCGCATCACCCAGACCGCCGTGGTGCAGGAAGCCGCCCTGGCGGAGGCGCAGAACCAGATCCGCCAGCTCCAGTGGCAGTTGCAGCAGGCGCAGCAGCAGATCCAGCAGTTGCAGCAGCAGGCCCAGTCCCGGCCGGCATCGGGCGGCGGCGGGTTCCTCAGCGGCATGTTCGGTGGTGGGCAGCGCGCACAGCAGGCTGCCCCCCCGCCGGGCTGGGGTGGGGCCGCGCCGTCCGCCCCGCCGCCGCAGCCGGTCTATCCGCCGGGCATGCAGCCGGGCATGTTCCCCGCGCGTGGTTCGGGATTCCTTGGTTCGGCCCTGACCACGGCGGCAGGCGTTGCCGGCGGCATGATGGTGGGCAATGCGCTGACGGACCTGTTCAGCGGGCACCATGACGCGGGCGGATTCGCCAGTGGCGTGCCGCAGCCGGGTGGCGAGACGATCATCAACAACAACTACGGTGACAGCACGGCCGGCACTGGCGGCGCCGATCCGTTCGCCGGCGGCGGCACCAGCGCCGATTCCGGATTTGACGCCGGTGGCGGCGATGGTGGCGGTGGATTCGACGGCGGCGGTTTCGACGCGGGCGACGATAACAGCTTCTGAGCTGCCATCTGGTGACGACAGGGAAAGGGCATCCGTTACGGGTGCCCTTTCTGGTTCAGGCAGTGCTGCGAGCCGTTGCGCGTCCCTCCCTGCCTTCAGGTCCGATCCGGCATGCCCGCGGGCATCGTATCCGGGCCTGCATCGGGCCGGGTGTGATGGCGTCAAGGCCGACGCGCCGGGCGACATGATCGTGATGCAGTCATGTGTGTGCCGTACGGGGGCATGGCCTGTATGCAGGAACGGCATACCGGAAGCGCGTCGTGCCGGGCAGGCGGATGGCCCGGGGGCATGAACGCATATGGCCGACACGGCGCGGCCTGTAACAGCGGGGAGGATGATGTGATGATGCAGCAGGAATTCTCCCTCGACCCGCCCGCGACGGCCACGCCCCGGCATGAAAGGCTGGGCGAGGGGGCATCCGTCCTGCGCGGTCATGCCGCAGGGCTGGCAGGTGACATGATTGCGCAGATAAGGCGGATTGCCGCCCTGTCCCCTTTTCGGCGCATGACGACAGCAGGCGGGGGCATGACGTCGGTTGCCATGACCTGCTGCGGGGCGGCCGGATGGTGCAGCGATGCCCGGGGTCACCGTTATGAACGCCGTGATCCCATGACAGGCCGGCCATGGCCCCCCTTGCCACCGGCATGGCGGGCATGGGCCATCGGGACCGCGCGGCTGGCGGGTTATGATGGTTTCGCGCCGGATACCTGCCTGATAAACGGCTATCGGCCCGGCACCCGCATGGGATTGCATCAGGATGGCGATGAACGGACGGATGCGCCGGTTGTATCCCTCTCCTTCGGGCTGCCCGCCCTGTTCCAGTGGGGCGGGTTGCGGCGGACCGACCCGGTCAGGCGCATTCCCCTGCTGCATGGCGACGTGGTGGTGTGGGGTGGCCCGTCACGGCTGGTGTTCCACGGTATCGCCGCGTTGCGCGCGGGCCAGCACCCGGTGACGGGGCCGTGCCGTTACAACCTGACCTTCCGGCAGGTGTGGTAGGGGACGGCCCCAGGCGTATCAGACCTTGAGCGCCGCCGCCTGCTTCGCGCGTGCCGTAATGGCCGCGACATCGGGCGTGCCCGCGGGCACCAGCCACGACCCACCCACGCACAGGACGGAAGGCAGGCCCAGCCAGTCCGCTGCCGTATCGGCCTTGATGCCGCCGGTGGGGCAGAAACGCGCCTGGCCGAACGGCGCGGACAGGGCCTTCAGCGCCGGGATGCCGCCTGCGGCGGTGGCGGGGAAGAACTTGAAATGCGTAAGCCCCAGGTCCAGCCCGCGCATGATGTCGCTGGCATTGGCCGTGCCGGGCAGCAGCGGGACGTCGCACGCATTCGCGGCATGGGCCACGTTGGCGGTCAGGCCGGGGCTGACGATGAAGCGCGCACCCGCGTCCACCGAACTTTTCAGGTCATCGCCATTCAGCACGGTGCCCGCGCCTACGACAGCGCCTTCCACCTTCGCCATTTCGGCAATGACCTCCAGCGCGCATTCGGTGCGCAGGGTGACTTCCAGCGCGCGCAGGCCACCGGCCACCAGGGCTTCGGCCACCGGGCGGGCATGGGCGGGATCGTGGATGACCAGTACCGGGATAACCGGGGCAAGGGTCATGATGTCTTCAATGCGGGCCATGTCGGCTTCCCTTTTTTTACAACGGTTCGCGGCGCGTGCGCCGGGGTTCAGCGCCGGGGTTCAGGCGTCTTCTTGTGCCGCCATGTGGTCCATGGAGGCAAGGATGGCCGATGCCCCCTGTTCGGGCATGTCCACGTTTGCGCGCATGAGCGCGAACAGTTCGCGCCCCGTGCCGAACTGCGGCGCGGGCGGGCGCGACGGCGTGCGGTTCGCCAGTTCCGTGGCCGATACCAGCACGTCAATCTGGCCCGTTTGCGCGCATACACGCACCCTGTCCCCATCGCGCAGCAGCGACAGCGGGCCGCCGACATAGGCTTCGGGGCCGATATGGATGGCGGCGGGCACCTTGCCGCTGGCGCCCGACATGCGGCCATCGGTCACCAGCGCCACCTTGTGCCCACGGTCCTGCAGCACCGCCAGCGTCGGCGTCAGCCTGTGCAGTTCGGGCATGCCGTTGGCGGCCGGCCCCTGAAAGCGCACGACGACAACCACGTCGCGGTCCAGCTTGCCATCACGGAAGGCCGTCAGCACGTCTTCCTGATGGTCGAACACGGCGGCCGGGGCCTCGATCGTCCAGCGTTCGGGGGCGACGGAACTGGTCTTGTAGATGCCGCGTCCCAGGTTGCCGTCCATCACCTTCATGCCGCCATCGGCACGGAACGGGTTGGCGGGCGCGCGCAGGATGGTGTCATCGGTGGACGGACCGGCTTCTTCCCACGCCAGCGCATCATCCTTCATGCACGGCATCCTGCGGTATTCGGCAAAGCCGCCACGGGCGACGGTCATGATGTCGGGATGCAGCAGCCCCGCATCCAGCAGCGAGCCGATCAGGCTGGGCATGCCGCCCACCGCGTGGAAGGCGTTCACATCCGCCGACCCGTTGGGATAGACGCGGGTCAGTTGCGGCACGACGGCGGAGAGCTGGTCGAGGTCGCTCCAGTCGATCACGATACCGGCCGCCCGCGCCATGGCGGGCAGGTGGATGGCCAGGTTGGTGGACCCGCCCGTGGCCAGCAGGCCGACGGCGGCATTGACGATGGCACGTTCATCCACGCACAGGCCCAGCGGGCGGTAGTCGTCGCCGCGTGTGCCGATTTCGCTCAGCCGGTGGATGGCCGCCCGCGTCAGTTCCTGCCGCAGCTTCGTATTGGGCGGCACGAAGGAGGAACCGGGCAGGTGCAGTCCCATCACCTCCATCAGCATCTGGTTGGTGTTGGCCGTGCCATAGAACGTGCAGGTGCCTGCGGCGTGGTAGGAATCGGATTCCGCATCCATCAGGCGTTCCTTGTCCACCTTGCCTTCGGCGTAAAGCTGGCGGATGCGCTGCTTTTCGCTGTTGGGCAGGCCCGATGGCATCGGCCCCGACGGGATCAGGATGGCGGGCAGGTGGCCAAAGCGCAGTGCGCCGATCAGCAGGCCGGGCACGATCTTGTCGCAGATGCCCAGCATCGCGACCCCTTCGTACATGCCATGGCTCAGCCCCACCGCCGTGGACATGGCGATCACATCACGGCTGAACAGGGAGATTTCCATCCCCGGCTGCCCCTGCGTCACGCCGTCGCACATGGCGGGGGTCGCGCCCGCCACCTGTGCGGTGCCGCCCACTTCGCGCGCGAACAGCTTGATCTGTTCGGGATAGCGGCCATAGGGCTGGTGGGCGGACAGCATGTCGTTATACGACGTGATGATCCCGATATTCATGCCGCGCGCCGATCGCAGGCCCGTCTTGTCATCGCCCGACGCGGCGATGGCGTGCGCAAGGTTGCCGCAGGCCAGGCGGGGGCGGCTGATACCATTTTTACGCTCACGCGCGATCAGGTCCAGATACGCGCGGCGGGTACGGGCCGAACGGGAAATGACCCGTTCGGTCACGGCGGTCAGGACGGGGTGCAGGGTCATGGGATCTCACAGACATTGATAGGCCTGCCCACAAGCGGGGCGGGCAGGTTCGCCATCCATTGCACCGGCAACGACAGCGGGTTTAAAAGCGGTCGGAATGTGCGAATATCCTGTGACCGCATGGCGAAAGGTCATTTATTTGAAAAAATATGGGAAGTTCAAGACATAAAATTATAAAAATAATCACAAATACATAACTTAATTATTAAATCGAACATCCATATGCCTGCGGGCGCGCAAAATCCCCCAGTGTCCCGCCTTTTATGGGCTGGATGCAGGCCATGGCCGTCCCCCGCGCCAAACGGGTGGATGGCACATAAAGTATTGTATTCCAGTAAATCGGGCCATGGGGCCATGGGTTCGCGTCACGGCGCGCGAATGTATCCCGTAACAGGCCCGAACGCCCGGAAATGGCGTACGGCCCGAAGGGACAGGCAGCATGGCATGGAAAAAGGGGAAGGCAGGGAATGGTGAGCCGGGTGGGATTCGAACCCACGACCATTCGATTAAAAGTCGAATGCTCTACCGACTGAGCTACCGGCTCACATCACCTGTATGAAGGGGCTGCCCATGGTCAAAAACCGAGGCGTCACACCTTGGGCAGGTCTCTAAACATCCCCGGCGGGGGTGTCAACCTGTGCGTGGCCGCATAAGGCGGGCAAAAACAGGCTGTGGCGCCGGTGGCGCGCCATGGGCATCAGGCCACCGGCCATACGGGCTGCTGGCCGGGCGGCCGCGCCGCGTGGGCGGTGCCGCCCGGTCGTGTCCGGGTCAATCAGGCTTCGGCGTCAGCCGGGCGCATCTTGATGATGCGGTCGGGGTCCTGGACCATGCCGCTCTGGCCCGCGCCACGCTTGACCTTGTCAATGTGGTCCATGCCTTCGATCACCTGACCCACGATGGTGTACTGGCCATCAAGGTGCGGGGAGGGTTCGAACATGATGAAGAACTGGCTGTTCGCGCTGTCGGGGTTCATGGTGCGGGCCATGCCGACCGTGCCGCGTTCGAACTTGGCCTTGTTGGTGAACTCGGCCTTCAGGTCCGGCAGCTTGCTGCCCGATGTGCCGGTGCCCGTCGGGTCGCCGCCCTGCGCCATGAAGCCGTGGATCACGCGGTGGAAGGGGGTGTTGTCATAAAACCCTTCCGCCGCCAGCGTGCGGATCCGTTCGGCGGCCAGCGGGGCCAAGTCGGGACGCAGGCGGATCACCACCCGTCCTGTCTTGAGATCCATGTTGATCAGGTCGGACTTGTTTTCTGTAGCAGACATCGTGATCCGTTTCGTAAAATGAAGGGTGGGGGAGAGGGACCGCGCGCGGCCCCGCTCCATCAGCCACGCAGGCGGCTGAGGATGTGCCTGCGGGTAAAGGGTGGGACAAAACCGGAAATGTCCCCATCCAGCCGGGCGATTTCCTTGACCAGCCGGGAGGAGATGTACTGGTGCCCCTCCCGCGCCATCAGGTACAGCGCGTCAATGTCCGGTGCCATGTGCTGGTTCATACCAAACATCTGGTTCTCATATTCGAAATCCGCAACCGCCCGCAGCCCGCGAATGATTGCATGCGCCCCATGCGTACGCGCCGCATGCACCACCAGCCCGGTAAACCCGACCACGGTGATGGGGATGGCGCGCCCGGCATTCAGCGGTTCGATATCGGTGCGCAGGCACAAAAGCCGTTCCTCCAGCGGGAGGAGGGGGTGCTTGTCCCGGTTTTCCGCAACCCCGATCACCAGCCGGTCCACCAGGGCCGCCGCACGTCCGATGATATCCATGTGCCCGCTGGTCACGGGATCGAACGTGCCGGGGTAGAACCCGGTGCGGATGGTCGTGGCCTCAGTCATCCTGCCCTGCGTCGCGGGGGGCTGCGTCATCGCCGGTGGCGGGATCGGTCACGTCACCCTCCTCGCCTTCCTCCCCGTCATCCATGACCGGGAAGACGCTGGTGACGGCTTCCGTGTCGTTCAGGCGGAACAGGGTGACACCACTGGCCTGGCGCGACATGATGCGCACCTGGTTGATGGGCAGGCGGATCAGGCGGCCGGCGTCGGTCACCAGCATGATGTCCGTGTCCGCCAGAACCGGCAGGGTCGCCACCACGGCGTTGCCCCGCTTGTTGGCGGAGAAGGTCATGTTGTTGATGCCCTGCCCGCCACGCCCGCTGACACGGTAGTCATAGGCCGAGGACCGGCGGCCATAGCCCGCGTTGCTGACGATCAGCAGCACTTCCTCCGCCGCTTCCAGTTCGGCAAAGCGTTCCGGCGTCAGGGGCAGGTCACCGGCCGCGACTTCGCCCTCATCGGCAGGCGTGGCGTCCGCCTCCTCCTCGCCTTCCATGGCGGCTTCGGCGCGGCGGCGGGCATTGGCCATGCGCAGGTAGGCGGCGCGTTCCTCCACCGTGGCCTCGACGTGGTTGAGCACGCACAGGCTGTTCACGCTGTCGCCTTCGGCCAGCCTGATGCCGCGCACGCCCGAACTGCCGCGCCCGGCGAACACGCGCAGCGTGTCGTCCGTGATCTGGAAGCGGATGCAGCGCGCGTTGCGGGTGCCAAGGAACACGTCCTGCCCCTCGCGGCAGGTGGCAACGCCGATCAGGCGGTCATCGCCCTCCAGCTTCATGGCGATCAGGCCGGACGAGCGGATGTTGCGGAAATCGCTCAGCCGGTTGCGCCGCACGCTGCCCGACGCGGTGGCGAAGACAAGGTGCAGGTTTTCCCACAGCTCCTCATCCTGCGGCAGGGGCAGGACGGCGGTGATCGTGTCGCTGCCCAGGTCGGGCAGCAGGTTGACCAGCGCGCGGCCCTTGGCGGTGGGGCTGGCTTCGGGCAGGCGCCACACCTTTTCGCGGTATGCCTTGCCGCCCGACGAGAAGAACAGCACCCACTGGTGCGTATGCGCGTTGAACGAACGCACGATGATGTCGTCGCCCCGCCGGCCCGCGGCCGTGCGGCCACGACCACCCCGGTTCTGCGCGCGGAACACATCCAGCGGGGTGCGCTTGATGAAGCCTTCGCGCGTGATGGTCACCACCATCTGCCCCGGCTCGATCAGGCTTTCATCAGTCTGGTCACCGGCGTAATCGGCAATGTCGGTCGCGCGCGGGGTGGCCAGTTCGGCGCGGATGGTGGCCAGTTCGTCGCGCATGACCTCCATGCGGCGCGGGCGGCTGGCGATGATCTCCAGCAACTCGTTGATCTTTACCGCCACTTCGGACAGTTCGCTCTGGATCTTGTCGCGCTCCAGCCCGGTCAGGCGCTGCAGGCGCAGTTCCAGTATGCCGCGGGCCTGTGCTTCGGTCAGGTGGACCCTGCCGTCCACAATGACATTGCCCTCGTCATGGATCAGTTCCAGCAGCGGCGCCACGTCGGCCGCGTCCCATGCGCGGGCCATCAGCGCCTCACGGGCGGAGGCCGTGTCGGGGGCCGCGCGGATCAGCGCGATCACCGCGTCGATATTGGCCACCGCGATGACAAGGCCGACCAGCAGGTGGCCACGGTCACGCGCCTTGTTCAGGTCAAAGCGCGCGCGGCGCAGGATCACGTCCTCGCGGAAGCGGATGAACGCTTCCAGCACGTCCTTCAGGCCCATCAGCCGCGGCTGCCCGCCATCAAGGGCCAGCATGTTCACGCCAAACGAGGTCTGGAGTTGCGTGAAGCGGTAGAGCTGGTTCAGCACCACCTCCGGCGTCGCCTCGCGCTTGATCTCGATGACGATGCGCATGCCCGAGCGGTCGCTTTCGTCACGGATGTCGGAAATGCCCTCGACCTGCTTGGTGCGCACCAGGTCGGCAATGCGTTCCTGCAACGTGGCCTTGTTCACCTGGTAGGGGATCTCGGTCACGATGATGGCGCGGCGGTCCTTGCGGATTTCCTCGATCTCGGCCTTGGCACGGATGATGACCGACCCGCGACCCGTCTCGAACGCGCTGCGGATGCCCGCACGGCCCAGGATGGTGCCGCCGGTGGGAAAGTCCGGCCCCGGCACGTATTCCAGCAGGTCATCCAGCGTCATGTCGGGACGCGCGATCAGCGCAAGGGTCGCGTCGATGATCTCGGTGGGGTTGTGCGGCGGGATGTTGGTCGCCATGCCCACCGCGATGCCGGATGCGCCATTGACCAGCAGGTTGGGGAAGGCGGCGGGCAGGATCGTGGGTTCCTGCTCGCTTTCGTCATAGTTGGGCTGGAAATCGACGGTGTCGCGGTCGATGTCATCCAGCAGGAAGGACGCGGCCTTGGCCAGGCGTGCTTCGGTATAACGCATGGCGGCGGGCGAATCCCCGTCCACCGACCCGAAATTGCCCTGCCCGTCGATCAGCTTCACCCGCATCGACCATGACTGCGCCATGCGCACCATGGCGTCGTAGATGGAGGAGTCGCCATGCGGGTGGTATTTACCCATCACGTCACCGACCGCGCGGGCCGATTTGCGATAGGGCTTGTCGTGGGTGAACCCGCTTTCACGCATGGAATACAGGATGCGGCGATGCACCGGCTTCAGCCCGTCGCGCACGTCCGGCAGGGCGCGGCTGACAATGACGGACATCGCGTAAGCGAGGTAGGAGGAGCGCATTTCCTCCTCGATCGTGACCGGCAGCATGTCGGACGGGGGCAGGGGATCGTCGGGTATCTCGGTCAAGGCAGTTCCGTCATGTCAGGGTTATCCACCCCCGTGGCCGTGCGGGCGCGCGGGTGGAACGGAAGGCAGGGCCAGCGGCCGGGGCGCGGCCGTCATGTCCCTGCGTGTGTATAGCATGTCCTGTCCCCCGCCGCGAAGCGCCGCGCGGGGGATAAGTGCGGGCCTAGAACGGGATTTCGTCGTCCAGGTCGCTGCCGCCGGCGGGCGCGTCCCAGCCGCCACCGCCGCCCGTGGCGGGGCGTTCGTTACGCTGGGGCTGCTGGCGCGCGGGCGCGCTGTAGCCGCCACCACCGCCACCGCCATAGCCGCCGCCCATGTCATCGCCACCACCGGCGTCACCGCCACGGTTGCTGTCCAGCAGCACAAGGTCGCCACGGAAGCGGTCCACCACCACCTCGGTGGTGTAGCGGTCCTGGCCGCTCTGGTCGGTCCATTTGCGGGTCTGGAGCGAGCCTTCCAGATACACCTTGCGGCCCTTGCGCAGGAAACGCTCGGCCACGTCGCCAATGCGTTCGTTGAAGATGACGACACGGTGCCATTCCGTCCGTTCACGCCGCTCGCCCGATGCGCGGTCATTCCATGTGTCGCTTGTGGCCAATGTCAGCGAGACGATCTTCGCCCCGCTCTGGCTGTTGCGGACTTCGGGGTCCTTGCCCAGGTTACCGACCAGAATGACCTTGTTGACGCTGCCCGCCATATGCTGTCCTGCTGCAGTTCGAGTATGGGACCGGCAGGGGATGAACCGCTGCCGACGTGCCACCATGGGCCGCCAGATGGCGGGGGTGGCGAATGGATGCGGCGATCTTACTGTATCGTCCCATAAATTGCGAGTGTGAGGACGCCGCCGCCGCCAATCCCGGAGCAGGCCGCCAGAAGGGGCGGATAAGCGGCATTGTTGCGGTCGGTGCATTGCCGCCCTTGTGGTAATGGACCGCCGGGACCAGATATGGGATGGCCCGGAATGGCGGCCGGCATCCGCTTTCCCGCACGGGAACGGAACAGGGAGAGTTCATGAGCGTTTCTTCGCGTCCGGAACAGGTTCCGGCGGCACAGCATGTCAGCCCGCACTCCATCCGTGTACGCGGGGCACGGGCACATAACCTGAAAAATGTCAATATCGACATACCCCGTGACGCGCTGACGGTCATGACCGGGCTGTCGGGGTCGGGCAAGTCCTCACTGGCGTTCGACACCATCTATGCCGAAGGCCAGCGGCGGTACGTGGAAAGCCTTTCGGCCTATGCGCGGCAGTTCCTTGAACTCATGGGCAAGCCCGATGTCGACTCGATCGAGGGGCTGTCCCCCGCCATCTCAATCGAGCAGAAGACGACATCCAAGAATCCCCGCTCCACCGTCGGCACCGTGACCGAGGTGCATGACTACATGCGCCTGTTGTGGGCGCGCGCGGGCGTGCCGTATTCGCCCGCCACCGGCCTGCCGATCGAGGCGCAGACGATCAGCCAGATGGTCGATCGCGTCATGGCCATGCCAGAGGGCACGCGCCTCATGCTGCTGGCCCCGGTGCTGCGCGACCGCAAGGGCGAGTGCAGGAAGGAACTGGCCGAGCTGCAGCGCAAGGGCTTCACCCGTGCCAAGGTGGACGGCACGCTGTATTCGATTGACGAGGTGCCCGAACTCAACCGCCGCCTGCGCCACACGGTCGAGGCGGTGGTGGACCGCATCGTGGTCAAGGCAGGCATCGAAACCCGCCTTGCCGACAGCTTCGAGACGGCGCTCGGCCTGTCAGACGGCCTGGTCTATGCCGAAGAGGTGGTGAAGACCCTGCCGGAAGGAGAGGATGCCCCGCGCACGGTGTTCTCGTCGCGTTTCGCCTGTCCCGTCAGCGGCTTTACGCTGGAAGAAGTCGAACCCCGCCTGTTTTCCTTCAACGCGCCGCAGGGCGCGTGCCCGGCCTGTGATGGCATCGGGCAGGAAACCTTTTTCGACCCGCGCCTGATCGTGCCCGACGAATCGCTCTCACTGGCTGCCGGTGCGATCGCGCCGTGGCGCAACAGCCAGAGTCCCTATTACACCCAGACACTGGCCGCCATCGCGAAGCATTATGGCGTGTCGATGGACACGCCGTGGGAGGACCTGCCCGCAGGCGTGCGCGACGTGATCCTTGAAGGGGGCAAGGACCCGATCGAGTTCACCTATCGCGACGACCGCCGCGCCTACAGCCTGACCAAGCCGTTCGAGGGCGTGGTGACCAACCTGCGCCGCCGCATGGCGGAAACCGACAGCGTGTGGGTGCGCGAGGAACTGTCGCGCTACCAGTCTGAAAAGCCCTGCCATGTCTGTCATGGCGCGCGGCTGCAGCCCGAGGCGCTTTCGGTCAAGGTGGCGGGGCTGAACATCGCGCAGGCATCCGACATGCCCATCCGCAAGGCGCTGGACTGGTTTGGCACGGTGGAAGCGACGCTGACGCCCCAGCGGGCCGAGATCGCGCACCGCATATTGCGTGAAATCCTTGATCGCCTGCGCTTCCTTGATGATGTGGGGCTGGATTACCTGACGCTTTCACGCGGGTCGGCCACGCTTTCAGGCGGCGAGAGCCAGCGCATCCGCCTGGCCAGCCAGATCGGCTCGGGGCTGACGGGCGTGCTGTATGTGCTCGACGAACCTTCCATCGGGCTGCACCAGCGCGACAATGAACGCCTGCTGGGCACGCTGGACCGGCTGAAGAAGCTGGGCAACACCCTGATCGTGGTCGAGCATGACGAGGACGCGATCCGCGCCGCCGACTGGCTGATCGACATGGGGCCGGGCGCGGGTGTCAATGGCGGCACGGTCGTGGCCGCCGGCACGCCGCAGGAAGTGGCCGCCAACCCCGACAGCCTGACAGGGGATTACCTATCGGGCCGCAAATGCATTCCCGTGCCCGCAAAACGCCGGAAGATCGACCCGAAGCGCGAACTGGTGCTGCGGGGGGCCACGGGCAACAACCTGAAGGATGTAACGGCCAAATTCCCGCTGGGCACCTTTACCTGCGTGACCGGGGTTTCGGGCGGTGGCAAGTCCACGCTGGTGATCGATACGCTGTACAAGGCCCTGTCGCGCAAGCTCATGGGGTCGGGACAGAACCCGGCACCCTATGCGGCCATCGACGGGCTGGACCAGCTCGACAAGATCATCGACATCGACCAGTCGCCTATCGGCCGCACGCCGCGTTCCAACCCCGCCACCTATACCGACCTGTTCGGCCCCATCCGCGACTGGTTTGCCGAACTGCCCGAAAGCAAGGCGCGCGGCTACAAGCCGGGCCGCTTCTCGTTCAATGTCAAGGGCGGCCGGTGCGAGGCGTGCCAGGGCGACGGGGTGCTGAAGATCGAGATGCACTTCCTGCCCGACGTGTTCGTGACCTGCGATACCTGCAAGGGCGCGCGCTACAACCGCGAGACGCTGGACGTGAAGTTCCGGGGCAAGTCGATTGCCGACGTGCTGGCCATGTCGGTGGATGAGGCGCTGCCCTATTTCTCCGCCGTGCCGCGTATCCGCGACCGGCTGGCCATATTGCAGAAGGTGGGGCTGGGTTACGTCGCCCTTGGCCAGCAGGCGACCACCCTTTCGGGTGGCGAGGCGCAGCGCGTCAAGCTGTCCAAGGAACTGGCGCGCCGGGCCACGGGCCGCACGCTGTACATCCTTGATGAACCCACCACCGGCCTGCATACCGAGGACGTGCGCAAGCTGCTGGAGGTGCTGCACGCGCTGGTGGACCAGGGCAACACGGTGGTGGTGATCGAACATAACCTGGAGGTCATCAAGACCGCCGACTGGGTGATCGACATGGGGCCGGAAGGGGGCGATGGCGGCGGCCGGATCGTGGCCTGCGGCACGCCCGAACAGGTGTCCGCCAGCCCCGACAGCCATACGGGGCGATTCCTGCGGCCGCTGCTGGAACACAAACCGCTTGTGCCCGTGCCCGCACCGGATGCGAAGCCTGCGGCCCGTACGGGCGCGCGCGGCAAAAAAGCCACAGCGGCCAAAGCGCCCGATCCCGCCAAAAAGAAGGGAAAACCGGCAAAAACAGGTCGTAAATCTGTAAAATAAACGTCTGTTTTCGCAGGCGCTGCGGGGTGGGGTGAAAAAAACTTTGGCGGGGGTGCGAAAAACACTTGCGCCACAAGGCCCGCAGGCCCTATCAGCGCCTCTCTTGGCCCAAGGGGGCAATCTTGCCCAACAGGCTGTCTACTGGTTTGGGGGTACGTGATGAACGCACTTGCTCAACTGGGGATGGTCTCGGAACACCCGAGCGATAACCAGATCTCTTCAGCGCCGTTTTCGTCCGAGGACGACCGGAAGGATTATTTCGTCGAAAAAGACGGAATGAAGTTTGCGGGAACGCACCTTCTTGTCGATCTTTGGGATGCCCGGAATCTTGATGATCCCGAGCAGATCGACCGTACCCTGTGTGAAGCCGCCGTGACGGCCGGGGCTACGATCCTGCACAGTCACTTCCACCACTTCACGCCCAATGGCGGCGTGTCGGGCGTGGTCGTGCTGGCGGAAAGCCATATCTCGATCCACACATGGCCCGAGCGGAATTTCGCCGCCGTGGATATCTTCATGTGTGGGGCATGCGATCCGCATCTTGCGATCCCGGTCATGCAGCGCCTGTTCCAGGCCGGCCGGATCGAGGTGGATGAGCAGCGCCGCGGGCGCGTGCAGCTTTAACCGGCTGTGGCCGGGGCAGGCTCCGCCATGCCCCGGTGCGATTTTCACGAAAAAACGGAAATGCCGGGCCGGATTGATTTCCGGCCCGTGCTTTTTCATGTGCATCAATTAGGACGAAAGGGGGATCGCAATGTCCCGTGAGTGGATCAGCGAGGGCCTGTACGAGGGCTGGCGGCAGGAACTGCGTGTGGACCGGATGCTGGCGCGCAAAAAAAGCGCGTTCCAGGATATCGCCGTGTTCGAGAACGTCGACCTTGGCCGCGTGCTGATGCTTGATGGCGTGGTCCAGATCACGGAACGCGATGAATTCGTCTATCAGGAAATGCTGACCCATGTGCCGCTGCTGGAACATGGCGATGCGAAGCGCGTGCTGATCATTGGCGCGGGTGATGGCGGCGTGCTGCGCCGCGTGCTGGAACACGGCACCGTGGAAAAGGCCGTGATGGTCGAGATCGACGGTGACGTGATCGCGCTGTCCAGGGAATTCCTGCCCTCCATCGCCGGGAATGCCTGGAACGACCCGCGCGCCGAGGTGATCGTGGGTGACGGGATCGAGTATGTCACCAACGCGGCTGACGGGTCGTTTGACGTGATCATCGTGGACAGCACCGACCCGATCGGGGTTGGCGAAGTGCTGTTTACCGATTCGTTCTACAAGCACTGCGCCCGTATCCTGACGGCCAACGGCATTATCGTGAACCAGTGCGGCGTGCCGTTCATGCAGGCGGATGAACTGCGTGACACCAGCGCGCGGCGGGCGCAGTTCTTCGACCACGTATCAGCCTATGTCGCGGCGGTGCCGACCTATGTCGGTGGGTTCATGACGCTGGGCGTCGCGGCCAAGGGCCGTGTGCCGGGCCAGACGCCGGCCGATGTGATCCGCGCGCGCGCGCAGAAGGCAGGCATTGCGGATACCCGGTACTGGACGCCGGAAATGCACGTCGCATCCTTCACCCTGCCGCCCTATATCGCGCGGAACCTGCCGCGCTGACCCCATGGTGCGGATGCCATGAAAAAAGGCCGGAGGGGATGTCCCTCCGGCCTTTTTCGTTGCGGTGTCAGGCTGGTTATCAGGCTTTGGGCGCAATGCGGGCGGTCTTGCGCAGGCTGACCAGCTCCGCGCCCAGTTCCTTCACGGCCACTTCAAAGACCTTGAAGTGGGGGGTGGCGAGGTGGGTCTCGAATGCGGCTTCATCATCATAGACTTCCACCAGGATGACGGTCTGCGGGTCGTCCATCGGGCTGACCGCTTCAAATCGCTGGCAGCCGTCTTCATCGGCTACGGAATGCGCGCTGTCATAGGCGCACAGTTCGAGGAAGTGCTCACGATGTTCGGCAGGGATGCGGAATTCGGCCACGATGGTCAGCGGGCTTGTGGTCATGCGGGGATATCCTTTCTACATTGCGTATCCAGAACGTAATGCCTGAATGCGGTGGCGCCACGGCGTCCTGAAGCCGCGATGGTTTTCATGGATTGACTTGGCGCATCCGGTCATGTCAAGTCAGTCTGGTCGACACGGGAGAGACCGGCTTCGCGCCGGCGCCGAAGGAGCAACCGCCCCGGAAACTCTCAGGCCAAAGGACCGGTCGACCAGGAATTCTGGAAAGAGGTATCCCTGACCCGGATACCCGCCGACGGGATAACGATCTCAGGCACATGCGACAGAAGGGGCACGTTTGAATCCATCCGGATTCGACAGGAGTGCCGCATGTCCACGCCGTTGCCTGCCCGTGTTTTCCGCCTGTCCCCGTTTCCCATTCCCCGTTCCGCTGGCGCGTATCGTGCCACGTCGCCCGCATGCCGTGCATGTGGGGCTGCCTGCGCGCATGCGGACCCGCACAAGGCCCAGCCCGCATGAACCAGCCCCTGCTACGCACCCCCCTTTACGATCTTCACCTTGAACTCGGCGCGCGGATGGTGCCGTTCGCGGGCTATGACATGCCGGTGCAGTATCCCGCAGGCGTCATGGCCGAACACCTGCATACCCGCACAAAGGCGGGGCTGTTCGATGTCTCGCATATGGGGCAGGTCCGCATCCGCCCGAAATCCGGCAAGATCGTGGATGCCGCCCATGCGCTGGAGGCCCTGGTGCCCGCCGATATCGTCAGCCTGAAACCCGGTCGCCAGCGTTACGCCGTGTTCACCACGGCCGATGGCGGCATAAGCGATGACCTGATGGTCACCAACATGGGCGACTGGCTGCTGCTGGTGGTCAATGCCGCGTGCAAGGATGCCGATTTCGCCCATGTGCATGATGCGCTGCATGCCACCTGCGACGTGGACATGCTGGCCGATCGCGCCCTGATCGCGGTGCAGGGACCAGCGGCGGAGGCGGCCCTCGCGGCCCTCAACCCCGCAGCCACCGGAATGCGCTTCATGGATGTGGCGCAAATGGTGCTGGCGGGCGTGCCCTGCATCGTCTCGCGTTCCGGCTACACGGGTGAGGACGGGTTTGAGATTGGCATGGCGCATGACGGGGCGCTTGCCGTGGCCCGCGCCCTGCTGGCCCAGCCCGATGTGGCGCCCGTGGGCCTTGGCGCGCGGGACAGCCTGCGGCTGGAAGCGGGGCTGTGCCTGTATGGTTCCGATATCGACCTGACCACGACCCCGGTCGAGGCCGCCCTTGAATGGTCCATCCAGAAAAGCCGCAGGCCCGGTGGCGCGCGGGCCGGTGGCTACCCGGGGGCGCAGGTCGTGGCCGACCAGCTGGCCGATGGCACGACGCGCCGCCGCGTGGGCCTGCGTGCGCAGGGGCGGGCACCGGTGCGTGGCGGGGCCGAACTGTTTGCCGATGAAGCGGGCACGCAGCCCGCGGGCCGCGTGACATCGGGCGCGTTTGGCCCCAGCGTGGGTGGTCCCGTCGCCATGGGCTACGTGGCGGCCGACCATGCCGGCATCGGCACGCCGCTGTTCGCCAGCGTGCGTGGCCGCCTGCTGCCGGTGGCGGTGACGGCGCTGCCCTTTGTGGCGGCGACGTTCAAGCGCTAGGTTTTCCCCTGTTTTTTCAAACATATTTCAGATCAATGGAGCATGGACATGACCGTTTATTACACCAGGGAACATGAATGGCTGCGCGTCGAGGGCGATGTTGCGGTTGTCGGCATTACCGCCCATGCGGCGAATGAACTGGGCGAACTGGTGTTTGCCGAAGCCCGCGACCCCGGCACGACGGTGGAGCAGGGCGACAGCGTGGCCGTGGTGGAATCGGTCAAGGCCGCGTCCGACATCTACGCGCCGGTCACGGGTGACGTGCTGGCGTTCAACGATGCGCTGACCGATGACGCCGCCCTGGTCAACCGCGACCCCGAAGGGGAGGGCTGGATCGTGCGCATGACCATCGCGGATGCATCCCAGCTTGAGGGCCTGATGGACAGGGCCACCTATACCGCGCTGGTTGGCTGATCTTCCCGACCGTTCCCCCTATCTTTACGGAGTATGCTGGCCGTGACGTCTTCCCCCTGTGGTTCTTCTTCCCTGTGGCATGGTCTGGGTGATGATGCCGGTGCGTTCTGCACCCGTCATGTCGGGCCGGACGCCAGTGACGTGGCCGACATGCTGCGTGTGGTGGGGGCGGACAGCCTCGATGCGCTCATGGCGCAGACAGTGCCGGGCAATATCCGCCTGTCGGGCGCCATGGGCCTTGGCGCGGGTGTGCCCGAACATGTCGCGCTGGCCCGCCTGCGCGCGATCGCGGCGGAAAACCGGGTCCTGACATCGCTGATCGGACAGGGATATTACGATACGATCCTGCCCGGCGTGATCCAGCGCAACGTGCTGGAAAACCCGGCCTGGTACACGGCCTATACCCCGTACCAGCCTGAAATCAGCCAGGGGCGGCTGGAAGCGCTGCTGAACTTCCAGACGCTGGTGATCGAACTGACCGGGTTGGCCGTGGCCAATGCCTCGCTGCTGGACGAGGGGACAGCGGCAGCCGAGGCCATGGCCATGGCCCGCCGCGTGTCCAGAAGCAAGGCCAGTGCCTTCTTTGTCGATGCCGACTGCCACCCGCAGACCATCGCGGTCGTGCGCACCCGCGCCGAACCGATGGGCTGGCAGGTCGTGGTGGGTGATCCCGCCACCGATCTGGACCCGCAGGCGGTGTTTGGCGCGCTGTTCCAGTATCCGGGGTCATCGGGTGCAATCCGTGACCCGCGCGCATGGATCGAAAGCCTGCATGCGACGGGTGCGATTGCCAGTATGGCAGCAGACCCCATGGCGCTGATGCTGCTGGAAAGCCCCGGCGCGCTGGGGGCGGATATCGCCATCGGGTCCATGCAGCGTTACGGCATGCCCATGGGGGCGGGCGGCCCGCATGCGGCCTATATGGCGACGCGCGATGCGTTCCGCCGCAATATTCCCGGTCGGATCGTGGGCGTATCCATCGATTCGCGCGGCAATCCCGCCTACCGTCTGGCGCTGCAGACGCGCGAGCAGCATATCCGCCGTGAAAAGGCGACATCGAACATCTGCACCGCACAGGCGCTGCCCGCCATCGTATCGTCCATGTACGCGCTGTATCATGGGCCGGCGGGGCTGAAGGCCATCGCCACGCGCATCCACCGGCTGGCCACGATCATGGCGGCTGGCCTGCGCGCGCTGGGTGCCAAAGTGGTGACAACGGCGTTCTTTGACACGGTCATGGTTGAAACCGGCACGGATACGGACGGCGTGATGGCGCGCGCGCTGGATGCGGGCATGAACCTGCGCCGGGTTGACGCGACGCATGTGGGCATAAGCCTTGATGAGACCACCACGCCGGACACGGTGCGCGCGGTATGGGCCAGTGTCAGTGGCGACGCGGCAAAGGTGGCGCAGGTCGAAGCCGGCCTTGCCGATATCGCCAGCCCCATCCCCGCGGGCCTTGTCCGCACGGGTACGATGCTGACGCAGCCCATCTTCTCCGCCTGCCGGTCGGAAACCGACATGCTGCGCTACCTGCGCCGCCTTGCTGATCGCGACCTGGCGCTGGACCGGTCCATGATCCCGCTGGGGTCATGCACCATGAAGCTGAACGCCACGGCGGAAATGCTGCCGATCACATGGCCGGAATTCTGCAATATCCATCCCTTTGCGCCAGCGGACCAGATGCGCGGCTATGCCCGCCTGTTTGCCGACCTGGAACGGATGCTGTGCCGGGTCAGCGGTTATGACGCCGTCTCGCTCCAGCCCAATTCCGGCGCGCAGGGGGAATTCGCGGGGCTTATGGCCATACGTGGCTACCACCATGCCCGTGGCGACACGGGGCGGGACGTGTGCCTGATCCCGGCATCGGCGCATGGCACCAATCCCGCATCGGCCCAGATGGCGGGCATGCGCATTGTGGTGGTGGCGTGCGATTCGCAGGGCAATGTCGATATTGACGACCTGAAGGCCAGGATCGCGAAGCATGCCGACCAGCTTGCCGCGATCATGATTACCTATCCCTCCACCCATGGCGTGTTCGAGGACAACGTGCGCGAGATCTGCGCGCTGGTGCATGCGGCGGGCGGGCAGGTCTATGTCGATGGCGCGAACCTGAACGCGCAGGTGGGCCTTGCGCAGCCCGGCGTGTATGGCGGGGATGTCAGCCATTTCAACCTGCACAAGACCTTCTGCATACCGCATGGCGGCGGCGGTCCCGGCATGGGGCCGATCGGGGTGGGCGCGCATCTTGCCCCCTACCTGCCCGCTGCGCCGCAGGAGGGGAAAGGCATCGCCATTTCCGCAGCCCCCTTCGGGTCCGCCGATGTGCTGCCCATTTCGTGGATGTACATGGTCATGATGGGCGATGCGGGGCTGAAGCGCGCAACCGAGGTCGCGATCCTGAACTCCAACTACATCGCAACGCGGCTTTCGGCGCATTATCCGGTGCTGTACCGCGGCGTGAACGGGCGGGTCGCGCATGAATGCATCATCGACCTGCGCCCGCTGAAGGACAGGGTCGGCGTTACGGTGGACGACATCGCCAAACGCCTGATCGACCATGGCTTCCATGCGCCCACGGTCAGCTTTCCCGTCGCGGGCACCTTCATGATCGAACCCACCGAATCCGAAAGCCGGGCCGAGCTGGACCGCTTCTGTGATGCGATGATCGCCATCCGCGCCGAAATCACGGCGGTTGAGAATGGCGAACTGACCATCGACGACAGCCCCCTGCGCCACGCCCCGCATACCGTGCGCGACGTGACCGACCCGGACTGGTCCCATGTCTATGACCGCGCGCAGGCCTGCCTGCCGGGTGCCGTGGTGGCGGCCAGCAAATACTGGTCCCCGGTCAACCGGCTGGATAACGCCTATGGCGACCGCAACCTTGTCTGTTCGTGCCCCGATATCAGCGCCTATGCTGGTTAGGGGGATTTCAGGCTGATCCGCCAGAAAACCTTCCCTTGGGGCTGATTGCGTCCCGGCGGTTCATGTATATATCTGTTGCGATACAATGTACGGGCCGCGGGAAGGGGACAGCACGGTGAAGATTGGCAGACACAGGCTGGGCATCGGGGCGCTGGCCTGCATGATTGCGGCAGGCGCCCCGGTGCTGTCGCCCGCCATGGCGCGGGAGGTTACGGACATGGCGGGGGTGACCCAGTCCGTGCCGGACCATCCCGCGCGGATTGCCGATCTGTGGTTCGCCCATAACGAACTGGTGCTGATGCTGGGTGGCGCACGCCAGGTCGTCATGACCGTGGACCGCCCGCAGGCGCGGCCATGGATGTACAGGGTCTTCCCCGCCCTGTACCAGGCCCAGGTTGTCAACGGCCCGCAGGTCAATGCCGAGACCCTGCTGCGGGACCGGGTGGACCTTGTCTTCATGCCTGATGCATCGGCCGCCATCGCGGCGTTCCGTGGGGTGGGGGTGCCGACGCTGGTCGCCTCCTTCCATGATGTGGAGGGATTGCTGCGGGTCATGGACATGACGGCGGCGGCCCTTGGCACCGAGCAGGCGCATGCGACCGCGACCCGTTACCGCACCATGATGCGGCAGACCGTCAATGACGCGCGGGACCGGCTGGCCAGCCTGCCCGATGCCCGGCGCCCGCGCGTGCTGCATGTCCAGTCGCTGCATCCGCTGAAGGTGGATGGGGCGGACAGCATTGTCGATGAATGGATCACCCTTGCCGGTGGCCGCAACGCCGCACGCGGCGTAAGCGGCAACATGAAGCCGGTCTCGGTCGAGCAGGTGGCGGCATGGGACCCCGATGTCATCATCCTCGGCCCTGATTGCGGCACGCTGGACCCGGCGGCCAATGGCGGCGTATGGCAGCGCCTGCGCGCGGTGCGCGAGGGCAGGGTGCATAACAACCCCTCGGGCGTTTTCCCGTGGGACCGCTATGGCAGCGAACTGCCGTTGCAGATAAGCTGGGCCGCGAAGATCCTGAACCCCGACCGGTTTGCCGATGTGGACCCGCTGGCCCTGACACGTGAGTTCTACGGTACCTATTTCCATTATGCCCTGAGCGCGCAGGATGCCGCCCGCATCCTTGCGGGCCAGCCACCCGAACCCACGGCGGACAAAACGCCGTGACCCTGCGCGCGCGCGTGGTCGGGTGCCTGTGTATGGTGGGTCTGCTGGGGCTGGCGCTGCTGTCGGCGTGTATCGGGCGCTTCCCGTTGCAGCCGGGGCAGGTGCTGCATGCCCTGCTGATGGCGGGGCACGCCCCGGCGCAGGGTGATATGGTGCATACTGTCCTGTTCGGCGCGCGCCTGCCCCGCATCGGGGGAGCGATATGCGTGGGGGCGGCGCTGTCGGTGGCGGGGGCCGCGTATCAGGCGGTGTTTCGTAATCCGCTGGTTTCTCCCGGGCTGCTTGGCGTGCTGGCGGGGGCTGGCATGGGGGCGGCGCTGGGCATTGTATGGGGCGTGGGGCACGCCGGGGTAGCGGCCCTGTCCTTTACGGGTGGCCTGGCGGCGGTGGCGTTCGGGGTGGGGGTGGCGCGGATGTTCGATGCCGCATCCATGCTGATGCTGATATTCGGCGGGCTGATCAGTTCGGCGCTGTTTACCGCGCTGCTGTCGCTGCTCAAATACGTGGCGGACCCGCAGAACCAGTTGCCCGATATCGTATTCTGGCTGCTGGGCAGCCTGACGCAGGTGACACCGCAGGCGCTGGGCATGCTGGCGGGGCCGGTGGTGGTGGGGATCGTGCTGCTGTCGGCGTGTGGGCGGATGCTGGACGGGCTGGCCATGGGGGATGAGGAAGCGCGCACGCTGGGCATTCCGGTCATGGCGCTGCGCTATGGGGTGATTGGCGGGGCCACGGTCCTGGCGGCCATGACGGTCGCGGTCGCGGGCATGATCGGCTGGGTCGGGCTGGTGGTGCCCCATGTCGCGCGCCTGCTGGTCGGGCCATGCAACATGCGCGTACTGCCGGTCAGCGCCTGTGTGGGGGCCATGTTCCTGCTGGTGTGCGATGACCTGGCGCGCACCCTGTCGGCGGAAGAAATTCCCGTGGGCCTGATTGCCGACCTGCTGGGGGTGGTGGTGTTTGTCGCGGTGCTGCCGCTGTTGCGGCACGGGTGGCGGGCATGAGTGGCAAGGATGCCATCCTGCGGGTGGAGCATGCGGGTTTTCGCCGGGGGCATCGCACGGTGCTGCATGACGTCTCGCTGGATATCCGCATGGGGGAAATGACGGCCCTGCTGGGGCCGAATGGCGCGGGCAAGACCACGTTGCTGCGCCTGCTGCTGGGCCTTGCGCGCCCGGATTCAGGGCAGGTCTGGCTGGATGGCAGGCCCATGGCTCACTGGTCCCGGCGGGATGTCGCCCGTCGCATCGCCTATGTACCGCAGGGGCATGTGCCGCTGTTTCCCTATAGCGTGCGCGATATCGTGGGCATGGGGCGGCTGGCGGAAACGCCGTTTGCCCCCACGCTGCATGAACGCGACCGGGTGGCGGTGGCGCATGCGCTGGCGGAACTGTCGATCACCCATCTGGCCGCGCGGCCCTATACCGAACTGTCCGGCGGGGAACGGCAGGCCGTGCTGCTGGCGCGCGCGGTGGCGCAGGGGGGGCATATCCTGATTCTGGATGAACCGGAAACCGGCCTTGATTACGGGCAGAAGCTGCGGCTGTACGCCCTGTTGCGCAGGCTGGCGGCACAGGGCCGCGCCATAGTCGCCACCACGCATGACCCGATTCAGGCCGCGGGCATATTCGATCGCGCCATCCTGCTGCGTCATGGCCGGGTCATGGCGGATGGGCCGGCCGCATCCCTGCTGGCGCCCCCCATGCTGGAGCGGCTTTACGCGCGACAGGACCAGGCAAAAATCGAAGAAAGTTTTTGGTGACGCTTTTTTCAGAAAGCTTCACCAGAACGCCGCTTTTTTGAAAAAAAAGGCAGCACCCAAAAACTTTTGTTTTTTAAAACAGTCTTTTAACGACCGTAAGGGTTGGTATCGACGCGCACGGCCTTGCCGGTACGGTCATAATACAGGATGGCGTTGCCACGTCTCTCCGCATAGCCGTCCGGCTCCCCGGTGGGGGTCCAGAACAGCAGGCGGTTCAGGTCCGGCTGCTCCTTGATCCTGTCACCCGGCGGGATGTAGCGGTACTGGCTGTAATCCATGTGCAGTCGCGGCAGCGGTGGCTTCTTGGAAAGCTGGTGCATGGAAAAATGACGCTGCGAGGCCTCGCCGGGGTCTTCGTTGCCGGCATCGGCATGACCGGCATCAGCCATCGCCACATCTGGTACGACAGGGGCACATAATACGCCCAGCAGAACCAAGTGCCGTAACCTGATTGACATGCGTGCTGGCCTTTCCATCATCCCTGATTGCGGGCCACCATCCTCCTTTTCCATGCCCGACGCAATATCCCGCACCGAAAGGGGTGGGTTACTGGAATGGCAGGTAACGGAAGTCAAAGAAGATTTCGCTCAGGCTGGTTGTCGGCGCGCCACCCATGCCGCCCCATGTATGCACACGTGAATAGGCAAGCTGCGTGCCTGCCTGCACCGTGCCGTACTGGCCGTGGATGAAGCGGTACCATGCGCCGATGGTGAACTCCTCCACCGAACGGATGTTGGCGGTGCAGTTGCCCAGCGCTGCGCTGACCGCATCGGAGGTTTCCGTCTCGCACCCGGTATTGTTCGCCATGGGGTTGCCATAGCCATAGGCCTGCCCATCCGAATCAAAATAGCTGCGACCCGAACGCTGCATGCCGAAATAGCCGTACACATCAAGCTGCTTGTTCGGATGCGCGATCACGCCCGCAGTTGTCTGCGCGCTGGCCAGCAGGGCGGGCGCGCCATTGGCCCGCAGCGTGGCGTCAGGCAGCAGGACCGAGCCGTAGCGGCCGATGCCGCGCCCCGCCAGCCCCGCCAGCCGTACTTCCAGCCGGTGTGGAATGACCGGCAGGATCATCGACCCGCCAGCCCCCCATGCAATGGCGGTATGGTTTTCGCCTACGCCATTGATGACGGAACGGTCGTGGGGGAAGTGCAGCAGCCCCTCGATTTCGTAATGGCCCCATGTCGGGTCCCACGCCACCTTGCCGATGATGTCGGGGGCGATTTCGTTGGAATAGTTGGTGGTGTTGCTGCTCAGCCCCACGCCGTTGGAGCCGACCTTGGCATAGTTGCCGCTGCCGGGCAGGCCATACTCCCCGTTATCCCCCGCCGCGGAAAAGCCGGTCGTGTCATAGATGGTGGCCGGGTTTTCAATCGAGAACCCCGTCCAGACGCGATGGTTCATGAAATCCTTGACCACGCGCACCTGCCACTGCCGCGACCATGTCTGCCCCGCCAGGATGGAGGATTCGATCGTTTCGGGCAGGCTTTCCTGTCGGGGCACGATACCCACGCGGTCAGGCGTGAGCATGGTCCAGGCCTGGCCGATCAGGAAATGCATGTTGGCGTGCGAATCATCCAGCGTCAGGTAAGCCTGCCGCAGCCGGGGCACGTAGGAATTGCTTTCATACGGGTTGGTGGTTTCGGCACTGGCGCCAAAATCCGTTTCCACGAAGCCCGCCACCGTCAGGTGCGGGTTGAGCTGCCCCCGCGCCATGAGCGAGAAGCGCGAATACCGCGCATCGCCATTGAAGTTGGTGGTGTGGAAATTCGAGCTGTCGCGGAAGGGAATGGCGTTCCAGTAGTTGAATATGCCCGATGAAACCTGCCGGTTTTCCACCAGTGCCGCCGCATCGAAGAAGCCACCAAGGATGATGGACACGGGACCGAGGTGGAACACCTTGCTGCCCAGCGCGCCAGCCGACTGCGCGCCCACGGTTTCGCGGTTATGCGGGCCGACATTGTTGTTGGCCATGTGGGCGATCAGGTCTTCCTCGCGGTGCGCCACGACCGATTCATAGGTCGGCTGGTCGCCCGGTTCGGATAGCGGGTCGGAATGGCCGCCGATACGCGGGCGCGCCATGGGTTCGATCCCCCCCGCCTGGGATGACGCGGCGCGCCCTTCCACCGGGGTCCAGCCGCCGCGTACATGCCCGCCCGATCCCGTGACCTCCAGCGCATGGCCGCCATGGGCTGCGGTGCCGCCCATCTGGGCGCGGTGCTGGATGATCTGCTGGCGCATGGCCTGCAGGCTTTTCTGCAGCGCCATCTGCTGCTGCTGTAGCTGCTCCATCTGGCGTTCCATGATATCCAGTGATTCTGGATCTTCATCAGCCCAGGCAGGAAGCGGGGCCAGAACGGAACACACCATCAGCACGTGCGACAGGCGCACGGGCCGGGTTATGGAAAAGGACGGAATCCGCATGTACTGCCAGGGGGCCCCAAATCAGGTTTCATAGAATATTATGTCAAAACATTTCCGGACAAAGGGGTAAATGATATTTTCTTTTAATATCGGCCCGGCCCCTGTCCCGTGCCGTGTAGCAGGATGATAATATGACGGGGCAGGGCCGTATTATTGATCTAATGTTACAAAATGTCAGGGCGGCGCGCCGTCATGGCATGCACGGCGTCGTGCCAGAACAGGTCCTCGGGCGCGGGGGTGACATTGCCGTTGTCCACCGGGCCGAAGCCTGCGCGTTGCAGCAGGACCGACAGCATGCGGCGGCGGTCCCCTTCATCCAGCGCCTGCCACAGCGCCGTGGCCTTCTGCGGGATGAAGCGGTCGCCGAATGTAATGACGATCAGGCCGCCGGGTTGCAGCACGCGGGCGATTTCGCGAAAGACATGCACGGGCTGGCGCAGGTAGGGCGCCACGTCGCACAGCAGGGCGGCATCCATGCTTTCATCCGCCAGCGGCAGGTCGGGCGTTTCGTTCATGTCCTCCATCACGCGGTCGGTCAGGCGCGGGTTGCCGTCCAGCGCCTGCGCGTTGACGCCTATGCCGATCACGCTGTCGAATTCCATGTCGGGCGGCAGGTGGCTGTCCGGTCCGGCCATGATGTCGAGGATATTGCCATCTTCGGGCAGCAGCGTGCGGTACAGCGCGGTAATGGCGCGTAAGCGCGCCCTGGTCCAGCATGGGGCCTGCGGGCCTGCGGGAATAGAATGCCGTATCGGGTTCAGCCGAGGCGGCGGTGAAGGAATGCGGGTGGAACCCGTGCAGGTCGTTCATGAATGTGCCAGACAGTACGGAAGTAACAACGCCATATGCGGGGGCGTATTATCATGCGCCCGGCCGCAGGGAACAGGAGAAAAGCACAATGGCCCGCATGATCCATTCGATGATACGCGTGCGTGACGAAGCCGCGAGCCTTGCATTCTATGACACGGCCTTTGGCCTGAAGGTGGCCGACCGGCTTGTTTTCGACACTTTCACCCTTATCTACCTGTCCAATGATGAACAGACGTTCGAACTGGAACTGACCGTAAACCATGACCGCACCACGCCCTACGACCCTGGCGACGGGTACGGCCACCTTGCGGTGTCGGTCGCGGATGTGGACGCCGAACATGCCCGCCTTGCGGCCGCGGGCCTGTCTCCGCTGGCGGTAAAGGACATGTCGTGCGGGGAGCGGTTCGTGGGCCGGTTCTTCTTCATGACCGACCCGGATGGCTACAGGATTGAAGTATTGCAGCGCGGCCGGCCGGGGCGTTTTCTCTGATCAGGCTTGCAAGGCCGCGCACGGGGTGCCATCCCGCTCGCATATATGGATGGGTTGGCCCTATACAGGACGGATGATGACCGGTTTTCTCAAGATGCACGGGCTGGGCAATGATTTTGTGGTGGTGGATGAACGCGTCCACCGCCATGACCTGACACCTGCCCGGATCGCCGCGTTGTCCGACCGCCATGCCGGCATTGGCTGCGACCAGTTCGTGACCCTGCGCCCCGCCTGCGCGGAAGGGGCGGACGTGTTCGTGCGTTTCTTCAACGCCGACGGGTCGGAATCGGGGGCGTGCGGCAATGCCTCGCGCTGTGTGGCCGACCTGCTGGCGCGCGAAACGGGTCAGGACCATGTCGGGCTGCAGACCCGCGCGGGCGTGCTGCATGCCACCATCATCCGTCCCGGCCTGGTGACGGTGGACATGGGCACGCCCGCGCAGGGCTGGGCGGATGTGCCGCTGGCAAAGGCAATGGATACGCTGCACCTGCCCATCGCGGGCGATCCGGCCGCCGTGTCCATGGGCAACCCGCATGCGACCT
The DNA here is from genome assembly GCF_003207895.1 of Komagataeibacter swingsii. GTDB lineage: Bacteria > Pseudomonadota > Alphaproteobacteria > Acetobacterales > Acetobacteraceae > Komagataeibacter > Komagataeibacter swingsii. The sequence continues at coordinate 133,207 of NZ_NKUB01000006.1, forward strand.
TTTTCATGCCCGCCGCCGATGCCATGGACCCATGCATGGCAGGCCCGGATCTGGAACACCACCCCCTGTTCCCCCAGCGCGCCAATATCGGTTTCGCCCATGTCACCGGCCGTGACGCCATGCGGCTGCGGGTATGGGAACGCGGCAGCGGCCTGACGCGGGCCTGCGGGTCGGGCGCGTGCGCCGCCGTGGTCAACGCCGTGCGGCGCGGGTTGGTGGAGCGGACCTGCGCCGTGGTGATGGATGGTGGCGCACTGACCATTACATGGCGTGAAGGCGACGGGCATGTGCTGATGACCGGCCCCGCGCAGACCAGCTTTACAGGCACGTTCAACCCGGAAGACTATCCCCGATGAAGAAGCCGGAAATCCTGACCTTCGGCTGTCGCCTCAACACATATGAAAGCGAGGTGATGCGCAATCACGCAGCCGGGCTGGACAATGTGGTGATCGTGAATACCTGCGCGGTAACAGGCGAGGCCGAGCGCCAGGCCCGGCAGGCCGTGCGTCGCGCCCATCGCGCCCGTCCCGACGCGCGCATCGTGGTCACGGGGTGCGCCGCCCAGATCGACCCCGACCGCTGGGCGGCGCTGCCCGGTGTCACCCGCGTGCTGGGCAACCGTGAGAAGCTGGACGCCGCAAGCTGGAGCGAAATGGCGCTGGGGCAGGGCAACGCCGTGTCCGACATCATGGCGGCACGCGAGACGGCGCCGCATCTGGTGACCGAATTCGCCGGTCGCACCCGCGCGTTCGTGGAGGTGCAGCAGGGCTGCGACCACCGCTGCACCTTCTGCATCATTCCCTTCGGGCGCGGGCCGTCGCGTTCGGTGCCCGTTGGCGTGGTGGTGGAGCAGGTGCGCGCGCTGGTGCGCTCTGGCTACCGGGAAGTGGTGCTGACCGGCGTGGACATTACCTCATGGGGGGATGACCTGCCGGGCCGGCCGCCGCTGGGGCAGTTGTGCCGCAGGCTGCTGGCGCTGGTGCCGGAACTGGAGCGGCTGCGCCTGTCCTCGGTCGATCCGGTGGAGATTGACGCGGACATATGGAAGCTGCTGGAAAACGAACCGCGCTTCATGCCCTACCTGCACCTGTCGCTGCAGGCGGGATGCGACATCATCCTCAAGCGCATGAAGCGCCGGCACCTGACGGCGGATGCGCAGGCCGTGGTGGCGCGCGCGCGGGCGCTGCGGCCCGATATCGGCATCGGGGCGGACATCATCGCCGGTTTCCCGACCGAGGACGAGGCGTTGTTCGAACAGACGCTCGATTTCGTGCGTGCGAATGCCCTGCCGTACCTGCACGTCTTTCCCTATAGTGAGCGCCCGGGCACGCCTGCGGCCCGCATGCCCGCCATTGCGGTGCCCGCGCGAAAAGAGCGTGCCGCCCGGTTGCGGGAGGCAGGGACACAGGCCGCGCGTGATTTCCATGCGCGGCTTATGGGGCGCACGCTGCGCGTATTGATGGAAACGGACACGGCGGGCCATAGCGAGGAATTCGCCCCCGTAAGGCTGGCGGATGGCGCGGTGTCCGTGGCCGGGCGCATCGAGACGGTGCGGCCGGTGGCGGTTGACGATAACGGACTGGTTGCGGAAATTCTCTGATATGGCACTTGGTTTCTTCTCACGTCTCAAGGCGGGGCTGTCGCGCTCCACCCAGAAACTCAGCGGCGGGCTGAGCGCCGTCTTCACCCGGCGCAAGCTCGATGACCAGGCGCTGGAGGATCTGGAGGACCTGCTGATTTCCGCCGACCTTGGCCCGAGTGTCGCGGAAAAGGTGATCGATTCCTTCCGCCGTTCCAAATTCGGCAAGGAAGTGACGGATGAGGAAGTGCGCCACGCACTGGCCGAAGAAATCGCCACCATCCTCCAGCCCGTCGCCATCCCGTTCGAACCCGACCCCAAGCACAAGCCGCATGTGGTGCTGGTGGTGGGCGTGAACGGCACCGGCAAGACCACCACCATCGGCAAGATGGCCCGCTTTTATGGCGAGCAGGGCAAGAAGGTGATGATGGTCGCGGGCGATACCTTCCGCGCCGCCGCCGTCGAACAGCTACAGGTCTGGGGCGAGCGCACGGGTGCCCCCGTGATTGCGGGCAAGCCCAACGCCGATGCGGCGGGGCTGGCGTTCGAGGCGCTTAAGCGCGCCACGGCGGAAAAGGCCGACCTGCTGCTGGTCGATACGGCGGGCCGGCTGCACAACAAGAGCGCACTGATGGAAGAACTGGCCAAGATCATCCGCGTCATGCGCAAGTTTGACGAAACCGCGCCCCATTCCGTACTGCTGGTGCTGGACGCCACCACGGGGCAGAACGCGGTGGAACAGGTGCGGGTGTTCAAGGAACTGGTCAATGTGACCGGACTGGTCGTGACCAAGCTGGATGGTTCGGCGCGCGGCGGGATCGTGGTGGCGCTGGCCGATGCGTTCGGCCTGCCGGTGCATCTGGTGGGTGTGGGCGAACAGGCCGATGACCTGCGCCCGTTCTCCGCCGAGGCGTTCGCCAAGGGGCTGGTTGGTGACTCGATCAAGGTCATTGAACGCGATGACGACACCAAGCCCGACGATGACGAGGGGGCAGACGTACCGCAGGAATATCCGCCGCAGGTCTGAACGTAGCTCTTACACTATAGGATATGTCATCCTAAAAATCGGCTGTTGGTAGGCGCTTTTTCGATTCTGTGAACAGCTGACGCCGGATTGTCGATATTGAATTGCAGAGGATAAATTCGCGTGACAGCCGATCTGGCCGGGATTTGCAGGCTACTGGGTCAATTTACAGGTACGGATCTGACCCGGACGCTTTCCCGGATTGAAGGCGACATCCGTGGCATGACTGCCGATAATTGCGCTGGCTTTCTGGAAGGGGCCGGAGCAGGGCAGGAAGTACTGTCTGCGGCGGCGGAAATGAAACGCCTAGCCGGGCAGATCGATGTCACGATCCATGCGTTAGGCATATTGCTTTGCCTTCCCCACATTCTGGAACCGGGCGAGCGGGTCGAATCCGTGTCCCTCGGGGCTGGTAATACGGGACGAAAATTCGACCTTGAAACCAATCTGCGTGTTGCGGAATTCAAGTTTATCAGGTGGCGTGGTGGACCCGAATCAATCCGCCAGAATGGCGTATTCAAAGATTATCTGCTGTTAGCAGCGGAGAAGATTACGAAACGTAAATATCTCTATCTGCTTGGCACCAAGCATGCGCTCAGGTTCCTGCGGGGTGGTCGGGCATTGTCGAGTATCCTGAGCAGGAATGTTAAACTGCAAAAAATATTTTTGGCTGAATTCGGCGACAAATTCCGCACCGTCGGAGAATATTACGCAGCGCAGGCGAACGCGAATGCCGTGCACATCGAGGATGTTTCTCCATGGCTGTCCGAACTGGCGGAAGAACTGATTGCGGAACCGCCCGTCGAGCCGGTTTGAACGACAGGACAGGGTCCGGGTAACATGATAAAAAAAGGGACCACCCCAAGGGGATGGTCCCTGACCTGAAAAAGTTTTTGGTGAAGCTTTTTCAAAAAGCTTCGAAGAACGCCGGCTTTTTGAAAAAAGGGAGCACCCGGAAACTTTTATGACTGGCCTTCAGATCGGCAGCGCGCGTTCAAAGATGTTTTCCAGCGCCATGATGCCTGGCAGCGTCTTGCCTTCCATCCATTCAAGGAAGGCCCCGCCCGCGCTGGAGATGTAGGAGATATGCTTCTCCACCCCCGCATGGCGCAGGGCGGAAACCGTATCCCCACCACCCGCGATGCTTTTCAGCGCACCGGAATCGGTCAGGCGCGCCACGTCGCGCGCCACCGCATTGGTCGCGGCGTCAAACGGCGTAATCTCGAACGCGCCCAGCGGGCCGTTCCAGACCAGCGTTTTCAGCGTCGCGATCTTCTGCTCGATCAGCCTGACCGTCTCCGGCCCGACATCCAGCATCATCGCGTCATCGGGAATGGCGGTGACGGGCACGGTAAGGGTCGGCACATCGGCCCTGAAATCGGTGGCGGTCACGGCGTCAACCGGCAGCACGATCTCGCAGCCCTTTTCCCGTGCTTTCGCAAGGATGTCGCGCGCGGTGTCGTGCATGTCCGCTTCCTGCAGCGACCGGCCGACATTCACCCCTTGGGCCGCAAGGAACGTGTTGGCCATCGCGCCACCGATGATCAGCATGTCCACCTTGGCCAGCAGGTTGCCGATCAGGTCGAGCTTGGTGGAAATCTTGGCCCCGCCCACGATGGCCCCCACCGGGCGCGCCGGGTTTTCCAGCGCGATGTTGAGCGCGTTGAGTTCCGTCTCCATCAGCCGCCCGGCAAAGGACGGCAGCAGGCGGGCCACGCCCTCGGTCGAGGCATGGGCGCGGTGGGCGGCGGAAAACGCATCATTGACATAGTAATCGGCAAGGGATGCGAATTCCTTTGCCAGCGCGGGATCGTTCTGTTCCTCACCGGGGTAGAAGCGGGTGTTTTCCAGCACCACCACATCGCCGTCCTGCATGGCGTTTACCGCCTGCTGCACCTTCGGGCCGATGCAGTCATCGACGAATGTGACCGGGCGGCCCAGCGCATCACCCAGCGCATCGGCGATTGGGCCAAGCGACATTTCCGGTACCGGCTTGCCCCTGGGGCGGTCGAAGTGACTGACGACAATCACCTTCGCACCCTTCTGGGCCAGTTCCTGAATGGTGGGCAGCAGGCGCAGGATGCGGGTGGCGTCCGTGATCTGGGCGTTGCGGACCGGAACGTTCAGATCGGCGCGCAGGAGAACCTTTTTGCCGGTGGCGTCAAGGTCATCCAGCGTCTTGAATGATGTGGCGCCCATTACAGTGCCCCGAATACGGCAGCCGTGTCGGCCATGCGGTTGGAGAAGCCCCATTCATTGTCATACCAGCTGCAGATGCGCACCAGCCTGCCGCCGTCGATCACGGCCGTCTGGGTCGCGTCAAAGGTGGACGATGCGGGGGAGTGGTTGAAATCCGTGCTGACCAGTGGCGCGGTGTTGTAGGCGAGGATGCCCTTCAGCGGGCCGGATTCGGATGCCGCGCGCAGCGCCTCGTTCACTTCCTCGACCGAGGCCGGGGCTTTCCTGGGCACGAAATCCAGCGAGACGAGCGAGACATTGGGCGTGGGCACGCGGATTGCGGTGCCATCCAGCCGGCCCTTCAGGTGCGGCAGCACCAGCCCCACGGCGCGCGCGGCCCCGGTGGAGGTCGGGATCATGTTCAGCGCTGCCCCGCGGGCGCGGCGCAGGTCCTTGTGCAGCGTATCCACCGTGCGCTGGTCGCCGGTATAGGAATGGATGGTGACCATGTAGCCGCATTCGATGCCGAATGTATCATCCAGCACCTTGGCTACCGGGGCCAGGCAGTTGGTGGTGCATGACGCATTGGAAATGACGGTCATGGCGGGTGTAAGCACATCCTGGTTCACGCCGAACACGATGGTGGCGTCCACGCCCGATGCCGGGGCGGACACGATCACCTTGCGGGCACCCGCCGTGATCAGTTGGGCGGCCTTTTCCTTGTCGGTGAAGCGGCCTGTGCATTCCAGCGCCACGTCCACGCCCTGGAACGGCACCTTCGTCGGGTTGGCCTCGGCCGAGACGGTGATGGGGTCGTAGGTGCGGCCGTTGGCGGTGATGATGATCTTGTCGCCCTCCACCTTCACATCGGCGGGAAAGCGGCCATGCACGCTGTCATAGGACAGCAGGTGTGCGTTGTCTGCCACGCTGCCGAGGTCATTGATGGCAACGGGCACGACATCGGTGCGCCCGCTTTCGATAATGCCACGCAGCACAAGGCGACCAATGCGACCGAAACCGTTTATTGCGACTTTAACAGCCATTTTCTTATTTTCTCCGTAAGGTCTGACATTTCACACACTGGCATCGACCGATGCCATCCCGGGCGGCGCGCCGTTTCCTCCCGCGGTTTCAACCAGGGCGTCGGCATGGGGGCGGACCAGCCGCAATGCGTCGTGGCAGATCCGTTCCGGCGTGATGCCGGCAGGGCTGTCTGGCCGGTCGGGGGCGTAGGACGCCCCGAATCCGTCAATACCGACAAACAGCCCGTCCGTTCCAAGCCATCGTTCCCATCCAAACCCTGAAGCGGCCTCTATCCCGATCCGGGGTGCCGTTCCCAGCACGGCGGCACGATACGTCATTTTTTGCACGGCGAACAGTTCCCAGCATGGAAGGGAGACGACAGCCGCCGCAACCCCCGCGTCCCGCAGCAGTTTGCGCGCCGCCAGCGCCAGTATGACCTCATGCCCCGTGGCGATCAGCGTGACCTGTCGCGCGCCTTCGGCTTCGGCCAGCACGTAGCCGCCGCGCGCGCACAGGTTGGTCAGCCCGTGCTGTTCACGCTCAGGGGCCGCGGAAGTTGCCAGCGCGGGGGCGGATTCCAGCGTCAGCAGGCTTGGCCCGCTGGTCCGCCGCAGCGCCAGTTCCATGCATTCCATGGTCTCGCGGTGGTCGGCGGGGCGGAAAACCGCGACATTGGGCATGGCGCGCAGGCTGGCAAGCTGTTCCACCGGCTGGCCGCCGCCCGCCCCGTCGCCGCGCAGCAGGTCGTCATCGGTCAGCAGGTAGATCACCTGCCGGTCCGTCATGGCGGCGTAGCGCAGGGCGGGACGCATGCGGTCCACCGCGATGATGGTCGATGTGCCGAACGCCAGCAGCCCGTCATGCATGGCGATGCCGTTGAGCAGGGCAGCCATGCCATGCACCTGCGTCCCGCATGACAGGTCCATTTCGCTGCCGCTGCGGCGGGTGGCGGGCAGGTCAGCCAGCATGCCACGGCGTGAACGCAGGCAGATCAGTTCGGGCAGGAGTTCATGCAGCGTCTCGAGTCCCCGCTGTGCGGCAAAGGTGGGGGAAACCCGGGCGATCGCGCTGCCCTGTTCCCGCCATGACCGCTGCCAGTCTGGCTGCCAGAAGGCGGGACGCTGGTTGCGGGCCATGCGTTCGAATTCGGCTTTCTGCCTGTCCTTGAGCAGCCTGCGCAGCCATGACCGCCGCGCGCTGGCCCCCCGGCGCGCCGCCCCCGCCCACAGGCCCGGATCATCGACAAAGGGCGGCGGGTCGGTTTCGGGGGCGGCGATGCAGGCGATCAGGCAGGGCTTGTGCGTGCGCTGCGACGACGTGATGGCCGCCGCGATCTGTTCGGAACTGGCCGCGTTCACCTTCCTGACCGACCAGCCCGATGCGCTGTAGCGCGGCAGGATGGCGTCCACGGCCTCGCGCTCGCTCAGCCACAGGCCAACGACCAGCGTGACACGGTCCAGCCCCATCTGGCCCGCAAGGGCGGCGCTTTCCAGCGCGACGCCAGTGGACAGTTCCGTCCAGCAGCCCAGCCCCCAGATACGGTGGTTGACCAGCGAACGGCCGAACCGTGCCGCAAGGACCTGTTCCGCCAGCGCCATGCCGATCGCCGTCCCCAGCCCCTGCCCGCTGGGGCCGCAGGCCTGCCGGTCGTGACGGGGGGATGCCGGGTCGTCCGCGTGCGGCGGCAGGGGGGCCTGCCCCGACAGTTCGGCCATGATGCGCGGCAGTACATGATAACGTGGGGAAGACACCACCAGGCGGTCCCGGTCCGGCCATTCGGGGCTGGCGGGATCGAAGCGGAGGAAGCGACTCCACAGCACCGCGCAGAAATCGGCCATGACCTGCGCATGCGGGGCATAGCGGCGGTCTGGTTCGTGGGTGCTGATGGCGTGGCGGATCGCCGTCGCCAGCCGCTGGGGCATGCTGGGGGCGGCGGGGTAGGCCGTGGGGAGGGGCGTGCTGGCTAGGTCTTCAGGCATCGGCGTCGTCCATTGGTCAGGGAATGATCGGTCGGAGCCGCTTTCGCATGACTACTGCGCCGCGCGGGTGGCGGCAACATTGCGGTGTTGTTCCACTATGCCGCGCGGGGGGGATACTGTATCGGTAGGGGGCCATGCCCCGTCCGTCCCCGCGCCCTGTCCGCCGTGCCCTTCTTGTCGCAGCCGCCTGCCTGCCGGTCATGGGCGGATGCAAGCTGGTCAGCCAGAAAACATTCAACCGCCACGCGGGCGACCCGCCGCAGCTGCCACAGCCGCCGCCGCCGCCCGTGCCCGGCATCGACCGCCCCGCGCTGGTCACCATCGTGGCGGGCACGCCTGATACACAGTGGAAACCCGCCGTTCGCGCCGCCGTGGCCGATGCCCTGTCGCGCAAGCCCAATGCGCTGTTCACCATTGTGGTCAGCGTGCCCGACCGGGCCGATGGCAGCGTGCCTGACATGCAGAAGGTGGTGGACGCCAACGGCCAGCCGGTCCTGCAGGCGGTGATGGATGCTGGCGCCGGTGGCAGCCAGACGGAGATGGATGCCCGCAGTGTGCCTGCGAACAATGCAACCCAGGTCTGCATTTACGTGGAGTAGTCCAATGCGGTTTTGCAATTTTTGCCCCCATCATGCCATAAAGGGTGGTCCGCCGGCGGTTAATCCCCGGCGATAGCGCCGCGTGAGGGGAGCCTCATCCCCCCGGCGCGGGTCCCCCGCGATGGTGGCCATCATGAATGAAGACCCCGTGAACAGACCGGGGTGTGCATGGAGAAAAGCAGCAGTGTCCAGTAATCAAGTGGATGGGCATCCGTTCTTCCGGTTCTGCCGGACGGCGCTGGAGAATATCCGCGCGCAGGGTCGATACCGGCAGTTCACCCCACTGGCACGCCAGGCCGAGCGTTATCCCCTGTATGACCAGCCGGAAACACAGGCCACTCCGTCAACCCCCGCCTGCCCGCAGGACCGGGAGGTCGTGGTCTGGTCCTCCAACGACTATCTGGGCATGGGCGTCGATCCCGTGGTGGTCGAAGCCGCGATTCAGGCTATCCACGAACACGGCGCGGGCGCGGGCGGCACGCGCAACATCGCGGGCACCAGCCCGGTCCATACCGCGCTGGAAGCCGAAATGGCCGACCTGCATGGCAAGGAGGCGGGCCTGCTGTTCGTGTCCGGCTATGTCTCCAACCAGGCGACGCTGCAGACGATCCTGAGCAGCATGCCCGGCTGGATCTGCTTTTCCGACCGGCTGAACCATGCCTCCATGATCGCGGGGATCAAGGGCGCGCGCGGTTCGACCACGGTCATCTATGAACATAACGACCTTGCCGACCTTGAGGCCAAGCTGGCCGCGGCCCCCAGGGACGTGCCCAAGCTGATCGCGTTTGAAAGCGTGTATTCCATGGACGGCGACATATCCGACATCGCCGGCACATGCGCGCTGGCGCGCAAGTATAATGCCATCACCTACCTGGACGAAGTGCATGCGGTGGGCCTGTACGGGGACCAGGGCGGCGGCGTGTCCGAACGCGACGGCGTGGCCGGTCAGGTGGACATTATCGAAGGCACGTTGGCCAAGGGCTTTGGCGTGCATGGCGGCTACATCACGGCGACCAGCGATATTGTCGAATACCTGCGCCTGTCGGCTTCGGGCTTCATCTTCACCACCGCCCTGCCGCCCGCAGTTGTGGCGGCGGCGCTGGCCAGCGTGCGGCTGGTGCGCAAGGATGGCTGGCGGCGCGAACGCATGTTCGAACGTGTCAACACCTTCCGCGAAAAGCTGCGCAAGGCAGGCATTCCCTTCACCATGACGCCAAGCCATATCGTGCCGATCCCGGTGGGCGACGCCCAGCGCTGCCGTGAGCTGAGCGACCGGCTGCTCAATGATTACGGGATCTACGCAACCCCCATCAACTACCCCACCGTGCCGCGTGGCACCGAACGCCTGCGCCTGACGCCGGGGCCGTTCCATACGGATGCGATGATGGACGACATGGTGGCGGCCCTGTCCCACCTGCTGCGCATCAACGACCTTGCCGCGCAGCCCGTCGCCGCCATGGCCTGAACCATTGGCTCGCGCCCGGCATGGCCGGGGCGCGGGCTGGCCGGGCGCGTGGGTCAGCGGCTCTGCGCAATCGCCTTTTTCAGTTCGTCGTAGCTGACCGCGCCCGGAATGATCTGGCGGGCGTTGAAGACGAAGGTCGGCGTGCCATCCAGCCCGATGGCGCGGGCCAGTTCCATGTTCGCCTGCAGGATGGCCGTGACCTTCGGGCCGTTCATGTCGCTGGCCAGGGTCGCGGCATTCAGCCCGGACTGGGTGGCCAGCGTGCGCATCCGGTCGGTCGTGGGGGTGACGGAATCATTCATGATGGCCGCCTGCATGCGGAAATACGCAGGCTGGCCGCCCTGGACGAAGGCGGCCACCAGCGCCTGTGACGCGATCAGGCTGTTCTGCCCCAGCACGGGAATGACCTTTTCCACGATCCGCAGGTCCCTGTCTTCCCTTGTCAGGCGGTCAAGGTCGGGCAGCACCTTGCGGCAGTACGGGCAGCGCGGGTCATAGAATTCCACAACCGTTGTATGCCCTGTGGCATTCCCCAGTATCGCATCGCTGGCCGCGGGCGCCAGCAGGTCGGCGCGGTGGCTTTCCAGCGCGCTGCGGGCGGCGTTTTGCTGGGCCGCATTGGCGTTGTTGCGCAGCGCCGTGATCGCATCGGACAGGATGGTGGGGTCGGTTTTCAGCGCATTGCGCATGATTTCCACGATTTCCTGCCGCTGCGCGGGGGTGAAGCTTCCGGTGTCGGCGGCATGCCCCGCGCCGGGCGCGGCGGTGGCCGTAATGGTCATCGCCCCCGCGCCAAGCAGGGCATTCAGCAGGCGCGGGCGGTACCGGCGGGGGGAAATGAATGTCACGGGTTTGCTCCGTTGTCATGTCGGGATAATGTGTCTGTAAAGGATCGGGCACATGAAAGGAATGGGCGATGGTGGGAAACGGGGCAGGCTGCCTGTTGCCGACGGCCCGTAAGGCCGGTAAGTCGTGATGGGGCTGCCATGATCGCGCGGTCGTGCAACGACCCGTCCGGTTCATCAAAGCCGACCTGCCCATTGGAGAAGTGTTGCGTGCCAGAGCATTCGATCCCCCCTGTTGCCCGTCGGTACATGCGTGCGGCGCTTTCGGCTGTTCTGGCCGTCTCGGTTGCCGGTTGCGCCGGGCACCGCTATTCCCCCATGCGGCTTGTGTCGCATATGTTCGGCCCTTCCCCCGGCGCGCTGATCGGCACCGTTTCGTCGGATGAACCGCAGGCCACGCTGGTCGGGCGCGATATCCTGCAACGCGGCGGCAACGCGGCGGATGCCGCCACGGCCATGGGGCTGGCGCTGTCGGTAACACTGCCGTCGCGGGCGTCGCTGGGGTCGGGCGGGGCGTGCCTTGCCTATCGTCCGGGTGACCAGAACGGGGGCCGCGCCTTCATGTTCCTGCCCGTCGCGGGCACGGTGACAGCCCCAGACATGCCACATGCCGACCGTCCGGCCGCAGTCCCGATGCTGGCGCGCGGGCTGTACCTCATGCACCTGCAATACGGGTCGGCCGCGTTCTCTGAACTGGTGCCCGATGCGATCACGCTGGCGGCCAACGGCATCAATGTCAGCCGGCAACTGGCCGGTGACCTTGCCGCGGTGCAGGTGCCGCTGCTGGCCGACCCGGCCATCCGCGCGGTTTTCAGCCGCTCGGATGGCAAGGCGCTGGCGGAAGGGGACGCGCTGGTGCAGACCCATCTGTCCGGCGCGCTGGACCAGATCCGCAGCATGGGCGTGGGCGACCTGTATAATGGCGCGCTGGGGCAGTCCTTTGTCGCGGGCAGCCAGGGCGCGGGCGGCGGGTTGCAGATGTCCGACATGCGCGGCGCCGTCCCGTCCGAGCGCCTGCCCCTGACCCTGGGCAGCGGGAATACGGAAGTCGCCTTCCTGCCGCCGCCGGCCGATGGGGGCCTGGGCAGCGCCGTGGCGTTCCGGGCTGCATCCTCGTCCGACGCGGCGACGCGCGCGCAGGCCAGCGTCGCGGCATGGCGGGCGCAGAACGGCAACCATGCCAGTGGCACGGGCGATGACATGACGGCCCGCGCGCAGGCTTTCGTCAATGGTGGCGGCGGTAGCGGCGGTGGGCTGCCCTCGCTTCCGGCATCGACATCGTTCACCGTGGTCGACCATTCGGGCATGGCCGTGGCGTGCAGCCTGAGCATGGACAACCTGTTCGGCACCGGGCGCATGGCGGGCAATACCGGCATCGTGCTGGGCGCATCCCCCGCGCGCCTGCCGCTGCCGCTGTTCACGGCGGCCATCGCCAGCCAAGGGCGCGCCTTCCGCGCCGTGGCGGCCGGATCGGGCCAGAATGACGCCGCCGCCGCCGTGGGGATCGCCATGCGCCAGATCCTGGCGGGACAGACGCCCGACGCCCATCCGGTCACGGCCCAGGGCCGCATCAATGCCGTATCATGCCCGCATGGCCTGCCGGGTGACGCCAGCACCTGCACCGCCGCAACCGACCCGCGTGGCGCGGGCCTGGCCATGGGGCCGCGCTAGGTCGCGGATTCATGGCCGCCGGGCATTATTATTCCCGGCGGAGGGGGGCGGGACCATTGTAAATGGTCCTGTTTTGTTCCATATTGGCCTGCATGACCTGCCGCCTGTTCCCAACAGGTGGCGCAGGACGGGATGCCCGTCCGGACTTCATCTTCTCAAGCATCAGGGTAGGCAGCGATGGCACAGGCTCCGGGTATAGACAAAAGCAAGGCCCTGGAAGGGGCCTTGAGCCAGATCGAACGGGCGTTTGGCAAGGGTTCGATCATGCGCATGGGCGAACGCCCGACCGAGCAGGTGGACGTGATTTCCACCGGGTCGCTGGGTCTGGACATCGCCCTGGGGATTGGCGGCCTGCCGCGTGGCCGCATCATCGAGATCTATGGCCCTGAAAGCTCGGGCAAGACCACCATGGCCCTGCACGCCATTGCGGAAGCCCAGCGCAAGGGGGGCACCTGCGCCTTCATCGACGCCGAGCACGCGCTTGACCCCGGTTACGCCCGCAAGCTGGGCGTGGATGTCGACAACCTGCTGATCAGCCAGCCCGACGCGGGTGAACAGGCGCTGGAAATTGCCGACACGCTGGTGCGTTCCGGCGCGGTTGACGTGCTGGTGGTCGACAGCGTGGCCGCCCTCGTGCCGCGCGCGGAACTGGAAGGGGACATGGGCGACAGCCATGTGGGCCTGCATGCGCGACTGATGAGCCAGGCGCTGCGCAAACTGACGGGGTCCGTCTCGCGTTCCAACACCATGCTGATCTTCCTCAACCAGATCCGGCTCAAGATCGGTGTGATGTTCGGCAGCCCCGAAACCACCACGGGTGGCAACGCGCTGAAATTCTATGCCTCCGTGCGCATGGATATCCGCCGTATCGGCTCGATCAAGGACAAGGACGAGGTCACGGGCAACCAGACGCGCGTCAAGGTGGTCAAGAACAAGATGGCCCCCCCCTTCCGCCAGGTCGAATTCGACATCATGTATGGCGAAGGGATCAGCAAGGTCGGCGAACTGATCGACCTGGGCGTGAAGGCGGGCATTGTCGAAAAGTCCGGGGCATGGTTCTCGTGCGATAGCCAGCGCATCGGGCAGGGGCGTGAAAACGCCAAGCAGTTCCTGCGCGAACACCCGGAAATGGCGGCCGATATCGAACGCCGCGTGCGTGAACAGGCGGGCGTTGTGGCGGAAGCCATGCTGGTTGGCCCCGACGAGGACGGCGTCGAGCATTGATCCCCTTGGCCTGTCCCGTTATGGCAGGCTATCGTTTTACGCCCGTGCGCAGCCGTGCAAGCGCACGGGACGGGAACTGGAAACGGGGGATTGGGGACAGCCGGAATGAAACCGCGTCTTGCGATGATCGGATTGCTGGCCTGCCTTGCCGCCTGTAGCGGGGGGCAGGACGACAATAATGATCCGGCCGATGTGGATGAATCCCCGCCCCCGCTGGGTTCCCACAGGGGGGCGCGGCATGTCGACCATGCCCGTGATGCGCTGCGCCCGCTATCGCGGCGCCTGCCCAAACCGCCCGATCCCACTGATGAAACCGGCACCGAAGCCTATCATGCCCCGCCCGATGCGGCGGCGATGCAGATGATCTCGTCAGGGTACGACCCCAATCAGGCGGGAGATGACGATAGCGGGTCCGGCAGTGACGACGGCAAGCATTTTGTCGTGCCCGATACCCAGGTCAGCTATGGCCGGCAGGGGCAGGGCAGCCACTGAAAAACAGACGTTTCCGGGTGCCGTCTTTTTTAAAAAGCTTCACCAGAAACGTCTGCTTTAGAGCATTCTGTGATTAGGTTGATGCATATCCTGAGTTTTTGAGGTAGTTGGCACATTCCTGTGGTGAGAAGCCTTTGATGAGTGAGCCGATGCGTT
>NZ_NKUB01000069.1 GCF_003207895.1 Komagataeibacter swingsii
CATCGACATCACCGCTGGCGGTTGCCGCAACGGCGCCTGCCAGCGCCCAATCGGTTGATACGAAACATGTTGCCGCACACCGTTCCGCCGCCACGCCACGCCACCAGGGCGCGGCAGTACCCAAGGCATCGCCCGAGCAGATAACGGTGACCCGGTCACATGCGCAGCGTTACCTGGCCACGCCGGGCACGGTCAATACGATCAGCGGGAAAGAACTGCGCTCGCTTCACCTTGAAAGCCCGAAGGATATCGCAGCGTTCACCCCCGGTGTGACCGCAACGAACGCCGTGTCCGGCTCGGCGCCCATTTTCTCCATCCGTGGTGTCGGACTGGATGACTATGTTGGGACCAACATGGGCGGGATCGGCATTTATCTGGATGGCGTATTCGCTCCCTTTCCTGTATTCTATACAGGCCAGATGCTTGATATCGAAAGCGTCGCCACGGAAAAAGGCCCGCAGGGCTTTGAGATGGGGCGCAGCACCACGGGTGGCAGCATCAATATCCAGTCTGTAAAACCATCGGACAAATTCGGTGGTTATGCGGAATGGGGCTACAGCAGCTACAATACCAACCGTGGCCGCTTTGCCATCAACACCCCCATCACCAGCCGGATATCCAATCGCCTGGCCTTCAATTATGTCAAGGGCGATGGCTGGCAGAAAGACATCTCGACCGGCGCGCGCTATGGTTCGCAGGACCTTCTGGCCATTCGCAACCTGACCCGATTTACGATAGACGATACATCTTCCCTGCTGCTGAACCTGCATTACACACGCGACAAGGGCACCTCCACCTCACCACAGGACCTGGGGCCGGTTTCCAGCGGTGATACGGGCATGAACCCTGCGGCCAATGCGGTCAGCGTGGGCAACGCCGTTCCCCAGCGAAACGAGAATGGTGGGGGCGTATCCGTCAATTATACCAAGGCGTTCGACTTTGGTGATTTCTCGTCCACGACAGCCATCGATTTCTATCGTCGTGACGATACTGACAACTATGATGGCTCAGCCATTCATGTTTCCGATTACCGATGGAATGATACCGCCATAGCGCAGTCGCATGACATGCACCTGCGCATGAACCTGGCGAAAATCTTCCACCTGACCGTTGGCGTTTTCGAATCATATGACAAGATTGACGGCGCCTATACCAGTGATCGCATGCAGTCCGTCAGCGAGATTGACCTGACCAATCACTTTTCCCAGCAGAACCTGTCCACTGGCGTTTATGTCAATACGGTTACCAATATTACAAAAAAACTGGACTTCATTGCATCGGGCCGTTTTTCGTATGACGAACGCGGTTTTGACGGGGGATCGCGGTACTCGGCCATTGGCGCCGGCAGCCCAAGGCTTCTGCCGCCCTATAACGCGCAGGTCGGCGATGCACTGACCGGTGTTAATGAACGCCATGACTATCACCGCTTTACCGGCCGTGTGGGCCTGCGCTACCAGATCGTGCCGGGCACTTACGCCTATGGCACGATCTCAAATGGTTACAAGGCGGGTTCCTATTTTGCCGCACCCGTGCTGGCGGCCGGGGCGCTTGATTACGTCAAGCCGGAAAACCTGATTGCATATGAAGTCGGCATCAAGTCTTCCCTCCTGCATGACAGGCTTGTGGTGGAAGGCTCCCTGTTCGACTATGAATACCACAACCGCCAGACCCTGTTCTTCGCGCCGATAACGCCGACCACGAACTCGCTTACGCTGGGCACGATCCCGCGGGCGCGCACCCGTGGTGGTGAACTGTCCACCACACTGCATAACCTGGTGCCCAACCTCGATATCCGTGGTTCCTTTGCCTATCTTGATGCGCAGGTCAAAAGCCCGGTCAACTACATTAACGGCCTGTCCCTTGACCCGTCGGTAGCGCACAACTCCCCGCTTCCCTTTGCACCCCGCTTTTCATGGAGTGCTGTCGCGCGTTACAACATCGATGTTGACCGCTACCGTGTCACGCTGCAGGCCAGCTATACATGGAAAGACAACATGTGGACGGCGCTGGGCGACAACAACGCCAAGAGCAGCAAGATCAGTTCCCTTGGCCTGCGCATGGAGGTTGGTCCCAAGACAGGCAAATGGACGGCCGCCGTGTATGTTGACAACCTGCAGAACAACAAGGGCAGCCTGTATTCCTTTACCGGAAGTGACAACAACCGTGTCCAGTA
>NZ_NKUB01000070.1 GCF_003207895.1 Komagataeibacter swingsii
TCACCTAACCATGCAAAGCCGCGTTCGACCACCCATCTTTTCTCGGCGGGAACAAAACCCTTTGCAGGGCTGGTATGATTCTGCCCTATCTCAATATCACCGTTAAAATAGGTTTGGACAAAGCCCCGTAGCAATTCGCCACGATAACCTTTGTCTGCGATAATCTTTTTAACTTTTGAATTGTTCCAGCGGTTTTTGATCTTTTTCAAAACTGCCATACCACCTTTGGTATCGTGCATATTGGCTGGCGTAACCACGATATCGACCAACAGCCCAAGACTATCGGTAACAAGATGCCGTTTTCGACCTTTGACTTTTTTGCCGCCATCAAATCCACGGGTAACGGCAGCGGCATTCTTTCCGGTTTTCACACTTTGGCTGTCCATAACCAGAAGGGATGGCTGGCCGTCTTTGCCAGCTTCCTCCCGCACCTCCCTATATAAGGTGTGGTGGATTTTCTGCCATTTATTCTTTTTACGCATAAGAACGAAATATCTATACACGGTCTGCCATGGTGGGAAGTCCTTGGGCAAATTCCGCCATTTGCAGCCATTCACGGAGATATAAAATATAGCATCCACGACACGGCGCATGTCCGTCCCACGGGTCCGCCCATAATGGGTGTCACGCGGGATAAATTTTCTGATTTTCTGCCACTGGCTATCCGACAAATCGGTATCATAACCAGAACATTTAGCGAACATTTGCCGAAAAATCTTTCCTTTTGATTCGATGGGAGAACATAGCATATGACTGGCTGAAGGTACAGAAAAAAACTAGCGAAAACAGACGCATAATTCCCATTCTGGATATAAATTTCTGAATGTGATATAGTCCGAAACGGTGCTTCGCAGCACTTCTACATGAGGCGGCCCCCTATGTCGGGTGGCCTGCTGAATATAACACCCGGCTTTATGCCCGTGGGTGAACGGCGACGGCTGTTCACTTGGGGAATAGGCAGGGCGTGATTTTGCCTCAAAAGTAGACACGCTGCGAACCGCCCGACGCCCGGCGGTGTCGATTGGAAACGTGCGTCCGTCGCAGGACAAATTGAGGCTGAAAATTATGTCTTTATCAGGAGAAGATATCCAATATCTTCAAAAACAAACTCCATCTAATACCCCACCAGTTTCACTATCTCCAGCAGATCAGGCATTATTATGGGCCAATTTGAAGCCCTATAATCGAATTGAATACGTTGCATGGTTTGCTTTGATACTTGGGGTGTTTGTCTGCATACCCTTGTTTTTCAAACAATACCGATGGAAAAAGGCAAGCCAGAAACTCGAAAAGGTTGGAATTGGCCCTAAACTAGGTGTTTTCCTAATAGGTGTGGTTTCTACCGCAGTCCAGCTTATGAAATTTCAGGAAATGGGACAATGAAATTCCTGCTTTCCTTGTTTTTCTATTGGCCGGGAAGGTTATTACTAGAGATACAATACCTGTTTCCGGCAGTAGGGAAAGTTATGGTTTCTGGGAGACGTAGAGAAAGCAAGTTTGCTGCCTTTGTTTTCTCCTTGGGATTTTGGGCCACCTTGGGTTTCGTTTCCCTTGTCGTGATACAAGACCATGAAGAAAAAACACGCAATTCTCAAAATCATCATATATCACATATAGGAAATGGCCATGCGTAATAAGCTATCTGCATATTTGATTTTTGGGGCTACGGTATTCACCGTTATCTCTCCTGCTTGGGCGAAATATCCTGAACATTGGACAGGAAAAATTGAAGGCGGCGATGGTGATTTAACCATTCAATCAAATAATAATGGGCTAGAAGGCGATATGGATATTGGTGGTCCGGGATGTGGAGGTGAGTTATCCGGCCCAGCGTTGGAAACAAATACAGATATACTTATCTTGAAAAGTGATGACACTGGCAGTTGTGTAATACATTTGAAGAAAGCAGGCTCAAAGATCGTTAGCAGCAGCGAAGATGGTTGCTATCCATTCCATGGGGTATCCTGTGCGTTTTCGGGTGCCAATATGACGAAAGCGAATTAGAACAGGGCTGTGCGGGATTAATCCCGCACAGCCCATACAGCGTTGATACGTATGGGCTTCTCAGATCGTTCTTAGAAGTTACTAATTACGAAACAGTCTCTTATC
>NZ_NKUB01000071.1 GCF_003207895.1 Komagataeibacter swingsii
CGGATCTTTCCAATTGTTTCCACAACAAGCATCCCAAACCGGGCCTCCATTCAGCATGAAGGCCATCGTGAACCCGTTTCTCAGAAAGGGGTCGTTTTTGACTGCCTGTCCCCCTTCCGAAGGGGTCACTTTTCCATGCCGCTTAACAGTCATGGATAATGGCCGAACCCGGCCAGGTCAGGAGTGTGGGGACCACCATGCCCACGCCCTTGCCGGTGCGCGTCGGCGCGAAAGTCAGGACGTGCTCGGGACCGTCATGTCGGAGATAGGCCCGGCGGTATTTGCCCAGCACCACGCCATCCTCGCCCAGCAGTCCGGCCGCGCGGATTTCCGCGTCCTCGGCCCAGCGGGCGGAGCCATAGGTCGCGGCCCGCTTCGCCTCACGGGCGCGGTGGACGGACAGCGCCACGGCCGCTGCAAAAGCCAGCACCCCGCCGGAACCCGCGATCCAGGCGCCGTGTGCGAACACCGCCGGGGCGTAGGCGTCGAACTCGTACCACCACCAGAAGAACAGCGGCGGGGCATAAACCGGCCAGCGATGCAGGACCGTGAACCACGGTTGACCGAGTTCCGGCTGGAACGCCAGTTCCCAGGCCGTCCATTGTGTCGCCGTCCACCAGGACAGCACGATCATGGACAGGACCACGAGTGCCTGTCCCCACTGGATACGTGTTCCCGACTGGTCCATCGAGTCCTCCCCTCGTTATGGGAGACAGCGAAGAACCGGGATTTTCCGGCATGCAAGCATGATCCGGCACCCATCGTACCAGAGCGGGCAGGAGAGAAGAAATACTTGCGCGTTGCGGACTCTGACCTTGCACGTCCGACCAGGAATCCGTATCTTACGGAAGATAGATAAAAAGGAAGGGTGATTCCATGTCCACGACCGTGACCTCATCCGACGTGCAGAAAAATTTCGGCGCCTATCATGACCGTGCGCTCACCGAACCGGTGAAGGTCACGAAGTATGGTCGGGAGACGGTTTATATCGTCTCGGCCCAGACCTTTCACGCATTGAAACAGGCCCAGCGCGAAGCCATCGCCGCGACCGATCTCAACGATCATGAGATTGCGCTGATCGAAGCTGCGGAGATCCCCGAGGAACACCGCTACACTGTCGGTCAGTAAGCGCGCATCGTGCCCATTCCCGAACCGACGCCTGGCCTGGTCATCTCGTATTCCTATCTCTGGCATGACCAGCACCGCGCTGGCGCCGAGGAAGGCCGGAAAGCCCGGCCCTGTGCCATTGTGGTTGCTGCCGCCGATGCTGACGGCGACTGTCAGGTTTATGTCGTGCCGATCACCCATTCCCAACCGGACGACCCACATGCGGTGGCACTCCCGGCAAACGTCAAACGACGCCTTGGTCTGGATGACGAGCCATCCTGGATCATAACCGCCGAACTCAACCGCTTCGTGTGGCCGGGCTATGATCTGCGGCCCATCTCACGCAACCAACCCGACTGTTTTGCCTGGGGCTTCCTGCCGGTGGACATATTCGCGGCAGTCAAGCGCGGGATCGTCGCCCACCAGAAGGGCCGGAGCCTGCGGCAGACCCCACGAGAATAATCATCTGGGGATTACGATTTACGTGTCAGGACACTCGGCGGCAGTTTCGGGCGCATCATCGTGCGCCGGTCCAGCACAGGCCCGTCGGTCACAAAGGTGCCATCGCCAATGCCATGCAGGGCTGACCTCCCCTTGCTATGCGGGTCGGCATGCGCAGCGACCCCTTCAAGAATGACGATGCCATACGGCTCGATGATGTCGACGACACGGCATTCGATATTCGCGAGACTGTTAAGCGGCATGAAAAAGTGACCCCTTCGGAAGGGGGACAGGCAGCCAAAAACGACCCCTTTCTGAGAAACGGGTTCACGATGGCCTTCATGCTGAATGAAGGCCCGGTTTGGGATGCTTGTTGTGGAAACAATTGGAAAGATCCGTCGCGCGCATTTTGTCGAAGGAAAGGCGATCAAGGCGATCTGCCGGGACCTTG
>NZ_NKUB01000072.1 GCF_003207895.1 Komagataeibacter swingsii
CGCCTCCATGAACTCCTGCCCTGGCACTGGAAAGCCCACCAGCAGGTCCACAATACCATCGCCGCCTGAATACGCCCGCGTCTCTCGCCGGATGATTACATCTTCTGCGTCATTATGCACAGACACAGCCTTCGCCCACGTCCAGACCTGCACAACTGCCAGCGTGGAAGCTGCGCAAGGCGCTTGACCATATGGAGGCCCATCTCGCCGAACCGTTCGATCTCGATTTTCTGGCCGGGTTGTGCGGGATGAGCCGGTTTCATTTCAGCCGGTCATTTCACAACACCATGGGGCAAAGCCCATCACGCTGGTTTATCGGGCAGCGTGTGGAACATGCGAAGGACCTTCTATCGCAGACCAACAGGTCCATCATCGAGATCGCCCTGACCAGTGGCTACGAGAGTGCGAGCCATTTTGCACAAATGTTTCGCAGGGAAACCGGCATCAGTCCACGCGACTTCAGGAAGCTATGACATCATCGGAATGGATATGACCGTCAAATGGGGATACGGCGAAAGAAGATGCCGCGCGCCAGACAAGCGGGGTAAATGACTACACCCTGATGGCCAAATCGCTGCTCCCGCCATCAACCAAAATTGTCGTCACGCCTCAGCGCGAGCAGGTTTGCAAGGGCGGGATCTGTCGCATTGGTCTTCAGCAAGCCCCTCCTCCTTTTCGCCTATTTCCCGTGTATTTCTTGCGACACATCGCGCTGCCCTTTTCCCGACGATCTGCGGGACAGAAAACGCGCCAAAGCTGGCCCGGTGACCAGAACACAGAAAAACCGGGCGACCTGCATGGCAATGACGAAAGGCATGTCCACTTTTGTGGTCGAGGCGATAATGGAGACGGAATCAGCTCCACCAGGGCTGGTTGCAAGATAAGCCGTCAGCAGATCCACATGCGCCAGCCGGGCCAGCACCAATGCAAAGCCGCCACACACTGCAATCAGCGCGAGGATGGAACCCAGCACACGTGGAAAGACACGTCCGGCATAAGCCAGCACATCTGGCGTAAACCGCATGCCGATGCCCCACCCGACCAGGGCATAGGCCGCGACCAGCAGAAGATGCGGCTGTTCGATCGGCAGATGGGCGCCAAGCCTCGCGGCCATCCCGATCCCCATGGGCACAAGCAGTCCCCCGGCCGGCACGCGCAGACGGGTGCCCAAGGCGCTGCCTGCCAGCGCGATCACAAGCGCAAGTAAAGCACCCTGCCATGAGAGGGTCTGTGCCACGACCAGCGGGGCGGACGGCGTTCCGGTCACGCGCGCAATAACAGCCGCAATGACGGCGCAGCACGCCACGCGCAGATATTGCATGAAGGCGACGAGCCGCATATCCGCCCCGTATGATTCCGCCATCAGGGTCATGACCGTGGCCGCACCGGGTGACGAACCCCAGATCGCGGTATTGCCGGGTAGCAGGCGCGAACGTGTCAGCAGCCAGCCGAGAAGGGCAGCCGCAGACAGGGTAGAAAACGTACCGGCAACAAATACCGGCCAGCTGGCTGCCATTTCGTGAAAGATCGAGGCTGAAAGATAGCTGGCGATCATGACCCCAACTACGCCCTGTGCGCCGAGAAAGGCCCAACGGGAAATACGGACCGCGCCGCCCCGTGTGGCCAGTACGACCGCCGCCCCCAGTGGCCCCAGCAGCGGCGCAGCCGGCAGGCGTAAGGCGGCCAGAAGCATACCGAAAACCAGCGAAAGCAGTGCCAGTACACCCCATCGTCCGGCCAGCAGCCATGCGGACGGCCCCACCCTCACCGCTTAACCGCCAAACACGATTGTATCGGAAGGCAGCACGCGTGCGATCCGCGGAAGGAGAGAGTGTCCGATCTTCTGTGTATAATTGATCTGGTCCATACTTCACCGAAAGGAAGTATGAATGACCATCTCGATGGAAATCCTCGACGAATTGCT
>NZ_NKUB01000073.1 GCF_003207895.1 Komagataeibacter swingsii
CCCGCAACCAGTTCGCCATAATGTTCGGCGAGCGCTTCGCCGCTTGAGTATCTGAAAACCCATGGGCCAGGCCAGATACACAGACTTCAGGACACTCCCAGCGATGATAGCGGTTGCCGTGGCGCCATTCGGCCTTGGCCACCACCCGCCTGCGGCGCGTCCAGCTGTCCTTTGTGATCCAGTCAAAGGAGGCGAAACCGCGCGCAGCTCTGCCTGTCGTGGCGGCTTCGTCACGAACCTCAGCGGACAAAGAGGCAATCCGGTCATACAGGCGGGTGTTGCCTGCAAGCCCGAACAGGAAGTCAACGTGGTTGTCTTCGCACCATGTCATCAGACTGTCCCGGGCGAAACCGCTGTCCCCACGCACCAGGATACGCACCCGGGGCCAACGGCTCCTGATCTGCTCCACGATCCGGCGGATGTCTGCCAGTGCTTCCTTCCCCGGGTCCCTGTCTGCCGTGCGCAGGGTAGCGCTGAGGAGATGGTCCCCGCAGAAGACATACAGGGGAAGATAGCAGTTATGGCCGTAATATCCATGAAAGGCGCGGCCTTCCTGATGGCCATGGATACGGTCATCGGTGGCATCCACATCCAGAACGATCCGGGCGGGTGCGTGCTCATGCTGGTCAAGGAAGAGCGTGACGAACAGGGTAGCCAGGGCCTCATGATCAGCAATGATCCGACAGTAACGATCTGCCTTGTGCCCACTGCGCTCCAACCGGTTCAGTGTAGATTTGCCAGCCAATGCTGCGCAGTTTGCCCGGCCTCCTGACAGACGGCCCGAGGCCAGACCAAAGATCAGGTCATGCCGCAGGGCATCGTGATCATTGAGATCTTCATAGCCCAGTGCCAGGCCCATGATCCGCTGACGGACAAGGTCTTCAACCCGGTATTCCACAAAGGCAGGATGCCGCTTATCGCGAAAACAGGCAGCAAAACGGCGACTGAACCCCAGACTATCATCGACCTGCTTTACCAGGATGACACCGCCATCCGAACTCATGCGACCCCCGTCAAAACGGGCTACAACACGCCGTCCATAGGAGGCTGGAAATTCATACGCGCCTGCGCTACACTCTGTCTGCATTAGGTTTTCTTATAGCTTACGAAAATTTCTTTTACACAAAATAGACTTTTTCATAATCTAACCCGATGTACAACCCTTCCGTGAGATTTCCGCGTCGATTTCCTCCCATGCGTTACCCAACCCGATAAGGTCCCAATAGCCGCGGGCGTAATGCTCCGCTAGGTTCTCCTGGGTGACCGCTATCCACCGGCCCTGTATCAGAAGTGGTCCCCATTTTTCGGACAGGGCGATAAGCTATCATCTGGCCTGAACGAGGACGGGTTTTATGGGCAAGGTTACGCGGAAACGGTATGCGGCGGAGTTCAAATCACGGGTTGCCCTGGAGGCGATCCGTGGCGAACTGACGCTGGCGGAGTTGGCGTCGAAACATGGCGTGCATCAGACGATGATCGCCCAATGGAAGCGCCAGGCGATCGAAGGCATGGCAAGCCTTTTTTCTGGTAAGTCAGTAACGGAACCTTCAGTCAGCCCTGCTGATGTAGAGAAACTGCATGCCAAGATCGGCCAGTTGCTGGTGGAACGGGATTTTTTGCGGGATGCCTCTGCTCGGTTGGGCGTGATCAGAGGCGGCAGATGATTGACCCGAAGAGAGCATGCCTGCCGATAATCCGGCAATGCACGCTGCTGCAACTCAACCGGTCGGGCGTCTACTATCGGCCTGTGCCACAGAGCGAAGCCAATCTGGAGCTGATGCGG
>NZ_NKUB01000074.1 GCF_003207895.1 Komagataeibacter swingsii
TGGGCGTGTCCTCAGGATATCATACCGGCTGCAGTCAGCCACAGGAGCATGATGCAGGACCAGAGGTTCGGGAAGGGCAGGCAGGACGGGATTTGTGGCATCATCCCGGCGTGACAGGATGTTGAGAATGACATCAACGGAATGCATGCCATCTTCCAGGGCCTCCCGGCAGGCCTGGTCCACGGGGACTATCCTGAATTTTGTGCGGTGTGGTGATAAATTGCTCGAAGAGGAGCCCCCGCATGAGCATTGATAAAGACCTCCTGGACCGCCTGATGGAAGGACGTTCACCCGGCGACCTGTTTGGCAAGAACGGCATACTCTCGGAATTGACGAAGGCTCTGGCGGAGCGAGCGCTCAACACGGAGATGACTCTTCACCTTGATGAGGAACGCGCCGATGGTGCACCTGACGAGGGTAACCTGCCGCCCAATCGCAGAAACGGCAGGAGCCAGAAGACCGTGACCACGGAGAGCGGCAAGGTTGTTCTGGATATTCCCCGGGATCGGAATGGCACGTTTGACCCGATGCTGATCGCAAAGTATCAGCGTCGCTTTCCCGAGTTCGACCGCAAGATTATCAGCATGTATGCCCGGGGCATGACGACCCGCGAGATCCAGGGGCATATCGAGGAAATCTACGGCGTTGAGGCCTCCCCGAGCCTCATTTCCGCGATTACCGACGCGGTGATGGAGGAGGTCGCCGCCTGGCAGAACCGCCCGCTGGAACCGTGCTATCCGATCGTCTTCATGGACGCGATCCGGGTCAATATCCGCAGTGACGGAGCTGTCTCGAACAAGGCCG
Organism: Komagataeibacter swingsii; assembly: GCF_003207895.1. GTDB lineage: Bacteria > Pseudomonadota > Alphaproteobacteria > Acetobacterales > Acetobacteraceae > Komagataeibacter > Komagataeibacter swingsii. Next base: position 805 of record NZ_NKUB01000074.1, read on the forward strand.
TCTTTGTGGCGCTCGCGATCCTGCCTGACGGCACACGGGACATTCTGGGGCTGTGGTTCCAGGAAAATGAAGGAGCCAAATTCTGGGCCAAGGTCCTCAGTGACCTGCGCAATCGGGGGGTGCAGGATATCCTGATCGCCGTCGTCGACGGGCTGAAGGGCTTTCCGCAGGCTATCGAAGCGGCTTTCCCCAGGACCCGCATTCAGACGTGCATCGTTCACCTGCTGCGTCATTCCATGAGCTTTGCCAGCTACAAGGACCGCAAGGCCGTCGCCACCGCTCTCAAGGCAATCTATACGGCAGTGGACGCCAGCGAGGCCGAGGCAGCCCTCGGCAGGTTTGAGGAAAGCGATCTGGCCAGACAATACCCGGCCATCGCACCCAGTTGGCGCAGGGCCTGGAATGAGGTCATTCCGTTCCTTGATTACCCCCCGGAAGTACGCAGACTGATTTACACAACGAATGCCATTGAGGCCCTGAACGCAAAGATCCGTCGTGCTGTGCGCACCCGTGGCCACTTCCCCAGTGACGAGGCCGCAGCAAAATTGATTTACCTGGCGCTCAATGCTACCTCCTCAGAGTGGAAGCGCTCAGTGAGCGAATGGTATGCTGTCAGATGCCAGCTCGCCATCATGTTCGATGATCGTTTCCCAATGGCCTGAAAAAGTGCCACCGCACAAAATTCTACACAGTCTCGGTCCACGCAGGTCAGGCCATGCTCGTTCACGGCAACCAGAAGACGTACGACCTGTCTGTCGCCACCTGGCCTGTCAGCCAGTCGCCTGCGGATCCGTTCA
>NZ_NKUB01000075.1 GCF_003207895.1 Komagataeibacter swingsii
CTTGCAGTTACCCATAAATTTTTTCTTCTGTAATTTGATAGGAGAGAGCACCTGTAACGATATCTGCCAGGCGAGACATTCCTCTCCAGATAACAGTTGTTCCGGGCGGAGCATCGGAAGCGCGATCAAGGTAACCACCCAGTCTGGCGACTGCCCGGATGTAAAAATCCAGGTCTGGTGAAGTGCTGAGTTTGCGTATGGGTGTGAACTGTTCGAGTATTTGGCGTTCCACATCTGTAAAAACGGTAGAAGGCGACGTCCCTGGTAATTCACGCCTGAGCATTGTTATCCATGAGATACGCCAGGCCACCACGCAGCATAAGGCGATACAGTTTGCGAGCCGGCCTGCGGTCGTTAGGCGGAGCTCTTCAAGCTTGCATCCTGTTTTCAACGTTCTGAAAAATGTCTCTATTTTCCAGCGTAGGGCATACCATTCCAGTTTGCCTACGGCGTCCTCATAAGAAGAGACAGGCAGGTTTGTCAGCAGTTTCCACATGATGGCAGCCCGATCTCCCGGTGGGTCGACTTCCTGGGCATGAATGACCTGAAGATGCTGATGTTTATATTTTTTCTGTTTCCCGATGGGAGGACAGACGGTCATTGTGGCATAGCGGATGGATAATCTGGCTTCCTGTAATTTACCCTTTCCATCCCGAAACCGGATTGTATGTATCCCGCAGGGTTCAGTTGTAGCCATCACCTGAGCGATCGTGGTATTCCCGTCTTCTGCCAGACGATCTACGCAGCTTCTGACCAGAAAGTTTGTTCCAAGTTCGTTAGCCAGGCAATAGAGTTCGTAAATGTCACTTTCCCGATCGCCAACATGGACGCATCGTTCCGGGGCCCCAGTCAGATCGCAGGAGCGGCGCAGGTTGTCGAGCCAGCGCATGCTTTCTTTCTGCTCTATGGGCATGCGGGTCGGGTTAATCCTGCGTTTCAGGGCTGCGGTTCCTTTGAACTTGCTCCGCGACCAGAATTTGGCGGCAGTCAGACCAAGCGGAAGCCCTTCCGGAGTGACGGCCAGACTGGCGTGCATCAACAGACCACAAAGCGTGTGCAATCGGAAACGCCCTGTTTTTTCCCTGCCTCCCGTAGAGACCTTGGTAAACCCGATCTTTTCGGGAGATGCTCGGGTGAAGGAAAACTCCGTTGTATCCTGCAGGATCAGGACTGGCCCTGCAGTCGCATCGAAACGCTGGGCGGTAGCAGAAAAATGCCCTTCAAGGATTTTGTCTTCGCTTACATTTGCATTTGCAAAAAATCTATATGCTGCCTTGGTCGCAGACCAATCCTGAAATGCCGTCGGGAGAGACTTGCCCGGTCGTTCAGCAAGTGCCGCGAGCATCGTGCCCAGACGCCTGTTCAGGCGCTCGTCGCCAAGGTCAGATCCGGATATTTCCTGTATGACCCAATCCTGTACCATTCTCACACCCCGCCTGCATAAAGGTGACAGAAAAGGAATCACAACAGATTCATCTGCATCAAGCACAAAATTCAAGAACAGCAGATTTGTGGGTAACTGCAAG
>NZ_NKUB01000076.1 GCF_003207895.1 Komagataeibacter swingsii
CTTGGCCTGATTACCGTTGCGGCCCTGCTGCCCGCGGAATGGGACGTGCGGCTGGTCAACCGCAATACCGAAGAACTGGCGGATGCGGATCTGGCCTGGGCCGATATCGTGATGACCGGCGGCATGCTGCCGCAGCGTAACGATACCCTCCACATCATCGCAATGTGCCATGCCTGCGGCAAGCCGGTGGTGGTGGGCGGCCCCGATGTCACATCCAGCCCGGCGCTTTACAGCGCCGCGAACTTCCAGGTCCTGGGCGAAGCCGAGGAAATCATGGACGGTTTCATCGCGGCCTGGCGCAGGGGTGACCGGCAGGGCGTGTTCGAGGCCCCGATGGGCAAGACCGATGTCACCAAAAGCCCGCTGCCGCGCTTCGACCTGCTGAAGCTGGACCAGTACCTGCATGTTGGCGTCCAGTTTTCGCGCGGGTGCCCGTTCAGCTGCGAATTCTGCGACATCATCGAACTCTACGGCCGGGTGCCGCGCACCAAGACCAATGCACAGGTCATGGCCGAACTCGACGCGCTGTACGCGCTTGGCTATCGCGGGCATGTGGATTTTGTCGATGACAACCTGATCGGCAACAAGAAGGCGCTGAAGAAATTCCTGCCCGACCTCAGGCGCTGGCAGGAGGAAAAGGACTTCCCCTTCGAATTCTCGACCGAGGCGTCCATCAACCTCGCGGACGATCCCGACCTGCTGCGCAGCCTGTCCGATACCAATTTCTTCGCCATATTCGTCGGCATCGAAAGCCCGGATACGGACTCCCTCGTGCTGATGCAGAAAAAGCAGAACACGCGGCGCAGCCTGCAACAGAGCATCGAGACGATCCACAAGGCCGGGATTTTCGTCAATGCGGGCTTCATCGTGGGCTTCGACAGCGAAAAGGGCAGTGTCGCCCAGGGCATGATCGACTGTATCGAGGATACGTCGATCCCGGTCTGCATGGTCGGCCTGCTTTACGCCCTGCCCACGACGCAGCTGACGCGCCGCCTGCTGGCCGAAGGCCGCCTTTTTTCCGGCGGTGAACAGACGCAGTCGGGCGACCAGTGCACGGCGGGGCTGAATTTCGAGACAAGGCGCCCGCGCCGCGACGTGCTGGATGATTACAGGACGGTACTTGCCGCCATCTATGACCCGGTCGCCTATTTCGGCCGCGTGCGCAGGCTGGGCCGGATGCTCAAGCGCGGGCGCGCGCACCGGATGATAAAGGGCGACCTGCGCAGCTTTGTCCGGCTCATGTTCCGCATCCACCGTGCGGGACCGGGAACAGCCGGGCCGTTCTGGCGCATGATGCTGGATTGCGCCCTGCATAACCCCAGGGCGCTGCCCTATGTGGTGATGACCAGCGCGCTATACCTGCATCTTGGCCCGTTTTCACGCCAGGTCATCGCCGAGATCGACCGCGAGATCGCGGATGTGGACCACGGCCGCTGGCACGCCCCGCCCGTCATGCGGCCCGTCGAGG
>NZ_NKUB01000077.1 GCF_003207895.1 Komagataeibacter swingsii
CACTACAGTTGTGTTTTGATGTGAGAGGCGTAGGCTTTTGCCTGATGTATTCGTCTGAAGCGTGACCAGTGCAGGATATGGTTGAGGGAGATCTGACGCTGGGTCAGCCTGACGATAAGACGCCGGATTTCCTGAATGGACCACCGGATCAGACTTGGTACGGGTTCGCTGGTCTTTTTTTGGGAGACCTGTCGTTTGCCTGTGCCCTGACCCCGGCCATCAGGGCATAGGCCAGCATGACAAGGGATACGTGACGATGCCAGCCGTGCCAGGAGCGGGTTTCATTGTGATCGAGGCCGAATTCGTTTTTGGCCGTTCTGAACCCCTCTTCAATCCGCCATCGCGTGCCTTCGACCTGAACCAGCTTTTCAGGCGTCGTTCCTGAGGGGCACCAGACAGTGAAGTATGCAAGATCCCCGTCGGCTGGGTTCCGGCGCACAAGGAGACCCCGGATCCAGGTTCTGTTGTCGGCCGGGGTATAGTCTGCCCCCTCGAGTTCGGCGAGCGGACACCACAGCCAGTCATACTGACGATCGCCTTTCGTCCCGTGTCCGGCTGACAGGGAGACCCAGTCTTCTTCTGGAGCATCCCGGGCGATATCACGGGCTTCTCCCGCAACCGGTCTCTCTCCCAGGCCCCAGGAGTTGAACCAGTGACTGCCTGCCACCCCCAGAACATACCCTTTTGCGGCATGACGCAGGCTCATTTCGATTTCCCCTACGCCATAGACACTGTCAGCAGCGACCCATTCGAAGGGAAGGCCGGCCTGCAGGCCACGTTCGATCATCTGTCGGGCCAGAGAAGGTTTGGTTGCAAACGTTACGTCCGCAGGAACAGAGGCCGCAGACAGCCGTACCGGATCTGATGTCCAGGCTTTGGGAAGATACAGGGCGCGATCCACGAAAGCATGACCCCGTGAAGAAACATAGGCTGCAAACACACCAACCTGACAGTTCGTGATCTTGCCAGCCGAACCCGTGTACTGGCGCCCTACACCACAGGACGCCTTGCCTTTCTTGAGAAAACCGGTCTCATCGATCACAAGAACCGCGTCTTCATCACCCAGGGTAATCTGAACATGATCGCGGACAATGTCGCGCAGACCGTCAGCGTCCCACTGCGTCCGGCCCAGCAAAGCCTGCTGACGCCAGGGGCCTTCGTCGCCTGCGGCTTCCGCACGTTGCCAGCCCGTCTTGCGCGGCAGATTGCCCAGGAGCGTTTCCAGATAATGCTCCGCTGAGACCGCAACCCGTGCCTGACCAAACAGGGGACGTATCTTTTCCTTGACCGCCCGTAATCCCTCAACCGTCAGCGACAGCGTCTCCTCAACAGACGCGCCACCTGTCATCCTGTTCCGTTCCATACCAACACACGGAATCATATCTCGCATCAAAACACAACTGTAGTG
>NZ_NKUB01000078.1 GCF_003207895.1 Komagataeibacter swingsii
GCGGCGCGTGTCGTATCTGTCGCTCTCGCCAACAAGACTGCCAGGATTGTCTGGGCACTTCTCACAACGGGCAATGCATACAGCGCCAGGAGCGCCTGAGTGTCTGACCGAAAATGAGTTGAGTGATTTCAGCAGGTTATGATTCATGGGTTTGCGAGAACCTGATGAGATCAAGATGGCCTGGACTGAAATCACCCGAGCGCAGTATCAAAGGGACGACCTGGAATATGCAAGCGACCTGCGCGATGCGGAGTGGGCGCTGATTGCGCCGCTGATGCCCGAGAAGAAACGGCTGGGCAGACCACGACGTACGGATTTGCGCCGGGTCATGGAGGCGATCCTCTATATCGTCACGACCGGCTGCCAATGGCGGCAGTTGCCTCGGCACTTTCCGGCCTTCACGACCGTGCAGGGCTATTTCTACCGTTGGATCCGCGAGGGAAGATGGGAAGCCATGAACCATATTCTCGTGATCCTGTCGCGTGAGCAGGACGGGCGAGACGCCACGCCTTCAGTGGGCATTATCGACAGCCAGTCGGTTAAAACCGCTGAAAATGGCGGCCCACGCGGTTATGACGCGGGCAAGAAGATCAAGGGACGCAAGCGACATATCGCGACCGACACGCTGGGTCATGTCGTGGCGGCTGTCGTGCATCCCGCCGACATTCAGGATCGTGATGGTGCGCCGCTGGTAGCGACCAGAATACGCTCATTGTTTCCCTGGCTTCGCCATCTGATCGGTGACGGGGGATATGCTGGCGAGAAGTTGCGTGGTGCGCTGGCTGAACTCGGCCGATGGACGATCGAGATCGTCAAACGTAGCGATCGGGCCGAAGGCTTCGTCGTCCTGCCCAAACGCTGGATCGTGGAGCGTAGCTTTGCATGGCTCGGACGTTGCCGTCGCCTCACGAAGGATGTCGAGGCAACAATCTCGTCATCCCACGCGTGGTTGATGATTGCCCATATCCGCAGAGTTCTGCGAAAAATCAATCAAACTGCTTTCTGATTCAGGCTCTGAAAGAATTCAGAGATTCGCCCTCGTCGAACACCAGAAGCGACGAAGGTGAATGTGCGGAGTGGCGAGATATGATGGCGAACCGGTCAGGCCGGGGAGAGGATAAACCCGACGGGACCAAGCGCAGCAAAAGCGCGCAGAGGTGATCAGGGATCCAATCCGCGGACTTCATCAGGGCCAGCAGCCCCCGGGCTGCGCAAACAGGCCGGACACATGGCTGCACCCGACCATCAAAGTCATACTTTCCACTTGCATCGTAAGCTCCCGGCGACTGACGCCTTGCTGAATACTTCTGGTCTGGTTCAGCTATGAAGCATGAGCGATTTAAGAGATAGGGACGCGGTACTACCTGCGA
>NZ_NKUB01000007.1 GCF_003207895.1 Komagataeibacter swingsii
AACGCATCGGCTCACTCATCAAAGGCTTCTCACCACAGGAATGTGCCAACTACCTCAAAAACTCAGGATATGCATCAACCTAATCACAGAATGCTCTAAGAAAAAGTATTTTGTTTTAAAAAAGAAGAAATACCGGCATTCCCAATGCTACCTGACCCTACTTGGCAGGGCAGGAGAACTCTAGTGATGGTTTGCGATCTGCTTGTCCAGCGCATGCAGCAGGGCATCCACATTGCCGCCATTGCGTGCGATGAAGGAGCCGTAATCCTGCCGCTGGGTCAGGCGCAGACTTGCCCCTTCGCCCACCACATCCACGACCTTCGGGCTGCCGCTGGTTGTGCTGATGATCCACTGGGTATCCGCGCCTGGCTGGCCGGGGCGGTTGATGACGGTGGACACGGCCGTGTCCTCGCCCGCGGGGGCGCTGGAACCCACCACGAAGGTCACGCCGCGATAATCGCCGATCTTGTCGGTAATGGCGTTGACCAGCACCTGGTGGAACAGCTTGATGTAGCGCGCCTGCTGCTCCGGCGTTGCGGTGCGCCAGTAGCGGCCAAGGCAGTAGCGGCCGATCGCATCCACATCCACATACTGTTCCAGAAGGGGCAGGATATCCTGCTTCTTCTTTTCCAGCGGGATATCGCTGTTGACCACGCCAACCAGCTTGTTGCCGAACATGGTGACGAAGGAACGGGCCTGCGCGCTGGCATCAACCGCCCATGCTGAAGCAACAGGCATGGCGGCGGCGGTCGCTGCCAGCAGAGCCAGTGCATGGCGACGGGGGATGGATGTCTGCATCGCTGTGTCCCTTTTATCTGTTGTGGTACCAGTCGGGCACGGTGGCCCGATGGTCGTTCTTTATGTTTTCCGCCATTGCCTTGCGCTGCTGCTGGTAGGCACTGCGGATGGTGGCGTAGGGATCAAGCGAATCCTTCATGACCTGGTCCAGCGCGTCGACATTGGTGGCCATGCCGTTGATGGTGCCCATGATATTATAGGCCCAGTTGAAGGTCAGCAGCCCGTAACCCCGGGGCACGTAGTTCCACGGTGACAGGCCGACGTCGATGCCATAGCCGACCCCGTCACGGAACGAGGACGGACCCAGCACCGGCAGGAACAGGTAGGGGCCGGATGGCACGCCCCACGTCGCCAGCGTCAGGCCGGCGTCGTTGTCGTGGTGCTTGTAGCCGGCGTAATTGGCCACGTCGATCAGGCCGCCGATGCCGACCGTCATGTTGATGCACCACCGCACGAAGGCGTCGCCCGCGCGGCGGGGCTTGCCCGCGCCCACGTCGTTGAAGAACACGACGGGTTCGTTCATGGTCTGGTACAGCCCGCCGATCGAATTGCGCAGCGGGCGCGGCACGGCCCAGATATAGGCCTTCGCCACCGGGCGCAGGGTGTATTTGTTGGCCCACATGGTCAGGTCGAAATTCTTGCGGTTCAGCTTTTCGTACCTGTCGTTGGCTTCCTTGTATTCAGCCAGCGCGTCCGGGTCCTTGGGGGGCGGGGTTGCGCATGAGGCAAGCCCGAGCAGCCCAAGCGCCAGCCCGGCCACGCGAAGCGACGAGCGACGCGGGGACGGGAACGGGCGGGACGACCAAGAATTCGATCCTGTCTCTGCGCGCATACTCGTTTCCGCTTCCCTCTGTATTCGCTTGCCCGCCATGCTGGCATGGCGGGATGGCCCAATGTGTTTGCAAGAATCCCGAACCGGGCAATGACGCCCCTTTCTTGCGTCACTCTCTAGCATGGGATTGCTGTTGTGCAATCCGCTTGCCACGGGATGGGGGCATATTGTGTCTGCCCTGCATGGGGAACATGGGACAAAGCCTGCCCTGAAGCGACCATGGGACGGGGGAAGCTGGCAGAATTGCCGCGCTGAGTGTGACGTAAAATCCACAATGCCTTTAACGCCATGTCGCTGGCGCGGTGGCACTCAATCACGATTTGTTGAAGGTGCGGCGGCCCTCAGCGGGCAAGATTTGGCGCGATTTCGGGGAACAGTTCCGCCAGTTCCCGGATCTCGCGCTTTGACAGGCCGGCCTGCGCCGGATCGACGGGCTGGCCGCCCATGGCCGCGCGCAGCACCTTCAGCGCGGGACCGGACAGCAGGACCGCGTCCCGCATGTAATCGGTGAAGGCTTCGTATGTCAGCGGCGCCCATTTCTGCACGATCTGTAGGATGGCGTCGGCATAGGCGCGGATTTCGTACTGCGCGTGGCTGTCCGCGCGCAGGCGCAGGAAGTGCAGAAGGTTCCACAGGTTAATCTGCCAGTAGAACTGGGTCATGATGTTGACCGGCAGGTTCATGCGCGCCAGTTCCCGCGCGATGGCCGGACGGCCCGGGTCGCGCCTTTCGCCGTTTTCGTCCTCGTTGAGCAGGTCGAGGTAATGGTCATAGCAGCGCGATGCGTCATCACGCAGGATATCCAGCACCTGCCGCGCCTGTTCGGGCGGCAGGGCATCGGCCCGGCCCTGCTTGTTGTTCGTAGACTGGGCGGCGATGTCCTCGGGGCGGGGGAAATAGAATTCCTTTTCCAGCACCGAATAGCGGGCCGAGTATTCGTTGATGCTGGCGGTGCGGTGGCGGAACCACTGGCGGGTTACGAAAATGGGCGCGCGCACATGCAGTTTCAACACCGCAAGCTCGAACGGGCTGGTGTGGCGGTGGCGCATGAGGTAGCGGATCAGCCCCCGGTCATCGGACGTGCTGCGCGTGCCCTTGCCGTAGGAGACGCGCGCCCCCTGCACGATCCCGCTATCGCCGCCCATGTAGTCCACCGCGCGGATGAAGCCGGTTTCCAGCACGGGAATGGGGGCGTACAGCACGTCCTCCATCGCGGGGACGACAAGGCGGCGCGTCTGCGCCCATCCGGCGCGGGCTGCCTCGATTGCCGATTTCTGCTCACTGGAAAACATGTGTCGCCCCGTCCCGTCTGTGTCGATCATAGCAAAGGACGCGGGCCATACCATACGGGGCATGGCATATCCAAGACGCCAGCCCGTAATGGTCGCCCGCGTGGCCTGTCGCGCTCCTGTGGCTGTGGCCCGTCCTTATGGCGGCATCATGGCGCGGGCCGGGCGCACGGGGCCAGCGGTTTTTCATGAAAGGCCAGGGCCTGGGGCCACCCGGCCGCGCCATCACGCGACCGGCGCGCGGCGGGTTTGGCACGCCCTGCCGAAACGGGGCGGCCACCGGGCCTGGACAAAACCGGGCCTGGACAAAAAAATATCCATCCCCCTTTCGGGCGCGGCAATCCCACCCCGTGCGCCGCCACCGGCCCTGCCGCCCCTTGCCAGATGTGCGGCCAGACCCTATATCCCGAAATGCCGGAGGGGCTTGCCCCTTGGCTATGGCGATAAACGGCGCGTGGAATAAGTGTTGTGGACCCGGGGGCGGTACCCGGCGTCTCCACCAATTTCCCCTGATGGGGAACATGGGGACGAAACAGGCTCGACACGCATGGTAAAGACCCGCCTTTTGCCCGGCATTGTACCACCGTTATCGGGCTAAATCACAAGTGCCAATGATAACTCTGAGGTGCTCGCTGTCGCTGCATAAGCGATAAGCGCGGTTCGGGAGGGCACCGGGCAACAGAAGCCCTCCCACCTCGTCTGCTGTTCATGTTAGGTTGATGGCGCGGTATCCGCTTCGTGAAGGGATGCCCGGCCTCAGTGGCTTGCCACGCCATGAAGTTTGACGCACAGCTTGAAGCTGTGGCACGGCGTGGCCTGAACCCGCATGTCTGCAAAAATCCGGTCCGGCGGGGAAACCGTCCGGGCGGATGTACGGAGAAGTCCGATAATGTCCGATGATCACGACGAGGAAAACGGTTTTGACACCGCCATTCCCGACAGCCTCATGCCCTATGATTCCTGGATCGAGGATGCCTACCGGCAGGTCATGCTGCGCGCGCTCGACTACGCGACGGCGCAGGGACTGCCGGGTGATCATCATTTCTACCTGACATTCAGGACCGACTGGCCGGGTGTTGAAATGCCCGACCGCCTGCGTGCCCAGTACCCGCACGAAATCACCATCGTCCTTCAGCACCAGTTCTGGGACCTGAAGGTGGACCGCGCGCGCCAGATCATATCGGTCGGGCTGTCATTCGGGGGGATTCCCTCCACGCTGGTGATCCCGGTGGCGGCCGTATCCGCCTTCGCCGACCCGCATATCCGCCTTGCCCTGCGCTTTACCGTGCCCGAACAGCCGCCCGTGGCTGCCGCGGCGCCCAACGTGGTGCCGGTCCAGCCCGCGATTGCGGACACGGCGCAGGCTGCCCCCGCCACCGATACGGCAGCGGACGGCGCGGATGCGGACAAGGGCGAAGGCTCGCAGGTTGTCAGTCTCGCCGCCTTCCGCAAGAAGGGGCCGGGGGGACCGGGCTGAGCCACATCTTCCATCCGGGCGCGCCGGATGCGCCGGGCGCGCCCTGAACCTGAACGCCGCCACCCGGAAGCAATCCGGGGGAAAAAAGGCAGGAGACCGTCCGTTGAATGTATCCGCACCCACGCGCAAGCCATTTGTCTATGGCCCGCTGTTCCCGCTGCATGATGATGACACACCGTGGAAGAAGCTGGAGATCGGGGGGATTACCACCTCGGTCCTTGGTGGCCGCACGGTGGTCCATGTCCGCCCCGAAGCACTGACCGCGCTGGCCGCCCGCGCGTTCAACGACGTGGCGCACCTGCTGCGTCCCGGCCATCTGGCGCAGCTTGCCAAGATCCTGAAGGACCCGGAAGCGTCGGAAAACGACCGTTTCGTGGCGCTGGACCTGCTCAAGAACGCCTGCATCGCCGCAGGTGGCGTGCTGCCCATGTGCCAGGATACCGGCACCGCCATCGTATATGGCAAGAAGGGCCAGCGCGTATGGGTGGACGGCAATGAGGAGGAAGCCTTCTCCCGCGGGGTGTACGACACCTATACCGGCACGGCGCTCCGGTATTCGCAGATGGCGCCGGTCTCGATGTTCGAGGAGGTGAACACCGGCACCAACCTGCCGGTGCAGTTCCATATCTCGGCCACACCCGGTGACTACCATGCCGAGCAGATGGACCTCATGTTCATCGCCAAGGGCGGCGGGTCGGCCAACAAGACCTTCCTGTTCCAGGAAACCCGCGCCCTGCTGTCGGGCAAGGAAAACCTGCTGAAATGGCTGGATGGCAAGATCCGCACGCTGGGCACGTCCGCCTGCCCGCCGTACCACCTGGCCGTGGTGATCGGCGGCATGTCGGCCGAGCAGAACCTCGAGACCGTGAAGCTTGCCTCCACCCGCTGGCTCGACAGCCTGCCGACCGAAGGCAGCGCGCATGGCCACGCCTTCCGTGACCTGGAGATGGAAGCGGAAATCCACAAGCTGACCCAGCGCCTGGGGATCGGCGCGCAGTTCGGCGGCAAGTATTTCTGCCACGACGTGCGCGTCGTGCGCCTGCCGCGCCATGGTGCGTCGCTGCCGGTGGGGATCGGGGTTTCGTGCTCGGCTGACCGTCAGGTCAAGGCACGGATTACCGCCGACGGCGTATTCCTTGAACAGCTTGAGACCGACCCCGCCCGCTTCCTGCCCGAAACCACGGATGACGATCTGGATGGGGAGGCGGTGCAGATCGACCTGAACCAGCCGATGGATGAAATCCGCCGCAAGCTGTCGCAGTATCCCGTGCGCACGCGCCTGTCGCTGACCGGCACGATGGTCGTGGCCCGTGACATCGCGCATGCCAAATTCCGCGAACGGCTGGAAAAGGGCGAGGGCCTGCCCCAGTACCTCAAGGATCATCCCGTCTATTACGCCGGCCCCGCCAAGACGCCCGAAGGCATGCCCACCGGCTCCTTCGGTCCCACCACGGCGGGCCGCATGGACAGCTATGTGGCCATGCTGCAGAAGGCTGGCGGATCGTATGTCATGCTGGCCAAGGGCAACCGCTCAAAAGCCGTGCGCGATGCGTGCAAGGAATATGGCGGTTTCTACCTTGGTTCCGTAGGCGGCCCCGCCGCCCGTCTGGCGCAGGACTGCATCCGCAAGGTCGAGGTGCTGGAATACCCCGAACTGGGCATGGAAGCGGTGTGGAAGATCGAGGTCGAGAATTTTCCGGCCTTTATCGTGATCGACGACAAGGGTAATGATTTTTATGACGGCCTGACTGGCTGAACGTACCCCCTGCGGTGCGTCCGGCCTGCCTGTCGGGCCGGACAACCGGAGGTTTGAGAGCGCCATGCGTTTTACCGTCGATCGTCTTGACCACCTTGTGGTGAGTGTCCGCGACCTTGAGGTCTCGGCCTCGTGGTTCCAGCGCGTGCTGGGCATGGAGCGCGAGGAATACGGGCGCAACAACCGCACGGCGCTGAAATTCGGTGGCCAGAAAATCAACCTCCGCCCCTACGGGGCCGAGGGCTGGACCACGGCGGACGATGCGCTGCCCGGCACCAACGACCTGTGCTTCACCACCGCGCTGAACAGTGTCGATGTGATCGAGCACCTTGAAAAATGCGGCGTCCGGGTGACCGAGGGGCCGGTGGCCCGCCTTGGCGCGCTCGGGCCGGTGACATCGGTCTATTGCAACGATCCCGATGGCAACCTGATCGAGATCGCGTCCTATCAGGGGTAATGTGTGGTAAAGGTTTTTGGTGAAGCTTTTTTCAAAAAGCTTCAGGGAACGCCGCCTTTCTGACAAAAGGCGGCGCCCCAAAACTGTTTTGTCCCTATCAACCGTTTATCGGGTCAACGCCCTTGCGGGCCGTCATTTCGGCTGCCTGCCAAACACGGCGGTCAGCCTGGCGGACCCAAGGCTGTGCTGGTTGATGACAAAGCCCACCATGGCGCCCGATGCATCATTGGGCAGTTCGATGCGTTCGATATCCAGCGCATGGATGGTGAAAATGTAATGGTGGTCCGGCCCCGGCGGGGGGGCTGCGCCACCATAGACATTGCCGCCAAAATCGGTGCGCGTCATTTCGGCGGGTTCGGGCAGGTTGTTGTCACCCGATCCGGCGCCCGCGGGCAGGGACGACACCGTGGCGGGAATGTTGATGACAACCCAGTGCCACCAGCCCGAACCCGTGGGCGCGTCGGGGTCGTACAGGGTGATGGCGAAGCTCTTGGTGCCGGCGGGCGGGTCCTGCCATGCCAGCGGCGGCGAGATATTGCCGCCCGAATAGCCCATCCCGTCGAACACCTGTGCTGCGGGCAGGCGGTCGCCATCGTGGAAGGAACGGCTTGTCAGTGTAAAGGTCATGTCGGTTTCCTGCTTTCCGCGCGGTGCGCCGCGCGGATAGGGGTCAACGTTGGCCGGGGGGCGGCCGTTACCAGTTCTGGCTGATCAGCCAGAATTCTTCCGATGTCAGGGTGATGACCTGGTCGCCGTTCTTGCTTTCGGCGGCGGCGCGGGCCAGGGCCTCGATGCGCTGGATCATCAGCGTCTTGCGCTGGTAGGTCTCGTTGCGGTCCTTTTCCTCGACCGATTCCAGCACCTGCAGCGCGGTATGGCAGGCGCGGGTAATGCGGGCGGCATCAAGTGCGGCATAGGACATGGGTCTTCTTCTCCATCTGTCTGATGACCCGGCGGGAACCGGGTTCATGGAATTCCCGTGCGGGAATCGCTGCCTTATTCTGGCTTCCCCGGCTGCGTCTGTCCAACATCGCCATGCGGCGGGCCTATGGCTGGCCGCTTTGTTGCAATGGTGACAGTTCGGGCTGGCAAGTATGGTGCGGATTCCGTAAAGGGAGCCGCATGACGGACCTGGTTTCTGATTTCGACTTTACCCTGCCGCCGCAGAACATCGCCGACCATCCGGCCCGCCCGCGTGACAGCGCGCGCCTGCTGGACGTGCCGGTGGATGGCCCCTTCCTCGACCGCCACGTGCGCGACCTGCCGGGGTGCCTGCGCGCGGGCGATATCCTGGTGGCCAATGATACGGCGGTGATCCCGGCGCAGTTGCAGGCCATGCGGGGAGACGCGAAGATCGGCATCACGCTGGACCGCATCCTGCCCGATGGCACATGGCACGCGCTGGCGCGCAATGCCCGCCGTCTCCGTCCCGGTGATGTGCTGGCCTTTGGCGCATCCCCTGTCACGGCGCAGGTGATCGCGCGTGGGGAAGGGGGCGACGTGACCCTGCGTTTCAGCGCGGAAGGGGCGGCATTCGACCAGTTCCTGCATGATGTGGGCCACCTGGCCCTGCCACCCTATATCGCCCGGCCCGACGGTCCCACGGACGAGGACCGGAAGGATTACAGCACCATCTTCGCCCAGCACCGTGGCGCGGTGGCCGCCCCCACGGCGGGGCTGCATTTCACCCCTGGGCTGCTGGCGGGGCTGGATGCGGCGGGTGTCATTCGCCAGACGCTGACGCTGCATGTCGGCGCGGGCACGTTCCTGCCCATGCGCAGCGACCAGATTTCCGCCCACCGCATGCATGCCGAACGCGGCACGATTTCCCCCCATGCCGCAGCCCGCATCAATGCCGCCCGCGCGGCGGGGGGGCGGATTGTTGCGGTTGGCACCACCTCGCTGCGCCTTCTGGAAAGTGCGACGGATGAAGACGGCATCGTCCACCCCTTCCATGGCGAGACGTCGATCTTCATCCGCCCCGGCTACCGTTTCCGCGCGGTGGACATGCTGCTGACCAATTTCCACCTGCCGCGCTCGACGCTGTTCATGCTGGTCTGCGCCTTTGGCGGGTATCATCGCATGAAGGCGGCCTATGCACACGCCATCGCCAGCGGCTACCGCTTCTATTCCTATGGCGATGCCTGCCTGCTGCGCCGCACCGAAGGAGACCTGCCATGACCACATTCCGCTGGCGGCCCGAAGCCCGCGCGGGCCATGCCCGCGCCGGCTGGCTGGACACCGCCCATGGCAGCGTGCCGACACCCACCTTCATGCCCGTTGGCACCGTTGGCACCGTCAAGGCCATGACGATGGACAGCGTGCGGTCCACGGGTGCTGGCATCGTGCTGGGCAATACCTATCACCTGATGCTGCGGCCCGGGGCGGAACGGGTGCGCGCGCTGGGCGGGCTGCACCGGTTCATGGACTGGCCGGGGCCGATCCTGACCGATTCGGGCGGGTTCCAGGTCATGTCGCTTGGGCCGCTGCGCAAGCTGGATCAGGACGGGGTGACGTTCCGCTCGCATATTGACGGCTCGAAGCACCGGCTGACGCCCGAACGCTCGACCGATATCCAGCACGCGCTCGATGCCACCATCAGCATGTGCTTTGACGAATGCCCAGCACTACCTGCGGCCCCCGACGTGATCGCGAAATCCATGCGCATGTCCATGCGCTGGGCCGAACGCTGCCGCACGGCGTTTGTCCAGCGCCCCGGCTACGCGCAGTACGGCATCATCCAGGGCGGGACCGAGCCGGAACTGCGCGCCGAAAGCGTCAGGGCGCTGACCGGGATCGGCTTCGAGGGCTATGCCATTGGCGGCCTTGCGGTGGGGGAAGGGCAGGATCTCATGTTCTCGACCCTTGACTCGACCGTGCCGCTGATCCCCGATTCCAGCCCGCGTTACCTTATGGGCGTCGGCACGCCCGATGACCTGCTTGGCGCCGTGGAACGCGGCGTGGACATGTTCGACTGCGTCATGCCCACGCGCGCGGGGCGAACAGCGCGCGCCTATACCGAACGGGGCACGCTGAACCTGCGCAATGCCCGCCATGCCACCGATTCGCGGCCCATTTCGCCGCATTGCGACTGCCTGGCCTGTTCGCGCCACAGCCGCGCCTACCTGCATCACCTGTTCCGGGCGAATGAAATCCTCGGCCCGATGCTGCTGACATGGCATAACCTTGCCTATTACCAGCGGCTCATGCGCGGGATGCGGGCGGCGATCGTCGATGGCGCGTTCACCGCCCATGCCGGCCACCTGCGTGCTGAGTGGGCGATGGATGACTGGAGTGGTGATGAAATGCCCTTTCCCGACATTCCCCCGGTGGCCTGATGCCGTCCGCGCCGTCCGGCCCTGACCCCGTGCGGATGGCTGCGCGGATTGCCGGCCATGCGCGCGACCTGGGTTTTGACGCGGTGGGATTCGCGCCCGCACGCCTTGATGATGCGGTGCGTAATCGTCTGGCCATGTTCGTGGAAAACGGATTCGCGGGCGGCATGGGCTGGATGGCGCAGCGCATGGAACAGCGCGGCGACCCACGCGCGCTGTGGCCCGAAGTGCGCAGCGTCATCGCCCTTGGGCTGAATTACGCGCCCGAAGGTGATGCGCTGGCCACGACCCGCGTGCCCGATGCGGGCAATATTTCCGTCTATGCCCGCAACCGCGATTACCATGACGTGGTCAAGGGGATGCTCAAGCACCTTGCGCAGTTCGTGGTGGGTGAAGGACGGCGGCAGGGCATGGACGGCACGCAGGTGAAGGTCTTTGTCGATACCGCCCCGGTGATGGAAAAGCCGCTGGCGCAGAACGCGGGCCTGGGCTGGCAGGGCAAGCATACCAGCCTTGTCTCGCGCCGGCATGGCAGCTGGCTGTTCCTTGGCGAGGTCTATACCACGCTGGACCTGCCGCAATCGGCCCCGTCGGGCGGGGGCTGTGGCAGTTGCACCCGCTGCCTTGTGGCCTGCCCGACCGATGCGTTTCCCGCCCCCGGCGTGATGGATGCGCGGCGGTGCATTTCGTACCTGACGATTGAAAACCGCGACCCGATTCCCGAGGCGCTGCGTCCCGCCATGGGCAACCGCATCTACGGGTGCGATGACTGCCTGGCCGTCTGCCCGTGGAACCGCTTTGCCGCAGCCACGAACCACATGAAACTGGCCGCGCGTGACGACCTGCGCGCGCCTGCGTTGCAGGACCTTGCCGCACTGGATGATGCCGGATTCCGCGCACGGTTTTCCGGCTCCCCCATCAAGCGCATTGGCCGGAACCGTTTCGTGCGCAACGTGGCTGTGGCCATCGGCAACAGCGCCCAGCCCGCCCTGCGCCCCAGTGTCGCGGCATTGTGCGACGATGCCGACCCGGTGGTGGCGGATGCCGCGCGCTGGGCCACGCTCAGGCTGCCCCGGTGACGGAGCCGGAGGCCACGGGCATGCCGCTGCCCGCGCAGCGTGGCGCGCGACTGCTGCGCAAGCGCAGCCTCAACCTGTCGGGGCATCGCACCAGCGTGGCGCTGGAGCCGGAGTTCTGGCACGCCCTGCGCCTGATCGCGCAAAAGCGTGGCCTGACCCTTGCCGGGCTGGTGGGGCGCATTGACGCCGCCCGCCCGCCGGACCGCCCGCTGGCATCCGCGCTGCGGGTGGAGGCATTGCGGGAATGGATGCCTGCATTGCCGGAAATCGCTGGTGCGGACAGGGAAGATCAGTTGGGTTGACCGGGCATCCGTGCTAGCGTTGGGGCATGGCAATCTGGGGCAAACTTTTTGGTGGCGTTGCGGGGTTCGCGGTTGGCGGCCCCATGGGCGCCGTCGTGGGCACGGCGCTGGGTCACGCGGCGGATAATGGCTCCCTGCTGGAAACGCCGGCAGGGGGATGGACCGACCGCTGGGGGCCGCGGCTGAACGCGGACCCGAATGGCGCGGCAACCTTCATGGCGGCCAAGATGGCGGCGGTGATGGGCAAGCGCGACCAGATGTACGGGCTGGTCATCATCATCCTGTCCGCCAAGATGGCGAAGTGCGACGGGCCGGTGAACCGCGCCGAAATCGATGCCTTCAAGCGCCGTTTCCACCTGCCGCCCGAAAACATGCGCGAAGTCGGCCGCCTGTTCGACAGCGCGCGCCAGCGCACCGATGACTACCGTGCCTTCGCCACCGAACTGGGCCGCGCCTTCGCCAACAAGACCGGCATGCTGGAAGACGCGCTGGCGTCCCTGTTCGTGATCGCGCGCGCGGATGGCGCGGTCAATGCAAGCGAGGAAGCCTTCCTGCGCGGGGTGCACAGGGCCTTCAACCTCAGCCCCGGTGCATGGGAGCGCGCGCGTGACGGCGGTGCGCGACCGGGCGTGAGCGAGGTTGACGCTTACGAGGTGCTGGGTATCTCACGCGATGCCAGCAATGACGAGGTCCGCGTGGTCTGGCGCAGGCTGGTGCGCGAACACCATCCCGATATCATGACCGCACGTGGTGCCACCCCCGCGCAACAGGCGCAGGGTGCGGCCCGCATTGCCCAGATCAATGCGGCGTGGGACCGGATCAAGCGCGACCGCAGGCTGTAAGAAATCGTGGAAGGTTTTGGTGAAGCTTTTTTCAAAAAGCTTCGAAAGACACCGCCTTTTTGAAAAAAGGCGGCACCCGGAAGAACTTTTATTCCTCTTTACTGGTCCGCCTGGCGCGTGGCCTTCTTTTTCTGTTCCAGCAGGCGACGCAGCGCGCCGCCAACCGTATGGGCCAGCGCGCGATAGGCCAGCCCCGCCGGGCTGTCGGGGGCGGCGACCACGATCGGCGCGCCATTGTCGGCACTGGCGCGGATATCGGCCAGCAGCGGGATTTCACCCAGGAACGGCACGCCCATCTTTTCCGCCTCCGTCCTTGCCCCGCCATGGCCGAACAGTTCGGTGCGGTGGTTGCAGTTGGGGCAGCAGAAATAGGACATGTTTTCCACGACACCCAGCACCGGCACGTTCATCTTCTCGAACATGGCAACCCCGCGCCGGGCGTCCAGCAGGGCGATATCCTGCGGGGTGGAAACGATCACTGCGCCAGCCAGCGCGGTTTTCTGCGCCAGTGTCAACTGCGCATCCCCCGTGCCCGGCGGCATGTCCACCACCAGCACGTCCAGCGCGCCCCATTCCACATCGCCCAGCAACTGCCCGATCGCCCCCATGACCATTGGCCCGCGCCAGATCATGGCCTTGCTTTCATCCACCAGCATGCCGATCGACATGGCGCTGATGCCCCATTTATGCGGCGGGATCAGGCGGCCGTCACGCACTTCGGGCTGGTCGCCAACACCCATCATGCGTGGCAGGGAAGGGCCATGCACGTCCGCATCCAGCAGCCCGACCTTCAGCCCCTCCAGCCCCAGGCCCACCGCCAGGTTGACGGCCGTGGTGGACTTGCCCACGCCCCCCTTGCCCGATGCCACGGCAATGACCACGCCCACGTCTGGCGGCAGCGGGCCGGTGGCGGCCTTTGGCGCCTTGCCCCCAAGGTTGAGGGGACGGTGGCCGCCGCCGGTGGGCGCAGGCGCCGCCTGTGGCGCGGGCGTGGCGGGTGCCGGGCGGTGCGCGGTCAGGATGACGCTGGCCGCCGTGCAGCCGGGAACCGCGGCCACAAGGGCACGTTCCAGTTCGGGCAGCAGTGGTTGCAGCGATCCCGCCCGCGTGCGGTCGGTCGCGATGGCGACATGCAGGACGCCATCACGCACCATGAAGGCATCCAGGCTGCCCATATCCGCAACACTGATGGCATGATCCGCGGTGCGCACATGTTGCAGCACGGTTTCGATGGTTGCCCTGTCGGGACTGGTCATGGTTGTGCGCTCCCTGCTGTCTGCTCTCTGGCCCGTGCGGGTATAGAAGGGGCGACCCATGGTGGTCGAGTCATGAAACGGTGGGCACCCGCCCGCATGCCACCCATATGTCATGCCCGGCATGCGGGGCATCCCTGCCATTGAGGGAATGGCTGGCTGCGCGGTTTGCTGCTTTACGCTCGCTGCGCCAGGATGGTTGCAGCCATTTCTGTGCATCGTTCAGGCGGACAGGGGACACGATGGGCATTTCCACTTCGCGGGGGGCGACACCCCACCGGCGCGATCACCGGATCGATGCGCTGCGCGGGGTGGCGCTGCTCATGATGTGCATCGACCATATCCCGCAGGATGTGCTGAACCGCTTCACCATGCGCAATATAGGCTTTGCCGACGCGGCGGAGGTGTTCGTGCTGCTGGCGGGCTATGCCTCGTGGCTGGCCTATGGCCGCGCGTTTGGCAGGAAGCAGCCGGTCATGTCGGTGCTGGCGCGGATCGGGCGGCGGTGCTGGCAGCTTTACGTATTCCAGATGGTGATGGTGGTGGTGTGCATTTCCACCATCCGCATATGGCGGCATTTCTGGCCGGTGCCGGTCGATTTCCTTGAACCCGAACTGGCGCATGGGCTGGATTCGGCATGGCGGGTGCTGTCATTGCAGGCCTTGCCGGGCAACCTGAACATCCTGCCGCTTTATATCGTGCTGCTGCTGGGGTTCGCGCCCCTGTACGCGCTGCTGCGTGGGGTGGGGACGCCCGTGGTGCTGGGGATGAGCGGGGCGGTCTGGCTGCTGGTCAACCTGGACCCGCGCCTGAACTTTCCCAACTGGCTTGACCCCGACGGGTGGTATTTCGACCCGCTGGCATGGCAGTTCCTGTTCGTGCTGGGGGTGTGCGGGGCGCGGGTTGCGGGGCAGCATGATGGCAGCCTGCCGCGTTCGCGCGTGCTGGCGGCGGTGTGCGGGCTGTACCTGGTCTTTTCCTTCGTGCAGTCCTTTCCCTGGACGGACTGGGGCTTTGCCGACCTGCGGCCCGTCGGCATGGCGGTGCCCGACAAGATGATCCTGGCCCCGTGGCGGCTGCTGGATGTGCTGGCGCTGTTCTACCTGGTGCAGTCCTCGCCACGGGCCACCGTGCTGGCGGGGACGCGGGGCGGCCAGCTTATGGCGCTGTTCGGGCGGCATTCGCTGGAAATCTTTACCGCAGGCACGCTGGTGGACCTGTACGCGCGTCTGGTGCTGACCAGTTTCGGCACCGGCTGGGTCATGCAGGTGGTGGTGAACGTGGTGGGGTTCGTGGTGCTGCTGTGGGTGGCGCGCAACCGCGAACGCGCCCGCGTGGCGGCCCGCAGGCCCGCGCCACCCAAACCCGATGGCCTGCCCGCGCACGCGCCGCTGTGCCGGAACTGAGGCCGTGGTTTCCGCGCGCATGAAGGGCATGGTATAGGGTAGCGCGTCAGATCCAGTTCAGCAGGATATATAAGCCCCATGTCCTTTCGTGCCGCTGCCTTTTCCCGATCCTGCCTTGCCATGGGGCTGGTTACGGCCCTTGGGGGGCATGCCGCGCGCGCGGCTGATCCCGCCCCCGCCCCGAATGCGGCGCCCGCCGGCGCGCCGCCTGCCGCCACGGCCCCCCTGCGCCTGCCGGGCGAGGGGCGGAACATGCCCGACAGCTTTGCCGATCTTGCGGCGAAACTGCTGCCCGCCGTCGTCAACGTGTCCACCACCGAGATGGTCCGCCCCGGCGAGGATGATGACGATGGCGACGATGGGGACAGCACGCCACAGGTGCCCAATTTCCCCGAAGGGTCACCGTTCGAGAAATTCTTCCACGACTTCATGAACCGGCAGGACAGCCCCAACGCGCCACCGCGCAAGATGCAGGCGCTGGGGTCGGGCTTCATTATCGACCCTTCGGGCGTGATCGTGACCAATAACCACGTCGTGCGCCATGCCGACCAGATCACCATTACTCTTCAGGACAATACCGTGCTCAAGGCGCGCCTGCTGGGCCATGACGACCGCACCGACCTTGCGGTGCTGAAGGTGGACAGCCCCAGGCCGCTGCCCGCCGTGCCCTTTGGCGACAGCGACCATGCGCGCGTGGGCGACTGGGTGCTGGCCATCGGCAACCCGTTCGGCCTGTCGGGCACGGTGACGGCGGGCATCGTCTCCTCACGCGGGCGCAATATCGAGCAGGGTCCGTATGATGATTTCATCCAGACCGACGCGCCCATCAACAAGGGCAATTCCGGTGGCCCGCTGTTCAACCTGAACGGGGAGGTGATCGGCATCAACACTGCCATCTTCTCGCCTTCGGGCGGGTCGATCGGGATCGGGTTTTCAATCCCTTCGGCCGAGGCGCAGGGCATCATCGAACAGCTTCGCCGCCATGGCCGCGTCACGCGCGGGTGGATTGGCGTGCGCATTCAGGACGTGACGCAGGAAATCGCCGATGGGCTGGGCCTGAAAAGCGCGCATGGCGCGCTGATCGCGGGGGTGGAGCCGAAGGGACCGGCGGCGATGGCCCACCTGCAGACGGGTGATGTGATCCAGAGCCTGAACGGCAAGGAAATCGATGGCCGCGCCCTGCCGCGCCTTGTGGCCGAGCTTGCCGGCGGCAGCGTGGCCCATCTGGGGATCTGGCGCAAGGGCCAGGAGATGAATGTCGCCATCACCATCGGCGCCCTGCCCGAGGAAAAGGCCGACAAGGCCGATGGCGCCAGCCAGCCCGCGAAAAAACCGGCACAGGGCAGCATGGCCATTACCGGCATGGGCTTTACGGTGGGTGATCTGGATGACATCGCGCGCCAGAAATACAACATGGCGGAAGGGCAGAAGGGCGTGCTGGTCACCGGCGTGACCGATGACAGCCCGGCCGCCGAACGCGGCCTGCGCCCCGGTGACGTGGTGACCGAGGTGCAGCAGTCGGCCGTGAACACGCCGGCCGACCTGCGCCGCCAGCTTGACACGGCCCGCAGCCAGCACCGCAAGACCGTGCTGTTCCTGGTGCAGAATTCCGATGGCCTGCGCTGGGTGCCCTTTCCCCTGCCGGATGGCGCCGGGCACTGAACCGCATGCAGGAACGCCTGAAGACCCTGCTGCTGTCCATCATGCGGCGGGGGACATGGCGGCAGGTCGTGCGGATGAACGTCTCGCTCATCCTGTCGGGTATCATCGCCACCATCATCCATCTGGATGAACCGGTCTGGGCGCTGATCACGTCGGTCATCGTCATTACCCAGACCCGCCTGACCCAGACGCTATCCACCGGGCGCGAGCAGATCGTGGGCACGTTGATCGGGGCTGCGGCCGGCATGTCGGCCATCGCGCTGGAACAGTGGTGCGCGCTGTCGGTGGGCATGGTGTTCTGGGTCATGCTCATGCCGCTGGCGGTGCTGGTGGCGCTGCGGCCCAAGATGCGGGTGGCCATTGTCACGCTCATGGTCGTGCTGCTGTTTCCCGCCACGGGGGAACCGTTCTCAAGGCCGTTGCAGCGTATCGCCTCGATCATGACGGGTGTTGTGGTGTCGTTCGCGGTCTCGTTCTTCGTACTGCGCAACGAGGCGCGGCGCGAGGTGCTGCGCAATGCCGCAAGCCTGCTGCGCCGCCTGTCCGACCTGCTGTCCACGGCGCTGCACCAGCATCCCGACCATGACGCGCTGGGCACGGTGGATGTGATGTGTCGTTCCCTGTTGCAGGACATCAATGACGGCGTGCAGGAGGCGGAGGTCGAACATCCCGGGTCACTGGCGCGGCATGATCCGCTGGTGATGCGCCTGCCGGGGCTTTTGCGCCGGGTCCGTTCCGATGCCATCTTCATTTCACGCGCGGCGGTGGAAGGCGAAACCGCCCGGACGGGCGACATCCTGCAGCAGGAGCGTGACATGCTGGCGCGGATACTGGGCCAGATGGCCGATCGCTGCGATATGCTGGCCGCGTCCCATCGCGGGCGCGTGCTACCCGATGACGGCATGCGTGATATTCTGGATGAACTGGAACGCCAGGGGGAACACTGGACCCCTGTCATGCGTTTTGCCATCGGGCTGCTGCACGCCGACATGCGGCTTGCCGTGCGCAATATCTGGTCGGACGGGCAGATGGATGACGGGTCGTTCCCGCTTTCGGACCATCCGTTCCAGTCCGGTGCTGCGTTCGAGCCTGCCCCCACCGATACGGTCGTGACGCGACAGGGCGGGGGCTGACACCACAACCAAGGAGTGCAAAAGGCACCATGCTGAACGAAAAAACCCTGAATCACCTTCCCGCCAGCGTCCAGCCGCTGCGTTACAGGCGGGAGGAAGTGGGGCGAGGGATCGTTCATTTTGGTGTCGGCAACTTCTTTCGCGCGCATGAGGCGTGGTACGTCAACAGGTGCCTCGCCCTGCCGGGGCAGTCCCAATGGGGCATCGTGGGCGTGGGGCTGGGCGGTGGTCCGCGCGGCGAGGCCAAGGCCCATGCCTTCACGCAGCAGGACTGCCTGTATTCCCTGACGGACGTGGCGGCCGATGGCGCGCGCACGGTCTCCATTATCGGTGCGCTGCGTGAATACCTGCTCGCACCTGCCGATCCCGAAGCCGTGCTGGCCCGCCTTGCCGACCCGCGGACGCGCATCGTCAGCATGACGATCACGGAAGGCGGCTACAACATCAACGAGGAAACCGGGCAGTTCCGCCTCGACACCCCCGCCGTGCAGGCCGACCTGAAGACCCCCCGCCGCCCCGCCACCGTGTTCGGCTATGTGGTCGAAGGGCTGCGCCGCAGGCGCGAAGCGGGTGCGGGGCCGTTTACCGTCCTGTCCTGCGATAACCTGCGCAGTAACGGCCATGTCGCGCATGAGGCGTTCGTGGGCTACGCCCGCGCGCTGGATGCGGACCTTGCCGAATGGATCGACGCGAATGTGACCTTCCCCTGTTCCATGGTGGACCGCATCACGCCGGGGGTGGATACCGCAACCCGCAATGCCCTGAACGAAGCAAGTGGCCTGGATGACGACCTGCCGGTACTGGCGGAGGATTTCAGCCAGTGGGTGCTGGAGGACAGTTTCTGCAATGGCCGCCCCGCGCTGGAACGGGTGGGGGTCGAATTCGTGGATGATGTGGCGGGGTATGAGCAGGTGAAGGTGCGCATGCTCAATGCGGCGCATGTGCTGCTGGGTGCCGCGGGCCTGCTGCTGGGGCATCGCTATGCGCATGAAACGGTGGAGGATGCCGATCTGGTCCGCCTGGCCAACGCGTACTGGACAAAGGACGCGATGCCGCAGATCGATGCCCCGGCGGGCGTGGACCTGGATGCCTATCGCAGGCGCCTGCTCAGCCGGTTTTCCAACCGCGCCGTGGCCGATACGCTGCTGCGGATCTGTAGCGATGGCGCATCCAAGGTGCGGGTGTTCTGGACCGATACCGTGCGCCGGTCACTGGACAGCGGGCATGACCTTGACCGGATCGCCTTCGGCATCGCCGCCTATCTGGAAATGCTGCGCGGGCAGGATGAAAAGGGCCAGACCTACGCCCCGATCGAACCCACGCTGGATGCCGACCAGATCGTGCTGGCCAATGACCGTGACCTTGCGGCCGCCCTGGTCCTGCCTGCCTTTGATGGCTGGCGGGACATGGACACCACCGCGCTGGATGCGGCGGTTGTCGCCGCGCGCAGGGCCATCCGGGATCGCGGCGTGCGGGCCAGTCTGCCAGCATAAGCGACTGTTTCAGAACAGACTGGCAATAATAAATAATAAAAGTTTTTGGGTGTCGCCTTTTTTCAAAAAGGCGACGTTCCCTGAAGCTTTTTGAAAAAAGCTTCACCAAAAACTTTATTTATTTTCAAATTGTTATTATATATTCGTCGTCGTGAAAAGGGCGCGGCGCATGGGGCAGGCATCCGCCCCGTAGGATGCGGTAATGTCCGCCGGGACTCCGGTCATGGGTTCGAACCCCATATGCGCCCAGACCGGGCGTGCCCCTTCCGCCGCCATCAGTGCCATCCACCCCACGCCATGGTCGCGGGCGCGCCGTGTCAGGATGCGCAGGGCGTCATGCATCGCGCCCCGCCCGCGCAGGGCGGGGGAGATGGCGATGTCGTGCAGGTACCAGCAATCCACCCGCGGCGGCAGGCGGCGCAGGTAGGTGTCCAGCGCCGGCGGGCGGTCCATGCGCCACGGATGGCTCAGGACATAACCGCCCGGTTTCCCCCATGCATCGGGCAGGACCAGGCACCCCGCCGGGCACAGCCTGCGGCGTTCATCCAGCACATCGGCCCGTTCGGGGCAGTCGGGATGCATGGCGGTGGCCAGCGCCATGACGGCGGGCAGATCCCGTGCCCCCATGGGCCGCCATGCGCCCGACAGTGGCCCCGATGGGGAAATGGGCTGGGTCATTGCGGGAAAATTCCGTTTCAGGTGAGGCCGTTTCCGGTAGTAAGGGGCAATGATAGAGCTGTGGCCAGGAGTTTTGAAACCATGACAGAAATGCGCCTGACATTACGGGTGGACGCGAATGGCTCGCCCCTGCTGGGGCATGGCAAGATCAAGCTTCTGGAACAGATTGGCCAGACCGGGTCCATTTCGGCCGCGGCA
Organism: Komagataeibacter swingsii; assembly: GCF_003207895.1. Lineage (GTDB taxonomy): Bacteria > Pseudomonadota > Alphaproteobacteria > Acetobacterales > Acetobacteraceae > Komagataeibacter > Komagataeibacter swingsii. Next base: position 19,991 of record NZ_NKUB01000007.1, read on the forward strand.
CGGGCCATGGGCATGTCCTATCGCCGCGCGTGGCTGCTGGTCGAGGCCATGAACACGACCTTCGTGCGGCCGCTGGTCTCCGCCCGGCCCGGCGGGGGCGGGGGGGCCGGCCTGTCGCCCGAAGGTGAAGCCGTATTGCGGTTGTACCGTGAAATCGAACACTCCGCGCGTGTCGCCGTGCAGGGACCGCTGGAAACCTTGGCGGCCATGTGTTCGCCCCCGCCGTGAAAAAGCCTCAGGCAGCCGTGATCAGGGGTGTTCCGGCATCATTTTTGCCAATTGGTAAAAATCATGTGCCAATACGTTTGGACAAGTAAACAAGAAGAATGAACTGGAGTTAAACTCAGTGTTACGACGTGATTTCATGAAAGCGGGAACAGCCCTGTCCGCCGTGACCCTGGCGGGGATGGGCGCCACGCGCCCCGCCCGCGCGACGCAGAGTGGCAATTTCGATTCCACCACGGTGCGCACGCTGGCGCACCAGCTGTCGCAGCAGGCATACCAGGCCCCGTCACAATCCCTGCCTTCCGCGCTGCGTAACCTGAATTTCGACCAGTACAATTCCATGGCCTTCCGTTCGGAACAGGCCCTGTGGCATGGCGAGAACCTGGGCTTCGATGTCGAATTCTTTCCGCGTGGCTACCTGTATGCCCCGCGCATCGACATGAATGAAGTCATTGACGGGCAGTCCCGGCCCATTGCCTTCAGCCCCGACATGTTCACCTATAACGATCCCGCCCTGCGGGTGAGCGAGGATATCGGCTTTGCCGGCCTGCGGCTGCGCGCGCCGATCAATACGCCCGGCGTGATGGAGGAATTCTGCGTCTTCCTTGGCGCGTCCTATTTCCGCGCGGTGGCGAAGGGGCAGAATTATGGCCTGTCCGCGCGTGGTTTCGCCAATGGGACCGGCGACCCGAAGGGGGAGGAATTCGCCCTGTTCCGCGCCTTCTGGCTGGAAAAGCCCAAGGCGGGCGTGGATAGCGTGGTCATCCACGCGTTGCTGGACAGCCCATCCCTGGTGGGGGCGTTCCGCTTCACCATTCGCCCCGGTGAGACGACGGTCTTTGATGTCCAGTCCTATCTCTATCCTCGCAAGGCGATTGCGGAATCCGGCATAGCACCCCTGACGGGCATGTTCTATTTCGATGCCAATGACCGTACGCGCGTGGATGACTGGCGCCCCGCCGCCCATGACAGCGAGGGCCTGTCGATGTGGACGGGCAGTGGCCAGCAGTTGTGGCGGCCGCTGCGCAACCCGCGCGACCTGCAGTTTTCCGCCTTCAGTGACGTGCGCCCGCACGGCTTTGGCCTGATGCAACGCAAGCGCGCCTTTACCGATTTCGAGGACGTGTCGCTGAATTATGAAAAGCGCCCCTCGCTGTGGATCGAACCGATCGGGGACTGGGGGGCAGGGTCGGTGGACCTTGTGGAAATCCCGACCCCGAACGAGGTGAATGACAATATCGTCGCCTTCTGGCGGCCGCAGGACGCGCTGGCGGCGGGGCATGAATATGTGTTCACCTATCGCATGTACTGGGGGTGGGATACGCCATGGCCCACCAAGCTGGCCCGTATTTCCGCCACCCGCGTGGGGGAGGCGACGGATGATTCGCATACCCGTTTCTTTGACCTCGATTTTGTGGGCACACCCTTCGACACCCTGCCTGAAAAACCGCATTTCCACCTGCAGTGCCGTACGTCGGCAGGTGAAATCCGCAATGTGGTGGTCGAGCCGGTTCCCCCCATCCATGGCTGGCGCAGCACGTTCGAATTCGCGCCCGGTGACGCCAAGGTGGCGGAACTGAACTGCGTGCTGGCCGACGACAACGGACCAGTGTCGGAAGAATGGGTCTATCGATGGACACCCTAGCCGCGAACGCGCCATCCGGCCCGGCGGCGGGCCAGCCCGCGCCGCTGCTGCCGCAGGGGTGGCGCGCCCTGCCGCCCGCAGCCCCGCTGGACATGCCGGTCCATCCGCTGGGGGCCGCGCCCGACCTGCATGGGCGTGGCCCGGTGCCGCCCACCGAATGGCGGATGATCCACCTGCGCCGCCTGCTGGTGATCGGCGGCGCCGTGGTCATGACCGGGCTTGCCGGTTACGAAATGGACCTGGTGTTCAATGCCGTGCAGCGCTCGGTGGCGGGCATGGTGATGCTGGTGCTGTTTGTCACGCTGTTCCTGTGGATCGCGCTGGCCTTTACCTCCGCGCTTGCGGGGTTTGGCTCCATGCTGGCGCATGGCGGGCTTGGGCTGGGGATCGAGCGCGGCGGCGCGCTGCCGCGCCTGGCCACCCGTACCGCGCTGCTCATGCCGACCTATAACGAGGACCCCGGCCGTGTCATGGCCGGCCTGCGCGCCACCATCGACAGCCTTGCGGCCACCCGGCAGGAACGCGCGTTTGACGTTTTCATCCTGTCGGATACCACGGACCCCGATGTGTGGGTGGCCGAGGAAGCCGCCTACATGGCCCTGTGCCGCGCCACCGGCTGGGGCGGGCGGCTGTTTTACCGCCGGCGCGCGCTCAATACCGACCGCAAGGCGGGCAATATCGGCGAATGGGTGCGCGCCTATGGCGCGGCCTACCAGCAGATGATCACGCTGGATGCCGACAGCGTCATGTCGGGCGACGTGATCGTGCGGCTGACGGCGGCCATGGAGCGCAATCCCGGTGTCGGGCTGATCCAGTCCCTGCCGGTCATTGTCAACGGGCAGACGCTGTTTGCCCGCATGCAGCAGTTCGCAGGCCGCGTCTACGGTCCCCTGATCGCCCATGGCATTGCATGGTGGCACGGGTCGGAAGGCAATTACTGGGGCCATAACGCGGTCATCCGCACCGCGGCCTTTGCCGAACAGGCGGGCCTGCCGCACCTGCCGGGGCGCAAGCCCTTTGGTGGCGCGATCATGAGCCATGACTTCGTGGAAGCGGCGCTGATGCGCCGGGGCGGCTGGGCCATCCACATGGTGCCCGCCCTGGCCGGATCGTACGAGGAAAGCCCGCCATCCCTGACCGACATCGCCATCCGCGACCGCCGGTGGTGCCAAGGCAACCTGCAGCATGCCAAGGTGGTGTCGGCGCGCGGCCTGCACTGGATCAGCCGCATGCACATGCTCATGGGCATCGGGTCGTATGTCACGGCCCCGCTATGGCTGGTCTTCCTGCTGGTGGGGATCGTGGTCTCGCTGCAGAACCGGTTCTACAAGCCGGAATATTTTGGCGATACCAAGCTGCTTTATCCCCACTGGCCACATGTTGACCCGGTGCAGGCGGAATACATGTTCATCGGCACCATGGGCGTGCTGCTGGCGCCCAAGATACTGGCCTACCTGCTGCTGCTGGTTGACGGGCCGCTGCGCCGCGGCTGCGGCGGCGCGATTGCGGCGGCGGCGTCCATCGTGGTGGAAACGGTGGTGGGGGGGCTGCTGGCCCCTGTCGCCATGATGATCCAGACGGCGGGGGTCATTTCCATCCTGCTGGGCCGTGACTCGGGGTGGAACGCGCAGCGGCGTGATGCCGGCGGCCTGCAGGTCATGCAGAACGTGCGGCTGTACATGGTCCATACCATACTGGGTATCGCGTTGGCGGCGGCGGCGTGGAGTGTTTCGCTCCCCCTGTTCCTGTGGATGCTGCCGGTCACGCTGGGGCTGGTCTGCGCCATACCGCTGGCGGTGCTGACGGGCAGCGCGGCCGTGGGGCAGGCGTTCCGGCGTGCCCACCTGCTGCTGATACCCGAGGAAACCGCCCCCCCGCCGGTCCTGCGCGCGGCCGTGGCCTACATGGCGCAGATGGCGGGCCAGCCCGTGCAGGATGCGGTGGCGGCATTGCGCGCGCGGGCAGGTTTGCTGAAGGTGCATGAAATCATGCTGCCGCCGCCCCGCAGGCCGGGTGACCCGATCAATCCGGCCCTGCTGGTCGGCCTGCTGAAACTGCGCGAGGCGCCGGACCTGGCCACCGCCCTGCGTGAACTCAACCGGGCGGAAAAATCGGCCGTGCTGGGCAATGCGGAAGGGCTGCACCTGTTGGCGCGGCTGTCCTGAGCCGGAGCGGGGCGCGTCCTCAGTCGGAGGACGTGCCCTCGGGCGGGGTTGCGATTTCCTCGCCTTCATCCGACCCGTCGACCGACATGATCGCATCAAGCGCGTCACACAGCTTTTTCTGGTTGGCACTGGCCAGCTTGCCGGGGGCGGCGCACAGCTTGGCGGCGTCTGGCACGCAGGATTCGGTTGCGTCCTCGTAATCGGATTCCATGATGTCGTGCGCCAGCGACAGGTTGGGGTTGTGCGCACTGTCCCCCGCTTCCTCAATGACCTTTTCCATCTTGTGCAGGTCTTCAAGCTTGTCGAGGCAGGTCTTGCTGGCCAGGTCCGGCTTCAGGCGCAGGACATCCATCGCGCGCTGCACCTTCTGTGTGGCCAGGCTCTGGCCATGGGCGGGCGCGCAGGCCAGCGCGGGGGAAAGCAGCAAAGCAACCGGCAATGCGGCAAGGCGTATGGAATTGATGTTCACCGTAACCGTTCCGTCTGTCCATGCCCCGGCATGGGAGGGTGCAGCAGGCAATGCCTGTCCCGCACCGGGGTGCGGCCCCGTCCGTGCGCGGGCGGGAAGGGTGACTATGGCAGGAACCCACCCGGGACGGAAGGTGCTGTCCGGTCGTGATGCATATACCGTATGCATAAAAATATGATCTGAAATCTGCTGATATAATAAGGGAAAAATCCGAATCGTATCGAAAATTCGAGATTTCCCTTACATTCTCGGGAGTTTTTGAGTATAGATTGAACCCACTGAATATATTTTTTGTATCCGTATGGAGGTTGGAGACTATCGGATCACTGTGAAATCGTCCGCAACTGCAACGATTTTGTATATCCAGCCAATTCATGGTCTTTCCGGTGGTGGGAGATCACGCGGTTGTGCCTTTCTTCAGGTGTGAGCGGGTGTTTTTTTCATCGATATTGCTATGCAGCCGTACCAATCGGTGCGTTTTCTGCTGGATTGACGACTTTTGGCCGGTGGCATTTATGGGGAAGCAGGTTTGCCAGGCATGATGCGCTGGCGTTTTGGCGCTGGCGCCACCCTTTCTGTTCCCGCATTGCTGTAGCCGGTCCGGGTGACTGCACGCCCGAACTTGTGAAACTGAGGTTCCGCACTGGTGTTTGCCGGAAATCCGGACTGTGCGGACGCAGCCTGCATCGACGCTCCACAATGAGGTGGAGCCCCTCATCTTCGTGTCGGCTGCCTGTGAAAGAGGAGAATCTCCCCTTGAAACAGACAGACAATCTGTCCGAATCAACGTCCATAGCTGATAGGCTTGGCATCCCGGCGCCCCTGTTCTGGGGCTTTGTCGGCCTGCTGTTCTTCATGATCGGTGATGGTGTCGAGGCCGGCTACCTGGCCCCCTATCTGGAGGGGCAGGGCATTTCATCGCGCGATACCGCGCTGCTGTTTACCATTTATGGCGTGACCGTCTCGCTGTCCTCATGGGCGTCGGGGCCGCTGTCCGACCTGTGGGGTCCCAAGCGGGTCATGTGGATCGGCCTTGCCATATGGGGCGTGTTCGAGGTCGCGTTCCTGACCTTTGGCGTGGCCGTGAACAGCTATCCCATCATGCTGGCCGCATACACCATGCGTGGCTTTGGCTATCCGCTGTTCACATACGGCTTCCTTGTGTGGATCGCCGCCGCCACCCCGCCGCGCCAGCTCGGCTCGGCCGCGGGCTGGTTCTGGTTCGCGTTCTCGGGCGGCCTGCCCACGCTGGGGTCGCTGTTCGCCAGCTTCTCCATTCCGCTGATCGGCGAAATGGCGACGTTCTGGTCCTCGCTGGCGCTGGTCATGTTCGGTGGGCTGCTGGCCCTGCTTATGACGCGCGAACCCATCGGCTCCCGCCGCCTTGCCCCGGCGGGCACCAGGCCCGGCACGATCTTCTTCAGTTCGATCAGCATCCTGTGGCGTGAACCCAAGACGTTTGTCGCCATGATCGTGCGGACCATCAACACGTCGTCCGAATATGCGTTCCTGGTCATCATGCCGGCATTCTTCACCAAGGTCATCGGCTTCTCGCTGTCGCAGTGGCTGCAGCTCCTGTCGATCATCTTCCTGTCGAACATCCTGGTGAACCTTGTGTCCGGCATCACGGCGGACCGTCTGGGCCATCGCACCGTTGTCGCCCTGTTCGGCTGCGTGGGGGCGGCGATCACCGTGCCGCTGTTCTACTACGTGCCGCAGATGTTCCCCGGCAACTTCCCCATCGCGGCCGCCATGGGCGCGCTGTATGGCGCGACGATTGCCGCCTTCGTGCCGCTATCCGGCCTGGTGCCGCAGATCTGCCCGAAGGAAAAGGCCGCCGCCCTGTCCGCCCTTGGCCTGGGTGCCGGCGCCAGCACGTGGGTTGGCCCGGCCATCGTGACGTGGTTTGAAAACTGGCACGGGATCGAGGGGATCATCTGGATCTTCTCCGGCCTGTATGCCGCATCGGCCCTGCTGACGCTGGTGCTGACCGTCTCACCGGAAGCCCGTCGTTATATTGACACCGCTGCCGCACGCGGTGATGTGGCGGAAGAAGTGACGGCCGGTCACTGATCCTGAGCCGGTCGGTTGTTCCGATACGGGTGGAAAACGGGTCTGCCGCAAGGCAGGCCCGTTTTTTATTGCCCTGAAAAAGTGCGGGTGTAGTCACAGGCGCAGCCTGAAACGCTGTGGTTCAGGGCGATTTCCCATCTGGCTGGTACAACCTGTCGTATGGGCAGGAACCGGGCAACAGGTGAGGATTGCCAATTATGAAGAAGTTTCTGGTGAAGCTTTTTCCAGAAAGCTTCGAAAGAACGCCGCCTTTTTTGAAAAAGGTGGCACAAAAGAACTTTTATTTATCAGTCAGTTGTTTTCAAACAGTCGCTAACCGATGCGACGGGCATAGGGGCAGGAAATGTCCGGCCCGTTGCCCTGACAGGCGACGGGGCATGAAAAAGGCCGGCACCCTGTCGGGGCCGGCCTTTCCTTTGCCTGTTCAGATGCTGCGTTCGGGCCGCCTGCGCGGGCTGCGTGGCCGGTCCGTGCCGCTGGGGCGGGGGGTATTGCGCTGTTCCCCGGCCTTCAGGGCGGGGGCGGCGCTGACTTCGCTTTCCAGTTGGCGGATGCGCTTCTGCACGCTTTCGCGCAGGGCGGGGGATGTATGCGATTTCATGGTGGCCAGCGTTTCACGCAGGTCGCGCAGCTGCTTCTGTTTTTCAGCAAGCGTGCGACGGATCGGCTGGTTGTCGGACATCTGTCCGTGGAATGCGCGCATGATAAGTGTCCTGTGGACCTCGGGTCCAGGAAATGAGTTGTCGATCGTAGGGTGGAAAGACGGACGGCACGTACCGGCCCCGCCTGCCATCACGGCAGGTCGGGCGGGCGCGGATACGTGATGAACCGGGGGCTAACCCCCGTTTTGCGCCAGCACGTCAGCCAGTCCCGCTATCAGGGCCTGACATTCGGCGTCAGTACCAATGGTGATGCGTAGCCATTGTGCAATGCGCGGGGTCCGGAAATGACGCACGATGATTGCCCGTTCCCGCAGGGCGGCGGCAAGGTATGCGGCATCACGGTCCGGGTGCCGGACGAATATGAAATTCGCCTGTGATGGCAGGACCGCGAACCCCATCTTTCCCAGGCTGTCGGTCAGCCTGTCCCGTGAGCTTATGATTTTCCCGCGGGTGTTTGCAAGCCATTCCCGATCCTCGATCGCGGCAATGGCGCCCGCCTGCGCCAGACGGTCCAGCGGATAGGAATTGAAACTGTCCTTTATACGGGTCAGGGCCGCGATCAGGTCGGGCTGCCCGATGGCGTAGCCCACCCGCAATCCCGCCAGCGCGCTGGATTTGGACAGCGTGCGCACCACCAGCAGGTTGGGGTGCCGGCCCACCAGCGTGATCGCCGTCTCCGCGCCGAAATCGACATAGGCTTCGTCCACCACCACCACCGCATCGGGATGGTCCGTCAGCACGGTGCGGATGGCGTCCAGGCCCAGTGCGATTCCCGTTGGGGCATTGGGGTTGGGAATGATGATGCCGCCACACGGCCTGCGATAGGCGGCAATGTCGATGCGCATGTCATCATCCAGCGGCACCGTTTCATGCCGTATGCCATACAGGCCGCAGTAAACGGGGTAGAAGCTGTAGGTGATGTCGGGAAACAGCAGCGGCGCGTCATGGTTGAGCAGCCCCTGGAAGGTATGGGCCAGCACTTCGTCCGACCCATTGCCCACGAAAACGTGGTCGGCCGGGATATCATGCGTGCGCGCGATGGCGGCGCACAGCGCCTGCGCCGTGGGGTCGGGATACAGGCGCAGCGTGTCATTGGTCGCCGCCCGTATGGCGTCCAGCACCCTGGGCGAGGGACCGTACGGGCATTCATTGGTATTCAGCTTGATCAGGTTGGCCAGTCTGGGCTGCTCCCCCGGCACATAGGGGGTCAGGGTGTGGACGACAGGACTCCAGAAACGGCTCATCAGGGTGAATTCCAGATTGTCAGGATCATGAAAACAGGCGCGCCCGTCCCTGCGTTCAGGATACGGGCGCGGGTCGGGTCAGGGGGAAAGCAGGTCAGCCCTGCGCCGGGGCCGGGCGGCCCATGGCGGATACAAGGGCGGCGTTGCCCTGCCGGGTGGCCAGGATACGCGCGCTGATCCCCTCGCCATCACGCAGGTCGGGGTTGGCGCCATGTTCCAGCAGGAAGGTCACCATGGGGTCACGGTTGAACATGACCGCAAAAATCAGCGGCGTGCGCCCGACAAAATTGGGCACGTCAATTCCGGCGCCATGGTCAACCAGCACGCGCGCGCAGGGCAGGTCGCCCTTGAACGCCACACCAGCCAGCGCGGTCGCCCCCTTTGCATCCTGCAGGTTGGGGTCGGCCCCGCCCGCCAGCAGCGCGCGCACGGTTTCGGCATGGCCGTTATAGGCCGCCAGGATCAGCGCGGTGTAGCCTTTGTCATTGCGGGTGTCGGGGTTGATGCCCGCTTTCAGGAATTCGCTTACCAGGTCTGTCTGCCCGTCACGGGCGGCGGACAGGAACAGGGTCTCGATTTCCGCGTTGCTGAAGGATTCGGGTGCGGCGGCGGCGGGGTCGCCGCTGGCGATTGTCTTGCTCATGTGCCTGCCTCGCTGGTCGGGTTGCGGAAAACGGGGGCGGGGGCCGGTCCCGTCAGGTGCGGCGGATCATAGGACGGTTCGGCTGAAAAGAACATACGGGCCGTCACGCGTCCCCGGGTTGCCGCCATGCGATGGCGCGGCATTCCCCGTGTTCCATGACCCCCATCACATCAGGCGGCAGGCCGGTATCGCGCATGGCGCGGGCCAGCCTGCGCACCGGCTCATCCATGGGTTCGTCCGTCAGGCGGAACGTGCCGAAATGCATGCCGATGCCATGGTGCGCCCCAAGCTGGCGCAGGCCCTCCAGCGCTTCCTCGGGCGTGGTATGCACGCCCGCCATCAGTGCGCGCGGGTCATAGGCCCCGATGGGCAGGAAGGCGATATCGGGTGCGCCCAGGCGGTCACGGATCAGCCCCCAGTGCCGCCCATGGGCCGTGTCGCCCGCAAAGAACAGCCGGTGTCCTGCGTCATCATGCAGCATGAACCCGCCCCACAGGCTTTTGTTGTGGTCAAACGGGGTGCGGGCCGCGCCATGGCGGGCAGGCGTGCAGGTTATCTGCAGCCCCGTGATCGCCACGGACTGCCACCAGTCCAGTTCCATGATGCGTTTCAGCCCGGTTTTGCGCATGAAGCGGGCATTGCACAGCGGTGTCACCACCAGCGGGTCATCCCCGCGCCGTGCGATGGCCCGCAGCGTGGGCAGGTCCATATGGTCGTAATGCGCGTGGGACACCAGCACCACGTCGATACGCGGCAGGTCGGCCAGCGCGCGGCCCGGCGCGCGTACCCGCTTTGGCCCCATGAAGGAAAAGGGCGAACAGCGCATGGAAAAAATGGGATCGGTCAGGATGCCCAGCGCCGTGCCATCGGGGCGGGGCAGGCGGATCAGGAACGTGCTGTGCCCGATAAACGTCACCTGTGCGGTGCCCGGCGCGGGAAGGGCGTGCGGGTCGCCGGTGGGGAGGGGATTTTCAATCCACGCGGGCCAGTCCGATTTCGGCCGGTTCCACTGCCATTTCAGGATGGACATCCGGCGCATCCGCCCCGGTGGCGCGGCGTCGGGGCGGATGGCGGGGGGATTGAAAAAGCGGGCGCCATCCGTGTGGTCGCTGGCGGGTAGCGGGGGCATGCGTGGTCTCCATCGGCGGACGGTGCGTGGCCCTGATCTGGTGGGGGAGGCGGGGGGCCGTGTCAAATTCCACGCCCGTGCGCCGTCAGGACGCGCAGGCAACCGGGTGGGAAGCCATGCGCTGTCATAGGGAATGGCGGGGCACGGCGGCCTGTTCCCCCGGGCCGCGGGTAACGGCTTGATGAGATGGCTTGTTCCGTCCCGAAGGTCGTGAGAAGGTGCGTGCCGTGAAAAGCCTTTGTTTCCTTGCGCTCCGCGCTATCCATCAGTGGGCGGCCCGGGTGCGGGTGGAATGGAAAGAAAAACAAGAAAGGTTGTTGTGTCCAGGCAGCAGGCCCGGCCCGATCAGGACAACGACCATGGCTGTAAGGAGGCCGGTCTTCCATGCGTTCTTTGACAACATCCCCCGTGATGGCACCTGAAGGAGGTGGCGCAATGCCCACCAATATCGATACGCTGTGCATCAACACCATCCGCACGCTGTCCATGGATGCGGTGCAGAAGGCGAATTCCGGCCATCCCGGCACCGCCATGGCGCTTGCCCCCGTGGCCTATACGCTGTGGCGCGATGTGCTGAACTATGACCCGGCCAACCCGCTATGGCCCAACCGTGACCGTTTCGTGCTGTCGATCGGGCATGCCTCCATGCTGCTGTATTCGCTGATCCACCTGGCCGGTATCCGCGATGTGCGCCCCGGCGGGGTCAGCAATGACCGGCCCGCCCTGACGCTGGAGGATCTTGAGCAGTTCCGCCAGCTGGACTCGCTCACTCCCGGCCATCCGGAATACCACCACACCGCTGGCGTCGAGACCACGACCGGCCCGCTGGGCCAGGGCTGCGGTAACTCCGTCGGCATGGCGATCGCGGAAAAATGGCTGGCCGAGCGGTATAACCGCCCCGGGTTCAGGCTGTTCGACCACCATATCTATGCGCTGTGCGGTGATGGCGACAACATGGAAGGCGTCTCCAGCGAGGCCGCGTCCATCGCGGGCCACCTGAAGCTGGGCAACCTGACATGGATCTATGACAGCAACCATATTTCCATCGAAGGCTCGACCAACATCGCCTTTACCGAAAGCGTGCACAAACGCTTCGAGGCCTATGGCTGGCATGTCCTTGAACTGAAGGACGCCAACGACACCGGCGACATGCGCCGCCTGCTGGCCGAAGCGAAGGCCGAGACCTCGCGGCCCACGCTGATCATCGTCCATTCCATCATCGGCTGGGGCGCGCCGCACCTTGCCGGGACGGCGGAAGCGCACGGCTCCCCGCTGGGTGTCGAGGAAATCCGCGAGACCAAGAAATTCTACGGCTGGCCGGAAGACAAAAGCTTCTATGTGCCCGACGGCGTGCCCGAACACTTCCAGGTGGGCATCGCCACGCGGGGTGCTGCCGCGTCGCAGGCATGGGACGACCTGTTCAGGGCCTATCGCGCCAAATATCCCGATGAGGCGGCCCAGCTTGACCATATCTTCGCCGGCACCCTGCCCGAAGGGTGGGACAGGGACATCCCGGTATTCGACGCGGACGCCAAGGGCGTCGCCTCCCGCGCAAGCTCGGGCAAGGTGCTGAACGAGATCGCGAAGAATTACCCGTGGATGATCGGTGGCTCGGCCGACCTGTCGCCGTCCACCAAGACGCACCTGACGTTCGATGGCGCGGGCGATTTCCAGCCGCCGCAATGGGGCGGGACCTATGGCGGGCGCAACCTGCATTTCGGCGTGCGCGAACACGCGATGGGATCGATCAGCAACGGCCTGGCGCTGTATGGCATCCGCGCCTACTGCTCGGGCTTCCTGATCTTCTCCGATTACATGAAGCCGCCCATCCGGCTCTCGGCGCTCATGAAGCTGCCGGTGACCTATATCTTCACCCATGATTCGATCGGGGTGGGCGAGGACGGCCCGACCCACCAGCCCATCGAACAGCTGGCCCAGCTGCGCGCCACCCCCGGCGTGACCGTGCTGCGCCCGGCGGATGCGAACGAGGTGGCGGAAGCCTGGCGCACGCTGGTCCGGCTGACCGACCGCCCCAGCGTGCTGGCGCTGAGCCGCCAGAACCTGCCCACCATCTGCCGCAAGACCTATGCGCCAGCAACAGGTCTGGCAAAAGGGGCCTATGTCCTTGCGGATACCGATGGGCGTCCCGATGTCATCCTCATGGCAACGGGTAGCGAGGTCGGCCTGATCGTGAAGGCCGGGGAAAAGCTGAAGGCGGACGGGATCAGGGCGCGCCTTGTCTCCATGCCGTCATGGGACCTGTTCGAGGCCCAGCCCAAGGCTTACCGCGACAGCGTCCTGCCGCCCGATATCACCGCGCGTGTCGCGGTGGAGCAGGCGGCAGCGCTGGGCTGGGACCGTTATACCGGCCTGGCGGGGGAGACGATCGTGATGCACGGCTTTGGCGCCTCCGCCCCGGCGGAGCAGCTGGAAGTCAAATTCGGTTTCACGGTTGACGCCGTGGTGGCCGCCGCCCGCAGGCAGGCGGGCAAATAGGTAAGGATGGGCAGGCAGGCGGGACAGCGCGTTCCGCCTGCCTTGCTGTTTTAAGGACGCAGTATTGGCGACGCGGGGCCTGCCCGCGCTGTCGGCAAGCAAAGGAAGCACGGCATGAGTGCGCAAGAATCTGGTAGCGAAAATCCGTTGAAGGAACTGGCCCGCTATGGCCAGTCCCCGTGGCTGGACTTCATCCAGCGTTCCTATACCGAAAATGGCAGCCTGAAGAAGCTGGTTGATGAAGACGGGCTGAAGGGCGTGACCTCCAACCCCGCCATCTTCCAGAAGGCCATGGGGCAGGGCACGGATTACGATGCCCAGATCCGTTCGGTGCTGGCGCACCAGGTGCTTGATGCAGGCGCGCTGTACGAACTGCTGGCCGTGGACGATATCCGGGCGGCAGCCAAAGTGCTGTATCCGGTCTATGAACAGACGAAGGGCGTGGACGGTTACGTCAGCCTTGAAGTGTCGCCCTATCTGGCGCGGGATACCAAGGGCACGCTGCATGAGGCGCTGCGCCTGTGGAAGGCGGTCGGTGCCCGCAACCTCATGATCAAGATTCCCGGCACTGAAGAAGGCGTGCCCGCCGTGCGCGCCGCCATTGCCGAAGGGCTGAGCATCAACGTTACCCTGCTGTTCTCGATCGATGCCTACAAGAAGGTGCTGGAAGCCTACATCACCGGGCTGGAGGACCGCCTTGGCCGTGGCGAGAGTGTCGCGGGCATCGCCAGTGTCGCGTCCTTCTTCGTCAGCCGCATCGACGTGAAGATCGACAAGGAAATCGACGCCCGCGTGGCGAAGGGCGACAAGGAAAGTGCCGCGCTGAAGGCGCTGCGCGGCAAGGTCGCGATCGCCAACGCCAAGATGGCGTACGAGCACTGGAAGGACGTTACGGCCAGCGCGCGATGGAAAAAGCTGGCCGATGCCGGCGCCCAGCCGCAGCGCCTGCTATGGGCCAGCACCGGCACGAAGGACAAGTCCTTCAGCGACGTGCTGTATGTGGATGGCCTGATCGGCCCCGAAACCGTCAACACCATCCCGCCCGCCACGTTCGACGCCTTCCGTGACCACGGCAAGGTCGCGCCCACCCTGACGCAGGATGTCGAGGGTGCGAGGAAAGTGATGGCTGAAGCCCAGCGCCTCGGGCTGGACCTTGATGGCGTCACGAAGGTGCTGGTGGATGAGGGTGTGGCCTCCTTCGCCGATGCGTTTGATGACCTGCTGGGTTCGGTCGCGGCCAAGCAGGCGGCGTTCCTTGGCAGGAAGGTCACCTCCACCGCGCTCAGGCTGCCTGCCGACCTGCAGAAGGCGGTTGATGCGGAACTGGAGACATGGCGCAAGAAGGGCAATGTCCGCCGCGTGTGGGACAAGGATGCAACCCTGTGGACCGGCAAGGACGAGGCAAGCTGGCTGAAATGGCTGGACATCACCGATGACCAGGTGGCCGCCCTGTCGAAGTTCGAGGATTTCCAGGCGGAGGTGAAGGCGCGCGGCTTCCGCGATGCGCTGCTGCTGGGCATGGGTGGTTCCAGCCTTGGCCCCGAAGTGCTGGCGCAGACATTCGGCAAGCACGAAGGCTTCCCGCACCTGTACGTGCTCGACAGCACCGACCCGCAGCAGGTGCGTGATTTCGGGAAGAAGATCGATATCAGCAAGACGCTGTTCATCGTCTCGTCCAAGTCCGGTGGCACGCTGGAGCCGAACATCCTCAAGGCCTATTTCTTCGACCAGGCGAAAAAGGTGCTGGGTGACAAGGCGGGTTCGCACTTCATCACCGTGACCGATCCGGGTTCGCACATGGAAGACGTGGCGAAGAAGGACGGGTTCTGGAAAATCTTCTACGGTGAAAAGCAGATCGGTGGCCGGTATTCCGTGCTGTCCGATTTCGGCATGGTGCCAGCCGCCGTCGCCGGACTGCCGCTGAAGCTTTTGCTGGAATCAGCCCAGCGTGGCGAGAAATCCTGCGCCGCCTCCGTCCCGCCCGCGCAGAATCCCGGCGTGGTGCTGGGCGCCGTGCTGGGCGTCGCCGCGCGTGATTTCGGGCGCGACAAGGTGACCATCATCGCATCCCCCGGCATTTACGACATGGGCGCATGGCTGGAACAGCTTATTGCGGAATCGACCGGCAAGGATGGCCGCGGCCTGATCCCCATTGATGACGAGACCATCGGCAAGCCGGGCGTGTATGGAAAGGACCGGGTGTTTGCCTACCTGCGCCTGGCCGAAGACCCCTGCCCGAAGCAGGACGCGGCCTTTGCCGCGCTGGTCGAGGCGGGTGAGCCGGTCGTGACCATCGAACTGCATGAACGCCGTCAGGTGCTGGAGGAATTCTTCCGCTGGGAATTCGCAACCGCCGTCGCCGGTGCCGTGATCGGGATCAACCCGTTCAACCAGCCCGATGTCGAGGAATCGAAGATCGAGACCAAGAAGATCACCACCGCCTATAACGAAACCGGCAGGCTGCCGCCATATGAACCCTTCGCCAAGGATGGTCCGTTCGCCTTCTATGCCGATCCGAAGAACGCTTCGGCGCTGGGCGGCGCCAAGACGGCGGAGGCGATCCTGAAGGCCCATTTCGCCCGTGGCAAGGCAGGCGACTATGTTGCGCTGCTGGCCTATATCGATCGTGATACATGGACGCGCGCGTGGATACAGAAGGTCCGCCTGGACCTGCGTGATGCGCTGAAGCTGGCCACGGCCGCCGAATTCGGCCCCCGTTTCCAGCATTCCACCGGGCAGGCCTACAAGGGCGGCCCCGACACGGGCGTGTTCCTGCAGATTACCTGTGACGACGAAGTGAACCTGCCGGTGCCGGGTGAGAAATACACCTTCAGCATCGTCAAGGAAGCGCAGGCCCGTGGCGACATGGAGGTGCTGGCCGAACGTGGCCGCCGCGTGCTGCGCGTACATATCCGTGGCGCGTTGAAGGCGGGCCTTGAAAAACTTGGGCAGGATATCGCCCGCGCGGTCTGACCGCATGCTGGCCCGTCCCTTCCGGTGAAGGGGCGGGTTTTTTGATTGGGGTCATTGGGCAATGACCGCCAGGGCGGTAGGACTAAGGCCCTATCCTATCCCCCCTTCCAGGAGTGTTTGATTATGCAGATCGGTATTGTTGGCCTTGGCAAGATGGGCGGCAACATTTCCATCCGCCTGACCCGGCATGGCCATGACGTGGTGGCCTTCGACCGCGATCCCGCCGTTACGGCAAAGGTGTGCGGGCAGGGCGAAGGCGGGCGCTGCATCCCGTCCACCGGGCTTGCGGACATGGTGGGCAGGCTGTCGGGCCGCAAGGTGGTCTGGCTCATGCTGCCCGCGGGCGCGGTGACGGAAGCGGCGGTGCAGGAACTTGGCGGCCTGCTGGGCAAGGGCGACATCGTGATCGATGGCGGCAACTCCTTCTACAAGGATGATATCCGCCGCGCCGCCGAGCTGATGAAGAAGGGCATCCATTACATCGATGTCGGCACGTCCGGCGGCGTATGGGGGCTGGAGCGCGGGTACTGCATGATGTACGGCGGCACCAAGGACGCCACCGACTACATCGACCCCATCCTGTCGGCCCTTGCGCCGGGGATTGGCGATATCCCGCGTACCCCGAACCGCGACAAGCCCGGCTTCGACCCGCGCGCGGAACAGGGCTACCTGCATTGCGGTCCCGCAGGGTCCGGCCATTTCGTGAAGATGGTCCATAACGGCATCGAATACGGCATCATGCAGGCCTTCGCCGAAGGCTTTGACGTGATGAAGTCAAAGAACTCGACCGACCTTGCCGAAGACCAGCGGTTCGAGCTGAACATGGCCGACATTGCCGAAGTCTGGCGGCGTGGCAGTGTCGTATCGTCGTGGCTGCTGGACCTGTCGGCCAGCGCGCTGGCGGGCAACCCCGACCTGTCGAACTACAAGGGCGACGTGGCCGATTCCGGCGAAGGCCGCTGGACCATCGAGGCCGCGATCGAGGAAGCGGTGCCGGTGCCCGTCATCACCGCGTCGCTGTTCACGCGCTTCCGTTCACGCACGGGCAACAACTTTGCTGAAAAGATGCTGTCCGCCATGCGCTTCGGCTTCGGCGGTCACATTGAGGGTACGAATAACTGACCTGACGCACGGTTGGTAACTGACGGGACGCCAGGGTGCTACGCATGCTGGGTCCCGGCTGTTCCCGGACAAGACGACAGCGCTCAATGACTGCAACCGGAACAGCCGGGGGACGGAATACAGGCGGAAAACAGTCCAGGGACAGCAGTATAATGGAAAACATCATTGCCTCGGCGGTATCACAGGTTGGCGATCCCGGGCATGAAGCCGCCCCCAGGCGCAGCCCGCCGGGGTCGTTTGTCATCTTCGGCGGCGGGGGCGACCTGACACGCCGCCTCCTGCTGCCTGCCATATACAACCTTGCCTGCGCGGGGCTGCTGGATGACGGGTTCAGCGTCGTCGCGGTTGACCGCGCCGACCTGACCGATGCGCAGCTACAGCAGAATGTCCGTGCGGCGCTGGAGGATTTCGCCGCCCGCCGGGGCGCTGAAGCCGTGGCATTGCGTGAGGACATATGGGCGTGGATGCAGCCGCGCATCCGCTACGTGCGCGGCGATTTCGAAACCATGCGGACCTATCAGGACATCGCCACGGTGGTGGGCGATCAGAACTGCATATTCTACCTTGCCGTGGCCGCCCGTTTCTTTGGCCCCATCGTGGACCGGCTGGGGGAGGCGGGGCTGGTGCGCGAGGGACGGCATACCTTCCGCCGCGTCATCGTGGAAAAGCCCTTTGGCAGCGACCTGCCATCCGCCGTGGCGCTGAACGAACGGCTGCTGCGCACGCTGACGGAACAGCAGATCTACCGGATCGACCATTACCTGGGCAAGGAAACGGTCCAGAACATCCTTGCACTCCGGTTTTCCAACGGGTTTTTCGAACCCCTGTGGAACCGCCAGAACATCGACCACGTACAGATCACCGCCGCCGAGACGGTGGGCGTGGAACAGCGCGCGAAATTCTACGAAGGCACCGGCGCCCTGCGCGACATGGTGCCCAACCATGTCATGCAGCTTCTGGCCATGACGGCGATGGAAGCGCCGATTTCGTTCGACGCCGATGCCGTGCGCAATGAAAAGACCAAGGTGCTGGACGCCATCCATCCCCTGCTGCCGCAGGACGTGGTGCGCGGGCAGTACGCGCCGGGTGTCGTGGGCGGGAAAGAAGTGCCCGGCTACCGGCAGGAACCCGGCGTTGACCCCCATTCCCTGACCGAAACCTATATCGCGATAAAGTTCCGGATCGATAACTGGCGCTGGGCCGGGGTGCCGTTCTATGTGCGCACGGGCAAGCGGCTGGCCGCGCGCAAGACCGAAATCGCCATCCACTTCAAATCGGCCCCCTATGCGCTGTTCCGCGACACGCCGGTGGACAAGCTGGCCCCCAACATCATGGTCATCCATATCCAGCCGACCGAAGGCGTGACCATGCAGTTTTCCGCCAAGATACCCGGCCCGTCCGTGCGGCTGGGTGGCGTGCGGATGAAGTTCGATTATGCCGAATGGTTCAGCGAAGGGCCGAGCACGGGGTACGAGACCCTGATCTATGACTGCATGATCGGGGATGCCACGCTGTTCCAGCGCGCCGATAATATCGAGGCCGGGTGGCGCGCCGTGCAGCCGGTGCTGGACTGGGGGCAGGACGCGCGCAGCCTTGATTTCTATGCGGCTGGCAGCGAGGGGCCGGAAGCGGCCGACGCCCTGCTGGCCCGTGACCACCGCCACTGGCTGAAGATTGGATAATGCCCATGACCCCACCCGTTGCCCCCGCAGGCGGCGTCCGCCTTGTCGTATCCGATATCGACGGCACCCTGATTACACCGGAACGCAGGCTGACCCCCGCCGCACGGCAGGCGGCGGATGATGTGCGCAGGGCCGGGATCAGGCTGAGCCTGGTCAGCAGCCGCGCGCCACGCGGCATGATGCAGTTTGTCAGGGAACTGCGCATCGATACCCCCATCGCCGGGCTGAATGGCGGGCTGATCTGCGATCCCGACGGCACGATCCGTGAACGGCTGTCCCTTGACCCGGAAACGGCCCGGACAGCGGTTGAATTCCTGATCGCCCACGGGGTCGAGCCGTGGCTGTACATCGATCATGACTGGCTGGTGCGCCGCGACGATACGCCGCAGGTCCGTCATGAACGCGACGTGGTGCAGACAACTCCGGTGCGGGTAGACGATTTTGCCGGGCATTATGAGAATGTGGGCAAGATCATGGGGGTCTCGTCTGATCCCGCCAGCCTGCCGGGCGTGGAACGCAAGCTTGCGGAGCTGCTGGATGGCAAGGCGAGCGTACACCAGTCCTCGCCCATTTACCTTGATATTACGCATCCGCGGGCGAACAAGGGCTATGCGGCAAAAGAACTGGCAAAACTGCTGGATATTGATATCCGGGATACGGTGTGTATCGGGGATATGAACAACGACATCCCCATGCTGAAGGAAGCCGGGGTCAGCATCGCCATGGGCAACGCGCCCGATAACGTGAAGGCCCATGCCCGTTTCGTGACGCGGTCCAATACGCAGGACGGCTGGGCTTTCGCCATGGAAAATTTTGTACTGCCCCGTGCATAGGCGCGCGGCACAGAAGGGAGAGGCACCATGCCCCAGGACGCAGCCGGAACACCCGCCAGCCAGATCAGACTGGTCCTGGCCGATGTGGATGGCACCCTGGTCACGAAGGATAAGATCCTGACGCCCCGCGCGATCCGGGCGGTCGAACGCCTGCGTGAACGCGGCATCCTGTTCACCATCACCAGCGGCCGCCCGCCCAAGGGCATGAAGATGGTCATTGACCCGCTGAAGATTTCCGAACCGATCGCGGGTTTCAACGGCGGCATGATGGTCCGGCCCGATTTCACCGTGATCGAGGCCCGCACGCTGCCCGCCGATACGGCGCGCAAGGTGATCGGCATCATCCGCGACCATGGGGCCGATCCGTGGGTGTATAACGGCAATGACTGGATCGTCTCGAAACTTGATGCCCCGCATGTCGCGCGCGAACAGTGGACGGTGAAATTCCCGCCCGTGGTCGGCAATGTGGAAGAAAAGCTGGATCAGGTGGTCAAGGTCACCGGCGTCAGCGATGACCTGGCGATGATGAAGCGCCTTGAGCACGACCTGCAGCAGGCGCTGGGCGATACGGCGTCGGCCGCGCTGTCACAGCCGTACTACGTGGACGTGACCAACAGGGACGCCAACAAGGGTGGCGTGGTGATGGCGCTGGAACGCCTGCTGGGCATTCCGGCAAGCCAGATGGTGACCCTGGGCGACCAGCCCAATGACGTGCTGATGTTCCGCAAGAGCGGCATGTCGATCGCCATGGGGCAGGCCAGCCCCGAGGTGCAGAAGCAGGCGACCCATGTCTCGACATCGTGCGAGGAGGAAGGGTTCGCCAACGGGATCGAGAAATTCGTGCTGGGAGATGCGTGACATGACAGCTGGACATGACGTGAAGACGGGCGCGATGGTGGTCCTGCCCGATGCCGAGGCCATTGCGCAGCACATGGCGAAATGGCTGACGGAACAGGCGCTGGCCAAAAAGGGTGGCCCGTTCGTGATCGCGCTCTCGGGCGGGTCCACGCCCAGGCGGCTGTACCAGATCCTGGCGTCCGGCGCCTATCGCGACCGCTTCCCGTGGGCGAACACGCAGTTCTTCTTTGGCGATGAACGCTTCGTGCCCGCCAGCGACCCCGCCAGCAACTACAACATGGTCGAGACCGAGATGCTGGCCCATGTGCCGGTGCCCGCTGCTAACGTCCACCCCATGCCGACATCGGGCGACCCGGCGCAGGCTGCGGCAGAATACCAGGCGGAACTGGAAGCGGTGTACGGCGGCACGGTGCTGGAACCCGGTCGCCCGCTGTTTGACGTGGTGATGCTGGGGCTGGGCGATAACGGGCATACCGCATCGCTGTTCCCGCGCCAGCCGGTGCTTGACGAGCGCAGGCTGTGGGTTTCAACCTGCGTGCCCGATGACGCGCCGCATACGCGCATCACCCTGACCTATCCCGCCATCCATTCCAGCCGCCATGTGGTGTTCATGCTGGCGGGGGCGGGCAAGCGCGAAGCCTTTGCAAAAGTGCGCGCCGGTGACCCGGCGGAACCCGCCAGCCACATCACGACTGAAGGCGAACTCATCTGGCTTATGGACAAGGCGGCGGCGGGACAATAAGTGGCACGGTATCGTGTTTATGCGATACGGATCACGGTTCAATAAAAACGACGGGGCACCCGGCGGCGGGATGCCCCGCAGGAGAGGAAGCAGCGCATGTCCACCCAGAACGCGGACCCACGGGCAGAACTGAAGCGCAAGGCGGCGATCGAGGCGGCCGACATGGTCAGGGAAGGCATGGTGGTCGGCCTTGGTTCAGGCAGCACATCGGCCTTCATGATCGAGGAACTTGGCCGCCGCTGGGCGGAGGGGCTGCGTTTTGTCGCCATCCCCACATCCGAACGCTCGGCCGAGCAGGCGCGCTCGCACGGGATCAGGCTGGTGACGTTCGCAACCCACCCGCAGATCGACATCGACATTGATGGCGCGGATGAAGTCGAACGCGGGTCCCTCAACCTGATCAAGGGGTTGGGGGGCGCGCTGTTCCGTGAAAAGATCGTGGCCGCCGCCTCACGCAAATTCGTGGTCGTGGTGGATGACAGCAAGCTGGTTGACCGGCTGGGCGCGCGCGTGCCCGTGCCGGTGGAGGTCGCGACCTTCGGCTGGACCTCCACCGCCCGGCAGATCGAGGCGCTGGGCGCGCGGATCACCCAGCGGCTGGACCGCAGCGGCAACGTGTTCGTAACCGATGGGGGCAACATGATCCTTGACTGTCATTTCGGTGAAATCGCCAATTCCGCGCAGTTGCAGGCACAGCTTGCGCCAATCGTGGGCGTGATCGAGACCGGGCTGTTCATCGGCCGTACTTCCGAAGTGATCGTGGCGACCGCCACGGGGCTGCAGAAGCTGGTCGCGGCGTGACCGGGCGGGAATTGCAGGATCAGGGCATCCGGCCGCTGGTCCTGGTCATCATGGGGGTGTCGGGCTGCGGCAAGACCACGCTGGCCGAAGGGCTGCACAACCTGCTGGGCTGGCCCTATCAGGAAGGCGACATGCTGCACCCCCGCGCCAATGTGGAAAAGATGGCGGCGGGCATTCCCCTGACCGATGCGGACCGCCTGCCATGGCTGCGGGCCTGCCATGAATGGCTGCTGGGCCGCGTGGCGTCGGGGCAGGGGGGAATCCTGACCTGCTCTGCGCTGAAGCGGTCGTACCGCGACCTGCTGCGCGCGGACGGGGCGGCGGATATCGTGTTCGTCTATCTGGAAATCCCCGAGGACGTGCTGGCCGAACGCCTGCAGCGCCGGCGCGGGCATTACATGCCGCCCAGCCTGCTGCCCAGCCAGCTTGCCACGCTGCAGCCGCCAACGGTTGATGAGCACCCGGTTGTCGTGCATCTGGAAGAAACGCCCGCCGACCTGATCGCCGAGACCATCGGCCTGCTGCGGCAGCGTTTTCCCGAGCGCACCCCCGAAAGGGGATAGAAGGCCGACATGCCTGCGGTCCTGTTCGTCTGCATGGGCAATATCTGCCGCTCTCCGCTGGCGGAGGCCGCATTCCGGGCGGCGGCTGACCGCGCTGGGCTGCCGGTCACGGTCGATTCGGCGGGCACGGGCAACTGGCATGCGGGCGCGCCGCCCGACCGGCGGGCCTGCGCCGTCGCCCGCAGGCATGGCATCGACATTACCCGTTATCGCGCACGCGTGGTGCGGGCGGCGGATTTTGACCGTTTCACCCATATCATCGCACTCGACCATGCCAACCTTGCGCATCTGCTGGACATGAAACCGGCGGGCAGCCAGGCGCAGGTCTCCCTGCTGCTGGACCATGTGCCCGGACGCAGGGGCCAGGCCGTGGCCGACCCGTATTACGGGGATGCCAGCGGGTTCGACACTACATGGCGCGATGTCGTGGCGGGTGCCGCGGCGCTGGTGGAAAAACTGCGCCGCGACGATCCATGACGCGCCTTGCCCGGCATGGGGCCGCCCTGCTGGGGGCGGGGTTGTGGAACTGGCACCCGCTGCCCGGTGGCGATGTGGCGCAGGTATTGCTGGTCTACCTGAATGACGGGCGCAGGGTCGTGGTCAAGCATGGCCCCGACCCGGTGGCGGAGGCCACCATGCTGCATGCCCTTGGCCGGACGGGCGCGCCTGTGCCCGATGTGCTGGCGGTGGATGAGGACGCGCTGGTGCTGCAATGCCTGCCCGCCGATGGCCGCCTGTCCCGCTGCTGGGACGATCTGGCGCGCGTGCTGTCCCTTGTGCACACGGGCCGGCCCGAAGGGGATGGTGCCCGTTACGGCTGGACAGGCGATTATGCCTTCGGCGCCGTGAGGGTGTGCAATGGCTGGACGGACACATGGCCGGATTTCTGGGCGCGCCACCGGATCGGCGTGCATCTGGAACATGTGCCCATCGACCTAGCCCGCCAGCTTGAAACCCTGATGCGCCGCCTGCCTGACCTGCTGCCCGCCACCCCCGCGCCCTGCCTGCTGCATGGTGACCTGTGGGGCGGGAACGTGCTGGTGTCGGGACGGCATGTGACCGGGCTGATCGATCCGTGCTGCTATTATGGCCATGCCGAGGTGGACCTCGCCACGCCGGGCGTGTTCAGCCAGCCCCCTGCGGGGTTTTATGCCCGCCATGGTGGGCTGGAGCGCGGGCATGGGGTCCGTTTCGCCATTTACCGCCTGTGGACCGCACTGGTTCACCTGCGGCTGTTTGGCCCGACCTACCGGCCCATGGTGGCGCAGTACCTGCATGATGCCGGGGTGTAGGGCGCTGCTTTAAATAATGAAAGTTTTCGGGTGCCGCCTTTTTTCAAACAGGCGGCGTTCCCTGAAGCTTTTTGCAAAAAGCTTCACCAAAAACTTTTATCACTCATCATTCATGCGGAGCGGTAGCGCGCCAGCCAGTGCGCATAGGGCGCGGGCAGGACCCATGCCGCATCCGCGCGGCCCAGCGCGCGTGCCGCCGCATATGGCCAGTGCGGGTTTTCAAGGAAGGGGCGACCGATCATCGCAAGGTCGATCTTTTCCTCGCGCACCAGCCCGTTAATGGCGGGTGCGGTGCCCAGGTACCAGCTTGTGGCGACCGGCAGGCCGGTTTCACGCCGCACGCGCTGCGCCACCGGGGCCATGAAGGCCGGTCCCCACGGAATCTTTGCCGCAGGCGTGGAAAAGCCGATGCTGACATCAAGGAAGTCCAGGCCCGATTCGCGAAAGACCTGCGCAACTGCAATGGCGTCCTGCAGGGTCTGTTCGTCATGGCCGTCGAATTCGATCATGCCCAGGCGCGCGCTCAGCGGCCGGTCCTCGGGCCAGACGGTGCGTACGTCGCGCAGGGTCTCCACCAGGAAGCGGGCACGATTTTCAAGGCTGCCGCCATAATTGTCGTCACGCTGGTTGGAATGGGGGGAGAGGAAACTCTGCGCCAGATAGCCATGGGCGAAATGCAGCATGAGCCAGCCAAAGCCGACGTCACGCGCGCGCACCGCCGCCGCCACGAAATCCTGCCGCACGCGGGTGATGTCCGCCAGCGTCATGGCGCGCGGTACCTTGGGCAGGCCAGCGCCGAAGGCGATGGCGGAGGGCGCGATGGTGTCCCACCCGTGCGGGTCATCGGCGGCGATGTGGTCGTCGCCTTCCCACGGGCGGTTGGCGCTGGCCTTGCGGCCCGCATGGGCGATCTGGATGCCCGGCACGGCGCCTGCGTCGCGCATGGCGCGCACCAGCGGGCGGAAGGCTTCGGCCTGCGCGTCATTCCACAGGCCCAGGCAGCCCGGCGTGATGCGCCCTTCGGGTGAGACGGCGGTGGCTTCCACCACAACCAGCCCGCTGCCGCCACGCGCAAGGGTGGGGTAATGCACGGTGTGCCAGTCATTCACCATGCCATCGCGCGCCATGTACTGGCACATGGGGGACACGGCGATGCGGTTGCGCAGGGTCTCGCCCTTCAGCGTATAGGGGGTAAAGAGATCGGTCATGGCCCGTTATGGCTCCGTCATGCGGGAATGTGGTCCCAGACTAGGCATGTTGGCGGCATGACGCAATGCATGCGGACATGCTGAAACGGCAGGACAGGTTTCAGCCCGGACAGACCGCGCAGCATGTTTGTATGGGGAGAATGCACCGTAAAATGGCGCGAGTGACGGGGCTCGAACCCGCGACCTCCGGCGTGACAGGCCGGCGCTCTAACCAACTGAGCTACACCCGCATCCGTTACCGCCCCGTGGGGCTGCAACCGTTCGGTGAAAGGGCAAATAACAGGCTGGCCCCATCATGGCAACAGGGCAGGTGAAAAAAAACGCCATGACCGACATGTTCATGGCGCCCTGTCAGTAACCGGGAAGGGATCAGGCGGGGATTTCCACGCCATCCAGCGTCACGGCCACGCCATGCACGGTTGCGGCGACCCGCACGGCGGCCTGGATCTGCTCGGTCGTGACGCCGGCTTCACGCAACTGGCGTTCGTGGCTTTCCATGCACAGGCCACAGCCGTTGATGGCCGAGACCGCCATGGCCCACAGTTCGAAATCCGCCTTGTCCACGCCGGGGTTGGCAATGACGTTCATGCGCAGGCGGGCGGGCATTTTTTCATAATCGCCACCCACCAGGTGCACGAAACGGTAATAGACATTGTTCATGCCCATGATGGCGGCGGCCGCGCGTGCGGCCTGCAGGGCCTCGGGCGACAGTTTCGGGCCGTATTCCCCCACCAGCGCATGCGTCACCGCCGGGTTGCGCGACGCGATGGCGGACGCGATGAACGTGCCGCCCAGCTGCTGCGGCGTCAGCACGAAGTCATTGGCAAGGGCGCCAAGGTTCAGCTTCAGGTCCTTGGCGTAGTCGGGCAGGGCGGCCTTGAGGGAGTCGATCGACATGGGCGGGTTCCGTGTATTGCCGGGGGTGTGATGGTGGCGCGCCACCTGTCCCGACCCCTGCGGGCGGGGCAGGGATCGGGACAGGCGGCGTGGCCGCGCCCCGTGCGGGGCGCGGGGGCGGCCGGTCGCGCGGCGATCAGGCCTTGATGAAGGCGTCGCCCTTCTTCCAGTTGCACGGGCACAGCTCGTCGCTCTGCAGGCCGTCAAGGATACGCAGGATTTCCTGCGGGTTGCGGCCAACCGACAGGTCATTGACGCTGACGTGGCGGATGACGCCCTGCGGGTCCACGATGAAGGTGGCGCGCAGGGCTGCCCCGGCCTGCTCGGCCATCACGCCACAGCTTTCGATCAGCTCGCGCTTGATGTCGGACAGCATGGGGATTTCAAGGTTCTTCAGTTCGGCATGGTTCAGGCGCCAGTTCAGGTGCACGAACGCGCTGTCGATCGACACGCCGTAGACCACCGCGTCACGGTCCTTGAACTCACCGGCCAGCTTGCCGAACGCCACGATCTCGGTCGGGCAGACGAAGGTGAAGTCCAGCGGCCAGAAGAAGACGACCTTCCACTTGCCCTTGTCGGATTCGTCCGTGATCTGGACGAAATCGCCCTTCAGGCCTTCGGGGCCACCGGGAACGGCGCTCAGGTTGAAGGCGGGAAACTTGTCACCGACTGTCAGCATCAGGGTGATCTCCTGTTGGGTGTTATATGGGGCCGGGACGGGCGCGCCGCCCCGCAGGCTGTATCTATGCCGGGAGTGATGCTATCATGCCATTGAATAATTTACATATGCATGATCGGAATTATCGATGCTTCCGATGCCCTCCGCACAGCAGCTGCGCTACCTCGTCACTCTTGCCGAACTGCGCCATTTCGGCCGGGCGGCAAAGGCCTGCGCGGTGACGCAGTCCACGCTGTCCGCCGGGATACTGGCGCTGGAACGCCAGATGGATGTCAGGCTGCTTGACCGTGACGTGGGCAAGAAGGTCGTGTTCACCCCGTTGGGGGACAAGGTGGTCGTGCGCGCCCGCACGGCGCTGGAGGCGCTGCAGGATGTGCTGGACGTGGCCCTGGCCTCGCGCGAGCCGATGAGCGGCCTGCTGCGCCTTGGGGTCATTCCCACCATCGGCCCGTTTGTCATGCCGACACTGGTGCGCAGGCTGCCCGGCGCCTATCCGCAGCTGCGCCTGTCGCTGAACGAGGACGTGACCCATAACGTGATGGAAAAGCTGGCGGCGGGGCGGCTGGACCTCGTGCTGCTGGCCATGCCGTGCGACTGCGCCGATAGCGAGACGCTGCCCCTGTGGCGCGATCCCTTCATGGTGGTCCTGCCGCGCGACCATGCGCTGGCGCACCTGCCGGACGTGCCGGTGCGCAGCATCGTGCATGAGCGGATGATCCTGCTGGAGGACGGGCACTGCCTGCGTGACCAGACACTGGCCATGTGCCGGCAGGTCCGGGGCTGGACCCAGCCGGAGGACGAGGCGGAATGCACCGTCAGTTCCCTGTACACCATGGTGGAAATGGTCGCGGCGGGCATGGGTCTTGCGTTGCTGCCCCGGCTTGCGGTCGAATCCGCGCTGATGGCGGGGCTGGACGTGGTGGCGCGCCCGGTAAGCGGCGCGCAGGCCTGGCGCACCATCGGGCTGGCCTGGCGGCCCCGTTCGCCCCGCACCGCCGATTTCCAGACCATTGCCCCGTTTTTCGTGCCGGATTCGATCACAGATACGATTTTACGCCTGTAAATGACGCCAGAATCCGGCCCGCCGGTTGACTCTTGGCGCAGGCAGGGGTATTCGGGCGCCTCTTTGGCGGTATTCCGCCGCTAGTCGAGGGTCGGATCATGAAAATCAGAAACAGCCTGAAATCGGCCAAGGTTCGGGACAAGGACTGCCGTGTGGTCCGTCGCCGTGGCAAGGTCTACGTCATCAACAAGAAGAACCCCCGCATGAAGGCCCGTCAGGGCTGATTGCCGGACGGCCTTGACCGTCAGGTTCATCTTTGAACAGCCGCAAAGCTGCGCAGGCAGGTTTTTAGGAACCTGTTTTCGCGGCTTTTCGTGCGTACCCATGATTCTGGCCGTGACCCTGATGGGCAGCGGCCCGCAGGCCCATGCCGCCCTGCCGGCGCATGGCGTGGACCAGCATGCCGGCCCGGCCGCCGTGAACAGCCATGCCCCGGCCAGGGGGAAGGCGGAAGCCGAACCGTCGCTGGATGATCTGGAAACCGAACTGGCCCATGCGTCAACCGCCCGTGGGGCGCGCGACCTGCTGGCCCGGATCGAGCAGATACGCCAGAAGGATCTTGCCCCCACCACCAACCTGCTGCTCAGGCGCGCGCAGGACGACCTCGATGCCCAGCGCCCGCTGGATGCGGTGCAGGACATGGATGATGCCCTGCTGCTGCAGCCGGATGTCGAGGTACTGTGGCGTAACCGTGCGCAGGCCCGGCTGGCGGCGGCCAATCCCGATGGCGCGGTGGCGGATATTGGCGTGGCGCTGCACCATGACGGGCGCGACGTGACCGCGTGGAAGGTCCTTGAGGATACCGAGGAACAGCGTGGCGACTGGCAGGCGGCATGGAAGGCGTGGCAGCACGTGATCCAGCTTGACCCCACCATTCCCGATGCTGGCCATGAAACAGAGCGCCTGCGCCTGAAAGCCTTCGGGCAGCCCACTTAATCATGAGAAGTTTTTGGTAAGAGGCTGTTTGAAAACAAATCATTGATAAAAAACAATAAAAGTTTTTGGGTGCCCCCTTTTTCTCAAAAAGGCGGCGTTCTTTCGAAGCTTTTGCAAA
The DNA here is from genome assembly GCF_003207895.1 of Komagataeibacter swingsii. Lineage (GTDB taxonomy): Bacteria > Pseudomonadota > Alphaproteobacteria > Acetobacterales > Acetobacteraceae > Komagataeibacter > Komagataeibacter swingsii. The sequence continues at coordinate 48,509 of NZ_NKUB01000007.1, forward strand.
AAGCTTCACCAAAAACTTCCTTTAATTTTAAAACGCTATCATGATCTGACTTTTCAAACAGTCTCTAAAACTTTTACCATTTTCGCCAGATCGTGGCATTGCGGCAGGTAGTGGCCGCGTTTGTGTCCCGGATATGATAACGCAGCGACAGACCAGCCGGGGCTGGCTGTCGCCACGTATCACCCATGGTGGATCAGCGATCCGTCAGGCGGAATTCGATGCGCCGGTTGCGGGCGAGGGCCTCGGGGGACGTGCCGTGGTCCAGTGGCTGGTAATCGGAAAAGCCGGTCGCGGCCAGATGGTGCGGGTCGATCCCTTCGGCGATCAGCAGCTTGACCACCGTAATGGCGCGCGCGGATGACAGTTCCCAGTTGCTGGGGAAGGCGGTGTGGATCGGCTGGCGGTCGGCATGGCCATCCACGCGCAGTATCCACGGGACATCGGGCGGAATCTGGGCTGCGACCTGGCGCAGGGTCCGGGCCAGCACCTTGATTTCCGCCTCCCCTTCCGGCGACAGTTCGGCGCTGCCTACGGGGAACAGTACCTCGCTCTGGAACACGAAGCGGTCACCGACGATCTGCACGCCCTTGTGGTCCTGCATCACGCTGCGCAGGCGACCGAAGAATTCGGAACGGTACTGCTGCAACTGCTCGACCTTTTTCGCCAGCGCCACATTCAGCTGCATGCCCAGGCTGCTGATTTTCTGGTCGCGGTCATGCACTTCGTCCTCGGTCACTTCCAGCGCCGTGCTGACGGCGGCAAGCTGCGCGCGCAACTGCGCCACCTGGTCATCCAGCGCCGTGGCGCGGGCCTGCGCGCTGTCGCGCTCGCTGGTCTGCTGGTTGAGCTGCGCGGTCAGTGACGTTGCGGTGGCCATGTCGGCATCATGCGCCTTGTGCAGGCTGGCGACCTCGCCCTGCAGCGATGTCGTGTGGCTTTTTTCGAGGGAAAGCATCTGCCCCAGCTTCGCCACCTCGCGCTCAAGCTGGTCAAGGGCCTGCTGGCGCTTGTTCAGCGCCACGGACAGGAAAGCCTGCCCCAGCACGAAAACTAGCAGCACGAATATGATGACCATCAGCAGCGTTGACAGCGCGTCAACATAGCCGGGCCATGCATTCAGTTCGGAACGGATCGAGCGACGGGAACGGCGCGCCATGGGATGAACCTCAGCCTTGGGATACGGTCAGGAAGCGGAGTGGTTCGTTCCCGGGGCGCTTGCGGCGATGGTGCGTGCAAGCAGGCGCAGGTCGTTGCGGATGTCGGTTGCGATCTGCTCCCGTCCCGCCGCGGATTCCTGCACCAGCCGGGCCAGCAGGGATTCGATGCCCTGCAGGTGTTCCTCGCCCCGGCTGTCCGCAAGCTGCGTCAGGCGGTCGTTCAGCGCGGTCAGCAGGCGCTGTTCCTGCGCGCGGGTCTCCTCGCTGCGGGCCAGCAGGATCTGGAGTTTTTCCATGTTTTCGGCCGTATGTTCCAACAGCGCCTGCACATAGGCCGGAATGCTGGCGTCATTGCCGCCCACCTGCAGCCCGCCCGCCGAAAGGCGGGTGATGGTGGCCAGCCATTCTTCCAGTTCGTTGAAGAAGCGCGTCTGCGCCTGTCCCGCCGTAAGATCGAGAAAGCCCAGCACCAGCGCGCCCGCCAGCCCGAACATGGACCCCGAAAACGCGGTGCCCATGCCATGCAGCGGACCGGCCAGCCCGGACTTGAGCTGGTCGAACATGACGGTGGTGTCCCCGCTGCCCACCGACATGTTGCCGATTACGTCGGCAATGGAGCCAACCGTAAGCAGCAGGCCATAGAACGTGCCCAGCAGGCCGAGGAAGATCAGCAACCCCGTCAGGTAGCGTGACAGCTCGCGCCCTTCATCCAGCCGCGCCGACAGGCTGTCCAGCAGCGACTGCATGACCGGGGCGGACAGGGTCAGCCTGCGTCCCTTGTCATGGGTGGCCAGCATGGACGCCATGGGCGCCAGCAGGCGCGGCGGCGGCGGCGTGGTCAGGCCCTCGCGCGGGTGGCGCAGGATGTTGACCCAGCGGACTTCGGGGATCAGCCGCAGGATCATGGAGATGTTCCACCCGATGCCCAGCAGCAGGATGCCGATGATCAGGCCGTCAAGGTAGGGATTGTTGCAAAACGCCTGATACAGTGTGGAGGAAAGCAGGGCTACGACAACCCCGACCGCCAGAAGGAACAGCAGAACCCGGACAAGATAGGTCGTCGGTCGTGTCACGCAGTGGTTTCCTTAACGCGAAGGTGAGCCTGTAGCGTTCGAGGCCACCACACCCGAACGGGTGACGTCAATACAATCCGCGCCCGCCCCATGCGCATTTTCATCCGGCAGGCCCACCGCGCGGACATAGATGCGCGTCGGCGCGATCCCTGCGTGCAGCAGCACCGAACGCGCGGCAAGCCCGCGCGACAGCGCGACACGGCGGGGTGTGGACGGATCATCGGCGCGGCCTTCGCCGTAGGCTGCGATGCTGATGTGCTGGTCGGGCAGCTTCTGCATGACTGTGGCAAATGTTTGCAGCGCCGAAATCATGCGGGGATTCATCTCCGCCGATTGCGGGGTGAAGTGCAGGCGCGTGCCGCCGGCAATCTTTTCCGCCCGCCCGCGCGCCTGCGGGTCGGCCTTGACCTCGGGCGGCATGGGGAAGGGATGCAGCGGCACATGCAGTTCCGGTGGGCGCAGCACGGGATTGGCGGGGGGCTGGGCCGCGACCGGCGGCAGGGCGGCAATGGCCGCGGGCGACGCAATGGCCGTGGCGGGGGCGTGGCTGCCGGGAATGTCCCCGGTGGCATGGCCGCCAGTGCTGCTGGCAGCCGGGGTGCTGCCGCCTTCCGTGCTGGTCGTGGTGCCGGTGGGGGAGGCGGACATGCTGCCGCCATCGGGCAGCATGGCGGGCCGCCGTGGCGCGCCCAGCGCGTCCAGCGCGTTCCTGCTGGTCGTAACCTGTGCATGGGCGCCCGCAATGGGGGCGGACAGCCCGACTGCCGCAGCACCCAGCACGATCAGCCCACGCAGGGACCGGCGGCGAAAGGGGGGGGATATGTATCGCATCGTGCCCGGCAGGCTACCGGGCGACGGGCGGGGGCGCAATCGGCAAACGGGCCGCGCGCCCGCGCCCGCGGGCTTCAGGCGATGCTGCTGGCCACCAGTTCGCGCAGCGGCCCATGCAATTGCGGGTTGCCCGCCACCGCGTCGATGGAGGCGCCAAGGTCATTGAGGTCAACGCCTTCGGGGTCGGTGGCATAGCCACCCGCCTCACGCACCAGCAGGATGCCGGCCGCGCAGTCCCATGGCTTGATGCCCATTTCCCAGTAGCCGTCATACCGCCCCGCCGCGACCCAGGCGAGGTCGAGGGCTGCCGCACCGAATCGGCGGATGCCGGCCACCTGCGGCATGAGCGCGCCCAGCGTGCGGGCGAATGACAGGCGGTTGCGGGCCGAAACCCGGGCAAACGGGATGCCGGTGGCGAACAGGGCCTCGTTCATCGACCGGCGCGCGGAGACGCGCAGCCTGCGGTCGTTGAGGAACGCGCCCACGCCCTTTTCGGCCCAGAACATCTCGTTGGCGGCCGGGTTGTACACCAGCCCCGCCACGATCTCGATCGTGCCGTCGGGCAGGCGGCGCTGCAGGCCAATCGAAATGGCCCAGTGCGGGATGCCGTGCAGGAAGTTGGTCGTGCCGTCCAGCGGATCGACGATCCAGCGCCACGTCCATCCCTCGTTCCCCGAGGCGCCGCTTTCCTCCATCAGGAAGGCATAGCCGGGGCGCGCGCGCGCCAGTTCCTCGCGGATGGCGGTTTCGGCCCGCAGGTCGGCCTGCGACACGAAATCGCCAGGCCCCTTGATGCTGACCTGAAGCTGCTCGACTTCGTTGAAGTCACGCAGAAGACGGCGTGCGGCCTTCTGGGCAGCGTTCTGCATCACCGTCATATGGGGAGAGAGTCGCATTGCCACGGTGATCGGTCCTGTCTGGTTCGTGCGGTGGAACGGGGCGGGGGATTGAAAAACCGGCCCGTGCGGGGTGCGGACACCCCGGCACGGGCGGGCGGATGGTCAGGACTTGGCGCGCTCGACGTAGGTGCTGTCCTCGGTGCGGACCACGATACGCTCGCCCGCTTCGATGAAGGGGGGCACCATGGTCTTGACGCCGTTGGACAGGCGCGCGGGCTTGTAGGACGAGCTTGCGGTCTGGCCCTTCACCACGGGATCGGCCTCGACCACTTCCAGCGTGACCTGCGCGGGCAGGACGACGCCAACCGGGTCGCCTTCGACCAGGTTCAGCACCAGCGTCATGTTGTCCTGCAGGAACGGCGCCTGGTCACCCAGCAGGTCCAGCGGCAGGATAAGCTGTTCGAACGTCTCGGGGTCCATCAGCACGATGTTGTCGCCGTCCATGTAGGAGTAGGTGTATTCCTTCTCCTCGGTCATCAGGCGTTCAACGGTGTCGGCGGTGCGCCAGCGTTCGTTGGTCTTGTTGCCGGTCTTGAGGTCGCGCATCTCCACCTGGATGAACGCGCCACCCTTGCCCGGCGTGATGATCTGCTGTTTCAGGACCGTCCAGCGACGGCCGTCGTGCTCAATAACCTGTCCGGCGCGGATCAGGTTTGCCTGCTGCTTCATGGTGGTCCCTGTATGGTTGTGGGAAGTATGGCGGTTCGGCTTCTAGCGCCCCACGCGCCTCAGGGCAAGGTTGCGGGCTGTCTTTTCAGCCGGGTTCACGCGCAAGCCGGTGGATTGTGCCATCGGGCGCACGCACCCGCAGGGTGCCATCCGCACCCGTATGCAGGTAGTCGGGGGCGATGGGCACCTTTCCATGGCCGCCAGGGATATCAAGTATGTAGGTTGGCCAGGCAATGCCCGTCACCCGCCCGCGCAGGGCGGCCAGAAGGCGCTGCCCCTCGCGTATGGGCACATGGAAGCGCGCGGTGCCGGGGGCGGGGTCAAGCTGGTGCAGGTAATAGGGGCGGATGCGCGCGGCCACCTGCGCGCGCAGCAGGGCCTCCAGCGCCTCGGGTGTGTCGTTGACGCCGCGCAGCAGCACGGACTGGCCCAGCACCGGAATCGCGCGCGCCTGCACGCGACGGATGGCCGCGCGGGCGGCGGGGGTAAGCTCACGGGCGTGATTGACATGCGCCACCAGCCACATGGAGCGCGTGGTCTCGAGTGCCGCCGCCATCTCGTCATTCAGGCGTTCGGGGTCGGCCACCGGCACGCGCGAATGGATGCGGATGGTGTGGATATGCGCCATCCCCTCCAGCGCCGCCATGATCGCGCGCATGCGGCGCGGGGACAGCATCAGCGGGTCGCCCCCGGTCATCACGACTTCATGAATGTCCGTATGGGTGCGCAGCCAGTCCAGCGCCCGTTCAAGGGCCGCGTCATCCAGCACGCCGCCACCGGGGCCGACATGTTCGCGCCGGAAGCAGAAGCGGCAGTACAGCGGGCACACCAGCAGCGGCTTGAGCAGCGCGCGGTCGGCATAGCGGTGCACGATTCCCGGCACGGGGGACAGCGCGTCGTCCCCGATCGGGTCCGGGTGCTCCATGGGGTCCATTTCGCATTCCGTCGCATCGGGAATGACCTGCCGCCCGATCGGGTCGTCGGGGCTTTCGATCAATCCGGCAAAGGCGGGGGGAATGGCGGTTGCGTACCGCCGGGCCACCTGTTCCAGGGCCGGGGCCTGCGTGGGGGTGACCAGCCCCGCCTCCAGCAGGTCCGTGACGGTGCGCAGCGTGCGCGGGGGGGGATTGACCGATGATGCCATGCCGGGGCTGTACTGCGCCCGCCCGTCCGCTGCAACCGGAGATCCCGCCCATGCCCGATTCTGTCGCCCCCCAGCCCGATTCCGCCCGTATTGCCGACCGCCTGCCGTTCCTGCTGCGGCGCAACCTCGTGCTGCGTGGCGTGCGGGCGTTTTTCGATGCACGCGGCTATGTGGAGGTGGAAACCCCCTATGCCGTGCCGACTCCGGGCGAGGAGGTGCACCTGAAGGTATTCCGCACCGAACGCGAGGGCGCGGATGGCGCGCGCCAGCCGCTATGGCTGCACACCAGCCCGGAATTCGCCATGAAGCGGATCGTGGCGGCCACCGGCCTGCCGGTGTACCAACTGGCCCGCGTATGGCGGAATGCGGAAGGCAGCCGGCTGCATGCGCATGAATTCACCATGCTGGAATGGTATCACCCCGGTGCCACGCTTGATGCGCTGATGGATGAGACGGAAAGCCTGCTGCGTGCCGTCCTGCCGCCCGTGGTGCGGGCGGGCGGGGATGAAATCGGCATCGAGGCCCCCTTTGAACGGCTGCGGGTCGCGGATGCATTCCATCGTTATGTCGGCGTGGATATCCTGGCCAATGAAGGGGATGCCGCCGCCCTGGCCTATGCGGCGGGCTGCGAGCTGCGGCGGGGCGAGACATGGGAAGACCTGTTCTTCCGCCTGATGATGGCACGGATCGAGCCACATATCGGCCGCACGCGCCCCACCTTCCTGACGCACTGGCCCGCAAGCCAGGCCGCCCTTGCGCGCCGTGACCCGGCGGACCCGCGCGTAGCGCTGCGGTTCGAGCTGTATGCGGGCGGGATCGAACTGGCCAATGCGTTCGAGGAACTGACCGACAGCACCGAACAGCGCCAGCGGTTCAGGGCTGACCGCGCCCGGCGTCTGGCGCTCTATCCCGATGAACCCGGTCTGGACTGGCCGGTGGATGAAGCCTTCCTGTCCGCTCTCGACACGTTGCCACCATGCGCGGGTCTCGCCCTTGGCTTTGACCGGCTGGTCATGCTTGCGGCCGGGACCGGGCGGATCAGTGATGTGCAGTGGATGGGAGAAGGCTGAAGATAAAGAAGCTTTTTTAAGAGACTGTTTGGAAAGTCAGCTCATGATAGTGCTTTAAAATCAAAGGAAGTTTTGGTGAAGCTTTTTATAAAAGCTTCGAAAGAACGCCGCCTTTTTGGAAAAAGGCGGCGCGCAAAGGCTTTTATTGATTTTTCAGGCGGTTTCCGCTGTCGCAATCGCTGCGTTCATGGCGCGTACACCCGCCCCCGGCCCATCGGGATGGGACCACACGGCGCCGATGACCGACAGGAAATCAGCGCCCGCGCGTACCAGTGTGCCGCAGTTTTCCGGCGTGATGCCGCCAATGGCCACGACGGGCAGCTCGATCATGCTGCTCCACCACGTCAGCAGGGCGGGATCGGCGCGGATTTCGGTTTCCTTGGAGGGGGAGGGGAAAAACGCGCCGAACGCCACGTAATCGGCCCCGGCCTCACCCGCGCGCAGGGCCATGTCGCGACTGTCGTAGCACGACACGCCCAGTTGTAGTTCGTCGCCCAGTATGCGGCGCGCCGTGGCCACATCCGTATCGTCCATGCCCACATGCGCCCCGTCACAGCCGCAGGCAACGGCAAGGTCGGGCCGGTCATTCATGATGAAGGCCACGTCTCGCGCATGGGCGATGGGTTGCAGCACCTCCACCGCGCGGCGGATCGTGTCGTCATCCACGTTTTTCAGCCGCAGCTGCACGGCCGCGACCGGGCCTGCGTCCAGCGCTTCGGCCAGACGGGGGGCGAACGCCGCCGGATCAAGCGATTCGGGGGTGATGAGGTAAAGCTGGCAATCAGTCATGTCGGCCTGATCCTATGCCACCATCGGGGTGGCGAACAGCCCTCGTATGCATGTGTCCGCAGGTGTTGCGGAAGGCTGGATCATCCACCTGCTGGATACATGGCCGTACCTGCCCCGCACGGCGTTCGGCCATCGGGCGCGCGGTGGCAGTGGCCCGTGACCGGGCCGGAACCACCGTGCGCAGCCTGCGCCCTGCCTTGCGGTCATCATGCGGGGAATGCCCGCAGGTATCGCTCCAGAACCGGCCCGGCGCCGCGCGGGGGCAGGTCCAGCGATAGGGGGCGGTGCGTCATGACATGGCCGCCCGTAACCCGCGCCAGCGACACAAGGGCATGGTGCTGCGCCACAGGCACATGCGCAATGACGCCCCGCACGCCCGCGCGCAGGGCGCAGGCGGCGTACCCCGCCGCCTGCCCGCAATCCAGCAGGGCGGGCAGCGGGCAGGCCGCCACCAGCGCCACCCACCATGGCGCCCCCATGACGCATCCCGCCCCCGGGGGGGAAACCACGGTGCAGTTCACGCGTAACGATGCGGCCATGGCCGTGACCAGCCCCAGGTCATGCGCGCAGGAAATGGTGACGCAGGGGGCGGCATGCATAGAATGGTCATGTTTGTCGATCATGCTTGACGTTGAAACCGCACCGCGCGATCAGTTCAAGGGGAGGAACGAGGGAAAGGATGAACGTGTCTGATATTATCATGCCGCCGGGGCAGGAAGTTGCCCATTCCCCCTCGGAGACCGGACAGGACCCGGCGGACCGTCTTGAACTCGCCCTCAACCGTATCGCCTTCGCCCTTGACCGGCGCGCGGAACTGGCGTCCGTCGCCCGTCCGTCCAGGCCGGAGGTGGACGTGCAGGCGCTGGCGGCCAATATCGATGTCCTGATCGCCCGCGTGCGTGACGTGCTGGGCGAGGACGAAGCTGACAGCGGGAAGGAACGCCCATGAGCCAGGTGACCGTGCGCATCAACGGCTTTTCCTATGCCGTGGGCTGCAAGGAAGGGCAGGAAAAGCACCTGCAGGCCATGGCGCAGGAAGTGGAGCGGCGCATCGACCGCATCCGCGAACTGGGCGGGCATAGCGGGGAGGGACGCCTGCTGGCCCTTGCGGCCCTGCTGATGGCCGATGAAATCCATGACCTGACGGCGGAAAAGATGTCCTCTGACACCGCCCACCAATTGGCGCAGGGCCGTCAGGCGCGGATCGAGAACGAACGCCGCCGCGACCAGCTTGCGCACCTGGTCGAACGTGCGGAAAGCATTGCAGCCGCGATGGAAGAAGACTAGATTGCAAGGGCGGGGCTGCCGGGTGCGTCAGGCATGATTCAACCCCTGGGCCGATAAGCACTTCCTAGGGAGCTGGCACTGTCGTGACCGTGGTCACGTTACCTGGCGCCCACCTGCGTCAGCAGGTCCGGGAGGGCTGATCCGACCAACGGCCATGGCGGCTCCGTATATGTGTTCATGACCTCTCTCGATCCCGAATCGTGGCCCACAATGCGGGCCAAGCAGGCATTGCGCCACCAGATGGCGCGCCACCGGCAGGCTTTCGCAACCAGCCCCGCCCGCGCCGGCGCGGATGAGGCCCTGTGCCACCGCATGGTGCGTGGCCTGCGCGGCCTGACCGGGGCGGGGGATTGTATCGCCCTTGTCTGGCCCCTGCCGGGGGAAAGCGACCTGCGCCCGGTCATGCAGGCCCTGCATGCGGACGGGCTGTGCATTGCCCTGCCGGAAACCCCGCCACGCGGGCACCCCCTGGTCTTTCGCCGCTGGCGGCCCGACTGCCCCATGCAGCCCGGACGCCATGGCACCTTTCACCCCGATGGTACCCCCATGCAGCCCGACGTGGTGTGCGTGCCGCTGCTGGCCTTTGACCGGCGTGGCATGCGGCTGGGATATGGCGGGGGGTATTACGACCGTACGCTGGCGCGCCTGCCGCGCGCGCGGACGGTGGGGTTTGGCCTGTCCTTTCAGGAAGTGACATGCATTCCGACCGGCCTGTATGATGTGGCATTGCCCGCGATCGTGACCGAACGCGAATGGATCCGGTGTCGTGGCGACGGGCGTACACGGTAACAAGGGCTGTTTTCTTGAGAATACTGTTTCTGGGTGACATTGTCGGGCGCGTGGGGCGCGAGGCCGTTATTTCCCGCCTGCCCACCCTGCGGCGCGACCTTGCACTCGACCTTGTGGTGGTGAACGGGGAAAACGCCAGCCATGGCTTCGGCCTGTCGCCCGCCATCGGGCGTGACCTGATCGAAGCGGGGGCCGATGTCATTACCCTGGGCAACCATAGCTGGGACCGCCGCGACCTGATCGGCCATATCGACAGCGAACCCCGCATCATCCGCCCCGCCAACTATCCCCCCGGCACGCCGGGGCAGGGCAGCGTGGTGGTGGAACTGGTGGACGGGCGCAAGGCGCTGGTGGTCAGCATCATGGGCCGCCAGTTCATGGATGCGATGGATGATCCGTTCCGCGCCGTCACCGATATCCTGTCGCGCCACAGGCTGGGCGTGACCATGCATGCCGCCGTGGTGGACGTGCATGCCGAGGCCACGAGCGAGAAATGGGCCATGGGGCATTTCCTTGATGGCCGGGTTTCGCTGGTGATCGGCACCCATACCCACACGCCCACGGCGGACCACCGCATCCTGTCGGCTGGCACCGCGTTCCAGACCGATGCGGGCATGTGCGGCGATTATGACAGCGTGATCGGCATGGGCAAGGACGCGGCCATAGCCCGCTTCGTGCGCAAGATGCCCGGAGAGCGCCTGCAACCCGCCGAAGGGGATGCTAGCATTGCGGGCATGATGGTGGAAACCGATGACGCCACCGGCCTTGCCCGCCGCATGGCCCCGGTGCGGCAGGGCGGCCATCTGGCGCCAACGCTGCCGGATTTCTGATGTCAAAACAAACTACTGATAAGAAAAAAAGTTTTCGGGTGCCGCCTTTTTCCAAAAAGGGGCGTTCTTCTGAAGCTTTTTGAAAAAAGCTTCACCAAAAACTTCCTTATGATTTCGGGACTGTTTCAAGGACGGATTTTTTTGAATAGTCCCGAAAATCAAAGCGGTTTGCAAAGGCCGTGGCCTTTGCCGGGTTTCCGGGCGGCGCGCTGGGAAAACCGGCTACCCCACGGCACTGGCGGTCGGAACGCAGTTCATGCGACCCGTTTCTACCCAGCAGGGTACGAAGGCAGCCTACCGGAACGCCGGTTCGTCAAACCCGCGCAGCTTGCGTGAGTGCAGGCGGTCCACGCCCTGCGCGCGCAACTGCTGCATGGTCTCGATTCCCACCACCAGATGCTGGCGCACGCGTTCGCGGTAGAAGGCATTGGCCATGCCGCGCAGCTTCAGTTCCCCATGCAGCGGCTTGTCCGATACGCACAATAGCGTGCCGTAGGGTACGCGGAAACGGAACCCGTTGGCCGCGATGGTGGCTGATTCCATGTCCACTGCAATGGCGCGGGAGGTGTTGATGCGGGTGAACAGCGCGCCAAGCCGCAGTTCCCAGTTGCGGTTGTCCGTCGTCATGACGGTGCCGGTGCGCAGGCGGGTCTTGACCTCGGCATCATGCAGGCCGGTCACGCGCGCGGTCACGTCCTGCAGCGCCATCTGCACTTCGGCAATGGGGGGCACGGGCACCCATGGCGGCAGGTCGTCATCCAGCACATGGTCATCGCGCAGGTAGCCATGCGCCAGCACGTAATCCCCCAGCTTCTGGCTGCGGCGCAGCCCCGCGCAGTGGCCCACCATCAGCCAGCAGTGCGGGCGCAGCACCGCAAGGTGGTCGGTAATGGTCTTGGCGTTGGCGGGGCCGACGCCAATGTTGATCAGCGTGATGCCATCGCCATCGGGGCGGCACAGGTGGTAGGCGGGCATCTGCGGCAGGCCATGGCCCGCATGGGGCGCTGCATGCGGGGTGTCGCGGGTGTGGATGATCTCGCCCGGTTCGACAAAGGTGGCGTATTCCGATCCCTCATCCACCTGCGCATGGCCGTATTCGCGGAACGCATCCACGTAACGCTGGTAATTGGTCAGCAGGATGAAGCGCTGGAAATGGCGCGGGGCGGTGCCGGTGTAATGGTGCAGCCGCGCCAGCGAGTAATCGGTGCGCGCCGCCGTGAACAGCGCCAGCGGCCGGGGCACGCCGGGACGGGGGATGTAATCGCAGTTGGCGATCGAATCATCGGTGACATGCAGGTCCGGCAGCGCGAAATGCGACTGGATCCATGCAAGGTCGGATTCGGTCAGCGACGTGACCGCTTCCTCCATCACATAGGGCAGCGGGATCGGCTGGTTCGACAGCCCGACCATGACTGGCGTTTTATAATGGCGCAGCAGGCTTTCGATCTGTTCGCGCCAGTAATCGGCGAACAGCGCGGGCCGGGTCAGGGTGGTGCCGTAAAATCCCGGCTCCAGCACCACGTCGAAGGGGGGGCGGGGGCCATCGGGCGGCAGGGCGGCCTGCGGCATGAAGGCAAGGTAGGGATAGACCGCATCCGCAAGGCCCGCCGTGTCGCGGGTGGTGAAGGCATGGCGGACCAGTTCGCCGGCATGGTCATACAGTTCGGTAATGCGGGCCACGGCGGCATCAGCCATGTCAAAGGGCTGGAAGTCACGTCCGACCTGCTGCAGGAGGGTGGCTGTATCCATGGCGGGTCTCTCCGTCTGCCTGACGCGCCTAGCGGCGGATCAGGATGTAGTTGATGGTCAGGTCAATGGGGAAGGTATCGCCCTGCATGTCCGGCGGCACGGGTGGCAGCTGCGCGTTGCGGAACATGCCAACCGTCGCGGCGTCAAGGTAGTACGACCCCGACTGCCCCGTCAGGCGCACCTTGGTGACATGGCCATCGCGGTCCAGTTCCACATGTACCGAGGACGGGCCTTCCTCACCCGCGCGGGCGGCTTCCTCGGGGTAGTACATGTGGCTGCGGATCCAGCGGTCGAGTTCGCTGCCATAATCATCGCTGACCCCCTTGATCTGCGTATTGGTGGAATAGGGGGCGTTGACCTGCCCGTTCTTGACCAGCGGGCCAAGCGACAGGTCGATCGGGCTGCCCGTGCCGCCCGCGCGCCCGCGCTGGCTGCGGCGTGGCAGCGGCGATTGCGACAGCGACCAGTTGCGTGGATGTTCCAGCGCCCTGTAATCCGTGGCGGAGGAGTGGTTGTGCGCCTGCTGCGCGGGGTGGTTGCCGTGGCCCGAACTCTGCATGGACGGGTTGAACGTGTCCTGCCGTTCGGACTGCGGTACCGACAGGTCGGATGGCGCGTCGCTCAGCGGCGGGGCGGCGGGGATTTCCGGCGTGGGCATGTTGGGCGAGGGGGATGAATCCTCGTCGCTCTGCTGCGGGTTGGATGTCTTTTCCTGCGCGCTGGGTTCGGGCTGGTTCTGCTGCTGGCGTGGCGCATTCTGGCCGCCCGCCATGTCGGGCGAGGACTGCCCCTGCATCCCGCTGGATGTCGGGGGTGAAAAGACCATTTCCACCTGCGGCTCCGACTGCGTGGCGTTGGGGGAGCCGTGCTGGCTGTGGTGGGCGGATTCAATCAGGATGGTCGCCAGAAGGGCCGCGTGCAGCAGCCCCGATATGGCGATGGCCCGGCCGGGACCGGGTGTTTCTTCCGTATCCGGACGGATCAGGCCCGACAGGGTGGGCCGCAGCTTGCGGTATCCCGGTGGCTGCGGCACGGCCACGCCCGCCAGCAGCCGTTCGCGGTCGGGTGGCTGGTACTGGTCCCCTGCCGTATCGGGCGGCAGGCTGGCGCCGGGCTGCGTGCGGCGTGGGATCAGTACGGGCTCCACGGCATTGCGCCGCCGGGAGGAGGGACTGAGTGTCACCGTCATGAAAGGCTACGGGTCTCCGCCATGTTGGTCTGTTGCCGGGGCCGCGCACCTGCCTGCCCTGTTATATCGCCAGCATAACCGACGCGGATGGGTGGTCTGTCAAGGACCGGATGTGTAACGGAAGGCGGTTCAGTAACGTTCAGTGAAATTTTCCAGCAGTTCCGCAAATCTTTCAGGGTTTTCGACATGCAGCCAGTGCCCGGCCTGTTCGATCAGTTCCAGCCGGTAACACGGGAACAGCCGGCGCATGATGCCATAATGCTCCGGGCGGATATAGGGGGAATTCCCCCCCGCCAGGAAGAGCGTGGGACCGGGATAGGTATAGCCTTCGGGGATGTAGGGCCAGTTTTCCACATTGGGCAGCGATTCCACGATTTCCCGCAGGCCGATGCTCCAGCCCGGATTTTCCCCCACCCGGATGTTCTGCAGCATGAGTGCGCGCACATCCGTGTTGGGAATGTAGTGCTGCAACAGCCTGTCCGCGCCCGCGCGGTTGAGGAAGGGCGGGAACGGCACCCGCAGCATCTGCTCCCCCAGCGCGAACTGGCCATGCCCCGTGCGCGCGGGCGGGATGTCGGCCACCAGCAGGCTGTGCACCATGCCCGGCCGGGTCAGCGCCAGCGTCATCGCGACCTTGCCGCCCATGGAATGCCCCACCAGCGTCGCGGGCAGGGCGTTGTGGTGGGCCAGCGTTTCCAGCAGGTCGGCGGCCATGGTGTAATAGTCCATAAGCCCGTGCGGGCTGTCGCCATGGTTGCGCAGGTCGATGGCCAGCGTGCGGCGGGTGGTGGCAAGCCGGCGCTGGAAGAAGCCAAGGTTGCGCGCCCGCCCGAACAGGCCATGCAGCAGGACAATGGGGGGACGTCCGGCCGTATCGGTAATGTCTTCTGGTCCGCGCTCAATGACGTTCAGTAGCACCGGCTGTGTCCCTATCGTCCTGTCGTATCGGTAGGCAGGTGCTGCAGGTCCAGCATGATCTTGCCCATATGTGTTCCGTTTTCCATGAGTTTATGGGCATCGGCAACCCGCGCAAAGGGGAAGGTGGCATGGATGATGGGGCGGATCGCCCGCCGTGCCAGCAACGGCCACACCCGTTCTTCCAGTTCGCGGGCGATGGCGGCCTTGTAGGCGGCATCACGCGGGCGCAGCGTGCTGCCGGTCACCACCAGCCTGCGGGTCATGATGCGCGCCAGGCTGACGCCATCGGCCTTCGCCCCGCCCTGGAGCGCGATGATGACCAGCCGCCCGGCCACCGTCAGTGACCGCAGGTTGCCATCCAGGTACGCCCCGCCGATCATGTCGAGGATCACGTCCACGCCCCGGCCTGCCGTCAGGTCCTTGATGCGCTGGGGAAAATCCTCGGTGCGGTAGTTGATGGCGGCGGTGGCGCCAAGGGTGGTGCACAGCGTGCATTTGTCGTCCGTGCCCGCCGTGGCGTAGACCGTGCCCCCCATGGCGCGTACCAGCTGGATGGTGGTGGTGCCGATACCGCTGGTGCCCCCATGCACCAGCACGCTTTCCCCCGGTTTCAGGCCAGCCGTCATGAACAGGTTGGACCAGACGGTGAAAAAGGTTTCGGGCAGGGCGGCGGCATGGATGGCGTCAAGGCCCGTGGGCCACGGCAGGCACTGGCCCGCGGGCACGGTGCAGTACTGGGCGTACCCCCCGCCATTGACCAGCGCGCATACCCGCGCGCCGATGGCGGGAAAGGCGCCCGCAGGCACGTCCGGCCCCGTCGCCACGACTTCGCCCGCGACCTCCAGCCCCAGCAGGGGGCTGGCCCCTGGCGGCGGGGGATACAGCCCCTGACGCTGCATGATGTCGGGACGGTTGATGCCCGCCGCCATGACGCGGACCAGTACCTCCCCCCCGGTGGGCCGGGGCACGGGCAGGGTGGAAATGCACAGGGAATCGGGACCGCCGGGCTGGCTGAAGGTAACGGCCTGCATGGTATCGGGTATGGCTTGGGTCATGTCTGTCCTCGTGAGGCGTGTTTGTGCGGCATGCATGCCCCAAGGTGTAGGCGATATGGCGGGCAGGACCAGTGTGGAGGACCGGGAATCGAGCAAACGTGTGCATCCCGTCCCGGTTGCCCCGCGCTGGCGCGCGCGGCCGGGATGCGGACATGAAAAAAGCGCCGGAACCGTGGTGGTCCCGGCGCTTCTGGCCGTAAGGCTTTCCCTGCGGGAAGCCGTTATCAGACGGAGTAGTACATTTCAAATTCAGCCGGGTGCGGCGTGTGTTCGAACTTGTAGACTTCCTCCCACTTCACGGCACAGTAGCTTTCGATCTGGTCCTTGGTGAACACGCCACCGGCCAGCAGGAATTCGTAGTCGGATTCCAGCGCCGTCAGGGCTTCACGCAGGGAACCCGCGACCGTCGGGATCTGCTTCAGTTCTTCCGGCGGCAGGTCGTACAGGTCCTTGTCCATCGCATCGCCCGGGTGGATCTTGTTCTTGATCCCGTCAAGGCCGGCCATCAGCATGGCGGCGAAGGCAAGGTAGGGGTTCGCGGTCGGATCGGGGAAACGGACCTCGACGCGCTTCGCCTTCGGGCTGGTCGCGTACGGGATACGGCACGAAGCGGAGCGGTTGCGGGCGGAATAGGCCAGCAGCACGGGCGCCTCGAAGCCGGGGATCAGGCGCTTGTAGGAGTTGGTGGACGGGTTGGTGAAGGCGTTCAGCGCCTTGGCGTGCTTGATGATGCCGCCGATGTAGTACAGCGCCTCATCCGACAGGTCGGCATAGCCGTTGCCGCCGAATGTGGGCTTGCCGTCGCGCCAGATGGACTGGTGGACATGCATGCCCGAACCGTTGTCGCCATAGATCGGCTTCGGCATGAAGGTCGCCGTCTTGCCGTAGGAATGGGCGACGTTGTGCACGCAGTACTTGTAGATCTGCATGAAGTCGGCGGAGCGGACCAGCGTGTCGAACTTGGTGCCCAGCTCATGCTGCGACTGTGCGACTTCGTGGTGGTGCTTTTCGATGGGCAGGCCCATCTCGCCCATGGTGGTCAGCATTTCGGCGCGCAGGTCGCCTTCGCTGTCAACCGGGGCCACGGGGAAGTAGCCGCCCTTGACACCGGGGCGATGACCCATGTTGCCTTCGGGATAGTCCTTCAGCGAGGCGCCGGGGCCTTCGATGCTTTCCAGCTCGTAGATGCCGAAGTTCGGGCCGGTGCCGAAGCGCACGCTGTCGAAGATGAAGAATTCGGCTTCGGGGCCGAAGAAGGCGGTGTCGCCCAGGCCGGTGGACTGCAGGTACTGTTCGGCCAGCTTGGCGGTCGCGCGCGGGTCGCGGTTGTAGAACTGCCCGGTGGACGGCTCGACAATATCACAGATCAGGATCAGCTGCGGCTTGGCGGAGAACGGGTCCATAACCGCGGTGGTCGGGTCAGGCAGCAGGATCATGTCGCTTTCATTGATGGCTTTCCATCCGGCGATGGAGGAACCGTCGAACATGAAGCCTTCGCGGAAGGTGTCTTCCTCGATCGTGGTGACGTACTGGGTGGTATGGTGCCACTTGCCACGCGGATCGGTGAACCGCAGGTCAACCATCTCGACCGCGTTTTCCTTGATGATCTCGAAGACCTTCGCGATGGCCTTGGCGGAATGTGACGGCGTGGAGGCCGCGGCCGGGGCCTGTGCTTTTTTTGCCATGTTAATTTACCTGTCCTGACTTTGGTGTGCCGTTCCATGCGGCGCGGTGGCTATGGTTACGGAAACGGAGGGCCGCTGTCGATAGGCGTGCTGCCATGGGACCCATGTTTGCATCCCGGACATCAGACCGCGTCGGCGCCGCGTTCGCCTGTGCGGATACGGATGACATCCGTCACGGGAGTTACAAATATCTTGCCGTCGCCGATGCGGCCCGTGCGGGCGGCCGCCATGATGGCTTCTATCGCGCGTTCGGTCATGTCGTCAGGGCACACGATTTCCAGCTTTACCTTGGGCAGGAAGTCGATGATGTATTCCGCGCCACGGTACAGCTCCGTATGGCCTTTCTGCCGCCCGAAGCCCTTGGCCTCCGTGACGGTGATTCCCATCAGACCGATTTCATGCAGGGCCTCCTTCACCTCGTCGAGCTTGAAGGGCTTGATGATGGCCTCGATCTTTTTCATGCTGCTGTGTCTGTCTTCCGTCTCGTGGCGTAAGGTCCGCGTGCCGTCTGTCTGGCGCAGGCAGGGTTGCATGGCTTTGGATTTCAGGCAATCGGATGACAGGGCAAAAAATACGCGCGCGCGTCGTGACACGCGCGCCGGGACAGGATGATACGATGAAACCCGCCAACTCGTTGCTTTCGGGTCTGCCAACCACCATTTTTTCAGTCATTTCTGCGCTGGCGGTGAAACATGACGCCATCAACCTCGGCCAGGGCTTTCCCGATACCGAAGGTCCGGCCGACATGGTGGACGCCGCGGCCCGCGCCCTGCGTGACGGGCGCAACCAGTATCCGCCCCTTGCGGGCCTGCCGGAACTGCGGGGCGCCGTGGCGCGGTCCAATGCGCGCTTCTACGGCATCAATGTCGATCCCGCGCGTGAAGTCGTGGTGACGTGCGGCGCGACCGAAGCCATTACCGCATCCCTCATGGCGCTGGTGAACCGCGGTGACGAGGTCGTGGTGTTCGAACCGCTGTATGACACCTACATGCCCGTGCTGGAACTGCTGGGCGCGGTCGTGCGCAAGGTGCGCCTTGCGCCGCCGCACTGGGACCTGCCCCGTACGGAGCTGGCCGCGGCCTTCAGCCCGCGCACCAAGGCCATTTTGCTCAACACGCCCATGAACCCGACCGGCAAGGTCTTCACGCGCGACGAACTGGAATTCATCGCGGGCCTTGTCGCGCGCCATGATGCCTATGCCGTGTGTGACGAGGTGTACGAGCACCTGACGTTTGGCGCCGTCCGGCATGTTCCCCTGATGGCGCTGCCGGGCATGCGCGGGCGCACGATCCGGATCGGCAGCGCGGGCAAGAGCTTTTCCATGACGGGGTGGAAGGTCGGCTACGTCACCGCCCCCGCCGCGCTGGCCGACCTTGTGATGAAGGCGCACCAGCTTCTGACCTTTACCGTCGCCCCCAACCTGCAGCGCGCGGTGGCCATGGGGCTGGACAAGGACGCGGCCTATTTCGGGCGGCTGGCCGAAGGCATGCGCTCGGCCCGTGACTGGCTGGCGGAAGGGCTGGAACGCGCGGGCTTCAGGGTGCTGCAATCCGATGGCAGCTACTTCCTGGTCGCGGATTTCTCTCCGCTGGGGTTCAGGGGGAACGATGTCGCCTTCTGTCAGGAAATGGTCGAAAAAGTCGGCGTGGCCGCGATTCCGGTCTCGGCCTTCTATGACCAGGACGGGACGGACATACCCGGTCATTACGTCCGTTTCGCGTTCTGCAAGAAGACGGGCGTCATCGCCAGCGCCGTGCAGCGGCTGCAATCCGTGCGCGAACGGCTGTGCGCGGGAAATGTTGTGGAAACCCAAAAAGGATAGTTGACGTACGCGTACGGATTTTCTAAATGACTGCGCAGTTGTGGCGGACGTAGCTCAGTTGGTAGAGCGCCGGTTTGTGGTACCGGTTGTCGCGGGTTCAATCCCCGTCGTTCGCCCCAACTCTCCTTCCAGTAAATGATGAATATAATGCCGCGCGGCCAATTGCCCTAGCCGGGATGTGCGAACGTGTGTTCCAGCCCTGCTGCCAGCGGCGTAGGCGCAAGCCCCAACTGCGTGCGCATGGGCGTAATATCGAAAATCTTGTCTTCCATCAGGCGTCGTACCTCGGCTGGCGCAATGCGCGGCAGGCCGGGCAGGTGGAGTCGCGCAGCCCCCATCAGCAGCCATCCGGGCAGTGATACGACGGGTCGCGGGCGCAACCCTGCCGCAAGGGCAACCTGGCGCGTGAAATCGCGATAGGTGACCTGATCCCCGCCGGCGATGACCATGCTGTGCGGCCCGTCCCAGCGACGGTCCATGGCCGCAAGGAGGGCGCGGGTCACGTCACCCTGCCATATGGGCTGGATGCGTGACGTCCCGCCGCCGGGCAGTGGCAGGACAGGCAGGCGGCGCATGAGCGCGGCAAGGCGACGCACATTGTCTTCACCCGTTGCGCCATAGATCATGGTGGGGTGCAGCAGCACGCCATCGCGGCCCGACCGGGCAAAGGCCCGTGCGCCGTCCATCACGCCACGGCCATGCGCGTCGGGCCAGCGGGTGAAGATGCGGGTGCTGCCCAGCGCCACGATCCGGGCGGTTTCGGGGGCCGCCGCCAGCACGGCGGGCAGGTGGCGGGCATGGGCGGTCAGGATAATGGACGTGGCATCAG
Source organism: Komagataeibacter swingsii (assembly GCF_003207895.1). Classification (GTDB taxonomy): domain Bacteria; phylum Pseudomonadota; class Alphaproteobacteria; order Acetobacterales; family Acetobacteraceae; genus Komagataeibacter; species Komagataeibacter swingsii. The sequence goes on from NZ_NKUB01000007.1 coordinate 68,294, forward strand.
CCAGCGCCGCGCGCAGGCGGCCGGTATCATCACACAGGTCAGCCACGCGGGCCGGATACGTCATGCCCGTCGCCTGCCACCGCGACAGGCTGCGCACCACCGGCACGACGGGCCGCCCGGCAGCCCCCAGCGCATGGCACAGCGCCAGTCCCGACCGGCCGGTCGCGCCAATGACATGCACCGGCCCGGCACCGGCCATCAGGGTGTGGAGATGGTCAGGCCCAGCGGGGCGGCAACCGACGGGTCCCCCGCCATGGACAGGGCGACGCCCAGCATCATCAGGTTGACCGGCTTCATCGGGCGCAGGGCGATCTGCAGCGGGTGGTCCTGCGGTGATTGCAGGAAGCGGCCCATGGCGCGCATCGACGCATCATCGGACGTGCCGAGCGTGGCCAGCAGGTTCTGCCGGTAGGCATCCACATCCATGTCACGGCTTTTGGCCAGCCCCGCCACCACGTGGCTGGCCAGCGACAGGTCATCCCACGTCATGGCGGCGGAGACGATCCGCGCGGTTTCGGGAATGATGGCCATGTCGTCAAACGGGATCTGGTCCAGTTCGGCCACCATGGTCAGGTTGCCCATGTCGGGGGATTCGATGGTCAGCGGTTCCAGGTGCACGCGGCCCGCGCTGCGGTCGCTGGTGCTGTTGGCGTGGATGTTGCCGCTGAAATGGTCATAGCCGAAGGCATTGAGGATGGACGGGTTGTCCGTGCCGGTGGACCACAGGGTCAGGTGGTCCAGCTTCGTATCCATCTTGTCTTCGGTCTCGGTGGAAAAACGCGACGTGGTGACATGGTCGATCTGCAACATGGGATGGGTGCTGTCGATTTCCACCTTCTTCAGGTCCATCGTCTGCGGGTGGCGTTCATGGACAAGGTGGCCCGACTGGATCAGGCTTGCGACCTCGCCCGCGAAATCCGGCCCGTCCACCACGATATGCTCGACGGAAATGCGGCGCGTGGGCGTCAGGTTGATCTGTGTCGCCAGCCGGTCAAGGTCCAGGTGCGATGAACGGCCCATCCCGTACTGGCTTACGGTCATGCGCCCGATGGTCACGTCCGTCTGGCTGGCGGGAATGGCCAGATGCATGTTGGTGAACGCCCCGCGGTCCAGCACCAGGGAATCGAAACCCAGCGGGGGGGCCATGTCGCCCGCCGCGCGCGCGGTGTTGGGCAGGACGAGGTTGCCCAGTTCCACCTGGTCCAGCGATATGGTGTTGGAGGGGGTCATGACCTTCACGTTGCGCAGCACCAGGCTGCCGATCTTCTCGCCCTGCACGTTATTGCCGGTCAGCCCCCCCAGCCGCACATCGGCCGCGATCAGCGTCATGGCGGGGTTGTGGTAGGTGACGGCGGTGAAATGCGCGCCCCGCGCCAGCGTGCGTGGCCGCGCCGTGGCGTAGCTGAACGTGGCGTCAGGCCCGATGGACGCCCTGAAGTCGGCAATGCCGGCCTCCAGCCTGCGCTGGGCAAAGTGATGCACCCCCCAACTGCCGACCAGCAGCACAAGTACAAGCAGGGGAATGGCGGGATAGAGTTTCTTCACGAGCCTGATATCCGTAATGACCTTGAACTGAGTGCTATCGCATTCCAGCCCCCTTGGGCAATCGCCAGCGGGAAGAGAGGCGCGGAAAGATGTGCGGTATCATGATACCACACACGTTTTTTTACCGGAAAAATGCCGTCTGTACGGGATTATGTGCTTGACGTTCGCACCGCGTACGGATGATAACGCGCCACCTGTTACCGCTACATTACTGGACGGAACACTGAATCCATGAAGACCACACTTTCGCTGAAACCCGCAGAGGTGACGCGTGGCTGGACCCTGATCGACGCCGAAGGCCTCGTGCTGGGTCGCCTGGCGGCCATCATCGCCCAGCGCCTGCGCGGCAAGCACAAGCCCCAGTTCACCCCGCATGTTGATTGCGGCGACAACATCGTCGTCATCAACGCCGAGAAGGTCCGCCTGACCGGCAACAAGGTGGACCAGAAGCTGTTCCACTACCACACCGGCTATCCCGGCGGGATCAAGGAACGCACGATCACCCAGCGCCTGACCGGCAAGAACCCCGGCGATGTCGTGCGCAAGGCCGTCGAGCGCATGATCACCCGCGGCCCGCTGCAGCGCGCGCAGATGAAGCACCTGTATGTCTATGCCGGTAGCGAACATCCGCATGAAGGGCAGAAGCCGCAGGTTCTCGACGTTGCGTCCATGAACCGCAAGAACGCCGTGAACACCCAGAAGGTCGGGGGCTGAACAACATGTCTGAAACCCAAGAACGTACAGGCACGCTGGCTGACCTCAAGGAAGCCGTTGCGTCCGGCCAGGTGACCTCATCGCAGGAAGCCGCGCCCGTTTACGAAGCCAAGCGCGACGCGCAGGGCCGTTCCTATGCCACGGGCCGCCGTAAGGACGCCGTGGCCCGCGTGTGGATCAAGCCGGGCAAGGGCGACATCATCGTCAATGGCCGTCCGGTCGGCACCTACTTCGCACGCCCCGTGCTGCGCATGCTGATCACCCAGCCGTTCCTGGTTGCCGATCGCTACAACCAGTTTGACGTGTACTGCACCGTTGTCGGTGGCGGTCTGTCCGGTCAGGCTGGTGCGGTCCGTCATGGCATCAGCCGCGCGCTGACCCATTACGAACCCGCGCTGCGCAGCATCCTGAAGGCTGCAGGCTTCCTGACGCGTGATTCGCGTGTTGTTGAACGTAAGAAGTACGGTCGCGCCAAGGCCCGTCGTTCCTTCCAGTTCAGCAAGCGCTGATCCTGCTTTCCCGTGGCATGCCACGGGATACGGGTTTTGCAACGGGGCCGGTCCAGCAATGGGCCGGCCCCGTTGCGCATCAGGCGTGCGCGACCCGCGTGGTGTCAGGCAAAGGGGTTGGCGACCCTGGCCGGTTTGCGCGGCGGCAGCGCGTCGGGCAGGTCCTTCTGCGCTTCCAGCGTTTCCACGACCTGCTGCATGAAGGCCAGCAGCGCGCGTGCGCGTTCCAGCCCGGCCCTGTCACGGCTCAGGTCCGTCTGGCCGTAAAAGGCGATGCTGTCGGTGCCGTTTTCCACCGTCATGCCGCCAATGGTGCGGCTGGCGCTGTTATCGGCAAAGGGGACAAGGGCCGGGTCGGGCTGCGATGTCGGGCGATGGGTGGTCATGGTCGTGTCTCCTTTGGGAAATGGGCCTGTCACCAGCGATAGGAGGCCTGCCGGGCACGGCGGCGGCGATGGGTGGTCGTGCGCCTGCGTGTCGTGCCAAAGGGCAGTGTCATGCAGGCCTGCTTCATGCGCGCGGGCAGGGCGGGAAAGGGATCAATCCCGGTCATATGGGTCAGTTCCGCCACGCTGACATGGCTGCAGCCGGGCGTGCGCGCGACATTATGGCATACGTAAACCCCTGTCTGTTCATGGCGGGGGTCGTATATGGCCTTCCACGTCGAAGTCGGCACCAGCACGCGGTCCGTCCCGATGGCCGACAGGGTGCGGGCATGGAAGGCGGGGCCGGTCACCACATACAGTTCCCCCTCCCGCAGGGCCAGCCTGCGCACGGCCGATTCGATTTCCGCCCACCGGCCCCGGTTCAGCACGGCGTGTTGCGGCACGATGTTGGACAGGAGGAAGGTTTCCTCCTGTGTCTGTTCGTCCGGCATGTCGCCCGATGGGGTCATGTGCCCGCGGTCAAAGCCGGACCTGACATAATCCTCCAGCTCCGCCCGCGCATCCGGCGCGATGCGCGTATCGGGATGGAATTCCCCTCGGCGCGGGGTGGCCATGGCCGCGCGGACCATGGCGGTATCAAGATGTTCCGCTGACCACAGCGGTTCGCGTGCCAGGCCGGAATACAGCACGGCATACCGGGCATTGCACAGCAGTTGCGTCCGGGGCGACAGCTTTGCGTTGTCCAGCACCGGCAACTGCTGTCCCGCGCCCAGTTCCGCGCACCCTTCGGCCAGTGCGCCATGGGTTGGGAGCAGGCGCGCAAGCCCGAGCAGAAGGGGCAGGACGTACCGGGTCATGCGACGGGCTGGGCAATGTCGGAACACGGTCTGGCGTTATCCATCTGTTCTGGTAAAACGGAGCCTATCCGTGAAACATCTGATGGGACAGGGCAATGGCCGAGCAGCCTGATTCAGGAACCCCCGGCCCGCGGGACTCCTTCATCCTGCATCGTCGTGAACTGCCCCCCACGCGGCGCGCGCGCATGCTGCGCACTGGCCTGCGCGTGGTGACGGTCGTGTTGCTGGCGGCGGCCCTGATCGACCTTGTCATCCAGCTTGCCGGACATGGTCGTTAAGGGGAATGCGTTCCTGCCGTCGTGGGGGGTGGCAGGTCGGCTGAAATGCCACTCCTGGACAGGGCAATGGTTACGTCTATCGTTTCCTGATTGACCTGCGCGTCAAATTCCCGGTCCACCACCGGGTTCTGCGCCATTGTCATCATGTCGCCAAAACGCAGCTGCGCCCAGTCAATGCGGTCATAGGCCTGACGGGTCACGTCAAAGTTCACCATGGGGTGGCGCGTCCCGTTCGGGGCAATGTAGGACCATGCGAAATGGCAGCGTGCGGGCGCGCCGCGCTGGCTGAACAGCGTATGGACGAAGCCGGGCGTCACATCCATCTGCACCGTGTTCATGAGATAATGCGGCGCCTGCTGCCGCAGGGCGGGTGTGACCAGCGTATTGAACAGTCCGGCCTGGATCATTTCGGGCATGTGGGCCATGAAGGTGGCCTGGTTTATGGTCATTTCGACCATGCAGGGCGTGGTCTGCGCAAGGCGGGTTTCAATGCCCCATGCATGCGCGGTGGTTTCCGTTCCCATGATGGGTGCGGGATAGGTGAGCGATGCGGCATGCGCCGTGACACCCATGCCACCCGGAAGGATCAGGCCCAGGGCCAGGATTGCGGCATGCATGCCCGGCCGTGGCGTGGCAGGGCGTTCGGGAATGGTCGGATATGTCAGGCTAGGCAAGGGTTGGCCCCGGTCTGTAAAGGGTCTTGATAATGGTCACGGTGGCAGGAAACAGCTTTTGCCCCCTGCTGTCACGGGGGATGCAGGCATGTCAGCCCTGCCCAGTATGGGCGGTTTTTCCCATATTGGGCAAGATGTGCCACATGGCATGCCAGAACCCGCCCTTGCGCCATCGCGGGGATTGACAGGAAAATTTCTGGTGAAGCCTTTCTGAAAAAACGGCACTGAAAAACTTTATATATCAACACATTGGTTATTATATTTTTTATTTTATTTCGATTTTGTATAAAATTATTTCAGTGTGTCCATATTCTTCATGTATTGTTTTAGTATCGTCTTGTCCATATTATATCAGTCATGGAAATGCCATAATAATTGTCTTTTTCATGCCTCGCGGTCCTGTTGCCATAGCCCGGTGGGGGATCTGCCGCACATCGTGGGCCATGGCTGGCAACCAATTGTGGCCAAAGGCTTTTTTTTGGTGTGTGATGATGAAACTTCCGGTACCCTGCCACGTTTGCGGCGGGTAATGGAAACCAGAAGAATACTGCCGGTGGCAGCGTGTCAGGTTACGGTCGGCCCATGGGGCGGTCGTGCGCACGGGCTGGCGTACCCGGTGGTGCAGGTCAGGAAACCATGTTTGAATCAAAGATCATAGAAGTGGATGGCGTGTTCGTGGGGGCGGCCATCATTACGGGCATTGCGTCCTCGCTGCGTTTTTACGCAACCCATGACAGCGTGCGCTGCCTGCACAACGCCATCCTGCCCGACCTGGTGGCGCTGAAGCAGCGGGTAACGGCGACATTCCGTCGCATGGGGCACAAGGCCGTCACCTTCCGCGAGGCATAGTTACAGAACGCGCGACGCCCCGGTGGGAAGCCGTATCCCGCCCGGGGCGCCAGATGGATCAGCGGCTGGTACGGCGGCCAAGCTGGCTGACATCGCGCACGGCGCCGCGCGCGGCGCTGGTGGTCAGGGCGCTGTAGGCCTGAAGGGCGACGGAGACTTCGCGCTGCCGGTCCGGCTGCCATGCGCGCTCACCCCGTTCCTCCATCGCGTCGCGGCGGGCGGCAAGGTCCGCATCGCTTACGGTGGTGCGCAGGACGCGGTTGGGGATGTCGATCTCGATCGTATCGCCTTCCTCCAGCAGCCCGATGATGCCGCCTTCGGCCGCCTCGGGCGAGATATGGCCGATCGACAGCCCCGAACTGCCGCCAGAAAAGCGGCCATCGGTAATCAGGGCGCATTTTTCAGCCAGCCCCTTGGATTTCAGGTAGCTGGTCGGATACAGCATTTCCTGCATCCCCGGCCCGCCCTTCGGCCCTTCGTAGCGGATCACCACCACGTCACCCGGCACGATCCTGTCGCCAAGGATGGCGGACACGGCCGCGTCCTGACTTTCGAAAATGCGGGCCGGGCCGGTAAAGGTCAGCAGGTTGTCGGCAACGCCCGCGGTCTTCACGATGGCGCCGTCTTCGGCAAGGTTGCCGAACAGCACCGCAAGGCCGCCATCCTGGCTGTAGGCATGGTCCGCATCACGGATCGCGCCATTGGCACGGTCGGTATCCAGCGCCTTGTAACGGCTGGCCTGCGAGAAGGCTTCCGTGGTGCGCACGCCGCCGGGGGCGGCGCGGAAGAAGGTGCGTGCGTCCTCATCCACCGTATCGGTGCTGATATCCCACTTCGCCAGTGCCGCCGCCATGCTGGGGGCATGCACGTTGGGGGCATCCATGTGCAGCAGGCCCATGCGGGCCAGTTCGCCCATGATGGCGGGAATGCCGCCGGCGCGGTGCACGTCCTCCATGTGGATATCCATGCGCGAGGGCGAGACCTTGCACAGGTTGGGCACCTTGTGGGACAGGCGGTCGATGTCGGACATGGTGAAATGCACCTTGCCCTCATGCGCGGCCGCCAGCAGGTGCAGCACGGTGTTGGTTGACCCGCCCATGGCGATATCGACCGACATGGCGTTTTCAAACGCGGCCTTGGTGGCGATGCCACGCGGCAGGGCGGTGGCGTCGTCGTTTTCATACCACCGGCGGGCCAGCGCCACGATCTCGCGCCCCGCGCGCATGAACAGTTCGCGGCGGTCGGCGTGGGTGGCCACAAGGCTGCCATTGCCCGGCAGGGCCAGGCCCAGCGCCTCGGTCAGGCAGTTCATGGAATTGGCGGTGAACATGCCCGAGCACGACCCGCAGGTGGGGCAGGCGGAGCGTTCGATCGTGGCCGACTGTTCATCCGTCACATCCGCATTGGCCGCCGCCACCATCGACGTGATCAGGTCAACCTGCTGCTCGGTGCCGTTATTGATGATCTTGCCCGCTTCCATCGGCCCGCCGGAGACGAAGATGGCCGGGATGTTCAGCCGCATCGCCGCCATCAGCATGCCCGGCGTGATCTTGTCGCAGTTGCTTATGCATACCAGCGCATCGGCGCAGTGGGCGTTGACCATGTATTCCACCGCATCCGCGATCAGTTCGCGCGACGGCAGGCTGTACAGCATGCCGCCATGGCCCATGGCGATGCCGTCATCCACCGCGATGGTGTTGAACTCCCGCCCGATGCCGCCGGCTTCGGCCACGGCGCCGGCCACGAGCTGGCCCAGGTCCTTGAGGTGGACATGACCGGGCACGAACTGCGTGAACGAATTGGCGATGGCGATGATCGGCTTGCCGAAGTCACCGTCCTTCATGCCGGTTGCACGCCACAGGCTGCGCGCACCGGCCATGTTGCGGCCATGGGTCGTAGTGCGGGAACGATAGGCGGGCATGACAGTGACCTCTCGCGACAAAGGGGTTAGCATAGGGGAATAATATTGCCTGACCGCATACAGGACGCGCGGCCTGCGCGCCAGTCCAAACCTGCCACCGACCCGGCGGGCGGGGATCGCAACTCCCCCTGCGGCCACCCGTTCATCTGATACCTTACCCGTCATTGCACAAGGAGCGCGCGCGGCATGCCAGAACCGGACCGTCAGGATGGAACACCCGGCACGCGGCGGCGTGGCGTGCTGGCGCAGATACGGTTTCCATTACTGGGGGTCCTGGCGGTTGCGATCATGGCGCTGGCCATTTTCTGGTCATGGGACTGGTTCATCCCGCTGGTCGAACGCCGGGCGGGTGCCGCGCTGGGGCGCAGGGTCACGATCGCGCACCTGCATGTGCATCCGGGCCGCGTGATCCGCATCACCGCCGATGACGTGCGTATTGATGAACCCGAGGGGTTTGACACCCTGCCGCCCTTCGCCACGGCGGACCACCTGATGGTCGGGGTCAACCTGTGGCGCCTGCTGGGGGGCAGGGTCGACCTGCCGGTGATCGCGCTGGACCGGCCGGTGGTGGAACTGGATGAAAAGCGTGACGGCCGCGCCAATTACCATTTCCCCGGCGGCGGAGATGGCGGGTCCACCCCCATGCCGCAGATCGGGGAACTGGACATTGCCGAAGGCCAGTTGCATTTCGTGCATGCGGGCCTGCGCAGCGACATGCGCGCGCAGGTGCATACCATACCGGCAAAGGGGGATACGCAGCCCCGCATCGTGGCGGAGGTGCGCGGCACCTATACCGGGCAGGCCATTACGGGGCATTTTTCCGGCGGGGCGCTGGTGTCACTGGCGGACAGGACGCGGCCCTATCCCATTGATGTCGCAGTGCATCACGGCCCCACGCATCTGACGCTGGTGGGGTCGGTGGATGACCCGCTGTCATTCCGTGGCGCGCGCCTGAAGCTGGCGCTGGCGGGGCCGGACATGTCGCTGCTGTATCCGCTGACGGGCGTGGTCATCCCGCAGACACCGCCATACCATGTGGCGGGCAGCCTTGATTACCATGACCAGCGCGTGCGCTTCCATGATTTCGAGGGCACGGTCGGGTCCAGCGACCTTGGCGGCACGCTGAGTGTCGATCCACACCAGGTGGTGACGTTCGTGGATGCCGATCTGCATTCACGCCATGTGGACCTTGCCGACCTTGGCGGATTCTTTGGCGCGACGCCGGGGGAACATCCCTCCACCACGCAGCAGGCGGCGGAACAGAAGGCGCATGAGGCCAGCGGCGCGGTCCTGCCCACCACGCCCATCAACCTGCCCAGGCTGGAGGCCACCAATGTCCATCTGGCCTATCACGGGGACCATATCGAAAACCGGCATGTGCCGCTGGACAACATCGACGCGCTGGTGGATATCCGCGATGGCACGATCGATGTCCATCACCTGAACTTTGGCGTGGGCAAGGGAAAGCTTGCCAGCAGTGGCACCTTCGTGCCGCAGGGCAACGGGGTGGATGCCCGCATCCGGGTCGACATGGAGCAGATCGACCTGTCGCGCCTCATGCAGGCGCTGGGCAATTACCAGGGGCAGGGGACGATTGGCGGCCATGTCATGGTGCATGGCCATGGGCAGTCGCTGGCGCAGATCGTGGGCGACGGCAATGGCGGCGTGACGCTGGCGCTGGATGAAGGCGGGGATATTTCCGCCATCCTGCCCGACCTGCTGGGGCTGGAGCTGGGCAAGGCGCTGCTGTCCGCCCTTGGCCTGCCAGCCAAGACCGACCTGAAATGCCTGGTCGCGGACATGCCGCTGCGCGACGGTGTGTTCCATACCAATGTCATGCTGCTGGAAACGGGCGATACCTCCACCGTGGGCAAGGGGGACATCAACTTCAGTGACAACACCATAAAATATGCCCTGCTGACACGTTCGCGCCATTTCGCCATCGCGTCCTTTCCCGGCCCGCTGCACATTACCGGGCCGCTCAGGCATCCCAGCATCATGCCCGGCGCCGAGGTGATCGGCCGCGCCGTGGCGTCCGTGCTGACGGGTTTCGTGTTCTCCCCCGTGGGCCTGCTGCCCACGATCGAGGCGGGGGTGGGCAAGCAGTCATCGTGCGCGGCCGCGATCAGGGAGGTGAACGAAAACCCGGCAGCCGGGATCGCGCCCCATGCCGCGCGGCCCGCGCGCCATGTCACACGGGTGCGCAAGGCCCCTGTGGCGCGGCAGGCGACCAGCCCGGTTTCCGCCACCCTGAGCCGTGCGGAACGCGACCATATCCGTGCCGTATGGGCGCAGCGGAAGGCCGCGCGCTAAAGGGTGGAATCCCGCTTGACCATGCAGGGCATTTCGGCAAAAAGGGGGAACAGGTGCGGTGAAGCCTCCGATTGTGGGCATGCTTCACTGTGATGCCGGGTTAGCACAGTGGTAGTGCAGCGGTTTTGTAAACCGAAGGCCGGGGGTTCAAATCCCTCACCCGGCACCATCTTTCCCAGAAATGCAGTAATTCATGCAATGCGCCTGTGGCGCGCCGGATTACGGTTGATCAGGCATGACAGAAGTTTCTGGCGGGGCCGCCTTTTTTCAAAAAAGCTTCACCAGAAACTGCTGCTGGAAAGTTAAATAAGCCGTTCAGGCGAAAATACGCTCCATCCATGCCTCGACCGTATCGCCACTGCTGATGGCGGGGTCGATCAGGCCGTCCACCATGAAGGTGGGGGAGACGTGGATACCGTTCTGGCGGCTGTATCTGCACTGCCACTTGATGGCTTTCTGCAGGTCCGGCACGGCAAAGGCCGCCGCCAGCTTGACGCCGCTATAATGTTCGATCCGCCTGATGATGTCGTTTGGTGTCGCATCCATGTTGGGACCGGCGCAGTGATCGGTAAATTCGAATTCCTCGCGGTGCGCCGCCACCGCCGCCATGACGGTGCGGGCCGTCTCCTTGCCCCCTTCCAGGGTGGCGGCTGCAAGGATGCACCGGATGATGACACCGGAAAACATATGCCATGGCTGGGACTGCAGGCGGACCTTGATGGTGATCCGGTCCGCGCCAGCCTTTTCCAGCAGTTCGGGCAGCTTGTTGAAGGCACGGCATGAAAACGGGCAGGTCGGTTCAAGGAAAACCTCGAAAACACGCGGACCATGGCCCCATGCAAGCGGATCGACATGCAGGGGAGACGGGGTTGCTGGCATTGCCTGGGTTCCTTCATGCTGGCGTGGTGGGTGGGCAGCTTCCCGCCATGGAACATGGGCGGGGCCTGCCGGTTCATCCACTGTCTTTTTTACCCTATGGGCGAGGCATATGCCTAATGGGCCGGTCGCGGTCTTTCATATAGGCAATCGGCTGGAAAACCTGCATAAACGCAACGTTTCCCGGAAATCTGCCGATGAGATGTCCCGTAAAGAAAGACGTTTTTGGTGAAGCTTTTTTCAAAAAGCTTCACGGAACGTCGCCTTTTTGGGAAAAAGGCGACACCCAAAAACTTTTATTATTTTCTATCAATCCGTTATCTAGAACTCATTTTCAAGGTGGTAATGCATGGCCCACACCCTTCTGCTCAGGAATGCGCTGCGTCTGGTTACGATGGATGCCCACAGGCGCGAAATCGAAGGGGGATGGGTGCTGGTGCGTGACCGGCAGGTCGTGGCCATCGGAACCCCTGCGGACCCGCTGCCCGCCGCCGATGATGTCATTGATATGACGGGACACGTGGTGATGCCCGGCATGGTCAATACCCACCACCATATGTACCAGACCCTGACGCGGGTCATTCCCGCGGCACAGGATGCCTCCCTGTTCGGGTGGCTGCAGGCGCTCTATCCCATATGGGCGGGCCTGACGCCCGAGATGATCCGCGTTTCCGCCTGCACGGCCATGACGGAACTGCTGTGGTCGGGATGCACCACCACCAGCGACCATCTGTACCTGTTTCCCAATGGGGCGCGGCTTGATGATGAAATCGAGGCGGCGGGGCAGATGGGCATGCGTTTTCATGCCGCCCGTGGCGCGATGAGTGTTGGACAAAGCAAGGGCGGCCTGCCGCCCGACCGCGTGGTGGAAGATGAGGACGCCATCCTGTCGGACATGCAGCGCGTGATCGAAACCTACCACGACCCCGCGCCACTGGCGATGTTGCGGGTGGCCGTGGCCCCGTGTTCGCCGTTTTCGGTCAGCCGGGACCTTATGCGCAATGCCGCCGCCCTTGCCCGTGTGACAGGCACGATGCTGCATACCCATCTGGCTGAAAACGCCAGCGACATTGCCTATAGCCGCGAGAAATTCAACATGACCCCCGCCGAGTACGCCGAGGATACCGGCTGGATCGGCCAGGATGTCTGGCACGCCCATTGCGTGCGGCTGGATGATGCGGGCATCCACCGTTTTGGTGCGACCCGTACCGGCATGGCGCATTGCCCGTGTTCCAACATGCGGCTGGGGTCGGGCATTGCCCCGGTGCGCCGGATGGTGGCGGCGGGCATGCGGGTCGGGCTGGGGGTGGATGGTTCGGCTTCGAACGATGGCAGCCATATGCTGGGGGAAGCCCGTCAGGCCATGCTGCTGGGCCGCCTGCTGCCCACGGGCGATAACCAGCCCATGATGCAGGCGCGTGAGGTGCTGGAACTGGCAACCCGTGGGGGGGCGGCGGTGCTGGGGCGCGATGATGTCGGCCATCTGGCCCCCGGCATGGCAGCGGATATCGTGGCGTTCGACATGCGCGGGATCGACCATGCGGGCGCGCAGTCCGATCCGGTGGCGGCACTGGTGTTCTGCACGCCGGGAAAGGTGTCGTGCAGCATCGTCAATGGCCGGGTGCTGATCCGGGACGGGCAGTTCACGGCGCATGACCCGGCCGCGCTGGCCCGGCGGCATAACGCGCTGGCCCGTGAACTGCTGGAGAATTCCTGAAAAAATAATAGAAGTTTTTGGGTGCCACCTTTTTTCAAAAAGGCGGCGTTCCCTGAAGCTTTTCGGAAAAAAGCTTCACAAGAAACGTCTTTATGATTTCAAGGGCATATGGGACAGTTCCCGTCCTGTCGATCAGGTGCGTGAAGAGCGGCGTCTATAGGTGCGGTAGCCCATCCGCCCCAGGATTTTCATGACCGGAAGGCTGAGATTGAGCAGCCCCTGCGACGCCAGGCAGGCATGGGTGAACAGTTTGTCAAAGACGGAACTGAAGATTTCCCGGCTGCCGCGCTCGCAGCATTCCAGAATCCGTTGCGCCGTGACATCGGGTTCCTGCGGCTGGTCGATGAAATTGTATATCGACCCGCCTGCATCCATTTCATGGCGCAGCATGGGCGTATTGACGCTGGCGGGGTAGATGGATGACACGCGTATGCGCCGGGGGCGCAGTTCCTGTTCCAGCGCGCGGGCAAAACCGCGCAGGCCGAATTTGGCCGCCGTATAGACGCTGCTGCCCGCCAGCGGAAAAACCGCCGCCATGGAATTGACGAACACGATATGCCCCCCGCCCCGCATCGCGGGCAGCAGGGCGTTGGTCAGTTCGATCGGGGCGATCAGGTCCACCGCGATCTGGTCGGCGATTTCCTGCGTGCCCAACTGGCCAACCGGGCGGGGTGTGATGATGCCCGCGCAATGTACGATAACATCCAGTCGGGGCGCATGCTGGATAATCGCTTGGGCAGCCTTGCATATGCTGTCCATATCGGTCAGGTCGCACATGACTGGCAAGACACCGGGCATGTCAACCTGCGCCTGTCGGGATAATATGATTACCTGGTAGCCGCGCCCGATCATGCGCCGTACCAGTGCCTGCCCGATACCACCGGTCGCCCCCGTCACGACGGCGACCCTGCCTGTCGCGGGCTTGCCGGTGCTGTCGTTTAAATCACTCTTTTCCAACGAACTACATACTTCCCTGACCGCGATGCCCTGTCGTTGCGCCTGATACGCGCCGGACCCGACATTCTGCAAGGGCTTTTCCCTGCGGGGCAAGGGAACGGCTGCCCCCTGCCTGATCGTATCCATGATATCTGTAATAAAATGATACGTCGATAACCCTTCCTCCCCCTGCATCAATATACCGGCATAAGCGGGCAGGGCCGGGATGGTGCTATACTGTATTATTGTTATGCCTGAGACGAACAGTTCAGGGCGTGATTGTCCCTGAACCAGTTCCTGTGTCTGGCGCGCAGGAAGAAGATGTCGGGCCGGGCTGGGTTACGAACGGAACATGGGCGATAGGGGCTGTGGGCAGCGGTGGCCCGTTGCCGTGGGCAAGGGTATATTATAAAAATTCCGGACAGTGCGGTTTTGGGGAGAGGCTCTCTCCAGAGATGTCCCTGTCATTCACGGGCTGGCCCAATGGCAGGGTGTTCAGGCGCCCTTCACGAAGGGCCGGGCGAAGCGGGTTGGTTCCCTGCCGTCGCCGGGGGAGCAGGTACAAGAGACGCCGTGGACCTGGCTTTCTGCGCCGCATCGGGCTGGTAGCAGGCGATCAGGGGTTCCAGTATCTTGGCCGCTTTCTGGTAACCACTCGGGGTCAGGTGCACACCGTCATCTGCACGCAGGCGCACTTTTGATCCATCCACACCTTCGCCATATGCGGAGAAATGTCCGTCATCGGAAAAAGCGGTCCATAGCGGCACAAACTGGGCGCCATTCTGGGTGGCCTGATCCTGGAAAATGGTGTTCAGGATTGTCATGTCAGCCGAAAATTCGTCATCACGCACCATGGGATGCCCGACCCAGATAACCGGTATGTGGGCATTCTTGAGCGTCGTCATGATATCGCGCACCCGGGCTGAATAAATTTTGGTAAAATTCGCCAATTGGGCCTGGTCCACGACACCGTGTACCCTGACCGGCGGCCTGTCATTGGCGCCAAACATGACCACGGCGACATCGGCATGTTCGCTTGCCGCCAGTTTGTGGACCTCATCTGGCCAGTTATAAAATGATACGGATATCAGGCCGGTGGAAATTTTACTGTGGTCCAGGACACGCATGTTCCTGTTCGTACGATAAAGCCAGCGCAGGCCACCCGCCAGGCCCTGGGCCTGGGAATCGCCAATCACCAGTATCCGCCCGGTTTCACCCGAAGATGAATGACAGGCCCGTGTCGGGGGCGGGGCGGTCACGGCTGGGGATGAACCGGCATCCGGCGGCGTGGCAGGCGCTGCCTGTGCCGTGGCGGGAGCGGGGGCGGCAGGCGTCTGGGCCTGTGCCGCAGCGGGGGCGCCGGATCGGGATGGCCCGTTTTCAGGAACGGTTGCCGGGGTTTGCGCGTGGGCACCAGTGCAGAGCGCGGAAACCAGAACAGTCGCGCGTATGAAATGGCGAAGCCGACCGTGCAGCACATTGTTTTCTTTTAGCCAGCCGAGGGAAAAAATCATAAACGCCTCAAACGTATTCGCGACAGATTAGTGTGCGGTAATTGAAATTTAACCAGGAAATCCTGAAGGGAGCGGCCTGCGGCTGCAATGCATTTTTTTAGGAAATATTATACCTTACCAGGTATTGATTGCACGGTTCATGCATTGATATGCCATAATACTTATAATTCCCTATATTTTATTAATGATATACCAATAATGAACCAAAATGCAGCTTGGATTCTTCCCTTTACTATGATCCTGTAAATGCGTCAATCTGTCCCGAAACAATTCGTGACGCATCGCCCGCAAATGTGACCATTTTGAAGTAAAGTCCGGTCATGGCAGGTGCGGATGCTGGAACATTGCCAGTGTACGGAAGAACAGCGCATTGGCATGCGGTCGGCATGGAACGCGGGGCGTTGCCGGCATTGTGCATGCGCGCGATTGCCTGCTGCGACGCGCCACGATGGGGACTGCCGCCAGCCATATCGCGCCGGGAATGAAGTATTGTAAGGGGATCAACCCGTTACTGAAGGAATGTTTCCGCTTCCAGCGGCAGGCTGGCCTGCTTGCCTTCGGCCAGCAGGTCAAGGCTTACGGGCCGGCGATTGAGTTTTTCTGAATACATCCAGCTATGGAGCAGTACGGTCTCGATCCAGTTCCGGATCCTGGGGTTGGGAATGGCCTCCAGAAAGGCAAGGGATTCATTTTCGCTGTGTTCGGAGGCATTCCAGTGGGCCACTGCGGTATGGCCGACCGCATAGCTGGCCAGCAGGCGGATAAGATGGTTATTGATCTGCCCATCGCGCGCAAGCGCCATCAGGTAACGCTGCCCGACCTGCAGGTTGATGGAAGGATTGCTTAAATCCTCCTTCCGGCCGCCGACGAAATTCGCGGCTGTACGTGGCATGAGCTGCATAAGCCCCCTTGCGCCACTTCTGGAGACGACCGCGGGGTGGAAACGCGATTCAATGGAGACAATCCCGTATATCAGCGCCGGATCGACCACAAACCCGCCGCGTGGCGTAAAGCGCTGCGGAAGGTCAATGGCGTGACCGGGAACAAGCCTGCTGGTGCCCGCGCGACTGGCCGCCGCATCGGATGTTTCGGCCGCGTCCCCGACCGCGTGCGCGATAAGGCCTATGGACTGGCGCGCATTGGTATTTTCCGCACTGACCCAGTCGGTGCGCAGTTCGGCCTCGGCCAGATCCACACGGCCGACCTGAAGGAGCGCCAGGGCACGGTGGCCTGCCGGCCGCGCGGAAACCGCGCTGACATCAACAACCGTGGGCACGCCCGCATCATACATCCGTGCGCTGTTTTTATTGAGGGCGTAGCGCGCGAGCACCCCATAAAAGCAGTCCTTGCAACGGGCGCTTTGCACCAGCCAGCGCATGGCGTCTTTCATATCGCCAACATGCGCGGTTACGCGGCTTGCCCACCAGGAGGCGGCGCTCCGTAAATCCCTGGCGCCGTTATCGGCATTGGCTGCCAGCGCGAACAGGCGTTCGGCCTGCTGCATCTCCCCCAGCCGCCACGCCGACAGGCCCGCATAGAACGCCACCCTGCCGCTTGCATCCCTGGGGGCGGGCGTGGCCATGGCCTTGCTGAGAACAGCCTGATCCTGCCCCTGTATATAAAGGTTTTGCGCATCCGCCGCGCTGATGCTCCCCCCCGAAGCCCCATTCCAACTGGCAGGCGCTGCGACCGGGTATCGGGTTGATGCATTTGCGGGCAGGTCGGTGCGGGATTCCAGCAACGCCTGCATCATGGGGGCCGAGGGCAGGTCCCGGTAATGCGCCAGCCAGTCTTCCAGCATGGGGGTCGCACAGGCATACGACGCATGGATGCACCGTTCGGCCAGGACCGTGCCGGCCAGGCTGTTATCCTTCAGCTGTTTCAGCAGGTCATCCGCCTGGCCAAAATTGCCGGCGGACTGATCATCAAAGGCTGTGCGGATACGGGCGGCGTCACTGGGGGAAAGCGGGTGGAAAAGGGCCGTCTGCCCGTGCTTCGTGGGGACGGCCATGGCGACTTCGTCCGCCAGCGATGACTGTTCTGAAATATCAGACGCCTGACAAGATACTGTTGCCAAGGAAAAAGTGGCAATAGAAGCGATGGCGGAAAGAGTTGCCATCCAGTGCTTGAAAGGCTGTAAAATATACCGCATGATTGTGGGCAATAACAGATATTTTAAAATGGATAAACACCAGAATTCCGCTCTGGTCATGGGGTTTGTGTTGCGGCTTGATTGCAGTCTGTAACAGCCTGCCTTTTCCCTGATGCATCTTGACCAGATGTCCGTGTGGCGGCCCGGGGCGGGGTGCTGGTGCCGACCGCCGTTTCGCCGGCATGCGGGCGGGTGTCTCCATGTTTCTGATATGCCCACAAAGCGCATCCGGGATGTTTTCCTGTCGGCTGCCATGCCCGCCATGTCGCGCCGTTCCCGTGGCGCCGGGAAATCTCCGGTACCATGCGCCGCGGATCCTGTGGCGCTGTCCTGCCACATGAACGTGCCACCTTGATCAGGGGTTCCCGCATCGCCATCCTCCGTTCGTGAAAGCGCGTGTCCTGCACCTGTCGGCAATGCTCTTTTTCCT
Organism: Komagataeibacter swingsii; assembly: GCF_003207895.1. Classification (GTDB taxonomy): domain Bacteria; phylum Pseudomonadota; class Alphaproteobacteria; order Acetobacterales; family Acetobacteraceae; genus Komagataeibacter; species Komagataeibacter swingsii. The sequence goes on from NZ_NKUB01000007.1 coordinate 85,965, forward strand.
TGCGTCGTCATGGAACCGCCACCGTGATGCCAGTTCATGCCGGCATGGATATCCAAAGAAATAATCCATGGCATTTTCATGGTAATCATTCGACATTACTTGAAAAATGTTATCATGATGGCGCATGTGCTGGTCGTGCCCGCACGGGTTTGCTGAAACGGGAAATTCAGTCCGTGCCCGGATGGCATGAACACCAGACCGGGCATGGCCCGGTGCCGGTCAGGTATTGAAAATATCTGGTTACACGGACCGTATCCCATGGTAGACGTTCGCTATTGAGAATTTTTACTGGGATGTCCGTGTCATTCTCTCGCCGTAGCCTGGGCACCAGTCTGCTCCGTAACTGCTCCTTGCCGCTATTTTGTGCAATGCTGTTAATGGGGTGCGCGGCAGCCCGTAACCCGGTTCCGGCCCATGAAAAAATCGGTCGCTATGCGTCTGTCGTGCCTTTTTACAAGGCTCTGGATGCATTGCAGAATGGCAGGGCGACGGAACCTGTTACCATATTGCAGATTGGCGACAGCCATACGGCGAACGATGCGTTCAGCGACCAGATGCGCACCCAGTTGCAAAACGATTTTCAGAATGCCGGCCGGGGGTTTTTACAGCCCGGCGTCCCGTTCCGCTATTACCACCCCGCGCAGGTTACGGTTACGTCAACAGGATGGACGCCCGTCAGTGCGTTCAGCAAGACAGCCGCCGGTCCATGGGGCATCAGTCTGGTCAGGCAGCATGCGGACAGACCCGCCAGCATGACCATTACCGCCGACGAGGCAGGGGGGCTGGGGCGTGGCATGGTGGAATTCCTCAGCCAGCCCGGGGGCGGCCAGCTTGTCGTTCAGGCGGATGATGGCGGGCGTACCGTCGTTTCAACCGCTTCGACCCGGAATTCCGACGCCATGTGGCTTCGCATGCCAACCACCCCCGATACGCGGTCCGTTACCGTTTCCGCCATGGGGGATGGTCCGGTGGATGTGCTGGGCTGGGAAGTCGCAAAAGGCGGCCCGGGACGGCCAGCGCCGGGAATCCTGTATTCCAATCTGGGGATTACAGGCTCCACCATCGATATCCTGAGCCGGGTCGATCCTGAAATATTATCGGAAGAGATCAGGCACCTGAACCCAAGCCTGCTGATTGTCGCCTTTGGCACCAACGAGGGGTTCAATACCTCGACGGCTTTCGATTCATATTCGGCCCGATACGAACAGATCATACAGACGCTGCATGGCGCCGCCCCCATGGCCGGCCTTGTGGTCGTGCTGCCCCCGGATGGTGTTCGCCAGGAACGGCTGCCCCCATCCATCCGGTCGTGCGAACAACTGGCCCCCACAGGCAGGGGATTCGCCACGCCAGCCGCCCTTGACACTGTCCGTCAGGCGCAGACGGATATCGCACGCCGTAACCACTGGATGCAGTGGGACTGGCGCCAGGCCATGGCGGACCCCGCCCGCCCTGATGGGCGCTGCGCCATTCTTGCCTGGGGTGCGCGTAACCCACCAATCGCCGCGAAGGACCATGTCCACCTGCTGAAGCCGGGCTATCAGCAGACTGCGCTGTCATTGTATAATGACCTGATGCATGGCTACACGATATGGTCTTCACTGAAACATAAAAAATAATGCTTTTTCCTACACTTAACTTTGCCTTATTTTTTATTGCCGTTACTGTCATCCTGGCATTGATTGGTGGCCTGTGGGAACTCAAGAAGGTTTTTCTGGTTGCCGCAAGCTATGTTTTTTATGCTTTCTGGAACTGGAAATTCTGTTTCCTTCTCCTGTTCAGCACGGCCGTCAGTTATTCTGTCGGCCGATGGTTGCCTGGAAAAGACCAGCCCCGCCTGCGTAAATGGATGGTTGGCGGCGGGATAGGCATCCAGCTACTGGTTCTGGCATTCTTCAAGTATTACGATTTCTTTGCGACTTCCTTCAACAGGGCGGCGCGTGATATCGGCTGGGGGGAACCTGTTCCGCTCATTGAAATTCTTTTGCCAGTCGCCATTTCATTTTTTACCTTTCATGGCATCAGCTACATTGTTGATGTGTATCATGACAAGGTCACGCGATGCCGTCGCTTTACCGACATGATGCTGTACATGTCCTTTTTTCCACAACTTGTGGCCGGACCGATCGTACGGTCGTCCCAATTCCTGCCGCAACTGGAGCGGCCATCAGGCAATCCGCCCCCCATGGCAAAGGCCCTGTTGATGATTGCGGGTGGGCTTTTTAAAAAGGTTATACTGGCCAGCTATTTGGGAACGCAGCTTGTCGATCCGGTTTTTGCTGATCCCGCAAGCTTTTCCACGCTGGATCTATTATTCGCACTTTACGGGTTCGCCGTGCAGATCTTCTGTGATTTTTCCGGTTATACGGATATCGCCATCGGTCTGGCGGCCTTGCTGGGTTTCACGTTCCCGCAGAACTTCAACCAGCCTTATCGTAGTGCGTCTCTGCGCGATTTCTGGCATCGCTGGCACATGACACTTTCTTTCTGGCTGCGTGACTATCTTTACATAGCGCTTCTGGGTGGAAACCGGCGTGGTTCGCGCCGCACGATTTTCAACCTTATATTGACCATGCTTCTGGGGGGCTTGTGGCATGGGGCCGCCATGAAATTTGTCATATGGGGTGGTTTGCATGGCGTGTGGCTTGCACTGGAGCGCCCTTTTTCCAAGCGTCTGGAAAATACGCGCGGTATTTTCCGCGTGATGTCCGTGCTGCTGATATTCCATTTCGTCTGTTTCACATGGCTGTTTTTCCATGCGGAAGATCTGGAAAGTGTCCGGCTTTACCTGCAGGCCATGACACCCCTGACACCAGGCAGTTTCGCGCAGGTCACCCCTTTTACGCTGGGCCTGATCGCGATTGGCATTGGTTTGCATTTTGTGTCCGGAAACATGCCTGAACGCATCGCCGCGTTTCCTGTTGTGCAGCGCACGCCGGACTGGGTTCTGGCCCTTGTCTTTGGTATCTGTGTATTAATGATTGATGCCGCAGGACCAAGCGGTGTCGCGCCCTTTATATATTTTCAATTCTGATGACCCGTTCCCGTACCCCATCCCCCACGCGTCGCCTGCTGACAATCGTATTGGTCGCGGCGACAAGTGGCATACTGTTCGGTTCCGGCCCCATTCTTGCCTGGACCGAGCAGTTGCCTGCAACAATGCCATACCAGACGGATATTCAATCTGTGGCCGATCGTTGGAATACGCTTGCCGGGCGTTTTAAAATGACCGTGCCGTATAATATGGTCCGCGCTCTAGAACGGCAGACCGAGAGTTATCGCTTTGCCCCGGCACCGGACCAGTGATGTGAAGTCGGCTTCCTGAAATTTTATCTTCGACTATTAATAATGGCTGAATATTTCAAATAATCAACATTTTTGAAGAGACAGTTTGAAAAGTCATATCATGATAGCGCTTTAAAATTAAAAGAAGTTTTTGGTGAAGCTTTTTGCAAAAGCTTCGAAAGAACGCCGCCTTTTTGAGAAAAAAGGCGGCACCCAAAAACTTTTATTGTTTTTTATCAATAATTTGTTTTCAAACAGCCTCTAACCGGCAAGATGTTGCGGGGCATATGCTGATACAGGCCGGGACCGAGAATACCACGCTCCGGAACACACAATATCCCGATGCCCCGACGCAAGGGTATTTCGGGGCAATGATTGCTGCTGGCCTGCCGGTCGAGCAGAAGCGCGCCCCGGCTTCATAATAAGCGTAACCAGCCGGTCATGCCCACCGATGTCCTGATATGCAGGCGGACACCACATGATGCATGGCGGCATATTCTCCCCGCAGGGGCAGCGGACAATATCATGCATGTCATTCATACCCTGCGGCATGTGATGCGGCACATGTCACCGCATCCTACACAACCATAACGCCGGGTAGGGCCAACTGGCTGAATTTCATAAGGGGAATTGAAATATGGCGGAGAGAGTGGGATTCGAACCCACGGTACGCTATTAACGTACACACGCTTTCCAAGCGTGCGCCTTAAGCCGCTCGGCCATCTCTCCAGCCGGTACCGGACTATATGCCATCCTGTATCAGGATGGGTGGGGTCCGATGCGTGCGGAACATATCATCAATTTTCATTGGCGCAAGTGGAAAACGCCATGTCCGCCCGACCTGTCACGATTGTGGGGCGACAGGCCGGGGCGCGGGGTTACTGGTCCATCTTCAGCGCGGCAAGGAAGGCGCTCTGCGGGATTTCGACCTTGCCGAACTGACGCATGCGCTTTTTGCCTTCCTTCTGCTTTTCCAGCAGCTTGCGCTTGCGCGAAATGTCGCCGCCATAGCATTTCGCCGTCACGTCCTTGGACATGGCGCCAATGGTCTCACGCGCGATGATCCGGCTGCCGATCGCGGCCTGCACCGCAATCTTGAACAGCTGGCGGGGGATCAGTTCCTTCAGCTTGGCGCAGATCGAACGCCCGCGCGTTTCGGCCGCCGAGCGGTGGGCGATGAAGGACAGGGCATCCACCGGCTCCTGATTGACCAGGATGGAAATGCGCACGAGGTCGCTCTCCTCATACCCGTCCATCTGGTAATCGAAGCTGGCGTAACCGCGGGTGACCGATTTCAGGCGGTCATAGAAGTCGAATACGACCTCGTTCAGCGGCAGGCGATAGACCGCCATGGCGCGGTTGCCGACATAGGTCAGGTCTTCCTGCACGCCACGCCGTTCGCTGCACAGGGTCAGCACCGCGCCCAGGTATTCGTCGGGCACCATGATGGTGGCCTTGATCCACGGTTCCTCGATCTTCTCGATCAGCGACAGGTCGGGCATGTCGGCGGGGTTGTGCAGTTCCGCCGTCTCGCCATTGGTCAGCTGCATCTTGTAGACGACCGAAGGGGCGGTCGCGATCAGGTCAAGGTCGAATTCGCGGCTGAGGCGTTCCTGGATGATCTCAAGGTGCAGAAGGCCAAGGAACCCGCAGCGGAAGCCGAAGCCAAGGGCGGCGGACGTCTCGGCCTCGTAGTGGAACGATGCGTCATTCAGCCGCAGCTTGGCCAGGCTGTCGCGCAGCTTTTCAAAATCATCGGCCACGATGGGGTACATGCCGCACCACACCACGGGTATGGATGGCTTGAAGCCTGCCAGTGGCTCGCTGGCGGGGCGACGGTCGTCGGTAATGGTGTCGCCCACGTTGGTGTCGGCCACGGTCTTGATCGCGGCGTTGATGTAGCCGATCTCGCCCGGGCCAAGTTCATCCACGTTGGTCATGCGCGGGGCGAATACGCCCACCTGATCCACCTGGTGGACCACGCCGGTGGACATCATGCGGATGCGCATGCCGCGCTTGAGCCGCCCTGCCTTCACGCGCACCAGCGTGATGACGCCCAGATACGGGTCATACCAGCTATCGACCAGCAGCGCCTTGAGCGGGGCCTCGGCATCACCCGTGGGCGGCGGCAGGCGCTTGACCAGCGCCTCCAGCACGGCCTCGATGTTCAGGCCGGTCTTGGCCGAGACCTCGACGGCGTCCTCGGCGTCAATGCCCACCACTTCCTCGATCTGTTCCTTCACGCGCGCGCAGTCGGCGGCGGGCAGATCGACCTTGTTCAGGACCGGCACGATCTCGTGGTTGGCGTCGATGGCCTGGTACACGTTGGCCAGCGTCTGCGCTTCCACCCCCTGCGACGCATCGACCACCAGCAGCGATCCCTCGCACGCGGCAAGCGAGCGGCTGACCTCATACGCGAAGTCCACATGGCCCGGCGTGTCCATAAGGTTCAGGACATACGTCTTGCCATCTTCGGCAGGGTAGGACAGGCGCACGGTCTGCGCCTTGATGGTGATGCCGCGTTCACGTTCCAGGTCCATGTTGTCCAGAACCTGGTTGGTCATTTCCCGCTGTGTCAGCGCGCCGCAGGCCTGGATCAGGCGGTCGGCCAGGGTGGATTTCCCATGGTCGATATGCGCGATGATCGAGAAATTGCGGATCAGGGAGAGGGGCGTGTCGGTCATGGGCGAGACATAGTGTAAATCGGGAGGAAAGTCAGCCGCTACCTGTCACGATAATACGGAAAATATTGCCGCCTGCGTGCAATGTTACATGCAGGCCATTGTGATGCGGTGGATGCGGGTCGCGCCATCAAGGATGATTTCCTCCCCCTCGATCGCGGCCAGCCCCTTTATGCGCACCAGTTCGTGCAGGGGGGCGGTCACCGGCGCGTCGTGCCAGCGTTCGCGCACCACCCCGCAGCATGACGCGCCCTGCGGGGTGTGAAGCAGGACGCGGTCGTTCACACGGATTGCCGCGGTCGGGGAAATGACCAGCGTGCCGCCCTTGCGGAAGATCGGTTCCATGGTGTCGCAATCCACGTGCACGGCATAGGAATGGTGGTCGGCCATGCCGTGGAATTCCCACTTTTCCCATCGTTCGCCCTCCGGCAGCCCGGTTTCATCAAACAGTTCGGGGCGGGCGAGCTGCGAGAACGGGGCGATCCTGAGGTGGGAATGATGGGCCTTGGTCGATACATCGGGGTCATGGTGGCCTGACAGCAGGCGACTGAACCCTTCAAACGAAATGCCCGTGGCCGATAGCGTGCGCGCCAGACTTTCCGTTCCGGGCCAGCGCGGACGGCCCGATGGCGTGATCCGCTTGGAGGGATTGAAGGTCGTGCTGTCCAGTCCCGCCGCCCGTGCAAGGCCGGAAGGGGTCAGTCCCCGTTCCGCGGCCAGCCGGTCGATGGCGCGCCAGATGTCGTCATGGCTGATCATGCGGGTAATTTCAGTATTTCGGCCCGGTGGCGCGCATTGCCCGCCCCGGTCAGGATGAAGCGCTCGTTCCCCTCGCTGCGCGCCAGCCCCATCTGGCTGAGCCGGTTCAGGCAGGGCGCATCAGGCACGTGGGCCGGGCGACCGCCATGGCCGCTCAGTTTCAGGCGGTGCAGGGCTGACCGGCAGCACGTTTCAAGATAAGGTTCATTCCACATGGGACAGGGACCGCCAAGGAACAGGTATTGCGCACCGCCGCCTTTTCACAACGGACCGATACCGGGATTCAGGCATGGGCGTGCGTGCTTGTCCGTGTCACATAGTTGCATTATTGCGGCATGTCCACCACGCGTGGCGGGTTTGCCTGCGCCAGTACGAAGGGTGGCATGTGTTCCATGCGCTGGGCATTGGCGAATTGATTACTATATTCAGGCAGGAAGCTGGTGCACTGTCATATTTCTGACCGAGATATGGTCTATGACCTTTGTAAAGTTCATGTAGAAAAACAATTGATCCAAGGTTCTGGTGATGAAATTCCATAAATATCTTCTTGCCCTGTCCCTGGCCGGGGCAACCATCGGGGGATCCGTGGGGGCCATGGCGTCTGAGTGCGACAATGGCCAGGACACGCCGAAATGGGATCTGCTGGGCCGTGCGGCGCAGGCCGGCAACTGCGCGGATAGCCGCCTGCGGGACCGCCAGCAGAACCTCAGGCAGGATTACGACGATAAGGTGAACAGCCTGCATGACAACACGGTGGGGCGTTGGGACAATGCCCGCGATGCGGAAAAGCAGAAGCTGGAGGATGCGCGCAGCCGCGTTGACGACAAGATCCAGAATGGCCGCGACCGGCTGGATGCGATTCGCAATGCCCCGAAAAACCGTCTGGACAGCCTGCGCAACGCAGGTAGCGCCGAACGCCAGCGCTGGGATGACCTGAAGAGCCAGACCAGTTCCAATCTCAATAATTTTCTGGATGGTGGCAACAACCAGTAAGGGGAGGCCACCGGCACGCATCGTGCCGGTCGGTCGCATCCGGCTGTTTCAGGGTCCGTTCCCGGAAGGGGACGGACTTTTTTTGTCAGGAATGCGTGTCGATGCGCAAGCGGTAGGCGTGTCTCTCCCGCGCCGGGGCGCCGGGACGTGGGGCAACCGAGACAAGGTAGAGGTCATCGCGCGGCACGGTCCATGACCGCGTGACGCCCCCATGGCCCTGATGGGGGTCAATAACCCGTAGTTCCAGCCCGTTACCGGGGGCGTCCAGCCGCGCCGTCACCTGCTCGCCCTGATGCAGGCCGATGCGATATACGCATGTGCCCCCTGCTTCCAGCGTGCCCTGCCAGTCCAGTCGTCCGCCCGGCGGCAGGTCCTGCGGCTGGTTACAGAACGGCGGGGCGGCATCAAGGTTTTCGATCAGGGTCCGCACATCGGCCGGTTTGGCCAGCGGGACCGGCCCGGTTGTGTAAAGCGAGAGCGCGCCGGGGTTGAGAAGCCCGATCGTCATGTTGCGTCCCGCCCGGTCAATCAGCAGCCATGCATTGCGGCTGCCGCCTTCATGCCGCCGGTTGCCGGTGATGAACAGGACGTCGCCCGCGGCTTCCAGCGGGCCTGCCACTTCCATGTTCTGGATGAAGCTGTCGTACTGCGCCCCCAGTTTCCGTTTCACGATGGTGGCCAGCGGCCCTTGCCCGAACAGGTCGGTCTCCGGTGCGTAATGCCCGGTGGCGGCCGCCAGTTCGCGGCCCAGCGCGGTATCGGGTGCAGCCCTGGCCGGGGCTGCGGCCAGCAGCGCCAGAAGGCTGAACAGGCAGGGGACGGGATGGCGGAGGTTGAACAACGGCAGGCCCATTCCGGTCACATGGTCATGAAAACAGACATGCCCGGCTGAACCGGGCATGAAGGAAACATGGCATATTTGATCGGGTTGCGTCCACGCTTACGAACGCGGACGCTTGCGTGAGGACGCGGCCCCGCGCGGCGGCCCGCCAAACCCGCCACCGGGGCGGCCACCACCGGGCTTGCGCCCGAACGGACGCCCGCCACGCGGCGGCGGGCCACCACGGCGTGCGCCGCCACCAGCAGGTGCGCTGGCGGGTGTGATCTGCACTTCGTCATTCTCGATCGCGGCAATGCACGAACGGAATTTCTCGGTCGAATCCGGGGTGATCTCGAACAGGGTCTGGTTATCGTTGATGCGGATCGCACCGATATCCGCCTTGCGCACGCCGCCCAGGCGGCAGATCAGCGGGATCAGCCATTTGGGGTCGGCCTTTTCCTGCCGGCCCACATTCATGGCGAACCAGGCGCCCGGTTCGGCGCTGGCATAGCTGTCGCGGGTGGGGCGGGGGCCGTCACGCTCGCTACGCTCACGCACGGGGCGCGGGGCGTCGGGCGTAATGTGGCGCACGTTTTCCGGCGCGGGCAGGCGGGCGCGATACATCTGCAAAAGGGCTGCGGCAAGCTGTTCACTGGTGCGGCCTTCAACCAGTTGGCCAACCAGTTCCCTGTCCGCTTCCGCCACGTCCTCGTTCAGGACGGGATCGGCCAGCAGGCGCCTGGCGTCATTGGCGCGGATATCGGCCGCCGTCGGCACGCCGGACCATGTGGCCGTGATCTTGGCACCCTGCATCAGGCGCTCGGCGCGGCGGCGCTGCGACATGGGCACCATCAGCACGCACACGCCCTTGCGTCCCGCGCGGCCCGTGCGGCCCGAACGGTGCAGCAGGGTGGCCGGATCGGTCGGCAGGGTGGCGTGGATCACCAGCGCCAGGGCGGGGATGTCGATGCCACGGGCGGCCACGTCGGTTGCGACGCACACATTGGCCTGGCCCTTGCGCAGGCTGTCGATGGCGCGCGTGCGCTCGTTCTGGCCCAGCTCACCCGACAGCGCGACGGAGGAGAAGCCGCGCTCGACCAGTGCCGCCTGCATGTGGCGCACCATCTCGCGCGTGGCGCAGAACACCATGGTGGTCTGGCTGTCGGTATAGCGCAGCACGTTGACCACGGCGGGGATCAGTTCACGCGCATCGGCCACGACGGCGCGGTATTCGATATCGGCGTGCTGCTTGGCGCCCGACAGGGTGTCGATGCGCACGGCGTCGTTCTGGTAACGGCGCGCAAGGGATGCGATTTCCTTGGCGATGGTGGCCGAGAACAGCAGCGTGCGCCGCGTCTTGGGCATGGCGTCAAGCAGTTGCTCAAGCTCGTCACGGAAGCCGAGGTCAAGCATCTCGTCCGCTTCATCCAGCACGACCACGCGCAACTGGGACATGTCCAGGCGCCCGCGCGACAGGTGATCGCATAGCCGGCCGGGCGTGCCGACCACGATATGCGCGCCCATCTGCAGCGCACGCGCTTCACGCCGCGCGTCCATGCCGCCAATGCACGATACGATCCGCCCGCCCGCAGGCGCGTACAGCCATGTCAGTTCGCGCGTGACCTGCATGGCCAGTTCGCGCGTCGGCGCGATGATGACGGCCAGTGGCGGACCCGCCGGGCCAAAATGTTCGGCCCCACCCAGCAGGGTATCGGCCATGGCCAGCCCGAAGGCGACGGTCTTGCCCGACCCGGTCTGGGCGGAAACAAGCAGGTCGCGCCCTTCGGCGGCGACATCCAGCACGGCTGTCTGGACGGGGGTGGGGTTGTCGTACCCACGCTCGTCCAGCGCGCGTTGCAGGGCGGGGTGGGTTTCGGGAAACGGCATGTATCGGGCAATCCGGACAAAAACATGAAGAACATGGGCGACGCAGGAAGGAAACTGGCCGCCGGCCCGTGTTCATGCGTCAGGGAGAAGGCCGGTGCATAAAGAATGATTGCCCCAAAAGCCAGAATTAATAATGGCCGGGGTGTTTTTGCAGCGGTCGTGGACACCCTTCCGGTGGGGATCGGGCGACATTGACCACCTGCATGCGGACCGCGCCTTCCGGGCGGTTGCCCCGGGGCGGGCCGGGACATGCGGGTGACCATGGCGCCGGTAGCATACACGCCCCGTGGCTGTCATCCCCGCCCCTGGCCACGTATGGTCAGGGCACCAGGACCGCGGCCCCTTCAAAGCGGCCATGGCGCAGGTCATCCAGCGCCCTGTTCGCCTCTTTCAGCGGGTACGGGGTGGTCGTGGTGCGTATGCCCACGCGCGGCACCAGTTCAAGGAAGTCGATGCCGTCCTGCCTTGTCAGGTTCGCGACCGAGACGATCTGGCGTTCCTCCCACAGCAGGTCATAGGAAAAGGCGGGGATCTCGCTCATGTGGATGCCCGCGCAGACCACGCGCCCGGCCTTGTGCACGGCCTTCAGCGCGGCGGGCACCAGCGCGCCCACGGGGGCGAAGATAATGGTGGCGTCGAGCTGTTCGGGCGGCAGCTCATCGGACCCGCCCGCCCACACACAGCCCAGCGAGCGGGCGAATTCCTGCGTTTTCGTGTCGCCCGGCCGGGTAAAGGCATAGACCGAGCGCCCCTGCCACACCGCCACCTGGGCTATGATGTGGGCCGCCGCCCCGAAACCGTACAGCCCGATGCTGCGCGCGTCCTTGCCCGCCATGACCAGTGACCGCCAGCCGATCAGCCCCGCGCACAGCAGCGGGGCCGTCGCCACGTCATCATCCCCATCGGGCAGGGGGAACGTGAAATGCGCATCCGCCACCGCCATGGTGGCATAGCCGCCATCGCGCGTGTAGCCGGTGAACAGCGGGTGGTCGCACAGGTTTTCATGGTCGGTTTCGCAGTAATGGCAGCAGCCGCAGGTATGGCCCAGCCACGGGATGCCCACGCGCTGGCCCATGTGCAGCCCTTCCACATTCGGGCCGATGGCGTCGATCCGGCCTACGATTTCGTGCCCCGGCGTCAGCGGGTGGCCGGGAAAGGGCAGGTCGGCATCCACCACATGCAGGTCGGTGCGGCAGACGCCACATGCGCCCACCTTTACCCGGATCTGCCCCGGTCCCGGCACGGGGTCGGGCAGTTCGGTCCATTGCAGGGGGGTATGGGGGGCAAGCAGTCGCATTGCGTACATGGGGTCCGCTCCTTGGCTGTCAGGCTGCGGCCTGCGGGCCGCCAGTCATCATGCTATGCTATCATGTCCGGGCGTCCGGGCGGCATGACATGCATCATCATGCTGATCACGACCCGGCGCGGTAGGGCGTCATGGCGTCCAGCGCGGGCAGTTCGGCCATGATGGCGGCGCGTTCGTGATGCAGGAATTCCGCCACCGCCTCGCGCAGGCCGGGATGGCTGATCCAGTGGGCGGAATGGGTCAGGCAGGGGCGATAGCCGCGCTGGAGCTTGTGTTCGCCCTGTGCGCCCGCCTCCACCCGTTTCAGCCCGTGGGCGATGGCGAAGTCGATGGCGCGGTAATAGCACAGCTCGAAATGCAGGAAGGGCCAGTCCCCCTCCAGCCGTCCCCAGTTGCGGCCATACAGCGTATCGCGGCCCATGAGGTTGAGCGCCCCCGCCACCGGCACCCCGTCGCGTTTGGCAACCATCAGCACCACCCGCTCCCCCAGCCGTTGCGACAGCAGCGGGAAAAAACCGGGCTGCAGGTAGGCGCTGCCCCATTTGCGGTCCACGGTGGACAGGTAGAACTGATAGAAATCATGCCACAGCGCGTCGGTGATCTCGCTGCCGCGACAGGTATGGAAGGTCAGGCCACAGGCATTGGCGTCGCGCCGTTCGCGGCGAATGGCCTTGCGCTTGCGCGACGCCAGGGTGTCCAGGAAATCATCGAAGCTGGTATAGGCGCAGTTGTCCCAGTGGTACTGCACCCCAAGGCGCTGCAGCCAGCCGGTCTGTCCCAGCAGGTCATATTCATGCTGCGTGCAGAACGTGACATGGACCGATGACAGGTTCAGCTCCCCACAGGCCTGCCGCAGCGCCCGGCCAGCAAGCTGGCGCAGCACGTCGGCGTCCGGCGCGTCCCGGCGCACCAGCAGGCGCGGCCCCGGAACGGGGGAGAACGGGACGGCCACCTGCAATTTGGGGTAATACTGCCCGCCCGCCTGCATGAAGGCCCGCGCCCATTGCTGGTCGAACACGTATTCGCCATGGGAATGGCCCTTGGCATACAGGGGAGCCGCCGCCAGCAGGCGGCCGGTGTCATCACGCAGGGCCAGGTGCTGGGGCATCCAGCCGGTCTGCGGGCCGGTGGACCCGCTATCCTCCAGCGCGGACAGGAAGGCATGGCTGACAAACGGGTTGTCATCGCCCGCGCAGTCATCCCATTCATGTGCCGGGATTTCGGCAATCCTGCGGTGCAGGACCATGGTGGTGCCGGTCATGACGGGCGCGCCAGTGGAAAAACCGCGTGGGGCGTTGGGGTCATGACAGGCTCCCTTATTATGTGGTGGGGCTTTGCCTCAGCCTATTTCGAACAGGCCTTCCACTTCAACAGCCGAATCGAGTGGCAGCGACGGCACGCCCACGGTGGAGCGCGCATGGCGGCCCGCGTCACCAAACACCGCCACCGCCAGGTCGGATGCGCCATTCATGACGGCGGCATGCTGCGTGAAGTCGGGCGTGCAGGCAATGAACCCGCCTAGGCGGACAACGCGCTTCACGCGCGACAGGTCGCCAATCGCGGCCTTAACCTGCGCGATGACGTTGACCATGCTGTAGCGCGCGGCCTCGACCGCCAGTTCGACGGCAACGCTGTCGCCCAGCTTGCCCGTGGTCAGCAGCTTGCCATCGACCAGCGGCAACTGTCCCGACACCACCAGCGTGGAACCGCTGATGACGGCCGCGACGTAGTTCGCCACCGGCGCGGCCGGGGTGGGCAGGACAATGCCAAGCTGCTTCAGGCGCTGTTCGGGGGTGGTGTCGGGCATTGGGTCATCCTCTGTCATCAGGGGCGGGAGGCGGGGCCGTCGCGTTATCCGACCAGCCGCAGCCTGCGCCGCCGTGGGGGTGTGTCATCGCCATCGTCATTGCCGGATTCGGGCAGGTCCAGCGGCAGCATGGGGGCGGGGCTGTCCGCCGTCATGTCCTCATGCGGGGCGTCGGGCAGCCTGCGGCCCAGATAGGCATCTGACAGCGCGCGGAAGGCGTAGTCCAGCATGGATGTCGCGTATGATGCAACCGGGTCGCCTTCCACCGTTCCGGCGGGGCCGAAATGGGTGTAGGCGAACGCCTCGACATAGCTTTCCAGCGGCGCGCCGTATTGCAGGCCGATGCTGACGGCCTGCCCCAGCGTGTCCATCAACCCGCGCACCATCGGGCTTTCGCGCGTGGGTGTAAGGCTGATTTCACCCAGTGACCCGTCGGCATATTCACCCGTGCGCAGGAACAGGCGGTGGCCGCCCACGCTGGCCTTCTGGGTAAAGCCGCCATGGCGCGCGGGCAGGGGGCGGCGCGCGCCACGTTCCAGCCCCGCGCGGGTGGCCAGCGTGTCGCGCGTGGCGTCGGGGCGGGCGGGCACGCGGTCCACGAAGCCGCTCAGCGCGCGATGCATGGCCTGATGCGACGCGGCGCCGGGCAGCGGCAGCACGGTATCCCCCGCCAGTGTCGCGGCAAAGGCCGCCTCCAGCGTCAGTCCCCGGCTGGCAAGGCGCGCCAGCGTGCTGGTGGCCAGCCGCCCGTCGGCGCGCAGCGGGGAAAAGACCGGGGCCAGCCCGCATGATTCCACCCCCAGCAGCGCATCGATCGGGCCGGGCGTGGAAAAGCCGGTCTCGACACGGGCGGCGGGGCAGTCGGTCCCGACGGCGGCTTCCTGCCACACCGCGCGCGCGATCTGGCTGACGCCGGGCAGGATGCTGCGCACGGGCGGCAGGGGCATGGCGTCCGCCCCCTCGCCGGAATGGGCGACAAGGGTGGCGAGGGCCACGATGCTGCAGGCCGCGTCGCGCCCGGCCTCGCTGTCGTAATCCAGCCCCAGCCCGGCAAGGCAGGCGTCAAGGTTGGTCAGCAGGATGGCGCCAGCCGTGGGCGGGCGTTCATGCGGGTCCATGCTGGTGGGGGCGGGAACGGCGCGCAGGTGCGGCGTGGTGCGCCCCACCGGGTCGGGCAGCGGCAGTTCGCCATTGCGCATGGGCATCTTCTGCCGTGACACCGCGCGCAGCACGTGGGCCAGCAGGCGCAGGGCGGCGACAAAATCGGTGGCCATGAAGCCGTTATCGGCCTCGACAAAGGCGGCAAGGTTGACCACGAAGGCGGGCCTGCGGTCATGGTGGCCATGCCACAGGCTTTCCACCGGGGCCGCCTGCCGCATCAGCAGCAGGCACGACAGCGTGCGCGCGATGGGGCGGACCGTGGGGCCGGCCACCTCGCCGGTACACAGGTCGTCTATCCATCGCGCCGCCTCGACCGGCAGGCTGGCGGGACCATGGCCGGGGGCCAGCTGGGCCAGGGCCTCGGCTGCCGTGTCATCCCAGTCGGCGGGCAGGGTAACGGAACGTGGCGCGTCGTCGGGGTCCGCTGCGGCCTCTACGGTCCGCATGCGCACGCCGTTCCAGTGGCTTCGTGCTGTCATGCCTTCCGTTTTACCGGCACGGGCACGGCATGCGGAACCCGTCCGGACCGGAGTCGCAACTATACATTCCACTGGATACCGTGGATATGGGGGATAAGTACGCACGGGCCGGAACATGGCGCGGATCGTGCCGCGCGGGCGGCGGGTGGGCGCGGTCGAGTCCCGCCGGAAGTGCGGTGTGTCCCGGCCCGCAGGCGGGTACGCATGCGGGCGGCGCGTGCTGTCGCCATGCCATCCGCCCCCTGATCCCGCAGATGTGACGGCCGGTCGCGCATATGCGCGTGGACCGTGCGCGTGCGGGCGGACTAGGCTTTGGCCATGGCAAATCTAGGCACCCGTATCTATACGCATTTCAGGGGGCGGCTGGTCGGCAGGGACGCCGATGGCCGGCCCTATTATGAGGCCCGGACCCCCAACCGCACCGGCGGCGGGGAAAAGCGGCATGAACGCTGGGTCATCTACCACAAGGGCGAGGACGCATCCGCCGTCCCGCCCGAATGGTGGGGCTGGCTGCACCATATGGAAGACGCGCCCCTGCCCGAAAGCGCGCGCCAGCCGTGGCAGCAGCCGTGGCAGCCCAACCAGACCGGGACCGTGGCCGCGTACCATCCCCCCGGCAGCGACCTGCGCGGCGGGCAGCGGGCTTCAACTACCAGCGATTATGAGGCATGGTACCCCGAGGGATGAAACCGGAGGCGTAACCTGCTAGGGTGCGCGCCACTGGATATTGGGGAAGCTTTGCCACCATGGTTGCTGCTGTTTCAGGCCGGCCGGTCCGCCAGCCTGCGGAACTCCTTGCCGGGTTTGCCGTGCTGGCCGTGCTGGCGGGGTTGCTGGCCTATGCCGTGCTGGACAAGGGGCGCCCGCATGAAACCGGGTATCGGCTGAACGCGGGCTTCGCCCATATCGATGGCCTGTCCGTGGGGTCGGATGTCAGGCTGGCCGGGATCACGGTCGGGCAGGTGGTCGATGAACATGTCGATCCGAAAACCTTCGCCGCCCAGGTCACCTTTACCGTGCGGCCCGATATCAGGCTGCCCGATGATACGGCGGCGATCATCACCAGCGACAGCCTGCTGGGGGGCAAGTACATCGCCCTTTCGCCGGGTGGGGATGACAGGATGCTGGCCCCCGGCGGCACGATCGGCCAGACGCAGGGCGCAATCAGCCTGGAACAGTTGCTGAGCAAGTTCATCTTCTCCGTCACCGATACGCTGACCAAGGCCCGGCAGGACAAGGCCCAGGCGTCCCAGCCCGCGCAGGCCCCCCCGTCCACGCAGGTGCCCGCAGGTGGAGAGACGCCATGAACCATGACGTGGGGGACGAGGGTGCGGGCATGCCGAAGGTCTGGCCACAACCTGATGGCACACCGGTGTCATGTCGTGATAAATTACTGATATTGCAGGAAAATTATACTGAATTGCAGGGTGTTCTCCGTGATGCGTTCGAGGATGCGATCCTGATGGGCGTGGATGAGGCGGCGATGCGCCGGATCCTGCTGGACCTTGTGAACACCCTGCGGAGTCCCAAGGCATGAGGCGCCTGCTGCGCTGCCTGCCTGCCGCCCTGCCCGCCGCCCTGCTTGCCGGCCTGCCCGCCTGCGCCCATGCGGCTGAATGGCTGGCCCCGCCCGCCATGTATCCCCCCGATACGTGGCAGGGGCGCAGCATCGCCACCGTGCGGGTGCTGGACAAGCTGGATGCCCACATCCAGATGCTCGACATCCCCACGGGGCAGGATATGACGTACAAAAGCCTGACGCTGCACGCCACGTCATGCCTGCAGCGCCCGCCCACCCTGCCTGCGGATAGCGCCGCCTGGCTGGAAGTGCATGACGCGCATGAAGGCATGATCCCCTTTCAGGGCTGGATGGCCATAGCCGAACCCGCGACCGGCGTGTTCCAGAACCCGCTATATGACGTACAGCTTGCAGGCTGCGGCGGCGATGCGGTGGCCCCGGTTCCCCCGCCGCTGGCGGTGGCCGCCGTCCCGCAGCCCGGTGCGGATGGCAGCCCGGTCCCGGTGGACGGGTCCACCCCGTCCCCCACGCCGGGGCCGGGGCCGGGGGCCACGGACGCGCCGCAGCCCCTGTCGCCCACGCAGGCCCCTGTGGCGCCCTCCCCTGCGGCGCGCCCCCCGGTTTCGCCGCCGCTGCCGGCCCCGCCGCCTGCCGATCCTGCGGATGAGGGGGCAGCCCCGCTAATGCTGCATTAGATAATAGTTTAAATTGTATCGTATCAATGCTGTCGGCCTGTCCGGTGTGGTTCCGGGCTTGCGTATTCCCCAGCTTTGCCGGAGGCTAGACCCATCATGAGCAAGATACCTTCCCTTCCTTCGCTCGATCGGCTGCCCCCGCCTGCCCGCGCGGCATTCCTGCTGGATTTTGATGGGACACTGGTTGATATCGCGCCCACGCCTGAATCCGTTGTGGTGGTGCCCGGCCTGCTCGATACGCTCAGGCGCCTGCGTGACAGATGTGGGAATGCGCTGGCCGTGATTTCGGGCCGGCCCATTGACCAGATCGACCATTTCCTGGGGGATGTGCCCTACGCCGTGGCGGGTGAACATGGCATCGCCATCCGGCACGCGCCGGGCCAGGCCATTGAGCGCGCGCCCCTGCCGCCCGTGCCCGCCGCATGGATTGAACAGGCCGACCAGCTGGCCCGCGCCCATCCCGGTGTGCGGATCGAACGCAAGAAGGCGGGGCTGGTGCTGCATTACCGTGGCGCGCCCGGCGCGGGCGATGCATTGGGCAAGGTGGCTGATGGCTGGGTCGCCGCGACAGGGGGCGCGTTTCACGTCCAGGCCGCCAAGATGGCATGGGAAATCCGCCCCGCCGGCATAGACAAGGGCCATGCGGTGGAAGCGCTTATGCAGGCCGCGCCCTTTGCCGGGCGGTCCCCCATCTTTGTCGGCGATGACGTAACGGATGAAGATGGCATCCGCATGGCGGTGCGTCTGGGCGGTGTCGGGTTCCGCATCCCTGATGATTTCCCCGATCCCGCGGCCTTTCGTGGCTGGCTTGCGCAACTGGCACAGGGGGGCGGGGACACATGGGGCGGCTGATCATTGTTTCCAACCGTGTCCCGTCCCCGCGTGAACGCAGCCAGCCCGCCGGCGGCCTTGCCGTCGGCCTGAAAGACGCGCTGCGCGAAGGGGAATCGCTGTGGTTCGGCTGGTCCGGCAAGCAGGTGCAGCTGCATGGCGGCGATCCCGTGCCACGGCTGGACAAGGTTGGCAATGTAACCTACGCCACCATCGACCTGACGCCGCTGCAATATGAGGGGTTTTACCAGAATTTCTCCAACGGGATCCTGTGGCCGCTGTTCCACTACCGTGTGGGGCTTATGAACTATTCGCGCACGGACTGGGAGACGTACCTCGCGGTCAACGCCATGTTCGCGCGCACGCTGCTGCCGCTGCTGCGGCCCGATGACGTGATATGGGTGCATGATTACCACCTGTTCCCGCTGGGTCAGGCGCTGCGGGACCTGGGGGTGAAGTGCCGGATCGGCTTCTTCCTGCATATTCCCTTTCCACCATGGAGCCTCGTGCGCTCGCTGCCCGGCGCGGAACTGCTGCTGGAAGACATGCAGAGCTACGATCTGGTGGGCGTGCAGACCCCCGAGGATGCCGAGAACCTGAACCACTCGCTGGAGGTCAATGGCCTGCCACCGCGCGGGCAGGCGTTCCCCATTGGCATCGACCCCGATGAATTCCGCGCGCAGGCGGAAAAAAGCATGCAGGGGCCGGAGGTCGAGCGGCTGGACGCCAGCCTGCGTGGCGCGAAACTGGTCCTGGGCGTGGACCGGCTGGATTATTCCAAGGGCCTGCCCGAACGCTTTCGTGGGTACGAGGCGCTTCTGGCCCGCTACCCCGAACATCGGGGCAAGGTGACCTTCCTGCAGGTCGCCCCGATTTCACGTGACAGCGTGGAGGAGTACCGCCAGCTGCGTCGCCAGCTGGATGAGCTGACCGGGCGGATCAACGGCGCGTATTCGGAATTCGACTGGACACCCATCCGCTACATCACCCGCCCCCTCCCACGTGAGGTGCTGGCCGGGTTCTACCGCCGGGCGGAAGCCGCCCTGATCACGCCCCTGCGTGACGGCATGAACCTTGTGGCCAAGGAATATGTCGCGGCACAGGACCCGGCCGACCCGGGCGTGCTGATCCTGTCGCATTTCGCGGGGGCCGCGCCAAGAATGGATGAAGGGATACTGGTCAATCCGTATGACCCTGATGAAATCGCCGATGCCCTGCATGAGGCATTGACGATGGGCCTTGCGGAACGGCGCACGCGCTGGCAGGCCCTGGAACGCGAAGTCAGCAGCACGACCGCCGTCAGCTGGGCGGCTGATTTCATGCGCGCGCTGCAGGCCGCGCCCGTCGTCGACCGATCGTAGCCAGCCATGCGTTCAACTGCCTTATTGATGGTGCTGGCGGGCCTTGCCGCATTGGGTGTGGCGTGGTGGAGCCAGTACACATTGGGCCACGTACCCTGCGGGCTGTGCCTGTGGGAACGCTGGCCTTACCGTATCCTGATCGTGCTGGGTGGGCTTGCCACCGTTCTGCCGCGTGACATGGCGCGTGGCATGCTGTGGCTGTGCATGCCGGTGCTGCTATGCGCCTTCGGGCTGTCGGTGGTCCATGTGGGGGTCGAGCAGGGCTGGTGGGCCAGCCCGCTGCCCGAATGCCGTGCGCCCACCTTCCACGGCGGCAGTTTTGCCGAACGCCTGGCCTCCATGCCGCGCCGCCCGGCCAAGCCGTGCGACGCGGCGACCTATCTGGTGCCCGGTGTGCCGGTTTCCATGGCCATGATGGACGGGATCTACGCCCTTGCGCTGATCCCGCTTGTTCGCCGGGGATTGTGGGTCAGGTCGAAGTTCCGCGGCCGCGGCCGAAAAACAATCCAAGGATGAACAGGACGATAAAGACGAAGAACAGCACCTTGCCAAAATAGGCAAAGGTGTCAGATATGCCGCCGAAGCCAAAGACCGCGGCGATCAGGGCCAGGACAAGGAATGTGATGGTCCAGCGTAACAGGTCCATGATCCGGTTCCTTCCGATCGTTGTTGTGACAGACGCGGGCATGCCATCCGCTCTATAACAATGCGCCAGATGGCGCACGGTTCATCGGAGGCATGATTTTGGCCTTGGGCGCGGGGATGCAGGATATGACAGCAGGCAGTGGCACGGCCGGATTTTACGCTCTGTACACCCATGGGTTCGCGCGCGTGGCCGCGTGCACGCTGCCGGTCGTGCTGGCCGATCCGATGGAAAACGCGCGCCGCACCAGTGAAGGCATCCACGCCTGCCATGACGCGGGGGCGGTGGTCGCGGTTTTTCCTGAACTGGGCCTGTCGGGTTACGCGATCGAGGACCTGCGCCAGCAGGACGTGCTGCTGGACCGCGTGGGGGACGCCATCACGTGGCTTGCCGCACGGACGGCGGGATTGCGACCACTGGTGCTGGTGGGCGCGCCGGTGGTGTGGGGGGATGCGCTGTATAACTGCGCCATAGCCCTGCATGACGGGAAAATTCTTGGTGTCGTTCCCAAATCCTACCTGCCCAATTACCGGGAATTTTACGAAGCCCGGCAGTTCAGCGCCGGTGCGGGGCTGCGGGGCGGCCAGGTCACGATCAATGGCCATGACGTACCCTTTGGCACCGACCTGCTGTTCCGTGCCCGCGATGTGCCGGGTCTGGTGGTGGCCGCCGAAATCTGTGAGGACATGTGGGTGCCCCAGCCACCGGGCATTCAGGCGGCCCTTGCCGGGGCCACGGTCATCGCCAACCTGTCGGCGTCCAATATCACCGTGGGCAAGGCGCGTACGCGCACGCTGCTGTGCCAGTCCCATTCCGCGCGCTGTGTATGCGCCTATGTCTATGCTGCGGCGGGGGAGGGGGAATCGACCACGGACGTGGCATGGGACGGGCAGACCTCCATTTTTGAAAATGGCGCGATCCTGGCGGAAAGTGCGCGCTTCCCGTCCGGTCTGGTGACATTGATGGCGGATGTGGACCTTGATCTGCTGCGGCAGGAACGCCTGCGCATGGGCAGCTTTGCCGATAACCGCGCGCATGAAGGCATGCCGGACTGGCGCTGGATCGACCTGGCCCTGACGCCGCCGATGGATGATATCGGGTTGCGGCGCACCATTCCCCGATTCCCCTTCGTGCCCAGCGACCCGGGCGTTCTGGACCAGGACTGTTACGAGGCGTTTACCATACAGGTCACGGCCCTGAAGCGGCGGTTGCAAGCGTCACGGGCGAAAACGCTGGTGATTGGCGTGTCGGGCGGCCTTGATTCGACCCATGCCCTGCTGGTTGCGGTACGGGCGGCGGATGAAAGCGGGCTGGGGCGGCAGGCGGTGCTGGGCTATACCATGCCCGGCTTTGGCACCAGCAGCGACACGCATGGCAACGCGCATGAACTGATGACGGCGCTGGGCATACAGGCGCGCGAGATCGACATCCGTCCCGCGGCCAGGCTGATGCTGGAACAGATGGGGCATCCCTTCGCCGCGGGCGAGGATGTGTACGATGTCACGTTCGAGAACGTGCAGGCGGGGCTGCGGACGGACTTCCTGTTCCGGCTGGCCAACCAGTCGGGCGGGATCGTGATCGGCACGGGGGACCTGTCGGAACTGGCGCTGGGCTGGTGCACCTATGGTGTGGGTGACCAGATGGCGCATTACAATGTCAATTCCGGCCTGCCGAAGACGCTGATCCAGCACCTGATCCGCTGGGTCATGGCCAACGGGCGGGAACAGGCGCGGACCCGCGCGGTGCTGGACGCCATCCTGTCCACCGAGATTTCGCCCGAACTGGTGCCCGCCACGGCGGGGCAGGCGGTGCAGAGCACGGAATCGCTGATCGGTCCCTACGCCTTGCAGGATTTCACGCTGTTCCATGTGCTGCGGTATGGGTTCCGTCCGTCAAGGATCGCGTTCATGGCGCTGCATGCATGGGGCGACGCCACGCGGGGGGCATGGCCGCCGGGTTTCCCGGCCGGGGGCAGGCGGGCTTACACCCTGGCTGAAATCAGGCACTGGCTGGGTGTTTTCCTTAACCGTTTCTTTGGTTTCAGTCAGTTCAAGCGTTCGGCCATGCCCAACGGGCCGAAGGTCGTGGCCGGTGGTGCGCTGTCGCCACGTGGGGACTGGCGCGCGCCGTCCGACGGCAATGCCCGCATCTGGCTCGAGGAACTGGAAAAACGTGTTCCATTGAACTGAACCAATCTGATCCTGATTCCGAAATTCTTAACCCATTGCTGGCAATTACCGTCGTGAAAGCATCTCCTCCCCGGTCGTTGCGATCATGCGGCGCGGGTAGCGGATATCTGTAGCGAGGTCGGGAGACATGCATGTTCCCGCAATGCGTGAAAAGGAACGGAATGCATGGGCGTGACCGTAACCGGGGCCACTGGCCTGACGCTGGGGATCAACCCGGACAAGAGCGATATCATACTGGGACTGAATCAGGTGAGCGAGGTCGCGGCCCTGCAGTCGCTCGCCAAGGTTTCGGATGCCGAGATCTCTGCCCTGCAGAACACCTATGGCACGGCGCTGGCCGTGCGCATGTTCGGCGTGGCCGGGATCGATGCCCAGATGGTGCAGTCTGGCGGCGTGGACCAGCAGGTCACGACCCGCGGCAAGTTCACCGTGACGGGCACCGAGGTCGAGATCGGCAGCACCATCGCCTCCACCGCGCTGGACAGCACGATCACCCTGAAGGGCGGCAAGCAGGCCACTACCGTCATTGATGGTAACATGGGCAGGGTGAATTATGTCGCGAATACGGGCGACGTGAATTATTACGCTGCCGCTGGCAATACGGATTTCGTCAGTGGCAAGGGGCATGACCTCATCCATGTCCTCGGCGGGGCCGACACCATTTACGGCGCTGACGGCCCGACGACCGTAACCGGGGACTGGAACGCGCCGGGCAGTGCCGCGGATACGGCACAGTTCAACGGTGGCAGCGTGATGTTGCGGGTCATTGACGGCGTGATGGTGCAGGATGTCAGCAATTCCACCATCAGTGGTTATGGGGATGATGATTACTTCGGGGAGCATAATCCCGCGCGCTATATCAACACCATCGATGGCGGCGTGTCTGATTCAATCTATGGCAGCAATGGCCTGCTTGTGGAATCGGTCAATGACAGCACCATCCAGGGCCATGCAAAACTGACGGTGGAAGGCGGTCTATCCGACACCATCTATGGCAAGGGTAACCTGCTTGCCGATTCGGTTAGTGACAGCAACATCCAGGGGCGTGCAAAACTGACGGTGGAGGGCGGTGCATCCGACACCATCTATGGCAACGGCAACCTGCTTGCCGATTCGGTCAGTGACAGCACCATCCAGGGCCATGCAAAACTGACGGTGGATGGCGGCGCATCCGACACCATTTATGGCAACGGCAACCTGCTTGCCGATTCGGTCAGTGACAGCACCATCCAGGGCCATGCAAAACTGACGGTGGAGGGCGGTGCATCCGACACCATCTATGGCAAGGGTAACCTGCTTGCCGATTCGGTCAGTGACAGCACTATCCAGGCGCAGGCGAAACTGACCGTGAGTGGTGGCAGCAACGATACGATTTCCGCCAGTCATTCCACCCGTCTTGATGATGTGGACGCCAGTACGATTTCGGTCAGCGTGCATGGCAGCCTGACCTTCATCGATGGCAGCAATGGCATCTCCGACACCGTAACGGGCAGCTATGCCACCATTTACGGCACGGCGGGACTGGACCTGACGGCGAATATAGGGGCGACCACCACCTATTATGCCAGTAGCGGCAACGAAACGCTGGATGGCGGCCTGTCAACAGGCAAGCTGTATGCCCGCGCAGGCAGCGGGAATGACACCCTGATTGGTGGCAGCGGGTATGATACCCTGCGTGCCGGCACGGGCGACGACCTGTTCGTGGCGGGCAGCGCCCAGACGGAATTCGAGTTCATCAAGGGCAAGGCCGGCGGCAACGACATTATTCAGGACTTTGGCAAATCGGCGGGCAATGTCGTCAAGCTGTCCGGCTATGATGCGAAAACGTCTTCCATTCAGGCCATGCTGGACAATGCCACCATTGCGGGCGGGAACACGACTGTCAGCCTGACGGATAATACCCGGATTACCTTTGTCGGCGTGACGGACCTGAAGGTACAGAATTTCAAAAGCTGACCGGCGCCGCCACAGCCAGATACCCGCGCCCCGGTGGGGTGTCTGGCTGTGGCGTCATCTGCCGGTTTATTTTTTTGACCAGAACGATACGATTTCGATATAAACAATATGTTATCGCGGAAAGCGGCCGATATGACTGCTGTTTGTAAAACCGCGACGGTTCTTGCTGATCACAGCAGTAGAAATTTTTATGTGATAACAAAAAATTGCTGGTGTAACCCCAATCATCAGGGTAAAAGCCGCGACCGTCCGGCCCAGATGGCGGCGATCGCCCCGTTTGATTGCGGAAACAGGATATTCACGACATCAATTTTCAGCCCGAAGGGAGCAGGCCGTTACGATGAGTAAAGCCTTTATTGCAGCAGTTATACAGGATTCGATTGATTGCACGGGCGTCGCGGCCAACCAGGCCGCATCCGACCTGATCGCGGCAATTGTCAAGGAACTGAAGCGCGAGGGTGGCTTTACCCTGCCGTCTTTTGGCACGTTTACGGTCAAGAAAACCAAGGCCCGCAAGGCGCTGAACCCGCGCACGGGCGAGCCGGTAAAGGTCAAGGCAGGCAAGACCGTGCGGTTCAAGGCCAGCCCGAACCTGAAGAAAGCTGTCTGATATCAGGCCCTTCGCGCCCTTCTTTCGAAATGGCGCGAAGGGCCTGCCTGTAATGGTCAGGCAAACCAGACCGAAAGGGAACGCACGCCCTGTGCGCCCCGGATCAGCACGCCCTGGATATCCGCCGTGGCGGAGGGGCCGCTCATCAATACGCCATAATTGGCGGACCTGAATTCCGGCCGTTCCTGATACGCGGTGTGCATGTTCGCCGTAATCGAATCGGGGGACAGAAGCACCACGATGTGCTGCCCCAGATGGGCGAAGGAATTGATCGGCAACTGCGATTCGCTGAGGAAGATCGACCCCATTTCCGCAATGCCGAACGGCGCGCGCACCACGGTCACATCGATTGTCGCCGCATCCTGCGGGGTCTTGACCTTTTCCACCGGCAGCGTGCCGCGTGCTTCGGGCACGTTGGAACAGATCACCTTCGCATCCGGGTGACGGCGCGCAATCGCCTGATCCAGCGTTTCGCCCTCGACCGGCTCCAGCACATCACCCCCCAGTATCTTCAGGCTGGCGATAAAACGCTCACGGCTGGCATCAAGGTCGCCCAGTGTCCTGACCGGCGGCAGCGGATGGTTTTCCGGCGTGGGGCGGTTGTTGCGCAGGGCCTGCAGGATCTCGTCGCGTGCGGGGTTCATTTCTTGGTCTCCGGTGCGGCGGCAGGCCGGGCTTTCTCGCGGTTCCTGCGGTACCAGTCATTGAATGTCTGCTTGACCGGATGGGGGTTCTCGCGGTGCTTGCCCCACGGGTTCAGCCAGTTGTACAGCACGAAGCGCGGCATGGTGCCCAGCGAGACCTCGGTGGCCTTGATGGCGGCGCGGTACAGCTTCGGCTGGCCCATGAGCTTGCCCGCCATGTGCATGATCTCGCGCTTGACGAAGGGCATCTCATGGTGCTGCACCAGCACGCGGCGCCATTTGTACAGCTGCTCGTGGATGTTGATCTTGACCGGGCAGACATTGGTGCAGCTTCCGTTCAGTGTCGAGGCATAGGGAAGCGTGCTGTATTTGCGTTCGTTGAAGGTCGGGTCGATGATCGCGCCGATCGGGCCGGAATACACCGCGCCATAGGACAGCCCGCCCGAACGGCGATAGACCGGGCAGGTGTTCATGCACGCGCCACAGCGGATGCATTTGAGCGACGTCCAGAAATCTTCCATGCCCAGGCGGGCGGACCGTCCGTTATCGACCAGCACCACATGCATCTCGCCCCCCTTCTGCGGGCCACGGAAATGGGTGGTGTACTGCGTGATCGGTGATCCCAGCGCGCTGCGCGACAGCAGGCGGATGAATACGCCAAGGTCGGCCATGCGCGGCACAAGGCGCTCGATCCCGATGGTCGCGATGTGCAGGTTGGGCACCGTCGCACTCAGGTCGGCGTTGCCTTCGTTGGTGCAGACCACGAAGGTGCCGGTTTCCGCCACCACGAAGTTGCCGCCGGTCATGCCCGCATCGGCATGCAGGATCACCGGACGCGCCGCCTGGCGCTGCGCTTCAGCCAGCAGGTGCGGGTCGCGGATATTGGGGTCGGTGTGGTAATCCTTGGCGAAGATCTTCGCCACGTCCGATGTCAGCTTGTGCACCGCTGGCACCACGATGTGGCTGGGCAACTGGTCATCAAGCTGCTGGATGCGTTCGCCAAGGTCGGTCTCGGTTACGCTGACACCCTGTTTTGCAAGATAGGGCCGCATGTCACATTCTTCGGTGACCATGGACTTGCTCTTGATCAGGTTGCGCGCGTTATGGGCCTTCAGGATCTCGCCCACGATGCGGTTGTGTTCCGCCCCGTCGCGCGCCCAGTGGACGTGGATGCCGTTCTTTTTCGCGTTTGCCTCGAACTGCTCAAGGTATTCGGGCAGGCGGGAGAGCGTGTGCTCCTTGATGCGCGATGCCTCCTCGCGCAGTTCCTGCCATTCGGGCAGGATGTGCATCTGGGCGTCACGCTTCTGGCGCATGTCCCACAGGCGTTCGTCATGGAACTGCAGGTGGGGCGCATCCTCAAGGAAATGCTCGGCCGCCCTGGCATGGTTGACGGGCTTGTTGCTCATTGAGCTGCTCCGTTAAGGATCTGCGCGATATGAATGAAGCGGATGGGAACGCCCGCGCGTTCGGCGCAGCCCTGCTGGTGCATCATGCATGAGGAATCGGCCGAGACGATGTAATCCGCCCCCGCCTGGTAATGGTCACGCACCTTGTCCACGCCCATCTTGGCCGATACGGCTTCTTCCGTAACCGAAAAGGTGCCCCCGAACCCGCAGCATTCATCGGGGCGCTTGGGGGTGACGAAGCGGATTCCCCTGACCTTCGACAGCAGGTCCATCGGTTTGGAAAACGGTTTCTCACCCAGTTCGGACATGCTGGCCGTACGCAGGGCGCGCAGCGTGCCACAACTGTTGTGCAGGCCCACGGTGTGGTTGAATTCCGCCCAGGGGAAGGCATCCACCTTCAGGATATCGTGCAGGAATTCGACCAGTTCGTATGTGTTCTCGCGCACGTGGCGCACTTCGTCGGTCTGCGGGATCGCATCAAAATTGTCGCGGACATGATGCGTGCAACTGCCGGAGGGCATGACGATCTTGTCGTATTTCGCGAAATTGCGCACAAACAGGGCTTCCGCCGCGGCGGCGTCCGAATTGCAGCCGGAATTGCCCATGGGCTGCCCACAGCAGGTCTGGTCCAGGGGATATTCGACATCCTGTCCCAGTTTTTCCAGCAGTTCCAGTGTGGCAATGCCCGCCTCAGGGTAGAACGCGTCGATATAACACGGAATGAACAGGCCAATTTTCATTATGGGATACTCAACCTCAGCACGATTGGCGCGAAACGTGGCGCAAGCCATGTTATTTCGTCAAATATATATTGAAAGACGGTCCCATATATAATTTATATGGAATATGGATCTAAGGCATTTACGTTATTTTGTAGCCGTTGCCGATAACGGGAGCTTTACCCGTGCCGCAGAGCAGCTAGGCATAGAACAACCACCTCTTAGCCAGCAGATCAAGCAGTTGGAAAATGAACTGGGTGTCCTTCTGTTCCAGCGGCTGACGCGCGGGGTCAGGCTGACGGATGTGGGGCTGGTGCTGCTGGACCAGGCGCGTGCCCTGCTGGGCATGCAGCAGCAGTTCCTTGCCACGGCGCAGGGGCTGGCGCGGGGCGAGAAGGGGCATATCCGCGTGGGGCTGGCGGGGGCGGTCTCGCTGCTGCCCATGATCCCGCTGACGGTGCGGCGTTTCCGCGAACTCTGGCCCGATGTCACGATCTACCTTGAGGAAAGCAATACCCCCGCCCTGCGCAAGAGCCTGCACGACCGGGCCATAGACATTGCCATTGTCCGCCCGCCGGTGCCCGACGGGGCGGGGCTGCTGGTGTCCCCCCTGCTGGAGGAGGAAACGGTCGTGGCCCTGCCCAAGGGGCACCCGCTGGCCATCCATCCCCACCTTGAGCTGGAAATGCTGGTGGATGAACCCTTCATCATCTTCCCGCGTGAACTCGGGCCGGGATTCCATGATGCGATCCTGTCCGCCTGCCACAATGCGGGTTTTACGCCGCGCATGGGCCAGCAGGCCCCGCAGATCGCCTCCACCGTGCCGCTGGTGGCGGCCGGGCTTGGGGTATCGGTCGTGCCGCGCTCGCTGCACCAGATTCATTCCGGTGGCGTGACCTACCATTCGCTTGGGGCCAAGGCGCCGCGCGCGGAACTGGCCATCGCCATGCGGGCGGGCCAGCATGTGCCGCTGCTGACCAATTTCATCTCCACCCTGCGCGCGTGCTGCCGGGACATGAATGACAGCGCCATTTCCGTGGCCCCCATCGGGGAGGATGGGGAAGAAACGGCCTGCTGAAAACCGAAAGACGTTTTTGGCGGGGCTTTTTTCAAAAAAGGCGGCGTTCTTTCGAAGCTTTTGCAAAAAGCTTCACCAAAAACGTCTTTGAATTTTAAAGCGCTATCATGAGCTGGCTTTTCAAGCAGTTTCTAAGCCCGATCCACGCGGCTGCCGCGGATCAGTTCATGGATGAAGGACAGCTTGCGCAGAATGTCCGGCGTCAGCACGAACGGATAGAAATCCGGCAGGCCCATGGAACGGTTGAGGCTGTTGACCGCATAGGTCAGGGGCAGCCACCCATCGGTGATTTCGGTAAATGACATCTCGGTATAGGGGTCGCGCCGGACGGTGGCGCGCAGCGGCGGTGCGTGCGCCCCTGCGGCATCAATGGACATGCCGTAGGCCCATGCGGTCTCGAGGGTCGATATGATGTGCAGGTAATGCGCCCATGTCTCGGCAAAATCCTCCCATGGGTGGGATGTGGCGTAATGGCTGACATACTGGCCGCGCCATGCGTCGCTGGCCGGGGCGGCGTAATGGGCCTTCAGGCTGGCGGCGTAATCGCGGCGGTCATCGCCAAATACGTCCCGGCAGGCGGCAAGCCTGTCAGGCCCCGCGTCCCGGATCAGCACGTTCCAGTAGTAATGCCCGATTTCATGGCGGAAATGGCCCAGCAGGGTGCGGTAGTATTCGCCCATTTCCTGGCGTAGCTGTTCGCGCCGGGCATCATCCGTCTCGTTCAGGGCGATGGTGATGACGCCGTTCATGTGGCCCGTCATGGCGGGCGTGCCATCGGGCAGGCTGTCAAGGAAGTCGAACGCCAGCCCGCCTTCAGGGTCCTGCCGCCGGTTGCGCAGCGGCAGGCCAAGCCGCAGCAGGCTGTAGAACAGGCGGTGCTTGGCTACTTCCACCTTCTGCCACCGCGCGATATTGCCCGGCACCGACAGGTTGGGAATGGTGCGGTTGAAACTGCATGCGATGCAGAAGGGCCGCCCCGGTTCCGCCAGCCAGTTGCACGCGCTGTAGGCGTTGTTGGCGCATAGCGCGCGCGGCGGGGCATCGGGCGTCGCCAGTGGTTGCCACAACCCGTCGCCCATCGCGTCCAGCGCGGACAGGACGGTCCGTTCGGGCACATAGCCCAGCGTGTGGCCGCAGCGTTCGCATGCCGTATTCTCGAAAAACAGGACCTGCTGGCATGACTGGCAGAAAAACAGTTTCATGAGGGGTGTATAGCCCGGCGCGGTGTGGATGCCATATCCGCGACCGGGGACAGGGGCACGGTTTCCATCATGGCTTCAAATGTGGCGACGCAGCGGTCCAGCAGGCCGCTGACCGGGGCGGCCTGCTGCGGGGTGGTGGCGACCGCAAGCGGGATGTGCCCCTGGGCCGCCAGCAGGCCTGATGTCGTATCCAGCCCGATCCAGCCCGCGCCGGGCACATGCACCTGCGCCCATGCATGCAGGTCACAGCCCAGACGGCCCTGCGCATTCAGGTCCGGCTGGAACAGGTAGCCCGATACGAACCGGGCGGCAAAGCCCAGCCTGCGCAGCACGGCAATCAGCAGCCATGCCGTGTCGCGGCAGGAACCGGCGGCGTGGGACAGGGTTTCCTCCGGCGACCATACGCCCGCTTCGGGCCGGATACGGTAGGTGTTGCGCGCGGCAATGGCCCGGGTCAGTTCCACCAGCAGGTCCAGTGTGGGGCAGGGCAGCCGGGCGCGCCATTCCCGAACAAGGGCATCAAGCCGTGGGGTGGACGCCCCGTCCGGGCCATCGCTTGCGTTCAGCCTGTAGGGGGCAAGGGCCGGGTCGTCGCAGGCCCCGCCGGCAGGCCAGTGGCGGGCGGAAGGGACAAGGGTGAAAAGGAACGGGTTGATGGGCGTCTGGTCGGTTGCAAGGCGGATGGTGATATCGAAATGCGTGACGCGTTCGGGAAACGTGACGCGGGCGATCCTGTTGCCAAACATGTCCTGGCCCCACGCGCGCGTACAGGGCTGGGGGGCGATGTCCATGTCATGGGACAGGATGTTGCGGCAGCCCGGCACGGGGTGCAGGCGGATGGTCTGCGGGCCTAGGTGAACGGGCCGGTCGTATCGGTACCGCGTATGGTGGACCAGCATGGCATGCGCGTTCATGTACTCTAGAACCCCGGAAAACTGTCCCGCATGCCTGCCATCGTGCTCCGGCGATGGTGCGGTTCGGACGTGGTTTATCTGTCACCGTCCACGCTATCAGGATTGGTGGCGGCGGCAATATCGTATTTTTCCGGCATTTTGGCCCGAATGGGAAGGGAATGCAGATTCGTTCTTGGCAAAAGGTGATTTTCTTGCTCCGCTAGAAACGGATCGAAACGAAATTGCAGGTGGGCGGACATGATTCCTTCGCGCCTGATCCGCCTCCACGCCAGCGGGGGTAGGACATGAACGATATGAAGATGGCAGCACAGGCCGCCGGGCTGTTCGCGACATACGACATTCCGGATTTTTTCTGTGAACTGCTCAATCGCGGGAAGGATATCCCGCCCCCCGGGCTGCAACTGGTGCGCGACCGCCTGGCCCATTTCGGCCTGGCTGAACTGCGGCGCAGGGCGGCCGCGGTGGAAGCGCAGTTCTACCGCCTTGGCATCACGTTTACCGTCTATTCCGACCGGGAGGCGATTGACCGCGTCCTGCCGTTCGATGTCATCCCCCGCGTGCTGACCGCCACGGAATGGGACCATGTCGAACGTGGCGTGCAGCAGCGCGTGCGCGCCATCAACCTGTTCCTGCATGATATTTACCACGACCGTCACATCCTGAATGACGGCGTGGTGCCGCATGAACTGGTGCTGGGCAACGCCAATTACTGCCAGGCCATGGTGGGGCTGGATGTGCCCGGCGGGGTGTACGTGCACATCAACGGCACCGACCTTGTGCGCGACCGTGATGGCCGCTTCCTGGTGCTGGAAGACAATGCCCGCACGCCGTCGGGCGTGTCGTACGTGCTGGAAGACCGGCAGATGATGCTGCGCCTCATGCCGGACCTTGCGCGGGGGCTGAACATCCGCCCGGTGGATGAATACGGCCCCCGCCTGCACCGCGCGCTGGCCGAGGTCGCCCCCATGGGCGTGGACAACCCGCAGGTGGTCCTGCTTTCACCGGGCATCTACAATGCGGCCTATTTCGAGCATGTGTTCCTTGCGCGTGAAATGGGCATCCCGCTGGTCGAGGGGCGCGACTTGATGGTGGAGGACGGGCGTGTGTACATGCGCACCGTGGCCGGTCCGCGTCCGGTCCATTCCATCTACCGGCGGCTGAATGACGATTTCCTCGACCCGCAGGTGTTCAATCCCGACAGCATGCTGGGTGTGCCGGGACTGGTGGATGCCTACCGCCGGGGCAATGTGACGCTGGCCAACGCCATCGGTACGGGCGTTGCGGATGACAAGGCGGTTTACGCCTACATGCCCCGTATCATCCGCTATTACCTGGATGAGGAACCGATCCTGACCAATGTGGAAACCCATATCTGCGCCGAGCGTGAGGGGCTGGACTACACGCTGGCCAACATCGAACGGCTGGTGGTCAAGCCGGTGGGCGAATCCGGCGGCTACGGGCTGCTGATCGGGCCACACGCGACGCAGGCGGAACTGGATGAATTCCGCGCCCTGCTGCGCGCCAACCCGGCCAATTACATAAGTCAGCCGGTTATAAGCCTGTCGGTTTCGCCCACCCTGTGCCCTGCGGGGGTCGAGGCGCGGCATGTCGACCTGCGCCCCTTTGCCGTGACGGGGCGCGATACATGGGTGCTGCCCGGCGGCCTGTCGCGCGTGGCGCTGCGCAAGGGGTCGCTTGTGGTCAATTCATCGCAGGGTGGTGGGTCAAAGGATACATGGGTGCTGGCATCATGACACAGGTTTCGGTCGTCTTTCCCGCCCCGGTCATGCCGGGGCTGCGCAACCTGCTTTCGCGCTATGCCGAAAGCACGATGTGGCTGGCGCGCTATATGGAGCGCATCGAAAACCTCGCCCGCCTGATCGAGGTGACGAGCACGTCGGTTTCCGCCACCAACATGGATGCGGGATGGGACAGCGTCATCCGCATCAATGCCGATGAGGGCCTGTTCTTCCAGCGCCATGGGAGCGCGAGCGAACGCAGTGTCGTGGCCTTCTACATCACCGATTCCGACAATCCGGATTCCATCGTGTCCATGGCCCGCTATGCCCGGGAAAACGCGCGGGTACTCCGTCCCCTGATCTCGACCGAGATGTGGATGCACCTGAATGTCTTTACGCGCTGGGTCATGGAACTGGGGCCTGATGATGTCGGCGCGGGCTACCTGTCTACCCTGTGCACGCGGCTGAAGCAGGATTGCCAGACCCATTTTGGCATAACCGAGGGCACGCTGTACCGCGACCAGGCGTGGCTGTTCTATATCCTGGGCAAGAACCTTGAACGCGCGGACCAGATCACGCGCCTGATCGACATAAAATACCATACCCTGCTGCCCAGTGGCGTTGGGGTCGGTTCGGATATCGACATGAGCCAGTGGACATCCGTGCTGCGGTCGGCTGCGGCGTACCATGCCTTCCGCCGCGTCCTGCCCGAAGGGATGACGCCTGCCAATATCGTGGGTTTCCTGCTGAAAAATGATGGCTTTCCCCGTTCGCTGTCCACCAGCCTGCGCAGCGTCTACAGCGTGCTTGGATCACTGGCGGGGGAATACCGCCTGCGTCACTGCGCCCCGATCATTGAACGGCTGGAGGAACTGCGCGTCACACTGGTTGAACAGACGGTGGAAGACATCATCATGCGCGGCCTGCATGAATACATGGACTGGATCCAGCGTGAACTCCGGCAGATCCAGAACGAAATCGCCCATGCCTTCTGGCCGCCCGCCATAGCCGTCCAGCCTGTCGGGCCGGGACGGATGGAACAGGTGCAGGATTAGAAAGTAACAAAAGTTTCCGGGGGCCGCCTTTTTTCAAAAAGGCGGCGTTCTTCGAAGCTTTTTGAAAAAAGCTTCACCAAAAACCTTTTGGGACTGGCATAGGTAAGCCGATAGAGGCTTGATATGTCCTATGAAAGCACGTCGTCGTAGGACGTGCCGGGGCCGGTCTGGCCTGCCATGGCGTGGCCAATAGATGACCACTGGCCCGGATACTTTACGATTCCGGGAATGGCTGGCTGGGGCGGGAGGGTTCGAACCTCCGCATGGCGGAATCAAAATCCGCTGCCTTACCACTTGGCTACGCCCCAATAAGTCCGCTAACCGCGCGATTCGCGCGATACGGTGATCTTCTAATGTCTAAAGGGCCGTCCCGTAAAGGGGGGACAGCCCGATCCGGTCTGTTCAGGCCGAAGGTTCCAGCGGCAGGTCCACCAACGGGTCGGTGCCCGCGTCATACCCGGCACCGGGCATGGGGGCCTGTGGTGCCGCCGGGGCCAGGCCGGTAAAGCGCGCGGCGCGGTCCAGCGCCTGATCCAGCGCCGCCATGGTGGTGCCCATGTCCTGGCTGTCATCCCTGTCCCATGCCCGCAGGGTCATGGTCCAGACGCCCAGCAGGGCCTGCAGGCGCAGGCCACCGGCCAGGCCACTGGTTTCCATGCCCGCCGCATTGGCGATCCACTTCATGCTTTCCAGCGTAGCCCCCCCCAGCAGGATGGCCAGCGCCGGGTCCATGGGCAGGGCGCGCAGCACGCTGCGCACGCCTTCGCGGTACTGCTGGAACACGTCCAGACGGCGCATGAGCATGTCGAACAGCTTTTCGCGCACGCTGCCTTCGGACTCGTCCTCCACCAGCGCCGCCTCATCCGCCAGCCGGCCCAGCGTCAGCAGCAGCATCGCCTTGCATGGCGCACGCCTGCGCGCGGTCTCCAGGCTCAGCCCGGCGTCGCGGGCCGCGTCAACGACCGTCACGCGTCGCCAGCCGTGCGAAGCGGCACGTTCCAACGCTGAGCGGAGAAGGGTGGCGTCAAACAGGTCGTTATCCATGGAGGGCATAATCTTCCGGGTTAAGGGTGGCGGTGGTGGGTACACGGCGCCACATGGTCATGAAACGGGCTGCGGGCCGGACAGTTCACGCGCCCGTTTTGCCCCCGCCTTCAGGGCGGCGGCAAGGGTCGTGGGCCATGCGCCGTCGGCCATCAGCACGTCCAGCGCCTTCTGCGTCGTGCCGTTGGGGCTGGTCACGTTGCGGCGCAGGGTGGCGGCGTCGATGCCGCTGTGCTGCATCAGCGCGCCGGCGCCCGATACCGTCTGGCGCGCGATCAGGCGGGCCAGGTCGGGCGGCAGGCCATCGGCCACGCCCAGTTGCTCCAGCAGTTCCGCCAGCAGGAAGACATAGGCCGGGCCGCTGCCGGAAATGGAGGTGACGATATCGATCTGGTCTTCATGCTCGACCCACGCCACTTCCCCCACCGCGCGCAGCAGGCGCGTGCACAGCCTGCGCTGCGCGGGGGTTGCGATGGGGGGCGCGTAGCAGACCGTCATGCCCTGCCCGATGGCGCTGGGCGTATTGGGCATGGTGCGGATCACGATGGGGGTGGGGCTGCCGGCGGGCAGGTGGGCCGCCAGCGCATCCGTCAGGTTTTTCACCGTGCGGCCCGCCAGCACCGATATGACCGGCGCATGCACGGTAAAGGGCGCGACCGCGGACATGACGGCGTCCACCTTCTGCGGCTTGGTGGCCAGTATGATCATGCCCGGCCGGAAACCGGCCGGGACATCATCAAGGCTGCGGACAAGGTGGTGCGGGGCGGGCACGGATTCGCGGTGGCGATCGACGATGAAGGACGGGGCCAGCCCTTCCTTCAGCCAGCCATCTAGCATCGCGCCGCCCATCTTGCCGCAGCCGACCAGGAGGAGCGGGGGAAGCGTTTCGGTCATCAGGCCATCCCCACGCAGTCAAGCATCGCGGCTTCCAGTGCTTCCGCCGGTTTCTTGCCGCCCCACAGCACGAACTGGAAGGCGGGGTAGAAACGTTCACATTCGGTCAGGGCGATATCGATCATGTCTTCCAGGCTTTCCACCGATGCGCCCCGTGACCCGCGCAGCAGGACCGCGTGCCGGAATACGGGCGTGCCGTGGTCCGGGTCCATGCTGAAATGGCCGATCCACAGCCGTTCGTTGGCCAGTGCGAGCAGTTCGAACAGGTTGCGCCGCTGGTCGGCGGGGACCTTGAGGTCGAACGTGCAGGTGAAGTGCATGGCGTTCACTTCTTCCGACCAGCAGAAGAACAGGCCATGGTCGCACCATTTGCCCGGTGCCTCGGCCGCCATTTCCGAATCGCTGCGGCGTTCGAAATTCCAGTCATATCCACCCACGATCCGTTCCATCAGATCGAGTGGATTCGTATTGCGTGGGATCGCTGTTTCAGTCAGAGCTGGCATGTGGCACTCCCCGAAGCCGTCGTGGAGGAAATCC
This sequence comes from Komagataeibacter swingsii, assembly GCF_003207895.1. GTDB lineage: Bacteria > Pseudomonadota > Alphaproteobacteria > Acetobacterales > Acetobacteraceae > Komagataeibacter > Komagataeibacter swingsii. The sequence goes on from NZ_NKUB01000007.1 coordinate 122,182, forward strand.
GGACATGGGCCGGATTCCGTATCTCTGCATCCGGTCCGTGGCCTGTTGCGGGGAATCAGGGCGCGGACCGTCCTGTTACACTATGGTCCACCGGCACGCGCTGCAAGCGTTGTGCTTACAGCCCCGAACGCGGGGGCGTGGCGGGCGCGGTCAGGCTGGCCTCAAGGTCGGAGACGCGGTCTTCCAGCCGGCTGATCCGGTTTTCCAGTTCGCCCTGCGCCAGGCGGGCGCGGGTCGCGACTTCGCGCACGACCTCGAATTCGTCGCGGCGCACCAGGTTCAGGCTGCCCAAGGTTTCATCCACGCGGGCGCGGACAATGGCGCCGATTTCCTCACGCACGCCAGCCAGCGCCGAGAACGCGCCACCGGCCACACCGGCGAGGTCATCAAAAATGCGGGGCCTGTCGGACATAGTGGGTACTCCATGACGTTCCGCGCCGCGTCCTGTGCCAGTCCACGCGCGAGATGAAAGCGGCTACTATAGACACATTGGCGGCTCAGGGCTATCCGCACGATTGCAGTGGCCGTGGCGACGCCGCAATATCGACTTCCATGCAACAGGGCGGGGTGCGGGACAGTGATCGTTATTACCGGGGGTGCGGGCTTCATCGGGTCGTGCATGCAGCAGGCGCTGCACGCGCGCGGGATCGATACGGTCGTGGTGGACTGGCTGGGCAATGCGGGCAAGTGGCGCAACCTGCGCAACCACACGCCCACGCGCATCATCGCCCCCGAGGCGCTGGACGCATGGCTTGAAACCCGTCCCGACATAGCGGCGGTGATCCACCTGGGCGCGGTCAGCGAGACGACGGCAACCGATGGCGACCTGGTGTGGCGCACCAATGTGGACCTGTCCGAACGGCTGCTGTCATGGTGCGCGCATGAAGGGGTGCGCTTCATCTATGCCTCCTCCGCCGCGACGTACGGGGCGGCGGACAGGCCGGAACAGTTCAGTGACGATCCCGCCCTGCTGGACCGGCTGGCGCCGCTCAACCTGTATGGCTGGTCCAAGCAGGCATTCGACCAGTCGGTTCTGCGCCGGGTGGCGGGGGGGGCGATGTCCGGCCTGTCATGGGCGGGGCTGAAATTCTTCAATGTCTATGGCCCCAATGAATACCACAAGGGGCGCATGATATCGGTTGTGAAGGTCAAGTATGACGAGGCCCGCGCGGGCGGACCGCTGCGGCTGTTCCGCTCCGACGTGCCGGGGCTGGCGGATGGGGCGCAGGCGCGTGACTTCATCTGGGTGGGGGATGTGGTCGATGTCATGCTGTGGCTGCTGGACCACGGGCATGTATGCGGGCTGTTCAACTGCGGCACCGGGGTCGCGCGCACCTATGCCGATCTGGCCCACGCGGTCTGTGATGCGGTGGGGGTGCCGCGCCGCATCGAATTCATCGACATGCCCGAAGCCCTGCGCGGGCAGTACCAGTCCTTTACCCGCGCCGACATGGCCAGATTGCGGGCGGCGGGCTACAGCCGGGCCTTCACCACGCTGGAGGACGGGGTGCGCCGTTACGTCCACGACTACCTTGCGGCCCCTGATCCCTACCTGTAACCGCCTGCCGCCGCCTGAACCATGACAATGAAAGTGGGCCGATGCTGCCTGTCCTGATCTTCCCGCAGTTCGATCCGGTAATGGTCCATTTCGGGCCGTTCGCCATCCGCTGGTATGCCATGGCCTATATCGTGGCGCTGGTGGCGGGCTGGCGTATCGCGCGCCACCTCGCCGCGCTGCCGCCGCGGGCGGCGACGACCCTTCAGGTGGATGATTTCCTGACATGGGCGACGCTGGGCGTGGTGCTGGGGGGGCGGCTTGGCTACATCCTGTTCTACCAGCCGGGTTTCTACCTGACGCACCCGCTGGCGATCCTGCAGGTCTGGCGGGGCGGCATGTCGTTCCATGGCGGGGCGGCGGGCGTGATTATCGCGCTGATCGTGTTCACGCGCCTCAACGGATTAAGCTTCCTTGCCTTTTCCGACCGTATCACCACAGTCGTGCCCATCGGGCTGGGGCTGGGGCGGCTGGCCAATTTCATCAATGGGGAACTGTGGGGGCGACCGGCCCCGTCCTCGCTGCCATGGGCCATGATCTTTCCCGATGCGGGGCCGGAACCGCGCCATCCGTCCGAACTGTATGAAGCCTTTGCCGAGGGGCTGCTGCTGTTCACCCTGCTGTGGTGCGTGTCGCGCAGCCTGCGCGTGCGCCAGCATCCCGGCTTTATCGCCGGGCTGTTCCTGTTCGGTTACGCCGTGGCGCGGACGGTATGCGAATGCTTTCGCGAGCCGGACGCCTTCATCGGCTTCCTGCCCTTTGGCGTGACGATGGGGCAGGTGCTGTGCGTGCCCATGGCGATCGGGGGGGCGGGGCTTATGCTCAACGCCTATATGCGTCCCGCGCGCACATCCGTCATGGCTGACGACCCGGATGAACCCGCGAGCGATGACGGAACCGCCCGGTGAGCGCACCCGGCGAACGCCTGGACCACTTCATGGCCCGGGCGAATGCCGCCTATTACGCAGGGTGCGACCCGTTCGTCGATTTCATTACCGCGCCCGAGATATCGCAAGTGTTTGGTGAACTGCTGGGCGCATGGGTGGCGGTGGTGTGGGGGCTGTTGGGCCGTCCCGATCCCTTCATGCTGGTGGAGGCCGGGCCGGGGCGGGGGACGCTCATGGCCGATGCCCAGCGCCTGCTGCGCCGTGTCGCCCCCGCCTGCCACGGGGCCATGCGCGTGCACCTGATCGAGACCTCGCCCCGCCTGCGTGACGTGCAGGCGCATGCCCTGCATGACGCCACGGCCATGCCGGTACGCTGGCATGATGACCTGCGTGGCGTGCCCGACGGGCCGATGGTGCTGCTGGCCAATGAATTCCTCGACGCCCTGCCCATCCGGCAGTTCGTCAGGCGGGGGCAGGGCTGGGAAGAGCGCTTCGTGCATGATGGTGCGTTCACGCATGCCGCCTGTGATTTCCCGGCGGGCCATCCCGCGCGCCTGCGCCCGGTGCCTGAAGGCAGGGTGCTGGAAACCTGCCAGCCCGCGCTGGATTTCATCCATGCGCTTGGCACGCGCCTGCTGCGCTGGCCGGGGGCGGCGTTACTGATCGATTACGGGTATGATGCCCCCGCATGGGGGGACAGCCTGCAGGCATTGCGGGATGGCCGACCGGCCGATCCACTGCTGGATGCGGGCCGCGCGGACCTTACGGCGCATGTTGATTTCCGGGCCATTGCCGATCAGGCCCCCCGTGGGGTGGCGGTGTGGGGCAGCGTGACCCAGGGGGATTTCCTGTCCGCGCTGGGGCTTGCCGCGCGTGTTGAACAGCTTGCCCGTGCCGCCCCCGCGCAGGCGGATGAGATCCGCGCGGCGGCCATGCGGCTGGCCGCGCCGGAGCGCATGGGGCGGCTTTTTCGTGTAATGGGGCTTTCATCCGGCCTTGCGGGCGACCTGCCGGGTTTTGCGGGCAGGCACGCGGGCGATGGGACAGGCAGGGGAGAAACGCGATGACGACCGACAGCGCGATTACGGATGCGCAGGTGGTGCGCAGCCCGGTTTTCGCCGGGATCCGGCATGGATTCTTTACCCGTCTGGGGGGTGTGTCCACCGGGTCGTATGCCAGCCTGAACTGTTCGACCCGTTCGGCGGATGATCCGGCCGCCCTGCATGAAAACCGCCGTCGCGTGGCGCGGTATGTGGATGTGCGTCCCGAACGCCTGCTGGGCCTGACGCAGGTGCATGGCGACCGTACCATTACGGTCACGACGCCATGGGAAACCGGGCGCGGGCCGGAGGGCGACGCCATGGTGACCGACCGCCCCGGCCTTGCGCTGGGCGTGATTACGGCGGACTGCGCCCCGGTCCTGTTCAGCAATGCGCGGGGCACGGTCGTGGGGGCCGCGCATGCGGGCTGGCGGGGGGCGTGTGGCGGGATTGTGGAGTCGGTGGTGGCGGCCATGGGGGCGCTGGGCTGTGCGGCGGGCGATATCCGCGCCGTGGTCGGCCCCTGCATCACGCGGGACAGTTACGAAGTCGGTCCGGACATGCGCGACGCCGTGCTGGCGCGCGATGCGGCGGCGGGTGCGTTTTTCATGCCTGCGGCGCGGGCGGGGCATTTCATGTTCGACCTGCCGGGATACTGTGTCATGCGGCTGCGGCGCTGCGGGGTGGGACAGGCCGTGGCGCTGGGGATTGATACCCTGCGTGACGAAACCCGGTTTTTCAGCCATCGCCGCCGTACGCTGGCGGGCGGGGGGGCAATCGGGCACCAGATTTCCGTTATTGCCTGCCCGGCGATATAGATGGAACCATGATGTCAGAAGTTTTTGTCCGGCGGCTGCTTGCGGGGTCAGCCATTGCAGCACTCTGTATGCTGGGGGGGTGCGTCAGCGTGCCGCAACCCTTCCGCCATGGGACACAGGCAGCCCAGGCGCCGACGGCCCGGCTGGCGGTGCCGGTTTCCACGGCGTCGGGCACGGATCAGGCCGGGGCGCAGGGCTGGCAGCGCGCCATGGTCAATGCCCTGCTGGCGCAGTCGGTGCCCGCGATGGGCCAGCCGGTCCGCCCGGGTGACTGGTGGCTGAAAATGACGGCCGATGCCCGTAACGGCGCGATTGTCCCGACCTATGCCGTCATCACCCCGAAGGGTGAGGAACGCGGCCACATGGATGGCGCGCCCGTGCCAGTGGGGCAGTGGCAGGCGGGGGACGGGCAGGCCGTCTCCCGCGCGGCGCAGGAAGCCGCCCCCGGCGTGGCCGAACTGCTGACCGGGATACAGGCCGCCCAGATGCAGAAGGACCCCAACAGCCTCAAGAACCGTCCCGCCCATGTCTATTTCGCGGGCGTGCAGGGCGCGCCGGGCGATGGCGACCGCGCGCTGGCGCGGGCCTTCATCGCGGCGTTCCCCGATGCGCATGAGGATATCCGCCATACCGCCACCGGGGCGGACTACACGGTGCGCTGCACGGTCGTACTCAATGACGCGGTCACCACGACCTCCACCACGAAGCAGCAGCATATCGTGCTGACATGGCAGGTGCTGGATGAGCAGGGCAAGGAAGCGGGAGCCGCCACCCAGATCCATGACATAGCGGCCCATTCACTGGATGCGAAGTGGGGTGACGTTGCCGTGGCGGCGGCGGATGAGGCGGCGGGAGCCGCGCGCCAGATCATCACGCGCTATTCCGGTCGGGCCAATGTCCCGCTGGCGGCGGATGGCGTGCTGCCCGCCCAGTCGGCATCCACCGCCGCACGGCCTGTAGCGGCCAGCACGGCGGCGTCTTCCGTCATGGCTGGTGGCGGGAATGCAGCCGTGCCGGTCACGAAATCCGTTGTCCCCACCGCGCCATCCGCCCCAGTGGCCGCGCATGCTGCATCCGCCCCGGCGGTTGCCAGCGTGTCGCCCGTCTCCCCCACGCCGTCCCCGGTGGTGACGGAACATGTGCCGGCGGCCAGCAGGCCGATGGTGGCACCTGCCGCGCCGGTGTCGGCAGCCGCCGTCAGTCCTGCCGCGCCGCCTGCCGTCCCGGTTGCCGCCCCCGTGGTTCATGCCCCCGCCCCGGTATCGGTGGCGCAGCCCCGGGCGGTTGCCGTTTCCCGTCCCACGGCCCCGGCCACGCAGAAGGCCGACAGGTGGCCGCCCATGCCCAGGGCGGCGCCAGCGGAGAATCCGGCCCCGACCGAAATCACCGGCAAACCCGTACCCCTCACGCCGCCGGCGCCCGCACGCCCCTTTCCCGGCGTGACACTGCCCCCCCGCCGCCCGGTGTGACGGATCGGCCACGAAGGGCAGGCGTGCAGGTTTCGCCATCCTTAGAGAGGTGACAGGGGATATGCCGGTTGTTAGAACCCCGCACATAAACAACGGGGGTGGCGCCGCAAAAGCCCCCCTGATCGCCTGCACCGCCGCCCGGGAGCGTCACACGATGAAGATTGTCGCCTGTAACAGCAACCTGCCCCTTGCCGAAAAAGTAGCGGCGGAGCTGGGACTGCCGCTTTGTAACGCGACCGTGCGGCGTTTCGCCGATATGGAAATCTTTGTCGAGATCCATGAGAACGTGCGTGGCGAGGATGTGTTCGTCATCCAGAGCACATGCTCCCCCACCAACGACAACCTCATGGAACTGCTGATCATGCTCGACGCCCTGCGGCGCGGGTCGGCACGGCGCATCACGGCGGTCATGCCGTATTTCGGCTACGCCCGGCAGGATCGCAAATCCGGCCCCCGCACGCCGATCAGCGCCAAGCTGGTGGCCAATATCCTGGTCGAGGCCGGGGCCAACCGTGTCCTGACCATGGACCTGCATGCCATGCAGATCCAGGGCTTCTTCGACATCCCGGTGGACAACCTGTACGCGGCCCCCCTGTTCACGCGCGACATCCGTGGCCGCATGAAGCTCGATGGCGAGCCGCCGCTGCCCTATGACGCCCCGCCGATGGACATTCCCGGTGGCCCGCACAACCTCATGATCGTGTCCCCCGACGTGGGTGGCGTGGTCCGTGCCCGCCAGCTCGCGCAGCGGCTGAATGTTGACCTCGCCATCATCGACAAGCGGCGTGAGCGCGCTGGCGTATCGGAAGTCATGAACGTGATCGGTGACGTGCGCGGCCGTTACTGCATCCTGGTGGATGACATTGTCGATAGCGGCGGTTCGCTGTGCAACGCGGCGGAAGCGCTGATGAAGCATGGCGCGGCAGCGGTCGAGGCGTATGTGACCCACGGCGTGCTGACCGGCAGCGCGGTCAGCCGCATCGGGCAGTCGCCGCTGGGCATGCTGACGCTGACCGACAGCATCAAGGCGACCGAGGCAGTGAAGGAATCGGCCAATATCCGCCAGATCAGCACGGCGGCCCTGATCTCGCGCGCCATGCAGGCCATATCGGATGAAAGCTCGGTCTCGTCGCTGTTTGACTGAAGGCGGGATTGACCCCCCGGCTGTCCCGGCGTTACCCCCACAGGGGTGTAACTGGAAGGAACGACCCCATGACTGACCTGATTGCCCGGCCTTACTGGTATCTGCGCCATGGGGAAACGGACTGGAATGCACAGGGGCGTTCACAGGGGCGGACCGATATCCCGCTGAACCAGACGGGCATAAGGCAGGCCGAGGCGGCCGGCCTGCTTTTGGCAAAACACTGGCATGACCATGCGCCGATCGTGCGGATCGTGTCGTCGCCACTGATCCGCGCGCGCCGGACGGCGGAAATCGTGGCCGACCAGCTTGCGGCCAACGGCGCGCCTAGGCTGGCGATCGCGCTGGATGACGGGCTGAAGGAAGTCTGCTTCGGTGACGAGGAAGGCAAGCCCATGGGAACATGGTACGACAGCTGGATCGCGGGTGATTACACGCCGGCCAATGGCGAAAGCTTCGCCGACCTGCGCGAACGCGCCGTATCGGCCGTGAACCGGGCGCTGGAAAAGGATGGCGTGCCGCTGATCGTCTGCCATGGCGCGATGTTCCGCGCCCTGCGTTCGGCCATGCATCTCAAGCCCAACGTGCGCCTGCCCAATGCTACGCCAATGTGGGCCGAGCCGGGACCGACGCCGGTGTGGAACCTGACTGCGCTTTCCTGAAAAACCGGGCGCGTACGGCCTTGGGTGATTGCATCGCGCGCGGTTTTCCGTTAAACGCCGCGCACGCGCTGGCACCCCTGGAGGCCCGCGCGCTTGTGTTTCAGGAGCAAACAAGTGACCAAATTCACCAAGATCGAAGTCTCTTCGCGCGCGAAGGCTGGTAAGGGGGCAGCGCGTGCAACGAGGCGTGCCGGCCATGTGCCCGGCGTTATCTATGGCGGCGGCCAGGAACCCACCCTGATCGCGCTTGACCCCCGTATCGTGCATCGTGAGCTGCACAAGTCCGGCTGGCGTTCGCGCATCTATGACATCTCGGTTGCCGGTGGCCCGTCCGTGCACGCCCTGCTGCGCGAGATCCAGCTGCACCCGGTGACCGATGCGCCGCTGCATGTGGACTACCAGCGCCTGGCCGCGGGCCACAAGGTGCATGTGGAAGTGGAAGTCCGCTTCGAGGGTGAGGAACTCTCCCCCGGCGTCAAGCGCGGTGGCGTGATGAACATCGTCCGTCACACGGTGGACGTGGTGGTTGACCCGGCGAACATCCCGGAATTCTTCACCGCCGACCTGTCCAAGCTCGACTTCCACGACAATGTGCGCTGGTCCGACCTCAAGGGCACGGAGCACGTGACCCCGGTGCTGCACGACAACAACTTCGTCATCGCCAACGTCGCCCCGCCGAGTGTCGATGAAGAAGCCGAGGCCGCGGAAGCCGCTGAAGGCGCAGCCGAGGGCTGATCCCCCCGCCGCCACGAATTCCTGACAGGAGACTGAACGATGCTGCTCTGGACCGGTCTTGGTAATCCCGAGGCGGGGATGAGCCGGAATCGTCACAATGTCGGGTTCATGGCGGTGGACCGGATTGCCGACCGCCACGGGTTCGCCCCGTGGCGGAAGCGCTTTCGCGGTGAAGTCGCGGAAGGGATGATCGGGCGGCACAAGGTGCTGCTGCTCAAGCCCATGACGTATATGAACCTCTCGGGCGAGAGCGTTCAGCAGGCGGCCGCTTTCTACAAGCTGCAGGCCGATGCCATTACGGCATTCCATGATGAACTTGACCTTGAACCCGGGCGCATCCGCGTAAAGCGTGGCGGCGGGGCGGCGGGGCATAACGGCCTGCGGTCGATGGACCGCATGCTGGGCACGAAAGAATACTGGCGCGTGCGGCTGGGCATCGGGCATCCCGGCAGCCGTGAGCGTGTGACAGGCCATGTGCTGGGTGACTTCTCCCGCACGGACCGCGAGTGGCTGGACCCGATGCTTGATACGCTGGCCGGTGAGGCCGTGCTGCTGGCGGACGGGAAGCCGGAACTGTTCATGACAAGGATGGCCGCGCAGGCCGGGGAGTAAGGGCGTATGGGCTTTAACTGTGGCATCGTGGGCCTGCCGAATGTGGGTAAATCCACGCTGTTCAACGCCCTGACGGAAACGGCGTCGGCGCAGGCCGCGAACTATCCCTTCTGCACGATCGAGCCGAATGTCGGCCGCGTTGCCGTGCCGGATGCGCGTCTGGCAAACCTGGCGCGTATCGGCAAGTCGCAGAAGATCCTGCCCACCAGCCTTGAATTCGTCGATATCGCGGGCCTGGTGCGCGGCGCGTCGCGCGGCGAGGGGCTGGGTAACCAGTTCCTGGCCAATATCCGCGAGGTGGATGCGATCATCCACGTCCTGCGCTGTTTTGAAGATGACGACATCACCCATGTCGAGGGCGGTGTTGACCCCATCCGCGATGCGGAGATCATCGAGACCGAACTGATGCTGGCCGATCTCGAATCGCTGGAAAAGCGGATCGTGGCGCTGCAGAAGAAGGCGCGCGGCAATGACCGCGAAGCGGCGGCGCAGGTCGAACTGATGGAACCGCTGATCGAGGCCCTGCGTGAAGGCCGGCCCGCGCGCGAGGCGATCCCGGCAGGGCAGGAGGAAGCGGTGCGCCGCCTCCAGCTCATGACCTCGAAGCCCGTGCTGTATGTGTGCAACGTGGACGAAGGCTCGGCTGCGACGGGCAACGAATTTTCCGAACGCGTCCGCGCCCGCGCCGAAGCGGAAGGGGCGGCCATGGTTGTCGTCTCCGCCGCGATCGAGGCCGAAGTCAGCCAGCTTGGCGCGGAAGACCGGGTGGAGTTCCTCGAAGGGCTTGGCCTGAAGGATAGCGGGCTGGACCGCGTGATCGCCGCCGGCTACCGCCTGCTGGGCCTGAGCACCTACTTTACCGTGGGGCCGAAGGAAACGCGGGCCTGGACCATTACCGAAGGCACGAAGGCGCCGCAGGCCGCCGCCGTCATCCATAATGATTTCGAACGGGGCTTCATTGCCTGTGAAACCATTGCATATGATGACTATATCGCCTGCAATGGCGAAGCTGGCGCGCGTGAAGCGGGCAGGCTGCGGATCGAAGGGCGGGATTACGTGGTGCAGGATGGTGATGTCCTGCTGTTCCGCTTCAACGTCTGATACGGGCGTCGTGCCCGTTCAGCGATAGCATGTAAGGAGTGACGGATCATGGATCAGGCTGTTGCAACCCCCACGCGGGCCGACGCACCGCAGCCGGACGTGATCCGCGCCATGGCCATCGCCGCCCGCGCCGCAGGCCGCGTGCTGGCCCGCAGCACGACCGAAACCCGCAATAAGGCCCTGATGGCGGCGGCGGCGGCCCTGCGCGCCAGCCAGGACGAACTGCTGGCGGCCAATGCGCGTGACGTGGCGGCCTTTACCGGGGCGGCTGCGTTTCGTGACCGGCTGACCCTCAACCCCGAACGGGTCGAGGCGATGGCGAAGGGGCTGGAGCAGGTCGCCAGCCTGCCGGACCCGGTCGGCCATGTCATGGCGGAATGGGACCGGCCCAACGGCCTGCGCATCCGCCGCGTGGCCACTCCGGTGGGCGTGATCGGCATGATTTACGAAAGCCGCCCCAACGTGGGGGCCGATGCCGCCGCCCTGTGCATCAAGTCCGGCAATGCCGTGATCCTGCGCGGTGGGTCGGACAGCCTGAACAGCGCGCGTGTCATCCACGCTGCCATGCAGGCGGGGCTGAAGGCGGCCGGCCTGCCGGTGGAATGCGTGCAGATCCCGCCCGATGCGGATCGCGCCCATGTTGCGTCCATGCTGGGGGCGGCCGGCCTGATTGACCTGATCATTCCCCGTGGCGGCAAGTCGCTGGTCGAGCGTGTCTGCGCCGAGGCCCGCGTGCCGGTGCTGGCCCATGCCGAAGGGTTGTGCCACACCTATGTCCACGCCGCCGCCGACCTGGAAATGGCGCGGCGGATCGTGCTGAACGCCAAGCTGCGCCGTCCGGGCATCTGTGGCGCGACCGAGACGCTGCTGGTTGACCAGGCGATCGCGCCCAAGATCCTGCCCGGCCTGATCGAGGATCTGGCCACCCGTGGCTGCACCTTCCGCGCCGATGCCCGCGCGCGTGCGGTCGTGCCCGACCTGCCCGCCGCGACGGAAGATGATTTCGCCACCGAATGGCTGGATGCGGTCCTGTCCGTTGGCGTGGTGGATGGCGTGGAAGACGCGCTGGCCCATATCGCGCGTTACGGCAGCGCCCATACCGAGGCGATCGTGACCGAGGACGCGGTGGCGGCGACCACCTTCCTGAACGGGACGGACAGCGCCGTGGTCATGTGGAATGCCTCCACCCAGTTCTGCGATGGGGGGGAATTCGGGTTCGGCGCCGAAATCGGCATTGCCACCGGACGGTTCCATGCCCGTGGCCCTGTCGGGCTGGAGCAGCTGACAACCTATCGGTACGAGGTGATCGGCACCGGACAGGTCCGGCCCTGATCCTTGCTGACGGGTGTGGGTGATGTCCTGCCGGCCCGTGGCGACGGGCGGCATATGCGTGTCGGCCTGCTGGGCGGTTCGTTCAACCCGGTGCATGACGGGCATATCCAGCTTGCCTGCCGGGCGCTGCGGCAGCTTAAGCTGGACCAGGTATGGTTCCTTGTCTCACCGGGCAATCCGCTCAAGCCGGTGGCGGGCATGGCGCCCCTGTCGCAGCGGCTGGCGCTGGTGCGTGCGCGTATCCATGGCGTGCGGGGGCGCGGGCTGCTGGCGACCGACATCGAAAGCCGGATCGGCACGCGCTACACCGTCGATACGCTGCGCCGCCTGAAACAGCTTTTCCCGCATGTGCGTTTTGTCTGGCTGATGGGGGCGGACGGGCTGGCGCAGATGGGGCGGTGGTGGCGGTGGCGGGACATCGTGCGTATGGTTCCACTCGCGATTCTGCCGCGACCGGGCTATAATCCAGCCGCATTACACGGCCAGGTTGCCCGCAGGCTTGCGCGCTGGCGGCGTCCGGCGCGACAGGCGGGCATGCTGGCCACATGCAGGCCACCGGCATGGGTCTTTCTTCCCGCGCCGCAGAACGCTATATCAGCAACACAAATACGTGCATCGCAGGCCAATTCCGGCCACCGACGGGAGTAACAGCCATAACCAGGAAGCCTTCAGCCGAGAGTGGCGCCAAGCGCCGGACCGGCAGCACCCTTTCCGCGGGACAGCCACGCGTCAACGCGGCGTCATTGGGCAGTGCCGTGCAGGTGCCGGGCACGCCGCGCAAGAAGGCCGCCGTGGCTGGCCCGGTATCGACTGACACGCGCGAAGCTGACCCGCGCGTGGAACAGTTTCTGGAAATCATCACCACCAGCCTTGAAGATGATAAGGCCGAGGATATCGTGGTCATCGACCTGACGGGCCGCGCGTCCTTTGCCGACCGGATGGTGATCGCCACGGGTATCGCGGACCGGCAGATCGCGGCCATGGCGGCCCATATCGATCGCAAGCTGGGCGAGGTCGGGCACAAGCGCGTGCGGACCGAAGGGGCCGCCGGTTCCGACTGGGTGCTGCTGGATGCGGGGGATATCGTCGTGCATCTGTTCAAGGCGGAGGCGCGTGCGCTGTACGGCCTGGAACGGATGTGGGGTGCGGATCTGGATGTCCCGCCGGAGGCGCCAGCAACACCGGTGGACTGAACAGTGTTCCATCTGATTGCCGTGGGCCGCATGAAGGACCGGGTGGAACGCGATCTGTTTGATCGTTATGCCAACCGGCTTTCGCCGCGCATCAGGCTGGTCGAACTGCCCGAAGGGCGCGGCGCCCCCAATGAAATCAAGCGCAGGGAAGGGCAGGCGATCCTGGCCGCGTTGCCTGAGCGCGCGATCGTGGTGGCCATGGATGAAGGGGGCCGGACATATGACAGTCTGGCCTTTTCACATGCGGTGGAACGGTGGGTCGAGACGCCGCGCCCGCTGTGTTTTGTCATTGGTGGGGCGGAAGGGCTGGACGCGAGCGTGGTGCAGCGTGCCGACCATACGCTTTCGCTGGGCAAGATGACGTGGCCGCACATGCTGGTGCGCGGGATGCTGGCGGAACAGTTGTATCGTGCGCGTGCCATTTCATCCGGGCATCCCTATCACCGCGCCGGACGGCCCTGATTTGCAGGGCCTCGATTTTTTTTAATTACCGGACGGAACGATTCGGCGCGTCATCCGTATAGGCGAGGGATGGGGAGGCGTGACCGACGATGCCTTCAGGCGCTTCGGCCACTTCCGTGCTGTTGTGGCGCATCATGCGACCGGAAGCCCGCGCCATGACAGGCGGGTTGCGCATGGCTTTCTGGTAGGTGCTCAGCATCATGTTCGACGTGGTATCCGGTCGGGCATAAATGAAGCCATAGGTCGGATAGATGCTGCCAAATGCCCCGCTGCGGCTGTTCAGCGCCACACGCACGGCCGACCAGTCATTGTTGGGCGATACGTCAATGACCGGAACGTCACGGCTGATCCCGCGCTGCCCCCAGTGGGACTGGTCGATGACGATGGTGCGGCTGTTGACAACCTGGCGCACCACGGCCACATGGCCAAGTGGCATGCGGCGGGTGCCACGGAAGTTCAGGACACTGCCTTCTTCCGGTGCGTTGCCACGGGCGTAACGCCCGGCGGCATTGTACCACCAGTCAACCGCGTTGCCCCGGATTTCAACATCCGACGCCGACTTGGCGAAGGCCACGCACTGGATGACGTGCCCGCGTTCACGGGTGGCGTGACGATAACTGGCGTGGTGCAGGGAATGATGCGTGGCGGCAGTATGCGCCGTGGCGGGATGGACATGGCTGGCATGCCGGACCGGCCTTGCATGCCCCTGTTCCGAAAACATGAACCCGAACGTGGCACCAAGAACGGAAAGCAAAACGCCACGCTTCATGTTTCTGATCCACATTTTCCGCAATCTCTCCACCACGTTGGGGTGATTCGTCTGATAACCGCTCACATCGTGTTCATCGAGTAGCAAGCCCATTGCAAGTCTGACAAGCCTGCGCTGTGACGGATGAACAGCAACACTGCATATTTCACCCAAAAACTTCATCTCATGTAAAAAATAGGAATATATTCTTTAACCGGACTATTTATTCCCTGTTTTCCAATCGTTTATGCATGGGAAAACAAAGGGGAGAACATAAGTGGAATGATTCTCGGAAAGCGGGAAAGTTGCAAAAATGTGACATGTTTATCAGCCGACTTTCCCGCATTCCCCGGCCTTACTTGGTGGCGATCACCATGATTTCGACCAGCACGTCGGGGTGGGCCATCTTGGCTTCGACGCAGGCGCGCGCGGGCGCGCCATCCTTGGGCAGCCACGGACCCCATACCGCGTTCAGCGCATCACGGTCGTTGATGTCCTTCAGCCAGATCTGGGCCTGCAGCAGGCGGGTATTGTCGGTGCCGTGCAGTTCCAGCGCCTCGTCAATCTGGGCCAGGATGTCCTTGGTCTGGGCCGTGACGTCGGCGGACAGGTCGCGGGCCACGAATCCCTGCGTGAACAGGAAGCCATGGTATTCCACCACCTTGGACAGGATGGCGTTGGGTTCGGTGCGGATGATCTTGCTCAATGTCTTGATCCTGGTTGGTTGTCAGGCCGTGCGGTGGACCGCAGGGCGTGCCTTCTCTCTTTGCGCCGGCGCGGGCTTAGGTCAACCGTCTGCGAAACGGCGCGCGAAATCGGCCAGGCGGTCCGGGGTATCAAAATCCGCCATGATTTCCGGCCCGGCCGCAACGCGCGCCATGTCGGCTTCATGCTGGTGCAGGAGCGGGCGCGCGCCCCGATCCCCCGTCAGGGCCAGCAGGGCTGGGAACATGGCACGACCCCACAGGACCGGATTGCCGCGCCTGCCTTCATGCGCCGGCACCACGCCGGGCCGGTCGGGATGGGCCAGAAAGGCCGTGATCATGCGGTCGATCAGGTCCGTGCCGATCAGCGGCATGTCCCCCAGGCAGACCAGCGCGCCCGCGACAGCCGGATACGTGCTGGCGGCGCGGATGCCGGCCGCCAGTGTACGGGACAGGCCGCATGCGTGGTTGGGCGCCGTAATGAATTGCGGTGGGTTGTCCACCTGCCTGTCCATGGACGCGGCAGCCCGGATTTCAGCTGCGCGGTGTCCCAGCACGACAATGACCGGGTTGGCCCGGCTTGCGGTAATGGCGCGCAGGGTGCGGGCGATCATGGGCAGGCCCGTGGCGTCGGGCGCCAGCAGCTTGTGCAGGGGTGCCGTGCGGCTGGAACCGCCCGCCGCCAGCACAATGGCCGCGACGCGCGGCCTGGCCCGCGTCATGTCCAGCCCGATATCCGTCCCAGCGGTTTGTTGTGACGCACGGCCACGATTTCAGCCAGAATCGACAGGGCGATTTCCGCTGCTCCCACCGCCCCGATGGCAAGGCCGACGGGGCCATGGATGCGGGCGATCTGCCCGGCGGAAAAACCGGCCGCATGCAGCCGTTCAACGCGCGATGCCTGTGTTTTGCGCGATCCCAGCGCACCGATATAGAAGGCGTCGCCATTCAGGGCATACTGCAAGGTGGGGTCATCCAGCTTGGCATCATGCGTCAGCGTCACGATGGCGGTCTGGTTATCCACCCCCAGCCGCGCCAGCGTTTCATCCGGCCAGTCTGTTTCCAGCGTGATGCCGGGGAAACGCTCGGCGGTTGCAAGCTGGGTGCGGGGGTCGATGACCGTCACGCTGAATCCGGTGGTCTGCGCCATGGGGGCCAGCACCTGCGCGATATGCACCGCGCCGACGATCAGCATGCGTGGTGGCATGGGAATGAGGTGAAGGAACCACAGGGCCTGTCCGGCCCCGTCTTCCAGTCGCAGGCTGCGGCCTGTCTCGAACACTTCCCGCGCACGGGCGGCAAGCCGCGTATCAAGGTCGGGCGTGGCGCCATCACCGGGTGTGGCATCGGTCTGGTACAGAAGGCGGGAAGTTCCCGTCGCCAGATCCGTCGCCACGATGACCGGCACGCGGGCGCGGCGTTTTTCAGCCACGGTTTCCAGGATGGTCAGATCCAGCGTGCCCTGTGGGTGCGTGGGCGTGCGCACGGCGACGACATACACATCCAGCAGGCCACCACAGGCCAGGCCAACCGCCCACGCATCATCACTGGATACGCCATAGGACAGGGTGGCGGGGTGGCCAGTGGCCATAATGCGCCCGGCTTCCTCGACCACCGCGCCTTCCACGCAGCCGCCACTGACGGACCCCTCGATGCGGCCATTGGCGCAGACCGCCATCATGCTGCCGGCGGGGCGGGGGGAACTGCCCCATGTCGAGGTAACGGTCGCCAGGGCGCAGGGCTGACCCGCCCGCGCCCATTCGATCAGGAGATCCAGAGGATCCCGCGTGGATGAAACCTGTGTCATAGCAGGACTACTCTATCAGCACGCATACACACGCACCAGCCGGTGGACATGCACGGACAGGCACCCCATATATTGTCGTAACATAAGGCCACCCCGAAGTGGGGCGCGCATGAATGGAGTAATATGAATGAGTTATGTCGATCCTGCCTGGTATGTTGTTGCCGATAACATTCATGCCCGTATCCTGAAGCATGGCGAACATGGCCTTGCGACGTTCGAACACCTCAAGAGCGATGATGCGAAGGGCATGGATGCGCCGCGCAATGGCGCCTATGGCAAGGTCATTGCGGAATTCCTGAACACGGTCGTACGCCAGAAGAAGGCTCCGGCCATTGCGATCGCGGCCCCCGGTGATGTCATGCACCAGATCCGTACGCATCTGGACGTGCATACCCGCGCGCTGGTGGTCAAGGAACTGGAGCGTGACCTGACCAATACCCCCGACCATGACCTGGCCAAGCATTTCGACATTCCGGCCACCGGCTGGCCGCTGCCCAACGCGGGCTGATCGGCTACTGGTCGCCTGATGCGCCCCGCGGTAACGTGGGGCGCTTTTTTTATAGGTAGGGTTCCGCGCATGCCGACACCTCTTTCCCTTGAAATCGTGCCCGTCACCGCCTTTGGCCAGAACTGTTCCATATTATGGAACCCCGGTACCCGTCATGCCGTGGTGGTCGATCCGGGTGGCGATGTGCCGCGTATCACGGCGTTCATCACGGAGAAGGATCTGTCGGTTGACGCGATCTGGCTGACCCATGGCCATCTGGACCATGCCGGTGGGGCGGATGCGCTGCGGCGTGAACTGTCCACGCGGCAGGGTGCCCCGGTGCCGGTAATCGGTCCGGACCGGGCGGATGACGCGCTCCTGTCCTCCATTACCCGGCAGGCCGCCCTGTTTGGCCTGAACGGGCTGGAAAACGTAACCCCGGACAGGTTTGTAAAGCATGGCGAGATGCTGGAGGCGCTCGGGCACCGTTTCGAGGTCCGTCATGTGCCCGGCCATACCCCCGGCCATGTCATTTTCCATGATCCCGAATCCCGCTTCGCCTTTGTTGGCGATACCCTGTTCCGTGGCGGGGTGGGGCGCACCGATTTCCCATACGGCGATCATGACCAGTTGATCGAGGCCATACGGCGGGAATTGCTTCCGCTGGGCGATGATGTCACGATCCTGCCCGGCCACGGTCCCGCAACGACAATCGGTGCGGAACGGAAGGGTAATCCCTTCCTGAACTGACAGGCGGATAAACAGGGATGCAGGAGAGAATTTGCTTATGATGTCCTTCAAGGCAGGCCGGTGGCTGGCCCTGGCCGCATGTATGGCCGCTGTATCGGTTCCTGCCATCGCGGCGGAAGAAACGGGCGAGCCGACCCACGCCCAGCCCGCCCTGCCAACGGTGCCGCTGACCATTACATCCGCCGATGGCGTCAGGCATGTCTTTACCGTGGAAAAGGCCATGACCCCGCGGGAACAGCAGGTGGGCGAGATGTATCGTCCGTCTGTGCCAGCCGATGGCGGCATGATCTTCGTCTGGTCCTACCCCCGGCAGAGCGACATGTGGATGCAGCATACGCAGGCGTCACTCGATATCGTCTTTATCGGCGCGGATAACCGCGTGTCCTCCATTGTGGAAAATGCCGTGCCGCTCAGCCTGGCGCGGATCAGCAGCCATGGTCCCGTGCGCGCCACGCTGGAACTGCAGGCCGGGATTACCGAAAAGCTGGGAATCGTCGTGGGCGATAAGGTGGATTCGGCCGTTCTGAACAGTGGAACGCCCGCCAAGTGATTCTGAAATTTACTGGTTTTCCGCGATTTTCATGTCTTGTGGATGAAAGTTTTTGTTTTTTTGTGATTTTAAGATTGACGGTTGTTGGAGCGGGACCTATATCCGCACTCACCGGCGGCGCTGAGGAAACTTCTTGAGCGGCTCTGGTGGATTTGCTAGGTTATTCGGCCCTGTTGGGCTGTGATCTTTGACAAGAGAATAGAGAGAGTATCTGGAAGGGATATGCTGGCGGCGCGGTTGTTGCTCTTTGGGGCGATGATTGGCGGTCTGGACTGGGTGAG
>NZ_NKUB01000079.1 GCF_003207895.1 Komagataeibacter swingsii
GAACACCGCGATCGTGTCATGGTCAGGATGCAGGTTCGCCGCCACAAAGCGCATACCGATGTCACGATACGTCGCCCGTTCGATCCGACGCGATGAGAATACGCCGTTCGCATAGGCGTAAATCAGCAGCGCCAGCATCAGGCGCGGATGATACTGCGCCTTGCCGCCAGTCCGCCGGGGCACCGAAAATGCCTCCAGCGCTACTCGCTCCACCGCCGCTACGATGAAATGCGCCACATCGTCCGACGGCAGCCATGACTTCAGATCTGGCGGCAGAAGATACGGCTGCGATCGATCAAATGGGATGAAGCTGCTCATCCTGAAAGCTTACCCCAGATCGCCAGAGGTTGGTACCCCAACCCGACAGCCTGTTAGAAGCTGTTTTAAAATAACTCATTTATAAAAAACAATAAAAGTTTTTAGGTGCCGTCTTTTTTTAGAAAAGCGGCGTTCCGTGAAGCGTTCTGAAAAAAGTTTCATCAAAAAACTTTGGTAACCTGCATGATGTTGCATGGGCTGTATGTTTCAGGAAGTGGTAGATGTTCCCAGTAATGGCGATCGTGTAGCCATCCGTCTGGGTAATCAATCATCACTGGCAGAACGTGTATTTCGGCTTGACGCTTTTTCTGGTGTCATCTGCCTGACCAGATCATGACCTGTTGGGAAGATTCATGCATTCATTACTAAATGGCAATATGACTTATAGATAATTTCTTAATTGAAACGGAATATCGTTGCACGCCATTGTGTTATCCTAATGCGCCAAAGGGAAAAAATGCGATGGGAACAGCGTCAATGGCACAGACAGGGGACAGCAGGAACGTCTGTAACGACCTTCCCATTATCAGGATGTCTATCGTCACACTAGTTATCTCGCGCCTCAGGGACATGGGACTGAATGTGGAAAGTGCGATGGCCTGCACCCAAATCGAGACCGCCCTACTGTCACTGCCCCACACAACAATTCATCTCGAGACATTTGCTTCATTTCTTGAAGATGTGGCATTGCGCAATAACAGGCCACTGGTAGGATTTGAACTCGGGCTAATAACCCGCCCGGATGAAATTGGCCCATTGGGGCTGCTGTTTTTACTGGCCCGGACGCTGCGTGAAGGCATGATCGCCTACAATGATTTTTTTCCTGCCGTACAATCTCATTCCCGTCTGCATCTTTCGGAACATGGGGAACTGGCGCGGATTTCCTATTGCATTGATTATGCAGGCAGTTGGCCCCGCCGACAGGATACGGAATTTACCTGGAGGGATCGAAGAACCCTTGATTGATGTGCTTGGCCGGTAATTTCTGGGTTTTGGCGATTTGATTGACGGTTTTTGCGATGGCGTCCAGTCTGCGT
>NZ_NKUB01000080.1 GCF_003207895.1 Komagataeibacter swingsii
TCAGTTGGTCCGTATCGGCATGGATACCTCGAAAAAAGTGTTTCAGCTCCACGGCGTGGATGCCGAAGAGCGGGTTGCGCCAAGCCGGAAACTGAGCCGACATCAGATGATCCGGTTTTTCGAGAAACTGCCGCCGACAGTGATTGGCATTGAAGCCTGTGGGGCCTCCCATCACTGGGCCAGAACCCTTGGCGCGCTCGGCCACGAAGTGAGGCTGATGGCGCCACAGCTTGTCAAACCTTACGTCAGGCGCAGCAAGAATGATGCGGCAGATGCCGAGGCCCTCTGTGAGGCGATGAGCCGTCCAACCATGCGTTTTGTGCCAGTCAAGACGGTTGAGCAGCAGGCAGCCCTCATGCTTGTCGGCATGCGGGAGCGGCTCGTTGGCAGACGTACGCAGCTGGCCAACTCCATCCGGGGATATGCTGCCGAATTCGGATTGACTGCTCCCCTTGGTCTCTCCCGCGTTGAGCCGTTCCTCAGGCAGATTGCGTCCGAGGATATCCTTCCCTCCCTGGCGCGCGAGATGTTTGCACAGATGGCAGAAGAGTATGGTGCCCTGATGGAGCATATCAGGGAGCTTGATGAAAAACTTGCCACATGGCATCGAAGTCAGGAGGTGAGCCGCAGGCTATCCGGAATTCCGGGCATCGGTCCTCTGGGAGCGGCTCTGCTGCTCATGAAGGCTCCGGATCCGCATCTGTTCCGTTCAGGCCGGGACTTCGCGGCCTGGATAGGTCTCACCCCTCGGGATCATTCGTCCGGCGGCAAAGTCAGACACGGCGGGATTACCCGGGCCGGAGACAGCCGCCTGAGAAGCACCCTGGTTGTCGGAGCAACAACCGTGCTTCGGCATGTGCGGCAGAACAAACAGAGCCGCCTCGCCACGCCGTGGCTCGTCAGTCTTCTGGGCAGAAAGAAGGCGAAGCTCGCTGCTGTAGCCCTGGCCAACAGGATGGCACGCATTGCATGGAAGCTGATGACCAGTGGCGAGACATACCGCAAGCCGGTGGCAGTAGATGCAATGACAGCGGCCACCGCTTCCTGACGAAATTGGCCAACACGACGCACGGGAAAAAGAACGTGATCGTGTGGGCCGATACCGCAGTCCTGCAAAGAGGAGATGGGGGATCGTTCGATCTGAATGGAAGACACTCCGCAAGAGCCCGTGGTTTTCAAAAACCGCAGAACTGAATGGAACTTCCATCGCAAAAACCATCTTGGCCAGCAGTCTGAACACTGCAACAACAGGCCGGACATATGGGTGCAAACGACACGGTCACACCACTATTTTCCCCCTTGCAAGACAGAGCCGTCCACATATGGGTTCTTCCGCACTTTTCGTGATG
>NZ_NKUB01000081.1 GCF_003207895.1 Komagataeibacter swingsii
GGGAGTGTCCTGAAGTCTGTGTATCTGGCCTGGCCCATGGGTTTTCAGATACTCAAGCGGCGAAGCGCTCGCCGAACATTATGGCGAACTGGTTGCGGGCTGCAAACCATTCCCGAACATTCCGCCCGTCTTTCTCAAAGCTGCGGATCGCCAGGTAGATCAGCTTCGTTGCGGCATCGTCGGTCGGGAACGAACCGCGCGTCTTGATCGATTTGCGGATGACCCGGTTCAGGCTCTCGATGGCGTTCGTAGTGTATATGATCTTGCGGATCGCCGGATCGAAGGCAAAAAACGGGATCACTTCGGCCCATGCCCGGCGCCATGCCGGGGCGATCGACGCGTATTTCCCGGCCCATTTCTCCTCGAACGCATCGAGCTCTGCGGCCGCCATGTCAGCGGTCGCCGCCCCGTAGATCCGGCGCAGGTCGGCAGCCACGGCCTTGCGGTCCTTCCATGAGCAGAAGTTCAGGCTGTGGCGCACCAGGTGAACAATACAGGTCTGAACCATCGCCTCGGGAAAGGCGGCGGTGATGGCCTCGGGAAAGCCTTTCAGCCCGTCCACGACCGCGATCAGGATGTCCTGGATGCCCCGGTTCTTCAACTCGTTCATGACCGAAAGCCAGAATTTGGCGCCTTCATTCTCGGCGATCCAGAGCCCCAGAACCTCGCGCACTCCCTCGCGGGTGACACCGAGAGCAACGTAAACCGCCTTGTTTTTAACGGTCCGGCTGTCAGCATCGCGGATCTTTACCCGAAGGGCATCGAAGATCACGATGGGATACATCCGATCCAGCGCCCGGCCCTGCCACTCCCGGACCTCGTCCAGCACGGCATCGGTGACGCGGCTGATCAGGTCGGGAGAGACCTTCAGGCCATAAAGATCAAGCAGATGGGTCTGGATGTCCCGGACCGTCAGACCGGCGGCATAGAGACCGATGATCCTGTCGTCGATCCCGTCGATCCGGGTCTGGCCCTTCTTTATAAGCTCCGGCTCAAAGCTGCTGTCGCGGTCGCGCGGCACCGTCACCGGAAAGGCGCCGTCCTGGCCTTTCAGCACCTTGGTCGTGGAGCCATTCCGCCGGTTCGACTGGCCCGGCGGGGCAGCCTTGCCTTCCTCATAGCCCAGATGCGCGCTCAACTCTGCACCCAGCATACGCTCCATGAGCCGAATTTTCAGCTCCTTCAGCAACCCGCTGTCTCCGAGCAGGTCTTCAGGACGCTTCACGCCCGTCAGCAATTCGTCGAGGATTTCCATCGAGATGGTCATTCATACTTCCTTTCGGTGAAGTATGGACCAGATCAATTATACACAGAAGATCGGACACTCTCTC
>NZ_NKUB01000082.1 GCF_003207895.1 Komagataeibacter swingsii
TAAGGCCTGTTGATGTGGCCTTTCAGAAGCCACTGGCCAGTATGGTGATCAGCGGATCAGATCCAAATCTCACAGGCGTGCTTTAAAGCACAGAGAAATCCACTGGTTTTTCCGATCCGGATCAGACGATCATGCGCCCATTCAGGTCATCGCCCTCTCACACCTCTACCGGTTCCATCCGCGGGAGCCGAGCCATCGCTCAGGCTGCCAGGGACAGGGCCGGATCCCGATAATCCTCCTGTTTTGTTGCCATGGCCCAGATGGCTCGTGCCATCCTGTTGGCCAGCGCAATGGCTACCAGCATACGGGGCTTGCGGGTCAACATCCGTGCCAGCCAGCTTCCCGGTGCAGGGGCCTTACGGCTGGCCCAGTTCACCTGGGTCATGGCGCCCATGATGAGAAGCCTGCGGATATCAGCCTGCCCGGCTTTTGATATCTTCCCCAGCCTTTCCTTTCCGCCAGATGAGAACTGACGGGGCACCAGCCCCAGCCACGCAGCAAAGTCGCGCCCGCGCCGGAAGCTCTGCAGGTCAGGCGCAAAAGCTTCAATCGCAAGAGCGGTCAGAGGACCCACTCCAGGCATGCTCTGCAATCTGCAGGTGTTTTCACTTTCCTGGGCAAGCATCCTGATCTTCTTTGTTCTGACATCAATCCGCACACTCTGCTCCGAAATCTGTCGCAGCAGATCAAGGCATTCCTGCTTCACAGCCTCTGGCAGAACCGCCTCATCCAGCATGGCTTCAATGTGTCTGATATGCGCAATCCCCTGTGGCACGACGAGACCGAATTCATACAGAACGGCACGCAGGGCATTCACCAGTTCCGTGCGCTGGTGCACCAGACGCTGCCGGGCCCGGAAAAGAACGCCACGCGCCTGCTGCGCTTCAGTGCGTGGTTCGACAAAGCGCATTTCCGGCTGACGGGCCGCAATGACGATCGCTTCCGCATCAGCAGCATCGTTCTTCTGGCGCTTCACGAAAGGCTTCACATACTGCGGAGCGATCAGTCTGACCTCGTGACCAGCTCCTGCCAGTTCGCGAGCCCAGTAATGCGCGCTCCCGCACGCTTCAAGAACGACCAGAGCAGGCGGCTGCGTGGCCATGAACTGCATAAACTGCTGACGACGCAGCTTTTTGCGAAACATCACCTCGCCCGCACGCGAAGCTCCATGAACCTGGAAAATGTTCTTTGCCAGATCAACGCCTATCACTGTATCCTTCATCTGCCGTCCTTTCGCGCAGTCGTTTCTTCCAACGACCATTCTGGCACATTGCGATGCCGTGCGGGGAGGACGGCAACCACCCCATCT
>NZ_NKUB01000083.1 GCF_003207895.1 Komagataeibacter swingsii
TGGAGGGTTCTAAAAACCCCCTGGTTTTGAGGTCTTCTGTATGATTCTATTTCTTCTGCGTTGATTGAGGGAATGGCGATATGAAGCAGTCTGGTTTCTTTGATGTTGAAGAGCGTCTTGCCCGGCTGAGTGGGCTTGGCGATCAGCTCGAAGCGTTTTCCCGGACTGTGGATTTTGAAGCGTTCCGTCCTGATCTGGACAAGGCCCTGGCGTATTCCGATGGAAGCAAGGGCGGACGACCGCCATTTGATCCTGTGCTGATGTTCAAGATCCTGGTGATCCAGACGCTCAACAATTTGTCTGATGAGCGGACGGAATATCTGATCAACGATCGCCTCTCCTTTATGCGTTTCCTTGGGCTGGGACTTTCAGATCGGGTGCCGGATGCCAAAACGGTCTGGCTGTTTCGCGAGCGTCTGACCCAGGCGGGTGCGATCGATGGGCTGTTCAACCGCTTTGATGCGACCCTGCGTAACGCCGGGTATTTGCCGATGTCAGGCCAGATCCTGGATGCCACGCTGGTAGCGGCTCCGAAGCAGCGGAACACCAATGCAGAGAAAGCGGATCTGCGAGCAGGCCGTATTCCTGAAGACTGGCAGGACAAACCCGCAAAGCTGTCGCACAAGGATCGTCATGCGCGCTGGACACTGAAGTTCACGAAGGCGAAGCGGCAGGATGATGGAACCATGCCATCCAGCGATCTCGCCATCCCGTTCTTTGGCTATAAATCGCATGTTTCCATCGATCGGAAATACCGGTTCATCCGCAAATGGAAAACAACGCATGCCGCTGCCAGTGATGGCGCGCGATTGAGAGAGGGGCTTCTGGATAAAACCAATACGGCCTCAAGTGTCTGGGCCGACACGGCCTATCGCTCAAAAGCCAACGAAGACTTCATGGAAAAGCAGGGCTTTGTCTCCAAGGTTCATCGCAAAAAGCCGCATCTCAAGCCTATGCCCCGGCATATCCAGAAATCAAATGCTGGAAAGTCGGTCATCCGCTCGCGTGTCGAGCATGTCTTTGCCGATCAGAAGTCACAGACGGGGCTGTTTGTCCGGACTGTCGGTATCAGTCGAGCCACCATGAGGATCGGGCTCGCCAATATCGTCTACAATATGCGCCGCCTCCTCTTCCTCGAAAGATTGAACGCGAGCGCATAGCCATCCAGCGAGAGACAACTCCCAATCTGCTCAAAACGCAGACTGGACGCCATCGCAAAAACCGTCAATCAAATCGCCAAAACCCAGAAATTACCGGCCAAGCACATCAATCAAGGGTTCTTCGATCCCTCCAG
>NZ_NKUB01000084.1 GCF_003207895.1 Komagataeibacter swingsii
GCCAAGATGGCCAAGCGCCTGCCCGGCCGGCTGGAGCGCACGGCGAAGAAGGCGGATGAATACGCGCGCGGCATCATGACCGGCGGCACGCTGTTCGAGGAGCTGGGCTTCTATTATGTCGGCCCCGTTGACGGCCACGACATGAACCAGCTTGTCCACATCCTGCGCAACCTGCGCGACGCCGAGGATGTCGGCCCCGTGCTGCTGCATGTGATCACCGAGAAGGGCCATGGCTACAAGCCGGCCGAATCGGCGGGCGACA
This sequence comes from Komagataeibacter swingsii, assembly GCF_003207895.1. Classification (GTDB taxonomy): domain Bacteria; phylum Pseudomonadota; class Alphaproteobacteria; order Acetobacterales; family Acetobacteraceae; genus Komagataeibacter; species Komagataeibacter swingsii. The sequence goes on from NZ_NKUB01000084.1 coordinate 263, forward strand.
AGTATCACGCGGTGTCCAAGTTCAATGTCGTGACCGGCGAGCAGAAGAAAGGCCCGTCCGGCCCGCCGAGCTACACCTCGGTCTTTGCGAAGGAACTGGTGCGCCAGGCCGCGACCGACGACAGGATCGTCACCATCACCGCCGCCATGCCCTCGGGCACCGGGCTGGACAAGTTCGCCAAGGCGTATCCTGACCGCTTCTTTGACGTGGGCATTGCCGAACAGCATGCCGTGACGTTCGCCGCCGGCATGGCGACCGAGGGGCTGCGCCCGTTCTGCGCCATCTATTCCTCCTTCCTGCAACGCGCCTATGACCAGGTGATGCATGACGTGGTGCTGCAGAACCTGCCGGTGCGTTTCGCCATCGACCGCGCGGGGCTGGTCGGCGCCGATGGCGCGACGCATGCGGGTTCGTTCGACATCGCCTACCTTGGCTGCCTGCCGGGCATCACGCTGATGGCGCCCAGCACCGAGCTGGAACTGCTGCACATGACCGCGACCGCCATCGCGTTTGACGAAGGCCCGCTGGGCCTGCGTTACCCGCGTGGCGTGGGGCTTGGGCTGGACCTGCCCGAGGCGGGGCAGGTCCTTGAGATCGGGCGCGGACGAATCGTGCGCGAAATGGCCCGCCAGTCCGGGCCGGAACAGGGCGGCATCGCCATCCTGTCGCTTGGGCCAAGGCTGGCCGACGCGCTGAAGGCCGCCGACATGCTGGCGGCACAGGGCCTGTCGCCCACCGTGGCCGACGCCCGCTTCGCCAAGCCGATCGACACCGCCCTGGTCGAGCAGCTTGCGCGCAACCACGCCGTGCTGATCACGATCGAGGAAGGCTCGGTTGGCGGATTCGCAAGCTTTGTCATGACCCACCTGGCCAAGACCGGCCTGCTGGACCGCGTGCGCTTCCGCCCCATGACCCTGCCCGACCGCTTCATCGACCACAACACGCAGGCCGCGCAATACCATGAGGCCGGGCTGGATGCG
>NZ_NKUB01000085.1 GCF_003207895.1 Komagataeibacter swingsii
TACCAACCGTTGATTGCTATAACCCATGAGCCCAATTGCGCAGTCCGATTGACATGATGCGCCATGGTTGATTGACGAGCTGGTTCCAGGCATGGCAGGCGATATCAACGATATCGTCATAGGTTCTGAAGATCCTGTTTGAGAGCCATGTATTGCGCAGGAACTGCCAGAGATTTTCCACCGGGTTCAGTTCAGGAGCCCGGGGAGGCAGCGGGAGAATGGTGATATTGTAAGGAACATCCAGCTTCTGACTGGTATGCCATGCGGCCTGATCCACAATGAGGACGGCGTGAGCGCCCTGCGCGACCGTGCGTGAAATCTCCGCGAGATGGAGCTGCATGCCGTGCAGGTTGCAGACAGGGAGCACGAGGCCTGCGGCCGCTCCCTTTTCAGGACAGATGGCCCCGAAAATCCACGCGGATCTGGTGCGCAGGTCAGCAACGGCCCGGGGCCGGGTGCCCCGTTTCGCCCACCGTCGGGTCAGCTTCGTTTTCTGGCCGATCCGCGCCTCGTCAGACCACCAGATTTCGATATCTTTTCCGGGATGTCTGGACCTGATCGCCGCCATGACACCGGGGAACTCTTTTTAAAAATGTCCTGGGCTTCTGTATCCTGGCGATAGTGCCGTGGCCGGGCTGTCAGCAGGCGGAACCCCTCGCGGCGTATGATCTGACCCAGACGCGTTTCCGACAGGCTGACGCCATAGGTCTCATGCAGCCACCCGCAGAGATCACACAGTCGCCAGCGGACAACACCATGCACCGCAGGGATGGGTCTTTCTTCGAGCCGGGTTTTCAGGGCAGACAGCATCTCCTGTGTCAGGCGGGCTTTCTGTCCCCCGCCATGACGATCCACAAGGCCATCCGGGCCATCCGCATTGAAACGCAGCACCCAGTCACGGATACTCTGACGGTCTGTCCCCGCAAGCAGGGCCGCCTCGCCGCGCGAGGCGCCATCATAAATCGCCGCAAGCGCCAACAGGCGACGCGACTGACCCGCATGCCGGCTTCTGCGCGCAAGGCGTCGCAACTCCGAACTATCATGATCGTCACGCAGGGATAGAGGGCTGCCCATCCAGAATGCCTCCTTCAGAGAATGGTCTGCATCCTATGAATCACATTTTTAAACCGATGGGTACCCCGTGAGTCAGGCCAAACAATGGTTGGTAT
>NZ_NKUB01000086.1 GCF_003207895.1 Komagataeibacter swingsii
GCAAGGTGCCCCCGCAGGGCATTGACCTGCATGGTTCTTTGACGCACCAGCAAATCCCTCGTCTTGTGCTGAAGCAACGCTGCCTGCTGAGCCGGTGACTTGACTGGCACGAAGCGCATCGTCGGGCGGGTCACCGCCTCGCAGATCGCCTCGGCGTCAGCGGCATCAGTTTTACCCCGCTTGACGTAGGGCTTCACATAGACCGGCGGCATCATCTTGACCGTATGTCCGATAGCCGCAATCGAGCGCGCCCAGTAATGCGACGTGCCACACGCTTCCATACCGACCAGGCATGGCGGGAGTGTTTCAAAAAACCGGAGAACTTCACCGCGCCGTAAGCGACGGCGTACGAGAATGTTCCCAAGACTATCGATCCCATGCACCTGAAAAACATTCTTGGCCAGGTCGAGGCCAATCGTCGAAATCGTTCCCATAGGTGGCTCCATGCGTTGTAGACGGTGACGATTTCATCCTCGCACATTTCGTGCGGGGGCCGTCCACAACATCACCTCTGTCCGACCCCCGCCATCTCTACGAACAGATTTACTGCGCACGCGGGGATATGGAAAACCGCATCAAGGAATGCCAGATGGATCTGTTCTCAGACAGGACCTCGTCCCACACCATCCGGGCCAACCAGCTCCGGCTGTGGTTCTCGGCCGCAGCCTATGTCCTGCTGACCGCTCTGCAAAGACTGGCCCTTGGCCAGACCAGCCTGGAGACGGCGACCTGTGGCACCATACGCGCACGACTGCTCAAAATCGCGACACGTGTAACGCTCAGCGTCCGTCGGATTGTCCTGTCCATGCCGGACATGTTCCCCTGTCAGCATGAATTCGCCCTCGCTCATGCACGATTGCGAAGGCTCCGGCAGGCCATCTGAAGAAACAGACAGTGCACAGACCACATAGCTTCCACCAACACTGCCTTCTCAGGCCGTGACACCCTCACTGCGTTCAGAACCCGCCGCCAGAAGCAGAATATCGTCAATATTCCAGATCGGGCTCCTGTGGGATGACTGAACTCTACAAAATGACCTGAAATTGCCTCAAGTGTGAGATGGGGTGGTTGCCGTCCTCCCCGCACGGCATCGCAATGTGCCAGAATGGTCGTTGGAAGAAACGACTGCGCGAAAGGACGGCAGATGAAGGATACA
>NZ_NKUB01000087.1 GCF_003207895.1 Komagataeibacter swingsii
CAACTGTTATCTGGAGAGGAATGTCTCGCCTGGCAGATATCGTTACAGGTGCTCTCTCCTATCAAATTACAGAAGAAAAAATTTATGGGTAACTGCAAGCCGACGAGGACCACAGGCATGCGTCAGGCCGCCTGTGTATGATTGGCGTGACGGGTGTTTTTCCAGTTCCAGGGGAGCAGTTCGTGCAGGCGTGAGACGGGCTGGTCGTTGATCCGGGCGAGAACGTCGGCGAGCCAGGCCTGGGGATCGACGTCGTTGAGCTTTGCGGTGACGATGAGGGAATACATATCGGCCGCGCGCTGGCCGCCCCGATCGGAACCGGCGAACAGCCAGGCTTTTCTGCCAAGGGCGATGCCGCGTAGTGCGCGTTCAGCGGCATTGTTGGTCAGGCAGATCCGTCCGTCGGAGAGGAACCGGGTAAAACTCTCTGGCCTGCGCAGGATATAGGCCATGGCTGTGGCAACGGGGGTCTTCTTCGACAGGCGGGTGCAACTTTCGCGCATCCAGCCGGTTGTAGCCGCCATAGGCGTCGGATTGCAGGATACCGCTCCAGCCATCGAGATGCTCCGTGGGATGTTCGCTCTTGCGGTCACGGGAGTAGCGGAACCAGGCCGCGGGCGGTGCGGGGCCGCCGAATGGCCGGTCATCGCGCACATAGGTCCACAATCGCCCGGTCACGGTGCGGCTTTTCGCCAGCACTGGTACGGTGGTGTCGTCGCCATGCAGCCGGTGTGCCGCCAGCACATGGGCGCGGATCTGCGCGATCAGCGGCGCCAGGGTGGCGGTGCTGGCACCCACCCAGTCAGCCAGCGTGGAGGTGTCGAGATCGATCCCTTCGCGGGCAAAGGCCTCGCTCTGGCGGTTCAGCGGCAGGTGATCGGCAAACTTGCCGGTCAGGATCGTCGACAGCAGCCATGGCCCGGCGCGGCCCCGGGCGATCGGATGGAAGGGTGCTGGTGGCTGCGTGATGCTCTCGCAGTCCCTGCAGGAGAATTTCTCCCGCACCGTCTGGATTACCCTGAATTGTCTGGGGATGACTTCCAGCGTCTCGGTCATGCTCTCGCCCAGTTTTGCCAGACGGGATGAGCCACAGCATGGGCAGTGCACGGGGGCTGGGATAACGACCCTTTCACG
>NZ_NKUB01000088.1 GCF_003207895.1 Komagataeibacter swingsii
GGTTCTTCCGCACTTTTCGTGATGGGTATCTTGTACTGTGGTTCTGGAACTGGAAAATCCTGAAAGTCGCCCACTTTCATGGATATTCCCCAGTGTCACGCCTTCGGATCCTTGATCTTCCCCGTTCCCTCGTCGTTCGTCGTGTTGTTGCACTGGACAACAGAGTGGAGATCGCAGTCGGTCTGCGCAAGCGGAGTGTACTGTGTCCGGACTGTCAGTGCCCGACACAACGCATTCACAGCTTCTATCAGAGAAAACTTGCGGATCTTCCATGGCAGGGCCGTCCGGCCACGCTGATCGTTTCTGTACCACGCTTTTTCTGTCAGGCTGCGGTCTGTCCACGTCGGACCTTTGTGATGCCCCTTGACGGGATAGCCGTGCGTCATGGCAGACAGACCACGCGTCTTACCGATCTTCATTATTATATCGCCCATACCCTGGGCGGTTCCGCTGGTGCACGAATGACCGTGCGCCTGTGTTGCCCCATCAGCCCGGACACTCTCATTCGCCGCCTCCTTTCCCGGGCACGGAACGCCAGGAAAGACATGCCCCCTACACGCGTGGTAGGGGTGGATGACTGGGCATGGCGACGGGGACATCACTATGGAACGATTGTGGTCGATCTTGAGAAAAATGATGTCATTGACCTCCTGCCAGATCGGGAGGCTGCGACCCTGGCCCAATGGCTGCAGGCCCACCCCGGTGTTGAAATCATTGCCAGAGACCGTGCCGGTGCTTATGCAGATGGATGCCACAGAGGCGCGCCATCAGCTCTTCAGGTGACGGACCGCTGGCATCTGCTGAAGAACCTGTCAGAGGCTTTTGTCAGCATACTGGGCCGTTTCACGACAACAGTCAGAACCCTGACGCGACAACTCAGCGCATCAACGACATTGAGCGAAACGTCTGGAACAGTCAGGACACAACCAGAAGAAGCGCAGACGCTCATCAGGTCAGTCTCTGGGGAGCGACGTGAAACTCTTTTCAATGAAGCTCTTGCCCTGAAAGCAGAAGGGCACAGTATTCAGGCTATCGCCACAACGATCGGAGTAGAGAGAAAAACCGTGCGGCGCTGGTTTCAGCGGGGCCATGCGCCAACATGGAAAAG
>NZ_NKUB01000008.1 GCF_003207895.1 Komagataeibacter swingsii
AACGCATCGGCTCACTCATCAAAGGCTTCTCACCACAGGAATGTGCCAACTACCTCAAAAACTCAGGATATGCATCAACCTAATCACAGAATGCTCTAAGCCTGCCAGTCCTGCCCGTGATCGGGTAACAGTCATGAAAAAGGCCCGCATCGGGTGATGCGGGCCTTTTCCTGTCCGGATATGCACCGGGGGTCAGCGGCGCGGGGTCTGCTGGATGGCGGACAGCAGCCATGTGCCCGTCCCGGCCGAGCGGACGAATGTCCACAGTTCGGTCACGGTGGTGCGGTTGGTGGGATCGCCTTCAATCACGCGGCCCGTCATGTCGGTTGTGATGTCGATCATGGAATACTGCATGGCGACGGTGGCGTAATCGAAACCGTTTTCGCGCCAGCTTTCCACCAGGTCGCCGCGTTCAAACCGGATATCCGACACGACGTTGCGTGCGCCACGGCTGGCCAGATCGTTCAGCTGGCTGCTGAAATAGGACACCATTTCCGGCGTGGCCATGTGCTGCATGGCCCCGACATTCTGCTGGCTCCATGCCGTCTGGATATTGATCAGCGCCTGCTGGAAGGCCTGGTAATCCGCTGCCGTAATGGCGACGCCCACCGGCTGCTGGCCGCCTTGTGGCACAGGTCCCGCCCCCGGGCGCTGCATGCCAAACGGCACGGTGCTGCCGCCACTGCTGGCGCGGCCCGCGGCAAAACGGCGGATGGCCCAGCGGACGATGAAGAAGACCAGCGCCAACTGGATCAGCAGGCCAAGGAAGCCGCTGCCCCCCATGCCGGAACCGAACATGCCATGCCCGAACACCATGCCAAACAGGCCCGCGCCGATCAGGCCGCCCATAAAGCCACTCATGAACGGATGGCGGGGCCGCGCCATGGCCATGGCGCCTGCGCCAAACGGTGCCTGCGCACCATAGCCGGGCGTGGGCTGCGGGCGGGGCGTCATGGTGCGCTGGAATGGGGTCGCGCCAAACGGGGCGGTCTGTGATGGCGCGGGCGCGCTGTAGGTACGGGACCCGCGGCTGCCCATGGAGAAGCCACTACCCGCACGGGCGTCAGCCACATCGGGATGGGCCAGCAGCGGCAGCATGGCCAGCGCCGCGCTGGCAGCAAGGACGATGCTTTTACGCGGCATCTGGCGCGAGGAATTCTGTTTCATCTGGGTCAGGGTATCTGCAATCCTGTGTCGGAACCATCATTATCCTGTGACCGCGTTATTTCGGGCCACTTGTTACAGATATAGGTAAGCCCGCGCGTCCATAACAGGGGCAACGGGCTTACAGACACATGAAATCACGGAAAGGGTAAGAGACTGCTGGAAAAGTCGGTCCCGCAAGGCATCCCGTAACCATAAGAAAGTTTTTGGTGAAGCTTTTTCCCAAAAAACTCAGAGGCTATTTGAAAACAAATCATTGATAAAAAACAATAAAAGTTTTTGGGTGCCGCCTTTTTCTCAAAAAGGCGGCGTTCTTTCGAAGCTTTTGCAAAAAGCTTCACCAAAAACTTTTACTATTTTGTCAACGATCTGTTTTTCAAGCAGTCTTTGGCTTACGCACCCGCAATGACCATATCGTCGATACGGATGGTTGGCGCATTGGTGGACTGGCGGAAGGTCAGGTCACTGGCGGGCACCAGGCGGGCGAACATCTCATTCAGGTTGCCCGCGACCGTCAGTTCGGCCACCGGCTCGGCCAGCACGCCATCACGGATCATGAAGCCCGCCGCCCCCCGGCTGTAATCGCCGGTAATGCCGTTGATGGCCGATCCCATCATCTCGGTTATGTAGATCCCTTCCCTTATGTCCGCCATCAGGGCCGCGGGCGCAAGGCTGCCGGGCTGCATGAACATGTTGCCAAGCGACGGCGCGGGCGGCCCCGACGTACCCCGGCTGGCGCAGCCATTGGGCTTCAGCCCCAACTGCCGGGCGGAGCGGGAGTCGAGCGCCCATGTCTTTAGCACGCCATCTTCCACCAGCGTGCGGGTGGCGGTCAGCATGCCCTCGCCATCGAACGGGCGCGCGCCGGGGCCACGCACGCGGCGCGGGTCGTCAATGATGGTGATGCCGGCAGGCATGATGCGGCTGCCCATCTTTTCCTTGAGGAAGGAGGTGCCACGCGCGATGGCAATGCCGTTGATCGCGCCCGACAGGTGCCCCAGCAGGCTGGTGGACACGCGCGGGTCCAGCACGATGGCCATGCGTCCCGTGCGCGGGCGCACCGGGTTCAGGCGGGCGACGGTGCGTTCGCCCGCGCGGCGGCCGATCAGGCCGGCATCCTCAAGATCGGACAGGTGGACGGCGGAATGGTAGTCGTAATCGCGCTCCATCTTCGTGCCGCTGCCCGCAACAGCGCTGGCGGAGACGGAATGGCTGGTCCGTGCATACCGCCCCGAAAACCCGGCCGAGGTCATGAGGATGATGTCCGACAGCCCGAAGCTTGCGGACGCGCCATTGCTGTTGGTAATGCCCGTGACCGCCAGCGCCGCTTCCTCCGCCACGCGCGCGCGCGCGACCAGGTCGGCGGTGGGGATTTCGGTCGGGTCGAACAGGTCCAGCCCGGTGGCGTCGGTAAAGGTGGTGGCGGCCTCGGCGCATAGTCCGGCAAAGCGGTCCTCGGGCACCACGCGGGCCATGGCGACGGCGCGTTCGGCCAGCGTATCAAAGCGGGCAGGGTCCAGCGCCGTGGCCGAGACGATGGCCGAACGCTGCCCCACGAATACCCGCAGGCCAAGGTCGCAGGTTTCGGAGCGTTCAAGGTCCTCGGTCTGCCCGTTGCGCACCTGCGCGCCGTGGGCCACGCGGGTGACATAGATGGCATCCGCCGCATCGGCCCCGGCCGCGCGGGCGCGGGTGATGAGGGTGGCGATCAGGTCGAGTGGGTCGGTACTCATGCTGCCAGCGCCCCGGTAATGCTGTCGAGGGAGGGAATATGGCTGACCGGCCCGAGGGAGGCGAGGGTCGGCCTGCCGCTGAAGATGCGCGTTGCGACGCGCTGCACGTCGGTGATCGTGACGGCGTCGATCCGGCGCACGGTTTCCGCCGTCGGGATCAGGCGGCCGAAGACCTGTAGCTGCCGGGCAAGCTGTTCACACCGGCTGCCGGTGCTTTCCAGCGACATGAGCAGCGAGGATTTGAGCTGTGCGCGCGCGCGCGCCAGTTCGGCGTCCGTCACCGTATGGCGGACCTTGCGCAGTTCCTCCAGCGTTACGGGGACAAGGTCGGCCACCTGTGCCTCCCCCGTGCCGGCATAGATGCCGAACAGCCCGCCCTGGCGGAAGGGCGCGTTGAAGGAATAGACGGAATAGACCAGCCCCCGCTTTTCCCGGATTTCCTGGAACAGCCGCGATGACATGCCCCCACCCAGCAGCGTGGACAGCAGCAGCGCCGGGTAATAGTCCGGGTCGCCATAGGGCATGGACGGAAAACCCAGCACGATATGGGCCTGATCCAGTTCGCGTTCGCGGGTAAAGGCGCCGCCCACGTAATTGACGGCGGGCTGTGGCGGGACGGCGCCGGTGGGCAGGTCGGCGAAATGCTGCTGCACCAGGTCCACCACGCGGGCGTGCTCAAGGTTGCCCGCCGCCGCGATGATGGTGTTGCCCGCCCGGTAATGGGTGTTCATGTAATTGACCAGCGTGGCCCGCGACATGGTCTGGATGCCCGCTTCCGTGCCCAGCGTGGGGCGGCCCATCGGCTGGTCGGGAAAGGCGGTTTCCTGAAAATGGTCGAACACGATGTCATCGGGGGTATCGTTCGCCTGCCCGATTTCCTGCAAGATCACGCCGCGTTCACGCTCCAGCTCGTCCGGGGCAAGGGTGCTGTGGGTCAGGATGTCCCCGATGATGTCGGCCCCCAGCGCCAGGTTTTCCTTCAGCAGCTTGACGTAATAGGCCGTGTTCTCACGCGCGGTGTAGGCGTTGATATGCCCGCCCACGTTCTCGATTTCCTCGGCGATGCCCACGGCGGTGCGGGTGCTGGTCCCCTTGAACGCCATGTGTTCCAGAAAGTGGGACACCCCGTTTTCGGGCGCGGTTTCGTTGCAGGTGCCCGCGGCGACATACGCCCCGAGGGACACGGTCTCCACCCTGTCCATCCGTTCGGTCACGATGGTCAGGCCGGAATCCAGTCGGGTCACATTGATCAGGTCGGTCATGCTGGTCCTGCGGGTGGCGTGGCGCATCATGGCCCCACGCCGCCCCTTGCTTGCGTAAGATGGAAAAAGGAAAGGGGCGGGATCAGCCTGCCTTGCTGTTGGACAGGACCGCCGCGCGCACCCTGTCCTCGATCACGCCCAGATCGGCTGGCACCACGCTGTACCGCTCGGGCCGGTCATACAGGTCGGCCAGCGACGCGGGCAGGGCGGGGCGGATGCCGGTCGCCAGTTCCATCGCATCGGGGAACTTGGCGGGATGGGCGGTGGACATGGCCACCATGGGAATTCCCGGTTCGCGGAAGGTGCGGCCCGCGGCGATGCCGATGGCGGTATGCGGGTCGGCAAGGTAGTGGCTGCGGGTATTCAGCGTGCGGATTTCCGCCTCCGTCGCGGCGTCATCCAGCGAAATGCCGTGGAACAGCGCATTGGCGCGGTCCCAGACCGGGGTGGACACCTTCATCACGCCGGTCTTGCGGAAATCGGTCATGATGCGCGCGCACTCGGTTGCGTTGCGGTCCAGCAGTTCGAACAGCAGGCGTTCGAAGTTGGACGAGACCTGAATGTCCATCGATGGCGACAGGCTGGGCACCACGCCGTGGATGCTCATGTCGTTTTCGTTCAGGAAGCGCGAGAGGATGTCGTTGCGGTTGGAGCCGACGCACAGCGCGCGGATGGGCAGGCCCATGCGGCGGGCGACCCATGCCGCCAGCACGTTGCCGAAATTGCCCGTGGGCACGGCGAACGAGACCTCGCGGTCCGGCGCGCCCAGCGCCAGTGCGGCATAGACATAATACGGCACCTGGGCCGCGATCCGTGCCCAGTTGATGGAATTGACCGCGGACAGGTGCATGTCGGTGCGGAAGGGCGCATCGGCGAACATTGCCTTGACCAGGTCCTGGCAGTCGTCAAACGTGCCCTGCACCGCAAGGTTGGTCACGTTGGGTTCCAGCACGGTGGTCATCTGCCGGCGTTGCACCTCCGACGTGCGGCCCTCGGGGTGCAGGATCACCACGTCCAGGCGCTTGCGGCCCCGGCATGCCTCGATCGCGGCCGACCCGGTATCGCCCGAGGTCGCGCCCACGATGGTGACCCTCTCGTCACGTTCGTTCAGCACATGGTCGAACAGGCGGCCAAGCAGCTGCATGGCCATGTCCTTGAACGCCAGCGTCGGCCCGTGGAACAGTTCCTGCACGAACAGCCCGTCTTCCACCTGTGTCAGCGGCACGATGGCCGGGTGGTCGAATCGGCTGTAGGCGTCACGGCACAGCTTCAGCAGCACGTCATGCGTGATCGAGCCTTCGGCAAAGGGGGCGATGATGCGGGCCGCAAGCTCGGGATAGGGAAGGCCACGGAGGTCACGCCACTGGGCCACCGACAGTTCGGGCCAGCTTTCGGGCAGGTACAGGCCACCGTCCTCTGCCAGCCCCGCCAGCAGAACGGACGAAAAATCGCGGACGGGGGCGTTCCCCCGGGTAGAAATATAGCGCATTGCACCATCATAATCCCAACCGCCCCCCGCGCGAAGGGGGCGGATGCGGCGCGCGATGCAATTCCGCGCGGGGTGTGTCAGAATTTCGGCGGTGGCAGGCTGCCGATATTGATGCGGTAGATATGTACCGGCCATTCGATGGCGTTGTGACCGCCATTCAGCGGGGCGGTGCGGTCAAGCTGGGACGCGGGCACGTAAAGCTGCCCGTCCTTTGTCGCGAACGACCCGCCGGGCCAGTGCAGGCGTGGGTCGGTCACGATTTTCTGGTAAACCCGGTCGGGCATCAGGCGGAAGATGCTGCCGGTGGAGACATCATTGAAATACAGCGTGCCATCCGGCCCGACCGTGATGCCGCCCAGCGGTGGCGTCTTGTACCACAGGGTGGGGCCTTCCTCCAGTTCGATGGGGGTGACCTTGGGGTCCACCAGCAGGTCGGTATCCAGCTTGTACACGGGGCCGCAGAGTGGTTCGAAATACAGCCACTGGCCATCGGCGCTTATGTCCATTTGGCTGATATTGATGATGGCGGTATGGCCTGCGGGGTTGGTCGCCACCTTGCCATCAACCGTAATGGGCTGGTGGGCGGTCAGCGCCGGGGTATGCTCCATCAGGCGGCGCTGGGTGTTGGTGTCCAGCCTGACCACGATCATGGCCGGGACGCCGGAATCCCCGATGAAGGCATGCCCGCGCGCAACACGCATGGTGGCGGCATAGCTGCCCGCGCGCAGCATGCCGGGATTGAGGGGCCATGTCTGCATAACCTGCCCGGTATGGCTGTCGATCTTCACGATCTTGGGGCCACCTTCCACCGGCCTGCCCGCCGGGTCGGGCTGCCCGCTGTCGAGCACCCACAGCGTGCCATCGGGCTGGAGCTGGATATCGGACGGGGCCACCAGCCGGTTTGCCGCGAGTGTCGCAGGGTCGTTCCATGAACTGTCGGGATAGGGATGGGGTGTGGTGTCCCCGTCCACCAGCGCCAGCCCCGGGCCGGTATTGCCCGCCCAGCGCGGCAGTTCCACCAGCAGCCGCCCGTCGGGCAGCACGACCACCCGGTCCCATGCGGCGGTTGAGGAGGACGCCACCTCCTCCAGCGCCGCGGGCGGGTTGAGCGGCGGCGCGGGCTTAGCGGCATGGGCGGCGTCGGCCGCGCCCAGCAGGCACGTGCCGCAGGCAAGGAGGAAACCCGCGGAGCGCAGGTGGCGGATGGCAGATGGGGATTTCGCGTACATCGCGCGTTATCTCGTCACGAACCGCGGCGATTGGCAAGGGGGACATGCGGCATGTCCGCCCTGTCGTGCTGGACTGTTCTGGGAAGGCAGCCTGCCGGGAAAGTTTTTGGTGAAGCTTTTCTTATTCCTTATCGATTGGTTATGCCAGTGCACAGTACCGCTGTCGCAGGTGACGCAGGTATGGCCCCGTATTGGGCACGGCCCCCGTGGCGTCGCGCACGATCTCACTGGTGGCGGCTCCGCTGCCACGGGCATGGATGCGCGGGCGCAGCCACGCCAGCAGGGGGGTGAAATCACCCCGTCCGATGGCGGGCATGATGGTGGGATCGTCACGCTCCGCCGCCTCGCGCAGTTGCGCCGCGATGACGGCGCCCAGCGTATAGGTGGGGAAATACCCCCATGCGCCTGATGGCCAGTGGATATCCTGCAGGCAGCCCAGCCGGTCCTCGGGCACCTTCAGGCCCAGCAGGTCATGGATGCGGGCGTTGAAGGCTTCCGGCAGGTCCGGCAGCTTCATTTTCCCCGCGATCAGCGCGGTTTCCATTTCGTAGCGCACCAGGATATGCGCGGGGTACGTGACCTCATCGGCATCCACGCGGATGAAGCCGGGGCGCACGCGGGTGACAAGGCGGTGCAGGTTGTCCGCATCCCATGCCGGGTCGCTCTCCATCCCCCCGAACGCACCGCGCAGGCGCGGGGCCATCCAGTCCATGAAGGGCTGTGACCGCGCGACCTGCATTTCCATAAGCAGGGACTGGCTTTCATGCAGGCTCATGCCGCGTGCCTCGCCCACCGGCTGGGCGCGCCATGCTTTTGGCAGGCCCTGTTCATACAGCGCGTGCCCGGTTTCATGCACGATGCCCATCAGCGCATTGATGCAGTCCTGTTCCTCGTACCGGGTGGTGATGCGCACATCATCCTCCGCCCCGCCACAGAAGGGGTGCAGGCTGACATCCAGCCGCCCGCGCTGCATGTCGAAGCCCAGCGCGCGCATGGTGTCATGCCCCAGTCGCGCCTGCGCTGGCACATCAAACGGGCCGGAAAGGGGAACGGTCGCGGGCAGGGTCGCCTGATGCGCCAGCGCCGTGCGGATCAGGTCTGGCAGCTCACTGGCCAGTTCGGCAAAGACCGGGTCGATATCCGCCTGCCGCGTACCCGCGTCATACTGGTCCAGCAGTGCGTCATAGGGCGAAAGGCCGAGGGCCTGCGCCTTGGCCGCCGCGATTTCGCGGGTCAGGGACAGCACGGTTTCCAGTTCCGGCAGCAGGCTGGCGAAATCGCTGTTCCGCCGCGCGGTGCGCCATGTCATTTCGCAACGCGAGGACGCGCGCGACATCGCCTCCACCAGGTCCGACGGCACGGCGGCGGCATGGGCATGCTGGCGGCGCATTTCATGCAGGTTGGCCTGCGCCATGGCGTCATCGGGGGCCTGCGCGCGGGCCAGCAGGTCGTCCATGTCCGGCGCGGTCATGAGTTCGTGCGACAGGACGGCGAGGGTCGCGATGCTTTCGGCGCGGCTGTCGCTCGCGCCCGTTGGCATCATGGTGTCCTTGTCCCAGCCGAGGATGCCCAGTGCATTGCGGATATGCCCCATGCGGGCGAAACGCTGCCGCAACGTATCATAGGCCTGCTGGCCGGCCGTGCCGGAGGGAGTGTTCATGCGGGTTCCTGACCGAAATTCTTAACGCTCTGTCGCGTATGGATAATGCAGGGGGAGTGTGCGGGAGCGTCCCCCGCCATGCAAGGGAAGGCCGGATGAGATGAACGCGAACAGCGCGGATGGGCACGATGCGGGCAGGCAGGACATTCTGGCGCGTGGTCATGCGGCCCTGCGCGCGGGGGATATGACCGCCGCGCGGGCGTGTTTCGCGACCCTGCGGGCATGCCGGGCGGATGATCCCGATGCCCTGCACGGCCTGGCCTGCGTGGCGCTGGCGGCGGGGCGGGCGGACCTGGCCATAGGTCTTGCGGGTCAGGCGGCGCGGCTTTCGCCACAGGGCGCCTTCCATGAAGTGCTGGCCCGCGCGCTGCTGGCGCGGGGGCATCGCGCAGCCGCGCAGGCCGCGATCCGGGCCGCATGCGTCTGCCAGCCCGATGACGTGCCTGTCCTGCTGGCCTGCGCCGAAATCATGGAGGCGACGGGGGATATATGGGCCGCGACAGAGGCTTACGGGCGCGCCGTGCGCCTGTCACCCGCGCCCGCCACGCGGGTGCGCAGGCTGCATGCCCGTTTCCTGTGGCGGCGGGGGCAGCGTGACGCCGCCATATGGCAGATGCGCGATGTGGCGCGCCGGGCACCGGACCCGGCCCCCATGCGCGAACTGGCCGAAATGCTGCTGGCGCACCAGCAGCCCGAACAGGCCGAGGATGTGTTGCGGGCCGTGCTGGCCCGCAGTCCCGATGACGGCGCGGCGCTGTCCCTGCTGGGCGCGCTTGTGTTCGCGCGTGGCCAGATGCGCCCAGCGGCGGCGGTGCTGGAACGCGCCATGGCGCATGACCCGACAGCGGAAACCTGCAACAACCTCGGCCTTGCCCGCATGGCGCTGGGGGATATGGCCGGGTCGGCACGCGCCCTTGCCGTGGCGATGGAGCTACGGCCCGATGATGCGCGCATTGCCCTGAACCATGCGACCGGCCTGTTCGAAGGCGGCAGCGTGGCGCAGGCCAGTACCGCATATGAAACCATACTGGCCCGCGATCCGCCGCCCGATCGCGATACGCGGGCACGGGCGCGGTTCAACCTTGGTGTCGCCCGCCTGGCGCAGGGAAGGCTGCGGCAGGGGTGGGCGCTGTGGGAATCCCGGCTGGGCTTCCTGCCCGCGCATCCATCCGCCAGCCGCCTGCCGCGATGGGATGGGCGTGCGCTGCCTGCGGGCAGGGCGCTGCTGGTGCATATGGCGGGGCAGGGGCTGGGGGATGCTGTCCATTTCCTGCGTTACGTGATCCTTGCGGCCGGGCGGGTGCCGGTCGCGCTGGACGTGCCGGTTCCCCTGCGGCGGCTGGCGGCCACGTTGGGGCGGGGCGCATCATATCCCATAAAAATTATCACACGTAATATAGATGATAATACGGACGCCGCTGCGCAATGTGACCTGTTCAGCCTGCCGCACCTGCTGGACGCGGACAGCGTACCGCCCTTCAGGCCGTATCTGGGTGAAGGCCCATGGCGGCGGCCCGGCGGGCGGCAGGGGCCATTACGGGTTGGCCTGTGCCATGCGGGTAACGCCGCCTATCGCTTTGACGCGCGGCGTTCCGTCGCGGTGCACGACCTGTCGGGACTGGGGGCAATGGTCGGGATTGAATTCGTTTCCCTGCGGCCCAAGGGGGCGGATGGGGTGGACCCGGCCTTTGTCCGGCACGAACTGCCAGATAGCGCGGACCTGCTGGATACCGCACGCCTGATCGCGACGCTGGACCTGGTCATCAGCGTGGATACGCTGTCAGCCCATCTGGCCGGGGCCATGGGGTGCCCGGTCTGGCTGCTGTGCCGTTTCGGGGGGGACTGGCGGTGGTCAGCGGCGTTTGACCGGCCTGCGCCGGCACATGGGCCGGTGTCTGGCCTGTCGCCAATGGCAAATGGCATGCCGGGCGATGCGCCACCTGTCTTACGGTCCGCCAGCCAGTGGTATCCAACCCTGCGCCTGTTCCGTCAGGCCAGCCTGTTGCCCCCGCAACAGGCATGGACACAGGTTATGATGGACCTGTGCGCCGCCCTGCGGGCATGGCAGCAGGAAAGGAAGCAGGGATGATGTATTGAAAGGTTCTTGGGTGTCGCCCTTTTGCGAAAAAGCTTCACCGAAAACTTTCTTGGAGACTGTTTGAAAATAACTCGTTGATAAAAAACAATAAAAGTTTTTGGGTGCTGCCTTTTTTCAAAAAGGCGGCGTTCTTTCGAAGCTTTTGCAAAAAGCTTCACCAAAAACGTCTTTTAATTTTAAAGCGTTATCATGAACTGACTTTTCAAAAAGCCTCTCCGGGCACACCGCCCGTTTTGGAAACAGGGGGCACCCGGAAACTTTTATTTCTTTTTGTCAATGGATTGACGTGATCTGTCAGATCGTAATGGATTCCAGTTCAGACGACCGGCGCTGGGCTGCGGCCTCCGCTTCCTGCAGGCCCGCCAGCAGGGTGGCGCGGATGCGGTCAAGGCGGCCCTTGTCGGTGATTTTCAGCCCGAACAGGTCCTTGACGTAGAAAACGTCCACGGCCCGCACGCCATAGGTGGTGATGTGGGCCGATGCGATCTGCAGTTTCTGCTCGCTCAGCGCCGCCGTCACGTCATGCAGCAGGCCGGGGCGGTCACGGCCGTTTATTTCCACCACCGTGCAGGTGTTCGATGCGCGGTTGTCGATCACCACGCGCGGCGGCACGTGGATGGCGCGCATGCGGCGGCCACTCAGCCTGCGGCCGCACTGGGCAATTTCGCGGTTGATGTTGATGCGGCCCGTCAGCGCCTGTTCCACCAGCAGCGACAGGCGGGCAAGCTGCTGCGGTTCCTCGAACGCGGCGCCGCCCGCATCCTGGATCCACAATGTATCCAGCGCCATGCCGTTGGTCATGGTGTGGATGCGCGCATCCACGATCGAGGCCCCGGCAATGGCCACCGCCCCCGCGATCTTGGAAAACAGGCCCGGATGGTCGGCGGCGTAAATCGTGACCTCGGTCACGCCGCGCGCGGGCAGGGGCTGGGTTTCCACCGTCAGCGGCGAATGCATGCGTTCCGATTCGCTGATCAGCCGGGCATGGCGGGCATGGGTGTCATGGTCGAACGACAGCCAGTAACTGCCATAGCCCAGCCCCATGAAATGCTGGACATCGGCTTCGTTCATGCCGTCTTCCACCAACCACTGGGCGGTCGCCCCCTTGGCGCGTTCCACGCGCACGTCGCGTTCGGTGGTGGCCAGGCTGCCTTCCAGCACCTCGGCCACGCGCATGTACAGCTCGTTCAGCAGCGTCGCCTTCCACGCATTCCACACGCGCGGACCCACCGCGCGCATGTCCACGATGGTCAGCAGCAGCAGCAGCCGCAGGCGTTCGGGCGACTGGATGATGTCGGCCAGGTCAAGGATGGTCTTGGGGTCGTCAATGTCGCGCTGGAAGGCCGTATGGCTGAGCAGCAGGTGATGCAGCACCAGCCACGAGACCGTTTCCGTCTCCTCGCTGTCCATGCCCAGTTCGGGGCAGACATACAGCGCGATCTGCGATCCGATTTCCGAATGGTCGCCGCCGCGCCCCTTGGCGATGTCATGCAGCATGACCGCGACATACAGCGCCCGGCGCGAATGCAGGTTGCGCGCAAGGTCATAGGCGATGGGGATCTCATCGGCCATCTGCCCGTGTTCCACCCGGCCAAGGATGCGCAGCGCGTCGATGATGTGCTCGTCAACCGTGAACACATGGTACGTGTCGAACTGCATCTGCCCCACAACACGGGACCAGTCGGGCAGCAGGCGGCCCATGAGGCCGGTTTCATTGAGGATATGCAGCCAGTAGGCATTTCCCTTCCGCCGCCCTTCATCCATCAGGTGGAAGCTGGGGGAGGCATCGGGCTGTTCGGCAACCTCGCCACGCGGCGCGCGCTGCGGGCGGTCGGGCGGGTCACCGCACATGAGGTCGAGGAAGATGCGCGCGGTTTCCGGGTCGCCACGCAGGCTGGCCGCCTTGCGCTCCCAGCGGATCAACTGGTGCATGGCCATGGGGTGGATGGGCAGCTTGCGCTTCTTGGCCCAGTCCAGCAGGCGCATCATCTGGATGGGTTCATCCTCGAACGACGTGCCGCGCTGGGGCAGGATGCGGCCATCGAGTACGGTAAAGCCCGCGTCGCGCATCTGGCTGTCGGCTTCGGGCGCGTTGGCCACGGGGCCAAGCGCCTGCCGCAGCACGGCGGGTTCCAGCACCAGCGTCAGGCGCATGACCTCGCGCACGGTCAGGAAGTAGTGGCGCATGAACCGTTCCACGCCCACCTGCCGCCCGTGGCGGGTATAGCCCATGCGGCCACCCACGACCGGCTGCACGTCGAATGTCAGGCGTTCTTCCGCCCGGCCCGATACGTAATGCAGGTGGAAACGCACCCGCCACAGGAAGTCCCACGCCCGGCGCGCGCGCTTGGCCTCGGGTTCGGTTAGCAACCCCAGTTCGCTGAAGCCGGGGGCCAGCAGGTCGGAGACATGGCGCGTGCCGAAGGTGTAGCGGCACATCCAGTACAGCGTCTGCAGGTCGCGCAGGCCGCCACGGCCTTCCTTTATGTTGGGTTCCACCAGATAGGGGCTGTCGCCAAAACGGTGGTGGCGGGCGGCGCGCTCCTTGCGCTTGTCGGTAATGAAGCGGTCGGCGCCCGCGCGCACGCAGGCCACGATGTAGCGGGCCTGGAACATGGAAAACAGCGATTCGCTGCCGGTCAGGGCGCGGGCGTCCAGCAGGGTGGTCCGCACGGTGGTGTCGGCTTCCGCCTCGGCGATGCATTCGTTGATGGTGCGGGTCGCATGCCCGACCTTCAGCCCCAGGTCCCACAGGAAATACAGGATGTATTCCACGCAGGCGCGCACGTCCCTGCCCTGTCCCTCCGGCGCATCGGGGATCAGGAACAGCAGGTCGATGTCACTGAACGGCGCCAGCAGCCCGCGCCCGTACCCGCCGGTCGCGGCAATGGCGAAGGGGGCCTCAGGGTGCGAATCGATGCCCGTCTGCTGCATGGCGAAGCTGGCCAGCACGCGGATCATGCCATCGGTATAGGCGGCCAGCAGCTTGCCTGCCTCGGCCCCGCCCAAGCGGTGATGCTCGAATTCCTCGCGCACATGGGCCTGGTAGCGCGACAGGTGGCGGCGGACCAGGCCTATGGCGTCCTCCCGCGGCAGGGTGCGTGCATCGCCCCCGCCATTCCCGGACGGGAACAGGGCGGAATGGAGGGCGTTTGTCATGGCCTCGACCGAAGCGGAGGCGGAAAGGGGGGCGGCGTTCGACATCGTGGTCAGATGGCGTCCTGTATATGACGGTAAAGATCCGGGATGGAGTGTGCCGCCCCTGATGGGGTCAGGTCCAGAGCCGTATCAGGGTTTCAGCAGTTTTTTGAGTTTATACAACATTTCCAGCGCCGTGCGCGGGCTTAACGCATCGGGGTCCAGTTCCGTGACCAGTGCCATCGCGGCGGGGGGCAGGGCGGGCGCCGCCGGTGCGTCCGGTTCATCGGTGGCGGCCTGTTCAAACAGCGGCAGGGGCGGGGCCTGGCGGCCGCGTTCCTTTTCCAGCATGGACAGCAGGCGGCCCGCGCGGCGCACCACGGGTTCGGGCACGCCCGCCAGGCGCGCGACATGCACGCCCCAGCTGCGGCGGGCGGAACCGGGTACGACTTCATGCTGGAAAATGACCTGTCCCTTCCATTCGCGCACGCTCATGGTGTGGGGGGACAGGCGGGGCATGCTGTCCGCCAGTTCGGCCAGTTCATGGAAATGCGTTGCGAATATCGCACGGCAGCGCAGCGTGGAATGCAGGGTTTCCAGCACCGCCCACGCAATCGCCAGACCATCCAGCGTGGAGGTGCCGCGCCCGATTTCATCCACCACCACCAGCGACCGGGGGCCGGCCTGGTTCAGGATGGCGGCGGTCTCGGTCATTTCCACCATGAAGGTGGACCGCCCGCGCGCCAGGTCGTCGGATGCGCCCACGCGTGAAAACAGCCGGTCCACCACGCCGATGCGCATGGACTGGGCCGCGACCGGCAGCCCCGCCTGCGCCAGTATGACCGCCAGCGCCGTCTGCCGCAGGAAGGTGGACTTGCCCGCCATGTTGGGGCCGGTCAGCAGCATGACGCGGTGATCGGGTTCAAGGTCGCAGTCATTGGGGGTGAAGCGCGCGTTCCGGGGCAGGGCGGCTTCCACCACCGGGTGGCGGCCCGCGCGGATGACAAACGACGTATCCATGCCCACAGCGGGGCAGCACCACATGCCGCCACCGGCCAGCACGGCGCAGGACTGCGCGATGTCGATGCACGACAGGGCGGCGGCCATGTCCGGCAGGGCGGTTTCGTCCAGTATCCGCGCCACGACCTGCGTAAACAGGTGGCGTTCGCGCAGGCCCGCGTTTTCGGCCGCCTGCGCGATCTGCTGGTCAAGGCTGACCAGCCGTTCGGTTGAAAAGCGGCTGGCGCTGGCGGTGCCCTGCCGCATGATCAGGTCCTCGCGCCCGCGCAGGCGCGCGCTGGCGGCGGCAGGCACCTCGATCACATAGCCAAGCTGGGCATGGTGGCGGATCTTGAGGTTGGAGATACCGAATTCCTCGGCATATTCCTGTTGCATGGCGGCGATGATGCGCCTGCTGCCATCGCGCAGTTCGCGCTGGGCATCCAGTTCCGCGTCATAGCCACTGGCGATGATGCCGCCATCATCCATGCGCGCGGGCGGGTTTTCGCTCAGCGCGCGGGCCAGCAGGTCCTGTAGGTCATGCGCGCGGTCAAGGTGGCGTGCCGCCTGTTCCATGATGGGGGGCAGGGTGTCGTGCCGGTTCAGGATCGCCCCGATTTCACGCGCGACCCCCAGGCCCAGGCGGATGGCCACCGCGTCACGCGGCTGCCCGCGCCCCAGCGACAGCCGGCCCAGCGCGCGCGCCATGTCGGGGGCGGCGCGCAGGCAGGCGCGCAGGTCATCGCGTATCCCCGGCTTGTCCAGCAGCCAGCCCCACCCCGCCTGCCTGCGGGCAATGCGTTCGGGGTCGGTCAGGGGGGCTGCGATCCAGTCCGCCAGCATCCGGCTGCCTGCGGCGGTGACGGTGCGCGACACGGCGGCGAACAGGGTGTGTTCGGTCTCGCCATCGCGCGTGCGCAGCAGGTCGAGGCTGGCGCGGGTGGCGGGATCAAGGCCAAGGATGTCGCTGCTGTCGCTGGGGCGGGGATGCGACAGGCGCGGCAACTGGCCCGCCTGGCTACGGCGGATGTAGTCGATGGCCGCAGCCGCCGCCATGGCTTCAGCGTCGCTGAAGGTGCCAAAGGCATCAGGGCTGGCCACGCCAAAGGCCTCGGCCATGCGCTGGCGGGCGGCATCCGCGCTGGCGGGCGGGACGATGGGGGTGCGGCGGCCCGCGAAATCACCCAGTTCCACATTGTCCGCGCACAGGATTTCCGCCGGGTCCAGACGGCCCAGCAGGTCGTTGAGGTCACGCGCGGGGACGGCAGCGGTTTCAAACAGGCCGGTGGAGATGTCGATCCACGCCAGCCCCGGATCGCCGGCGTCGCGCCCGGTGGGGCAGGCAATGGCGGCCAGCAGGTTCTGCCGTCCCGCCTCCAGCAGTTCGTCTTCCGTCAGCGTGCCCGGCGTGATCAGGCGCACGACCTCGCGCCGTAGTGGCCCCTTGGATGCGGGGCGTCCCTTGCGGGGCTGTTCGGTCTGTTCGGCCACCGATACGCGGAACCCGCGCCGGATCAGCCGCGCAAGGTAGGCCTGCGCCGCATGCACGGGCACCCCGCACATGGCGATGGGTTCGCCCCCATGCGTGCCGCGCGCGGTCAGCGAGATGTCCAGCGCCGCCGCCGCCGCTTCCGCGTCGTTGAAAAACAGTTCGTAGAAATCCCCCATCCTGAAGAACAGCAGGGCGTCGGGATGTTCGGCTTTGAGCGCAAACCACTGCGCCATGGCGGGGGTCGCGCCTTCGGGGGATGGGAATGTCATGTCTGGTGTCTAGCGGCGGGGTGGAGGATTCGCCAGTGCGGATTTCATCGCTACCCAGTCTAGGCCGCGCGGTTGCGGCGCAGCCTGCGGCTGATCGCGGCCATGGCCTGGCGCATGTCCGCAATCCCCAGCGCCTGCAGCCCCAGCAGGTAGGTGCCGACACCCAGCGTGACCATCCCGCCTACATCCACGATCCGCATGACCGGACCCGCCTGCATGGCATGGCCCAGCGGGGTGTAGCCCAGCCCGACCAGTCCCATCGCCATCGCTACCGCGCATGCCGTCATGCCCGCCAGCTGCCGCACCAGCGTCGGGTCGGGCACCAGCGCGCCGCGCCGCAGCAGCAGCAATGCCAGCACGCCCGCATTGACCATCGCCGCAAGGCTGCTGGCCAGTGGCGGGCCGATATGGGCCAGCCAGTGCATGAAGCTTATGTTCAGGATGAAGTTCAGCACCAGCGTGCCCAGGCCCACCAGCACCGGCGTGCGTGTATCCCCCCGCGCGAAGAACCCCGGCGAGAGCACCTTGACCAGCACGAAGGCGGGCAGCCCCAGCGCGTAGGCCCGCAGCGACTGTGCCGACAGCACCGCGTCATGCGCCGAAAAATGCCCATGCCCGAACAGCGCCATCATGACCGGGGCCGCAATGACCAGCAGCCCCGCCGCCGCGGGCAGCGTCAGGATCAGGGCGTAGGAAATGGCCCGGTTCTGGATATGGTGCGCCCCGTCGAGGTCATCCGCCGCAAGGTGCCGCGTCAGCACCGGCAGCAGCGTGGTGCCCGCCGCAGCACCCAGCACGCCCAGCGGCAGCTGGTTCACCCGGTCGGCGAAATACATGAGCGAGACACTGCCCGCCGGCAGCAGGGTGGCGATGATGGTATCGACCAGGAAGTTGATCTGCGTGATGCCGCTGCCCACCAGCCCCACCCCCATGCGCGCCAGCAGCGTGCGGATGCGTGGTGTCAGGCACGGCGTGACAAGGCGCAGGCGCATGCCCGCGCGGCGGGCGGCGTATAGCAGGATGCCGAACTGCACCACGCCCGACGCGGTCACCCCCCATGCGGCGGCATGGGCCACGTCACCCGTAAACGGGGGCAGGACAAGGATGGCGGCAATGCCGATGACGTTGAAGCTGACATAGGCCGCCGCCGCCACGCCAAAATGGTGCATGCCGTTCAGCACGCCCGAAACCAGCGCCGCGCCGCAGATCATCAGCAGGTAGGGAAAGGTGACGCGGCTGAGCGATATGGCCAGCGTGTCCCGCACGTCGCCATGCGTGAAGCCCGGCGCGATCAGGCGCAGCACGCCGGGCATGAAGATTTCCCCCAGCACCGTCAGCACAAGCAGCCATGACAGCAGCACGCTCATCGTCTCGCTGGCGAACTGGCGGGCGGTGTCTTTCCCCTCGCGTTCCAGCAGGGCGGAAAACAGCGGCACGAAGGCGGCGTTCAGCGCGCCCTCGCCAAACAGGCGGCGGAACATGTTGGGCAGGCGGAAGGCGATCTGGTAGGCGTCCTGCGCCGCCCCCGTGCCCAGCAGGGCCGCAAGCAGCTGGTCGCGCACCAGCCCCAGCACACGGCTGATCATGGTCCAGCCGCTGACGGTCAGGAACCCTCTCAGCATCGTGTCAGCATGGCGCGCGCGGGCATGAAGGGGGCATCAGTGATCCATCACCGCCCGTTCGACCGCCATGCGCACGCGCCGCGATTCGGGCGACGTGACGCAGGTGAACCAGTCGGCCAGCTGCCCGTCGCGCCCGATCAGGTATTTGTAGAAATTCCAGCGCGGCAGCGACAGGAACCCGCCTTCGCGTGCCAGCCACCGGAACAGCGGGATCGCCTGCGGCCCCTTCACATGGCTCTTGGCGGCCAGGGGAAAGGTGACGTTGTAGTTGCGCTGGCAAAATGTGGTGATCTGTTCGGGCGTGCCCGGTTCCTGGTTGCCGAAATCGCTGGACGGCACGCCAATCACCATCAGGTCATGGCTGCGCCATGTGGTCCACAGGCTCTGCAACCCTTCATATTGCGGGGTAAAGCCGCATTTGGACGCCGTATTGGCGATCAGGATCGGCTTGCCCCGCAGTTTGGACAGGTCAATGTCGGGACCATTCAGGGCAGGCAGGGCAAAATCATAGATCGTGGTCATTGGGATGCTCGGTTTCGTAAGCGCGCCGGAAAAACCGGATTGCCGGGTCGCATGGCGGGGGTCAAGTCGCCTGTTTGCAGATGTGGGATGTGGCGTGGGGTCCGTTCAGGCAAATTCATGTCCGACCGGGCGCGAGAGCAGTAGCTGGCTGGCGTCGTCCATGTCGATCGTGCCCGCCAGCAGGCTGGTGGCGGTGGCGATGACCGGCGTGCTGACGCCATGCTGGCGGGCAAGCTGCAGCAGCGCGGGCGCGGTGGCCCGGCCTTCGGCAACGCCTTCCAGCGCATCCGCCGCCTGCTGCGCCGGTGTGCCCTGGCCAATCGCCAGGCCAAGGCGGTAATTGCGTGACGCGGCCCCCGTGCAGGTCAGCAGCAGGTCCCCGATTCCCGCAAGGCCAGACAGTGTCTCGGGCCGCCCCCCCAGCGCGTGGGACAGGCGCGACAGTTCGGCAATGCTGCGGGTAATCAGGGCCGCGCGGGCGTTTTCGCCCAGTTTCGCCCCGATGGTCGCACCCGCCGCGATGGCGATCACGTTCTTGGCCGCCCCGCCCAGTTGCACGCCCGTCGGGTCGTCGCTGGCATATAGCCGGAAGGCCGGCGTGGTCAGCAGGTCCGCAAGCCTGCGGGCCTGCGTGCGGTCCGCGCTGGCCAGCACGGCGGCGGCGGGCAGACCGGCCGCGACTTCATGCGCGAAATTGGGGCCGGACAGCACGCCCAGCACGCTGTGGGGGAACAGCTCCCCCAGCACCTGTAGCGGCATGAGGCCGGTCGCCTGTTCGATCCCCTTGCAGCACGCAATCAGCGGCGCGCAGGGTGGCACGGTACTGGCGGTGGCGCGCAGGTGCTGCATGGGGCAGGCCAGCAGGATCAGGTCGGCCTGGCGTGGCATGGCGTCGGTTACGGTAATGCCGGGTGGCAGGGCGTAGCCGGGCAGGCGGGGCATGACGCGGCCTGCGGACATGGCGGCCGGATTGCGCGCCCACAGGCTGACTTCGGCGCCCGCGCGCGCGGCCTGCAGCGCCAGCGCCGTCCCCCATGCGCCTGCGCCGATAACGGCAATCCGTGCGGTATGGGTCATCCGTCTGTTCCCCGAAAGTTATGCGCCGTATCCGGCATTTTTGTTGTTTGCTTATCAGCCTGCTAACAAAACGGCGTGCAAATCATAAAGAAGTTTTTGGTGAAGCTTTTTTCAAAAAGCTCCTGGGGAACGCCGCCTTTCTGAAATAAAGACGACCCCGGAAAACTTTTATAATTTCCTGTCAAAGGGTTACGTTCAGGCATCCGCCGTCATGCGCTGCGCCATGTCCGACAGCGGCCAGCGCGGGCGCGGGCGCATGGCGATGTCATCGGGTATGGACAGGCCAAGGGCCACACGGGCGCGCATGGTCTCGATCGCGGCCCATGCCACCATGACCGCATTATCGGTACACAGCCGCAGCGGCGGGGCGGCGAAGGGCAGACCATGCGCCGTGGCGAATTCCCGCAATCGTGCGCGCAGGACGCCATTGGCGGCCACCCCGCCCGCTACGACCAGCGTGGTCGGGCGCTGGTCCATCATGTCCAGCGCATGGCCAAGGCGGTCGATCACGATGTCGCTGACCGCCTGCTGGAAGCTTGCGGCGATATCGGCGGCCTGCTGCCGGGGCAGGGCGGCGCGGACTTCCGTAGGCAGTTTCTGCGCCACGGCGGTCTTGAGGCCGGAGAAGGAAAAATCGCATCCCGCCCGCCCCATCAGCGGGCGCGGCAGGGGCACTGCATGCGGGTCGCCCTCACGCGCCAGCCGTTCCACCGCAGGCCCGCCGGGCCAGCCAAGGCCCAGCATCTTGGCCACCTTGTCGAACGCCTCGCCCGCTGCATCGTCGATCGTGCCGCCCAGCCTGCGGTAATGGCCGACCCCTTCCACCGCGATGCACTGGCAGTGCCCGCCCGATACCAGCAGCAGGAGGTAGGGAAACGGCGCGCCATTGCTGGCGACACCGGGCAGGCGCGCGGTCAGGGCGTGGGCCTCGATATGGTTGACGGCAATGAAGGGCCTGTCCAGCGCGATGGCCATGCCCTTGCCCATGTCGGCCCCCACGATCAGCCCGCCGATCAGCCCCGGCCCGCAGCTTGCGGCGACCGCACCCAGTTCATGGGGCTGCATGCCGGCTGCGCGCAGCGTGTCGCGCACCAGTGCTGGCAGCGCGCCAAGATGGGCGCGGGCGGCGATTTCGGGCACGACCCCGCCAAATGGCACATGGCCGGATTGCGATAATGTCGTTTCTGCCAGGATACGGCCGCCTGTCGTAACGATCGCGCAGGCGGTGTCATCGCACGAAGATTCAATGGCCATAACGGGTGTTGGCAGGTCGGGGCATGTCGGTTCGGTATGGGGCATGGCGTAATTTACAATCCGGATGTGCCGAATGTCATCTTTCCTTTATCGCGGTGCGGTAATAGACACGCGCTATGGAGTCCGCAAAGCCATCAGCCCCGTTTCCATCGTCCGC
Source organism: Komagataeibacter swingsii (assembly GCF_003207895.1). Taxonomy (GTDB): domain Bacteria; phylum Pseudomonadota; class Alphaproteobacteria; order Acetobacterales; family Acetobacteraceae; genus Komagataeibacter; species Komagataeibacter swingsii. Next base: position 21,166 of record NZ_NKUB01000008.1, read on the forward strand.
GCTACAGAAAGTCGCGGCCGAGGCCGCTGCACGCCAGCGAAAGGAAGCCACACATCCCGAACCCCACCGCCGGCAGTTGCCGCTGAAGGTCGGGACGCGCGCTTCCCCGCTGGCGCTGGTGCAGACACGGGCGTTCCTGACGCTGCTGACCCGTTTCTGTCCCGTGCTGCGCGACATGGGCGCGTTCCAGGAACACCAGATCAGCACCACGGGCGACCAGGTGCAGAACCGCAAGCTGGCGGAAATTGGCGGCAAGGGCCTGTTCGCCAAGGAAATCCATGACGCGCTGCTGGATGGCCGGATCGATTTCGCCGTCCACAGCCTGAAGGATCTCGAGACCACGCTGCCGCCGGGGCTGGTCCTGGCCTGCACCCTCAAGCGCGAGGACGCGCGCGACGTGCTGATCCTTGGCCCGGGCTGTGGCGAACCTGACCCGGCCGACCCGTATGCGGTCCTGCCGGAGGGGGCGCTGGTGGGGTGTGCCTCCGTCCGGCGTCAGGCGCAGATGCTGCATGTGCGGCCCGACCTGAGATTCGGCCTGCTGCGCGGCAATGTGCAGACGCGGCTGGACAAGCTGGCGGCGCGGCAGTGCGATGCGACGCTGCTGGCCTATGCCGGGCTGCGGCGCCTGGGCATGGAAGACCGGGCCGACGTGATCCTTGACCCCACCATCATGGTGCCCGCGGCGGGGCAGGGGATTGTCGGGGTCACGGTGCGGGAAAGCGATGTCGAACTGCGTGAACTGCTGTCCGCGATCGAGGATTACGAAGCCCGCGCCGTCGCCACGGCCGAACGCGCGCTGCTGGCGGAACTGGACGGGTCGTGCCGCACGCCGATTGGTGGCTATGCCCGCCTGATCCCGGTCGTGGCCGGTGGCGCACCGGAACTGCACCTGACCGGCCTTGTCGCGCGTGAGGACGGGAGCTTCCTGCTCAAGCGTTCGATCAGCGGCGCGCCGGCCGATGCGGCGCGTCTGGGCCGTGACCTTGGCCGCAGCCTGCGTGCCGACAGTCCCGCTGATATTTTTGTTGAACAGAAGTAACGATTCCATCCTGCCCGCCCCCCGCGCGGGGGTGATCGTAACCCGCCCGCCGCCGGGGCTTGCCCCCACCATGGCGGCGGTGGCGGCGCGGGGGCTGCGTCCCATCGCCGCCCCCATGCTGCTTGTCAGCCAACGCGGCCTTTCCCTCGGCGCATTCCGCCCGGACGCCATCGTCCTGACCAGCGGGCAGGCTGTGGGCAGCCTGGCCGACCCGCAACTGCATGACATTCCCTGCTACGTGGTGGGGGCGGCGACCGCACGGCGTGCCCGTGCGGCGGGATTTGCCCGCGTCACGGCCGCATCCGGCACGGCGGATGACCTGACGGTGCTGCTGCATTCCGCCCTGCCGCCCGCATCCCGGCTGCTGCTGGCGGTCGGGCAGGGGTATGGGCGGGAAATGGCGGCAGCACTGCGCGGGCAGGGATACCGGGTGCTGCGGCGCTGCGTTTACGCCGTGCGCCCGGCAACAGACCTGCCATCCGATGCCGTCGCGGCCCTGCGCGCGGGGCAGGTGGGGGCGGTGGTGTTCTATTCCACCCGAACGGCGGAAGCCTTCATCGCGGCCCTGACGCCTGCGCTTGCGCCCCTGCTGGCGGGGGTGGCGGCCATCGCCATGTCAGATGGGGTGGCGGCTGTCCTTGGCGCGGGCGCGCGCTGGCGTGTCATACGTGTGGCCGCCCGCCCGGATCAGGACGCCATGCTGGACTGCCTGCCCCATGATGTCGCCTGAAATTGCGTTGTCCCGGAAATGAATAAAGGCCGGGAGCCTATGACCCCGGCCTGTTCAATACGCTAATCCGGAAACAATCCCTGATATTACGCGTGGCCCGGCGTCTGGTCGAACGAGTTACGCTTGGCCTGCCACAGCGCCACGAAGTCGATCGGCTGCAGCACCACGGGCGGGAACCCGCCATCGCGCGTGACTTCGCTCAGGATGTTGCGCACATACGGGAAGATCAGGCGCGGCACTTCCACCAGCAGGATCGGCTCGACCAGTTCGGCGGGCGGGTTGTTCAGTGTCGCGATCGCGGCATAGGACAACTCGGCAATGAAGACCGGTCGGCCGGCGGGGCCACCTTCCTGCTGCGGGGCTTCGCTGGCTTCGGCCTTTACGGTCAGGACGACCTCGAACACCGGCTGTTCCTGTTCAAGGCGGTTGGCCTGTACGTCGATATTGACCGAAATCTGCGGGTTCGTGCGCAGGGTTGCGAAGATTTCCGCGCCGGCGGGCACTTCAAACGAAAGGTCCTTGATATACTGCAGGTTGATCGCCAGCGGCAGCGCCGGGGGGGCGCTCTGGCCGTTTTCAGGGGTGGGCGGCTGAGTCGTGTCGGACATGCTTGTCTGTATTCCCCAGGGATATGCGGAAAAAAGAAATGAATACCGTGTTCTCTGGCCGTAGCATGGGTCCGCGGGGGATGCCATACCAGCTGTCGGAATTTTAACGGTCCTTGCGCATTGTGCTGGCTCCGGGCGTTGCCTATGTTGGTGCGCAGGGTAATCTGGGCAGGGTGCCCGCCTGCATTATGGACGCGCGGCATGAATTTTTCTTTTGGTCATTTTCCGCTGGATCTGATTGTTCTGGGGCTGGTGGCTGTATTCCTAGTTCTGCGACTGCGCAGCATCCTTGGCCGCCGGGTTGGCGCGGAACCGGCCCCGCGTCCCGTGGCGCCGCCGTCCATGGCCGCGAATGTGGTGGAACAGAAGCCCGAACCGCCGCCGCCCGCCATTACCTATGACATTCCCGCCCCCGATACGCGGGTGGGGGGCGTGCTGGCCCGTATCGGGGTACTCCAGCCCGGTTTCACCCCGCAGGATTTTGCAAAGGGGACCGAGGGCGCTTTCCGCCAGATCGTCGGCGCGTATGCGGCGGGGGACCTGAACGTGCTGCGCCAGCGGTTGACGGCGGCGACATTCACGGCCTTCGAGGCCGCGATCCAGTCCCGCCAGCAGGCGGGCGAAGTCCTGCGCAGCGAAATCAGGGACATTACCGATATCGCCATCATCGGCGCCGATATTGACGAGACGGCCGGCCCCAACCCGCTGGCCCGGATCGAGGTGCGGATCGTGTCCGACCAGGTCAGCCTGACCGTGGACAGCAACGGCCAGCCCGTGGCCGGTGTGGATGCCGTGACGGAGTTTTCGGACCTGTGGACGTTCGAGCGCCTGCTGGGCGTAAACGCCGATGGCGCGGGCTGGCGCCTTGGGGCCAGCCGCAGCGCATAGGCCCGCGTGCCATAATTTATCGATAAATCCGTGATCAGTCTGTGTGCATGAAAGTAATGAAGCGTATGGCGCCATTGTGCGCCGTTTTCGTCCTGTGCGGATGTCATGTCGGGGAAGGCCCCGATCTGGGCGCACCCCAGCCCCCGGTCGGGCGCCATCATAAATCCAGCCATTCCCGGCCCGTCTCCTTCGATGCCCTGCAGGGGTGGAAGGATGACGCGCTGGAAGACGCCCTGCCGGTTTTCCTGCAGGACTGCCACAAGATCGGCAGCCTGCCTGCTGACAGCGCCCTGGGCGGGGCGGGCATAACATATGCCGGCCGGCAGGTCGGTGACTGGCAGGCCGCCTGTAACGCCGCACGCGACGTGCCCACCGGCGACCGCGCGGCCGCGCGGGCGTTTTTTGAACAGTGGTTCGTGCCCTATGTCCTGCCGGTCGGCAAGCGGACGGACGGCACGCTGTTCACCGGGTATTATGAACCTGAAATCCGTGGTTCCCTGCGCCGTGGCGGCATTTACCAGACCCCGGTCTATCGCCGCCCGCCCGATCTGGTGCGCGAACGCGACGGGCAGGACAGGATCGTGACGGGCCGCAGCCAGGATGGGCAGGTCGTGCCGTACTGGACCCGCGCGCAGATTGACCAGGGCGAGCTTGCGCATAAAAAGCTCGAACTGCTGTGGCTGGCGGACCCGGTTGACCTGTTCTTCCTGCAGTTGCAGGGCGCGGGCCGGGTGCGCCTGCCCGATGACAGGGTGATCCGCCTTGGCTTTGATGGCCTGAATGGCCAGCCTTACGTGCCGTTGGGCCGCGTGATGGTGGCGCAGGGCCTGCTGCGCGCCGAGGACGTGAGCATGGCGTCCATCCGTGGCTGGCTGGAGGCGAATCCGGACAAGGCCACGGATATGATGGAACAGAACCCCAATTATGTCTTTTTCCGCGAACTGGACCAGGGCGACACGCAGGCCGGTGCGCCGGGCGCGCTGGGCGTGCCACTGACGCCGGACCGTTCCGTGGCGGTGGACCGGGATTTCATCCCGCTCGGCAGCCCGGTATGGGTGCAGGCGCAGGTTCCGCAGGATGGGCATCCCGTGACATGGAACCGGCTTGATTTCGCGCAGGACCTGGGCACGGACATCAAGGGGCCTGACCGCGCCGACCTGTATATGGGCTGGGGTCCGGAAGCGGCGCAGGCTGCGGGCAACCTGCGTTCGACGGGACAGATGGTCGTGCTGGTGCCCCGTGGCGCCGAAGCGGCAAAATAAGATATACCGGCCCAAACACCAGATCCGCACGGGCGGAGTGAAGAGCGTAGTAGATCAATGACAGGGCGACCCCGCGCGGGGCAGGCTTGCGCACCCGAAAACCGCCTGCCGCGGACCGTCCGCCATGCCGAAGGGCCGCACCTGCTGGTGCGGGGCGACTGCATCCGGGCCATGCGCCGCATGGAACCCGACAGCGTGGACGTGGTCGTGACCTCGCCGCCATACAATATCGGCCTGAAATACCGCACCTACCGCGACCGGCTGGAAGAAGATGGCTATCTGGACTGGATGGTTGATGTCGCGCGCCAGGTGCGGCGCGTCATGCGCCCCGATGGGTCGTTCTTCCTTAATGTTGCCGGGTCATCGGCGCAGCCATGGCTGCCGTTTGAGCTGATGGTCCGGCTGCGCGAGCTGTTCGTGCTCCAGAACCACATCACATGGGTCAAGTCGATCTCGGTGGGGACGGAAACGCATGGGCATTTCAAGCCGGTCAACAGCCACCGTTACCTCAACCGCAATCACGAACACCTGTTCCACCTGACGCGCACGGGCGATGTCGGGCTGAACCGGCTGGATATCGGCGTGCCTTACATGGACAAGTCCAATATCGCACGCCGGGGCCACCGGCAGGACCGGCGCTGCCGGGGCGATACATGGTTCATCCCGTATGAAACCGTGCAGGGCAAGGCGCAGAAATTCCACCATCCCGGCACATTTCCCGTGCTGCTGCCGCAGATGTGCATCCGCCTGCATGGCAAGGCGGCACCCGTGGTGCTGGACCCGTTCATGGGCACCGGCACCACGCTGGTCGCCGCCGTGCGCGAAGGGGGGCAGGGCATCGGAATCGACCTTGACACCATCTATGTCAATGTCGCGCGGCAAAGGGTACGGCAGGCCATGGAGGCGCAGGTGGATGGCGCGGCCGGGACGGGTGATCGAAAACCTTGATGGTTTTCATTTAAACGATTATTTTGACAAATAATCCCTGAATCGGCCAGAAACCTACTCAAACAAGGGATAGGGGGCTGTGCATGTCGGTTAAGAAAGCAGTGGCGGCGATAATGGCCGCAGGTATCGTGGCGTATGGCGGGACGGTCGCCTATCTGACCCATTTCGATCATGCAACCGCGCCAGCCCCCGCCGGGGCCGGGGTGGATGCGACATCGGCCGCGGCGCTGAATGTCATACGTGAGGCCCGGTGCGATTACTGCCACGCGGCCAGGGTTGACCTGCCATTCTATTTCAGCCTGCCCGTCGCCAATACGCTGATGAGCCATGACCGGGACCAGGGGCTGCGGCATTTCCGTGTGGAACCGGTCATAAACGCCCTGCAGAATGGTGGCGTGCCCGATCAGGAACCGCTGGCCCGTATTGAGGAGGTCATCAACCAGAACCGCATGCCGCCTACGCTGTACCTGCTCATGCACTGGCATGCCCACCTGTCGGCGGCCCAGCGTGAAAGCATGCTGGCATGGATCGCGCAGGTCCGCCGCCAGCATTACGCCGTGCCGGGCGTTGCCGACCGCTTTGCCGCCGAGCCGGTGCAGCCCGTGCCCGAATCGGTGCCGGTGGACAGCCACAAGGTCGCGCTGGGCCAGCGCCTGTTCTTTGACCGCAAGCTGTCCGGCGATGGCACGCTGAACTGCGCAAGCTGCCACAGCCTGCAGCATGGTGGCGTGGACGGGCTGGTCACCGCGACCGGCATCCATGGGCAGAAGGGGCCGATCAACGTGCCGACCGTCTATGATGCGGTGTTCAACAGATGGCAGTTCTGGAACGGGCGCGCGGGCACGCTGGCGCAGCAGGCGGCCGGCCCGGTCATGAACCCGGTCGAGATGGGATCGCATGACTGGTCATCGGTTGCGGCCCGCCTGCGTGAGGACCCGACCTATGCCCCGGATTTCCAGGCGGCGTATGGCAGCGACACGATTGATGAAAACACCATTACCGACGCCATCGGCGAATATGAAAAGACGCTGGTGACGCCTGACAGCCGCTTTGACCAGTATCTCAAGGGGGATGACGCGGCGCTGAACACGCAGGAAAAGCATGGTTACGCCCTGTTCAAGCAGGTTGGCTGTTCAGGCTGCCATACCGGCCCGTCCATGGGCGGGCAGGCGTTCGAGCCGCTGGGGCTGGAAGGCAATTATTTCTCGGCCCGTGGCGGCAGCCTGACAGATGCGGACAAGGGACGTTTTGAAGTGACCCACGATCCCGCCGACATGGAACGTTTCAAGGTGCCCAACCTGCGCAACATCGCGCTGACCGGCCCCTATTTCCACGACGGCAGCATCAGGACGCTGGACGGGGCCGTGCGCGACATGGCGCGTTACCAGACGCCGGACCACAACATTTCCGACCAGGACGTGACGGATATCGTGGCGTTCCTCAACACGCTGACCGGACGCTACCAGGGCGAGACCCTGCAGAATACGGCGCCGTAAGGCGGCCCCTGCCGGTCCGGAAACGCAAAAACCCTGCCGTACATGCGGCAGGGTTTTTGCATATGGGGCCATGCCTGAAAACATGGACCTGCCGGGCGGGGTGTGATTCTATGGCCACGGACAGCCGCCCGGAGAAAGGAACCATACCGTGAGGCAGCGCAGACTGAACGAGGAGGAACAGGCCCTGTGGGCGGCCTTCGCGCAGGGAATCGCGCCATTGCGGACCGCCCGGCAGGCAAAACCCGTTGCCCTGCCGCCTGATCCGCCCGCCATTCCCCCCAATGCCCCGGCAAAACCCGGTATGAGCCGTGCCGCCATCATGCAGCAATTGACATCGGGCGGGGTGCACGCTGTGCATGGCACCGCCAGCCACAGCCTGACCGTGCAGAAGGGAAAAGGCGGGGCGTTTGAAATTGGCGTGCGCAGGCCGGGACTGGATGACACAAGCTGGCGTGGGCTGGTCAGCGGGAAGCTGCGCCCGGCCCGCAGGCTGGACCTGCATGGGCAGGTGGCGCAGACGGCGTTTCACCGCCTGCATGGTTTCCTGATCCAGGCGCATGCGGACAACGTGCGCTGTGTCGAGATCATCACCGGGCTGGGCAGCGGCCATAATGGCGGCATCCTGCGGCGTGAACTGCCGTTCTGGCTGGGGCGTGGCGATCTGGGGCGGCTGATCCTTGCGGTCGTGCACCCGCATGCCGCCAATCAGGGCGCGGTGCGCGTCCTGCTGCGCCGGTCGGCGCGTGGGAACGGTTTCTGAAAAAAAACGGCTGGTGGCGTCAGCCCAGACGCCATGTTGGCAGGTGGGCGGCGAGCCAGCGGCGCAGCGTCATGATGGTGGATGTGTCCCCCGCTGCCAGCCGCAAGGCCTCGGTCGCGTCGGTGCTGGTCAGCAGAACGCGGCCACTGTCCTGCGCCATGGCATGCACGGCGCTGTCGCGTATGGCCTGTGCCGTGGCGGCCCGCCACCGGGCCAGTGTCGCGGGCTGGGTCAGCATGGGCAGCACAAGGGCAAGGTCCACCCCGGCCGCCGCCGCCAGTGGTTTCCATGCGGCGTAAAGCAGCTCATGCAGGGCGGAATGCGCGTCCTGCTGCAGGCGGCTTTGCATGCTCATGACCTGCTGGTCGGCCATGGCAAGGGGAGCGGCCTGCGTGCCGAGGGCGAACAGCGCGGGAAAACCCGCCTGCGCCAGCGCATGGACCAGTTCGGTGGTCTCGGGATTACCCAGCGGGTCGGTGATCTGTATGGTATCGACCTGGTTGTCGCGCAGGGCGGCTGCGGCGGCCTGTGGCGTGGCCAGCCCGGTAACCGGGATGGGGCGCAGCCCGAACAGGCTCATGGCCAGTATGGTCGGCAGTTCAATGCCCGTCAGGGTCGATACGGCAATGCGCACGGGCCGGTCACGTATGAAGCTGCCAAGGCTGCGGTGAAGCTGCGCGCGCCCGATCACCACCGGCATTGTCGTGCTGAGCAGCAGGGGCAGCCAGCGGCTGTAATCAAAATGAACCCGCGGGTCGCCGCACAGGGAGGCGACAAGCGCGGAGCCGGGGGCGGCCAGCGCCATCATGCCGTCGGACGCGAACTGGGAATCGAACAGGTTGGCCCCGGTCACCCCGTCCTGCCCGACGGTATCACGCACCGGCAGGGGGGCGGGCAGCCCCAGCCCCTGCGCCAGCGCGCCGGGCAGCAGCGGCTTCCAGCGGTCGGCCATGGCGCTCTGGTTTCCCGCCATCAGCAGCCCCGCCCCGCCTGCCGTGCCCGCAGGCACGGGCAGGCGCTCACGCGGCAGTTCGGACGCGGCCCCCTGCCGCATGGGTACTGCCGCCGCCCCGCCAGCCAGCAGGGCCAGAAGGGCGCGCCGGCCGATCATGACCATGCCTGCGCGGGCACGGCCCGGCCCATCCGCATGGGGCGGCAGGTGGTCGGGACGGGGCGGGACGGGGTGCGTAAGGCAGGCATGCGCCTATTCTTATGGCCAGTGGACTTCCGGGGGAAGGCTCATGAGGATGGCTTCGGTGTTTCCGCCGGTTTTCAGGCCGAAAATGGTGCCCCGGTCATGCAGCAGGTTGAACTCCACATACCGCCCCCGGCGGACAAGCTGCGCCCTGCGCTGTTCTTCGCTCCATGGTTCCATCATCCTCCCGCGCACGATGTCGGGATAGGTTTCCAGGAAGCCCAGGCCCACATCGCGCGTGAAGGCGAAGTCGGCATCAAGGTCGCCGGTATTGAGCCGGTCATAGAAAATGCCGCCCAGACCGCGCGCTTCATCGCGGTGGGGCAGGTAGAAGTACCGGTCGCACCATTCCTTGAAGCGCGGGTAATAGGCGGGGTCATGCTTTTCGCACGCCAGCCGGAACCCGTCATGGAAACGGGCGGCGTCGCTGATGGCTTCGGCGCTTTCGGGGAACATGGGCGTAATGTCGCCGCCGCCGCCAAACCATCCCTGCGTGGTGATGATCATGCGGGTGTTGAAATGGGCGGCGGGCACAAGCGGGCTGCACATATGGGCGACAAGGCTTATGCCCGTGGCGAAGAAGCGCGGGTCTTCCGAAGCACCGGGAATCGAGTCGCGAAAGCCCGGGCTGAATTCCCCGCTGACGGTGGAAACATTGACCCCCACCTTTTCAAACACGCGCCCGCGCATGAGGCTGATCACACCGCCGCCGCCGGGCGTGCCATCATCGTTCGTGCGGTTCCATGGCGTGCGTTCGAAGCGGCCCGGCGCGTCCTTGCCCGGCAGGGTCGGGCTGCCCCGTGCCGCGGCTTCGTCCTCGATCTTTTCGAAGGCGTCACATATCCGGTCGCGCAGGTTTTCAAACCAGGCCCGGGCCGTGTCCTTCAGTCTGTCGTGGGGCACTGGGGTGCGGGATGTTGTCATGGCTGTATCGTTCTGCCCGTTCTGGTCATTCGCAATGGGTATTACGGGTGCCCGTTTGTTCCGCCTATTGCAAGACGGGCGATTGCAAGAACCATTACGTAACCGCTAGGAAGGGGGCACGCTTTTGGCGGGAACGCGAAAAGGAACACGTAATTGCGGCGGGAACGTAGCGGACATGCATGAACGGGGTCATCGGCAAGGCAATGCGCCATCCGGGCGTAATCTGTTGCGGCGTGGCATGCTGCTGGCGGGTCTTGTCATGCCGGCGCTTGTGCCGGGCGGCAGCGCCATGGCGCATGACTATCGTGAGCCGCCCCGCCAGGACTGGAGCTTCGCCGGGCCGCTGGGCCATTTCGACATGGCATCGGTCCAGCGCGGCTATACCGTCTACGCGCAGGTCTGTTCCGCCTGCCATGGCATGAAATCGGTGACCTATGGCGACCTTGCGGGACTGGGCCTGAAGGATGCGGACATCAACGCCATAGCGGGCGCGCACCGCATCCCCGCGGGCGTGGACGCCAGCGGCCACCCGGCCACGCGCCCGGCCAACATGGATGACCACCTGCTCTCGCCCTATCCCGACGCGCGGACGGCCGCCGCCGCCAACCATGGCGTGGCGCCGCCTGACCAGTCACGGCTGGCGGTGGTGCATCCCGGTGGCGTGGACCGGATCTATGCCTTCCTGACCGGCTACGGGCAGACCCCGCCACCCGGCATGGTCGTGCCGCCGGGGCTGTTCTACAACCCCTATGCCGCGAACGGGCAGATCGCGATGCCGCCGCCGCTGTACGATGGCGCGATCACCTATCCCGACGGGACGCCCGCAACCGTGGCGCAGCAGGCGCGTGACGTCACGACCTTCCTGGCCTGGGCGGCCAGCCCGCATCTGGTGGAACGCCACCGCGTGGGCGTGGGGGCGACCGTGTTCCTTCTGATCCTGCTTGTCCTTTCCATCTGCCTGAAACGGAGAACGTGGTCCAATGTCCACTAAGCCTGCCACCGAAGACCAGATCGAGCCGGTTATCGGCCTGATCGGCGGTTCCGGCCTGTATGATATCGAAGGTCTTGAAGACAAGGAATGGCGCACGGTCGAAACCCCGTGGGGCAAGCCGTCCGACCAGCTCCTGTTCGGCAGGCTTGACGGCGTGCGCTGCGTGTTCCTGCCGCGTCATGGACGGGGGCATCCGCTGCCGCCCTCGCGCCTGAACTACCGCGCCAATATCGATGCGCTCAAGCGCTCGGGTGTGACCGACATCGTGTCGCTTTCGGCTGTCGGTTCGCTGAAGGAGGAACTGCCGCCGGGCCACTTCGTGGTGATCGACCAGTTCATCGACCGTTCGTTCGCGCGCGAAAAGAGCTTTTTCGATACGGGCTGCGTGGCCCATGTCGGCATGGCCGACCCGCTGTGCCCGCGCATCGGTGACGTGCTGGAAGGCCAGTGCCGCGAACTGGGGCTGGATGTGACCCGTGGCGGCACGTACCTGGTCATGGAAGGCCCGCAGTTCTCCACCCGTGCGGAGAGCAACCTGTACCGTTCCTGGGGCTGTTCGGTGGTGGGCATGACCAACATGCCCGAAGCCAAGCTCGCCCGTGAGGCCGAGATCTGCTACGCCACCGTCGCCATGGTGACCGATTACGACTGCTGGCACGATGACCATGACAGCGTGACGGTGGACGCCGTGGTCAAGGTCATGCAGGAAAACGCCAGCCGTGCCCGCGCCCTGGTCCGTTCGGTCATCCCGAAGCTGGGTGCGAGGCGTGGCCCCTGTTACGCGGGCTGTGACCGCGCGCTGGAACACGCCATCATCACCGCGCCGGACAAACGCGACCCGGCCCTGCTGAAAAAGCTGGAAGCCGTGGCCGGCCGCGTGCTGAACCGGAGCTGAAAAAGGAATAGAAGTTTTTGGGTGCCGCCTTTTTCAAAAAGGCGGCGTCCTTCGAAGCTTTTTGGAAAAAAGCTTCACCAAAAACTTTCCCCTGTTGAAAAAGCCCCCATGCCGCAAGGCAAGGGCGTTTTTTTCATGCGGGGGGTTACAGCCAGTGCTCGAAAAAGCTCAGCGTGCGCTGCATGGCCAGGGTTGCGGCGGCTTCGTTATAGGAAGGGCGGTCGGTGCAGCCAAAGCCGTGATCCGCGCCTTCATACGTGAAAATCTCGATATCCTCATGTGCGGCACGGATGGCGTCCACCTCATCGGCGGGGATATGCGCGTCTTCCGCGCCAAAATGCAGCTGCACGGGGCAGTTGGGCATGTGGTTGCGGGTCTGGGCAATGCCGCCGCCATACCATGCCACCGCCGCCGCGAACGCCCTTGTATGGCATGCGGCTTCCCATGCCAGCTTGCCGCCCCAGCAGAAGCCGACAATGCCCTTCTTTTCCGTCGGGAGCATCGCCGCCGCCGCGACAAGATCCTTCAGCGTGTCGGCCTGTGCAATCTCGCCGCGCAGTTTCAGGCCTTCCTGCACGCCCGTGCTGTCATAGGGCAGGATGGCGTCGCGCTTCACGCGGTCAAACAGGGCGGGGGCGATCGCCTGATAGCCCCGTGCGGCAAAGGAATCGCATACGGCGCGGATATAGGGCGTGATCCCGAATATTTCCTGCACCACCACAACGCAGCGCGCGGCATCCGGCCGGCCGGCCCGGTAGGCGGAAAATGTGTGCCCGTCCGCTGCGGTAACGGTGATGACTGCGCCCATGGGATTTACTCCATCCGTTTCTTCATTGCCCGCCACACAATGGGGCCATGCCATCCTGCGTCAATATGAAACCCGTGTGAGGTGGCGGTTTGCAGGAATTTTGTCCTGACCCGCCAGCCTGTTGCGGGGGCGGGGCCTGTGCGCCGGGCACGGGCATGCCACGGTGGGCAGGTTGCCTGACGGGAATCGGTGCGCCCATCCATCATGCGCTGGGGTTAAGGCTGGGCTTCCGCTTTTGACGGGGTGGAATCAATCTGATCAAGTATCTGATATTTAAATATAAAATTATAAAATATCGCTTTATTGCCTTTGGGGGGCGAATTATGCGCGCCCAGCCCCGCCGCTGTTCTTGACACCTGTATGGGGGCTACCTATCTGGTTCTTAGCACTCTCATGAGGGGAGTGCTAACGCGATGCGGCCTGGCGCGCGCGCCAACCGGTGGCGTTGCTTGATTCAAGGGCGTTACCTTTTAAGAGATTTGGAGCGATCCATGACGAAATTTCGTCCCCTGCATGACCGTGTGGTCGTCCGTCGCCTCAAGAGCGAGGAAAAAACGGCAGGTGGTATCATCATCCCTGAGACCGCCAAGGAAAAGCCGATGGAAGGCGAGGTGATCTCGGTGGGCGCAGGTGCCCGTAACGAGCAGGGCCAGGTTGTGCCCCTCGACGTGAAGGCGGGTGACCGCGTCCTGTTCGGCAAGTGGTCGGGCACGGAAGTGACGATCAACGGTGAGGAACTGCTGATCATGAAGGAAAGCGACATCATGGGCGTGGTCGCCTGACCCACCCCGGTGCTTTCCTGACCGAGTAACCTTTTAGAACTTTCCATATCGGAGAAGAAGAAAATGGCAGCCAAGGACGTAAAGTTCGGCGGTGAAGCCCGCCAGCGCATGCTGCGTGGCGTGGACATTCTTGCGGACGCGGTAAAGGTGACGCTTGGCCCGAAGGGTCGTAACGTTGTCCTGGACAAGAGCTTCGGCGCGCCGCGCATCACGAAGGACGGTGTCTCCGTCGCCAAGGAAATCGAACTGGCCGACAAGTTCGAGAACATGGGCGCGCAGATGGTCCGTGAGGTCGCATCCAAGACCAACGACATCGCGGGCGACGGCACCACCACGGCGACCGTGCTGGCGCAGGCCATCGTGCGTGAAGGCGCCAAGGCGGTTGCCGCCGGCATGAACCCGATGGACCTCAAGCGCGGCATCGACAAGGCGGTTGGCGTTGTCGTTGAAGAGCTGAAGAAGAACGCGAAGAAGATCACGACCCCGGCCGAAACGGCGCAGGTCGGCACGATTTCCGCCAATGGCGAAAAGGAAATCGGCGAGATGATCTCGCAGGCCATGCAGAAGGTCGGCTCCGAGGGCGTCATCACGGTGGAAGAGGCCAAGGGCCTGCACACCGAGCTGGATGTGGTCGAGGGCATGCAGTTCGACCGTGGCTACATCTCCCCGTATTTCGTGACGAATGCGGAAAAGATGACCGTCGATCTGGACAGCCCCTACATCCTGATCCACGAAAAGAAGCTGTCCTCGCTGCAGCCGATCCTGCCGCTGCTTGAAGCCGTGGTGCAGTCCGGCCGTCCGCTGCTGATCATCGCGGAAGACGTCGATGGCGAAGCGCTGGCGACCCTGGTGGTCAACAAGCTGCGTGGTGGCCTGAAGATCGCCGCCGTCAAGGCGCCGGGCTTCGGTGACCGTCGCAAGGCCATGCTGGAAGACATCGCGATCCTGACGGGTGGCCAGGTCATCAGCGAAGACCTTGGCATCAAGCTCGAAAGCGTGACGCTGGACATGCTGGGCACCGCGAAGAAGGTGCATATCGACAAGGAAAACACCACCATTGTCGAAGGTGCGGGCAGCAGCGAAGGCATCAAGGGCCGTTGCAGCCAGATCCGTGCGCAGATCGAGGAAACCACCTCGGACTACGACCGTGAAAAGCTGCAGGAACGCCTGGCGAAGCTGGCGGGCGGCGTTGCCGTGATCCGCGTCGGTGGCTCCACCGAAATCGAGGTGAAGGAACGCAAGGACCGCGTTGACGACGCCCTGCACGCGACCCGTGCGGCGGTTGAGGAAGGCATTGTTCCCGGTGGCGGCACGGCGCTGGCCCGCGCATCGACCAAGCTGGGTCACCTGCACTTCCATAACGATGACCAGCGTGTCGGTGCGGAAATCATCCGCAAGGCCCTGCAGGCCCCGCTGCGCCAGATCGCCCACAACGCGGGTGAAGACGGTGCGGTCATCGCCGGCAAGGTTCTGGAAAACGACACCTACACCTATGGTTTCGATGCCCAGATCGGCGACTACAAGGACCTGGTGGAAGCCGGCATCATCGACCCGATGAAGGTTGTCCGCACGGCGCTGCAGGATGCGGCATCGGTCGCCGGCCTGCTGATCACCACCGAAGCGATGGTGGCCGAGCGTCCGGAAAAGAAGGCCCCCGCAATGCCGGAAGGTGGCATGGGTGGTATGGGCGGCATGGGCGGCATGGATTTCTGATCCGGCCGGGCATGCCATGGTCCCGGCGCAGGCCGGGGCCATGCGCCACGGAAAGGGGGAAGGGCCAGTGGCCTTTCCCCCTTTTTTTGTACACATGGCAGGGATGTGCGTGCCGGGCATGTCAGGATGATTTGACATGGGCGGTCATTTCATGCTGCCCCTAGGGAGCACGAACGACGTGAAAGCGGCAGGGTGTTTTCCGGATGCCCCGTTTTTTTCATGGCCGTAAAGGCGCGCGCCCGGATTGCCGGTATTAGGACCGGCAAGGATGGCGCTGGAGAAGAGACTGGCTATGGCTACCGGAAAAGTAAAATGGTTCAACGCAACCAAGGGTTTTGGCTTCATCATGCCTGATGATGGCGGCAAGGACGTGTTTGTGCACATCACCGCGGTGCAGGCCGCCGGCCTGCGTGGCCTGAACGAGGATCAGGCTGTCAGCTACGACATCGCCATGGAACGTGGCAAGGCTGCCGCGACCAACCTCAAGGCGCTCTGACGCGCGGCCCCGTGGCGGGGCGGCCCATCAAGGGAGCGATGATCAGGAAAGCTGGTCCACGGAGGTATCCTGCGCCTGCAGGAAGGCCGTGATCTCCCGTGCCGCGGCGCTCAGGCCAAGGCGGCGGACCGCCACCCCTTCGGGGAAGGCGGACAGAAGGCGTGACGGGGTGCGCCGGTCCAGCAGGACAAATACACCCCTGTCCTGCCGGCTGCGGATCAGGCGCCCGAACGCCTGGCGCAGGCGCAGGCGGGCGATCCTGTCATCATAGCGCCCCGGCGCGCCACCGGACAGGTGGATGCGTCGTTCGCGGTGCAGGATATCGGGACGCGGCCACGGCACGCGCTCGAACGCCACCAGGCGCAGCGCGTCGCCCGGTACGTCCACCCCGTCGCGCATCGCATCCGTGCCCAGCAGGCAGGCATTGCGCTCACTGCGCAGGATGTCCACCAGCGTTGCGTTGTCCATCGGGTCCACATGCTGGGCAAACAGCGGCAGGCCCGCGGCCTCCAGCGGGGTTACGATGCGGCGATAGACCTCGCGCAGGCGCGATATGGCGGTAAACAGCCCCAGCGCGCCCCCGTTCGACGCCATGAACAGCGTGCGGTAGGCCCCGGCCAGCGCCGCCGGGTCATCATGCGCCACGTCGGTGATGATGAAGGCGCGACTCTGTTTCGCGTAATCAAACGGACTGGGAAAGGATGACCGGATCGCGGGCGACGGCAGGTGGATCGCGCCCGACCGGGCTTCGGCTGCGTCCCATGCGCGCTCGGCATTGTCATTCGTGGCGTCTTCGCCCGTTTCGTCGCGCAGTGTGGCCGATGTGACCAGCAGGCCATGCGCGGGGGCCGCCAGCACGCTGGCGAACGGAATGGTGGGGTCCAGCCAGTGGCGGTACAGGCCCACGTCCCGCTCGCCGGGGTTCTGGCCCTCGCGCCGGTCCATGCGGATATAGTCGATATAGTGCGGGGTTTCGCCTTCGGGTGGCCGTTCTCCGGCCTGCATGGTGCCCAGCATGGCGCACCACCCATCCACGCGCGACAGCGCCCGCCGTCGGATCGAGCGGATGGCGGCGGCAATCCGCTCGCGCATCGGCGTGTCCAGCCAGTCGGCTTCGGTCTCCAGCGCCTCATCCAGCCGGGCGATCAGCGTGCGCAGCGGTTCGGCCAGCCGCCGCAGGGCGCGCTCCAGCCCCTGCGCCGCCCCATGCAGGGATTCGGGCATGGGGTGCAGGTCGCATTCGCTGTCGCTGCGGCGGCCGCCACCTTCGGGGCTGCCATGGGTGCGGGCCAGCACCTGCTGGCGCAGTTCATGCAGCAGGACTTCCGACGGGTTGGACAGGACGGGTTCGCCTGCTTCCACCGGGGTATCGGTCGGGGCCGCCGTCCGGTTGCCGGGATCAAGGGCTGCCAGGCGGGCGGACCATCCCGGCGCGGGCAGGGCGCGGGCGGCCATCAGCGCCGTGTCCAGCGGTGTCTCGATGCGGGGAATATGCACCAGCAGGTCTTCCAGCCTGCGCCGCAGGCCGCGCGCGCGTGACCGTGCGCCTTCCGCCCCCAGCAGCCACCGCCGCAGTTCGGCGGCCTCCAGCCCCGACAGTTCCAGCGCGAAGGCGCTGTCGGCGGCATCGGCGATATGATGGCCTTCATCCATGATGTAGCGGGTGGGGGTATTGTCCTCGTTATTGGTGTCCGCGCCGTCCATGGCGTGCCATGCCGCCTGTGACATGACCAGCGCGTGGTTGGCGATCACCAGGTCCGCCGTGCGGGCGCGGCGGATGGAGTGTTCGACCATGCATTGCTGGTAATGGGGGCACGCACCATGGATGCATTCGCCGCGCCGGTCGGCGATGCTGGCCAGCAGGCCGCGCCCGAACAGGTCGGTGAACCACCCCGGCAGGTCGCCGCCAAACAGGTCGCCATCACGCGTATGCGCCGCCCACAGGGCGACAAGCGCCAGCCCGATGATGGTGTGGTTCGCCGCCTGCCCGCGTGACAGCGCGATATTCACGCTTTCTTCCATGTTCAGCAGGCACAGGTAGTTCTCCCGTCCCTTGCGGACCACGACATGGCTGCGCCGGATGTCGGGATCGGGGTACACGCGGGCCAGTTCCGATTCGATCTGGCGTTGCAGGTGGCGGGTATAGGTGCTGATCCATACAGCGCCGCCGTTGCGCTGCGCCCAGATGCTGGCGGGGGCGACATAGCCAAGGGTCTTGCCGGTGCCGGTGCCCGCTTCCGCCAGCACCATGTGCGGGTCGCCCTGCGTCGTACGCGGGGCGAAGGCATGGGCGGCGACATGGCTGAAGGCTTCCTGCGCCGGACGGTGTTCCGCCCCTTCGCCAAGGATCGCGCGCAGGTGGGCGCGCGCTTCCTCCCCCGTGACCGGGTGTGCCGCCGGGGCGGGGCGGGGCGCGGTTTCCTCCCATTTGGGCAGGCGCGTCCAGACCTTCAGCGCCTCGTTGGGCTGGATCATGCCCGCAGGCAGGCCGCCGGTGGGTGGCAGCCCCAGTGCGGCGCAGGCCGATGGCCCCCACGCCCACCCGGCGCGGCGCATGCCCCAGGCCAGCGCGGCCTTTATGCCGCCTTCTGGCGTGTTGCGGCTGGCCGCGATCCGGCGCAGCAGTTCAAACGCCAGGTCGGGCAGCAGGTCGGCTTCCGGCGCGTCCAGCCTGCTTTCGGCAATGCCAAGTGCTGTCCCCAGGCCGCGCGCGGTGGGGGGCGCGCTGTGGGCGGGCAGCGCGAAGGCGAACAGCTCCAGCAGGTCCAGCCACGGGCTGGGGCGTGGCGGCGGCGGCAGGTCCAGCCTGCGCGCGGTCGCGGGCGCGTGGATGACCATGGGGGCGGGCCACTGGGGCAGTTCGCGCCGTACGTCGTCGGCTGACATGGACAGGATTTCCCCGTCCGGGGTCAGCACCGACCATGCGCCGTGCCGGGGAATGAGGGCCGGCGCACTGTCCGGCAGGGGCGGGGTGTCTGGCATGTCGGTAAATGATATAGGGCACGGGCGGGCAGATGTCGCCCGTCGTGTGTCATGTCATTATTATTGCTGTACCCCCGGGTGTGGAATAGGATAGATTGACCCGCGCCCCTCCTGTCCATAGCTTGCCGGTCCATGTCAGAACAGCATCGTCCCCTTATCTCTCCCCTTCCCAAGTCCTGGCCGTTTGAGGAGGCCGCCAAACTGTCCACGCATGTTGGCGCGCGCGCGGTCACGGCCGATCGCCCCGCCCTGCTGGAAACCGGCTATGGCCCGTCGGGACTGCCCCATATCGGCACGTTTGGCGAGGTCGCGCGCACGTCATGGGTGCGCCAGGCGTTTACGAAGCTGACCGGCCTGCCCACGCGCCTGCTGGCCTTTTCCGATGACATGGACGCCCTGCGCAAGGTGCCGGACAACGTGCCCAATCAGGACATGCTGCGCCAGTATATCGGCAAGCCGCTGTCGCGCGTGCCCGACCCGTTTGGCACCCATGATTCCTTTGCCGCCCACAACAATGCCCGCCTGCGCGCCTTCCTTGACGGGTTCGGGTTCGATTACGAATTCGCCTCATCCACGCAGTATTACGAAGGCGGTCGCTTTGATGCGGCCCTGAAGCGCGTGCTGGAAGTGCATGATGAAATCGTGGCCGTGATCGCCCCGACGCTGGGCGAGGAACGCCGCGCCACCTATTCCCCCGTCCTGCCCATCCACCCGCGCACCGGCCAGGTCATGCAGGTGAAGATGGACGCCATCGACCCCGTGGCGGGCACGGTGCGCTGGACCGATGAAAACGGCGAGACGTTCGAAACCCCGGTTACCGGCGGCCATGCCAAGATGCAGTGGAAGGCCGACTGGGCCATGCGCTGGTATGCGCTGGGTGTCGATTACGAAATGTCGGGCAAGGACCTGATCGACAGCGTGCGCCTGTCGGGCAGGATCTGCCGCATCCTTGGCGGCCGTCCGCCCGCGGGCCTGACATACGAGCTGTTCCTGGACCAGAATGGCCAGAAGATTTCCAAGTCGAAGGGCAATGGCATCTCGGTCGAGGAATGGCTGCGCTATGCCCCGGCCGAAAGCCTCGGGCAGTACATGTTCAACGCCCCACAGCGCGCCAAGCGCCTGTTCTTTGACGTGATCCCCAAGGCCACGGACGAATACCTGGCCCATGTGGGCAAGGCTAAGGCGCTGGCGGCGGATGATCCCGCCCTGCTGACCAACCCGGCATGGTTCATCCACAAGGGGGATATCCCGGCGGATGCGGGCAGCCCGGTCACGTTTGGCATGCTGCTCAACCTTGCCTCCGTCGCCAATGCCGAGACGCCGGACGTGCTGTGGAAGTTCATCCAGCGCTATGATGCGAAGGCCACCCCCGAAAGCTGCCCCATGCTGGCGCGGCTGGTGGACCATGCCATCGTCTATTACGCCGATTTCGTCCGCCCGACGAAGCATTACCGTGCGCCGGATGCGCATGAACGCAAGGCGCTGGCCGACCTGGCCCAGGCCCTGCGCGGGCTGGAAGGGGGCGATGTCTCCCCCGATACCTGCCAGAACCTTGTGTTCGAGATCGGTAAGACCCATGGCTTCGAGCCGCTGCGGGCGTGGTTCGGCTGCCTGTATGAGGTGCTGCTGGGGCAGAAGGAAGGCCCGCGTTTCGGGATTTTCGTGGCGCTGTACGGGGTTGCGGAAACCGTGGCCCTGATCGAGGCGGCGTTGACCCGTACCGAAGGAGCCGTGGCCTAAGGGCCAGCCTATGTCCGGCCATCCGTTGCACGCCGCGCCCCACCAGCCCGATGGGGAAGGAAATGCGACCGGGGGAAGCGTGCCGCCACCGTCACGGCACCCGTTGCTGCGCCACCTGCCGCATGTGCTGGGCCTGCTGCTGCTGGTCGGCGCCGTGGTCGTGGTACAGCGCGAGGTGCGCCACCTGCACTGGCGCGACATAAGCCATGCACTGGCCGCCATCCCGGTGGGCACATTATGGGCCGGGGCGGGCTTTACGCTGCTGTCCTATCTTGTCCTGTCTTTCTATGACTGGCTTGCGGTGCGGCAGGTGGGGTGCCCGCTCGGGTTCAGGCGCACGGCGTTTGCGGCGTTCTGTTCGTACGTGCTGTCGCATAACCTTGGGTTTTCCGCCATTTCCGGGGCGGCGGTCCGCTTCAGGCTTTATGGCAACTGGGGCCTGAAGCCATTTCAGGTCGCGCAGATCATCGCCTTCTGTTCGGCCACCTACCTGCTGGGGGCGGCGGTGCTGATCGGCAGCGTGCTGGTGCTCGAACCCGGCACGGTGCCCTTTGTCGGCCATATGCTGCCCGGAATCCTCATGCGGCTGGTGGGGATCGTGCTGTGGGGCGGGGTCATCGCCTATGTCGTCATGGGCCGTTATGTGAACGAAATCCGGCTGTGGCGGTGGCAGATCACCTTTCCGTCCTCCGGCATGGCGGTCATGCAGACGCTGGTCGCGACGCTGGAGGTGGCGGCGACGGCGGCCATTGCCTACACCTTCCTGCCTTCAGCACCCGGTCTGGATTACGGCACGTTCCTTGCCATCTATATCGCATCCTACACCGCGGGCCTTGTAGCCAGCGTGCCCGGTGGCCTTGGCGTATTTGACGGCGCGATGATGTTCGCGCTGGGGCCATACGTGCCCGCGACCCGCATCGTGACCGCCATCCTGATCTTCCGGCTGTTCTATTACATCGTGCCGCTGTTCGTGGCGGGGATCATGTTCGCCGCCCACGAACTGTTTCTGCGCGGTGATGCCGCCCTGGCGCGCAAGGTGGGCGCGCGCAGCCCGGTGCGGGGGCCGCGCATGGGCCGCCCCAGCCAGGTCATACGCGAAAGCGAGGCTGATTTTTCCGTGGCCGTGGCCACCGGCGCGGTATCGCTATGTGGCGGGCTGCTGCTGGCGCTGACCCTGCTGGACCCGGAAAACTGGCTGAATACGGGCCGCATGCAGCCCCTGTTCGCAACGGTGGGGGATTACCTGCTGTCACTGATCGGAGTGGTGCTGATCGGCCTGGGCATCGGCCTGTCGCAGCGTGTGACACTGGCGTGGAAGGCGACGATGATCCTGCTGGCGGGGGCATGCGGGCTGACCCTGCTGCGGGGATCGCCCATGGCGGTGCCGGGGCTGCTCATGCTGGTCTGCATGCTGCTTGCGCCGTTCCGCGGGTCGTATTACCGGCATGCCCGGATCATGAGCGAACCGCTTTCTTCCCACACCATCGTATCGCTGGTGCTGCTGATCAGTTCCATCGTGGTTCTGGTCCTGGCGGGACCACATGATTCCGCGGGGGGGAGCTGGTGGGAAATCATGCTGTTCGCCACGCGGCCGGGCGTTGCGCAATGGACGCTGGGGCTTGCGGTCATGCTGGCGCTGGTCACGATCGTGCGGCTGGTGCGGCCGGGCCGCATCCAAGTCATGCCGTGGAATGCGCAGACCCAGGCCCTGTATCACAGCTTTGACCATTCGCTGGATGGGCTGGGGCAGATGACGCCGGTGCCGGTGGGGCTGATACCGGGTGCGCGCAGGCGGGCATTGCTGCCGTTTGTAAGGCTTGGGCCTTATCTGGTCGGGCTGGGTGACCCGGCGGGGAAGGCAGATGACTGTACATCCGCCATATGGTGGTTGCGTGATCTTGCGTTGCAGGAAGGATGCCAGCCGGTTTTCTGGCATGTCGGGATCAGTCTGCTGCCTGTCTATAACGAACTGGGCCTGACACCGTGGCCCCTGACGGAAGAGGGACATCCGACCCATCCCGGCTATCTGTGTGCTGCGGCGGATGACCTGGCCATGGTCCGCACCCTGATACGACCATCATTCCACGTGCCCCCACGGGTGGGGGAATAAGCGCATGCGCATGCCTTGTGACAGGGTGGGACGCCCATGACCAGCCATGAAGGGTTACTGACCCATTTTTCCACCGTGGTGGGGCTGCCCAGCCTGTCCGGCGCGTTCCTCATGGCGTTTCCTGCGCTGTTTTCCATTGTCAATCCGCTGGGGGCCGCGCTGATTTTCGCGCAGGTCACGGCGGGGCATGACCGTCGCACCTGCATGACGCTGGCGCGGCAGGTGGCGTTCTATTCAGCAATGCTGATGCTGGCCTCGATCTGGATCGGGGGGCTGGTCCTTTCATTTTTCGGCATCACCATCGACGCCCTGCGCATTGCAGGCGGACTGGTGGTGGCGGTGCGGGCCTGGTCCCTGCTGCAGGCCCCCGAGACGGAAGAAGCCCGCAAGCAGGCGCAGGCCAGCCAGGGCAGTAACGTACAGGCCAGCAGCAACATGATGGGACAGGCGTTTTTTCCCCTGACCATGCCCTTTACCGTGGGGCCAGGCACGATCGCGGTCGCCATCGCGCTGGGGTCGGAAGGGCCGCCGGGCGGGCAGCACATTGTCTTTTATGGCGTTCTGTCACTGGCGGCCATGCTGGTGGCCGGGATCGTATGGGCGGCCTATACCTATGCCGACCAGCTTCTATGCCTGCTGGGCACGACCGGCACGCGCATTGTCTCGCGCCTTGCCGCCCTGATCCTGCTGTCGATCGGCGTGCAGATCCTGATTACCGGCATACAGGGCGTGATCCTGTCCAGCGCGCGGGCCGTCCTGCTTATGGCTGGCTGAAGGCCGGGGATACTGGCGGGATGTCCGGCAGTCCGTCACCCGCCAGTATGGCCCGCACGCAGGCCCGCAGCGCAGGCAGCACGTCGGCGCCAAAACGGGGCGTGCGGCGTTCCCATGCCCCCGTGCGCCATGACGGGTGGGGCAGGGGAAAATACAGGGGCAGGTAACGCCGGAAGTCAAGGCAGCGGTCGCTGACGCGCCCCTTGCCCAGAATGTGCTGCTGGGCATAGGACCCGACCACCAGTGTCAGCCTGATATCGGGCATCTGCGCCATGATGCGCGCACGCCATTGCGGCGCGCATTCTGGCCGTGGCGGGCAGTCACCACCCTGCGGCAGCCTGCCGGGATAGCACAACCCCATGGGGACCAGTGCGATACGGCTGGAATCATAGAATGTCGCCCGGTCGATTCCCATCCAGCCGCGCAGCCTGTCGCCAGATGCATCGTTGAAGGACTGTCCGGTTTCATGCACGCGCGTGCCGGGGGCCTGGCTTGCGATCAGGAGCCGTGCCGTGCGCGAGACATGCAGCACCGGGCGGGGGCCAAGCGGCAGGTGGGCGGCACAGCTCCGGCACGCGCGGATGGCGTCCAGCAGGTCTTCCAGTGTTTCGGCCATGTCCCGGTTTTACGCTTCCAGCAGGTCGCGTGTCCATGCCGGTACGGTGCGCGTCGCGGGTCCAACGATAGCCTGGTCAAAGGCGGAGGGGCCGGGCGGGATTTCAAGGTTGAACAGCATCGTATCGGCATGCCCGGCCACGCTGTTCACGAAGCCTGCGGCCGGATAGACCACGCCCGACGTGCCAATGGCGACGAACAGGTCACAGTCCGCCAGATGCCGGGCAATGGTGTCCATATGATAGGGCATTTCCCCAAACCAGACGATATCAGGCCGTAATGTCGGCTGGCCGCAGGCAGGGCAGGGGGTATCGGGAAAGCAGTCTGTCCACCACACCGGGGTTGCCTGGCAGGCGGTGCAGCGCAGGCGCAGCAGTTCGCCATGCATGTGGATGACGTTGTGGCTGCCAGCGCGTTCATGCAGGTCATCGATATTCTGGGTGACGATGGTGATGTGTCCATCCCAGCGTCCCTCCCGTCCCGCGCGTTCCAGTTCCGCCAATGCCAGATGGGCGGCATTGGGGTGGACAGTGGGCAGCTTTGCCCGCAGGCCGTTGTAGAAGCGGTCCACCCGCAGGGGATCGCGCGCGAAGCCCTGCGGCGTGCAGATATCTTCTATCCGTTCATGGTTCCACAGGCCGTCCGCGCCCCGGAAGGTCTGCAATCCCGATTCCTGGCTTATGCCTGCTCCGGTCAGGACCACGATGCGTTGCATGATGGCAATTCCCCCTGTTGGTTGCAGGCCCAGTGTGCAGGACTGCCGTACATAAGAAAACCGCCACGGGCGGAACCCATGGCGGTTTTCAGTAACGGTATCAGAAGAAGGTGGCCCCGGTGGGAGCCACCTATCCGCCTTACTGGGCGGCGTCCTGACCGGTGTGCGTCTGCGGGGCAAACGTCCAGCCCGAGCCGTAAGGCTGCGGCAGGAAGATCGACCAGCCGCTGCTGACGCTGTTCCAGCCAGAGCTGGAAACCGGCGCACCCGTGTCGCGCAGCTTGGTGACATCCGCAGCCGTAACGGTGCCGGGAGCCTTGTTGCCCCAGCTGGTGCGGATGAAGTTGACCACATCAGCAATCTGCTGGGCGGACAGCGACTTGCTGTAACCCGGCATTGCCACTGCGGACGGTGCCCAGTTGCTTGGCGGCAGCACGCCACCATGCGCGATCACGTTCACCAGCGAGGTCGGGTTCTCGGTCACGACGACCGGGTTGCCAGCCAGCGGCGGGAACATGCGGGCCACGCCACCACCGTCGTTACGGTGACAGATGGCGCATTCCTTCACATATGTGTCGGCGCCCGGAACGCTGGCGGTGTTACCCGAAGCCAGCATGGTCGCGGTGGACGCGTCGTAGGTGTAGTTACCCTGTGACGGCGGCACCGGCGGCAGGCTCTTCAGGTACTTCGCGATGGCGCGCAGGTCGTCATCGGTGAAGTACTGGGTGCTCCATGCCACCACATCGCCCATGCCACCGAACACGGCGGAATGATCGATACGGCCGGACTTCAGGAAGGTGTAGATGTCATCCTCGGACCAGCGGCCCAGACCAACGACGGGGTCATTGCGCAGGCTCGGCGCAACCCAGTTGTCGATCGGCGCGCCACCGGCAAGGAAGTCAGGTCCACCAGATGCATCCAGCGCCTTTTCCTGCATGGCGAAGCCACGCGGGGTATGACACGCACCGCAATGCCCGGGGCCGGTCACCAGATAATCGCCACGTGCGATTTCAGCATCCGTGCCCGGCGCCGGCGTGAAGTCCTTCGGCGAAGGCGAGAACATCATGCGCCAGATGCCCAGCGGCCAGCGCATGGACATGGGCCAGGAGATGTCCGGCTGCTTGTCCGGCTGCGCCACCGGCTTCACCCCATGCATGAAGTACGCATACAGCGCCTGCATGTCTTCCTTCGTCATACGCGAGAAGGAGGGGTACGGCATGGCCGGATACAGCGTGGAGCCATCCTTGCGGATACCATGGCGCACGGCTTCGTCAAATTCGGCGAAGGTGTAGCGGCCGATACCGTAGGTCGGGTCCGGTGTGATGTTTGTAGAGTAAATCGTACCGATCGGGCTTTTGATTTCAAGCCCGCCTGCGTACGACTGTCCATGGAGAGCGGTATGACATGCTACGCAGTCACCCAGTCGCGCGACATATGCCCCCTTCTGGACCAGCGCGGAGTCAGCATCTGGCGTCTGTGCCAATGCCGTCCCTGCCAGCAGACTAAACGCTGCCGCGCTGAATGTCACCTTAAGTCTGTTGATCATTATGTTCACCATCATGCGTCGCGTTGATGCGAAAAATTGTCAAAACCGGGAGATTACGGCAGCTGCTCGGGGATACCGTCAGCGTTCTTCCGGGCATCAACTTCCCTCTGATAGGTCTCGTTCGCACGCTTGATCAGGAACTGGCGGATGTCCTCAATCTCGGTCGGGTTCATGTTGCCGTCGAAGCGATCCATACCGTAGGCGGTAAGCGCGCCGCGACCGACAACATTGTAGAACGCGTCCTCATGACGGATGGACCCGGACCAGCGCAGGTCAGGCAGCACACCACCACCTTCGGCGTTATCGCCATGACAGGCGGCGCAATAGGTCTGGAACTGGAAGTAACCGTTGTCAGTACGCTTGCTGTCGAACTGTGCCGGCGGCTTGACGGGCAGGAAGCCCTGGTCATTCTGCTTGGGCAGCGGGCCGGACTTGCCATCAAGCGAGAAGGCGATGATGCGCGAGTGGTTGACGGTCCAGCCGCTGGTACGGGCCAGGCCACCAAGGAAGAACGGATAGATGCCGCCCCAGCCCACTTCAACCGCAACATACTGCTTGCCATTGGCAAGGTAGGTCACAGGCGGTGCGATGATGCCGCTATCCGCCGCGAAGTGGAACAGGTCGGTCCCGTTGGTCGCGTCATAGGCATGGAATTCGCCGGTTGCCAGCCCCTGGAACAGCAGGTCGCCGCCAGTCGCCAGGATACCGCCATTCCATGGACCCTTGTGTTCCACGCGCCAGGCTTCGGCCTGCTTCTGCGGATCCCAGGCCAGGATGTAGCCCTTCAGGTCCTTCACGAAGGCCTGCTTGGCTTCCGGCGAGTCGGGGATGCCGACCTTGTTCATGTCCAGACCAAGGTTCCAGCTGTCGGGATGCGGCGTGAAGCCACCGACCTGGTTGGTATACAGGAAGGGAACCTGCTGCGCCGGGATGTAGACCAGCCCGGTCTTGGGGCTGAACGCCATGGCCGCGAAGTTATGGCCGCCAAGGTCACCCGGAATGCCGTACCAGTCCTTGCCCGTAAGGGTATAGAGCGCATCGGGGTTGTAGATCGGGCGGCCGGTCTTGGGATCAAGGCCGCTGGCCCAGTTCACATAGACATAGTTCTTGCCCGAGATGAACTCGCCGGTCTTCGCATCGATGATGTAGAAGAAGCCGTTCTTCGGGGCGTGAACGATGACGTGGCGGGTCTCACCATTGATCGGCAGGTCAAGCGTCATGATCTGCTGGACCGAGGTGAAGTCCCACTGATCCATCGGCGTTTCCTGGAAATGCCAGACGTATTCGCCGGTTTCCGGCTTCAGTGCGACGATGCTGCCCAGGAACAGGTTATCGCCCTTGCCTTCCGAGCGGTACTTGTAGTTCCAGGGAGAGCCGTTGCCGACGCCCAGGTAGACCAGGTCGGTCACGGGGTCATACACGAGGGAATCCCACACCGTGCCGCCGCCGCCCTGACGGGTCCATGCGCCGGTCGGGCTCCAGGTCTGGTAGGCCTTGTTCATCAGCACGCTGTCGGATGCGGCGTGGTCCGGTTCGTTCTTGGGGTTCGGAACCGTGAAGAAGCGCCAGTCGACCTTGCCGGTTTCCGCATCGAACGCCGTGACGAAACCACGTGCGCCAAATTCGGAACCACCGTTGCCGATGATCACGCGGCCCTTGGCGATGCGCGGCGCGCCATCAACCGTATAGGAACGCTGCTTGCCCAGTTCCGCTTCGGGCGGGATGGTGTTGACGCTCCAGACCAGCTTGCCGGTCTTGGCGTCCAGCGCGATCAGGCGTCCGTCGAACGTGCCGAAATAGACCTTGCCATTCCAGTATGCCGCACCACGGTTGACCGTGTCGCAGCAGCCCTTGTCGGCAATGTTGCCGGGCACGCGCGGGTCATAGGACCACAGCAGCTTGCCAGTTGCGGCGTCGACGGCTTTCATCATGCTCCAGTTGGTTGTGGCGTACATGACGCCATCAACAACCAGGGGCGTGCCTTCCTGGCCACGGTTGGTATCGAGATCCAGATACCAGGCCAGCTTCAGGTTACCGACATTGGAACGGTTGATCTGATCCAGCGGGCTGTAGCGCTGTTCAGAATAGGTGCGGCCATAGGTCATCCAGTTGCCGGGGTGATCATCCGCGTGGATGATCGCTTCCCCCGTGGCGCCCTGCCCGTCATCCGCGGATGCCATGGTGGCATAACCGGAGATGAGAGCCGCACATATCGTTCCGGCTGTAAGCGTTCTGCTCAGAGAACGTCTTTTTCCGAAAACGGCAGAAATCATATGTGATGTCCTCAGAAAACTAACGGTTTCGAATTCAGGATGCCGCCGCTGCAACTTTTTGCCCGGAGCGGCTTTCTGAATGTATCCGGCAAAAAAAGCACGCTAGCGCTCCTTTTCCGGCCAGACAGGAAACCGGCTTCAGGTCAGGAAAGACAAAGCAGGCGGTCCGTTTCATCCGAACATACTGAGGCTAGCACGTCCGTCTCCTGACATTTTAGTGTTCGACCTCACTAAAACGTGAACATGCTGTCGTATAAGCAATGAAACGGATAGTTCGGAATTGTGAAGATTTCCGCGAAATCTGTTGATATTTCAGGAAGAATGACAAGATATGCCCGTCGCGCACATATGGCCGGTTCACAATAATTGATAAGAAAAATATTTTTATTATTCACAAATGACATAAATATCGGGTTGCGGGAGACTCCTGTTTCCATCCGTGCCGTGCGGACGGGCAGAGAATCAGAAGTGTAACGGATAATGTTCCAGTGGCTCGTAAAACGGTCCATCCGTGTGGCGTATGGATTGGAACAGGGTGAAATGGCCGATCGTCCGCGCCTCGGTCGCGGGAAGCGTGGTCGCAAGCCAGCGCTGCCTGCGGGCCTGGTCGGGGCGTTCCATCCGGCCGATGGTGACATGCGGGGCAAAGTGGCGGCTGTTCCGTTCGCCCCCGGCCGGAATTGCGCGGTTCAGGCCCTTGCGGACCTTCTCGCGCAGCGTCATCAGGGTGTCGTCGGGCGCGCAGCCAACCCATAACGTATCCGGCGCGTTCGGGCGGGTGGGGGTAAACAGCCCCGGTCCATCCAGCCGCAGGACAGGCGGCGTGGCGCGGATGGCGGAAAGGGCATGATGGATTTCTTCCAGCAGGTGGGGATGGGTGACCGCCCCGATGAAATGCAGGGTAAGGTGGTAGGTTTCGGGCGGCAGCCACGCAACATCGGGCAGGCCGCCACGTAATTCACCGATCGCATGAAGCAGGGCGGGCGGAAGTTCCAGGCCAACGAAAAGACGCATGGGAAATACCTGCAGACAGGAGAAAACGGCACGTGCCGTGATGGTCGGGTGTACAGTATATATAAGGTGATGTGCCGACGGCATGCGTTGCCGTATTGTAATGTATTGGACACGCTCCCGTTCTTGAACGTGTTCTAACATATCCCCAAATGCTGGGAGAGGCACGTCAGTCAAGGACGTGGAGGAAGGAAACACAATGGCTTTTGGCCCTGATTCGCGGAGTTTCATCCGCCCCACCGCTGATAGTGCCGCAGGTCCTGTCGATATGGGCCTGCGCGCCTATATGTTGCGAGTCTATAACTGGATGGCATCCGGACTGGTCCTGACCGGGCTGGTGGCCTACCTGATCGCAAACACCAGCCTGCAGGCCCTGTTCTACCAGCATGTGCCCACCCCGATGGGCATGGCGCTGAAACCTACGGCGCTGTCCATGCTGGCCATGATCGCCCCGCTGGGCTTCGTGCTGGTCATGTCGTTTGGCGTGAACCGGCTGTCCGCCCAGGCCGTGCAGACGTTGTTCTGGCTGTTCTGTGGCGTGATGGGCGCCAGCATGTCCAACATCTTCCTGGTGTTTACCGGGGTGTCGGTCACGCGTGTCTTTTTCATTACCGCCGCCACCTTCTGCACCATGTCGATCTGGGGTTACACGACTCGTACCGACCTCAGCCGCTTTGGCTCCTTCCTGATGATGGGGCTGTTCGGCCTGATTATCGCAGGCGTGGTGAACATGTTCCTGCACAGTCCGGGCCTGTATTTCGTCTATAGCGCTGTGGGCGTGCTGCTGTTTGTCGGCCTGACCATGTTCGATACGCAGCAGATCAAGGCGAATTACCAGCAGTTCGCCTATTATGAGGGGCCGGAACAGGCGGCGAAGCGGTCGGTCTATGACGCGCTGAACCTTTACCTGAACTTCATCAACCTGTTCCAGTTCCTGCTGCAGTTCATGGGCGTGCGGAACAACAGCAACGACTGAACCCGCAGGAGTCCTGTAGAACCAGCACCGCATCGGTCTGGTATGAGAATATGGAAGGGTCGCCACACAAGTGGCGGCCCTTTTTGCATGGAAAAGGTTACGAACCACGCACACAGTTAAAAAAGATAAGACTTATTCATATATAGAAAATATAAGATGACATGAGTGTGAGGTTCATGACACTCAGGGAACCCATTGTAAAATATGGATTTTCTTAGATAAATTTTTAGCAATGAAATCTATTGAAATATTATGTGAAGGCTTGCCTCTGAGGCCGTTCAGGTCGGATAACCCTTGAATAGAAAAACTATATGAAAGGGTATGCGGCACAGAACATGCGCTTCAGCACACAGGACGGCGTCGCGATTTATGGTCCGATCTGCCCTGACAGTAATAATTACGTAAGGTCTGGCGGGCCGTATTGATCAAGATCATGGTCAGCCGGTCGGCAACTAACTCATGACGGATGCAAACCGAAAAAGGCCGTGTGTCGATTTCGGAAGTCGACGTAGGCGCGATGTCGCTGGGTGCCAGGGGAAAGTCGGATGCATTTTCCCTGCCAAGCGTATAACGTGGCCGTTGTTGTCTAAGCCCGTGGATGAAGCGAGGATGTGAGCAAAACAGGGTGATGTCGAAACCAACGAGGCGTGAGATGAAGAAAAAAATCTTGCCAAGATTAACGAAGCTGATGAGCCTATCTTCGGCAGCGCTGTTAGCAGGCTGTACGTGGGATACGCTCGACCCCAAAGGCGTGATCGGTGCTCAGGAAAAAAGCCTGATCCTGACCTCGACCTACGCGATGCTGCTGGTAGTCATACCGGTCTGTATCCTGACGCTGCTGTTCGCATGGCAGTACCGTCAGTCCAACACTTCGGCCGAATACCTGCCGAAATGGTCGCATTCCAACAAGATCGAGGTGGTTATCTGGGCCATTCCCAGCTTGATCATCCTGTTCCTGGCGGTGCTGACCTATCAGACATGTCATTCGCTTGACCCGTACAAGCCGCTTGAGGCTGAAGCCAACGTCAAGCCTATTCATGTCGATGTTGTGGCACTGGACTGGAAGTGGCTCTTTATCTATCCGGATGAAGGGATCGCGACCGTCAACCAGATGGCCATGCCGGTAAACACGCCGGTTGATTTCCGGATCACCTCTGACTCCGTGATGAACTCCTTCTTCATCCCGCAGCTCGGTACGATGATCTACGCCATGGCCGGGATGCAGACACAGCTGCACCTGATCGCGAACGAAGCTGGTGATTTCCAGGGTGAATCTTCCAACTTCAGCGGCCGTGGCTTCTCCGACATGCGTTTCCGTGCGCTGGCAATGCCTGCGGACCAGTACAGCGCGTGGGTCGAGAAGGTTAAGGCTTCTTCCGAACAGCTGGACAGCGCAAGCTATCCGAAGCTGGCCGCGCCGAGCGAGGCCAATCCGGTTGAATACTTCTCGCATGTCGATGCGGGTCTCTTCGATGACATCGTTGCCAAGTACAACAACGGCATGGTCATGGATAAGAGCACCGGCAAGATGCTGCATGTGCAGCAGTCCGCGATGTCCGACATGAACATGAAGGAATAGGACAGATGTTAGGCAAATTAACTTTGTCGGCCATTCCTTATGATGTGCCGATCCTTGTTGGGACGTTCATCGGTGCGGCCATTGCTGGCCTGGCCGTTGTCGGTCTCATCACCTATTACGGTAAATGGGGCTACCTGTGGCGTGAATGGCTGACCTCGGTCGACCACAAGCGCATTGGTGTCATGTATATCGTTGTCGCGCTCGTGGCGCTGTTCCGTGGTTTCGCGGACGCGATCATGATGCGTTCCCAGCTTGCGCTGGCCTATGCCGGTAACCCCGGCTACCTGCCGCCGCACCATTATGACCAGATCTTCTCCGCGCACGGCACGATCATGATCTTCTTCATGGCCATGGCGTTCATGCAGGGTCTGATGAACATCGTGGTGCCGCTGCAGATCGGTGCGCGTGACGTGGCCTTCCCGTTCGTGAACACGCTGAGCTTCTGGATGACGACCGTCAGCTTCCTGCTGGTCAACGTCTCGCTGTTCATCGGTGAGTTCTCGCAGTGCGGCTGGCTGGCTTACCCGCCCCTGTCCGAACAGCAGTTCAGCCCCGGTGTCGGTGTCGACTATTACATCTGGGCGGTGCAGCTGTCCGGTGTCGGCACGCTGCTGACGGGTGTGAACTTCTTCGCGACCATCGTGAAGATGCGTGCGCCGGGCATGACCTACATGCGTATGCCGGTGTTCACCTGGACCATCTTCTGCACGACCGTGCTGATCATGGTGGCCTTCCCGATCCTGACCGTGGCCATTGGCCTGCTTGGTCTGGACCGTTACCTGGGCATGCACTTCTTCACCAATGACGGCGGCGGCAACCAGATGCTCTATCTGAGCGTGATCTGGGGCTGGGGCCATCCGGAAGTGTACATCCTTGTCCTGCCTGCCTTCGGCGCCTTCTCCGAAATCACGCAGACCTTCTCCCGCAAGCCGCTGTTCGGCTACAAGACCATGGTCTACGCGACCGCTTCCATCATGGTCCTGTCGCTGGTTGTGTGGGTTCACCACTTCTTCACCATGGGTGCCGGCCCGAACGTCAATGCGTTCTTCGGTATCATGACGATGGTCATCGCGGTTCCGACCGGGGTGAAAATCTTCAACTGGCTGTTCACGATGTACAAGGGGCGTATCGAATTCCACGCGACCATGTACTGGGTGATCGGCTTCATGATCACCTTCTCCATCGGTGGTATGACCGGTGTCATGCTGGCAATCCCGGCGTCTGACTTCGTTCTCCACAACTCCCTGTTCGTTATCGCCCACTTCCATAACGTGATCATCGGTGGCGTTTACTTCGGTTACGTTGCCGCCATGAACTTCTGGTTCCCGAAGGCTTTCGGCTTCAAGCTGAACGAAGCCTGGGGCAAGCGTGCGTTCTGGTGCTGGTTCGTTGGTTTCTATGTTGCGTTCATGCCGCTTTATGTCCTCGGTTTCGAAGGCATGACCCGTCGTATGAACCACTACGACAACCCCGAATGGCATCCCTGGCTGCTGATTGCTGAAGTTGGCGCGGTTCTGATCGCTATTGGTATCGTGTGCCAGCTGACCCAGCTGTATGTCTCGATCCGTGATCGCAACCTGGCCGAAAACCGTGACCTGACGGGCGATCCCTGGAACGCACGTACGCTGGAATGGTCCACGTCTTCGCCGCCGCCGTTCTACAACTTCGCTATCCTGCCGGAAGTCCACGAACTGGACGCCTTCGCCCATGACAAGGAAGCCGGTATCGACACGCGTCAGGCCGGTGGCAACTATCAGCCGATCCACATGCCCAAGAACACGGCATGCGGCTTCCTGATCGGTGCCTTCAGCTTCGTGATGGGCTTCGGTGCGATCTGGTACATCTGGTGGCTGGCGGCTGTTGGTCTGATCGGTGTCATCGCTACGGTGATCGCCCGTTCGTCCGACAACGACGTCGACTACTATGTGCCGGTGTCCGAGGTGGTCCGCATTGAGCAGGAGCACACCCATAACCTTATGGCAGCACAGGCAGCGGAATAATGGCGCAAAACATGACTGCTGATGCAGCCCATGCCCATGATGAACACCACGAATCTCCCGTGGTGTTCGGGTTCTGGCTGTATCTGATGACGGACTGCATCATCTTCGGTACACTGTTTGCAGTGTTCGCGGTGTTGCGTGACCAGTTTGCCGGCGGTCCGACCGGCCACGAAGTGTTCGAACTTTCGGGTGTTGGCATTGAAACGGCAATCCTGCTGTTCAGCTCCATCACCTACGGTTTCGGCATGATCGCCGCCCATGAGAACAAGGTCAGCACCATGCGGACCTGGCTTGGGGTGACCTTCCTGCTGGGGCTGGGCTTCCTGTTCATGGAAATCCGTGAGTTCTCCCACATGATTGCCGAAGGTAACGGCCCGGATCGCAGTGCGTTCCTGTCCGCCTTCTTCACGCTGGTTGGCACGCATGGTCTGCATGTCACCTGCGGCCTGCTGTGGATGGCTGTCCTGCTGTTCCAGACGGCTGGCAAGACCGAGCTGAACGAACGCATGATCGGCAAGCTGACCTGCCTCAGCCTGTTCTGGCACTTTCTGGATATCGTCTGGATTTGTGTCTTCACCTTTGTCTATCTGATGAGTGTGATCTGATGGCAGACCATATTTCTTCCTCGGGAGAGAGCCACGGGAGTGTAGGGTCTTACCTTACCGGGTTCGTACTTGCCGTTATCCTGACGGTTGCATCCTTCGGTCTGGTGATGTCGCATGCGATGTCGCCGGCTGGCACCGGCGGGGCGATTGCCCTGCTGGCGGTGGTGCAGATTGTTGTTCACCTCATTTACTTCCTGCACATGAACGGTTCGTCCGAACAGCGCTGGAACGTCATGGCATTTGTCTTCACGGTGCTTTCGGTCCTGGTCCTTGTGGCCGGCACGATGTTCATCATGCATGACACGGCCATCAACATGATGTCGCGCTAAGCGGTGTCATGTCTGGGTGCGGGGGCAGGCAACTGCCCCCGTGCCGGGCGGCATAAAAAAAGACCGGCACGAGCAATCGTGCCGGTCTTTTTTTATGGGGTAACCCGATGGGAAAGGCGGGATCAGCCTTTCTGGGGTTCGGGGGAAAGCAGCTCTTTCTTGTTGGGCTTGTCTTTCCATTCCTCGGCATCGGCCGGGGCATCGATCTTGCGTGTGATGTTGGGCCACACGGCGGCGTATTTGGCGTTCAGCTCGGCCCAGGGGGTGGCGCGGTCGTCGCTATCGGGGAAGATGGCCTCAGCCGGGCATTCCGGTTCGCACACACCGCAGTCGATGCATTCGTCCGGGTTGATTACCAGAAAGTTCTCACCGGCGTAGAAGCAGTCAACCGGACAGACTTCGACACAATCTGTGAATTTGCAGCGAATGCAGTTTTCGGTGACCACATAGGTCATCGCCTATCTCCGATCATTATTTGTGCGGCCTGCGGCAATAGGCCCGGCCATGAAAAGGGACGAGGCGCCGCATGGGGCATGACCTCATCAGGAATGGCGGAAGATATGAGAGTGTTTTCGGGCCGTGGCAAGCCCAAGACGGCGGCTAATGCATAATCATGGCCTGTATTGGCCTGTTGGCCACAATATTCAGACAGTTTCCGGAACAATTTCATACAGGAGTTGTGCAAGTGGGGCGGACTGCCGCCGCCCGGCACACGCCACGACACGTATGACGATCACCGTCTGCCGGTCCGGCGATGGCAGGGTCAGGATATCGCCCACATGCACCTGCGCATGCGCCTTCGTCACGCGCTGGCGGTTGATCCGGACATGACCACCAGATGCGATCCTGGCACAGGTGCCGCGGCTGCGGCCAAAACGGGCATGCAGCAGCCACAGGTCCAGCCGCTGGTTCATGATGGGATCAGGTGTCTGCGTCATGGTGGTCAGGGCCGGTTGAACAGGGTGGCCAGGGCGGCGAAGGGACTGTCGGCCCGTTGCGTGTGGCGGATTGCTGCCGGTCGCCTGCCGTTGCGGGCGGATGCGCTCCGCACGTCTTTTTCCCGGCCACCGTTTTCGGTTTCGGGCAGGAAACGGATCATCACCGGGGCGGGTGGCCCATAGCGGTTCGCCGCCATGGGACGTGGATGGTAGACACGCATGTTCAGCCCTTTCATCACCGCAGGCAGCATTTCGCGCCGTATGCCCAGTCGCGACGCCAGATGGGGCGGCAGCGGCACGGGTGCCCGGCGTGTCATGCGTGCCAGTTCAAGGATGAATTTTTCCGCGATATCCAGTCTGATCCGCACAGGCCCCGCATCCAGCCAGCCCATCCGGTCCATGAAGGCGGGCGGCAGGGCGTCGGGCGATAACGTGATGCGGCCCATGGCGGGCAGGGGCGGGCAGGGCATGTTCAGGCTGATCGCCACCAGCCAGCCCCGCAACTGCATGGGACGTTCCTTCAGGATCGCGGGCATGAACAGGCTGTAGTGCCCGACGCGCACCCCCAGACGCCGCAGCCGGTGGACCATGTCATGCGCCAGACGTTCGCCGCGATGGAGCATGGCGACTCCCGCGCCTTCCATAAGGCGATGGATGATGCCGCGCAGTTCGGGCGTGCTGGCCACCGCGGCCTGCACGGCAAACAGGGGGGCAAGATGTTCGCGCACGACCTGCCCCAGCCATGTCTGCAGGCGGTTGCGGATTCGCTCGCGCTGGGCATTGTCCAGCAGCGGGTTGTCCAGCACCTGCGGGCGCGGCGAGAGCAGGTCGCTGCCCGGCTGCATCCGCGCGATGGGCATCTCCTGCCACAAAATATGTGACCCGTCGGCTGAAAAGGCGAACTGCTGGTCATCATCCTGCACCAGGGCCGCGACACGGCGCGGGATTTCGCTGCGCACCGCCCGCCGTGCCGCGCGCATGAGCAGGCGCCCGTCCTCGGCATCGGTATGATCGCCCGCGATCAGGTCCAGCCCGGCAATGCGGCCGACCTCGTGGCCTTCCACCACGACATTGCCCTGTGCCGTCACGGCGGAGAGCAGGTCGTCATGCCCGCCTTCGTCCAGCCTGCGGATCAGGGTGGTGGCGCGCCGGTCCACGAAGCGCGCGGTCAGCTGTTCATGCAGGACATCGGACAGCCTGTCCTCCGCCTCCCGCGTGCGGGCCTGCCAGTGTTCGGCATTGGCGACCCAGCCGGGGCGGGCGGCGATATAGCTGCACACGCGAATGCCCGCCAGACGCTGCATGAGCGAGTCTATGGTGCCCGCCGTCTGGAAGAAATGGGTGATCTGGCTGTCCATCCACGCCGATGGAATACGGCCGTCCTGAATCAGGTGGGTAAAGATCCGTCCGCACAGGCGGATATGGCTGTCATCGCCCAGCTTGCGGAAATCCGGTATCTGGCAGCTTTCCCACAACAGCCGCGTCGCCGCGCGGGAATGGACCAGTGGGCGGATATCGCTGTTCCCCGCCAGCGCAGACAGGGCCAGTACGTCGCTTGCCTCGTGCCCCGCGATCAGTTCAACGCGGGGGGAAGGGCGGTTGAGGCTGGACAGCAGCCGGTCGGGTGAGGAGAAATCCAGGTCGCTGTTGCGCCATGCCAGCCGGGTCAGTGGGTCGAAGCGGTGTTCCTCCACCGCTTCGGCCAGTTCCTCGGACAGGGGCGGGCAGGTCCCCGTGGTGCCGAACGTGCCATCGCGCAGCCCGCGTCCGGCGCGGCCCGCCACCTGCGCGATTTCCCCCGCCGCAAGCGGGCGGATGCGCGTGCCGTCGAATTTGGAGAGGCTGGCGAAGGCCACATGGTTCACATCCATGTTCAGCCCCATGCCGATCGCATCGGTCGCGACGAGGTAGTCGACCTCCTTTTCCTGGTACAGCGCCACCTGCGCGTTGCGGGTGCGCGGCGAAAGCTGCCCCATGACAATGGCGCAGCCCCCCCGCCTGCGGCGCAGCAGTTCGGCAATGGCGTAAACCTCGCCCGCGGAAAAGGCGACAATGGCCGATCGTGGCGGCAGGCGCGTCAGCTTGCACGCGCCCGCATGCGCCAGTTGCGACAGGCGGGGGCGGTGTTCGATCTCGATGCCCGGCACAAGGCGGCGGATCAGGTTGCATATGGTATCCGCGCCAAGGAACATGGTTTCCGACAGGCCGCGCGCATGCAGCAGCCGGTCGGTAAAGATGTGGCCACGATCCGGGTCGGCGCAGAGCTGGATTTCATCCACCGCCACGAATTCCACGCGCCGGTCCAGCGGCATGGCCTCCACCGTGCATGAAAACCAGCGTGCCCTTGGCGGGATGATCTTTTCCTCGCCCGTGATCAGGGCAACGGCCTGCGCGCCTTTCTGCGCCACCATGCGGTCGTAGTTTTCACGCGCCAGCAGCCGCAGGGGGAAGCCGATGATACCGCTGGAATGCGAAAGCAGCCTTTCGATGGCCAGATGGGTCTTTCCGGTATTCGTCGGGCCGAGCACCGCCCGGACCAGCGTATCGGAATGGGGGCCGGAACCACGTCCGGCCGCTGCGCGATAGGGGCCACCAGTGCCCTTGGGTACACCCGTCATGGATGTATGCTCCGGCCAAGTGGCGGCAAATGCAAGCAAAACCACATGCCGGTCGCGATGGGGTGTTGCGTTGCCCGGGCGGGGGACGCACCCTGCCGGAAATAGGAACATATGCAGGGAAGGGAGATGCGATGAACGCGTTGGAAACGCAGGACTGCCTGATCGCGGCGGGGGATGTGCGCGACGGGCCTGTGGGCATGGTGCATGCCATCCGTCCCTCGGCGATGGGGGAACTGGATGCGGTGGTGGGCGAAGTGGCGGCCCGTTTTGCCCGCCAGGCCGGTTTTGCCGCCCGCTATGGCCAGGTGCACCTGCTGCCCGGCGCCGATGGCACGATCACGACAGCCCTTCTGGGCATCGCGGAACAGGCGGACGGCACCGACCCGTTCGTGTTCGGGGCGCTGCCCGACTCGCTGCCAGCCGGGTCATGGCGGGTCAGTGCGCCTGCGGATGTGCAGGCGGCCGATATCGCGCTGGGCTTCTGCCTTGGCGCCTATCGCATGCCCGCGTTCGGGCGTGACGCGGCCCCTGCCGCCCCGGCCGCGCGGCTGGTGGTGGATGCGGGGGGACAGGCCGCGGCCGGCATGGCGCGGTGCATCAACCTGGCCCGTTCGCTGATCAACACGCCGCCCAACCTCATGGGGCCGGATGACCTGGCCAGGGCGGCCGAAATGGCGCTGGCCCCGCTGGGGGCGGATGTATCGGTCATTCGGGGGGTACGGCTGGCGCAGGAATTCCCGACCGTGCTGCATGTCGGCGCGGGATCGGACCGCGCGCCCTGCGTGGTCGAGGCCCACTGGCAGGGCAGCACCGCCACCGAGACGGCGCCACTGGTGTCGCTGGTGGGCAAGGGCGTGTGTTTCGATACGGGCGGGTATGACCTCAAGCCCCCGTCCTCCATGCTGCGGATGAAAAAGGACATGGGGGGCGCTGCCATCATGCTGGCCCTTGCGCGCCTGGTCATGCTGCGTGACCTGCCGGTCAGGCTGGAACTGCGCCTTGGCTGCGTGGAAAACAGCGTATCGGGCCATGCCATGCGGCCATCCGACGTGGTGAGGACACGCGCGGGGCTGACGGTTGAAATCGGCAATACCGATGCCGAGGGCAGGCTGGTCCTGTGCGACCTGCTGCATGCGGCGTGCGAACGCCAGCCCGACCTGCTGGTGGATGCCGCGACCCTGACCGGGGCGGCCCGCGTGGCGCTGGGGCCGGATGTGCCGGCGGTGTTCAGCAACCATGACGGAACGGCGGGGGTGTTTGTGGCTGCCGGCCTGGCCTGTGGGGACCCGCTGTGGCAGTTGCCGCTGTGGCCGGGTTACCGGAAATGGCTGCGCAGTCCGGTGGCGGATATGAACAATATTTCATCCAAACCCATGGCGGGGGCGATCACGGCGGCGCTTTTTCTAGAGAATTTTGTCAAAACTGATGTGCGCTGGGTTCATATCGATACCTACGGATGGAATGATTCGGCACGGCCCGGACGACCGGAAGGCGGAGAAAGTCTTGGTTTAAGAGCGGTTTACGAAGGGATGTTAAAAATATTTAATATCGAGGACAGATTGCATCACTAAAGAAACAATGCCGGATGCGAACTAATTTGGTTGGTGCGACTTATATATGCCGTAAATGCTAATTATATAGGCAGAACCATAAGGCATCATTCCAGTCCACCCGATTCCGCATCCATGCGCGCCGGTGTGCAGGCTGATTTCTGACAGAGGATTTCCACCGATGAACAAGTCATCAGACACCAACACGGATCAGATGATCAATTCGCTACGCGATACCATTGTCGCGATGGTCCGCCGCGACGGCCCCGACCTGTCGGCCCGGCAGTTGGCCGTGTTCCTGACCTGCTACCTGCGTGGCGACGGCTCGCATACCGTGCGTGGCCTCGCGGCGGAACTGAACGTGTCCAAGCCCGCCATCACCCGCGCGCTGGACCGGCTGAAGGCGCTGGACCTTGCCCGTCGCGCGCCGGACCCGATGGACCGCCGCTCGGTGCTGATCAAGCACACCATCAAGGGCAAGGCCTACCTGCGCGACCTGTGCAGCATCGTGAATGAGGCGGCAACGCAGGAAAAGGCGACGGCCCCGGCCCGCAAGGCCACGCGCACGCGCCGGACCGAGGAACAGCGCCGCGCTGGCTGAGTTACATGAAGGGTCGCTTCATGCTTGAACGGACAGAAGGTTTCAATTCCATGCGCATTTCACGCCGTCTGGTTGCCCTTGCCATGATCATGGCGCCGCTTGCGGGCGCACCGGCACTTGCACGGGCCGCGGAATCATCGCTTGGCACGCCGTCTGGGCAGGTCACGATGAAGTTCAAGTCGCTTGATATCGGGGTGGGGCACACATGGGGCACCGGCAAGCTGGTGTTCCAGCACCACACCTACCGTTTCAAGATCGAGGGCGGTTCGCTGGCGGCCGTGGGCTATGCCAATATCACTGGCCATGGGGAGGTTTATAACCTGACCCGGGTCAAGGATTTTGAAGGCAGCTATGCCGCGGTCAACGGGGATATCACGGCCGGGACCGGCGTGGGGGCCGTGCTGCTCAACAACCCCGCCGGGGTGCGTATCCGCCTTGATACGTCCAGTACGGGTGGCCGGCTGGCCGCCGCCGCGCAGGGCATGAAGATTACCCTGACCAAATAAGATCCGCTGTCAGGACAAACGAATCAGGGGGAAGGGCAAGCAGGCCGTTCCCCCTGTTTTTTTGCTACCATGGCAGGCCGGGAACACGTCCCACCCGGCGTATGACGTTGGTAATCCATACAAGCTGGATCAGGCTTGCAACCAGCACGATGGGGCCGGGACTGGCCCATCCCATGCCCACGACCACGGCCCCCATGCCGCCGTACACGGTGCCCGCCCATGCCACGACCGTAATATCGGCGGCCCGCATGCCGCTGCGATGGGCCATCTGGTAGAAATGTTCCCGGTGCGCCCGCATGATGGGACGGCGGCAGTATATCCGCCGCAGCAGGGTTGCAATGACATCCACCAGCAGCCCCGACAGCATGAGCGGCATGAGCCATGCCCCGTGGGCCAGTTGCGGCATGTCCGCCATGCGCAGGCCCAGCGCCCCCAGCACCAGCCCGCAGCACTGGCTGCCCACATCGCCCATGAACAGCCGTGCATGGGGAAAGTTGAAGGGCAGGAACCCCGCGCAGGCGGCCGCCAGCATCAGGGCGCTGCCCCATGTTTCCACCCCGCCGCCCGCTAGCATGCACAGCACTGCCGTCATCACGCCCGCGATCAGCGTGCACCCGCTGGCCAGTCCGTTCAGCCCGTCCATGAAATTGATGCAGTTGCACAGGGCCACCAGCCATGCGACCCGCAGCCCAAGCCCGCCTGCTGTCAGCGCCTGGACCGCCCCGCCCGCCATGTCGCCCCACGCCACCAGCACGGCGGCTGCGACCTGCGCCCCCAGTTTCCATATCGGTGGCATGGGCTGCATGTCATCACGCCACGAAAACAGCCCCAGCCCCACCGTGGCAAGCAGCAGCGTCACGTCCGCCGTGTCCGCGTGGCGGTGGCAGATCATCTGCCCCAGCGGCACGCCCACCACGAATACGATCAGGATCGCAAGCCCGCCGCCCTTGGGCACCGGCCTGTCATGGGCGCTGCGCCCGGTGGGGTAATCCAGCACGCGCATCGCGATCACCCGGCGCGACAGCACGGCGGACATCAGGGCCGCCACCACCACAAACAGCCCGAAAAAGACGTTTTCGGCATGAAATGAATGGGACATGGTCATGAAAGCTGGAAGGGGCGCATGATCTCTCCTTCTTGCCCTGCATCTGCTCGGCTATAGGGGGAGGGTAATGGTTACGCAATCCTCAAGCAGCGGCAGCATGGCGGAGTGCCTGCGCAAGATACGGACGCTGGCCGTCAACAGCACCCTTGATACGGTCATGGGGGGGCTGGCCGCAATCGTGGCGACGGGATTGTGCCCTTATCCTGATACCGCATGGCCGTGGTGGAGCCTGCCCGCACTGGGCATGGCGGCCATCGGGGTCGCGGGCTGGCCATTCCGGGTGTTCCAGCAGCACTGGCGTTTCGCGGGGCGGTCAGATTTCTGGCGGCTGGCGGGCGCATGCGTGCTGGCGGGATTGCTGGTCACGGGCGTGCTTGGCCTGCTGGGCGCGCGCGCCGTGGCGTTTGGCGGGGCGTACGCCATGGCGGCCTTCGTTATCATGGCGGGGGTGCGGGCGGCCTACCAGTGCTGGCGGTCCTATCGGGATGGCCGGGGCAGGGGGGGGCGGCGACGCGTGATCCTGCTGGGGGATGGGGAGGACGCCAGCCGCTTCCTCAGCCTGATGCCGGATATGGGCGGGCTGGTCGTGGGTATGGTAGTCGAAGGCCGGCAGCGCCGCCCCGGCCGCAGGCTGCGTGGCGTGCCGGTGCTGGGGCAGGTGGCGGCGCTGCCGGGCATCCTGTCGGCGTTCAGGGCGGAAGATGAACTGCTGCTGGTGGTGGCCGATCCGCGCTTCCGTGGCGAGCGCCTGTCCGCCGTCCTGCGGATGGCGCAGGAAACCGGCACGCAGGTGCGCTGCATGCCCGACCTGTCGGGTATCGCGGGGGAGGTCATGGCGCCGCTGCACCCGGTCAGGCTGTCGGACCTGCTCAACCGCCCGGCTGTAGCGCATGACGGGCAGGGCATTGCCGACATGCTGCGCGGCCGGCGCGTGCTGATTACGGGGGCGGGGGGATCGATCGGCAGCGAACTGGCCCGCCAGATCGCAGGTCATGCCCCTGACCAGCTGATTCTGGTGGATATGGGCGAATTCCCCCTATGGCAGGTGGATGTCGACCTGGCGGAAAAGGCCCCCGGCATCACGCGCCACCTTGTTCTGGCCGATATACGCGATGCGGGAAGGATGGAGCGCATATTCGCCCGCTTCCGCCCCGAACTGGTGTTCCATGCCGCGGCGCTGAAACACGTGCCCATGGTGGAGGAAAACCCGTGCGAAGGGCTGCTGACCAACGTGACCGGCACCCGCATCGTGGCCGACACCGCCGCCCGGCATGGGGTCAGGGCCATGGTCCTGATTTCAACGGACAAGGCGGTCAACCCCGCCAGCGTGATGGGGGCATCCAAGCGCATTGCGGAAATGTACTGCCAGGCACTGGATGTGGTAGCCCGCAACCGCAACGACGGGCGCGCCATGCAGTGCGTGACCGTGCGGTTTGGCAATGTCATGGGATCGACGGGGTCGGTCATTCCCCTGTTCCGCCACCAGCTGGAATGCGGTGGCCCGCTTACGGTGACCGACCCGCGCATGACGCGGTATTTCATGACGGTGTCCGAAGCGGTCGGCCTTGTGCTGCAGGCCAGCGCCCGGGGCACGGGGGGGCAGGCGGGCGGCATGGCGCTCCTGCTGCGCGGTGGCGGGGTGTTCGTGCTGGACATGGGCACGCCGGTGCGCATTGTCGACCTGGCGCGGCAGATGATCGTGCTGGCCGGGTTGCGGCCCGACCGGGACGTGCAGATCCGCTTTACCGGGCTGAGGCCGGGTGAAAA
Organism: Komagataeibacter swingsii; assembly: GCF_003207895.1. GTDB lineage: Bacteria > Pseudomonadota > Alphaproteobacteria > Acetobacterales > Acetobacteraceae > Komagataeibacter > Komagataeibacter swingsii. Next base: position 65,044 of record NZ_NKUB01000008.1, read on the forward strand.
GCTGACCGAGGACCTGTTTTACAAGCAGGAAATCCTGCAGCCCACCGACTGTCCCGGCCTGCGGATGGCAACGCCGCGTACGGTGGACCTTGCGCAGGTCGCCAATATCATGGATGCACTTACATTGGCATGCCGGGATGGGAATGGTGCGCGCGCGCTGGACCTTGTCCGCAGGCTTGTCCCCGAATTTGCCCATAACCCGCACGGCGTGGCCATTCCGGACGCAGCGGGGCAGGTCGATGTGGAAAGGAATGCATCATGAACGCTCCGGCGGAAGCACCCATAGGTTTTCTGAACCTGCCCCAGCAGCAGAGCCTGATCGCCAATGAAATCAGGCAGCGTGTCAATGCGGTCATGAAACACTGCCGCTTTGTCATGGGGCCTGAAGTCACCGAACTGGAAGGGCGGCTGGCCCGCTACAGTGGCGCCGCCCAGTGTGTCGGGGTCTCGTCCGGGACGGATGCCATCCAGATCGTCCTGATGGCCGAGGGAATCGGCGCGGGTGACGCCGTGTTCCTGCCCGCCTTCACCTATACCGCCACGGCGGAGGTGCCGCTGGTGCTGGGGGCCACCCCGGTTTTCGTGGATGTGGACCCCGCAACCTTCCAGATCGACCCCGCCAGCCTGCGTAGCCGCATTGCCGATGTCCGCCGGGCCGGAAAGCTGCGCCCGCGTGTCGTGATCGGCGTGGACCTGTTTGGCCAGCCCGCCCCGTGGCCCGAACTGCGCGCCATTGCCGAGGAGGAGAAGCTGTTCCTCATGGCCGACTGCGCGCAGGCGTTCGGCGCGACGCTGTCGGGCCGCAGGCTGGGGCGCGAGGCGGTGGCGACCACCCTGTCCTTCTTCCCGTCCAAGCCGCTGGGCGCGTATGGCGACGCGGGCGGCATCCTGACCGATGACCCCGAGCGGGCCGAGCTGTACCGCTCGCTGCGCACGCATGGCGAAGGCAAGACCCGGTACGAGGTCCTGCGCACCGGCATGAATGCGCGGCTGGACACCATCCAGGCCGCGATCCTGCTGGCCAAGCTGGATGTGTTCGACATGGAGCTTGAACGCAGGCGCGCCATTGCCGACGCGTATGACGCGGGCATCGCGGGCCATGTGGTCCCGCCCGCGCGCGTGCCGCACAGCCACGGTTCATGGGCGATCTATTCCGTCCTGACGAAGGGGGAGGAAGACCGCGCGCACCTGCAGCACAAGCTGAAAAGCCATGGCGTGGCGTCGGCCATCTATTACCCGCTTCCGCTGCACCGGCAGCCTGCCTATGCCGCCGCCCATGATGGCGCGGCCCTGCCGGTGTCGGAAGACCTGTCGCGCCGGATCATGGCGCTGCCGCTGCATGCGGAACTGTCGGATCATGACGTGGGCCGGGTCGTCGCGGCCGTGCGCGCATAAGGAGATCATACGCAAATGAGACGCGAGACAGCCCTGCTGATCGGGTTCCTGGTTATCACGATCGGCACGGCGGCGGGACTGTGGCTGATCGCCCTGCCCAATTTCCGGCCCCTCAGCTTCCCCACCATGGAAACGGGCACCATTGCCGTGGGACCGATGCGCAAGGAACGCGCGCTGACGGCGGCACAGGTCCATACGCTCAATGACTGGCTGCAGGCCCATACCGCGGGCTGGGGGCCACTGGGTCAGACGCCGCCATCCAGCGGGGACGCGGTGCTGGAAATGCAGGTCGAGCACAAGGGCCAGCAGCCCACGGGTGACCAGGCGGTTCCCTACCGCATCACGCTGTGGACCGGTATCAGCGCCGCTGACTGGAACAACACCGTGTTCGTGGAGGAACGGCCCGGCGCGGTCATCCGCTTCCACCATTTCAAGGACAAGGACTTCAACGCGCTGCGTGATATCGTCAACCAGTATGACTATCCCCGGTCCGCGTTTCCATGAGTCCGGTGCGCGCGGATACGGCGGGCCTGATCTTTGACTGTGACGGCACGCTGGTCGACAGCCTGCCGTTATACCGCGAGGGCTGGATCGCAGCCCTTGAGGACGCGATAGGGCAGGGCGTGCCGCCCGAATGGTTCCACGGCCATGGCGGCATGTCCGAGCACATGGTGCTGGATATTGTCGAGGCCAGGCTGGGCCGCAGCGTGAACCGCGACGGCATCATATCGCAGGCGCGCGACAGCATGCTGCGCAGGCTGCACGTGCTGCGTGAAATTACCGTGGTGGCCGATATCGCCCGGCAGTACCATGGCCGCCTGCCCATGGCGGTGGCGTCCAACGGGTCACGGCAGATCGTATCCGCCTGCCTGCGCCACCTTGGGCTGGAACGGCTGTTTGACGCCATCATCACCATAGATGACGTGGATAATCCCAAACCCGCGCCGGACATGTTCCTGCTGGCGGCGGGCAGGCTGGCGCTGCCACCCGCATCATGCCTTGTATTCGAGGACAGCCGCGAGGGCATGCAGGCCGCCACCCGCGCGGGCATGGCGCATGTGGATGTGAATACGCTGCTGCCCTGAACCGGGTGGATGAATGTAGAACGGGGACGGGAGCGTGATCCCCCGTCCACGGCAGCCTCCTATACCCGTTCGTCGTCCTTCAGCTTCGGGGTCGCGCGATCGGCGGTCGCCAGCAGGGCCGCCGTAAGCGGTGACGCCAGGATCAGCCCCGGAATGCCCAGGATGGTGCCAAAGATCGTCTGGGACAGGATGGTCAGCCCCGGCGGCATCTTCACCGCGTGGCGCTGGATCAGCGGCGCCATGACATTGCCCTCGAAAAACTGGATGGCGGTGTAAAGGCCCAGAACCATGACCCCCTCGCGCGTGCCCTGTGACAGGCCGATCAGCACGGCGGGCACCGCGCCGATGAACGCGCCGATATAGGGGATGAAGTTGGCCATGCCCGCCACCACCCCCAGCGCGAGGGCCAGCGGCACGCCAATGCACCACAGCCCGATAAAGGACAGCAGCCCCACCACGGTCATGTCCAGCGCCTGTCCCGCCGTCCAGGCCCACAGGGTGCGCCCGGCCGTCAGCAGCAGTTCGCGCGATGTGTGGCGGTATTCATGCGGGATCAGCCGCAGCATGCCGTTGACATACAGTTCGGGCGAGATGGCGAAATACAGCCCCGCGATCAGGATGACCGCCAGCGTGCCCGCCGCCCCGAAGGCGGAGGAGACGAATCCGGTCATGGACCCCGCCAGCGACCCGAACCCGCTGCTGCTGGCGGCCTGTTCGTTCCCGCCCAGCGTGGTGGGCAGGTTGTCGAGGATCATGCGCCCGGTGGAGGAATGGCCCATGCTGTCGCGCAGGTTGTGGGCCTGCTCGCTCAGCGCAGTGCGCAGTTTTACGGCCTGTTCCGATATCTCTGGCCCGCTGCTCCAGATCAGTCCGGTCAGTGCGCCGATAATGACCACGACCACCGCCGTAAGCGACAGCCAGTAGGGCATGCGCGTGTGGCGTTCCACAACGCCGGCAAGGTTGTGCAGGATTACGGCGACAAGGGTCGCCGCGAAGATGACCATCAGCACATCGCCCACCAGCCAGATCAGCATGACCACGATGGTGATGACCAGCGTCAGCCGCAGCAGGGTGTAGATGCGCGCCAGTTGCTGGGCACGGGGATCGGGCGTTTCGTCTTTTTGTGGGGAAGGCTGGGAATCCGGTGCGCCGGGGGCGGGATCCGGCGGGGAAGAGGCTGTCATCTATATGTCCGTATGGTGGCCATGAAACGGGCTGCGTGGAACGTGAACGCCAGCACAGCCGCAGCCGGGATAACGTCCGGGAAGGGGCATGGATTGCGTTGGCCTGAAATTCCACTAACTGGCGGCAGGCCGGGATGTGGGATCAGGCGGGAACATCCCCTTCGTGACCGGTTAAGGCGTAAGCCAATATCTCCTGTCGGAAAAGGGCAGACATGTGAATACTCCGGATATTTCTTCATCGCATCCCGCCCCGCCCGCGCGGCCTGGGGCAGCAGGGTGGGCGCTGGCTGTCGCAACCTTTGCCATAGGCACGGGGGAGTTCGCATTGATGGCGATGCTGCCCGGTGTCGCCCGTTCGTTGGGCGTGTCGGTGCCGGTGGCGGGGCATGTCATCAGCGCCTATGCGGTGGGTGTCGTGATCGGCGCCCCGCTTGCCGCCCTGATCGGTGCGCGCATGCCGCGTCGCAGGCTGCTGCTGGCGCTGCAGGCCATGTTTGTCGCGGGGAATGCCGCATCGGCCCTGGCGCCGGGATACGGGGCGCTGCTGGCCGTACGTTTCCTGACCGGGCTGCCGCACGGGGCCTTTTACGGCGTGGCGGCCCTTGTGGCCGCGGGCATGGCCGATCCCGCCCGGCGGGGACGGGCGGTGGCCGGTGTGTTCGTGGGGCTGACGGTCGCCCATGTGGTGGGGGTGCCGCTGGTGACATGGGCGGGGCAGGTGGCGGGCTGGCGCGCGGTTTACGGGTTCATCACCGCCATGGAACTGCTGGCCCTTGTCATGATCGCGCGCACGGTTCCTGTCGCCGCCCCTGATCCGCAGGGGTCACTATTGCGTGAAATGGGTGCGCTGCGGCGGCCGCAGGTATGGTTTACGCTGGCGACGGGGGCGATCGGGTTTGGCGGCATGTTCTGTGTCGGCACCTACCTGTCGGAGGTGCTGCTTACGGTGACGGGCGTGCCCGCCTATGTCGTGCCGCTGGCGCAGTCGCTATGGGGCGTGGGCATGGTGGCGGGCAACATGGCCGGCGCCCGGCTGGTGGATATCAGCCCCGCACTTGCGGTGGTGGTGACGCTGGCGGCCAGCACCATCATGCTGTGCCTGTTTTCCGCCTGCGCGGGCAACATGGTGCTGGTGCTGATCGTCACCAGCCTGATGGGGGGGATCATTGCCCTGCTGCCCGCGTTGCAGACACGGCTTATGGATGTGGCGGCGGATGCGCAGGGGCTGGTGGCGGCGCTGAACCATTCCGCCGTCAACGTGGCCAATGCCTTTGGCGCGTGGCTGGGCGGGGCGGTGATTGCCGCAGGCTATGGCGCGCAGGACGTGGGCTGGGCCGGGGCCGGGCTGTCGGCGGCGGGACTGGTGATCTTCCTGATCGGGCTGCTGGCGCAGCGTGGGGGACGGCATGCGCCCAACCCGGTTTAGAAAATATCAACCCATTGATCAAAATTAATAAAAGTTTTTGGGTGCCGCCTTTTTTCAAAAAGGCGGCGTTCTTCATGAGGCTCTTTGAAAAAAGCTTCACCAGAAACTTTTGGGGCAATGTTTACTCCGCATTAGCGGCTTCCAGTTCCGTTTCGGCTTCCAGCCAGTCCTCTTCCGCCCGGTCATGTTCGCGTGCAATGGCGGCCAGCCGGGTATTCAGTGCGGTGACTTCATCCGCCTTGCCGCTTTCATACAGTTTGGGGTCCGCCAAGCGGGCTTCCAGTTTCGCGCGTTCAGCCACCAGCCGGGCCATAAGCTGCTCCGCGTCGCGGATGCGCTTGCGCAGCGGCGCCGTGGCCTTGCGGGCTTCGGCGCGTTCGCGACGGTCATCGCGCTTCGGGGCCGCGGCGGGACGGGCGGGGTCGCTGTTCGAAACCGCGCGGGCGCGTTCGGTCAGCCACGCGCGGTATTCCGCCATGTCGCCCTCGAACGGGCGGACCGTGCCATCGCCCACCAGCCACAGCCGGTCGGCCACCAGTTCAACCAGATGCGGGTCATGGCTGATCAGCAGGACCGCGCCCTCGAATTCCGCCAAGGCCCGGATCAGCGCGTCACGCGCATCAAGGTCAAGGTGGTTGGTCGGTTCATCAAGGATCAGCAGGTGGGGCGCATCGCGCGTGGCCAGTGCGAGCAGCAGGCGCGCCTTCTCGCCCCCTGACAGGTCGCGGGTGGGTGTTTCGGCCCGTTCCGCGTCCAGCCCGAAACGGGCAAGCTGCGCGCGCACGGCAGGCGGCGTGGCGTCGGGCAGGGCGCGGGCCATGTGGTCCACCGGGGTTTCATCGGGACGCAGTTCCTCGGCCTGGTGCTGGGCGAAATAACCGCCCTTCAGCTTCGGGCTGTGCCGGATCGTGCCTGACTGCGGTTCCAGCCGCCCCGCCACCAGCTTGGCAAAGGTGGACTTGCCGTTGCCGTTCGCCCCCAGCAGGGCGATCCGGTCCTCCATATCGATACGCAGCGACAGGTTGGACAGGATGGTGTGGTCGCCATAACCGGCGGAAACCCGCTCCATCACCAGCATGGGCGGCGGCAGGGGCGAGGGTTCGGGAAAGGAAAAGTGGCTGGGCGTATCCTCCACCACGCTGTCGATCTGCGGTAGTTTTTCCAGCGCCTTGATCCGGGCCTGCGCCTGCTTGGCCTTGGTGGCCTTGGCGCGGAACCGGTCCACGAAGGACTGCATGTGCGCGCGCCTGGCGTTGATGCGTTCGGCCATGCGGGCCTGCTGCAGGGCCTGTTCGGTGCGGATGCGCACGAATTCCTCATACCCGCCCGGTGTCAGCGTCAGCTTGCCACGGTCCAGATGGGCGATGGCGTCCACCGCGCGGTCCAGCAGCCCCCGGTCGTGGCTGACGATCAGGGCTGCGCCCGAAAACCGTGCCAGCCAGTTTTCCAGCCAGATCGTGGCCTCAAGGTCCAGATGGTTGGTCGGCTCATCCAGCAAAAGCAGGTCGGGGTTGAGGAACAGCGCCGTGGCAAGGGCTACGCGCATGCGCCACCCGCCCGAAAAGTCCGAGACCGGGCGGGTCTGCGCCTGCGCATCGAACCCCAGCCCGGACAGGATGGCGGCGGCCCGCGCCGGTGCGCTGTGGGCGTCGATCGCCAGCAGGCGTTCATGGATGTCGGCAATGCGGGCGGGATCGGCCGTGGTTTCGGATTCGCGCAGCAGGTCCGTCCGTTCGGTATCACCCGCCAGCACCGTATCCAGCAGCGAGCCATAGCCCGTGGGTGCTTCCTGCTTGATCCGCGCCATGCGCGCGCGCGCCGACATGTGGATCGTGCCGCCATCGGGCGCGATATCCCCCGCGATCGCGGCCAGAAGGGTTGATTTGCCCGCCCCGTTGCGGCCGACCAGGCCGATCTTGCGGCCCGGATCGATGCTCAGGCTGGCGCCATCAAGCAGGGTGCGACCTGCGATGCGCAGGGTCAGGTCGGATATGACGAGCAGGCTCAAGGGCGGGAAACTCCGGCAATATGGGGGACATGGCTGGTTTCGTGCGGGTTGTACCTACCAGTCCGCGGCGATATGCTCTAGATGGCGCTTGTAAGGTGATGTCGGCTTATGTCCAATGCCGCCTCGTATATTTCAGAACCCGTTTGAAAGGAGCTGTCCCATGGCAGTCGAACGTACCCTCTCGATCATCAAGCCCGATGCGACCCGCCGTAACCTGACCGGCAAGATCAATGCCGTGTTCGAAGGCAATGGCCTGCGCATCGTCGCACAGAAGCGCATCCAGCTGACGAAGGCGACCGCTGGCGCGTTCTATGAAGTGCACAAGGAACGCCCGTTCTACAACGACCTGGTGTCCTTCATGATCTCCGGCCCGGTCGTGGTGCAGGTTCTCGAAGGTGAGAACGCCGTCCTGAAGAACCGCGAAGTGATGGGCGCCACCGACCCGAAGAAGGCCGAAGCCCACACCATCCGCGCGCAGTTTGCCGAAAGCATCGAAGCAAACTCCGTCCACGGTTCCGACAGCCTGGAAAACGCGAAGAACGAAATTTCCTTCTTCTTCGCCGGCACGGAAATCCTGCCCTGATCCCGTGTGGATCATGGTGGCGGGGGCTTTTGTCCCCGCCAATGGAAAAGCCGACCTTATGGTCGGCTTTTTTCATGTCCGGGGATGTTTGGAAAGGCAGCTTCCCGACATGGGGTAAATCATGAAAAAGTTTCGAAACACGCCGCCTTTTTGAAAAAAGGCGGCACCCAAAAACTTCTGTTTTTTATTTATCGGTCATCACACCGACAGCAGGCAGTCTGATGCAGTGGCGGCAGGCGCCGCGTCAGGGGCCAGCACGCGGCGCAGGGCGGCGGGATACAGGCGGTGTTCCTGCCGCAATACACGCGCGCCCAGCATATCGGGCGTGTCACCTTCCAGCACGGGCACGGCCGCCTGCCCGATGATGGGGCCTTCATCCATGCCCTCAGTCACCCAGTGGACGGTGCAGCCATGGATGCGCGCGCCGCTTTCCAGTGCGCGTTCATGCGTGTGCAGCCCGGGATAGGCAGGCAGCAGGCTGGGATGGATGTTCAGCATCCGTCCCGCCCATGCCGTCGTCAGGAACGGGGTCAGCAGGCGCATGTAGCCCGCAAGGCAGACATATTCCACGCCCGCCGCGCGCAGGGCCGCGTCCAGCGCGCGTTCATGCGCGGCACGGTCGCGGCGGTAGTCGCGGTGGTCGATGGCCTGTGTCGCAAGGCCCGCGTCCCGCGCCACCGCCAGGCCCGGCGCGTCGGGGTTGTTGCTCAGCACAAGGGCGATGCGCGCGGGATAATCGGGGCGGGCGCAGGATTCGATCAGCGCGCGCATGTTGCTGCCGCGCCCGCTGATCAGGATGGCGATGGGTGTCTTGTGGATCACGGGTCGGTTCAGTCGCGCAGTTCGGGCAGTTCGTCAAAGCTCAGCGTGGCCGGGCTGTCGGGGCTGTCGCCCTGCGTGATCGTGCCGATGACGAAGGCCTGCTGCCCACGCGCGTTCAGGCGCGTCATGGCGGCATCCGTGTCCCGCACCACCAGCACCATGCCCACGCCGCAGTTGAATACGCGCAGCATTTCCTCGGTCGTGACATTGCCGATGCTGGCCAGCCACGGGAAGACCGGCGGGATCGGCCATGCCGTGCCGTCGATCACCGCCCGCACGCCCTTTGGCAGCACGCGCGGCAGGTTGCCCGGCAGGCCGCCACCCGTAATGTGGGCCGCCCCCACCAGCAGGCCGGCGTGGTGCAGGTCCAGCACGGGATGGACATACAGCGTGGTGGGCGTCATCAGCGCCTCACCCAGCGTCTGGCCATCGGCAAACGGGCACGGCGCGTCCCATGCCAGCCCGCTGCGGGCGACGATGTTGCGCACCAGCGAGAAGCCGTTGGAATGCACGCCCGCCGATGGCAGGGCGATCAGCGTGTCACCGGGGCGGATGTCACCGGGCAGCAGCGCCGTGCGTTCCGCGGCCCCGACCGAGAACCCGGCAAGGTCGTAATGGCCGGGTGCGTACATGCCCGGCATTTCCGCCGTTTCCCCGCCCACCAGCGCGCAGCCGGACTCAGCGCAGCCCTTGGCGATGCCGTGCACGACCTTGGCCGCGTCCTCGATCGACAGCTTGCCGGTGGCGAAATAATCCAGGAAGAACAGTGGTGTCGCCCCCTGCACCACCAGGTCGTTGACGCACATGGCGACCAGGTCGATGCCCACCGTCTCATGCAATCCGCTTTCGATGGCGATCATGAGCTTCGTGCCCACGCCATCGGTGCAGGAAACAAGGATGGGGTCGGAAAAACCGGCCGCCTTCAGGTCGAACAGCGCCCCGAAACCGCCAAGCCCGCCCATGGTGCCGGGGCGGTCCGTGGCGCGGGCTGCGGGCTTGATGATTTCGACAAGCGCGTCACCGGCTTCGATGTCCACCCCGGCATCCCGGTAGGTGGCGCCGGGCGTGGTGGCGGAGGACGCGTTGGGCGGGCAGGGGGCGGATGTCATGCGGGGGCCTTTATTTCCGTAATCAAACTATCACTTTCCCCCACACCCGCGCGCAGGTTATGAAAACCGTCATGCGGGACCGGGGTCAGAGGGACTTCCGGCCTTCTTTACGTCAAGGCGGGGCAACGCACAAAGCGGTGGTTGAGCGCACGAAGCTGAAAACGGATGAAAACGCGGTCGCGGGCGTGATCGGGCAACTGGTGTTGCCGTTTGCCCACACGCCACGTTTCGCCGCGGGGGATTTTGTCTTTTCCGCCTCCAACGCGGCCGCGCGCAGCTGGCTGCTTGGCCCCACGCCCTGGCCCGAGCGCCGGCTGGCGCTGTGGGGGGCGGCGGGAACGGGCAAGACCCACATGCTGGAAATATGGGCGCGCCTGCATGATGCGGTGCTGCTGCATGGCGGCAGCCTGTCGCATGCCCATGTCACGGCCCTGTTCGCGGCCCGCGCCAGCGGGGCGCCGGTCATGGCCATGGTGGTGGACCGGGCCGATGAATGCGCGGATGAACGCGCGCTGCTGCACTTGCTGAATACGGCGCGCGAACAGGGGATCGCGCTGCTGCTGGGCGGCCGTACGGCCCCGGCGCGCTGGCCCGTGGCGCTGCCTGACCTGGCAAGCCGGCTGCGGGCGACCATGGCCGTGGCCATACGCCAGCCCGGAGACGGGCTTTTGCGCGTGCTGCTGCTGCGCCTGCTGGCGGAACGCCAGATTGTCGTGTCGCAGCCGGTGGTGGAATGGCTGCTGCGTCGCCTGCCCCGCACGGCGCTGGCCATGCAGGACGCGGTGGACCGTCTGGACCATGCCGCCCTTGCGTCCGGCCGCCCCGTGACCCGTGCCCTTGCCACCCGCGTGCTGGCCGACATGCTGGTGGCGGACATCATGGGGGCCACGGATGGGGAACCCGGTACCTGAACGGCCTGCCTGCTCTGGCCAAGTGGCGTGTCACTGGCCTAGGGTCGTATGCAATAAAGAACATCACCCCTGAACGGGAGATCGAATCCATTGGCCAGAACGCCACGCAAAGGCCCCGACGGCACCGCCCCCAAGCCCCGTGCCCGCACGCGCAGCCGCAAGGCGGCTGAGACCGGGCGACAGGTCGCGGTGCGCGCGCCGGTGGAACCGGCACCCGACGCCACCTCGCCCAAGCGCTTCATCAACCGTGAACTGTCGTGGCTCGATTTCAACCAGCGCGTGGTGGATGAAGCCGACAACCCGCGCAACCCGCTGCTGGAACGGGTGCGTTTCCTGTCGATCAGCGCCAGCAACCTTGATGAGTTCTATTCCGTGCGCGTGGCGGGGCTGGTGGGGCAGGTGCGCGAGGGGCTGGTCAAGACCTCGCCCGACGGGCTGACGCCGCAGCAGCAGCTTTCCGCCGTGCGGGAGCGCACGGGCCGCCTGCTGCAGGAACAGCAGCGCATCTGGCGTGACCTGCAGCGCGAGCTGGAAGGGGCGGGCATTGTCGTATGCGACGAAGTCTCCTTCACCGAAGAGGAACAGGCCTGGCTGGAAAGCTGCTTCATGGAACGGGTCTTTCCCGTCCTGACGCCGCTGGCGATCGACCCGGCCCATCCGCTGCCTTTCATCCCCAACATGGGCATCGCGCAGGCGCTGCGGCTGATGAACGCCGAAACCGGGCAGTTCGTGATGGAAGCGCTGATCCTGCTGCCCGCGCGGATCGAACGCTTCATCCGGCTGCCTGTCGCGCTGTCGCCGCCGGGGGTGACGCGCTTCATCCTGCTCGAACGCCTGATCGTCATGTGCATCAACCGCCTGTTCCCCGGCCTTGTGGCCGGGGACTGGGGCGTGATGCGCGTGGTGCGCGACACGGACGTGGAATTCGAGGACGAGGCCGAGGATCTGGTCCGTTCGTATGAAAGCGCGCTCAAGCGCCGCAGGCGCGGCGTGGTGATCCACCTCGATATCGAATCCCGCATGCCCGAGGACCTGGCCCGGTCGATGGCCGAGGGGCTTGCCCCGCCCCCGGACGAGGTGTTCGTGCAGTCCGGGCTGATCGGGGTAGTGGACCTCAAGCAACTGATCGTCGATGATCGGCCCGACCTGCTGTTCCCGCCCTATACCCCGCGCTTTCCCGAACGGATCGTCGATTGCGGCGGTGACTGCTTCGCCGCCATCCGCGCGCGGGACATGATCGTCCACCACCCGTTCGAAAGCTTTGACGTGGTGGTGCAGTTCCTGCGGCAGGCGGCCATCGACCCCGCCGTGGTCGCGATCAAGCAGACACTGTACCGCACGTCTCGCGACAGCCCCATCGTCAAGGCCCTGATCGAGGCGGCGGAAGCCGGCAAGGCCGTGACCGCCATGGTGGAACTGCGCGCCCGCTTTGACGAGGAAGCCAATATCCGCCTTGCCCGCGCGCTGGAAGCGGCGGGCGTGCAGGTGGTGTTCGGTTTTTCCGACCTCAAGACGCATGCCAAGCTCAGCCTTGTCGTGCGGCGCGAGGGCGGTGCGCTGCGCTCCTACGCCCATTTCGGCACCGGCAACTACCACCCGATCACGGCGCGGATCTACACCGACCTGTCGTTCTTCACCTGCAATCCCGAACTGGCGCGCGATTCGGCGCGGCTGTTCAATTACATGACCGGCTATGCCGTGCCCGCGCGGATGGAGGCGATCGCGTTTTCCCCCGTGACCATCCGCCGCACGCTCGAAGACCTGATCGCGGGTGAAATCGCCCATGTGCAGGCCGGTCGCCCGGGGCAGATCTGGCTCAAGATGAACTCGCTGGTTGATCCAGACCTGATCGACCGGCTGTATGCCGCGTCGTGTGCGGGGGTGAAGGTCATGGCGGTGGTGCGGGGCATCTGCTGCCTGCGGCCCGGCGTGCCGGGACTTTCGGAAAACATCCGGGTCAAGTCGATCGTGGGCAGGTTCCTTGAACACGCGCGCATCTATGCGTTTGGCGACGGGCACCGCCTGCCCGGCAGGCAGGCGAAACTGTACATCTCATCAGCGGACTGGATGCAGCGCAACATGGACTGGCGGGTGGAAAGCATGGTGCCCATGCTGGACCCGCAGGTGCACGCCCGCGTGCTGGACCAGATCATGATGATCGACCTCAAGGACAACCTGCAGTCGTGGATTCTACAGCGCAATGGTGTATGGCGGCGTCTGGAGCCGGGACGCAGGCCATTTTCGTCGCATGAATATTTCATGGAACATCCGGTTCATGCGGGGCGGGGCACGGCGGCGGGGGAGGCCCCGATCCGGGTCAGCGTGTCGCAGCCATGGCATGCGGAACAGACTATTGAAGACTGAGGATTACGGTATGGGTGCGGTCATGGCATGGTGCGTGGGCGATATATGGGGCCGGATGTGACGGGTCTGGGCGGGTTTCGCCGGTCGGCGGTCATAGATCTGGGGTCGAATTCTGTCCGCCTTGTGGTGTTTGACGGGATTTCACGCAATCCGGCCCCCATATTCAATGAAAAGGTGGTTCTGCGGCTGGGGCGGGGCCTGAATGCGACGGGGCGCCTGAATGAAGAAGCCGTACCGCTGGCGATGGAGGTCATGGCCCGCTTCAACGCCATCGCGCGCGGGATGGAGGCCAGCCCCTTCGAGGTCCTGGCCACCGCCGCCGTGCGTGACGCCAGCAATGGGCCGGAATTCGTGGCGGGGCTGAAATCACGCCTGCCCGGCGTGCCGATCCGTATCCTGAGCGGGGAGGAGGAAGCCGATTATTCCGCCACCGGCGTGCTGTGCGGCATACCGGACGCCAACGGGCTGGTGGCCGATATCGGTGGCGGCTCGCTGGAACTGATCCGGCTGGAGAACGGGCGCAAGCTCAATGCCTGCACGCTGCCGCTGGGGGTGATCCGGCTCAACGACCGCGCCGATGGCGACCTTGCCCGCGCGCGCGCGCTGGTGGATGAGGACCTGTCCAGGGTCGGCTGGCTGGATGACGTGCACGATCAGGACCTGTATCTTGTCGGCGGCGCGTTCCGTGCGCTGGCGCGCATGCAGATCGCGCGTACGGCCTATCCGCTGAATATCGTCCATCTCTATCGCCTGGCCCCTGATACGGGGCGGGAAATGGCGGACTGGATCATTGGCGCGGGCAGGCGCTCGCTTGAACGCCTGCCCGGCGTGCCGCGCAAGCGGCTGGAGGATGCGCCCTATGCCGCGACCGTGCTGCGCAGGCTCATGCGGCGCACGCGTCCGACGGGGCTGGTGTTCTGTGTCGATGGCCTGCGCGAAGGGTGGTACATGCGCAATGTCGCCGCAAGCGTTGCCGACAATGACCCGCAGGACGCCGTGGCGCGGGAAATGTGCAGCATGCTGGGCCGCAGCATGACCCTGCCCGAACGGCTGGCGGAATGGACCACGCCCCTTTTCCCCGATGAGGGGCAGGTGGCGACCCGCCTGCGCGGGGTTGCGTGCTGGCTGTCGGATGTGGGGGCGCATGACCACCCCGAATACCGGGCGGAACAGACCTACCTGCGTATCCTGCGCATGCAGGGCGTGGGTTTCACCCATCAGGCGCGGGCCTTCCTGTCGCTGACGCTTGCGGTGCGGTACGGGGCCGACCTGTCGGTGGCGTACCTGCAGCCATCGCGGCAGTTGCTGGACCAGGTGCAGTTCGGTCGGGCCGTGGCGCTGGGGCAGGCATTGCGGCTGGCCTATACCGTCAGCGGCGGGACCGAGGCGCTGCTGGATGGCACGCGGCTGGAATGTGAGGGCCGCGTCCTGTCCCTGCATTTCGCGCCGGGCCGCGATGTGGTGCAGGGCGAAAGCGTACGCCGCAGGCTGGAACGACTGGGCAATGCACTGGACATGACGGTCCGGATACGCGACCACTGATCCGCATGGCGCTGGAAAACGATAAAAGTTTTTGGTGAAGCTTTTTTCAAAAAGCTTCAAAGGAACACGGCTTTTTTGAAAAAGGGGTAACCAGAAACTTTTCTGTCATTTGCATGATGGCGCAAAAACAGTCTTTCCAGACGGTCTCTTCAGGTATGGGCAGGGCATAACGCGACATGGGCATACGGCACGGACACACGCGCGGCCTGCTGCTGATCCGGGGCGGGACGGTGGTGACGGCGCAGGCGTCGTTTCGGGTTGATGTGCTGTGTGGCGACGTGGGGGAAATCCTGGCCGTTGGTCCCGATCTGGACATCCCTTCCAACGGCACGGTGGTCGATGCGGGCGGGCTGCTGGTCATGCCCGGCGGGGTGGACCCGCAGACCGGCATTGGCGCGGATGAGGCAGGCTTCGCCCGCACGGTGGCGGCGCTGTCGGGTGGCACAACCACCATCCTTGACACCATGCATCCCGATGGTGGCAGGCTGGATGCGGCATGGCGGGACTGGCGGCATGCCGCGCGCCATGCCCATGTCGATGTCGGGCTGCATATGGCGATGCCGGATTCCGGCACAGTCGTAATGCGGCACATGGACGTGCTGGTGGCGGAGCACGGCGTAAACGCCTTCCACCTGTCCATGGCCGATGGCCTGTCCGACCATGATATCCTGGAACTGACCAGCCATGCCGCCGCTTGCGGCGCCCTGTGCATGATCGAGGCCCAGAACGCGCAGGCCGTGGCCTATCTGCGCGCCGGACTGGACCATGCGGGCATTACCGGCAGCGAGGCCTGCCTGCTGTCCGCCCCGCCAGCAGTCGAGGTCGAAGCAGTGGGCCGCGCCATCATGCTGGCGGGACTGTCCGGCGGGCCGGTGCATGTGGGGCCGGTATCCACCACTGGCGCCACGGAAGTTCTTGCGCAGACCCGCCTGCGTGGCCAGCGGGTGGAAGCGCATGTGCTGGCCCCGCATCTGGTGGTGGATGAGGCGGTCCACGATCCCGAAGGCGACGCGGTCCCGGATTCCTGCATTACCCTGCCTCCCTTTCGCGATGGGATGCACCGGCGGGCGTTATGGGGTGGGCTGGCGTCTGGCAATATCGGCATGGTGGCCAGTGGTTTCCGCCCGGCGGGCGGCGCGGGAAACGGTGTGGCCGACGGCCTTGGGCAACGCATGCGCGTGGTCTGGCAGCATGGCGTGCGCGCGGGCATCCTGACGGCGGAGGAATTCGTGGCCGCCACATCGCAGGCGGCGGCCCGCGCCTTCAATATCTATCCCCGCAAGGGCGCGATCATGCCGGGGGCTGATGCCGATATCGTGCTGTGGGATCCCGATGCGCAGGAAACGTGTGTGTCCGGCCTGTATGCCGGGATCACGCTGGGTGGCCGGGCGGTGCAGGTCATTCGCGGCGGTGTGACGGTATGGAAGGACGACATGCCGTGCGAAGGTGCGGGATACGGGGCCTATGTGCCGTGTCCGGCCTTCCGGCCCCAACTGTCGGAACGCATGCGCAGGGCGGCGCACCTGTCGATGCGTGACGGTGAAAGACATGATCGTGGCCCTTGAATATGTTGATGGGAAATAAAAGTTCTTGGGCGCTGCCTTTTTTCAAAAAGGCAGCATTCTTCGAAGCTTTTTGAAAAAAGCTTCACCAAAAACTTTCCGAATGTCTCAAAGACGGGTTTTTCAGGCAGGCTCCTGTCCTTTGCCGGGGTGACAAGGCCGGACCGGGTTCCATATATTGGGCATATCACAATGAAAGGCTGTTCCGGCTGTCTGCCTTGAGGGGGGTGAGGCAGTCCTGTGGCCATGATAGAGGGAACAGATTTGACGGGGATCAGACACGGCATCCGTTTCTATGTCGGAAACGAATGCCATACGTTGGCCGATGTCGCGCCGACGCGTACGCTGCTGGACTGGCTGCGCGAAGACCGTGGCCTGACCGGCACCAAGGAAGGCTGCAACGAAGGCGATTGCGGGGCCTGCACCGTGCTGGTGGTGCGGCTGGAAGGGGAGCGGCTGGTCTGGCGCGCGGTCAATGCGTGCATCCAGTTCGTCTCCATGCTGGATGGCGCGCAGGTCCTGACCATCGAGGACGTTCGCGCCCCCGATGGCAGCCTGCATCCCGTGCAGCAGGCCATGGTGGACCAGCATGGCTCGCAATGCGGCTTCTGCACGCCCGGTTTCGTCATGTCCATGGTGGCGGGGCGCAAGGCCGACGGGCTGGCGCAGGATGAACACGCGATTGATGACATGCTAGCCGGTAACCTGTGCCGCTGCACCGGATACGCCCCGATCGTGCGCGCCATGCGCCACGCCGTGCAGGCGGGACCGGACCATTTCGACGCCATGGCGGGAGAGATCGCCGACCGGCTGCGCGCCCTGCGCGACGGGGCGACGGTCGAACTCGACGGGCCGGCGGGCCGCCTGACCATTCCCGCGGATGCCGATGCGCTGGCACGGGTCATGGTGGCGCATCCCGATGCGCGGATCGTGGCGGGGGCGACCGATGTGGGCCTGTGGGTGACCAAGGGCATGCGGGACCTGCCGCATGTTGTCGCCATCGGGCAGGTGCCCGACCTGCGCCGGATCGAATGCAATAAGGATGGGGTATATCTCGGCGCTGCCGTCACATGGCAGGAAGCACGCGCTGTTCTGGCTGATATCCTGCCGCAGCCGGATGCGGAGGTCATCCGCCGCATCGGTTCGGTGCAGGTGCGCAACAGCGGCACGGTATGCGGCAATATCGCCAACGGCTCACCCATTGGCGACGGGCCGCCGGTGCTGATCGCGGCGGGGGCGAAGCTGCACCTGCGTCGTGGTGACGTGCGGCGCGTCATCGCGCTGGAAGATTTCTTCATTGATTACGGCAGGCAGGACCGTGCGCCGGGTGAGTTCGTGGAAGGCGTGAGCATCCCCCGTCCCGGAGCGGACACCGTGATCCGCGCATGGAAAGTGTCCAAGCGGTTCGATCAGGACATTTCCGCCATCCTGGGCGCGTTTTCCCTGACGTTTGCGCCTGATGGCGCCATTGCCAGTGCCCGCGTGGCCTTTGGCGGCATGGCCGCCACACCGCGTCGCGCCAGCCGGACGGAAGCGGCACTGGAAGGCCACAGGTGGGATGAAACCACGCTGGCGGCAGCCCGTCAGGCCATCATGGCTGATTTCGCCCCCATTACCGACATGCGGGCCAGCGACTGGTACCGCCGCACGGTCGCGGCCAACCTGCTGACCCGGCTTCATGCCGATTGCGGGCCGGAGAACGCACGCGCCGATATCAGCGTGCGCGCGGCCTGCGCCAATGCGGGAGGACACGCCCATGGCTGATGGAAACAGCTTTGCCAACGCATCCCCCCCGGCGGGCGATGGCATCGTGCCCGGCGGCGCATCGGACAGCCTGCGCCACGAAAGTGCCGCCATGCATGTGCAGGGCAGCGCCACCTATATCGATGACCTGCCCGAACCACGTGGCACGCTGCATCTGGTCCCGGGGCTGAGTACCCGCGCCCATGCCCGCATCCTGTCCATGGACCTTGACGCCGTGCGTCAGGCGGATGGCGTGGTGGGCGTCTACACCGCCGCCGACATTCCCGGCGACAACCAGATCAGCCCCGTGGGCAAGGGGGACGAACCGCTTCTGGCGACTACCGAGGTCTCGTTTTACGGCCAGCCGGTATTCGTGGTTGCCGCCACCACCCGCAACGCGGCGCGCCGGGCGGTGCGTCTGGCGAAGGTGGAGTATGAGGACCTGCCCGCCATCCTGAACGTGGCCGAAGCCCGGGCCGCCGGCAGCCCCATGGTCTGGCGGCCGATGGAAATGAAGCGCGGCGACGTGGTGGCGGGGCTTGAGCACGCTCCCCGCAGGCTGTCGGGCCGCGTGACCGTAGGCGGGCAGGAACATTTCTACCTTGAGGGGCAGGTCGCCCTGGCCCGGCCGGGTGAGGAGGGGGAGGTGCATGTCACATCCTCCACCCAGCACCCGACCGAAACCCAGCATATGGTCGCCCATGTGCTGGACCGTCCCGCCAACCTGGTCACGGTCGAGGTCCGGCGCATGGGCGGCGGCTTTGGCGGCAAGGAAACACAGGCCAATGCCTGCGCCTGCCTGGCAGCCCTGGTGGCCGACCGGATGGGGCGCGCGGCCAAGATGCGGCTGGACCGTGACGACGACATGACCATGACCGGCAAGCGGCATGATTTTGTCATTGATTATGATGTCGGCTTTACCGACGAAGGCCGGATTGTCGCGGTGGACATGGTGCTGGCGGCGCGGTGCGGGTGGTCGGCCGACCTGTCCGGCCCGGTGATCGACCGTGCGCTGTTCCATGCGGATAATGCCTATTTCTACCCCGATGTGCGGCTGCGGTCCGAACCGCTGCGCACCAATACGCAGTCCAACACTGCCTATCGCGGTTTTGGCGGCCCGCAGGGCGTTGTCGCGGCGGAACGCGTGATCGAGGAGATCGCGTTCGCCACCGGCCTTGACCCGCTGGCGGTGCGCCTGCGCAACGCCTACGGCACGCATGACCGCAACGTCACACCCTACAACATGGTGGTCGAGGACTCGATCACCGCCGAACTGCTGCCCGAACTGGCGCGGCGCTGCCATTACGAAAAACGGCGCGAGGCCTGCCGTGCGTTCAATGCCGGCAGCCCCTACCTGCGGCGCGGCATTGCGATCACGCCGGTCAAATTCGGCATTTCCTTCACCGCCACCCATTACAACCAGGCCGGCGCGCTGGTTCATGTCTATACCGACGGGTCGGTGCAGGTGAACCACGGCGGCACGGAAATGGGGCAGGGCCTGCATACCAAGATGGTGCAGGTCGCCATGCGTGAACTGGGGCTGGGCACGGATCAGGTGCGCATTACCGCCACCACGACCGGCAAGGTGCCCAATACGTCCGCCACGGCGGCGTCTTCCGGCGCCGACCTCAACGGCATGGCGGTGCTGGACGCGGTGCGGCGCATCAAGCGCAGGCTGGTGGAATTCGCGGCCGCCCACTGGAACGTGGGCGAGGACGAAGTCCGCTTCGCCCCTGATGGCGTGCATGTGGGGCAGAAGGTCATCGCGTTTTCGCACCTGACGCGGCAGGCCTATTTCGCGCGCGTATCCATGTCCGCCAACGGGTTTTACAAGACGCCGAAGATTTCATGGAACGGGGATACGGGTCAGGGCCGCCCGTTCTATTACTTCGCCTATGGCGCGGCGTGTTCGGAGGTCGTGATCGACCTGCTGACCGGCGAGATGAAGATCGACCGCGTGGATATCCTGCATGACGCGGGGCAGTCGCTGAACCCGGCGCTGGATATCGGCCAGATCGAGGGCGGCTTCGTGCAGGGCGCGGGGTGGCTGACATGCGAGGAACTGGTCTGGGACAGGGCGGGCCGCCTGCGCACGCACGCGCCCAGCACGTACAAGATCCCGGCCTGTTCCGACCGTCCGCGCGTGTTCAATGTCGAACTGCTGGAAAACGCGCCCAACCGCGAACACACCATCTTCCGTTCCAAGGCGGTGGGGGAACCGCCCTTCGTGCACGGTGTGTCGGTGCTTCAGGCGGTGTCCGACGCGCTGGCCAGCCTGGATGGCTACCGCACCTGCCCGCGTCTGGACGCGCCCGCCACGCCTGAAATGATCCTGCGCGTGGCCGAACGCATGCGGCACGGCAGCCCGCCCGCCTGAGCGCCATGAGCATGGAAATGCGCGCGGATCTGGTGCGATGGCGGCTGTCAGGCCAGCCGGTCGCCCGGGTCCGTGTGTCGGACGCGCGCGGGTCCACCCCGCGTGAGGCCGGAACCTTCATGCTGGTCACGCCCACCGAACAGTCCGGCACGATCGGTGGCGGCGACCTGGAATGGAATGCGATCCATCAGGCGCGCAGGCTGCTGGATGCGGGCGGGCAGGCGCTGGTGCAGCGCATAAGCCTTGGCGGCAATTCAGGCCAGTGCTGCGGGGGTGAAGTGCGCCTGACCCTTGATGTGCCGGATCGTGCCGGGCTGGATGAGATCCTGGCGCAGCTTGAACACCTGCGCCGCACGCAGCCGCTGCTGCTGCTGTTTGGCGCGGGCCATGTGGGCCGTGCGCTGGCGCATGTGCTGGCTCCGCTGCCGCTGCGGCTGGCATGGTGCGATTCGCGCCCGCATGAATTCGGTCCCTCCATTCCCGCAGGGGTGGCGGTGCATGACGATGGCGCATGGGAGCCGCTTGTAGCCCACGCCCCGCCGGGTTCCGGCGCGCTGGTCCTGACCCGGAGCCACGCGTTGGACAGCCTTATTGTTGCATCCCTCCTCGAACGGGGTGATTTTCGCTATGTCGGGCTGATAGGCTCGCACACGAAACGCCGGCGGTTCGAGGCGGGCTTCCGCCAGATCGGCCTGCCTGAAGAGCGGATCGCCACCATGGTCTGCCCGATCGGGGACCGCGGCGTGCGCGACAAGCGGCCCGCCGTCATCGCCGCGCTGGTCGCGGCGGAAATCGTCACCCGCTTCCTGCATCCGGCGCAGGCGGGCGGCCATGCAAACGGGGATGACACCAGCCCATGAACGATCCGCTTTCCCGTACCCCCCGCATGATGCGGCTGCATGCGCGGGGCATTTCCTATTTCAACGCCGTGCGGGAATGCCGCTCGATCCGCGAGGCCGCGCGCAGGCTGAACGTCACGCCATCCGCCCTGACCCGCCAGCTTGCGCAGATGGAGGCCGAAATCGGCGCGCCGCTGTTCGACCGCCTGCCCGATGGCATGGTGCTGACGGAAGTGGGCACGATCATGGCCCGCCATATCGTGACCGTGATGCAGGACGCGGCCCGGACGGAAGAACAGATCAACGCCCTGTCCGGCCGCCATGACGGGCGGCTGCGCATCATGGCGGTGGAAGGGATCGCGGGGCAGTTGCTGCCCGCCCTGCTGGAACGCATCATTTCAGCCTATCCATCCGTGGAACTGCATGTGGAGGTCGGCGCGCCTAAGACCATCGTATCCGCCCTGCAGGACGGGCGGGTGGACCTGGGCATTGCCTTTTCGCTGGCGCTGTATCCCGAACTGCGGCGCGTGGCGGTGGGGCATTTCCCGGTTGGGGCCGTGGTGCGCGCGGACCACCCGCTGGCGCATCTGCGCACGGTCACGGTGGAGGAATGCACCGCCTACCGCCTGATCCTGCCCACGCGCACGCTGTCGCTGTACCGCGTCATGGAACCCATGCTGCGCCCATGGCAGGACCGGCTGAACGTGGTGCTGCAGACCGGGTCGATCGAACTGACCAACCGCATGGTGCGGGCCGGGGCTGGGCTTGCGTTCCAGTCACCGCTGGCGGTGGGCGCGCAGCCGGGACAGGACAGCCTGCGCCATGTGCCGCTGCGTGACACGCGGGCGGTGACGGACCTTGGGGCCTATGTGCGGGAATCCCGCTGGCTGCCGCCCCTGCTGGAAACGGTGATCGAGGAACTGCGGCTGGAACTGCGCCGCGTGCAGGGGGTCAGCGACGAACGGGTGGTCTGACCCGGTGTTGCGTTTTGGGCAACGGAACGGTCAGATCATTATACTAGACGGAACACGTGGCGGGCTGATTAGATTTACCCATCATGGTGCGGTTGGGGACTATCCGCATGGCGTCGGGGGACGCCATGCGGGCTGCATCGACAAACAGTAAAACATGATGGGAACCCGCAGATGGACACCACAACGCCGCCGAATGCCGGGATAAGCAGCGGGCTTGCAGCACTGGACGCGGCGGTGCGCCGGGATCTGGAAATCATCCGCTATCCCCGCAAGGAATGGGTTCCCCCCATGGAACGCGACGGCCAGCGCGTGCTGGACGTGGCCATTATCGGGGCGGGTCAGGGCGGCCTCGCCACGGCCTTTGCGCTCAAGCGCAACAACATCACCAATGTCCGGATTTTTGACCGTGCGGCCAAGGGCGGCGAAGGCCCGTGGGTGACGTTCGCGCGCATGATCACGCTGCGCACGCCCAAATACGTGACCGGCCCCGATCTTGGCGTGCCCTCGCTCACGCCGCGTTCGTGGTACGAGGCGCAGTACGGGGCCGAAGCATGGGAAAAGCTGGACAAGATCCCGCGCGGGCAGTGGCAGGACTACCTGGACTGGTACCGTGACATCCTGAACCTGCCGGTTGCAAACGACCATGATTTCCGGGGCGTTACATGGGAAGATGGCCTGCTGCGCCTGACCTTCCGCCGCCCCGACGGGTCCACCCATGTGCATTATGCCCGCAAGCTGGTGCTGGCCACCGGGATCGAGGGCTGCGGTTCGTGGCATGTGCCCGATTTCATCCGTGATGGGCTGCCGCGCGCGCGTTATGCCCATACGTCGGAAAACATCGACTTCACGGCGCTGAAGGGCAAGCGCATTGGCGTGCTGGGGGCAGGGGCGTCCGCATTCGACAACGCGGCCACGGCGCTGGAAAAAGGGACGGGCAGTGTCACGCTGTGCCTGCGGCGCAAGGAAATCCCGTCGATCAACCCGTATCGGTGGATGGAAAATACCGGCTTCCTCGCCTACTACCCCGCCCTGTCGGACGACCTGCGCTGGGGTTTCATGCGCCGGATATTCGAACTCAACCAGCCGCCACCGCAGGATACGTTCTGGCGTTGCCGCCGGCACAGGAATTTCTTCTTCCGCACCGGCTGTCCATGGACGGCGGCGCATATGGATGGTGACGAGATCGTGATCGATTCGCCCACGGGCGAAATGCGCTTCGATTTCGTGATCATCGGCACCGGGTTCACGACCGACCTGTCGCGCCGGCCGGAAACGCGGTCCTTTGCCCCCTCCGTTGCCCTGTGGGGCGATCGCTACACCGCGCCCGCGGGGGCGGAAAGCGCCGTGCTGGAAAGCTATCCCTACCTGGGCGAGAACTACCAGTTCCTGCCGCGCCGGGCGGATGACGCGCTGGCGCCCATGCTGGCGAACATCCACAATTTCACGTTCTCGGCGACCCCCAGCATGGGGCTTTCGGGGGCGTCGATCAGCGGCATGCGCTTTGGTGTGGAACGCCTGGCCCGGGGGCTGGGGCGTGACCTGTATGTAGCCGATGGCCGGCAGCATCTTGAAAGTCTGCTGTCCTATGACGTGCCGGAACTGGTCAGTCTCGATCCTCCTGTTGCATGATGCGTCCCGGGTAGATTTATCCATTCGGGAGAGAATTGAGTAGATGAGCAGCGCAGCACGCCTTTCCCCTTCCGCGCCGGGTCTGTCCGGCACGGGGGGGCATGATGACCGCAAGGTTCCCCCCGTGGCCGACATGGCACGGATCATCGGCCTGTCCATTCCGGTCGCCTGCATGCCCGACGTGGTGGCGAACACCGCCCTGCTGCATGGTTACGCCGACCTGGTCGGCAGCTTCGTGCTGCCCGATGACTGTGAACCTGCCTATGAGTACGTGCCATGACCATGCAGGGGCACAAGGCGGGTGCGGCCCTTGCGATCGCGGCGGATGTGCGTGCAGGCCACCGCAGCGCGGTATCGGTCGTGACGGATGTGATTGCGGATATCGAAGCCCGTGACACCCGCTTTAACAGCGTCACCCGCATCCTTGGCCCCGCCGCCGTGGCGCAGGCCGAGGAAGTGGACAAGGCCATTGCCGCCGGCCGCGACCCCGGCCCGCTGGCGGGCGTGCCCTTTGGGGTGAAGGACCTGTTTGACGTCCGGGGCGAGGTGACCACGGCGGGGTCCATCGTGCTGCGCGACAACCTGCCCGCCACGCGGGACGCGGTTGTTGTCGAACGCCTGCGGGCCGCTGGCGCGGTGCCGGTCGCGACCCTGAACATGGATGAATTCGCCTACGGCTTTTCCACCGAAAACGCCCATACCGGCACAACACGCAACCCGCATGACACCGCGCGCCTGGCCGGTGGCTCATCGGGTGGGTCGGCAGCGTCGGTCGCGGCGGGCCTGCTGCCGTTCACGCTGGGGTCGGACACCAACGGGTCCATCCGCATCCCGTCCTCCCTGTGCGGGGTGTGGGGGCTGAAGCCGACCTACGGGCAGATGCCGCTGGGCGGTGTCTATCCGTTCGTGGCCAGTCTGGATGTGGTTGGTCCCATGGCCGACACGGTGGAGGACCTGCGGGCGGTCTATGCCATCATGGCTGGTGGCGCCCCAGTGGGCGAACCCGATATGGGTGATGTGCGTGTCGCCCGCCTTGGCGGCTGGTTTGCAGACAATATCAGCACGGAACTGCGCGCGGGCATTGACGCCGTCATGGCGCATCTGGGCCAGGACCGTGTGATCGAACTGCCGGAAGTCGCCCGTGCGCGGGCTTCGGCCTTCCTGATCAGTGCGGCGGAAGGGGGCAACCTGCACCTGCCGCGCCTGCGGCGGCGGTCCATGCAGTATGATCCCGCGACACGCGGGCGGCTTATGGCCGGGGCCATGCTGCCTGCGGCGACATTCGTGCAGGCGCAGCGTTTCCGTCGCTGGTTCCGTGACCATGTGCATGCCGCCCTCGCCCAGGCCGATGTGCTGGTGGCCCCCACCACGGTGGGTGTTGCGCCGCGCATTGACCAGCCTTCCATCGTGGTGGACGGCAAAACGGTGTCCGCCCGTGCCAATCTTGGCATCTTCACGCAGCCGGTCAGCCTTGCCGGCCTGCCGGTGCTGGCGGCCCCGCTGGCGGTGGATGGCCTGCCGCTGGGCATCCAGTTGATCGGCGCGCCGGGGGGGGAAGCGAAGCTGTTTGCCGTCGCAGCCGAACTGCAGCGCGCGGGACTTGCGGCCTGCCGCCCCCTTGAGGCTGGATACGCACGGAAGGACAGCTGATGCTGAATACGCCGCGTTCATGCCGGGGGATGGTCACATCCCCCCACCACCTGGCCAGCCAGGCCGGCCTTGACGTGCTCAAGGCCGGTGGCACCGCGCTGGAGGCCGCCGTTGCGACCGCAGCGGCGCTGGCCGTGGTCTATCCGCACATGACCGGTATCGGCGGTGATGCGTTCTGGCTGACCATGTGGCCCGACGGGCGGGTGGAAACCATTGATGCCTGTGGCGCTGCGGCACAGAAGGCCGATGCCGCCTTTTACCATGCGGCGGGGCTGGATGCGATACCGTGGCGTGGGCCGCTGGCGGCCAATACCGTGGCGGGAACCGTATCGGGCTGGGATCTGGCGCTGTCATGGAGCCATGCGATGGCGCCCGCCCTGCCACTGGGCCGCGTATTGCGCGATGCGCTGTTCTATGCCGAGCAGGGCGCGCCCGTTACCGACAGCGCAGCCGGGATCACGGCTGCAAAAGCCGATGAACTGAAGGATCTGCCCGGTTTCGCGGATCTGTTCATGCCCGGCGGCAGGCTGCCGCAGCCCGGCGACATCCTGCACAACCCGCGCCTTGCAAATACGTTGCGGCAACTGGCGGATGAAGGTCTGTCGAGCTTCTATCACGGCAATGTCGCGCGCGAACTGGCCGCCGACCTGCATGACCTCGGCAGCCCGCTGACCCTTGCGGACCTGCAGGCGCACAAGGCCACCCACCAGCCTGCCCTGCATGCCCGCGTCAACGGGGCGGACCTGTATAACATGGCGCCCCCGACACAGGGCGTGGCGTCGCTGTTGATCCTTGCGCTGTTCGACCGGCTGAAGGCGGCGAAGGCGGATGATTTCGATTACCTGCACGGGCTGGTCGAGGCGACAAAACAGGCTTTCCGTTACCGCGATACCCATGTGGGCGATCCCGCCTACATGACCGTGCAGGCGCAGGACATCCTTGATGACCGCAGGGCGCTGGACCGCATGGCCGCCAGCATCGACCCCGACCGGGCGGCGCCGTGGCCATGGCCGTCACAGGCGGGCGATACGGTGTGGCTGGGCGTGATTGATTCCGACGGGCTGGCCGTCAGCATGATCCAGAGCCTGTATTTCGAATACGGATCGGGCATCGTGCTGCCGCGCACCGGCGTGGTCTGGCAGAACCGTGGCACCAGCTTCGGCCTTGACCCGCAGGGCTGGAATGGCCTGCGCCCCGGTCGCAAGCCGTTCCATACCCTCAACCCCGCCGGTGCCCGTTTCGATGACGGGCGCACCATGGTCTATGGCACCATGGGGGGCGAGGGACAGCCCCAGACACAGGCCGCCATCTTCACCCGTTATGCGCGCTACGGCATGGAACTGCAGGAAGCGGTGACCGCGCCGCGCTGGCTGCTGGGGCGTACATGGGGCGAAAGCAGCGTCAGCCTGAAATACGAAGACCGCTTTGATCCGGAAGTCATCGCCCGGATGCAGGCCGCGGGCCACCAGATGGAACGCGTCGCGCCGTTTTCTTCCACGATGGGCCATGCGGGCGCGCTGGTGCGCCACTCGTCCGGTCTGCTGGAAGGGGCGACCGACCCCCGCAGCGACGGGTGCGTCGCGGCATGGTGATACGGGCTGGCAATATGGATCATCCATCCGGTGCGCGTGCGGTCGCGCGCTGCACCGAACTGGGCCGCGCGCCGTATTCGGAAATGGAAGGCGGGCTGTTCCGCCCCTATCTCGGCCCATCCTACCGCGCCACCTGTGACCGGCTGGCGCAATGGATGTCTGATGCGGGCATGACCACGCGCATGGACGCGGCGGGCAACCTGGTCGGGCGGTATGAGGGGCTGGCACCCGATGCCCCGGTCGTATTGCTGGGATCGCATATCGACAGCGTGCGCGATGGCGGGTTCTTTGACGGGATGCTGGGCGTGGTGCTGGGCATTGAAACCGTGGCCCATTTCGCGCGACAGGGAAAACGCTTTCCCTTCGCGCTGGAAGTCGTGGGTTTCGGGGATGAGGAAGGATCACGCTTTCCTTCCGGCATGCTGACCTCCCACGCCGTGGCGGGCGTGCTGGAAACACCGGACCCGGCCATGTCTGACTGGGCGGGGACCGCGACGCTGGCCAGTGCGCTGGAAGGCTTCGGGCTGGAAGTGGGGCGCATGCATGCCGCGTCGCGCAAAGGCGATCCGGTCGTGGCCTATGTCGAGGCGCATATCGAACAGGGGCCGATGCTGGAAGCCGAAGGCCGCGCCCTTGGCGTGGTCAGCGCGATTGCGGCCCAGCACCGTTACCGCGTGACACTGCGCGGCATGGCGGGCCATGCGGGCACTGTGGCGATGACGCTGCGGCGCGATGCGCTGGCGGGGGCTGCGGACATCATCCTTGCCGTCGAACATGTGGGCCGCGCGGGAACGGACGGGCTGGTGGCGACCGTCGGGTCGCTGGATGTCATGCCGGGGGCGGCCAATGTCGTGCCGGGCGATGTGGTGTTCACCATTGATGTCCGCGCGGGGACAAATACCACGCGCGACCGTGCGGCGCGTGAAATCCTGGACATTGCCCGCGATGTCGCGGCCCGGCGCGGGCTGGGGATGGATGTGGCGCTGCAGCAGGATCTTGATGCGACACCGTGTGACCCGAAGCTTACGGACCTTATGGAACAGGCCGTGCGCGACGTGACCCATGCGCCGGCGCCCGTGCTGGTCAGCGGGGCGGGGCACGACGCCATGATCATGGCGCACCTGGCCCCGGTGTCCATGCTGTTCATCCGGTGCGCGGGCGGCATCAGCCACAACCCGGCGGAATCGGTGACCGATGCCGACACGGATGCCGCCCTGCGCGCGATGATTACCTTTATCGGACTTTTTGAAAGACACTTTGGATGACCCAGACCTTTTTCGGCCAGATCAATCCTCCTGCCCGTCTGCTGATGGGACCGGGGCCGGTCAATGCGCACCCGCGCGTGCTGCGGGCCATGGCGGCCGACATGTTGGGACAGTTCGACCCGGAAATGACCGCATACATGAACCAGACGATGGACCTGTACCGTCAGGTGTTCATGACCGGCAACCGCTGGACCTTCCTGGTCGATGGCACGGCGCGGGCGGGGATCGAGGCGGCGCTTGTCTCCCTTGTCGAACCGGGCATGAAGCTGCTGATCGTGCGCGCGGGCCGTTTCGGGCTGCTTCTGTCCGAAATCGCCGAGCGCATTGGTGCTGAAATCGTGACGCTGGACATTCCGTGGGGCGAGATCGCGACGCTGGAGCAGATCGAGGACGCGATCGTCACCCACCGCCCGCATGTGCTGGCATGCATCCATGGCGATACCTCCACCACCATTGCCCAGCCGCTGGATGGGGTGGGCGCGCTGTGCCGCAAGTATGACGTGCTGTCCTATGTCGACACCACCGCGACGCTGGGCGGGATGGAGGTCGCGACCGACCGCTGGGGCGTGGACGTGGTCAGCGGCGGCCTGCAGAAATGCATGGGCGGACCGCCGGGTTCGGCCCCCATCACCATTTCCGACCGCGCGGCGGAACACATCTTCGCCCGCCGCCATGTCGAGGCCGGGATCCGGGGCGCGGATACACATGACGGCACGCGGGCGCGCATTCCGTCCAACTATTTCGACCTGGCGATGGTCATGGATTACTGGTCTGAAAAGCGCCTGAACCACCATACCGAGGCGACGACCATGCTGTACGGCGCGCGTGAAGCCGCCCGCGTGGTGCTGGAAGAAGGGCTGCAGGCCCGCTTCGCCCGCCATGCCCGCGCATCGCGCGCGGTCTGTGCCGGGCTGCGCGCTATCGGGCTGGAGCTGTTTGGCGGCGATGAATACCGCATGACCAACGTGACCGGCGTGTACATTCCCAGGGGCGTGGATGGGGAAAAGGTGCGTGGCCGCATGCGCGAGGATTTCGAGATCGAGATCGGCTCCGCCTTCGGTCCGCTGCAGGGCAGGATCTGGCGCATCGGGGCGATGGGCTACAACGCGGAAAAGCACAAGGTGCTGCTGACCATCGGCGCGCTGGAAACCGTCCTGCGCCACGAAGGCCACGCCTTTGCCGCGGGCAGCGGTGTCGATGCCGCCCTTGCGGCCTATAACGCGTAAGAAAGGGGCTATGGCGTAATGTCTGGAACAGGTGTCTATCCCCGCGATCTGGTCGGCTATGGTGGTCACCCACCGGATGCGAAATGGCCGGGTGGCGCGCGGATCGCGGTACAGTTCGTCATCAATTACGAGGAGGGGGCCGAGAATTCGGTCCTGCATGGGGATCGCGGGTCGGAAGCCTTCCTGTCAGAAATGATCGGGGCGCAGTCGATTACCGGCGCGCGCGCGATTGCGATGGAAAGCCTGTACGAATACGGCTCGCGCGCCGGGTTCTGGCGGCTGCACCGCATCTTTACCCAGCGCAGGCAGAAGCTGACGGTATTTGGCGTGGCGGCGGCAATGGCGCGCAACCCGGCCGCCGTCGCGGCGATGAAGGAAGCAGGTTGGGAAATCGCATCCCACGGGCTGCGCTGGATTGATTACCAGCACGTGCCCGAAGCGGTGGAGCGCGCGCATATCCACGAATGCATCGCCCTGCATACGAAGCTGACCGGATCGCGCCCGCTGGGCTGGTACCAGGGGCGCACCAGCCCCAACACCGCCCGGCTGATCGCGGAGGAAGGCGGCTTTGTCTATGACGCGGATTCCTATGCCGATGACCTGCCGTATTATGACCGCGGCCATGGCCGTGCGCAGTTGATCGTGCCCTATACGCTGGATGTGAACGACATGCGGTTTGTGGCGATCAACGGCTTTACCGAAGGGGAGCAGTTCTTCACCTACCTGCGCGACACCTTCGATGAACTGTATGAGGAAGGGGCCGATAAACCGCGCATGATGTCGGTGGGCCTGCACTGCCGTGTGGCGGGCCGCCCGGGCCGTGCGCGGGCCGTGGCGCGTTTCCTTGATTACATCGCCACGCGCGAAAAGGTCTGGGTTGCGACCCGGCTGGATATCGCCCGGCACTGGCTGGCGGTGCACCCGGCATGACAGACGTGATGGACCGGGTCAATGGCGCTTCCGCCGTCAGGTTCGTGGAACTGTTCGGCCCGATATACGAACATTCCCCCTGGATTGCCCAGCGTGCTTATGCCCATCGTCCCTTTGCTGACATGGCGGCGATGCTGGCCGCCATGCGCCATGAACTGGACCGAGCGACGGAGGCGGAAAAGATGGCGCTGATCCGCGCCCACCCCGAACTGGCGCAGCGCATGGGGGTGGACCCGACGTTGACATCGGCTTCGGCGGCCGAGCAGGCCTCCGCCGGGCTGGACCGCCTGACACCGGAGGAATTCGCCACCTTCCGTGCCCTGAATGACGCCTATACCGCCAAATTCGGCATCCCGTTCATCATCTGCGTGCGGCGGTCGGACAAGGATGGCATCCTGAACGGGATGCGCGCCCGGCTGGAAAACACGCCCGGGGCCGAACAGCAGGCCGCCCTGCGGGAAATCAACAAGATTGCCGCCCTGCGCCTGGCGGACGTGCTGGCGCGGCTGGAGCAGGAAGCATGAGCACCCTTTCCACCCATGTCCTTGACCTTGTATCAGGCCAGCCTGCCGTGGGCATGGCGATCAGCCTGTGGGCGGGCCAGGACTGCCTGTTCCGTGGCATGACCAACGAAGATGGCCGCTGCCCGGAACTGGGCCAGCAGGCGGGGGATATGAAAGCCGGGGCCTACCGGCTGGAATTCAGCGTGGCGGATTATTTCCGCAGCCGTGATGTCGTGCTGTCGGACCCGCCATTCCTTGATGTCGTGCCCATCGCCTTTGGTATGGCGCAGGTGGCGCCGGGGGAAAGGGGGAGGCATTACCATGTGCCGCTTCTGGTCTCGCCCTACGGGTTTTCGACCTATCGCGGCAGTTAAGAGACTGTTTGAAAAGTCGGCTGATGATAGCGCTTTAAAATTAAAAGAAGTTTTTGGTGAAGCTTTTTGCAAAAAGCTTCGAAGAACGCCGCCTTTTTGAAAAACGGGGCACCCAGGAACTTTTCTTGCTTTTTTATCTATTCCCAAGAAAAAGGGTCGTGGCGTCTGCGCCGCCACGACCCTTTTCCGTATCCCGCGACAGGCTGGCTGCCGCGGGAAAAAACCGTATCAGACCAGTGCCTGCTTCAGCGCTGCGGTCAGTTCGGTCGTGGTGGCCTTGCCACCAAGGTCGCCCGTGCGCACGGCGCCCGAGGTGATGACCTTCTCGATGGCCTTGTCGATGCGGGTGGCCAGGTCCTGACGGCCCACATGCGCCAGCATCATGTTGGCGGCCAGCAGCAGCGAGGTCGGGTTGGCCTTGTTCTGGCCCGCGATGTCGGGCGCCGAACCATGCACGGCCTCGAACACCGCTGCCTTTTCACCAATGTTCGCACCCGGCGCCAGACCAAGCCCGCCAACCAGGCCAGCCGTCAGATCGGACAGGATATCGCCGAACAGGTTGGTGGTGACGATGCAGTCATACTGCCACGGGTCGGTTACAAGCTGCATGGCGCAGGCGTCGACAATGCGCTCGTTCACTTCCACGCGGCCTTCGTATTCCTTGGCGACCTTGCGGCCTTCTTCAAGGAACAGGCCGGTCAGCAGCTTCAGGATGTTGGCCTTGTGCACCAGGGTCACGCGCTTGCGGTTGTTCTTGACCGCGTATTCAAAGGCGTAGCGGACGATGCGGTTGCATTCCCTGCGCGTGGTGTAACCGGCGCTGGTGGCGATGGCGTGCGGGTCATCGCCATAGGGAATGTAGTTTTCCATCGCCGCGTAATACCCTTCGAGGTTTTCGCGGAAGATGACGAGGTTGATGTTCTCGAACCGGCCACCGGGCACGATCGTCTTGGTGGGGCGGACATTCGCGAACAGGCCGAACTCCTGGCGCAGTGTCACGTTGATGGACTTGAAGCCACCGCCAACGGGGGTCGTCAGCGGGCCTTTCAGCGCAAGGCCGGTGCGGCGGATGCTTTCGATCGTTTCCTTGGGCAGCGGGCTGCCGGTGGCGTCAAGGGCCGCAACACCGCCAAGCGCCTTTTCCCATTTGAAAGGGGCACCGACCGTATCCAGGATCTCGACAACGGACTGGACGATTTCAGGCCCGATTCCGTCACCCGGAATCAGGGTGGCGGGAATTGTTTTTTCTGTAGACATTCTCGAACGTCTCCCTTTGTGCTTGCTACTGAAAAGCGTTTCAGCATGCGCACCGGCTTGGCGGACCCGGTTCGTTGCCGGGTGCCCCGTCGGAACTGGTTAAAAGTCCTAGGCCCCCCAGCCGCGCGTGACAATCGGGCCACCGGGCCATGGCCATGGTTTTGCAGTCACATTATCCGGCGTTCAGCGGCGCGCATGCAACGCCAAGCCATGTGCGTTCCTGACTTCCCAGATATGGGGCGACCCTTTCAAAAACCCGTGCATGATAGGCATCCAGCCAGGCGATTTCATTGTGCTGCAGGCTGGCCACGTCAATCAGCCGCCGGTCGAACGGGGCCAGGGTCAGGACCTCGAATTCCAGGAAATCACGTCCCGCCTCCGCCGTGGGGGAAGGCTGGACCAGTTGCAGGTTTTCAAGGCGGATGCCGAATGCGCCGAGGCGGTAATAGCCCGGTTCGTTCGACAGGATCATGCCCGCATGCAGCTTCACGGGGCGGAACACGGGGGAAATGGTGGCCGGTCCCTCATGCACCGACAGGTAGCTGCCAATGCCGTGGCCGGTGCCGTGGTCATAATCCAGCCCGCCCTCCCACAGCGCTTGGCGGGCCAGGGCATCCAGCGCGTGTCCGGTCACGCCACGCGGAAAATGCGCGCGCGCCAGCGCGATATGCCCGCGCAGCACGCGGGTGAAGGCATCACGCACGTCCGCCCCCGGCATGTCCGGCCCGGTCCAGAGCGTGCGGGTGATATCGGTGGTGCCAAAGGGGTACTGGCCGCCACTGTCGATCAGGTAGACCTCGTTGGGTTGCAGCCTGCGGTCGGTTTCGGGCGTGACACGGTAATGGATGACCGCGCCATTCGGGCCGGAACCGGAAATGGCGGGAAAGCTTTCCTCCCGGTAATCAGGGCAGGCGGCGCGGAAGCGGTCAAGCTGTTCCGCCGCCGCCAGTTCCGTATTGTCGGTTGCGTTCTCATCCAGCCAGTGCAGGAAACGGCAGATGGCGATCCCGTCCAGCAGGTGGGCGCGACGGCTACCTTCCTGTTCGGTTGCATTCTTGGTCGCCTTGGGCAACAGGCAGGGATCGCCCTTGCGGATGACCGTGGCCCCGGCGTTCTCCAGCGTCTGGATGAACCATACGGCGTTGCTGGCCGGGTCCACCTGCACGCGCGCGCCGGACAGGGCGCGCAGGCTTTCTTCCAGTGCTGCAGGCGGTGCGATCGCGACATCATCCCCCAGCCATTGCCGCGTCGTGTCGGCAACCTTGGCCGGGTCGATCAGCAGCGTGACGCGCCCGGTCTCATGCACGATGGCGAAGGACAGGCTGAGCGGCGTGTATGGTACGTCACGACCCCGGATGTTCAGCAGCCATGCGATTGATGCCGGGTCACTCAGCACCAGCGCCGCATCGCCTGCATCGCGCAATCCGCCCGCAATGGCCGCGCGCTTGTCCCGGCTGGACTGCCCGGCCCATTCCTCGGGCTGCGGCACACACGGCGTGCAGGGGGCGGCGGGCCGGTCGGCCCAGATCCGGTCAACCGGGTTGGCGGGCAGGGCGACAAGGTCCAGGCCCGCATCGCCGAACGGGCGCAGCGCGCTTTCGCTGATCAGGCGCGGATCATAACCGATGCGGCAGGTCGCGCCATGCCGCGCCAGCCATGTGGCGGGCGGGACCTTGCTGATATGCAGCCGTTCCCATGCGCGGCCATCCACCTGCTGGTCCATCTGGGTGATGTAGCGGCCATCGGAAAAGACGGCGGCGCCATCCGGCAGCACCGCCGCCATCCCGGCGCTGCCGGTAAAGCCGGTCAGCCACGCCAGCCGTTCGGCGCAGGGGGCGACGTATTCCCCTAGGTGTTCATCCCCACGGGGCAGGATAAATCCGTCAACGCCCATCTGTTTCAGCACGGCGCGCAGCGCGTCGGGGCGGTTCGGGGCTGGGGGCATGGGCATATCCTTCGGGGTGTGGGATCAGGAAACGGACATGATGCGGTACAGGAACAGAAGGTCCATCCACCGCCCGTATTTCGTGCCGCATTCCGGCAGCAGGCCGCCATGCTGGAAGCCGAAGCGTTCATGCAGCTTGCGCGATGCGATGTTGGTGGAGGTGATGCCCGCGATCATGACATGCACATCCGCATCCTTCGCCCGGTCGCACAATGCCTGCAGCAGCGCGCTGCCAATGCCACGGCGCTTGTAGGCCGGGGCGATGTACAGCGAATGTTCGACCGTATGCCGGTAGCCCGAAAAGGGGCGGAACGTCTTCCAGCTGCTGTAGCCCGCCACGTGGCCGTCATCCGTTTCGGCCACCAGCACGGGAAACCCGCTGGCCTGGCTGGCATGCAGCCAGTCCAGCCGGGCGGCGATGGTGGTTTCGTGGGTTTCCCACATGGATGTGCTGTTGCGGATGGCGTGATTGACGATTTCGACAATGGCGGGAATATCCGCATCCGTCGCGTCACGGATCAGCAGGGACGCGGTATCAGCCATTGGGTTTGCGCAGGATCAGCGTGCCCCAGTCCCCTTCACGCAGGTGGCGTTCCAGCACCAGCCCGTGGCGGCGGTGGGCTGCCAGCACCATGCGCACCTGCGTATTCAGCAGCCCCGCGAGGATGGCGGTGCCACCGGGCAGCAGGTTGCGCGCAAGGTCGGCCGCCATGCTGCATAGCGGGCGGGCGAGGATGTTGGCGAAGACAAGGTCATAGGGCGCGTGGTGGCGGATGGCGGGCGTGGACCAGCCATTGCCAAGATGGCAGTCCACCAGGTTGGACAGCCCGTTCATGGCCGCGTTGCGGCGTGTCACGCGCACGGACCACGGGTCGATGTCGGTCGCCAGCACGCGTTTGTGCAGCAGGGCGGCGGCCGCCATGGCCAGGATGCCCGACCCGCAGCCAAGGTCGAGGATGCGCCGTGGCCTGCGATAGGCGACCATTTCCAGCGCGCGCAGGCAGCCACGGGTCGAGCCATGTTCCCCCGACCCGAAGGCGACGCCCGCATCCAGCGTGATGGTGATGCGCTGGGGGCTGGTGACGGGTTCAAGATGCGTGCCCCGGATGGCGAAGCGCCTGCCCGCAAGCTGTTCGGGAAAGGATTCGTAGGTGCGCGCCAGCCAGCCTTCGGATTCCGTATGGCTGCGTTCCAGCTCGGCATCCACGCCACTGGTCAGGCCCGCCACGATCAGGGCGGCGCGCAGTTCGTCCTCGCCGCTGCCGGTATCCTTGACGCCTTCGACGCGCCACAGGGTCTGGCTGTCATCGACTTCAAAGATGCCGATGGTGGTGCAGACGGTGGACAGGGCGGATTCATAGGCTTCGACCGCATCAGGCGGTACCGTGACCGATATGGTTTCCAGTTCTGTGGCGTGACGCCGGGGGGAAAGGCTCATCTATACCTGCTCAACAAATGTATCGATCACCCGCTTGGGGCCTGCTTTTTCAAACGCGACTTCCAGCCGGTTTCCCTCGACCGAGGTAATCGTGCCGTAGCCGAATTTCTGGTGGAATACACGCACGCCCACCTTCATCCCCGATGAGGCGGAGGTGGAGGGCGTGACATCATGCACCCGCCGGGACGCCACCAGCGGGAAGGGCGCGCTGCCAAACACGGCGGGGCGGCCAAGGAAGCTGCGCCGGCTGTTGGCGGTGTCGCCACGTGTCTCGATATGCTCGGCGGGCAGTTCCTCGACAAAGCGGCTGGGAATGGCGGACTGCCAGTTGCCGTATATGCGGCGGTTGGCGGCGTGGCTGATCGTGGCCAGCCTGCGCGCGCGCGTAATGCCGACATAGGCCAGGCGGCGTTCTTCCTCCAGCCCCTTCAGGCCGCCTTCATCCAGCGTGCGCTGGGACGGAAAGACGCCTTCCTCCCACCCCGGCAGGAACACGGTGTCGAATTCCAGCCCCTTGGCGCCATGCAGCGTCATGATGCTCATGCTGTCCTCGCCCGCCCTGTCCTCGGTATCCATGACGAGGGCGACATGTTCCAGGAACCCGCCAAGGTTTTCGTAATCCGCCAGCGAGCGCACCAGTTCCTTCAGGTTTTCCAGCCGTCCGGGCGCATCGGGGGATTTGTCGGCCTTCCACATGTCGATATACCCGCTGTCCTCCAGCAGGTGGTCGATGGCGACGACATGCCCCTCGCGTCCCAGCATGTCGCGCGTGGCGCCCAGCGTGCGCATGAGGGCGGCAAGCTGCTCCTTCGCCCGGCCCTTGATGTCGCCAGCGCCCAGCATTTCCAGCACGGCGGCGGTCAGCGGGATCTGGCGTTCACGGGCGTGCATGTGCATTTTCTGCAGCCCCGTCATCCCCACGCCCCGGCGCGGCACGTTGATGATGCGCTCGAACGCCAGGTCATCGGACGGCTGGTTGACCACGCGCATATAGGCGATGGCGTCGCGGATTTCGGCGCGTTCGTAAAAGCGCAGCCCGCCGACCACGCGGTAGGGCAGGCCAAGGGTGATCAGCCGTTCCTCGAACGCGCGGGTCTGGAAGCCGGCGCGGACAAGGATGGCGATCTCGCGCATCGGGTGGCCATCGGCGCGCAGGCGTTCGATCTCGGTGCCGACCATGCGGGCCTCGTCATCCGAATCCTGCACGGAAATCACGCGCACCTTCTCGCCTTCCGCATCCTCGCGGCCGGGATGCAGGGTCTTGCCCAGACGTTCCTCGTTATGCGCGATCAGGCCCGACGCGGCGCCAAGGATCTGCCGGGTGGAGCGGTAATTGCGTTCCAGCCGCACGACCTTCGCGCCGGGGAAGTCGCGTTCGAAGCGCAGGATGTTTTCCACTTCCGCCCCGCGCCATGAATAGATCGACTGGTCGTCATCGCCCACGCAGCAGATGTTCGATGGCTGCTGGTCCCGATGCGCCAGCAGCCGCAGCCACAGGTACTGGATGGTGTTGGTGTCCTGGTACTCGTCCACCAGGATGTAGCGGAAGAAACGGTGATACTGCGCCAGCACATCGGGATGCCTGCGCATGATTTCCGTCATGTGCAGCATGAGATCGCCAAAGTCGCAGGCGTTGAGCTGCTGCAGGCGCTGCTGGTAATCGGTATAGATCTCGGCGCAGCGCCCGTTGGCGAAATCCGTGTCCTCGGCCGCCGTGATCGCGTCGGGCACCAGCCCGCGATCCTTCCACCGCTGGATCACGCCCATGATGGCCTGTGGCGGCCAGCGCTTGGTGTCGATGCGGTAGGGTTCCAGCACCTGCTTGAGCAGGCGCAGCTGGTCATCGGTATCAAGGATGGTGAAGCTGCTGGTAAGCCCGACATATTCCGCATGGCGGCGCAGCATGCGCGCGCACAGGGCATGGAACGTGCCCAGCCACAGCCCTTCCGCCGGTTCACCCAGCAGGGCGCTGACGCGTTTACGCATTTCGCGCGCGGCCTTGTTGGTAAAGGTCACGGCAAGGATCTGGTTGGGCCGTGCCCGGCCCGACAGCAGGATATGCGCGAACCGCGTGGTCAGCACCCGCGTCTTGCCCGTGCCCGCGCCGGCAAGGACCAGCAGCGGGCCGTCCGTGGTCTCGATCGCGGCCCGCTGTTCGGGATTGAGGCGGTTCAGGTAATCCGGCACAGGGCCGGTGGGGATAAGGCTGTCCATGACATTATCTTCTATAGCAATCCCGTCGCCGGGTAACCAATGCTATCAATCATGGCGGGGGAAATGCGGTGGAGGGACAGGACAGCATGAATACGGCCAGGGCAACGGGAGCAGGCGGCCACCGGGCACGCATGCGCAGGCGTATCCGCACGGCGGGCGCGCATTCGCTGGCGGATTATGAACTGCTGGAAGTCCTGTTGTTCGCGGCCGTGCCCCGGCGCGACACCAAGCCGCAGGCCAAGGCGTTGCTGGCCCATTTCGGTGGTCTTGAGGCCGTGCTGGATGCCACGCCCGCCGCCTTGCGCGCGGCGGGGCTGGGGCCGCGCGGGGTGGCGGTGCTGGGGTGCCCCGCGCAGGTCGCGCGGCGCCTGGCGCATCCCGACCTGCGGGGGCAGGTTATTTTCGCGGATATGGCGGCGGTGCTGGCCTATTGTGACCGCCTGCCCGCGCCTGACCCCGGTGGGTGGCGGCTGTTCTACCTTGATTCCGCGCGGCACGTGCTGGCCGATGAAGCCGTCGGCACCGCCCCGCCTGCCGACATGTGCCGGAGCGTGCTGGCGCGCGCGCTGGAACTGCACGCCGTGTCCCTTGTCGCGGTCAGGGACATGGGCCAGCAGGCGCCACCCAGGGATGGAAGTGTTGCCGACCTGCGGTTTGCCCGCATGCTGCACAGCCATGCCCGCCTGCTGGGGCTGGCCGTGCATGACTGCATGGTGCGTGGCGGCGGCACATGCGTCAGCATGCGGGCGATGTTGCAGGAATAGCCACGGTCAGGCGTGCGGATGGGCCTCGGCCGCGGCGAACTGCTGGCGGATGGCGTCCAGCAGTTCGGATGGCTGGCTGACCAGCGCATCGGCGCCAGCCTGCGTCAGTTCCTCCCGCGTGCCATATCCCCACAGCACGCCAAGGGCGCGGACGTGGTTGGCGTGTGCGCCGCTTATGTCAAAACGCCGGTCGCCGATCATCAGCGCATCCTCGCGCCGGATGTCGTGTTCACGCAGCACGGCTGCGATCAGTTCGGGCTTTTCCGCGCCGCTGTCATCGGCGCGTGCGCCGGACAGGCCATCGAAATACTGCACCAGGTTGCGCAGGTGCAGGATCTTGCGCGCAAGGTGGCGGGGCTTGGATGTCGCGACAAACAGCCGCACCCCTTCGGCCGACAGGGTCTCGATCACGTTGCGCATATGGTCGAAAACCGGGCTTTTGTGCATGCCTTCCGATTCGTAATGCTTGCGGTACAGCGCCATCGCCTCCTGCACCCGGTCATCGCCGTAATGGGCGAGGATATGGGCGATCAGTTCCTCCAGCGGGGGGCCGACCACCCATGTCAGGTCAACCGACATGTCGGGTTCATGCCCAAGGTCGCGTAGTACGGCGTAAATGGATTCCACAATGCCATCGCGGGAACGGACGATGGTTCCGTCCAGGTCAAAAAGTACGGTATGGTTTTCATGAAACGGCATGCAGGTTCATAACCTCCTTGTTTTGATCCGCATCATGCACCATCGGGGCGGCATTTGTCCTGAAATTGTTGGGAAACCACCGTTTGCACGATCACACATCGCCCGAACCGGCCACGATTCCCCTTGGTGGCGGCATCAGCCGGGCGGATGACCATGCCTTCATGCAGCGCCTGATCCGCACGCTTGACCTATCCCATCCCGCGCCAGACCGGCTGGCGGCCAGTTTCCTTGCCCGTTTTGGCTCGGCGGGCATGGCGCTGTCGGCGCATGTGGGGGGACTGGATGAAGTGGCGGGCCGTGAAACCGCCCTGCCGCCCCTGCTGGCCGTGGTGCGGGAGGCGGCGCTGCGCCTGTACCGCGCCCGCGTGCGGCGCACCGACATACTGGCGGGCCGGGCGGGACTGGTGGCCTACCTGCAGGCCTGCATGGGCCATGAAGTGATCGAACAGTTCCGGGTACTGTTCCTTGATGACCGCTTCCACCTGCTGGCCGATGAACTGATGGGCACCGGCACGGTCAACCATTCCCCGGTATATCCCCGCGAAATCATGCGTCGCGCGCTGGAACTGGGGGCGCGGCGGCTGGTGCTGGCGCATAACCATCCCGCGGGCCAGCCGGACCCCTCGGCCGCCGATATCGAAATGACCCTGCGCATCGCCCAGATCGGCAGGATCATGCAGGTCACGGTGCATGACCACATCATCGTGGGCAATGGCCGGACCCACAGCTTCCGTGCGGCGGGGCTGCTGGGCTAGCTATGCGTCATCCAACGCGCGCGCCAGCGGGCCGAGGGCCGCTTCCACCCCGAATTCGCCGGGCAGCGCCCCTTTTGGGAACAGCACGTTCACATGCCCCATCTTGCGCCCCGGGCGGGCTTCCGCCTTGCCATAATGGTGGGCCAGCAGACGGGGGGCAGCCATGATTTCAGGCCACAGGGCCATGTCTTCGGGGCCGATCAGGTTTTTCATGACGGCGTCGCTGTGGCGGCTGGCGGGTGGCAGTGGCAGGCCGGTCACGGCGCGGACATGCATCCCGAACTGGTCCACGGGGCAGGCATCCATGGTCCAGTGGCCCGAATTATGCGGCCGGGGCGCGATTTCGTTCACGCGCAGGCTGCCATCGCGGTCCACGAACATCTCGACGCCCAGCAGGCCGGTCAGGTCCAGCGCCGTGGCGATGCGGCGTGCAAGGTCCTGCGCCCGCGCCGCAAGTTCGGGCGCGATTCGGGCCGGGGCCAGGCTTATGTCCAGAATGCCGTTGCGGTGGCGGTTTTCGGTCACGTCAAAGGTCACGACCTCGCCATGTGCATTGCGGGCGACCATTACGCTGACCTCACAGGCGAAGCGCACCATGCCCTCGGCCACCAGCGGGTGGGGGCGCAGGCCGTCGAATGCGGCGTCCAGTCCCGATGCGTCATGGATGCGGGCCTGCCCCTTGCCATCATAGCCAAGGCGCGTGGTCTTGAGGATGAAGGGATAGCCCAGGTCTTTCGCCGCCCGGTCCAGATCGGCGCGGTCATGCACGCCCCGCCACGGGGCCACGGGAATGTCGTTTTCCGCCATGAACATCTTTTCCGCGATGCGGTCCTGGCTGATCCGCAGGATGTGGCCCGCGGGGTGGACCGGGCGGATGCTGGACAGCAGGTCCAGCCCGTCGGCGCTGATATTCTCGAATTCAAAGGTGATGACATCCACCGCATCGGCAAAGCGGCGCAGGGCGTCATGGTCGTCATACCGGCCAAGGGTGATGGCATGGGCCACCTGTGCGGCCGGGCCATCGGCTTCCGTCGTCAGGATATGGGCGCGGTAGCCAAGGCGGGCGGCGGCGATGGCGGACATGCGGCCAAGCTGGCCGCCGCCGACAATGCCCAGCACCGAGCCGGGGGCAAGCTGCGTCATCGCACCGGTTCCTGCGCCACGGCGTCCGTCTGCTTCGCCCGCCATGCCGCCAGTCGTGCGCCAAGGGCCGGGTCGGACAGCGCAAGGATGGACGCCGCCAACAGCGCCGCGTTGGTCGCCCCCGCCTTGCCAATGGCCAGCGTGCCAACGGGAATGCCGCCGGGCATCTGCACGATCGACAGCAGGCTGTCCATGCCCTTGAGCGCATGCGATTCGACCGGAACACCCAGCACCGGCAGCGCCGTCCACGCGGCGCACATGCCCGGCAGGTGCGCGGCCCCCCCGGCGCCCGCGATAATGACCGACAGGCCACGCCCCTGCGCCGATTTTGCGTAATCCGCCAGCCGGTCGGGCGTGCGGTGGGCGGAGACGATGCGCACCTCATGCGCGATATCCAGCGCCTCCATCACGGCGGTGGCATGGCGCATGGTTTCCCAGTCGGACTGGCTGCCCATGATCAGCCCCACGCGCGGGGATTTCGTGCCGGAGGGCGGAAGGGGGGAAAGGCTCACGGTTGCAATACTCTCGTCAGGAAATCAGGCGATACTGTCGGGGATCATGCGGCTTTCCAGCCATGTGATCTCGTCCTTCAGCAGCAGCTTGCGCTTTTTGAGCCGTTGCAACTGCAACTGGTCCGTCACCTGCAGGGCCATGCGGCTTATGACCGTATCAAGGTCGCGATGTTCGCTGCGCAGTTCGTGCAGCTTGCGAAGAAGGGTATCCCGATCTGTCAGCATGGCGGCTCATCTGTTAAGTGGGCATGGCGTATCCTAAGCATATCCGCCGCAAAAGGCGAAATGCCGGGCACGATCCCCGGGGGCTGCAATTTTAGCATGGAAATTGCAGCATCGTCTGGTCTAGCCTGATCAGGTTGCAGCAAAGACGCTGGAGGGTTCCATGTCGTACGAAGCACGTATCAACAGCCTCAAAACCCGTCATGCGCGGCTTGACGCCCGCATTTTCGATGAAGACCGCAGACCCATGCCCGATGCGGGCGCCCTGCGGCGGCTCAAGCTTGAGAAACTTCGTGTGAAGGAGGAGATCGAGCGTCTGGCCCGGCTGGGCTGACCCCATCCCCGCCACCCGGCTATGCCGGGTGGCGGGGGAAGGGTCAGATGCCGTGTTCGCTGTCGTCATCCAGTTCCAGCGGCGGGGGCACGGCCTGGCCTTCGCGCGCCAGCCGTTCATTGGCGGCGGTCACCATGGCGTTCAGGTCCGTCTGGCTGCACAGGCCCAGCGTCACCGGGTCGCGCGGCTTGATGTTGGCGCTGTTCCAGTGCTGCTTGGTGCGCACTTTCTCGATGGTGTCCTTGGTGGTGCCCAGCAGCTTGCTGGTCTGCTGTTCCGATAGCTGCGGGAAATTGCGCAGGATGAAGGCGATCGCGTCGGGGCGGTCGTTACGC
This sequence comes from Komagataeibacter swingsii, assembly GCF_003207895.1. Classification (GTDB taxonomy): domain Bacteria; phylum Pseudomonadota; class Alphaproteobacteria; order Acetobacterales; family Acetobacteraceae; genus Komagataeibacter; species Komagataeibacter swingsii. Next base: position 107,755 of record NZ_NKUB01000008.1, read on the forward strand.
TTGGCCACCGGGGTATAACGCGCGCCCTTGGAACGGCGGTTGATCGGGTTTGCGGGCGGCAGGCCCTTGAGGCGTTCCTCGGGGTCTTTTTCGCAACGCGTAATTTCCGCCTGGGTCAGCTGGTGGTGGGCAATCGGGTCATAGCCCCGGATTCCCTGTGCCACTTCCCCATCCGCGATGGCCTGGACTTCAAGGGGATGCATTCCACAATATGCGGCGATCTGGGTAAAGGTCAGCGCCGTCTTTTCAATAAGCCACACGGCGGTTGCCTTGGGCATTAAGGGCAGGGCAGTCATTCTCAGGTCCTACAGCGTGTGGCGCCACACGCAGGCACCTGAAAGGGTGTTTGAAACGGTTCCTGACAAAGTGGGAACCGTGCGTACCTGCTGGCGCGCCAGAAACAGAAAACACTCGTGGAAGTGATATGACGGTTGCAGGTGGCAAAGGTCAAGACTTCAATCCACCCGTCCCGGATGTTTCCCATCAATAAAAACAGGGGCGGACCCATGGCCCGCCCCTGCGGTAAAACACGCTGTGGCCGCAACCTTATGCGGCATAACTGGTGGGCTGTGGGGCAGGGGAAACGGCCGTGCCGGCCGCGACCGGCATGGCCAGCCCGTCGGTTGCGGGGGATGCTTCACCCCCTGGAACGGTGTCGCCCGCCATGGCCTGGCCCGAGGAAATGGGAATGCGGCGCGGCTTCAGCGCCTCGGGCACGATCTGGCGTACCGCGATGCGCAGCAGGCCGTTGGTCAGGTCCGCCTTTTCCACCACGACATGGTCGGCCAGCACGAAACGGCGCTCGAACGCGCGCGTGGCGATACCGCGATAGAGCATTTCCCTGCCACCGGGCGCAGCGTCGCTGACACGGCCAGACACGATCAGGGTATTGTCCTGTACCGTCAGTTCAATGTCGTCGGGACCGAAGCCCGCCACCGCCATTGTCAGCGCGTACTGCGCATCGGACAGTTTTTCGATGTTGTAGGGGGGGTAGGACGACCCGACCGGGTTCTGGGCCGCCGTATCGACAAGCTGGGCCAGGCGGTCAAATCCTATGGCGCTGCGGAATAGCGGCGCGAAATCGTAAGCCATGTGAAACCTCCATGAAGCAAGGTCTGCTGTCATGCGGTTCCCCGGTTGGGCGAACCGCGATTTTGGGTGATGCGCATGGACCCGCCACGGGCATCCGGCGCACCCCAGACATGGGAATGCCCGGCCCCCTGTTCAAGGGACCGGGCATTGCCACGGACTTCGGACCTGTTCGGGAGGAAGGCGGGTATCAGCCCTTCTTGCGCTGGCCCAGCGCGCCGAACTTCTTGTTGAACTTGGCGACCTGGCCCCCGGTGTCCATCATGCGCTGCACGCCGGTCCATGCCGGGTGGGACTTCGGATCGATGTCCAGGCGCAGCGTATCGCCAGGCTTGCCGTAGCACGAACGGGTCGTGTATTCGGTGCCATCGGTCATGATGACATTGATTTCGTGGTAGTCGGGGTGGATGCCGGATTTCATTTCAAACACTTTCGCGCTAGGCCCACCGATGCCGACCGGGGGCGTTGTATCGGCAGGCGTATAGACGACAAGTGGCGGCAAGATCAACACCCGATGGCAAGAAAAGCCTGTCCGGCCTGCCTCGCCCCGGTGTTACCCGCTTGCATCATGTCGGCGGAATGGAAAAACAATACGATAATATATAGTCGTCATGATGTCGGGATGTTGCTAGAGCTTAGGGCCTATTCCATCAAATAAAGGATTGGCATCCATGGCGAAACTGCCGGATCACGTGCCTGAACTGCACGTCAAGGATCTTCATGTACCCGGTTGGCTGGGCGAATTCCGCGCATTCCTCATGCGCGGCAATGTGGTTGACCTTGCGGTCGGCGTGATCGTGGGCGCCGCGTTCACCGCGATCGTGAACAGCCTGGTGAAGGACGTGTTCACGCCGGTGCTGGGCCTGCTGATCGGTGGTATCGACTTTACCAACCTGTTCATCACCCTGCGTGGCCCGCATATGGCGACACTGGCCGACGCGCAGAAGGCCGGTGCGGTCACGATCAATATCGGCCTGTTCCTGAACGCGGTGATCCAGTTCGTCATCATCGGTTTCGTGATTTTCTGGGTGGTGAAGGCCATCAACCGCCTGACGGTGAAGAAGGAAGCCGAAAAGCCCGCGACCCCGCCCGCGCCGCCGCGCAATGAAGTGCTGCTGCAGGACATCCTTGACGTGCTGAAGGCGGAAGCGGCCCAGAAAACGACCGCGACCCCGCCCAAGGCCTGACCCTGCATATCAGGCTGGCAGATGGCAGGAACGGGCACCCGGACGGGTGTCCGTTTTTTTTGGTGCATCCCTGACCGCCCTTGTGCCGGGGGGCGGGACTGCCCAATATCCCCCGGTATGGTGAAGGTGGCTGGTTTATGATTGATATTACACGATATGTGCGCGGGCGGCTGCTGGCCCTGTCGGCAGTCATGCTGCTGGCGGGGTGCCATGCGACCAGCCGGGCGGACATGTCCCGGCTGTCGGCCCCGGCACAGGATTACCTGCTGATCACATCCTATTTCATGGCCGAAGGGGGAATGGTCAGCCGCCTGCAGGATGGCGGGCTGTCAGGGCAGCAGGTGTACGACATGGCGACCTCGCTCAAATACGGCAAGAGCATGATCCTCGCCGCCCTGACCAAGCCATCGCGCAAGGCGCGCCGGAACGGGCGGCTGGCCGTGGAACTGATGGTGGCGTGCACCAACCAGCCCGACCCGTCCACGCTTGGCGGCAGGACGCCGCCAAGCTGCCTGCCCAACGGTCCCGCCAGTCCCGATGCAAAAGGGCGGATGCCACCGCAACCGGCTACATCCGCCCATAAGTAATAGAGACTGACCGAAAATAATTAAAAGTTTTTGGGTGCCGCCTTTTTTTAAAAAGGCGGCGTCTTTCTGAAGCTTTTTGAACAAGCTTCACCGAAAACTTCTTTATGTCAGGGCAGGTTCCGCGCCTGTCCGTCGCGCGGGTACCCGGCGCCCGATCTTAGTTGCGCACGGCTGGCCGTGCGTCACGCCGCAGGCGCTTTTCCCCCATTATCAGCAGCAGCGGTGCCGCGATGAAGATGGAGGATGACGTGCCCACCACGATCCCGAACAGCATCACCCACGCAAAGCCCGACAGGCTGGCCCCGCCAAACAGCGCCAGCGGGAGTGCTGCAAGGAATACGGTCGATGAGGTGCCCAGCGTGCGGCTGAGCGTTTCATTGATCGACAGGTCGATCAGGTCCGCCAGCGGCATGGTGCGGTATTTGCGCAGGTTTTCGCGCACGCGGTCATACACCACCACCTTGTCGTTGGTGGAATAGCCCAGGATGGTCAGGATGGCGGCGACCATCACCAGGTCGAACTCGAAATGCGTGATGACTAGGAAGCCGACGGCCTTGGTCAGGTCCAGCACCAGCGTCACCACCGCGCTGACCGCGAACTCCCATTCAAAGCGGAACCAGATATAGGCCAGGATCATCAGCAGGCTGATGCCAAGGGCAAGCATGCCGTTGCGGAACAGTTCCTTCGAGACCGAAGCGCCGACCGCATCCGCCCGCAATACCTGCGCGCCGGGCAGGGTGCCGATGGCGTGGCGCACGGAATCGACCATGGCCTGCGTGCGGGCTTCATGGTCGGGTTCGCTGTCGGGCGGCGTGTCAAGGCGGATCAGCACGTCATCCGGCCCGCCAAAGGACTGCACGCCAGCGGCGGTCACATGCTGGGCGGCAAGGGCTGCGCGGATGGCGTTGAAATCCGCCGGTCCCTGCGTGCGGGCTTCCACCACGATGCCGCCCCGGAAATCCAGCCCCAGCGTCAGGCCGGGATGGAAGAACAGGATCAGCGAGGCGATGGACAGTACCGCCGATGTCGCAAGCCCGATGAAGCGGCCGCGCATGAAGTTGATTTTCGTGCCACGCGGCACGAACCGGAGAAGGGGACGATCAAGCATCATTCGGCGCGCCTCAGACCGGCAGGGTGCTGGGGCGTGTGCGGGCGTACCAGCGCACCATCAGCATCCTGGACAGGAGAAGGGTGGTGAAAAGGGTGGTCACGATACCGATCGTGATCGTGAGCGCGAAGCCACGGACCGGCCCGGTCCCGAACACGAACAGCATGACATGCGCCAGCAGCGCCGTGGCGTTACTGTCCACGATCGTGCCGGTCGCGCGTTCGAAGCCCGCCTGCATGGCCTGCAGCGCGCTGCGGCCACGGGCCACTTCCTCGCGGATGCGTTCGTTGATCAGGATGTTCGCATCCACCGCCATGCCCAGGGTCAGCAGCATGCCCGCCATGCCCGGCAGGGTCAGCGTCGCCTCGAACAGCGACAGGATGGCCGTCATCAGCACCAGGTTGGCCAGCAGGGCAATGTTGGCGTACCAGCCGAACCGGCCATAGAACAGCGCCATGAACGCGATCACCAGCACGAAGCCGGCGGCAAGGCTGTAGCCGCCCGCCCGGATCGAATCCGCCCCCAGCGACGGGCCGATGGAGCGCTGCTCGATCACGTTCAGTGGCGCGGGCAGCGCGCCGGCGCGCAGCAGCAGCGCCATGTCGGTGGCCTGCTGGGCGCTGAACCCGCCGGTGATTTGCCCGCTGCCGCCGGTAATGGCGGTGCGGATGACCGGGGCCTCGATCACCTTGTTGTCCAGCACGATGGCGAAGCGCTTGCCCACATTGGCCCGCGTGACCTCGCCGAATTCCTGCGCCCCGGTCGAATCGAAGGTGAAGTTCACCGCCCATTCGCCGCTCTGCTGGTCGATCGAGGCGCTGGCGTTGGTCAGGTCCGCGCCGTCCACATCCACGTGCGAGAAGACCGGCAGCGTGCTTTGCCCGTCGGTCATGGGCAGCATTTCCACGCCGGGCGGCGGCACGGCGGACCCAATGGCGGAATCAGCGACCAGGTGGAACGTCATCTTCGCCGTGGTGCCCAGCAGGTTCTTAACCCGTTCGGGGTCACTGATGCCGGGCAGTTCGACAATGATCCGGTCATCGCCCTGACGGGTGATTTCGGGGTCGATCGCGCCGGTCGCGTCAATACGGCGGCGCACGATCTCGATCGACTGGGTCACCGCGTCATAGGCGCGCTGGCGTGCGGCCTCCTTCGACAGGGTGATGGCGATCTGGCCGTCTTCCGTCTGTTCCACGCTGAATTCGCCCGGCGCGTTCATCGGCATGGCGCGCAGCGCCTTCAGGTCGGGCTGCGCTTCTTCGGGCGTGCGGGGCGTGAATGTCACGCCATGCGCGGTGGTGGTCAGGTTGCGGTAACCCAGCGAATTCTTCAGCAGGGTCTGGCGTGTTTCATCCTGCAGCCCGTGCAGCCTGTCGGCTGCCACGCTGTTCATGTCGACCTGCAGCAGCAGGTAGGACCCGCCCCGCAGGTCAAGGCCCAGATGGATCTGCCGCCACGGCAGGGACGCCATGGGCTGGCGGATGACATTGGGCAGGCACAGCGCCAGCCCGATCAGACATACGCCAATGACCGAAGCCATTCTGAGCCGACTGTAATACATCATGACTTGATGGAGTGCTCCCTACGCCCGGCTGGCCGGTTCCCTGTCCGGCATGGTCAGTGTATCGCGTGTGCGAAAAATCAGTGGCGGGAACATGCCGGTCCCCGCCCGATGATGCAACCGCTGATACGCCGGCGGGGCCGCCGCCGTTGCCGTTTTGCCGCAATTTTCCCGCCCCGTCATGCCGCCCGTGCGGCCAGCGGGGGTGTGCGCCCGTGTGGTGGGCTGCTAATCCGGAAAGAAGCTACGGACCCGAAACAGGCAGGAAGGGCAGGACATGGCGCAGGCGGGAATGCGGTTGTTACGCGTCGGCATCGTGGGGGCGGGGCATTTTGGCCGTTTCCACGCGCTCAAGGTGCAGGCGTCCGCGCGTGAGGTCCTGACCGGCATCCACGACCCCGACGGCGCGCGCGCGTGCAAGGTCGCGGCGGAGGCAGGCGGCGTGCCCGTCCTGTCATATCCCGACCTGCTGGCCTGTTCGGATGCGATTGTCGTCGCAGCCCCCGCCGAGCATCATTTTGACCTCGCCCGGCTCGCGCTGGCGGCGGGAAAGCATGTGCTGGTGGAAAAGCCCATGGCCGAAACGCTGGCGCAGGCCGATGAGCTGGCGCGTCTGGCGCGGGTGCATGGCGTCGTGCTGCAGGTGGGGCACCTGCTGCGCTATTCCGCCGAACACCAGGCCATTACCGACCGGATTTCGCGTCCCCTGTATATCGAGGCCACCCGCCTTGCGCCCTTCAAGCCGCGCGGGACGGATGTATCGGTGATCCTTGATCTCATGATCCATGACCTTGACCTGGTCCTGTCCATCGTGGACAGCCCGATCGAAAGCGTCGATGCACTGGGGGCTGCGGTCAGTTCACCGTTCGAGGACATCGCCAATGCCCGCGTGCGTTTTGAAAACGGCTGTGTCGCCACCATCGCGGCCAGCCGGATCTCCCTCAAGACCGAGCGGCGGATGCGCGTCTTTTCACAGGAAGGCTACCTGTCGGCTGATTTCATGAAGCGTGAACTGACCATGATCGGGCGCACGCGCGGCCTGCCTTTGCCCGGGTCGGGCGGGTTCCGGCGCGAATCCGTAACGTGGCGCGACCATGATACGCTGGCGGCGGAACATGCCGCCTTTGCCGCATCCTGCCTTGATGGCGCGAAGGTGCTGGTGGATGCGGCGGCGGGCCGCCGGGCGCTGGCGGCGGCGCTGGCGGTGACGCAGGGAATCGCCGCCACCCGCGCGCGGATGGAGGCGTCGGGCCTGATCGTCCCCCCCGCTCAGGAAGACTGAAGCGTCTCGCGCAGCATTTCGAGTTCCAGCCACCGTTCCTCCGCCGCCGTCAGGTCGGCTTCCGCCTTTTCCAGCGCGGCGGTGGTGGTGGTGAAGGCCGCCGGGTCGCGCGCATACAGCCCCCCGTCGGACAGGATGGCGCGCAGGCGCTCGATCTCCGCCTCCAGCGCCGCCATCTGCCTGGGTAGCTGTTCCAGCGCGTGCTTGTCCTTGTACGACATCTTGCGCGCGGGCTGCCGGGGGGAAGTGGAAGGCGTCACATCGGTTTTGGCCGGCGCGGTGTCCGCGCGTTCCTGACGGGGGCGGGCGGCCAGTGTTGCATCCTGCCGCTGGGCCAGCATGTCGCTGTAGCCGCCGGCATATTCCACCCATTTCCCGCCGCCTTCCGCCATCAGGATGGAGGACGCGACCCGGTCGAGGAAGTCACGGTCATGGCTGACCAGCAGCACCGTGCCGGAATAGGTGGCCAGCATGTCCTGCAAAAGGTCCAGCGTTTCAAGGTCAAGGTCATTGGTCGGCTCGTCAAGCACCAGCAGGTTGGACGGCCGCGCCAGCGCGCAGGCCAGCATGAGCCGCCCGCGCTCGCCGCCCGACAGCACGCCCACCGGGGTACGGGCCTGTTCGGGGCGGAACAGGAAGTCCTTCATGTAGCCGATGACATGGCGTTTCTCGTCGCCCACCTGCACCATGTCGCCACCGCCGCCTGTCAGCGTGTCCGCCAGCGTGGCGTTGGGATCAAGCGAGCGGCGCTGCTGGTCCAGTGTGACGACATTGAGCGCGCTGCCGATGCTGATGGTGCCGGAATCGGGTTTGTCCAGCCCCGTCAGCAGGCGCAGCAGGGTACTCTTGCCCGCGCCATTGGCGCCGACGATCCCCAGCCGGTCCCCGCGCAGGACACGCAGGTCCAGATGGCTGACCACCGGGTGGGCGGGGTCGTAGGCGCGTGACATGTCTTCCGCCACCGCGACCAGCTTGCCCGACAGGTCGCTTTCGCGGGCTTCCATCTTCAGACCGCCCTGCGGCCGGATGGCGGTGCGGCGGGTATTGCGCAGTTCGGCCAGTTCGGCCACGCGGCGGACATTGCGCTTGCGCCGCGCGGTCACGCCATAGCGCATCCAGTCTTCCTCGCGCGCGATCTGGCGGTCCAGCTTGTGGCTGTCGCGCTCCTCCTGCTCCAGCACCTCCTCGCGCCATGTCTCGAAGCGGGCAAACCCCTGGTCCAGCCTGCGGGTCACACCCCGGTCCAGCCATACGACCGAACGCGACAGCGTCTCCAGCAGCCTGCGGTCATGGCTTATGATGACCATGGCCGATGACAGCGACAGCAGCTCACGCTCCAGCCATTCAATGGTGGGCATGTCCAGGTGGTTGGTGGGTTCGTCCAGCAAAAGCAGGTCGGGTTCGGGGGCCAGGGCACGCGCCAGGGCGCAGCGGCGGGCTTCCCCGCCCGAGAGCGTAGCCGGGTCTTCGGTGCCGTTCAGCCCCAGTTCGGTCAGCAGCAGTTCGGCGCGGTATTCCGGGTCGCCCGGCCCCATGCCTGCGCGCACGTAATCCAGCGTGGTGGCGTAGCCCGACAGGTCTGGTTCCTGCGGCAGGTAGCGCACGGTGGTGCCGGGCTGGACGAAAACGGTGCCGTCATCGGCCTGTATCTCGCCCGCCGCGATGCGCAGCAGGGTGGACTTGCCACAGCCATTGCGCCCGACAAGGCAGACGCGCTCGCCGGGACCGACGCCAAAGCCCGCGCCATTGAGCAGCGGCGCGCCGCCAAGGGTCAGGGTGATATCCTGAAGGAGAAGAAGGGGAGGTGAGGCCATGCCCACTTATGTATTCTCAACCACCCCATGCGCAAGGCCGGTGTGGGTTTAACGCCGCGCCGCGTTTTCAAGGATGTTCAGGAACGACAGCCCCCAGCCAAGGGCCGTGCGGTTGGCGATGCTGTTCCAGCATGCCTGCCAGCGTTCGCGCCGTTCCTCGGGCGACATGGCCAGCGCGCGTTCCAGCGCGTCGGCCATGCCGTCATGGTCCAGCGGGTTGACCAGAAGGGCGGCCTCAAGCTGTTTTGCGGCCCCTGCAAGACGCGAGAGGATCAGCACGCCGGGATTTTCGGGGTCCTGGGCTGCGATGAATTCCTTGGCCACAAGGTTCATGCCATCGCGCAGCGGGGTGATGTAGCCGATATCCGCCAGCCGCATGTAACCGGCCACGGTGGGGCGCGGGCTGCCGCGTGTCAGGAAGCGCAGCGGGGTCCAGTCGGCCTGTCCCTTATGGGCGTTCAGCTTGCCGATCTGGTGTTCCAGCTTGTTGCGCAGCGCCTGGTAGGATGGCACGTCGGTCCGGCTTTCGGCCGCGATCTGCAGGAACGTGACCTGCCGTTCCCGCTGGGGATAGGTCTCCAGCATGCGTTCGTAGCCCGCCAGCCGGTGGTCCAGCCCCTTGGTGGGGTCCATGCGGTCCACGCCAAAGACCAGCTTGCGTCCCGCCAGCGAACCCGACAGCCGGCGCAGGTCCTGTGACCCGGCGGCGGTGACGGCTGTCTGGGCAAAGGCCTGGGGGTCGATTTCCACGGGGAAGGTGCCGACGCGCACGCGGCGCCCCTCGAATGTCAGGGTGCAGTCATCTTCCGCCGTGGCCCCGGCCTTGCGGGTGGCGGCGAAGATGAAGTTGGCGGTGTCGTCCGCCGTCTGGAACCCCAGCAGGTCCGCCTTCAGCAGGTCACGCAGGAAGGTGCCGCCATCAGGCGCCGTGGCCAGCATGTCGGGCGCCGGGAAGGGGGTATGGAGGAAGAAGCCGATGGGCTGGCGCACGCCATGGCGGCGCAGCAGGGCAGGCAGCGGCAGCAGGTGGTAGTCATGGATCCAGATGACATCTTCCGCGCGCAGCAGGGGCAGCAGGTTTTCGCAGAACCGTTCATTGACCGACCAGTACGTGGCCAGTTCCCGCCGCTCGAAATGGATGTGCTCGGGCAGGGAGTGCATGAGCGGCCACAGCGTGGAATTGGAAAAGCCTGTGTAGTAGTTGCGGTGTTCGGCCGGCGTCAGGCCGATGGTGGCGTATTCCACCCCTTCCGCCTGCTGGATTTCGGGTGGCAGGTGGGCCGCATCGGGATGGCAGGTGCCGTTCCAGCCGAACCACATGCCCCCCTTGCGCGCCAGCAGGTCCTTCAGCACAACCGCCAGGCCGCCGGGACGCAGCCCTTCCTTGGGTACGGGAACGCGATTGGATACGATGACCAGCCGTTTCATTACTGCCCTCTCTGACAAGCTGCCCCATGGCGGATCAGCCCCTTCTGGCCACGCGGCCAGGACAGGCACCATACACGGCGGGTCATTCAGGGGGGATGGCGCAGGCGCGGGACTGGCATGCGGCTGTGTCAGTTCAGGGATACGCCACCCGAAACCGCCTGGTAGGTGGAGACCGCGAGCGTAAGCGGCTCGAAGGGCTTGGTAATGACGAATGCCGGTTCGATCGTGTCACCCGTCAGCAGGCGTTCGGGATAGGCGGTGACGAAGATGATGGGAATGTCCTGGTGCTGCAGGATGCTGGACACCGCCTTCATCCCGTCGCCGCCATCGCCCAGGTTGATATCGGCCAGGATCAGGCCGGGCCGGGTTTCGCGCGCAAGCTTTATGGCCTCCGCCTCGCTGCTGGCGACGCCCGCGATGGTATGGCCGCACTGGCGCACCAGTTCCTCGATATCCATCGCGATGATCGGTTCGTCCTCGATGATCAGCACGCTGGTCTGCGCGCATGAACGCAGGCGGGCGTGGGCGTCCTCCAGTATGGTAATGGCCTGTTCGGGCGGCAGGGACAGGACGCGGGCCGCGTCATTGACCGGCAGTTCCTCAAGCGAGGTCAGCAGCAGCAGCTTGCGGCCCAGCGGCGGCATGCCGCCCGCGGCGTCCCCTGTGCCGCCATGTTCGTCATGGTGGCGGGATATCCACTGGTACAGGCGCAGCCTTGGCGGCATGGATGGGTCATCCACCGCCATGAGTTCGCGCAGGCTTTCGGCGACCAGCAGGTCGCCACTCGACTGGCTGCCGCATAACGCCCGGGCGTAACGCCGGGCATAGGGCAGGGCGCGAAGCAGGTCTTGACGCCGTGATAGCGGCATGAGGCATTCATCTCCCCAGATAAACTGTTACACTCCGGATCATGACAGCGTTAGGCTGTGCTGCAAGAGTTGAAGAGTAAACAAACTGGAATCCAGAATACCACCCGATCCGCCAGCGGTCACGCACTTGCGTGGGGAGATCCTGTCCCTTCTGCCGCAATTGCGTGGTTTTGCCCGTTTCCTGGCCGGGCAGCCCGCGCAGGCGGACGACCTTGTCCAGGAAACCGTGCTGCGCGCGCTGGCGGCGCTTGACCAGTTCACGCCCGGCACCAGCATGAAGGCATGGCTGTACACGATCGCGCGCAACCTTTTTTATGAACAGCGCCGCCATGGCCTGCGCGAACGTGATGTGATGTCCGACTACGCCCACCGCCCCGACCAGCCGGGACGCGACACGGGGGAAGGGGAGGCGGACGCGCTGCGCGACCTCAATGGCGCGATCTGGCGGCTCTCCCCCCGCCTGCGTGAGGCGCTGGTGCTGGTTGGCGTGCAGGAAATGACCTATGCGGAGGCCGCCCATGTATGTGGCGTGACGGTCGGCACCATCAAGGCCCGCGTCTCCCGCGCCCGCGCCCAGATCATGGAATACATGGATACCCGCCCCGACGGCGGCTGAGGGAACCATCGCCCGCCTGCTCGCGTTTTCGTTATGTGGGTGGATGTAACCTTTTGCCTTCCCCGTTCATTGCACTGGCATGAACGACTACAAAGGGGAGAAGAAAATGACCAACAGCTTTCATGACGAGATGATTGCAATCCTGCCCCGTCTGCGCGTTCAGGCCCTGTCGCTGACACGCAACCGCGCGGCGGCGGACGATCTGGTGCAGGACGCCGTATGCAACGCGCTGGCAGCGCAGCACAGCTTTACGCCGGGCACCAATTTTTCCGCGTGGATGCACCGCATCCTGCGCAACCGCTTCATCTCGGACCTGCGCAAGAAGCGCGAAACCGGGAATATCGAGGATGTGCCCGCATCCGCCATGGCGGGCAGCGGCGCGCATGAGGAACGCCTGGTGGTCAAGGAACTGGCCGAAGCCATGAACCGCCTGCCCGCCGACCAGCGCGAGGCGCTGGTGCTGGTGGTGATGCAGGGCATGAGCTATGACGAACTGGCCGTGGCGACCGGCTGCGCCGTCGGCACCGCCAAGAGCCGCGTCTTCCGCGCCCGTCGCCAGTTGGCCACATGGCTGTATGGTGAGGAACGCGATATTTCCACGGTCGTGCTGCGCGGCGCGGTGCAGCGCCTGCGCACGCATGTGCAGGCACGCCCCGCGGCATCTGTCTGATCGGGTGGATTCCCACTTTGAATTGCGGCACGAATATGGCACTGACAGTAATGTCTCCATCAGTATCTTGGAATTTGCAGGGTAGGATGCAGCCCTGACACAGGCAGGGATTGTGTGAAGTGGGAATTTACTTCGGGATAATGCGATGGCTCTGAAGGACAAGTGTCCTCCCAGGCAACCAGGAAAGAAGTCCATAAACAGATCGGATGACGCGTTCGAGCTATGGCTGAAGCGGGGGCTGCATCAGTTGTTCGACGACGTGACGAAAGAGCCCGTTCCCGAGGAACTCCTGCGTCTGATTGAGGAAGACCGGAAACGGACAAAATAACGGATGTCCGTATTCCCATCTTCCGGTCACGGCAGGCAGGTCCGTCACCGGAGCCTGTTCAGCCGTGTCGGCCGCGTGTTCGATGCCGTGCGTGGGCGGATGATGGCGATCATCCTGCTGGCCGCCATGCCCATCGCCCTGATCGGTGGGGTGCCGGCATGGCACAGCTATCGCGCGACGCTTGAAGCGCCGGGGAATCGCACCGACCTTACGGTATCGCGCATCGACCTTGAACTGCGCCATGAATCCGAACATCTCAGTTCCCTGCTGCAGGCGGTCTCGCGCATGCGGCTGGATGACGCGGGCCTGCGCCATATGCTGGAACTGGTGCAGTCGCTGACCGGGCGGCATTACAGCCAGATCGCGCTGGCCGACGACCGGGGCAACATCCTGACCGCCGTCGGGCCGCAGAAGGGGTCCCCCCCGCTGGGGCTGGACGCCATGCCCCGTTTCCAGGGGGATGTCGGGCTGGTGGCGCTGGCCGATCCGGCAACCCATGTGCCCGCCTATTTCCGCATCACGGTCTCCACCACCATTTATGACGACGCCGGCAGGCCGGCCCGCCCGGGTTACCTGACGGCCATCATGCCGCTGTCATGGCGCAGCGCCATCCTGCAGGCCAGTGACCCGCGGCTGGACCTGGTGCAGCAGAATGGCCCGGTCGAGATATGGGTGGTGGACAGCCGCGCCCATGCCGCCGTGCCCCTGTGCTCGGATTGCAACTGGTCCCTCCAGCCCCCCGAACGCATCATGCAATGGGCGCGCGCGACACTGGCGATGGGGGAGGAACAGGCCCACATCACCCTGCCCGACGGATCGTTTTCGATTGGTCGCGTGCAGGATGGCGTGCATATGCTGACCATGACGCGCCGCAACGCGGGCGAGCGGCATGCGGTGGTGATGTTCGCCATATCGCTGGTCAGCAGCGGGCTTTTGCTGCTGATGGGGTTGCTGGGCGCATCCAAGAGCGCCGATGTGCTGGTGATCACGCCGTTGCGGCAGCTGACCACGTCGGTCAACCAGTGGCAGCTTGGCGGCATGTATGACGTGCGCTCCAACTGGGCCATGCCGCTGGAGGTCAGGCAGCTTGCCCATGCCTTCAGCAAGGCCACCCGCAAGCTGGCGCGGCATGAAAAACGGCTGGAGCGGGCGCAGGCGCGGCAGGAACTGCTGCTCAAGGAAATGCACCATCGCGTCAAGAACAACCTGCAGATCGTGGCATCGCTGCTGAACCTGCAGGCAGGCCGCATCCGCCAGCCCGCCGCGCGTGAGGAATTCGCCCAGGCGCGCGACCGCGTGCGCGCACTGGCCACCCTGCACCGCTACCTGTACGCCGATGGCGAGCTGTACAGCCTGAACATGCAGAGCTTCGTGCGCGAACTGTGCGGCCAGATCATGCATGCCATCGGTGAGTCCGATGAAGGCCGCATCACGCTGGATATCCGCGTCGATGACCTGTTGATGGTGCCCGACCAGGCGGTGCCGCTGGCCCTGATCGTGACGGAAGCGGTCAGCAATACGATCAAATACGCCTTTCCCGACCGCCAGCACGGCACGCTGGAAGTCGGCCTGCGCGCGCTGTCTGGCGACCGGGCGTGCCTGTGGATCGCCGATAACGGCGTGGGCATGGCGGCGGTGCGCAACCATCCCGGCACGGAGGAAGGGCGCAGCGGCATCGGCATGCAGCTGATCCGCGGCTTTGCCCGGCAACTAGGCGGTGAATTGCAGATGTTTGAGGAAAACGGGACGCGATATGTCCTTGTTTTCCCATTAAAACAGCCCGAACAGGATGAAACGGCAGGCTGAATTCATGCAAAAATGCATGGCAGAGTTATGGCCTGGACGGTTTTCAGTCGTGGATGATGGCTGTCCCTGTGCCGTGTCCTTCGGTATAGGGAGCGGTCATGAACGATGACAAGACAGTGATGAAGGCGTGGACGAAGGCACAGTCGCGTCTTGGGCGCCGGCAGGCCATGCCGGTTGTGTTGCTGGGACTGGCCTTGGCTGCGACCGCGGTGGGGCAGGCATGGTGCATTGCCAGCGTGCTGGCCGGCGTGCTGGCGCCCGGCGGGGAACCCGCGGTCACGTGGGCGCTGGCGGGGCTGGTGGGGCTGGCCATCGTGCGCGCCGTCCTGCAGATGGGGTCGGACATCCTTGCCGCCCGCGCGGGCATGAAGGCGCGCGCGCGGCTGCGTGGCGGGGTGCTGGACGCCATCCTGCGTGGTGGGCCGGGGCTGCTGCGCCGTCATCACACGGGGGAACTTGCAGCACTCGCCGTTGACCGGATCGAGGCGCTGGACGGTTTTTTCGCCCGCTGGCTGCCCGCTTCCGTGCTGTGGGTTGCCGCCCCCCTTGTCATCGGTGTCCTTGCCGCCCTGGTCCAGCCCGGTTCGGCGCTGATCATGGCGATATGCGGCATTGCCGTGCCGTTCGGGCAGGCGGTGTTCGGGATCGGGGCGGCGGTCGCCTCGCGCAACCAGTTCCTTGCCATGACGCGCCTGCAGGCCCGCTTCCTGGACCGGGTGCGCGGCATCGCCACCATTGTCCTGTCGGGCCGGACGGAAGATGAAACCCGCAGGCTTGCCGCCGCGGCGGAGGAACTGCGCGTGCGCACCATGAAGGTGCTGCGGGTTGCGTTCCTGTCATCGGCTTCCATCGACTGCGCAATGGTCGTGGCGCTTGTGCTGGTGGCGCTGCGCAATGGCGCGCAGCTCATGGCGCTGCATGACCAGGGCGTGCCGGCCGCGATCATGGCGGCCCATGTCGCGCGCGGGCTGTTTGTCGTGCTGCTGGTGCCGGAATTCTTCGCCCCCTTCCGCAGCCTTGCGCTGGCGTATCAGGACCGTGCCCATGCATCGGGCGCTGCCGCGGCCATGCGGATCCTGCCCGACGCCACGGCGGTGCGCGCGGCGGGGCAGGCGGCGTGCGACACCGGGCAGGGCGTCAGCGTGGCGTTCGAGCATGTGGGCTTTACATGGGATCCCGCGCGCGGGGTGACACTGGATGATGTCTCGTTCACCGCGCCCGCCGGGCAGACGCTGGTACTGTGGGGACCATCGGGATCGGGCAAGTCCACCATCATTGAAATGCTGCTGGGCTTCATCCAGCCCGAAAGCGGGCGCATCACCATCAATGGCGTCGACATGGCCACCATCGAGCCTGCGGCAATGGTGGCCATGACATCATGGATCGGCCAGAAGCCGGTCCTGTTCGCGGGCACCCTGCGCGAAAACATCCTGTTCGCGTGCCCCGATGCGACGGACGACCAGTTGCAGGCCGCCATCAGGGCTGCGGCGGCGGATGGCTTCATCGCCAGCCTGCCGCAGGGGCTTGAAACCCGGATCGGCGAAGGCGGGTTCGGCCTGTCGGGCGGGCAGGCGCAGCGCGTGGCGGTTGCGCGCGCCTTCCTCAAGGATGCGCCGCTGCTGCTGCTGGATGAACCGACATCCCACCTTGACCCGCAGGCCGAAGCCGGCGTGTTTGCCAGCCTGCGCGCGCTTGCGGCCAATCGCACGGTCATCCTCGCCAGCCATTCCGCGGCGGCGGAAGGGTTCGGGGGGCACAGGGTGGACCTTGATCATGGCCGGATTGTCACCAGTGGGGAGAAGGCATCGTGAAATCCTCGGAAAACCGGGAATTCGCACGGCAGGCACGGCGTGAAGGCGTGATGGGGCCGGTGCTGCAGATCCTGCATATATGGCAGCGTCGCGCCCCGCTGCTGACGGCGGGCGCGCTGTTGTCCCTGCTGGCCGTGCTGATCGGCCTTGTGCTGATGCGCGAGGCGGGCATGCGGGTGGCCGCCATGACGCTGGGCGTGATCGTGGTGACGACCGGGGCGCTGCGCATATTCGGCGGCGCGCGGGTCATCCTGCGCTATACCGAACGCCTGGTCACGCATGATGCCATGTTCCGCGCGCTGGCGGATGTACGGGTATGGTTCTTCCGCAACCTGGCGCGGGGGGCGGCGGCGGGTCTTGGCTTCCGGCGCGCGGGTGACCTGCTGTCGCGGCTGGTATCCGATGTCGAGACGCTGGACGGGCTGTACCTACGCATCATCATCCCGCTTCTGGGCGCGTGCCTGGTGCTGCCGTTCCTGTTCATCGCCATCAACATGGTGGACACCGTGCTGGCGGTCGTGGTGGCGGGGCTGTTTGCGTGCGGCGCGTTTGTCCTGCCCCTGATCGCCGCCATGATGGGGCGGCGCGAGGGCGGTCTGGTCAACCATGCCAGCGCGCAGCTGCGTATCGGCGTGCTGGACATGGTGGGGGGCCTGCGTGAAATCGCGACCTTCGGGGCGGAGGGACGCATGCTGGCCCATGTCCGTGACCGTGATGACGCCCTGTACCGCGCGCAGATGAAGCAGGCCCGGATGCTGGCCATGGCGGGGGCCGCGTCCTATCTGTGCGGGCAGGCGGCGGTGGTGGCGGTTCTGGCTGCCGCGTTGGGTCTGGGCCTGCCGCGCATTGCCCCCCTGCCTGCGGCGGCGGTGCTGTTCCTGACGGTCGCGGCGTTTGAGACCGTGGGCGGCCTGACCCGCGCCGGCGCGCTGGCAGGCAGCATTACCCGGGCCGCGGCCCGGGTCGTGGCTGTGGGCGAAATGCCGGAACATGCCCCCCCCGAAGGCACCGAACCCGCACCGGCGGGCACCGATATCCGCTTCGAACACGTATCCTTCCGCTGGAGTGCCGACCGCGCCCCGGTGCTGGATGACCTGAACCTGGACATTCCGGCGGGCCAGCGCATTGCGGTGCTTGGGCCGTCGGGTGCCGGCAAGTCCACGCTGGCGGCGCTGCTGCTCAAGGCGGTGGCGCCCCAGGCCGGGCGCATCACGCTGGGCGGGCGGGATATCGCCACCATACGCGATGATGACCTGCGTGGTCGGATTGCGTGGCTGTCGCAGGCGACGCACCTGTTTGCCGATACGATTCGCGCCAACCTGCTGCTGGGCCGCCCCGACGCAACCGAAGCCGACCTGTGGACCGCGCTGGAACAGGCCCGGGTTGCCGATGTGGTGCGCGACCTGCCCGATGGGCTGGATAGCTGGCTGGGTGAAGGCGGCACCAGCCTGTCTGGCGGGCAGGGCCGGCGGCTGGCGCTGGCGCGCGTGCTGCTGTCGCGCGCGCCCATCCTGATACTGGATGAGCCGGCCACCGGGCTGGATGCGCGCACCGAGCAGGAATTCCTCCAGACCCTGAATGACGTGACACAGGGCCGCACCGTCATCCTGATCGCGCATCGCCTGACGGGTGTCGAGAAACTGGATAAAGTATGGCGTATTTCTGACGGGAAAATGGTCAGTGCCCGTTCATGAAGGGGTGGCCATGCCGGTGGAAAGGATTGACGCGGCTATTTCCACAGGGCACGAAGTAGCGGAAAACCGGATCGGGCATACCAGAAGGCTGATAGCGATCCGTCTTGAATCCCTGAATCAGGAGTGAATCCATCATGCGTCGCCTGTCCCTTCTTCTTGGTCTTGGTCTGCTGACGGGGTGTGCTGGTGGCCATCCGGGTAAATATGTCGTGTTCTTTACCCAGAACTCCACCCAGCTCGACGCACCTGCCCAGATGGTCATCACGCAGGCGGCCCAGCGTGCGGTGTCAACCCACGCCCGGGTGCGTGTCGAAGGCTATGCCGCCGCCAGCCATGACCTGTCGGCCGATGAACTGCTGGCGATCGACCGCGCCAAGATCGTGGCCCGCCAGCTGGCGGTGGATGGCGTGGACGCCAGCCGCATCAGCCAGCAGCCGCGTGGCCCGCTGAACAACGAAAATGGCGCCCTGGCGTCCCGCCGTGTCGAAATCGAGGTTGGCGGACGCTGAGCGACAGCCTCTCCCCTGATGATATGACGACTGGTGGCGGCCCGTCACGCAACCCGCGTGACGTGCTGGCCGAGGTCTTCGGCTTTCCTGATTTCCGTGGCCTGCAGCAGCAGGCCGTGGATGAGGTCATGGCGGGCCGGGACTGCCTGGTGCTCATGCCCACCGGCGGCGGCAAGAGCGTCTGCTATCAGGTGCCCGCCCTGGCGCGGCCGGGCACCGGCCTTGTCATTTCCCCCCTGATCGCGCTGATGGACGATCAGGTCGCGGCCCTGCGCCAACTGGGGGTGAACGCGGGCGCGCTGCATTCCGAACAGGAAGCCGATGATGCCGCCCGTGTCCGTTCGGACCTCATGGCCGGGCGGCTGGACATCCTTTATGTCTCGCCCGAACGGCTGCTCTCCCCCGGCATGCTGGAACGGCTGGGGCGGCTGACGCTGTCGGTCATCGCGATTGACGAGGCGCACTGCATTTCCGCATGGGGCCATGAATTCCGGCCCGAATACCGTGAACTCGCGGCCCTGCCGCAGCATTTCCCCAATGTGCCCCGCATCGCCCTGACGGCCACGGCGGATGCGCGCACGCGCACCGACATCCTTGATGCGCTGGCGATGCCGGACGCCACGGTGCTGAAGGCCAGTTTCCACCGGCCCAACCTTGATATCGCGGTCAAGCCCAAGACATCGGAACTGCGCCAGTTGACCGGCATACTGGACCGCCATCGCGGGGCGGCGTCCATCGTCTATTGCGGCAGCCGCAGCAAGACCGAGCGGATTGCCCGTTCGCTTGCGGGCAAGGGGTATGCGGCGCTGCCGTTCCATGCCGGCCTGTCGCCGGTGGAAAAGCGTGCCGCCCTCATGCGGTTCCGTTCGGGTGAGCCGGTGGTGATCGTCGCCACCATCGCCTTTGGCATGGGCATTGACCGGCCGGATGTGCGTGCCGTGGTGCATCTGGACATGCCATCCTCGCCCGAAGGGTATTACCAGCAGATCGGTCGCGCCGGGCGTGATGGGGAACTGGCCGAGACCGTGCTGCTGTATGGCGGTGACGACATGGCCCGCGCCCGGTACTGGCTGGAGCAGTCCAACGCGCCCGAGGCCCAGAAGCGGGTCATGAGTGCGCGGCTGGAAGCCATGATCGCCCTGACCGAGACCACCGGCTGCCGCACGCAGGCGCTGCTGTCGTGTTTTGGCGAGGAACTGTCCACCGCCTGCGGCCATTGTGACAACTGCCGCAATCCCGTCGCGACGTTTGACGGCACGGTGGCGGCGCAGAAGGTCCTGTCGGCGATCTATCGCACCGGGCAGCGTTTTGGCGCGGTGCATGTGGCGGGCGTGCTGCGTGGCAAGGCGTCGGACATGACATCCCGGCACGGGCATGAAAAGCTGAGCGTGTTCGGGATCGGCAAGGACCGGCCCGAACCCTTCTGGCGTGGCGTGATCCGCCAGTTGATCGCACGCGGCGCGATAAGGGTGACGGGGGAATACAACGCCCTTGCCCTTGAGGAAGGGCGCGCCCGGCCCATATTGCGGGGCGAGGAGCAGATCATGCTGCGCGAGGATGCGACCGAGGACCTGAAGGCGGCAGGCCGTGCGTCAGGCAGCGGGCAGCGACCCCAGATGGCCGACCTGACGCCTGAGGCCGCGGCACGGTATGAAGCCCTGCGGCAATGGCGGCTGGGTGAGGCGCGGGAGCAGGAAATTCCGCCCTATGTCATTTTCCATGACGCCGTGCTGCATGATATTGCCCTTGAACGCCCGACCACGCTGGATGAACTTGGCATGATCCGGGGGGTGGGTGGTTCCAAGCTGGCGCGCTATGGTGCGGCGGTGCTTGATGTACTGGCCGATATCGGCGCCTAGCCCGTCACGCCCCGGTCGCGTGGCGTGATCTGTTCCATCGCGTAATCAGGAAACGGTTTTGCATGCGGTGCCCTTTTTGTGGACATGACGATACGCAGGTAAAGGACAGCCGCCCGCATGAAGATGGCGCGGCCATCCGGCGCAGGCGCATATGCGGGTCGTGCGGGCAGCGCTTCACCACCATCGAACGCGTGCAGTTGCGCGACCTTGTCGTGATCAAGGCCGATGGCCGCCGCGTGCCCTTCGAGCGTGACAAGATGGCGCGTTCGGTCCGGATCGCGCTGCGCAAGCGCCCGGTCGAGGCCGACCGGATCGAACGGATCGTCAATGGGCTGGTCCGCCATCTGGAGGCCACGGGGGAGACGGATATCCCTTCACGCGATATCGGCCGGCTGATCATGGAAACGCTGCGCGAAATTGATTCCGTGGCCTATATCCGCTTTGCCAGCGTGCATTGGGATTTTCGGGAAACCAAGGATTTCGCGGATATTCTGGAGACGATTTCAGCCTCGGTCTCGGGTGATGCGGGCGAAGACCTGCCCCCATCCGGCGCCGGGGACAAAGATTGAACTGGACCCCGCCACGCAAAGAGGCGATGAAACGCAGAATTCGCAGCAATGCCACAGCAGGAGTAACGCGCCATGACACAGACAGACGGTGACCGGCAGCACAAGGTCCGTTCCCGCACCGCATCGCGTGTCGCGGCGGTGCAGGCCCTGTTCCAGATCGAACAGGGCAGCGAAAGCCCCGAACGCGTCATAAACCAGTTCATGCGCCACCGGCTGGGCACGTCCGCGTCCGATCAGTGCGATTATGCCGAAGGGCACGTGCCCGATGCCGATGCGCGGCTGTTCGGTATCGTGGTGCGTGGCGCCATGGCCCGGCAGGACCGCATTGACGCGCTGCTGCATGACATCCTGCCCGCGTCATGGCCGCTGGCCCGTCTGGACCCGGTGCTGCGCGCGATCATGCATGCCGCGGGCGGCGAGATGACGGGGGCGGACCCCGTACCGGCCCGCGTCATCATCAATGAATACATGGATATCGCCCATGGTTTCCTGGCCGGGGATGAGCCGCGCATGCTCAACGGCGTGCTCGATGCCCTGTCGCGGCGGATCAGTGAACCGGCGGCACCTGTGGCTGACGTGGGCGGTGAAACGGTTGTGGTGGCGGACGATGCCCCGGTGACCGATGCCACCCCCGGCAGCAAGCCCGCCTGAACCCGGAAGGAAGGCATGACGGCCAAGGGACAGGATACGCTGTCGGATGATGGCCTGCCTGCGGAATTCGGCTTCATTGCCCGTATTTTCCGGCCGCTCGCTGGGGATGGGGCGCTGGACCTGCGTGATGATGCGGCGGTGTTCATGCCGCCTGCCGGGCGTGAACTGGTCATAGCGGCCGATGCCATGGTCGAAGGCGTGCATTTCCTGCCTGATGACCCATCCGATACCGTTGGCCGCAAGCTGCTGCGCTGCAACCTGTCGGACCTTGCCGCCATGGATGCGACCCCGCTGGGCTACCTCATGACGGTCTCCATGCCGCCTGCGCGGGATGAGGCATGGTTCGCGGGTTTTGCATCGGGCCTTGTGCGCGACCAGCGCCAGTTCGGCATTACGCTGCTGGGGGGGGATACGACCTCCACATCCGGGCCGCTGGTGCTGTCCCTGACCGTGCTGGGGCATGTAGCACCCGGTCGGGCGTTACGGCGCAGTACCGCGCGCGTGGGGGATGGCATATGGGTTACGGGCACGATTGGCGATGGCGCGATGGGCCTGCTGGCGCGGCGTGGGCAGGTGGCCGACCCTGATGGTTTCCTGGCGGGGCGTTACCAGTTGCCCCGTCCCCGGCTGGGGCTGGAACTGGGTGGGGTCGCATCCGCCGGGATGGATGTGTCCGACGGGCTGGTGCAGGATCTGGGGCACATGGCGCGTGAAAGCAGGGTCGGGATCGTGATCCACGCGGACCGGGTGCCACTGTCCCCGGCCGTACGCGCCCTTGGCCCGCAATGGCTGTCAACGTGCCTCGGTGGCGGGGATGATTATGAACTGCTGCTGGCCGTGCCCCCCATGCACGAGTCCGGCCTGCTGGACCATGCCGCGCGCGCGGGGGTGCCGGTAACCCGTATCGGGTGGGTGGTTGCGGGCAATGGCGTGCAGGTGCTGGATGCAGCAGGCCACGCGATGGAATTCGCCCGGCGTGGGTGGAGCCATGTCGGGGAGGGGGGGTGAGACCCTTCCCTCAGTCGTCCAGCGACAGGTCGTAAACCCGGTAGCGTTTGCACGGTTCGGGCGTGATGCGTTCGATCAGGCGGCGCATGGGCTGGTTGTTTTCCAGTACCCAGCCAAGCTCGATCGTGCGGTAGGGCAGGCTGCGGCCGCGTTTCATGAGTTCGGTAATGGCAAGGGCGGGCATGATCGCCCCCAGCGCCGTGCCGTCCAGTGCGGAACTGACGCCAAGCAGGATGACGCGCGCGGAATGGAATTCATGCCGCAGCAGCCGCTTGCCCAGTTTCAGCCACCCCAGCGGTGACGGGTCGCCATTGAGGTCGGCGGAAATGTCGAACACGTTGGGCACCACCAGCGCCACGCAGACCGGCTTGCCCGCCTGTTCGATCAGCACGAAATGCTCCGGCCGCAGGATGGGCTTCATCTCCACGATCATGGACTGCATGTCCTCGCGCGCCAGTGGAATCGATCCCCAGTTGTTGCGCCATGCGTCGTTGTACAGCGTGCGCAGGATTTCCCCGTCCTCATCGATCCGGTCCATGCGCAGGCCACGGGTGGTGACATTGCCCAGCCGCCCTTCGCCCAGCCGCAGGCTGGCGGGGACCAGGTGGGCTTCCTCCGCATCCGGGCCGGTGCGCATCTGGTAGGCCACAAGATCGCGCACCTTGATGGCGCCACAGGCATCCATCATGCCCGGCAGCCATTGCGGGTGCCATGGCATGGCCACCATGGGCATGGCGTGGTGGCCTTCCAGCATCATCCCGAACTCACCATTGCTGTCCAGCGTCTGCGGCCCGCGCATGAGCTTCATGCCATGCTGGCGCAGCCACGTGCCTGCCGCATCCAGCAGCGCGGATACGACATCGAGGTCGTCAATGGCATCCAGCGCACCGAAAAAACCGACCGGCTCCCCGTAATGTTCCATGGATACCG
This sequence comes from Komagataeibacter swingsii, assembly GCF_003207895.1. Lineage (GTDB taxonomy): Bacteria > Pseudomonadota > Alphaproteobacteria > Acetobacterales > Acetobacteraceae > Komagataeibacter > Komagataeibacter swingsii. The sequence goes on from NZ_NKUB01000008.1 coordinate 131,131, forward strand.
GGTCGATCTGCGCGGAAATGCGCCCCACCGCCCGGTTGCCCCGCATGGCCAGGAAATACTGCGCGCGCCCCTTGCGGAAAAAGGAATTCTTGCGCGGGGTCAGCAGGTCGCGCTGGGTCAGGTCCAGGGGGGGGACATAGCCCGGCAGCCCGGCGTACAGGCGGCGGGGCAACTGGATAAAGGTGGTCATCTGACGAAAGCCGGAAACGGGAATGATAGTAAGACGATCGGTTTCGTTCATGACCGGTTCGTTGCATCCTGAACATGTCCCGCATCGACCTTCATTCCGTCACGGAACGGGGCAGGCTATGCAGGCAGGGGTTGAAAGAAATGATTCGGTGGTCCGTCCTGTTGTTGTGCTGATGGCACAGAAGGACCCTCAAAAGGAAGATAGACAATGACGGTTACGTCCGGTTCACGCATGGATGAAGGTGGATATGTGCTGATTACGGGGGCATCCAGCGGGATCGGGGCGGAACTGGCGCGGCTGTACGCCGCCCGCGGGCGATCGCTGGTATTGTGGGGACGCAATGCCGAACGGCTGGAAAACGTGGCCGTGCAGGCCCGTAGCCTGGGTGTTCAGGCGCATACGCGCGTCCTCGACCTGTCTGATGGGGCGGCGGCCATTGCAGCCCTGCGTCAGGATGATGACAGCTATCCGGTCGACATCGCCATCCTGGCCGCGGGACTTGGCGACATGCGGCGGGGGAGCGACGTGGTGGAACGGGCGGAGGATGTGCTGCATCTGGGTCTGGTCAACTATGCCACGCCATCGGCCATGGCCGCCGCCGCCGCTGAATGCATGGTCCCGCGCGGACGGGGGCATATCGTGCTGATCGGTTCGGTCGCGGCCTTCCATGCCCTGCCGTTCGCCGCCGCCTATTCCGGGTCCAAGGCCGGGCTGAAACGCTTTGCCGAGGCGCAGCAGATGGCGCTTGCCCCGCTGGGGATCGGGGTGACGCTGGTCTCGCCGGGGTTTGTGGACACCCCCATGAGCCGCCGCGTGGTGGGGGCGAAGCCCTTCCTGCAGACCGCGCCCGAGGCCGCGCGCAAGATCGCCCGCGCCGTGGACCGCAACCGGCCCCACCTGGTCTTTCCCTTCCTGTTTTCCGTGCTGCGGCTGGTGGATACGCTGATGCCATGGCCGTTCAAGCGGCGGATCCTTTCTGCCATCAGGGCAGACCAGATGGAATGATTCCCCGCCGGGACAGGGTTTATATAATATGTTTTAATGTTGACCGGAACGATTGTGGCCGTTTCGTGACATTGATCAATGAAATTACACGATGGCTGGTCTTGTTTTCTGGGCAGATGTGCTAACCGATAGGTCTGCGGCACCTGAATTGCCTGTTCTGTTGCATGGAATGCATGGGAGAGTGCACAATCGCAGACTGTTTTTATTGTAATAGCGGGGCAAGGAGCTGCCGTATGGCCACGGAGCGTGACCGGACATGAAAGAGATCGTTGCAGTTGATATTGGCGGCACGCATGCGCGTTTCGCCATTGCCCAGGTTGATCAGGGGCGGGTTGTCACGCTGGGGGAAGCCACGACCCTGAAATGTGCCGACCACGCCAGCCTGCAACTGGCATGGGAAGCCTTTGCCCGCGTGGTTGACCGCCCCCTGCCCAGGGCCGCGGGCATCGCCGTGGCCTGCCCGATCAAGGGCGACATCCTCAAGCTGACCAATAACCCGTGGGTCATCCAGCCCGCGTGGCTGCCGGTCAAGCTGGGGGTGGACGAACTGATCCTGGTCAATGATTTCGGTGCCGTGGCCCATGCCGTGGCACAGGTGGGCGAAGACAGCCTGCAGCATATCTGCGGCCCCGACCAGCCATTGCCCGAACAGGGTGTCATTACCGTCGTGGGGCCGGGCACGGGCCTTGGTTCCGCCTATATCGTGCGGCGCAAGAACGGTTATTTCGTGTGCGAGACCGAGGGCGGGCATATCGATTTCTCCCCGCTCGACCCGCTTGAGGACCGTATCCTGACCGTGCTGCGCCGTCGCTACCGGCGCGTGTCGGTGGAACGCGTGGTGTCCGGGCCGGGGCTGCTCAACCTGTACGAGGCGATTGCCGAAATGGGGGAACTGTCGGTCAAGGCGCGTGATGACAAGGCGCTGTGGACCATGGCGCTGGAGGGATCGGACCCGGTGGCGGCCGCCGCGCTGGAGCGGTTCTGCCTCAGCCTTGGCACGGTCGCGGGCGACCTTGCGCTGGCGCAGGGCGGCAGCGCCGTTGTGATTGCCGGTGGCCTTGGCCTGCGCCTGGCCCAGCACCTGCCCAGTTCCGGCTTTGCCGAACGCTTCGTGGCCAAGGGCCGGTTCGAAGGCATGATGGCGGAAATGCCCGTCAAGCTGATTACATACCCGCAGCCCGGCCTGCTGGGCGCGGCGGCGGCCTTTGCCGAAGCCTATCGCTGATTTGAACCAGTTGGGGCGCCCCGGTCATGCCGGGGCGCCTTTTTTCATTCCGGGTGGCCTGGCTTACGGGTCAGCCGCGCCACAGGTGGCCGGGCATGGCGTCATAATGCCGGGTCAGGAAATCCAGCAGAAGCGCCAGCACGCTGCCCATGTGCCGGGGATCGTAGTGGACGTGGCTGGCGATTTCTTCCAGCGACTGGTTGTTGATCATGGTGGCGATCAGGATCCGCTCGTAGCGGTTGCCGATGATGTCGTGAATATACCTGTAGCGGTTGATTGACCCCATGCGCCCGTTCAGCGGTCGCACGGACAGGCCCAGTGATGTCCGGTCCAGATACGGGTCTTCCTGTCCCATCACGCCAATCCGGTAATCCGTGGCCCAGAACCGGGCCGCCGCAACATGGTGCGCGGTGATGATGCCGCTGTGGTGCAGGGCGTCGATCATGGTGGGGACGGGTGTCGCCCATTCATGGTTCCCGTCGGGAACGATGGTGGGGGTGGACAGGGTGGCGGGACCGTCAGCGGGCAAAGGGCTCACTTTCATGGCTGAGTGTCAGTGCATCATCTTCACGTCCGGTAATGGGGTCAATTGAAAGTGTAAGATTATCCCCGTCCGGATGCGAAAAATTATCTCCGCGCGGGCGCATGGGCCGACTGGATAAAAAAGGCATCTGCCCTGTTCGCCCCATGGTGGACCCGATCCCGAAAACGTGGTGCGATGGCCTGACCGTCAATGCACGCAGAGGACAGCATGGCCATTACACCGCTTGAGGTCGCAGCACGGCGGGCAGGGGGGCGGCGCGGAGCCGACATCCTGCTGGAAATTTTGGAAAGTGAGGGGGTTCGCTATATCTTCGGCAATCCCGGCACGACGGAACTGCCCCTGATTGATGCGCTCCAGCGTCGCCCGGACCTGAAATACATTCTCGCCCTGCAGGAAGCGAGCGTGGTGGCCATGGCGGATGGTTATGCGCAGGCGGCAGGACGCCCCGGCTTCCTGAACCTGCACACTGCGGGCGGGCTGGGGCATGGCATGGGTAACCTGCTGAACGCCAGCGTATCGCAGACGCCGCTGGTGGTGACGGCGGGGCAGCAGGATTCGCGGCATACCATTTCCGACCCGCTGCTGTTTGGCGATCTGGTCAGCATCGCGACGCCCGCGGTCAAATGGGCGCAGGAAGTCCTGCATGCGGACCAGTTGCCGGTACTGGTGCGGCGCGCCTTCAACGATTCGATGGCTGCCCCCTCCGGGCCGGTTTTCCTGTCCCTGCCCATGGATGTGATGGAGGAACCCAGCGATGTTGATGTCGGTTCCCCATCCATCATCAATCGCGATTCCATAGCCGGCGGCCTGCCGGATCTGGCCCGTGCGCTGGCGGGTATCGCGCCGGGCAGGCTTGCGATCATCGCGGGGGATGAGGTGCATGGCGCGGATGCGGCGGCACAGGTGGCCGAAGTGGCCGGGATCCTTGGCGCGCCGGTTTATGGCGCGTCGTGGCCATCGCGTATCCCGTTTGCGACGTCCTGCCCGTTATGGGCGGGCAACATGCCAACGCGCGCAACCGATATCGCCCGCAGGCTGTTGGATTATGATGCGATCTTCGCGCTGGGCGGCAAGTCGCTGATTACCATCCTGTATTCGGAAGGCTCCCCCGTGCCGCCGGGTTGCGCGGTCTATCAGGTCTCGGCTGATGTGCGTGATCTGGGGCGCACGTTCCAGACCCCGCTTTCACTGGTGGGCAATATCCGCGCGTCACTTGATGTGCTGATCCCGCTGCTGCAACAGGCGACACAGTCCCGCCAGGCGGAATTCAGTGCGGCCCGCGCGCGTGTCACCGCCGCGCGGGCGGGCAGGCGGACGGAGGCGGAAACACTGGTTGCCCGGCACCGGGACGACCCGGTCATCGCCCCCTGCGTTGCCGCCCATGAAGTCGTGCGCGCCATTGGCCCGCAGGTCGCCATTGTGGATGAGGCGATTGCGACATCTTCCTATACACGCATGTTCCTCGACAGTGACTGGGCCGCGCAGTACTCCTTCCTGCGCGGTGGCGCACTGGGCTGGGGCATGCCGGCGGCGGTCGGGGCATCGCTGGGGCTGGGGCGTGAACCGGTTGTCTGCCTGGTGGGGGACGGGGCGGCGCTGTATTCCCCACAGGCCCTGTGGACGGCGGCGCATGAACAGTTGCCCGTGACCTTCGTGGTGATGAACAACCGCGAATATAACGTGCTGAAAGGGTTCATGCGCGGGCAGACACATTACGTTTCCGCGCGGGAGGGAAACTTCCTGGCAATGGACCTGCGCGATCCGCCGATCGACTATCAGGCCATGGCGACATCTTATGGTCTGGACTCGTGCCTGATTACGCGCGCGGGGGACATCGCCCCGGCCATACAGGCCGCGATGGCGTCCGGCCGTCCCAACCTGGTGGAGATCGTGATCAGCACGATCTAGGGGAAACCGGCTTGATTTTTCGTAAACTATTAAAAAAACAAAATTTTTTGGAGCTGCCTTTTTTACACAAGGCGGCAGGTGATGCTGGTTTAAAAAAAGCATCACAATGCTACAAGGGCAGGCTGTCCCGACTGTCTGTTAGAGACTGTTTGAAAACAACCCATTGATAAAAAATAATAAAAGTTTTTGGGTGCTGCCTTTTTTCAAAAAGGCGGCGTTCTTTCGAAGCTTTTGCAAAAAGCTTCACCAAAAACTTCCTTTAATTTTAAAGGGCTATCATGAACTGACTTTTCAAACAGTCTCTTAATGAATGGGGAAGGAGCAGGTGGCCGGAGGGGTATCAACCCGTTCCCGGCCCGGGTCCACACGCAGCGTCAGCCGCATGACGGCGGCGGCAAGGTGCGCGCCGCTGGTGCGCATGGTCGTCTTGATGTCCACGCCATGGTTGTTGTCCAGCACCGCGACATTGCGGCCCCGGGCGATGGTCGCTTCCGCCCGCACGGACCAGTAGGTGCCATTGATGTCCGACAGGCGGGCAAGGTTGTACACCGTCCCTTCGCCCTTCAGCTTGCTGTAGCCGATTCCAACCGCCCCGCCGCCGGTAATCTTGACCGGATAGGAATGGTTACCGAAATAAAGGCGTCCCCTGCCCCATGAATACCCACCCGCAAGGGCGGCATCGCGCAGGGTGAAACAGATTTTGGCGGTTGGTTGTCCCAGCGCATCCGCAGCCCATGCGGAATGGGTGGCCAGTAGTCCTGCGGCAAGAATGACAGGGGCATAAAGGAAAGCTGGTCGCACGGTATGTTCCTGCTACGATATGGCGGCTGGTAAACCATCTGTGGAATGCACGCGGTTCCCGGCATGATTGACCGGGGGCATTCTTTGTTTTCAGTCGATTACCACCAAAAGGCAACCCCTGTCAGTGTCAGGCGACCCATCGCCTGGATGCGTGGGAAAGGAGCGAGCGCAGATGCATGCCGCAACACTGTCCATGGATTATGACCATCCGGACTGCCGCCCCGTCCTGCGCCGGATCCGGGCGCAGGCCCCGTTTGTCTACGGGCTGACCAATTATGTCGCGGCCACTCTCAGCGCCAATGTGCTGCTGGCGGCGGGCGCGGCCCCCGCCATCGGGGCCGCGCCGGGCTGGCCGGCCGGTTTCGGGGGGCAGGCCGGGGCAATGTGGGTCAATGCAGCAGGGCTGATCAACTGTACGGCACGCGATATGCTGGACGCCGTGGATGCCGCGAATGCAGCCCATGTGCCATGGGTGCTGGACCCGGTGGCCATGGGGGCGGGCGTGGGGGAATACGACGCCATCATCCGCACGCTGGCTGCCAGAACACCTGCCGTGGTCCGGGGCAATGCCAGCGAGGTCGTGGCGCTGGCCGGGGGGGCTGCGACGGCGCGGGGTGTCGAAACCACGGCTTCGATCGCGCAGGCGGTGCCAATGGGGCAGGCGCTGACCCGTAGCCATCAGGTGATCGTGGCTATCAGTGGACCGGAAGATCATATCCTCGCCCCCGATGGGCGACATATTATTGTGCCGGGCGGCCACCCGCTACTGACGCGCGTGACAGGGGCAGGCTGCGCATTGGGCGGGCTTGTTGCCGCGGCCTTGGCAACTGTTCCAAAGGAATCGGACAGGCTGGTTGCGGTGGCAGCCGTTCACGCGCTGTATGCACGGGCGGCTGAAATCGCGGCCCGGGATGCAGGCGGCCCGGCATCCTTCGCCACCGGTTTTGTCGATGCCCTGTCGCGATTGCAGGATTCCGCTACGGCAGGTGCCGACGTCTGATCAGGAAATATCGGCCATAAGGGAGACATGGGCGGCAATGATCTTCCATCCATCCGGGGTGCGGATCCATGTCTGGCTCTGCCGGCCGATACGTTCGCCACCATGACGACGGAATTCCAGATCAACCGTGCCGGTATCGGTGCCGATCGCCGTAATATGCCGGCGCAGTACAGCACGCGGGGGGGAGCCACCTGCCCGATTGCGGCGGAAGGCCGCGATTTCATCAAATCCGTACAGCATTTCCCCAACCCCATACCGTACTGTTTCGGGGCCATGGTAAAACAGGGCGTCCAGTTCCGCGATGTCATTATCGCCAAGCGCCTTTTCATAGCGGTCGGACATCACGGTCAGTTCCGCAATGATTTCGGGGCGGTTCAGGGCAGGGGACATGATGTTTCCATAAAATATGCCGGCAGCTTTATCCCTTGGCGGGAAGGGCTGCCTCATGCGCTTCGTTTTCCGTTACATTGATAACAGCTTCATTGGAAAACGACACGACTTCCGATGGCGGATGGTTGACGGCTTCATTCGTCTTGCGCGCCAGATCGTTGGTCACGGTTTTCAGTTCGGACACTTCAGAACGGACATCGTTCAGGATTTCGATCAGGGCGGCATGGTCTTCCGCCGCGCGCTGGTCGGTGCCCCGGCTCAGTACCGCATTGCCCACCATAAGGGCAGGCAGCGCAACCAACTGGATGCAGTTGCTTACATACAGCAGCGTATTCTGCCACGCGGGGGCGGCCAACGGGATAAGGGAAAAGACCAGGAATGCATAAACGCACCAGATGCTCCCGAATATGATCGTCATGCGCACCGCGACATGATCGTTGACCTTATGGAGAAGGGAGGTGTTGGTCGGTGATTTCGGCATGGGAACCTGCTTGCGGCAATATGTTGTAATAATTCAGAGGGTATGTCCCAAAATCCATCGCCATGCGTCCATCTTAAAATGGATAGGATTTATGCTGGCAGGGCAGGGAGAGACCGATTCCGTATGCCCGGCAAACTGGTCCCCGTTTGAATGATATTGGAATTTGCCGGTTTTCCGCGATTTTCATGTCTTGCGGATGAAAGTTTTTGTTTTTTTGTGATTTTAAGATTGACGGTTGTTGGAGCGGGACCTATATCCGCACTCACCGGCGGCGCTGAGGAAACTTCTTGAGC
>NZ_NKUB01000089.1 GCF_003207895.1 Komagataeibacter swingsii
AAAGGAAAAGCCACCCAATCGGGTGGCTTTTTTTGTGCCCAAAATCCTGCGCAGGATGCGTATAGGATGCAGATGGGAGTGAAAGCGCAGCGTAGGTTGGACTTAAAACAGGCCATATCACGATGACGTGATCTTTATCGGCGGCCTTATTGATTAGTGGAAATTACGCGATCTGACGACGATACGCTCACCGGCGGAATCGTTGTCATAAGTGCTCTTCGTAGAGGAGCGATTACCGACGTCTGCTAGCAGCCAACTGCTCTGCCCGGAGAAACCATGCAGCAATCGAGATTGTGGGGGAACGCCGCCGGGCCTAACTGTGGCAGAATAGCAGATAGTCTTTCTCTATCTTCTGCGATTTCGTCCAGACCAATAAAAGCCACATCGATAAGTTTTAGAACAGAAAGACTCGGATTGGTGTAACGCCACCCACGCCGCAAATCTGTCCACAATCGATGAGCAAGAACCTTGGCCAGAGAGCGTTGTGCATCTTCACGTATTACAGCTCCGGCATCAGGATCTAACATCCAATGAACACGGATAGGCGCATTGTTTGCTGTAAATCCCAGAGCTTTAACAATCCGCAAGCCAAACTCGTCTTCGGCCATACCGTCAGTCCCTGCATTCAAGACAGCACGTAGTATTCCCCCGCGCAAAAGACTAACGAACAAAAAATCGTTGAAATGACCGGCTTGGAGTGCAGCATCCTGCCGATTGTCAGTAAAACCAAGTAGTTTACGCTTCTCTTTCGGAACTCCGCTGTACGGATCATTCATCCACTCCAAAGCAGTGGAAACCAACAATGTAGTGGCTGAGCTACGACCTTCTCCAGATAAACCAGCGAGCTTTGTACGTTCCCTGGAGTTGGGGTGAGGCTGAGCAAGACAGCGCGGACAAAATCCAAATTTTCCTGGGGCCTGTTGGGAATTATGCTTTTCTGAAGCATCTGGATGTGATTCAAGGTAAGCATCCGGTAGAACTTGCAGTTACCCACAAATCTGCTGTTCTTGAATTTTGTGCTTGATGCAGATGAATCTGTTGTGATTCCTTTTCTGTCACCTTTATGCAGGCGGGGTGT
>NZ_NKUB01000090.1 GCF_003207895.1 Komagataeibacter swingsii
TGTATCCTTCATCTGCCGTCCTTTCGCGCAGTCGTTTCTTCCAACGACCATTCTGGCACATTGCGATGCCGTGCGGGGAGGACGGCAACCACCCCATCTGACGGGACATGAAACTGCATGGCCTTCAGGCAGTAACGCGATTCATGAAATCCTGTAAAAAGGGAAAAACACGCTCAGGCATGTCTTCAAGTAGCGTATGTTTCGCGAAGGGTAGGTTAAGCAATCTGGCACCTTTGACCTGCTCAGCAAGCTCAAACGCCTGTTGCCGCGACACCAGCATATCGTCGTCACCATGCACGACGAGCAGAGGACACCGGATGTTTTTTACAGACGCGCCGGGATAGGCATCTTCGTCGCAGCCGAGCCACATATGCGTCGCCGCCTTGAATAACTTTTCGAAATCCGGTTCGGGATTTTCCGCGTTGTAGACCGATATTTGATTCCCGAACATCCCACGCCATTTTTCAAGATTGATCTTCTGATAAATCTGCCGGGCCGGATCATTTTCCGGCAACACCCAGTGCGCGCCGACCGCTATGACGAACTCTGGTTGTACGGCATGAGATGCAGCCAGACGAAGGGCGACAATGCCACCGTCACTATGTCCGATTATACCGGATTTTTGCAGCCCCATCGCGTTAAGAACCGCGGTAAAATCATCCTGAAGCTGTCGATATGTCAGGGGGGCCGTCCCGATACCAGATCGACCATGCCCGCGCGTATCAATAGCAATCAGCCTATAATCTTCTGCCAAGTACTTTGCGAGCGGAATGAAATCCAGCCGGCTCCGCAAGCCGCCATGAAGCAATACAATTACTCTTCCTTTCGGGTTCCCGGCTTCAGAGACGAACAAATTTGTATCGCCAACTGATACAAACTTCCCTGTATCAAACATTCGATGGCTTTCATAAGGCTGGATTACTCTGGATCGTGCAGCGAGATTATCACCGCTAATACCAACCGTTGATTGCTATAACCCATGAGCCCAATTGCGCAGTCCGATTGACATGATGCGCCATGGTTGATTGACGAGCTGGTTCCAGGCATGGCAG
>NZ_NKUB01000091.1 GCF_003207895.1 Komagataeibacter swingsii
GAGACGCGGGCGTATTCAGGCGGCGATGGTATTGTGGACCTGCTGGTGGGCTTTCCAGTGCCAGGGCAGGAGTTCATGGAGGCGTGGATTGGGGATGTCATTGATCCGTGCCAGGACATCAGCGAGCCATGCATGGGGATCGACATCGTTCAGGCGCGCGGTGACGATCAGGGAATACATGGCGGCGGCGCGCTCTCCGCCACGATCGGACCCGGCGAACAACCAGGCTTTCCTGCCCAGGGCGATGCCGCGCAGGGCGCGTTCTGCTGCATTGTTTGAGAGGCAGATCCGGCCGTCAGTGAGGAATCGTGTGAATGTATCGGCACGTCTGAGAAAATAGTTCATGGCGTGGGCAACGGGATTTTTTGTCGACATGCGCCGGCAACACTCCCGCATCCAATCGAACAGATCGTCGACCAGAGGGGCTATGTCTGTTTGACGGACTGCCAGCCGATGTTCTGGGGGCGTACCGTTGATGGTGCGCTCGGCTTGGAATATGGCGTCGATCCTGCCTACTGCCTCTATGGCGAGGGGCGCCTTGTCCCTCTCGGCGATTTTGAACAGCCCTCTGCGTCCGTGGGCCCAGCATCCGGCGGAGACAACCGGCGCGGGTTGGCGTCCCGGTTTCGCCAGAGTATTATAACCCGCATAGGCGTCTGACTGCAGAATGCCGGTCCAGCCGGTGAGATGGTCCGTGGGATGTTCGCCCTTGCGGTCCCGGGAATACCGGAACCAGACGGCTGGCGGTGCTGGCCCACCAAATGGACCATCATCACGCACATAATTCCACAATCGTCCGGTGACTGTCCGGCCTTTCGCCAGAACCGGCACGGTGGTGTCGTCCGCGTGCAGGCGTTGTGCCGCCAGCACATGCGCCCGGATCAGCGTAGTCAGGGGGGCCAGCGTCGCGGTGCAGGCTCCCACCCAGTCGGCCAGCGTTGATGTGTCGAGATCGATCCCTTCGCGGGCAAAGGCATCGCTCTGGCGGTTCAGCGGCAGATGCTGCAGGAACTTGTCGCACAGGATGGTCGACAGCAGCCATGGGC
>NZ_NKUB01000092.1 GCF_003207895.1 Komagataeibacter swingsii
ACACCCCGCCTGCATAAAGGTGACAGAAAAGGAATCACAACAGATTCATCTGCATCAAGCACAAAATTCAAGAACAGCAGATTTGTGGGTAACTGCAAGCCTCGTCGGATGCTTACAAAACGTCTGACACGCTATAGACTTCGTCAGATAGAGGCTCAGATCGCAACCATCGATCAGGCAATCAGCGAACTGATCTCGACAGACGAGAGCCTCTCTCGAAAACGCACCGTTCTGGTCAGCATTCCAGGTATTGGAGAGGCCACTGCTGCGATGCTGATCGCTGATATTCCCGAGCTGGGAACACTGGAAAATGGACAGGTTGCTGCGCTCGCAGGTCTGGCACCTGTCACCAGGCAGTCAGGAAAGTGGCAGGGTAAAAGCTTTATTCGGGGTGGTCGGATTCATGTCAGAAACGCCCTGTACATGCCTGCGCTGGTTGCCATGCGGCATAACCCCGACCTTCGGAGCATTTATCTTAGTCTGACGGATAAGGGAAAGCACGCAAAAGTGGCTCTGACCGCTCTCATGCGGCGTCTCGTCATTCTGGCGAATGTCCTGTTACGCAATGACAGGTTATGGGAACCACGCCACACTTGACCAAGACGGATACTCATTCTTTGAGGTAGAAGATGAAGCTTGCTGCGATCTGGATTGCGGACATGAACGTATGAGCGCATCGGTCGTATCTGGTCGCAACACGTCGCCAGTCTTTCAGCTTTGCGAACATGTTTTCGATAAGGTGGCGCTTTTTATACAGGTGCCAATTGTAAGATGGCTTTGATTTCCGGTTCTTCCTCGGTGGAATGCAGGCGGTAATGTTTCGTTCGACAAGAGATCGTCTGATCCGGTGTAAGCATCCGACGAGGCTTGCAGTTACCCATAAATTTTTTCTTCTGTAATTTGATAGGAGAGAGCACCTGTAACGATATCTGCCAGGCGAGACATTCCTCTCCAGATAACAGT
>NZ_NKUB01000093.1 GCF_003207895.1 Komagataeibacter swingsii
CCCCGCCTGCATAAAGGTGACAGAAAAGGAATCACAACAGATTCATCTGCATCAAGCACAAAATTCAAGAACAGCAGATTTGTGGGTAACTGCAAGCCGACGAGGACCACAGGCATGCGTCAGGCCGCCTGTGTATGATTGGCGTGACGGGTGTTTTTCCAGTTCCAGGGGAGCAGTTCGTGCAGGCGTGAGACGGGCTGGTCGTTGATCCGGGCGAGAACGTCGGCGAGCCAGGCCTGGGGATCGACGTCGTTGAGCTTTGCGGTGACGATGAGGGAATACATATCGGCCGCGCGCTGGCCGCCCCGATCGGAACCGGCGAACAGCCAGGCTTTTCTGCCAAGGGCGATGCCGCGTAGTGCGCGTTCAGCGGCATTGTTGGTCAGGCAGATCCGTCCGTCGGAGAGGAACCGGGTAAAACTCTCTGGCCTGCGCAGGATATAGGTCATGGCTGTGGCAACGGGGGTCTTCTTCAACAGGCGGGTGCAACTTTCGCGCATCCAGGCGAGGAGGCCATCGACCATGGGAGCGATGCTTTCTTGTCGCACAGCGAGACGCTGCGCCGACGTTGCACCATTGATGGCGCGCTCAGCCTCAAAGATTGCGTCGATCCTGCGCACGGCCTCCACAGCAAGAGGTGCGCGGCCGAGTTCGGCCAGCCTGAACAGGCCGCGTCGGGCATGCGCCCAGCAGCCCGCCGGCATGACGGGTGCCGGTTTGCGGTCGGCGTCGAACAGCCGGTTGTAGCCGCCATAGGCGTCGGATTGCAGGATACCGCTCCAGCCATCGAGATGCTCCGTGGGATGTTCGCTCTTGCGGTCACGGGAGTAACGGAACCAGGCCGCGGGCGGTGCGGGGCCGCCGAATGGCCGGTCATCGCGCACATAGGTCCACAATCGCCCGGTCACGGTGCGGCTTTTCGCCAGCACC
>NZ_NKUB01000094.1 GCF_003207895.1 Komagataeibacter swingsii
TATGGCCGACGGTGGGAAGACCGCCATGAGACGGGGCGGCGGGCCGCCTATGTTCCGCTGAGCTTTGCACCTGGAGAGGCTTACCAGTTTGACTGGAGCTATGAGGTTGTCATTCTGGGTGGTGTGGCGGTAAAGGTGAAGGTTGTAAATTCTGTTTCAAAATTGGTTCTTCCGCACTTTTCGTGATGATGTTTTTGATTATGCGGGCTGGAGGACACGAGCCCTGAGGAGTTCGAAGCCTGCTCTTCCGAACATGGTTCGCTTGATCATTTTCAATCGGCTGATCTGTCCTTCAACCGGGCTGGTTGTCCATGGTGTGACGAGAGAAGCTTCAATGGCAGCAGCATCCCGTTCAAGCGCAGGAATCAAACGCGATAGCAGCGTCGTTTTCCCTTCTTCCAGCAGGGCCTTCAGATCGCCTTCCTTTCTGGTGTCCTCCTTTTTACAGAGGAGATTCTGCATTTTCCTGAGCCAGCAGAGCGTGACAGCGAGTTGCGGTTCGGCTTCCAGAAGGGCAGGAACAGGTAGCCCGTCCTGTGTCGTCCAGCAGACAATGGATCATCTGCAAGAAGAAGGCGTGCAAGTTTGCGCCCCAGAGGGGGCGAGACATACGCGGAAGAAATGGGTTTCGTGGAAATACCCTGTCGCGTCGTCACCCATTTCCGGACAATGCCATATTTTCCTGTAAACCCCTGCTCCACGAGTTCCCGCCATAGCTGGCGAATATTCCGACATCCTTCGACCCATCTCTTTTCCAGATGGGATATGTAAGGCCCGCGTATGCTGCGTGTCGGAACCGTCCTTTTCCATGTTGGCGCATGGCCCCGCTGAAACCAGCGCCGCACGGTTTTTCTCTCTACTCCGATCGTTGTGGCGATAGCCTGAATACTGTGCCCTTCT
>NZ_NKUB01000095.1 GCF_003207895.1 Komagataeibacter swingsii
GCCTCCATGAACTCCTGCCCTGGCACTGGAAAGCCCACCAGCAGGTCCACAATACCATCGCCGCCTGAATACGCCCGCGTCTCTCGCCGGATGATTACCCATGGGCCGGCGCGTCCGCGCGCGATCGGATGGAAGGGGGCGGGTGGCTGGGTGATGCTCTCGCAGTCCCGGCAGGTGAACTTCTCCCGCACCGTCTGTATGACCTTGAACTGGCGCGGGATCACCTCCAGCGTCTCGGTGACGCTCTCCCCCAGTTTGCTCAGACGATCGCTGCCACAGCACGGACACTGTGTCGGTGCGGGGATGACGACCCGCTCGCGCGGCAGATCGGCACGCAGGGGTTGGCGCCCCCGGTTGCTCCTGGGTGCTGTCGCGCGGACAGCGGGATTCACGGCGTTTTCGGGCGCGTCCTCGGCGAGTGTCGTCTCCAGCTCTTCCAGTTCGAGTTCAAGCTGGGCCAGCAGGCGGCGCCCCCGCTCCGACGAGGCGCCGAAACGGTCCTGGCGCATCCGCGCGATAAGATGTTTGAGATGGGCAATCTGCGCTTCGGCGCTGGCCGCGCGCGATTCTGCATCAGTGGCCCGGATTTCGGCAGTAGACGCCCGGAGTTCGGCGACCTGGGCACGCGCCTCGGCAGCGGCAAGTGCTGCGCGCAAGGCGATGATGTCGTCCGTATCTCCCGTCATGAAGGCAGTTGATCACATGGGCGCTCAAAAGGGTACCAGTATATACTGGCCTGACGCAGTTTTTATTATCCCGCCAGTTCAGGTCTCCATGTTTTCTGAGGATTGCGCCAATCCACACCCTCCAGCAGACAAGTCAATTGTGACGGGGAGAGATGGATCGCTCCGTCCTTTGCCGAAGGCCACAGGAAATGCCCGCGCTCGATCCGCTTC
>NZ_NKUB01000096.1 GCF_003207895.1 Komagataeibacter swingsii
AGGAGACAGGCCGGGGCAGGTATGGATCTGGAGAGAGGTTCAGTTACGGTTCCTGAACCGCCAGCTTTCGTTCCCTGTCTCGATGATGTCGCAGTGATGGGTCAGACGGTCGAGCAGTGCCGTGGTCATCTTGGCGTCGGCGAATACACTGGCCCATTCACCGAAGGACAGGTTCGTGGTGACAATGACCGAGGTCTGTTCATAAAGGCGGCTGATCATATGGAACAGCAACTGTCCGCCAGACTGGGCAAAGGGCAGGTATCCCAGTTCGTCGAGGATGACAAAGTCCAGTCGGCCGAGTTGTTCGGCCAGCCGACCCGCCCTTGCCGCCCGACTGTCAGCCTCAAGCCGGTTGACCAGGTCCACCACGTTGAAGAACCGGCCACGCCGACCTGTGCGGATGCAGCTCCGGCCAATGGCCGTGGCCAGGTGGGTTTTGCCGGTACCTGTGCCCCCCACAAGCACGACATTACGCTTGAGGTCGAGGAATTCGCCCCGAGCCAGGTCACGGACAAGGGTTTCGTTGACGGGCGTATCCGCGAACTGAAAGTCCTCGACATCCTGTGCCCGCGGCATCCGGGCAATGGTCATCTGGTAGCGTACCGACCGGGCCTGCTTTTCATGTATTTCGGCCTGGAGCAGTTCTCCTATGACCTGCTGGGGCAGATACTGTCGTTTGACCGCATGGGTCACCAGTTCATCATAGGCAGCTTTCATACCGTAGAGTTTCAGTTCCGCCATCGCCTGGAGGATCGGCCCACGTTCCATCATGGGCGTGTCCTCAGGATATCATACCGGCTGCAGTCAGCCACAGGAGCATGATGCAGGACCAGAGGTTCGGGAAGGGCAGGCAGGACGGGATTTGTGGC
>NZ_NKUB01000097.1 GCF_003207895.1 Komagataeibacter swingsii
GATCCGCAGGCATTGCCGGAAGAGCTTGCCCGGCGGGAAACGCTGAAAGCGAAGCTGGACGAAGCCTGCGCCCGGCTGGAAGCTGATGCGAAGGCGCAGACCGAGGCGGCGCGACCGGCATACGAGAAAAAGAAGGCGGTGTATGACGCAAAAACAGGGCGTCGCGGCCGGGCGCCCAAACCGCCCGATGATGAACCACCACCCGACCGACAGATCAGTCTGACCGATCCCGACAGCCGCCTCATGCGGCGTTCGGACGCCCATGAATTCCGGCAGGCTTACAATGCTCAGGCCATAGTCTGCGCCGAAGGCAGCCAGTTGATCGTGACAACCGGCGTTGTCGCCACATCAGCGGATGCGCCATCCTTTGCCGACACGGTGCTGTCGATGGAAGACACAATCGGTCTTCCGGAGACAGTGCTCGCCGATACCGGGTACGCCAGCGGGCAAGCGGTCCGAAAACTGCGGGAAAAGGGCATTGATCCGCTGGTCGCCATCGGACGGCCCTGTGCCCGCAGACCTTACGACTTCCGACCCCGGCCCGCAGAAAGGGAGCCACGCCGGATAACCGAACCCTGGCGGCTTGCCATGAAGGACAGGCTGGAAACCACAGAAGCCGGAGATCTTTACAGACTACGAAAACAGACCGTGGAGCCGGTCTTTGGAATTATCAAAAGCATCATGGGCTTCAGAAAATTCAGCCTGCGTGGCCTTGCAAAAGTCACGACCGAATGGACCCTCGTTGCACTCGCATATACGCCGGCCTTTCGCTCCCGGGTTGTAAAAGCCTCGTTTGAAAGCGGGCTCTCCATTCGTGAAGTGGCCCGCCAGTATGGGATCCATGTCAGTCTT
>NZ_NKUB01000098.1 GCF_003207895.1 Komagataeibacter swingsii
TATACGCCGGCCTTTCGCTCCCGGGTTGTAAAAGCCTCGTTTGAAAGCGGGCTCTCCATTCGTGAAGTGGCCCGCCAGTATGGGATCCATGTCAGTCTTCTCTATCGCTGGCGGCAGGAATGCCGTCGGCGCAGCAGACGGCCTGAAGATGGACCCCTTGTGCCTGTCAGACTGGCAGAACCGGTTGCGCAGGAAGGTCAGGCGCCAGGCCAGATGGAAATTACATTCCGCGATGGCAGCATCCTGCGTTTTGGTCACGATGTTCCACCCGAGAGGGTTGAACGCCTGATCATGCTGCTGCGGCCATGATCCCGGTTCCATCGGGCGTTCGGGTGTGGCTGGCGACGGGAACGACCGATATGCGCCTTGGCATGCCGGGCTTGGCACTGCGGGTGCAGGAGGCACTGGGTCGTAATCCGCATGCTGGTGATCTCTATGTGTTCCGGGGGCGACGCGGGGATCTGATCAAGGTTCTCTGGCACGACGGGCTGGGCATGTCGCTCTACGCCAAACGGCTGGAACGCGGCCGGTTCATCTGGCCGTCACCGGCGGATGGTGTGGTGGCTCTTTCCGCTGCCCAACTCGGCTACCTGCTGGAAGGGATCGACTGGAGGCACCCGCAACGCACATGGCGGCCGGAACTGGCAGGCTGAACGCATTTTTCGGTACACAGCAGGGCCGATCCATGCTGTCATGGGCAGTATGGAGACCGGGATATCGGAGATCGATCGTCTGCGGGCGGCTCTGGCAGCATCCGAGGTGGCCCGTCAGGAGGCTGAACGGCGCGCAACGGGTGCCGAGGCGATGGTCGCGCATCTGAAATTGCTGATCGCAAAGATGCGGCAGGATCGC
>NZ_NKUB01000009.1 GCF_003207895.1 Komagataeibacter swingsii
CGGATCTTTCCAATTGTTTCCACAACAAGCATCCCAAACCGGGCCTCCATTCAGCATGAAGGCCATCGTGAACCCGTTTCTCAGAAAGGGGTCGTTTTTAGCTGCCTGTCCCCCTTCCGAAGGGGTCACTTTTCCATGCCGCTTAACATTCATTTTCCATTACGTGCGCCTGCATGCGCGCTGGCATGCCATCATCGTCGGTGCGATCGCGGTGGCGGTCGCGTGCAACGTGGGCATGTCCGCCATCATCCGCCACCTGGTCAACGGCATGACGCAGGGCGGGCAGGGGATGGGGGCGGTATGGGTGTCCATCATCCTGTTCTGCGCCACCATCATCTGTGACAACGCGGCATGGCGCGTGGCGGGATGGATGGCGTCGGGCGTGTTCGTGCGCGTGGGCGGCGATGTGCGCCAGGACCTGTTCCGTTACCTTACGGGCCACGCCGCGACCTATTTTGCGGACCGGCTGTCCGGTGCGCTGGCGGCGCGCGTGTCGGCGGCGGCGGGCGCGGTGGTGGCGCTGGAAAACATGGCGGCGTGGAACCTGCTGCCTTCGGTGCTGAACCTTGTGCTGGCCATTGTCACCCTTGGCACCGTCAGCCCGTGGATGGCGCTGGTGCTGGTGGGCATGACCCTGCTGCTGGGCCTTGGCATATACCGGCTGGCGGGGCGGGGGCAGTTCCTGCACCTGTCCTATGCCGCCGAGGCGGCGGAGGTGGATGGCGAAATGCTGGATGTGATGCAGAACCTGCCACTGGTGCGCGCCTATGGCATGATCGGTTCCGAACACGGCCGCATGCGCAGGCGCATCCAGGTAGAAACAGGCATGCACAGCCGGTCGCTGCGGTACATGGAACAGCTGCGCATGATCCATTCCACCGTCACCGCCTTCATGACCACGGGGCTGCTGGTCTGGGCGGTGCTGCTGTGGCGTATGCACCGGGCCACGACGGGTGACGTGGTGATGGTGACGACGCTGGGCTTCCTGATCCTGAACTGCACGCGCGACCTTGCCTTTTCCATGGTCGAGGCCATGAAGCATGTCACCCGCCTGTCTGAAACGCTGGGCCACCTGCTGGTGCCGCATGAACATAGCGGTGTCGTGGAGTCCATGACCCTGCCCCCCGCCGCATGCCGGGGGCATGTGCGGCTACGCGATGTCACCTTTGCCTATCCCGGCAGCCCGCCGGTCCTGTCGCATTTTGACCTGGACATTCCCGCAGGTACCCGTGTCGGGCTGGTGGGCGTGTCGGGGTCGGGCAAAAGCACGGTCCTGGCCCTGCTGCAGCGCCAGCGTTTCGTGCAGGCGGGGGCGGTGGAGATGGACGGCATCAACATTCTGGAACTGGATGAGGCCAGCCTGCGCGCCACCATGGCGGTCGTGCCGCAGGATGTGTACCTGCTGCGCCGTTCGGTGGGGGAAAATATCCGCTATGGCCGCCCCGACGCCACCGATGCCGAAATCCACGCGGCGGCGGAGGCTGCGGGATGCACCGGCTTCATCGCCGCCATGCCGCGCGGCTTCGATACCGTGGTGGGGGAGCGGGGCGTGATGCTGTCGGGCGGGCAGCGTCAGCGCATCGCCATCGCGCGCGCCTTCCTGCGCAATGCGCCGGTGCTGATCCTGGATGAGGCGACCAGCGCGCTGGATGGTGAAAGCGAGCGCCATGTCCATGCCGCCCTTGAACGGCTGATGGTCGGGCGCACCGTGATCGCGGTGGCGCACCGCCTGTCCACGCTGCGCGGGTTCGACCGTATCGTGGTGATGGAAAAGGGACGCATCGCCCAGCAGGGCAGCATGGCCGAACTCGAACGCGTGCCCGGTCCTTATCGCGACAGGCTGCTGCCTGCGGGTGGCGACCTGCCGGCATAGGGGTCAGGGCGCGGCAGGCCCGGCGGCGGGCCTGTCCGTTGGCACCAGCAGGGTGTTGCCCGCAGGCGGCGGGGTATCGACCATGCGGGCGATGGCGGTGCGCGTGCTCAGCACGCCATGTGTCGCCTGTCCCCGGTCGTCCGGCATGTCCTGCTGCGGGGTCATGAAGACCATGTCCTGTGGAAAGGCCATGAGGACCCGCCTGCGGCGCAGGAAATTCATGCCAAGGACGCTGTAGGTGGTCTTTTCCACATTCACGTCCAGCCCGAGGTTCTGCCACGACCCCAGCGTGACATTATCGAAATGATGCCGCCGGCCGTTCAGGATCTTGCCTGCATTGGTGCGCACATGCATGTCCGTGCGCAGCATGGCGCTGGTCAGGCCCAGCGCGCGTGCGTCCCTGCGGGAAAGGGATGAGATGTCGGCCCCCGGCTCGACCTCCATCCGGATGGTGCGTTCCCCCATCCGCAGGGCCACCCCGGTCATCCGCCCGGTGGAATCGGGCAGGAGCGGCAGCGCCGTGCTGTCCGCCCCCAGCCAGTCACGCATCGGCGGGCATGCGCCGCCCTCGCGCGGCAGGAACAGGACCATGCGCCGGGCCGGGAAGTCGAACAGCACGTCGTAATTGCCCAGCACATCATACCCGATGATCCCCAGCACGGGCCGGTCATTGACGTGGGGCAGGCCGATCCCCTCCAGCAGGGCCGGCACGTTTTCCGCCATGCCGTTGCTTATGCGCAGGGTGTTCAGGGTGGTGGTATAGGTGGTGTCCCCGCCCGCGATGGTCTGGACGTCGATGATGGATTCCACGGGAAAGTCATGTGTCGTGGCGGCGTACACCCCCACCCTGTCCTGCGTTACGCTGAGATAGGACAGTCCGTCCATCGCGTTGAACGTGACAGGAATGATGGGGCTGCCGCTGTTGGTCAGCAGCGGGGCCGTGATGACATGGGCGATGCAGGCGGCGGGCAGGCCATACAGCAGCTCGGGTGCAGCGTCGGGCGCGGGCGGCGGCGGGGCATGGCGCACGGGGCGGGCGTGCGTGATCCCCGCGCAGGCCATGATGATGCCCATGATGCCCATGATGCCCATGATGCCCATGGCGCACAGGCCCGCGCGCAGGATGCGCGGCCCGTCCATGTCAGTCAGGCTGGTCAGCCAGGTATTCCGCCACATCGGCAGCTGCGTCCTGTGGCGATTCGGTCTGGTCGAAACGGGTGTAGTCAACGGTGATCCGTCCATCCGGCCCGGCGTTTATGATATCCACGAAGCGATGGTTATAGAGCATACGGTCAAAACCGTAAGCGGAGCGAGCGAATACTGTCTGGCCGGATGCTTCGTCCGTGCCGGTCAGGCTGACGATGATTTCCGCCTCCTGCGCCGACAGGTCGGCTTCCGTCATGCCACATAGCGGGCTGTTTTCATCAATGACATGTGTGGGCGTGCAGGCAAAGCGCAGCACCGGCACGTGCGCCTGCTGCAGGGGCAGGGGATCGAACTGCCGCACCACCCGGCCCGCGGGCGTGCGGATCAGGCGGGCCAGCGCGAATTCCACATCCACCGACAGGATCGGGCTGCGCCTGCAGTTGGCGATGCGGATATCAAGGTGAAGCTGGTTGTTTTCGCGCAGTATGAGCGCCTTGTCACTGAACATGACCCGCGCGCGCGGGCGGGAGAAACGGGCAAAGATCAGCCCGGTCGCCAGGGCGTTGATCATCATGCCGCCCAGCACCTCCACCGTGGCGATCAGGTTGGCGGTGTGGCTTGTGGGGATCATGCCGCCATAGCCTACGGTGGACAGGGTCTGCACGCTGAAAAAGAAGAAATCGGCGAAGCTGTGCGGATGCGTGCCGCTGATCCCGTCACTGTCCGCCATGTACAGCAGGGCGAACAGCAGGTTGATGCCGATATAAACCAGCAGGGAGCCGTAGAAGAACGTGCTCCACGGCGCGGTCAGGGCATGGTGGTAGAAATCGGACCAGATACGGTCGACCTGCCCCACGCGCACGATCGTGTCATGCCCGTTATCTTCCAGGCGGTGGGCGTTCGCAGGCCCCGATGCCGGGGGCGCGGGACTGGCGGGCCGGGGGGCGGGGTCTGGCGCGGCATGCTGGGCCATGGCGTATCCTGTGTGCGCATGTCGGATTGCATCAGGATCAGGCCGACCTGACAAATTTTGTAATATTCCATGTCGCGCCACAGGACAACGCCCGTTCTGCTGGACGCAACGCGCATGCTGTCTACATATCCATGCAGACATGCCTGCTACAGGAGAGCCGTGATGACAGACGACCCAGCCCCCGAACAGATGGAACACATGGCCCGGACGCTGGAGGGCACGGGCCGTTACCGCGTCCTGCGCCCGCTGGCGCCGCGCGTGCTGGACCAGTACCCGGAGGGGACGGGCACGCGGCTTGGCATGTTCCTTGACCTTGAGACAACCGGGCTGAGCGCCGCGAAGGACGAAATCATCGAATTCGGGATCGTGCCCTTCGTCTACACGCTGGATGGGCGAATACTGGGATCGCTGGAACCCTTCAGCCGCCTGCGTGAACCATCGTGTCCCATCCCGGCCCAGATTACCGAACTGACCGGCATTACCCCGGCCATGGTGGCGGGGCAGTCCGTCATCCCGGAGGAAGTGGAACGTTTTGTCGCGCCCGCATCGTTGATTATCGCCCATAATGCAAATTTTGACCGCAAGTTCGCCGAACGCTTCACGCCTGCCTTCACCACCAAGCCGTGGGCATGTTCCATGCGCGATGTCGATTGGGCGGCGGAAGGGTATGAAGGGCGCAAGCTGTCCTATCTGGGCATGCAGGCGGGTTTCTGGTTCGACGGCCATCGGGCGGTGGATGACTGCCTGGCGGGGATCGCGATCCTGGATCGCGACCTGCCGGTATCGGGGCGTCCGGCGCTGGGGGCGCTGCTGGAAAGCGCGCGCCAGATCCGCTGCCGGATCTGGGCGGAGAACGCGCCCTATGAATACAAGGACATGCTGCGCCAGCGTGGCTACCGCTGGAATGACGGAACCGATGGGAACCCACGTGCATGGTCCATCTCGCTGCCCGAAGACCAGGTGGCGGGGGAACTGGCGTTCCTGTCAGCCGAGGTCTATGCCCGCCCCGTTGATCTGCCCGTGACGCGCATCACGCCGTGGGACCGCTTTTCGACGCGGTGCTAGGACTCCCCCGCGGGCCGGGCGCAAACCGCGGGGACGTTCCGGGGGACGCTTTTTTCCAACATTTCAGGCAGCAGCCGCCTTCTTGAAAAAAAGGCGGCATCCGAGAATTCCGACGTTACACCCCTCGACGCGCCGCCGGGGTCAGAGCAGGGAGCGCGCGGTCGAGAGGACGGCGTCCTCGGTAAAGCCGAATTTTTGCATCAGATCCTGATAAGGCGCCGATGCGCCGAAGGAATGCATGGCAATGATCCTGCCCTGCGGGCCTGCATAACGTTCCCAGCCAATCCCGCAACCGGCTTCGATCGTAACGCGCCGCGTGACCGCTGGCGGCAGAACCGAATCCCGGTAGGACTGGTGCTGTTCTTCAAACAGTTCCCAGCACGGTAGCGAGACGACACGTGTGGCCACGCCCTCGGCCCGGAGTGTTTCATGCGCGCCCATGGCCAGATGCAACTCACCCCCTGTCGCGATCAGGATCAGTTGCGGGTCGGGCATGTCGGCCACAATATAGCCCCCCCTGCGCAGCCCGTCCGCCGCGCCGTAACGCGAACGGTCAATCGTGGGCAGTGCCTGCCGGCTCAGCGCGAACGCAACCGGGCGGGATGTGGACTGCATGGCCACCTGCCACGCCACGGCCACTTCATTGGCGTCCGCCGGGCGAATGGTCAGCAGGTTCGGAATGCCGCGCAGCTGGAGCAGGTGCTCGATGGGCTGGTGGGTGGGGCCGTCCTCGCCCATGCCGATGGAGTCATGCGTGAAGATGTAAATGAC
Source organism: Komagataeibacter swingsii (assembly GCF_003207895.1). Taxonomy (GTDB): domain Bacteria; phylum Pseudomonadota; class Alphaproteobacteria; order Acetobacterales; family Acetobacteraceae; genus Komagataeibacter; species Komagataeibacter swingsii. The sequence goes on from NZ_NKUB01000009.1 coordinate 5,829, forward strand.
CGGCAGGCCCATCATCGCGGCAAGCCGGATGGGCGTTTTCATGTAATCCATGAAAACAAGGAAGGTGGCGGCATAGGGGCGTAAACGATAGGACGCCATGCCGTTGCAGATGGCGCCCATGGCGTGTTCGCGAATGCCGAAATGGAAATTCCGGCCGCTGTAATCGCCCTGCCAGGCGGGGGATTCGAACCAGCCTGTTCCCTTGAATGTCAGCGCGGATTTGTTCGAGGGGGCAAGGTCGCCCGAGCCGCCAAGCAGGAAAGGCATGGCCTGCGCAACGGCGTTCAGCACTTCGCCCGAGGTTTCGCGCGTGGCCCTGCCAACCGGATCGGGCGCGTAATCGGGGCACGCCGCCTTCATGATATCCGCCACGGCCATGCCGCCGTGCTCCATCCGGTCAAGTTCGGCGGCCAGGTCCGGCCATGTCCTGCGATAGGACTCCATCATGCTGTGCCACGCCGCATGCGCACGCGCGCCCTGCATGCCGGAACGCATGTGTTCAGGCACGCCGTCCGGCACCAGGAACTGCGCATCCTCCGGCCAGCCATAGGCGCGCTTTGTCTCGCGCACTTCTTCCACGCCCAGCGGGGCGCCATGCGCGGACGCCTTGCCGGCCTTGTGCGGCGAACCATAGCCAATAATGCTGTGGGTGATGACGAAAGTGGGCTTTGTCAGGTCATCCCGCGCGGCGCGAAGGGTTGCGCGCAATGTGGCAAGATCGTTGATATCGGCGACTTCCAGCACATCCCACCCGGCAGCGCGAAAGCGCGCCGCAAGGTTTTCGGTGAAGGTGATGTCAACATTCCCTTCAATGGATATCCTGTTGCAGTCATACAGCCAGACAAGGTGCCCCAGTTGCAGATGGCCGGCCAGCGAGGCGGCTTCCGCGCTGATCCCTTCCATAAGGCAGCCTTCGCCCGAAAAGGCGTAGATATGATGATCGAAAACATCATGGCCGGGACGGTTGAAATGCCTGGCCAGCCAAGCCTGCGCGATCGCCATGCCCACGGACACCGCTAGGCCCTGACCCAGCGGGCCGGTTGTCGTTTCCACGCCGGTCGTGACGCCATATTCAGGATGGCCCGGCGTGCGCGAGCCAAGCTGGCGGAACTGCCGGATGTCATCAAGTGTTACGGCCAGGCGGTCGGTGACATGGCCATTGGCCGCCATCTCGCGCACACCGGCGAGAAAAAGCGTTGCATAGAGCATGGATGAGGCATGGCCGACCGATAGCACGAAGCGGTCGCGATTGATCCATCCCGGCGCTGCGGGATCATATTTCAGGATATCGCGCCACAGCACGTAGGATGCGGGCGCCAGCCCCATCGGCGTGCCCGGGTGGCCGGAATTGGCTTTCTGGATGGCGTCGATCGCCAGTGTGCGTATGGTATTGATCGCCAGAAGATCCATGCTGCCTGACGGTGCATCCAGAGGATGCATGTGATTGACGGTATCCATTGCACGGCACTCCCGCTTGCCTGACCTTGCTGCCTGATAATGGCAGGGAACGGGGCGTAAGTGCTTGACCCAAATCAATCTTCCTGATCCGGCCCCATAAGGGTCGAACACGGTTCCTTGAGGCATGAAGCGGGAACGAGTAACCGGGACCATCGCATGCGGAACGGCAGGCGGATCTTTTGCGGTCATGGCCTGTTATGGTAACTGCCGTCATCAATTTACCGCAAGTACTGGCAAAAGCAGGTAAATAATCAATATAACCTGAAATCTTGTTGTTATATCGAAATATATAGGTATATATTCCTATATATTTCTGAAATTTGAATAACTGAAACCAGAAAAATGTTTAATTTAACCCATTGACGAATAGGTAAATATTTAGTTAATGATTGTGGTAATTATGGAATAAGTCATATAATATCGGTAAAGAATAAAGTAATCGAAATGAAAGTATCTGGTGCAAGCCTGCTAATGTTCGTGAGCCTGTCGCATCCATGCGGGATGCGGTAGTGGGAGTCGTTGCCCCTGATATATCCCTTGTGGGAGAGCGTATCGCAGTCATCGGCATGGGCTATGTCGGTTTGCCGCTGGCTGTTGCTTTTACCGGGCAGGGCGCCGCCGTCACCGGATTTGATACTAACAAGAAACGACTGAATGAATTGCAGGCAGGGCTGGATTCCGGTCAGGAATTCACGCAGCAGATACTGTCCAGTACCCATATTGATTATACAGATGACACGGCAGCGCTTGCGGCATGCGACGTGTTCATCGTGTGCGTGCCAACGCCGCTTGATGCGGAGGGGCGGCCGGATCTGTCCGATCTCGAGGCCGCCTGCCAGACCGTTGGCGCGGCCCTGCGCCCGGGCGCGCTGGTCGTTTATGAATCCACGGTCTTTCCCGGTGTGACCGAGGACATATGCATTCCGATACTGGAAAGACGATCCGGCCTGAGGGCCGGGCGGGATTTCATGGTTGCTTACAGTCCGGAGCGGATCAACCCGGGTGACCGGCAGCACTGCCTCAGCACGGTCACGAAGGTCGTCGCCGGCCATACGCCCGCCGCCCTGGCGCGGGCCAGCCGCCTGTATGGCAGCATTGTGGAGGCGGGGATCTATGCCGCCCCGACGATCCGCGTGGCGGAAGCGACCAAGCTGGCTGAAAACGTGCAACGTGACGTCAACATAGCGCTCATGAACGAAATGGCGCGCATCTTTGGCGCGCTGGGGCTGGATGCAACGAATGTTTTCCAGGCCGCGCGGACAAAATGGAATTTCCATTCCTACCGGCCCGGTCTTGTCGGTGGGCACTGCATCGGGGTCGACCCCATGTACCTGGCCTATTGCGCCCGGCAGACAGGGATCGAGCCTTCGCTCGTGCTGACCGCGCGCAATGTCAACGACAGCATGCCGGGATTCATTGCGCAGCAATGCATTGACCGCCTTGTCCGGCAGCATGGGCCTGATGGGCAGCGCGGACGGCGCGTGACCGTGCTGGGTGTCACGTTCAAGGAAAACCTGCCCGATATGCGCAACACCCCCGCACGCGCGCTGATCCGGCAGTTGCAGGTGTTCGGCATTGTCCCGCAGATCGTGGACCCATGGGCCGAACCGGCGGATGTCGTGGCGCAGCTGGGCGCACCGCTATGCCCGGAGGCGGATATCGAACCTTCGGACGGCGTCATACTGGCCGTCGCGCATGATGCATTCGTAACGGGGGGCTGGTCACTCGTTGACCGCTGCCTTGGTGGCGTGGGGAAGGTCGTCATCGACGTCAAGGCCATCCTTGATCCGGGAAACATGCCGCCAGAAATCGATTTTTTCCGCCTTTGATGAAGAAACGTCCCCCGCGCGGGACGCCGGTCTTTTGTTTTAACAGATGATGCACGAACAGGAACGGATACATGCTGAAAGATAATGAAGTCGGTTCACCTGTTAAGGAAAAGCTGACACAGGCTGAAGTGCATGAAGTAACCGTCACCCCCCTGGGCACCTGCCGCATCGCGGAACCGCTGTATATCGCCTCCAAGCATTGCGACATGCAGCGCAACATGTCGCGCGTGTATGGTTACGTGCATACCACCAAGGAAATCCTTCAGCTTATCGAATGCATGGAAGGGCGGAACCTTCCGGATGACATGGTGCCGCTTATCGCGTCCGAGCGCTACGAAGCCGACACGGCAAGGACGCCGTCCGATGTGTATTTCGTGGAAATTTCATCCATAAAGGAAATACATTACAAGGCGTTCCTGCTCCAGTTGAACTGCGTCAACCGGGTTTTTGAAGATCACAAGGATATTCAGGAGATCTTCTTCAAACACCGCCGCATCAAGGAAATTCCCGAGCGGCGGCAGCTTCTGGAAAAGATTCCTGCGTTCCATACGCTTTCCCCATTGCTGAAAAGCATCATGCTTGAAGGCTACGTGCATTTCACGAAGCAGGAGGAAGTGGCCGCGGACATGCAGCGCATCGCCAGCACGCTTGGCAATAACGTGGTGTTCGTCAGCCATATCAACGTGCCTGGAGACAATGGGGAACTGATCGCCTCGCGCAACCGGCTGTGTGGCTGGATACGCGCCGAATGCCAGGCCCATGGCTATAACTACTTTGACCCGACCCCGCTGGTCACGGCCCATGGCCTGAAGAACGCGCTGGCGAAGCAGGGCGAGGATAACAAGCACTACGCCACCGACTTCAAGGATGTGCTGGGCACCTATCTGTATGAAAATTACGTCGTTCCCCTGACCACGCCGGGAACCGCGCGCCCGATCATGACGGCGGCGATGGCGCAGGCATCCGGCACGGCGCAGCCCGCGCCAGACGCCAGTACCACGTCCGCGCCTGAAAGCAGGCCGGCGGCATCGGCCATGCCGGCCCCGGTCGTCAATCCCGATGACATGCGCATCGACGCGATCCTGGCCGACGCCCGCGCCATGGTGAAGCGCGGCGAAGCCGATGAGGCCGAGGCCATGCTGCGTGGCGCCTCCATCGACCATCCGACCAATGCCGAGGTTTTTGCCCAGCTTGGCACCATCGCCTACCACCGCGGCGACAGCATTTCCGGCCTGGCCAGCCTGCGCCACGCCCTTGACCTGGACCCGAAACTGGTCGAACCCAAGATCCTGCTGGTGCGCATCGCCCAGCGCCTGAACCGGCTGGAGGAAGCCTGTTCGCTCGCGCTCGAACTGGTGACCGAAGCGCCCGACGATTCCAAGGCCCTGACGGCTGCGGCCAAGGCGTTCGTGAAATCCCGCCGCTTCCAGGAAGCCGCGGCGATCTGGAAGCGGCTGGCGGTCTTGCAGCCCGCCCAGTCCATGCCCCTGACCGAAGCAGCCCGGGCGGAACTGAAGGGCCGCAACTTCGAAGCCGCCATCCAGGACGCCGATGGCGCCCTGCAGCGTGACAGGGCGGATGTCTCGGCCCTTGTCATCAAGGCAATGGCGCTCCAGCGGCTGAAGCGCATGAAGCCGCTGGCGGAAGTCGCCATGCAGATTGCCGATATCGATCCCGGCGCCGCGATGGGATCGGTGCCAACGCTGGTGGATGCCGGCCACCTGGAAGACGCGGCGGACCTGCTGGCGCGCATTCGCCTCAAGGGGCACCCGGCCGCGGATGACGCCGTGCTGCAGGCGGGGCTGGTGCGCTCGCTCATTCGCCGTGCGCGGCATGCCGCCGAGCAGAATAACGACGTGAACGCCGCCGCCGCGTGGAACGGCGTCCTGAAAATCGATCCCGAAAACCGCAACGCCCATTCGGGCATCCGCAAGATCGTCTCGCCGATCGTGCGCGAGACGCGGCGCCTTGTCGCCGTTGGCGAAACGGATCCGGCCATTGCCCTGTGCCGGCGTGGCCTGTCATTTGACCATGCGAACATGCCGCTCCAGCGCGTGCTGGCCAAGGCGCTGGAAGGCAAGCAGGCGTGGGAGGAATCAGCGGATGCATGGGAACATTACGCCCACCTGACCAACCCGGTTGACGGGTCTTCGCTGCTGCGTGCCGCCCGTAACGCGGCGCGCGCGCAGAACTGGGCGCGCTCGCTGCAGCTCTTCGGGCAGCTTCCCCCCGAAGAGAAGGCGGTCGTTGGCACCAAGATCGAATCCCTGACGCGCAAGCTGGTCAAGGAACTCCGCAACGACTTCAATTCCGGCGCGGTGGCGGAAGCCGTGTCAAAGGCGGACATCGTGCTGGGCATCGACCCGCAGAATGAAAAGGCGCACCGTTTCCTGGGCAAGGCCGTTTCCGCGTACCGCCGCATCATGAAGGATGCCGTGCAGGCGGAAGACCTTGAGCGGCAGGAAGAATTCGGCCGCAAGATCCTGGCCCTCGCGCCCAACCGTGTCGATGCGCTCAAGGTGCTTTCGCGGGTCTATCGTATCAAGCGCCAGTGGCGTGACGCCATCGAGGTCCAGAACCATCTGACGCAACAGGAACCGGACCGGGCGACCCACTGGCGTCGTCTGGCCAGCTTCTGCCGTTCGGGCAAGGATTACGACCTGGGCGTGCAGGCTGCGCTCAAGGCGGTGGAACTGGAACCCGACAATACCCGCAGCATCGAATTCCTGAGCGATATCCTGAACCGCCAGGCTCAGGCAGCAGCGGCGTAAGGCACCGGGAATGGGCGCTCTTGTCGGATGGATGGGAAATACCAGGGTATCGCCCCGTGTCGTATCGATGATACGGCAGGGCGGTGCGGGCCTGGCCTATCGTATTCCGCCGGGTGGCGCCATGTCGGGGGTCATCGAATCGGCCGATGGGCATGTTGCCTGCATGGGCGGTCCCGTTCATGTGCATCGGCACGGCGTCATCATGCTGTTTGATGGCAGGCTTGATAACCTGGCCGAACTGTGTCGCGAACTTGCCTGCCCGGCGGGGTCGGATGCCGGCGCCGTGCTGCTGGCTGGCTGGGCACGTCATGGCCATGCCCTGTTCGTGCGCCTGCAGGGTCCCTTTGCGCTCGCCATTCATGACGGGGCCACGCAGAGCCTGACATGCGCCCGCGACCGCCATGGCCAGCGCCCGCTCTATTACGCCGCGCATGACAAGACATTCGTCTTCGCTTCCGATGTCCGCACGGTGCAGGCCTGGCCCCATCTGGAAGGGCGCATCAACCTTGATGCCCTGGCCCATGTTTTCTCCCTTGGTTGCGCGCCGTCGGAATTTGACCTGCATGCGGGCATAAGCCGCCTGCTGCCGGGCCACATGCTGACGGTAGGCCGCGACCTGAAGGTTCATACGGCCCCGTGGGCCATGCCGGCCCCGGACGGCGTGCCCATGGACCGCACGCAGCAGGCGGGAGCGGATGCCACCCTGTCACGGCTGCTGGGCCGGGCGGTCACCACCGGCAGCGGTGGCGCGCGCGCGTTGCTTATGGGGGATGGGGAAGCGGATAGCGGGTACGCCCTGCTGCGGACTCTCGGGCCGCAGGCTCCCCCGCTCCATCCCGTCCGCAATAACCTGGATCAGGATGACGATGTCATTGTCGAGCGCCTGCGCGCGCTGCAACGCATTGCCGGTGAACCACTTGTCTCCCTGCTGCCGGGACATCCGGCCCTGTTCCCGCAGTATTCGGAGGAAACGGTCCTTGTCTCGTCCGCGGGTGGCGCGGCACTGCTGGGCAGCGCGCCGCGCTACGACGTGTTCATGCGCGACGTCGTGCGCCTGCGTGAGGAAGGGCGACCGCCGGTATGGTGGAAAACGTCGTTCTATGATGTCATGCCCTTCGTGCGCGACCTGTTCCAGCACTGCCATGGCGGCCTGACGGAATCCGAACGCATGACGGTCGTCGGCCCCGCAATGACCCATACCCTGCTTTTTGCCGTGCCGGATGCGCTCGGCCCGGGGCTGGAGGCGGTGGACACGCCCGACCTGCGCCGCGCGGGCGCGGCCATGGACCTGCGCCTGAGCCTGCCGGGCCGCGACCTGCTGGTGCTGGACTGCGTGGCCGCCCTTGATGACCGTGAGGCGGTGGCCCCCTTCCTGGACCCGGCTGTCGTCCGGCACTGTGGCACGCCTGCCGCGCAGGAAGGCGCATCCGCACCGGCTGGAAGGGGAGACGTCGGCCTGCCCCGCCATTACGTGCGCGACCTGACCGAACGCCTGGTCGGTTCCTACATGCGTGACCTCCTGACGGGTTCGGCCTGCCGTCAGCGCGGCCTGTTCAGCACGGCGCAGGTCGAGCGCCACCTCCGTCACGCCTCGCACCGCTCCGCGCGCAGCATCCGTATCCTGTGGACAATGTTCTGTACCGAACTGTGGTACCAGGACACGATCGACACGCCGCATGCCTTCCGCGAGGACGCCCCCGTATCCCCGGCCGTCATGGCGGGGTACGCATGAGCGATTCCCTCATCCTGCAGGTTCTTCCCCCGTCGGGGAAAGCCCTGACATGCGCGGACCTGGGCCTGATTGTCGAGGATGCGCGCCGGCTGGTCCGTTCGGGACAGTTCCAGGTGGTGGTCAGCATGCTGGAACCCCTGCAGGAAGAAGCGGCCGCCACGCGGGACATGAAATCCCTGCTGGCGCAGGCTTACGAAGGCGTGGGGGAAAAGCACAAGGCGCGGCTGCTGTGGCTGGAAGTGGAACGGGCCGGGTCCCCGGCGGAAGGCAATGGCCGCCACCTGTGGAAACTGGGTAACGGCGCGCTGGAGCGGGGCGATTATGGTGAAGCCGAGCGCCTGTTCATAAGCTTCCTGCAGGTCTGTCCGGGTGATCTCGCCGCGGCTGAACGCCTGCTGGAAGCCCGCATGAACAGGGCCGACGGCAGGATTTTGCGGCGCGTTTACGCCGAACATCTGGCCACGTGGCCCGAGACGGCCAATTCCGCCGCCTGCCTGGCCGACCATGTGCTGCGCCATGACACCAAGGCCGAGGCCCTGAAGGTGCTGGAGCACGCCGAATCACTGTGGGAGGGCAGCCTGCCCGCCGCGCTGCGCATTGCCCAGATTTTCCAGGGCGTGAATGAACCCGACCGCGCGCTGGCGGTTCAGGACCGGGCGGCCGCGCTGTACAGCAATAACATCGCGCTGTTGCGCAGCCGCTTCAGGACCCGCCAGATCATGGGCGCGCCCAAGGATGAACTGCTCAAGGCGATCGATCACCTGATCTCGCTTGAGCCGGACATCGCGCGCTATCATGTCATGCGCGCGCGGCTGTGCGCCAATTTCAAGGACTGGGCCGGGGCCGCGAAGGCATGGGAAACATCCCTGCGGCTGGATGACACCAAGCTTGCGTACTGGCGCGGGCTGATCAATGCGCTGGGCAAGCTGGAACGTAATGCCGCCATTGACGCGCTGATTGCCAAGGCCCGCCAGCATTTCCGTTCAGGCGGGGCCGAAGGGCTGGTTGACCTGTCCATCCTCGAAACCTCCATAGGGGAGCACAAGCGTGCGGTGAAGCTGGCGGTCAGCGCCATGTCCAATCCCCGCATGCGCATGCGCGCGCGGGAAGCGGCGTCGGCCGCCCTGCTGGCCGCGGGGGATTACGTGCGGGCATGGAGCTTCCTGTCCGGCGGGCTGGAGGATGGCACGGCCAGCATCGAGACCGAGCGCATGGCGGCGCGCTGCTCGGCCTCCCTTCTGCAGCCGGCCGTCACCAGCGGGCGCCGCCGCTTTCCCGATGCGCTGTTTGAACGCGCGCTGCTGCATCCGCCCGCGCGCACGCTGATCGAGCCGGGCGATGCGGTCATGCTGGTCACGTCGTCGCTTGGCGCGGGTGGGGCGGAACGGCAGGTCGCCTATTCGGCCGGGGGCGTGGCCAGGCTGCGCGCGGCGGCCGGTCGTGGCCCGACATGGCTGGTCGCGCAGGACATGGCCGCCGAGCGCGGGCGGGCCGTGATGATGCCGGTCGCCGCCAACGAGCACCTCCAGATGGAGGATCTTGGCCCGATCGACCAGGCCGCGTGCTTTCGCAAGATCGCGGCGGAGGATGTGGGCGCGCGCGAGGCGCTGCGCATCATCGCGGCAATGCCCACGCGCATATCGCGCGATGTCATCAAACTATATGACTGTTTTCGCCGCCATCGGCCCGGACTGGTGCATCTGTGGCAGGACGGCGTCATTTCCACCGGCTCGGTCGCCGCCGTGCTGGCGGGGGTGCCGCGCATTGTCTGTTCCACGCGCAATGTCGTGGCGCAGGAGACGGACCGGCGGCGCTACCGTTCCTATCTCGCCACGATGTACCGCTGCCTGGCCCAGCGTTCCGATGTGCGCCTGACCGCCAATTCCGGCGTGGGCGCGGAAGATTACGAAAAGTGGCTGGGGCTGGAGCCGGGATCGATCGCCGTGATCCGCAACGGGGTGGAGACCGCGTCCGTGCAGAAGCGCGGCAACCCCGAAGCGCGCGCCATGGTGCGCGAACGCCTCGGGCTGGGACCGGACAACCTGCTTATGGGGGGTACGTTCCGCCTGGCGCCCGCCAAGCGGCCGCACCTGTGGCTGTCGGTGGCTGAAATCGTGGCCGCACAGGTGCCGGAGGCCCGTTTCACCATTGTGGGCGATGGCGTGCTGCGCGCGGAGCTTGAGCAGTGGATCGCAGCCCACGGCCTTGCCGACCGCGTGACGCTTGCGGGCCGGCAGAGTCCGGTCGAGCCATGGATCGCGGCCATGGATGTCATGCTGCTGGCCAGCGAGGTCGAGGGCCTGCCCAACGTATTGCTGGAGGCCCAGACACTGGGCGTTCCCGTTGTCACGACGGATGCCGGTGGCTCGCGTGAAGCGGTGATCCAGGACATTACCGGGTATCTGGTCCGCGATGACAAGGCCGAAAACCTTGCCGCCGCGGTTATCCGGGTCATGCAGGACCGCACGTTTCGTCTCAAGGCCCGGACCGGCGCCCCGGCCTTTATTGAGCAGAGATTCGGCCTCCAGCGCATGCTGGGGGATACGATGTCACTTTACGACACAGGTTTTCCGTTACAAGGGAGAGTAGGATGAAAATTGCTGTGATTGGGGCCGGGTATGTCGGCCTCGTAACCGGCGCGTGTTTCGCGGATTTCGGGCATGAGGTCCGCTGCATCGATACGGACCCACGCAAGATCGAATCCCTGCGCAGCGGTGGCGTGCCGATCTATGAGCCGGGTCTGGCGGAACTGATCGCCAGCAACGTCGCGGCCGACCGCCTCAAGTTCGACATGGATCTGGGGTGGGGCGTGCGTGACGCCGACGCGGTGTTCATTGCCGTGGGTACGCCGTCGCGCCGTGGCGATGGCCATGCCGACCTGACCTATGTCTATCAGGTGGCGAAGGATATCGCGGCGGAACTGCAGGGCTATACCGTCGTGGTGACAAAATCCACGGTGCCGGTCGGCACGGGTGATGAAGTCGAGCGCCTGATCCGCGAGACGCGGCCCGACGCGGATTTCACGGTGGCGTCCAACCCGGAATTCCTGCGTGAAGGTGCTGCAATCGGTGACTTCAAGCGCCCCGACCGCATCGTGATCGGCACGACCGACCCGCGTGCGCGCGAAGTCATGTCGGAAGTCTATCGTCCGCTGTTCCTCAATCAGGCGCCCATCCTGTTTACCGACCGCCGCACGTCCGAACTGACCAAATACGCGGCCAACGCCTTCCTCGCCACCAAGATCACGTTCATCAACGAAATCGCCGACCTGTGCGAGGAAGCCGGCGCCAACGTGCAGGACGTCGCGCGCGGCATGGGGCTGGACAACCGTATCGGTTCCAAGTTCCTGCATGCAGGCCCCGGCTTTGGCGGGTCGTGTTTCCCCAAGGATGTCAGCGCGCTCATCAAGACCGGCCAGGATTATGGCGCGCCCGGGCGCATCATCGAGGCGGTGGCGAATGTCAATGACCAGCGCAAGCGCGCCATGGGCCGCAAGATCATCCAGGCGGCGGGTGGCGATATCCGCGGCAAGACGGTTGCCCTGCTGGGCCTGACCTTCAAGCCCAACACGGATGACATGCGCGACGCACCCTCCATTGCCATCACGCGCGCGCTCAAGGATGCGGGCGCGAATATCCGCGCCTTCGATCCGGTCGGCATGGAACAGGCGCGCAAGGTGATCGAGGACGGCGTCGTGTTCTGCAAGGACCCGTACGAAACCGTGGCCGGCGCGGATGTCGTGACGGTGGTGACGGAATGGGACGTTTTCCGCGCGCTCGACCTGACCAAGGTGCGTGGGCTGATGAAAAGCCCGATCCTTGTGGACCTGCGCAATGTCTACAATCCCACGGATGTCATCAAGGCGGGCTTCACCTACACGGGTGTCGGACGTGGTCAGGTGAAAACGAACGCCGCCTGAGGCTTCAGGCACCAGCCCGGCCTGGTGCCTGGCCCATGGGTGCACCGAATGGTTGATGGAGAATGACAGACATGAATGGCAGCGTGGGAAACATGGCGGGGAATGGCGCGTCCATCCCCCCCATGCCGACCGGGGACGGAGCGCAGGCGGACAACTGGGTCATGCCTGCCCTCATGCGCCATTACCGCATTATCGTCGCGCTGATCCTGCGCACCGCGCAGACCCGTTTCGGGCATACCAGCGTGGGTTACCTGTGGGCGCTGATCGAACCGATCGCCCATGTTGCCGTCATGTCCGTCGTCTACTGGGCCATCAACCGCCAGGACCCGGTGGGGGGCAATGTCCTTCTGTTTTTCGTGACCGGGGTGCTGCCGTTCTTCCTGTTCCAGAAAACGGCGCTACATGTTGGCGCGGCACTCCGTTCCAACCAGATGCTCCTGCGCTTTCCGCTGGTGCATGCGCTGGATATCGTGACATCGTGGGGACTGCTGGAAGGCGTTACGTGGCTTGCGGTCTCCGTAATGATCCTGGGGGGAATGGTCGTGGGCGAGTACGCCCCCGTGCCCGAATACCCGATGGAATGCGTCGGCGCGGTCATCCTGATCTTCACGATGGGAATGGGTGTCGGGCTGATCAATGCCGTGCTGGGCAAGATGTGGCGTTCATGGGTGATGCTGTATCCGATCATCACGCGCCCGCTTTACCACTTTTCCGCCATTTTCTTCTTTATCGACCGGGTGCCCGTCGACCTGCGGCGATGGTTGCTGTGGAACCCGATGCTGCATGGCGTGGCGCTGTTCCGCGCGGGGTACCTGTCTGATTATGATACAATCTACATGAGTCCACTCTATCTTTCGCAATGGGCCATCGGGTCCGTGGTGGTCGGCCTGTGCCTGCAGCGCTTCATGCGCAAACGGATCATATCCGCATGATCACGATGTCGGATATCACCAAATCCTATCGCGGGCGGCCGGCGGACAACCCGGTCCTGTCGCACCTGAACGCGGTGTTTGACGGCAGTGAGGATATCGGGATCCTTGGTGGCAACGGGTCAGGCAAGAGTACGCTCATCCGCCTGCTCGCCGGTATGGATTACCCCGATAGCGGGGAGATCATCCGCAGTCCCGACATGCGGGTTTCCTACCCGCTGTCCTATAGCGGTTTCTTCCATCCCCACATGTCCGGTCGTGACAACGTGCGTTTCATAGCGCGCCTGTACGGGGCTGACGAAAACGAGTGCATCCGCTTCGTGCGTGAGTTTGCCGAAATCGGACGCAGTTTCGACCAGCCGCTCAGTTTCTGCTCAAGCAGCGTGAAATCGCGCATCGCGTTCGCGATGTCGCTGGCCATCCGTTTTGACATCTATCTTGTCGATGAGGTCAGCGCCGTGGGCGATGTCGCGTTCAAACGCCGCTGCATGGCCGCATTTGCCGAACGCCGCAAGCACGCGAAAATCATCATGGTCTCCCAGGCGGTGACCACCATCCGACGCATGTGCACGCGTGGCGCGGTAATCGTGGATGGCCAGCTATCGTGGCATGAGACCATGGCCGACGCCATCAATGAATTTGAAAACCAGCTTGGGATAATCCATGTCTGACACGTCATCTGCGGGCACGTCCCAAACTGTCGAGACCCGGGCCAAGGCGCCATCGGTCTCCCCCTTATCCTCCAGCCGCGCGGCCATCGGGTTGCCTGCGTTCCCGCTGGAACTGCCGCGCCGTTCCTTCGGGCTGCTGGTTTTTGGCCTTATGGTCATACTGCCGACGTTCATCGCGTTCGTGTATTACGACCTGCTGGCCGCCCCCCAGTACCAGACGCAGGCGACATTCGCCATCCGCAGCACGACAGACCATTACGGTAGTGAAACGGGCGGGGGTGTTGGCATATTCGGGCCGCCGGCCGGCCCGGTTTCGGCCACGCAGTCGTACGGGCTGCTCAGTTACCTTGATTCCGCGCCCGCCATCGAGGACCTGACCCAGGCGGGCGTGAACGTGCGCGGCATGCTGGCCTCGCCACGGGCCGATTTCCTCAGCAGGCTTTCCGCCCACGCGAAGATCGAGGATGTCGTGGCGGACTGGCGCAAGAAAGTACGCCTGCAGTACGACGTGACCAAGGGCATCATCACACTCAATACATATGCCTTTAGCGCCGATGATTCCTACACGCTGGCGGATGGCGTGCTGCAGTTGAGCGAACGCATGGCCAACACCATTTCGCAGCGCGTGCAGCAGGATGCGGTGAAATATGCTGAGGAAAGCCTGAACGAGACCGAAAGAAACCTGACGGATACCCGCAACCGGCTGGCGGAGTTCCGCGCCAGGACGGGCGTTGTTGACGCGGAACGGTCCAACCAGAGCGAAATAAACATGGAGCAGGCCCTGCGCCAGGCGCTGTTTGCCGCGCAGAGCCAGGCCGATGACCTGCGCCGTTCTGGCGGCATGAACAGCCCGGCGCTGGCGTCGCTGCAGCAGAAGATTTCCACGATCCAGGGCCAGATCAATGGAATCCAGCAGCGCGTCCGTGGCGGTTCGGCCGACCATGCCGCGACCCCGACCGAAGGGTGGGCTTCGGTCATGGACACCAATACCCTCCTGCTTGACCAGATGAAGGAAGCCCAGACCCATTATGACGAAGCCCGCAATACATTGCGTGAGCTGCGCCAGAACGCCGTCAAGCAGAACGCGTACGTGCTGATCTATGTCCGGCCGGTCAAGGCGGGCATGGCGGCATTCCCCCGTTACCTGCTCTCCCCGCTGACCGTCACGGGCTGCGCGTTCATCGCATGGGCCATTTCGCTTCTGCTGTTCTACGCGCTGCGTGATTCCCGTTAGGGCGACGCGTGGGCGTGGTCGTGTTCCGTCAGGACAAAACAGGGGTGGCTTACCCCGGGCCACCTGAATTTTCTGGAGTATACAATGCGTATTCTTGTTACCGGTACGGCCGGGTTCATCGGTTTCCATGTCGCCCGGCGCCTGCTGCGTGAGGGCCATGAGGTGACCGGCATAGATGGCATGACCACCTATTACGACGTGACGCTGAAGCAGAAGCGCCATGCGATGCTGCGGGAATTCGATAAATTCACCTGCAACGAATTCATGCTTGAAGATGCGCAGGCCATGGAAAACGCCTTTGCGGCGTGCCAGCCCGAACTGGTCATCCACCTCGCGGCGCAGGCGGGGGTGCGGTACAGCATTGAAAACCCGGGCACCTATATCAGCGCCAACCTGGTCGGCACCTATAACGTGCTTGAGCAGGTCAAGCAGCACAAGACGCCCCATCTCATGATGGCGTCAACGTCTTCCGTCTATGGGGCGAACAAGGAGATGCCCTTCTCCGAATCCCAGCGTTGCGACCATCCGCTCAGCCTGTACGCCGCCACCAAGAAGGCGACCGAGGAACTGGCGCATTCCTATTCCTATATCTGGAAGCTGCCGATTACCGCCTTCCGCTTCTTTACGGTGTATGGCCCGTGGGGCCGGCCGGACATGGCGCTGTTCAAGTTCACCGCCAACACGCTCGCGGGCAAGCCGATCGATGTCTACAACAACGGCAACATGGAACGCGATTTCACCTATATCGACGATCTGGTGGAAGCGATCTGCCTGCTGTCCGCGAAGCCGCCGCTCAAGGCTGGTGAAAGCGATCCCGGCGCCAGCCCCGTTGCGCCGTACCGGGTGGTCAATATCGGCAACAGCCAGCCGGTCAGCCTGATGGCGTTCATCGAGGCGATCGAAAAGGCGCTGGGCAAGCCGTGCGTGCGCAACTACATGCCCATGCAGCCCGGCGACGTGCCCCGTACGTGGGCCGACTGCTCGGCCCTGCAGGCGCTGACCGGCTTCCGCCCGGCGACCCCCGTGCAGACCGGCGTGGATGCCTTCGTTGCGTGGTACAGGGATTACTACAAGGTACCCGCGTGCCCCTGATACACGACGAGCCGGCGGACACCCTGGGCCATCGGGCATCACGTCCCGATGGCGACGGCTCGGCGCAGCCATCGCATCCCGACCGCGGCACGCGTGACATGGCGGAAGCCATGTTCGCGCGGCACGTGCGCGTGCGTACATTTGCGCAGGGCGCGCGGGAAATGGACAGCCTTGCCGCCCGCTTTCCCAACCATGAGCGTTTTCACCTCCTGGCCATGCGCCTGCATGACCGGAGCGAAGGGCGCCCGGCGGCGCTGGCGGGCTGGATGCGGCTTGCGGAGCGGTTTCCCCATTGTGGTGAAGCCTTCGTGATCGTCGTGCGCACCGTGCTGCGCATGACGGGACGCGATGCGGCCCGCGCACTCGTCGAGGCCCGTTTTCCTGACGGCGCGCCTGCCCTGCCGCATCTGGGCATGTGGGCGCGCGCATGGGAGGAAGTGGGAGAACATGCGCGTGTCGATGCGACGCTTTCCGCATTGCTGGAAAAAGGGGCCATGCCCGTGGATGTCGCCAGCCTCCATGCCGGGTTGCTCAGGCGGCGTGGCGACCTGTCCGCGGCGCAGGCCGTGCTGGAACGCCTGCCGCCGGCCCCGGGTGAAGATGCGCCCGCCATGCACGATGGTGGCGTGGCGGATCAGCTCGCCGCCCTGCGTCGTGACCGCAGGCTGCTGGCACGGCGCGGGCTGGGTGATACGGCCGCGCGCAACATGCATCAGGCCGTGCTGCGCGACTGCCTTGTCTCGGCCATTGCCCGGCGTGGAACGCCCCCCGCCATGCGGGGGCCGGTCGGACGGGTGGTCATGTTCAACGGCTCGCTGGGTGCGGGGGGGGCGGAACGGCAACTGGTCAATACTGCCGTGGGCCTGACGCATGCCGCGCGCGCGGGCGGGGCCATTGGTGATTATCGCCTCGATGGTCCGGTGGAAGTCGCCTGCCGGGCGCTGGATGACCGGCCACATGGGGATTTTTTCCTCTCCGACCTGACATCCGCTGGCATATCCGTTGACTGCTACAGCCAGATCCCTGCTGACGTGGCGCGCAGCGACACGGCTGTGGGGGGCATAAGGGATGTCCTACACCTGCTGCCCGCGCCGCTTGACGCCGCGACGGCACGGGTGGCCGCCCTGCTGCGCCAGCGCAGGCCGCAGGTCGTGCATCTGTGGCAGGACGGAATGGTGCTGGCGGCGGGACTGGGCGCGGTGCTGGCGGCGGTGCCGCGCATCGTCCTTTCGGTACGCAGCGCGCCCCCGCCCGACCGTCCCGAACGCGACCGCCCCGAATACCACATGCTCTACCAGACCCTGCTTTCCGCGCCGGGTATCGTGCTGGCCGCCAATTCCCGCTTTGCCGCGCGGCGTTACGCCACATGGCTGGGCATTGATGAGGCGCGTGTACGCGTCATCTATAACGGCGTGCGACCGCTTGACGAGACGCCGCGCGGCGACAGCGCGGTCTTCATGGCGGCGTTCAATGCCCGGGTGCCGGCCACGCGCACCATCGGCACGGTCATGCGCCTTGATGACAACAA
Source organism: Komagataeibacter swingsii (assembly GCF_003207895.1). Lineage (GTDB taxonomy): Bacteria > Pseudomonadota > Alphaproteobacteria > Acetobacterales > Acetobacteraceae > Komagataeibacter > Komagataeibacter swingsii. The sequence goes on from NZ_NKUB01000009.1 coordinate 22,992, forward strand.
GCGCCCGCTGCTGTGGCTTGACTGCGCGGCGCGGATGCTGGCGCAGCGGCCGGACCTGCGCTTCATCATGGTGGGCGACGGCCCGCTGGCGCAGCAGTGCCATGCCCATGCATGCGGGCTGGGCATCGCGGATCGTGTCCTGTTTACCGGCAGGCGGCCCGATGTCGGGTTCTGGCTCCGGCATTTTGACGTTTTCGTGCTGCTTTCGCGGTGGGAAGGGCTGCCCAATGTGCTGATCGAGGCACAGGCGGCGGGCATTCCGGTCGTGACGACACCGGCGGGTGGCGCGGCCGAAACGCTGGTTGACGGCGTAACCGGCATTGTACTGCCGGACGCCCTTTCCCCTGATACCCATGCGGTAAGCGCCGCTGTCCTTTCTTTATTACCTGAATCAGCCACATCCGTCGCCACGATCGCCCGTGATGCCCGGCGGGTGGCTACTGAACGTTTCTCGCTCCTGACCATGCTGGGGAAAACGATGGAGGCCTATGTTGAATAAGGTTTGCTGCACCGCGATCATCGGATTGATGATGATGCCGTTGCTGAGCGGATGCGCTGGCTCCGGATCGCATGACTCGCCCAGCGCGAAGGCGATTACGCATCCCTCTTCGGTCAACTCCGTGGCGAATTACAATGTTGTTGACATCACGGCGAACAACCTGGCGCAAAATGTTGTCCCCGAGCAGGTAACGCCCGTCTCCCTTACCCCGGTCACGGTACCGGACGTGCCGATCCTGGCGGGGGATACGTTGCGCATTACGGTGTATGAACGCAGCGATGGCGGCACGTTTGCCCCCATTTCCATTGGCGGGTCCGTGTTCCCTTCGGTCATGGTCGATAACAATGGCAGCATTACGCTGCCGTATGTGGGGTCGCTCAAGGTCGCGCATTCCAGCCTGGCCAACGCGGCGACCACGATCCGCAACGCGCTGGTCCAGCAGCAGCTTGCCGTCGGGCCGCAGGTCGAGATCGAATTCGTGACGACACCCGGTCATTCGGTCGTGGTGGCGGGCGACGTGAAAACGCCGGGGCGCGTGCCCACCATCGGCGGCAAGATTGACGTGCTTGACGCCATTTCCCGCAGCGGCGGCCCGGCGCAGATCAGCAATGCCACCGATGTCGTGGTTCACCGCGCGGATGGGCAGTCGGTTGAACTGCCTTATACGCAGCTTCTGCTCTCGCGGCTTGAAGTGACGGATGGCGACCAGATTCTGGCCCTGGCCAATGCCCGTCGCTTCGTGGCGATGGGGGCCGTGCTCAAGCCCGGGCAGATCGACATGACCGCGCGCCGCACCAGCCTGCTTGACGCGCTGGGCATGGCTGGCGGGCTGGATGACATGCAGGCCGACCGGACCCATGTATTCGTCTTTCGCCTGACCAATCCCGACACCAATCCACGGCCCACGGTGTACAGGTTCAACATGTCACGCGGGGAATCCCTCTTCCTGGCGCGGATGTTCCCCATCCAGCCCAATGACGGCATAGTGGTCAGCCATTCCGGCCTGCATGATTTCGAGAAATTCACGACACCCTTCCTGCAGATCCTGACCATGATGCGCTTCATGCATCCGATCTGATGGGGCTGGCGCAGGCGGAAGGGCGCCAGGCGGTCCGGACGGAGGATACCGCGCCGGCGCGTGGCTTCTTCCCGGCTTTGGCAATTCTATTGTGTTAAGGAAAATATTGATGGCAGCCTGGAACATCCTTTTCCCATGCAGGGCGCGCGGAGCGGTTGCCGCGGTTGCAGTCGGGCTTGTGGCGACAGGACTGTCCTGTGTCGCGGCAAGGGCGGAGAATACGGTGTGCCGACCGGAAAGTTTCGGGGCCACGCATGACGGCACGCATGATGACGGGCCGGCCATCACCCATGCGCTTGGGGAATGCGCCGGCAAGGGCATGGTCCAGCTTTCCGCCGGCACATACCTTTCCGGCCCGCTTGTCATACCGTCGCACACGACCCTGTCGATCGAGAAGGGGGCGACATTGCGCTCCGCCCTTGTGCCCGGCGCGGGCACGCCCCCCGTGGCTTTCATTTATGGCAAGGAGGTCGGGGACATCACGCTGCAGGGCGCGGGCACGATTGATGGCGCGGGGGAGGCATGGTGGACGATTGCCCGGCAGGCCCGCAGCCGGCACGAAAAAATGCCGCCCCGCCCGCGCCTGATCGCGTTTTCACATGTTGATGACCTGCATGTAAGCAACCTGACGCTGCGCAATGCGCCGACCTTCCACCTGCTGATGACGGATGTCAGCAACGTGGTGGTGGACGGCATTACCATAAGCTCGCCCGCCGATTCACCCAATACGGACGGGATCGATCCCGCCGGGCGCAACATCACCATCCGCAATGTCGTCATTGACAACGGGGATGACAACATCGCCATCAAGTCCGGCCATCGTGACCCGCAGCACCCCGATGCCGCGACGGAAAACGTGGTGATCGAAAACTGTAAATTCCTGCATGGGCACGGGTTGTCCATCGGCAGCGAAACCACGGGCGGCGTGCGGCATGTGCGCGCCAGCCACCTGCAGTTCCAGCATACGACCAACGGATTGCGCATCAAGACGGACCGTGCGCATGGGGGCGAGGTGTCGGATATCGTCTATGATGGCGTAACCATGGAAGATGTGCGCGAACCCATCATCCTGACCGATTATTATCCCAAGATCCCGCATGAAGACCCGGCGAATGATGACCGCGCCGTGGGAAGGGAGGGGGCATCACCGCGCATCCATGATGTCACGATCCAGAACGTGACGGGTTCGGGTGGCCTGATGCTGGGCTATGCCGTGGGCCTGCCGGACCTGCCCATAAAAAAGGTGCTCCTGCGGCATGTGCTGCTTGAGGCGTCCAGGCCGATGGAAGTACGCAATGCCGAACTGACGTTCGAGGATGCCCATCTCCATACAAAAAAGGGCAGCCCGCTTCTGGAGGAAAGCAACGTCACCATTTCCGGCACTCCTGAATAGGGCGCAGGACACATGAATCCGTATGGCCAGTCCCGGACTTCCGGTATGCGTCGCGCCATGGGGGTTGCGGCCGTGCTTGCGGGCATGGCCGCGATCATGCCCATGGGGCATGCGCGCGCCGCTGACCCGGCTACCTTCCTTGCCGCCGCCCGGGATGGCGCGGCCCGGTTTGGCAGGCAGGCCTGCCCCGTTGTGCGGCCTGATGCGCGGGGTATCGTCCGCCATGATCCCTATCCCCATGATTTCGGCGGGGAAGCGGGGGATACGCAGGGCGGCCTTGGCTACCCCCTGTTTGAGGTCACGGATGCGGGGGATGACAGCGCGCACCCGACGCCGGGCACGCTGCGCCATGCGTTGAATGACGCGCAGGCCGCCGGTGGCGGATGGATTGTTTTCAGTCACGAGCTGGACGGGCGTGTCATCGCGCCGCAGGCGACATTCCGCCTGCCCTCGAACGTAACCCTTGATGGCGGGTGCGGGCAGGTGACCCTTGCGGCGCGGGCGCGGCTTACGGACCTTACCGTTACCGATTCAACCAATATCATCATACGGGGGCTGAAGCTGACCAAGCAGCCCTATGTCGACAAGACTGACAAAACCGGCGATGCCATTGGCCTGACGGGTTTTTTTGACCGGGTCGCGATCGTGCACAACGACTTCCGCCGCTGCGGGGATGGCTGTGTCGACATCGTGCGCAAGGGCCGGATCAATGCGGCATCCCATGCCACGGTCGCCTTCAATCATTTTCAGGCGCATAACAAGGTCATGCTGGTCGGCACGCTGACCTGCTATGTCACCCCGGACGCGCCTGGCTGCGCGGACCCGCTTGCCCATCTGGATGAAGACGCCATGCGCCCGTGGGTCAGGGTCAGCATAACCGGCAATTATTTTGAATCGACATCACAGCGCCACCCGAAGGTCGTGTCCAATGCCTATGTGCAGTCGGTGGACAACGTGATCGTGCTGAAACCGACCCTGTACCCGGATGGCAGGCCAGGCGCGAGTTACGGCGTGGCGGCTGCGACGGGTGGTGTGGTGGATGCGCGTGGCGACATGATCGTGAACCAGGAACCGGATACGAAACTGGGCGTGGGGTCCATCACCCTGACCCGGCGGATCGGGGGGTCAACACGGGAAGCCGATGGCGCGGTGAATATCGACGGCCTGCATCTTTATGGCGCCCTGCTGGCGGAGCCGTTCCGGGCGGAACTGGCGCGGCAGATGCATGGCGCATCCGTGCCGGTGCCCCCTGCCTCCATGCGCCCGGAGGTCCTGGCCGCCTGCGTTATGGGACTGGCAGGCGCCGCAGGTGGTGGCAACCAGTGGCCGCGTGACTGCGGCGCATCGAAATGATACCGGACCAGACGATATATCCTGCAAATCATGAAGAAGTTTTTGGTAAATATTTTTTCAAAAAGCTTCAGGAAAATACCGCCTTTTCGACAAAAGGCGGTATCCAGAAGCTTTTTATTTATCAATGGTTTTTCAAGCTGTTTTTTTACTGCATCCAGCATGTTGCCAGGTTCTGGTTCACGGCACGCCCATGAACTCGTCACCCAGATAATTGGGTGGCCCGCCGTTCAGTCCCTCCGCCTCGAAACCGTCATCATACGGCCCGGAATAGAATCCCATACCGTAATTATGTTCGTTCCAGTCGTTATTGGCGATCATCGGACCGTCCGGTCCCGATAGCTGCGGCCCGGCCGGCCCGGCGCAGGCGGCCAGGGTGGCTGCCATCCCGATCAGGGGCAGCAGTTTACGGAGGGGTTTGGGCATATTGTTTCCGGTCATATCGCTTTCTGTCACCTCGGTCGGGCTGCCGGCCTGTCCTGTCCCGCCAGCGGGCCGGGCACCTCACGCCCACGGTGCCAGACCTGCCGGATATGATCCAGCGCTGCCGGGTCCTGTGCCGGGTTGCCTGACACCACCAGCAGGTCCGCCAGTTGTCCCGTCGCGATCGTGCCCCGGTCCGCAAGCTGCATGAGGTGGGCGGCATCCCCTGTCGCCAGCGTGATGGCCTGTAATGGCGTCAGCCCGGCCATGACTGACAGCCGGAATTCCCGGTGTTCGGCAAATCCGGGAATGCGGGTTGGCGTCGCGCCCGAATCCGTGCCGAAACCGATGGGGACACCCGCGCGGTACAGCGTCAGCAGATTGCGCATGTTCATCGCCAGCGCCTTGCGCGCGGCCGCGGTCAGGGGGGCTGCCAGAACCTTCTCCCGCCATGCCGGGTCGGCGAACTGCTGGCGCAGGGCGGGTGACAGCCCGAATGACAGGAACGGGTCATCCAGCCATTCGGGGTGTTCGGCAAAGATATAGCTGGCCTCATCAAGGGCCAGCGTTGCGATATAACCCGTGCCCTGCTGGGTCATGGCATGGATCAGGGAGGCATCAACCGACCTGTCCCGCACGCCATGGGCAAGAATGTCCACGCCCGCCGCCACCAGCGCGCGGGCATCGGACAGGTCATGGATATGGGCGGCCACGCGCTTGCCGCGCAGGTGGGCCTGCGTAATGGCGGCGCGGTATATTTCGGGCCGCATCTTGGGCAGGCCACGTGCGCCGGGCACGCCGTTGCGGAAATCATCGACCCACAGCTTGATCAGGTCCGTGCCTTCATCCGCCATCCTGTTGACCGCGGCGCGGGCTTCATCGGGCGTGGTGGGGCGGAAGATCTGGTCGGCGCCAAGGTGGAACATGTTCTGCGGCGGTACGCCATCGGGTGCGCCAATGCCCTGGTCCACGCCAAACAGGTCGGCGCCGGGGTTGAGGCCCGCATGCTGTTCGCGCCGCAGGTCGTCAAACAGGGGCGAGCGGTTCAGCCCCAGGGCGACAACGGTCAGCACGCCATAATGTTCGTACTGCGACAGTTCGGACAGGATGTTGGCGCGGGTGTAATTGACTTCCCCATTCTGCGTGCCGCTGACCTGTCCCACATGGCTGTGGTCGGAAATCAGGCCCGGCAGCACGGTCTGGCCCGACAGGTCGATGGTCCGTGCATGGGCCGGGGGCGGCAGGTTGTGCCCGGTTGCCGCGATGTGCCCGTCGCGGATCAGGATATCCGTATCCGGCTGCGGCGCGCTGCCCGTGCCATCGATAACAGTGGCATGGCGCAGCAGCACCGGCCTGTCCGGGCGTGCATGAGCCATGCCGTGGGTTAGCAGAAGCCCCGTCACAAAGGTCATCAGCACAGGGCGGCGGTAACGGGACATGGCGGGATCTCCATCCGGCGGGACGGCGCAGTGTGGACCGCGGGCGCACCCGCGTCCATTCACATATGGGCGGGGCGGGCCGCTTCTAGCGCGGCAGGCGTGTGGCCCCGCCTTCGATCAGGTCGGCAAAGGCGTCGGCCACGTCGCCGCTTTCGGGAAAGCAGACAAGGACATCATCACTTTCCGCCTTGGCTTCGCGGGCAGGCGTGATCACGCTGTCCCACTCGCCCGACAGTGAGGCCACGGTGCCGATTTCCGGTTCAAGAAACTGCCATGACCCGCCCTTGACCGTTGACCCCATGACGGTTGTCAGCAGGAATATGCAGGCCTGCGGCGGCAGGGGCGAAGGCGTGCGCCGGAACTGGTAGATTGTGCCGGATTTTCCAAATAGCGTGAAAGACGTCCACGGTTCCATAAGCCTGTTCCCTCCTTGGGTGGTGGCCGGACTATGCCATATTTCAGCGCCCCGGGGGGATAGGGGCGTGTCGTCCATCAGCCATGCAGGCCATGGCGCGCATGGCATTCTGCCGATGGTGCGGCGTCCGCCCGATGACCCCGGCGAACAGGGGGCGGCCGTTCCCCCTGTTCGCTGGTGTAACGCCTGTTGCGGCCCTGCCGGCAGGTGGCGGGAAATTGCCTGATGAAACGGATCTTGCACCTGGAGGACGGGACGGATGCGGCACCCGGGGCGAAGGATGGGGCAAGGACGTTTTTCCAGGTCAAGAAACTGTTTCACGGGGTCAAGAATATTGTTGGCGGAGCGGTCTATCGTGGTGATGGAAGCCTGTCCGGACTTCGTGCTAGGCGGGGAGCGTTCATCATGCGTGTCGCCTGTTGCAGGCCATCATAAAAGCTGTTGTGGATAATGACCCGCCCTTCCGTGACCTCTGCCACCCCGCTCACCCCGCCGCATGATGCTGGCAGCCCCGCGCCCGTGCTCCAGCGCCGCTTCGGGGTCTTTCATCTATGGGGCATTGCCGTGGGGCTGGTGATATCGGGAGAATATTTCGGGTGGAGTTATGGCTGGGCCACGGCCGGCACGCTGGGCTTCCTTGTCACCACGTTCATGGTTGCGCTGATGTACGTGGCGCTGATCTTTTCCTATACCGAACTGACCACGTCCATACCCAGGGCCGGCGGCCCGTTTGCCTATGTGCTGGCGGCGTTCGGGCCTGTACCAGCGTTCCTGACGGGCTTTGCCTCGATCATGGAATTCGTCTTTGCGCCCCCGGCCATCGCGCTGGCGATCGGGGCCTACCTGCATGTGCAGTACCCCCATGTCGGCGCGGCGACAGCCGCGACGGGGGCGTATGTGGTGTTCATGGCGCTGAATATGGTCGGGGTGAATATTGCGGCCACGTTTGAACTGGTCATTACCATGGCGGCCATTGCCGAGCTGCTTGTGTTCATGGTTGTGGTGATGCCCGGTTTTTCATGGGCGAATTTCGTCCACGATGGCTGGGCCGGGTCCGATACGTTCAGCCTGCATGCCGTCGGCGGCATCCTGGCGGCAGTACCTTTCGCCATATGGTTTTTCCTTGCGATCGAAGGGGTGGCCATGACAGCGGAAGAAGCACGCGCCCCGCACCGGACCATTCCCATGGCCTATATTGCCGGGATCATGACCCTGATGGCCCTGGCGTTCGGCATCATGATCCTTGCGGGGGGCGTGGGTGACTGGAAAGCCCTGGCCAACCTGAACGACCCGCTGCCACAGGCCATGCTGGCCGTGGTCGGCCCCCGCAGCGGCTATGTGCATATGCTGGTATGGCTTGGGCTGTTCGGCCTTGTGGCGTCTTTCCACGGGATCATCATGGGATATTCGCGCCAGATCTATGCCATGGCGCGCGAAGGCTACCTGCCCGCGGTGCTGGGCCGCCTGCATCCCCGCTTCGGGACGCCATGGGCGGCAACGCTGGCTGGCGGCGGCGTGGGGATGGGGGCCATTTACGGTGACCGGTATATCACCATCGGCGGCCAGCCGTTGACCGCCACGCTCGTGACCATATCGGTATTCGGTGCGCTGACCATGTACCTGTTCGCCATGGCCAGCCTGTTCCGGCTGCGCCGTAACCGGCCGGACCGGGCGCGGCCATGGTCCGTGCCGGGTTATCCTGTGGTGCCGGGCTTTGCCTTTGTCGCGGCATCCTGCGCACTGGCGGGCATGGCCGTCAGCCATCTGGCCATTTTTGGTATCTATGGCGTGTTCATGGCCATGGGGCTGGTGGTTTATCGGCTCAGCCGCGCGCGTGGAGCCTGACGGGGACGCTGTTGCGTCAACGGGGCTGTATTGTTCCCTGATATCGGGAATTGAGGTATTGGGCACTGTCGGGAAGGCCGGTTCATGTTCCCGGCAGGCGTCACCTAGAGCAGATCCGGTTTGAATGGACACATTCGAACGGGTGAAGATGCTCGGTAAACAATGAGTTAGAGCAATTCCTTATGCTTGCAGGATGTCGCCCGGGCAGACTTTTCAGACAGGCCCTTGCGGAATAACAGCCCGTTCAGCTGGCGCCGATGGCATGGGGGCACTGGCGGAATGCCCCGCATCATTCATTCTGGCATCACAGGGTTCGGGCTTGTTCCGGACCGTCAAAACATGAAAACTGGCCCTTGCTTTACGATGTGGGGAAGGGACGATGCGGCCTGGCGATATATCCGGCCCAGCAGACGGCGCGGCCAGGCAGCCACATGTGCTTGCCGCTGCCGCCACGGGGGCGTACCAGTTCATCCGTGAACAGGGCTGCGATCCTGACCGCGTGGCCCTGTCCGCCGGGCTGCGGCTTGATCCCGACCTTTCGCAGACGGCGTCGCTCGACCTTGCCGGGTACTGCCTTCTGTTTGAGGAAACCACCCGGCAGAGCGGCCATGCGGGGGTGGGCCTGTCCTATGGCCGGCATTTCACCCCGGACATGCTGGGCCTGATCAGCTTTATCGCCATGGCGTCCCCCACGCTGGGCAACGCGGTGGAAAACGTGGCCGAACTGTTCCCATATCACCAGGGCGGCACCATGACCCGCCTTGTCCATCAGGATGATGGCTGCGCGCGGCTGGAATACCGGATCACGGCGGGTGGCATCATCGGGCGCGGGCAGGATGCGGAACTGACCATGGGCATGTTCTGCAACATATTCCGCCATGTGCTGGGGCAGCATTGGGCGCCACGGGCCATCTGGCTGGAACATCGCCGCATCGCCGCGCCGGGCGAATATGATAATGCCTTTGGCGCGCCGGTGCATTTTGGCATGGGCGTCAATGCGGTGGTATTTGACAGGGCGGAAATGGGCTGCGCCATGCCGCAGGGAAATGTGCGGCTGCTTGATGTCCTGCGGTGTAGCCTAACGGCGCTGCCATCCGCGGCAATGCGCCCGCAGGCAGCCCCCGCCACGGACTTGCTGCTGGCGCGCGTCCGCGCCGAAATCCGCTATGCCATGGGCAATGGCGTGCCGGCCCTGTCGCAGGTGGCGGACACGCTGCGCATGCCGCGCTGGACCCTGCAACGTCGTCTGGATGGGATGGGCATCACGTTTTCCGCCCTGGTGGAACGGATCCGGCAGGACGCGGCCCGCGAATACCTTGCCCGCCCCACCATGCCGATTGGCGAGATCGCGCTGTTGCTGGGATATTCGGAAATCAGCGCCTTCAGCCGCGCATTCCGCAAATGGACCGGGGTGTCGCCACGCCTGTACCGCACGGCCCGGCAGGCAGGTGGCGACCGCCAGGCGCGCGCCCATGCGGGGACTGGTCAAGTCTTTGTGCCTGCCGGTCAAGAAATCTGAGGACAGGCGTTTATAATCCGGTCGTGGATGAATCACCCCTGTTGGGAAGGCTATTGTACACGTGTCATATCATGCTGTCCTGGGGGGCGAGAAATTCTGCTTTTCCTCCCTGAAACAGGTGCTTGCCTATGCGTCGCCCTATCGCAGCGGTGATGAACTGGCCGGGGTCGCTGCCCCTGATCCCCTGCTGCGTATCGGTGCGCGTGAGGCGCTGGCGAACATTCCGCTCCGGACCTTCCTGAACGAGGTCCCGGTTCCTTACGAGACGGATGAAGTCACGCGGCTGATTATTGACAGCCATGATGCCACCGCCTTCGCCCCCGTCGCGCATATGACGGTGGGGGACCTGCGTGACTGGCTGCTGGACCATGAAATCGACGGCGCGACCCTTGCGGCCCTTGCGCCGGGACTGACAGCTGAAATGGTTGCGGCGGTCAGCAAGCTCATGCGTAACCAGGACCTGGTGGCGGTTGCCCGCAAGATTACGGTCCGCACGGCCTTTCGCAATACGCAGGGCCTGCCGGGGCGCATGGGGTCGCGCCTGCAGCCCAATCACCCGGTGGACAGCCTGCCGGGTATTGCCGCGTCCATGCTGGATGGCCTGCTGCTGGGGGTGGGGGACGCGGTGGTGGGCATAAACCCGGCATCGGACAACATGGCCAATGCCGGTGACATCGTGCATATGCTTGAAGATGTGCGGGTGCGCTATGACATCCCCATCCAGACCTGCCTGCTGACGCATGTGACCAATACCCTCCGGCTGATGGAGCGCAACGCGCCGGTGGATCTTGTGTTCCAGTCCATATCCGGCACGCAGGATGCGAATGCGGGTTTTGGCATTTCCCTGTCGGTCCTGTCCGAAGCCTATATGGCCAGCCAGTCACTGGGGCGGGGGACGGTCGGCACGAACACCATGTATTTTGAAACGGGGCAGGGATCGGCCCTGTCGGCCAATGCCCATCACGGCATGGACCAGCAGACGGCGGAGGTCCGGGCCTATGCCGTGGCGCGGGCTTTCTCGCCGCTGCTGGTCAATACGGTGGTCGGCTTCATCGGCCCGGAATACCTGTATGATGGCAGGCAGATCATCCGGGCGGGGCTGGAAGACCATTTCTGCGGAAAGCTCATGGGCCTGCCGATGGGGTGTGATGTCTGTTACACCAACCATGCCGAGGCCGACCAGGATGACATGGACAACCTGATGATGCTGTTATGCACCGCTGGTATCAACTTCCTGATCGCCGTGCCCGGCAGCGATGACATCATGCTGAATTACCAGAGCCTGTCCTATCACGATATCCAGACCCTGCGTTCGCTGTTTGGCGTGCGGGCGGCGCCGGAGTTTGAGGCGTGGCTGGTCGCGCGGGAACTGGTTGATGCAAAGGGGCGGATGCGCATCAATCCCCCCGGCCTTTTTTCCGGGATGATACCCTGCAATGACTGATGATCCCCCTCTTACCTGGCGCGGGTTGCAGGCAACGACTTCGGCGCGGATCGGCCTGCCCCGTGCCGGCAACACGATTTCCGGCGCGGCCGTGCGGGAATTCCAGTACGCCCATGTCCGTGCGCGTCATGCCGTCTCCGCCACGCTGGATACCAGTCGGCTGAACCTGCCACAGCCCCCGATCGCGGTTGAAAGTCGCGCCAGGGACCGCGAGGAATACGTAAGGCGCCCCGACCTTGGGCGACAGTTATCGGACGGAAGCCGCGAAAGCCTGCCACATGGGCGGTATGATGTGGTGTTCGTCATTGCCGATGGGCTGTCGGCGCTTGCGGCGCAGCAGCAGGGGCCTGCGGTACTGGCGGCGGTGATGCCCCTGCTGGCCGGCTGGCGTATCGCCCCGCTGGTCGTGGCGCACAGGGCGCGGGTGGCGTTGGGCGATGAAATCGCGACCGGCCTTGGCGCGCGGTGCGTGGTGATGATGATCGGGGAACGCCCCGGCCTGCGCTGCGCTGAAAGCATGAGCCTGTACATGACGTGGAATCCGCGGATAGGGACGCGGGATTCGGGACGGAACTGCATTTCCAACATTCACGGCCATGGCGGGTTATCCGCCATGGCCGCAGCGAACAGCCTGGCATGGTTGCTGAAGACGGCGCGGATGCGCAATTACAGCGGCGTCGATCTCAAGGACGAAACCTGTACTATCGGGCAGACGGTTCGACCGGACTTGCATAAAATGTTATCGGATAAATCAGGGAAATAAAAAGTATGGATTCCGGGCATACAGACGAATGACTGTGCAGGCGCTGCCGTAGCCTGTGGCGATGGGACTATTATCGCCTGCCGTGTTGTGAACGAAAACGGCGCCGGTGTGATTTTTATCCCTGCAATCCTTCCCATAACCCACCCTGTTTTACGATGGCGGCAATAACCGTGCGCAGTAGGGCATTATCGTTGAGCATCTGTTTGCCCATCTTTTCATGTGCGTCCATCAACTCGATGGTTGCATTCATCCCTTCTTCCTGGAGATCAGGTGAATTGGCGAACTGATCCTTGGTATTGGCCTGCGCCTGTTCGCGCAATTTTTTGGATTCTGCCAGTTTGGTTTCCAGTCCCATAACAAATGCCACCTTGTCTCCGTCCGTCAGGTCCCCTTCGAACAGATCATTGATGGCTTCGATAATACGGGAGAGCTGAACCTTCGCCTTGTCCTGCGGTAGCCCTGAACCTGCCTCTTTTATTGGTTCCAGCCCCTCTCCGGTTTCGTTCTTCAGCCCAAGCTTCTGCTTGCCAAGATCCTTCATGCGATGATGCGTCAGGCGCAGGGTGGTTGTATCGACCGTCTCGCGCTCACGGTCGAATTTCAGCAGTGGCCAGAGCATTTTGGCAAAGAGATACAGCTTTTCATAATCCGGATTGCCGTAATTCAGCATCTGGCTGAAAAACTCGTACATCCGCATATAGGACGCCAGATCGCTCCGGAACTGGATCAGGCCATCCATCCGTTCCTTCGCCACCTGCCGTTCATGCGAACCTTCCGGCTCGTCCTGAAAGAGTTTTCGGGCTGCGCGATACCGGCCCAGCACGCGGGAACTGACCGGCACAATGGCCGCATCAAGCTGCTGCTGCGTTGCTTTCGGATTAGTCAGGATACGGGCCACGCGATCGACTTCCGGCTGATCGTACAACCCGGCATCATCCAGCTTGTGGCGCAGGTTGACCACGCAGTTCGGATCGCTGAGGTCGGCCAGTTCGGCCCTGGTGTAATATTGCTGGAACGCCTTGAGGATAACTTCGGGGTCGTTCTCGAAATCCACCACGAAGGTCATGTCCTTGCCGGGATAGCAACGGTTCAGCCGCGAGAGCGTCTGGACAGCCTGAATGCCGCCCAGCTTCCGGTCCACATACATGCCGCATAGCAAAGGCTGATCGAATCCGGTCTGGAACTTGTTGGCCACGATCAGAATCCGCCACGGGTCTTCGGCAAAAACCTCCCGCAGGTCGCGCCCCTTCAGGGCGGGATTGATGTTGCTTTCCGTAAACGGCTCCGGGCCACTTTCCGGGTCATCCACCTCGCCCGAGAACGCTGCAAGCAACCCGAACGGATAATGCTTTTCCTTAACGTAGCGATCCATCGCCAGCTTCCAGCGCACCGCTTCCATGCGGCTGGCCGTTACCACCATGGCCCGTGCCCTGCCGCCAAGGAGCGGCTGCACATTCTGGCGGAAATGCTCCACCACGATCTGAACACGCGCGGCGATATTGGTGGGGTGCAGTCGCACCCACTTCATCAGCACCTTCTTTGCTTCCGAAGCTTCGACTTCCGTTTCATCCAGAACCTGACCGTTCTGGCTCAGGCGAAAGGCCTGTTTCCACGATACATAATTCTGCAACACATCAAGGATGAAGCCCTCCTCGATCGCCTGGCGCATGGAATAGATGTGGAATGCTTCGGGCTTGTTGTTTTCCCCTTTGGGCTGGTCGGGGTGCGGCGGACGCCCGAACAGTTCCAGCGTCTTGGCCTTTGGCGTGGCGGTGAAGGCGATAAAGGAAATGCCCGCATCGGCGGCAGGCCGCTGCGCCATTTCCGCTGCCAGCAGGTCTTCCATGCCGACCTCCCCGCCATCGGCAAGTTCTGCCAGTTCCCCTGCTGAAAGGGCCGCCTTCAGCTTGCTGGCCGCTGTGCCGGTCTGGGAAGAATGGGCTTCATCTGCAATGACAGCAAAATGCTTGCCCTCGGTTGCTGCAAGCTTGCGGATTTCCGCCAGCGCGAAGGGAAAGGTCTGGATCGTGCAGATGATGATTTTTTTGCCCGCGTGCAGGGCTTCGGCAAGTTCCTGGCTTTTGCTGTCATTATTGCCGGAAATGGAGGCCACCACGCCGCGCGTGCGTTCAAAACTCTCGATTGTTTCCGAAAGCTGCCGGTCCAGAACCGTCCGGTCCGACACCACGACCACGGTATCGAACACCTTGTGATTATGCCGGTCATGCAGGTCTGACAGGAAATGCGCCGTCCAGGCAATGGAGTTCGTCTTGCCCGACCCCGCGGAATGCTGGATCAGGTAACGCTGGCCCGGACCTTCCGCCACAATGGTGGCAACCAGAAGCCGCGTGGCGGCAAGCTGGTGATAGCGTGGAAAGATCCAGCCGGTAATCTTCCCCTTCTTCTTCACCGGGATGATGTAGCGGCCCAGAATGTCCAGCCATGAATCCGGCTGCCATACCTCACGCCACAGATAGGCTGTGGTGCCGGGATTGCCTGCCCTGCCATCATTCCCCTGATTGAATGGCAGGAAGCGGCTGTGCGCGCCATCCAGATGGGTGCACATCATCACGTCGCTATTGCTGATGGCAAAATGCACCACTGCCCCACCGGGGACCGAGAGCAATGGTTCCGCCGGTTTGCCGGGTGGCCTGGGCAGGCGGTCGGTGCAGTACTGCTCCACCGCGTCCTGAACCGACTGGGTATAGTTTGATTTCAGTTCCGCTGTTGCCACGGGCACGCCGTTCAGAAACAGCACCAGATCCAGTTCGTTGCCATTGCTGGCCGAATACCGCACCTGGCGCACCACGCGCAGGCGATTGGCGTTGTAGAGATGCTGTAGATGTGGGACCATCCTCAGTGCTGGACGGAACTGGCAGATTTTCAGCGTTTTCGTCAGCCCGATAATGTCCAGCCCGTCACGCAGCACAACCAGCACGCCGCGCGTGTTCAGGGCATCGCGCACACGCTGGCACAGCACGGTCCCTGCTGCTGCGCCATGTGTCTTTTCCAGTGTCTGCCACGCATCCGGCTCGCACTCGCGCACCCATGCCAGCAGATCTTCGGGAAACAGGGACAGGCCGACATCGTAGCGGCTGGCAGACCCTTCCTCATACAGCCAGCCGGAACGGCCGAGATAGTCGCAGATTTCGGATTCCAGATGGTGTTCCTTGTGGAGGTCGGTCATGAGTCGGCCCCTTCGTCAGGAATGGCCGCCAACTGTTGCGCCTGCCAGTCGCGGAATGTGATGTCCGGGTTATCTTCCAGCTTCCATGCAGCAGGCCCACTTACGGGATGACCAAACACGACGGCTGCGGCTGCACTTGGGCTTCTGAACGCATAATCCTTGGTAAACACACGATGTTCGCCAGCCAGTTGCAGAATACCGGATCGTACCAGTTCCTCATGCAGCGGTTTATATGTGCCTTCCCCATGCCATTCAGTCCTGGCCTGAGACCCTGCCTCCACAACAAATTCACCGTCCTGAAAGATGGCTTTCGCCGTCAGGTCAATGCGTGGTTTGTGCAGGAAAAAGCGGGCTGTCTCGGTCGTGGTGGGGTTCGTTCCGGCCTCTGGCGCTTCAAAAGTTGGAACTGGCCGCGATGACCCCGCTGGGCGGCTGCGCTGGATGAACATATCCACCCGGATGGCAGGCAGGACCACCATCAGGTTGGCAAGAAAGGCCTCCATCTTGGCAATGTCGGCTTCCGTCAGTCCCGGTAGGGAGGGCGCGTTGCCGTTATGCAGCGGGGTGTGCCCGATCTCCCGCGCCATCGTGACCAGCCGCGCTTCCAGATATTTCACATGCGCCTTGTTGAGCCGGTTGGCGCTGGCGGAGACCAGAACGGCCGTTTCCCACCAGTCCTTGTCAGTCGCCGCCGCGTGCTGCTTCAGCCGTGTGCTGAGGTCCTCGGCTTCCCCGATATAGGCGAAATCCTGTCCATCCTTTTCGCCCAGCAGTAGATAAACCCCAGTATAATCGGCCTCCTTCCGTCGCAGCGCTTCGGTCAGGCGCGTACGCGGCGTGACGAATACATGCCCCGTCCAGTTGAACAGTTCGGCCGTCACCATACCATCCGGATGACCGTCGATATAGAACAGTTCCAGAGAGCGGCCTTTTGTGTCGATCATGCTGCGATGGCCTTGTTCTGGTTGCGGACATCAATCTTGCCGGTGACGGCGGCTGAGATGAGGGCTGATCGGCGTTCTTTGAGGAGAGTGATTGTTGTCTTTGCAGCAGTTATCATATTTTCAAATTTGCCTTGTTCAATCTTTAAAAATTTAACAATCAATTTCTGTTCTTCAGGGGGAGGAACTATAGTTGGAAGAGTCATTAAATTTGTTGAAGAAATGGAAGCGAGATTAGTTGACTGTTTGGCGCGAGTCATAAAATAGAATTTGGCATAATCAGATCTTATGACCGCAGACAACCATTCAGAAATTATGACTTTTGGCCTCACGGCAAAAACGTGATTTTGATGAACACAAGGAGCAATCTCGCCATGCCATATGGCGCCACGACCTAATTTGTCGAAGTCCCCACCTTCATTCATCAGAACATCGCCTTTTTGAAGCAGATATCGTTCAACTTGGTCACTATCAATATAAATCATTGTTAATTCAGATAAATCCAGATACCCATCTTGAACATTTGCTACGCGAAGATATGGTATTTTTACGGATTTTTCCTCAGATACATCTTTGCCTTTGGCAATTCCTGTTTGCACAGAAGCCACATTTTTCAAGGGTCGAACCTTCCACCCTTCCGGCACCATCCCAATCCACGGAATACCTGACTCTTTCATGGGAGCGTTGGGATTCAGGCCTTTTGTTACGGCGTGGGAGATGACGGCCTGCCGCTTTTCCGCAAGGAGGGCAATCAGTCGTTCCTGTTTGGCAATCAGGGCGTCAATTTTTCCGCACTCACGGTCCAGAAAGCTGGCTATTGCCTGTTGTTCGGGAAGTGAGGGAAAGGTAACTAATTGGCTATACAGTGTTTCACGCGATAAACCCGGCACGCCGGTGTCTTGACTTAATGATGCTAAATTCAAAATATGCAGAAACCAATAAACCCAGCGCATATTTATCAAAGATGATAATTCAACAAAAAATACGGTATCGATTGCGAAAGCGGGAATTTGAGACCAGTTTAACGCACCGCACGAACCTTTTCTTCCGATCATTATTGTTGGAGATGGTGCGTTAGAAATATTGTGAAAACCGACCACTCCATTTGAACCATAGACTGGGACAGAGCCATCCTCAGCGCGGTCTTCATTTTTTAAGTTGTCGCCATAAACAACTGAGATAATCCGTTTAAGTTGGACCATATTCCACCCAACCGGAATCTCACCGATCCACTCAACCCCACTATCCTTATACGCCGGATACTTCGGAAAACTCATACCGAAAGCTCCTCAAGCATCGCCATGATTTTCGCGGTCACATCCTTCAGGTCCGCATCAATCTCCGCAAGCGGGCGCGGCGGCTCGAATACATAGAAATACCGGTTGAACGGGATTTCATAGCCAATCTTCGTTCTGGCCTCGTCAATCCACGCATCCGGGGCATGAGGCAGGACTTCGCATTTGAAGTAGGCGTGGATATCCTCATCCAGCGGCACGTTTTCCGTATCGCGCAGGCTGCTGTCGGGCATGGGCTTGCCCTTCGCCTTGCCGCGCTGTCCGAGGATGATGTTGCCATCCTCATCACGCTGCGGGCGCTCCACCGTGATGGTCTGGTAGCCAAAATCTTCATTGCGGAAGATACGGCTCAGCGGGGCCAGCCTGACCTTGCCGCCTTCGGGGGCTTCGGGCGGTTCCGCCCCCTTGGCCACGACTTCGCGCGTCTGCGCGCCATCGGCGGTGGTGATGGTGGCAAGCTGTGCATCCTGCGCATCGCGGAACAGGCGGGTGACAAGGGTAATGTCATCCTCTCCCATTTCCTTGCGCTTGGAGCCAAGGCTTTTGCGCATTTTCTGCCAGAAGGACGACGCGTCGATCAGTTGCACCCTGCCCTTGCGGTTCTTCGGCTTGCGGTTGGTCAGCACCCAGACATAGGTGGCGATGCCGGTGTTGAAGAACATGTCGGTCGGCAGCGCGATGATGGCTTCCACCAGGTCTTCTTCCAGCACGAAACGGCGGATTTCGGATTCACCGGAACCAGCAGCGCCGGTGAACAGGGGCGAGCCGTTCAGGACAATACCAAAGCGCGCGCCACCATCCTTTGCAGGACGCATCTTGTGGACAAGATGCAGCAGGAACAGCATGGAACCGTCCGAGATACGGGGCAGGCCGGGGCCGAAGCGGCCATCATAACCCAGCTTTTCATGCTCGGCCCGGACGGCTTTCTCAACCTTCTTCCATTCCACGCCGAAAGGTGGATTAGAGAGCATGTAATCGAATTTGTAATCCGCCAGTTCGTCATCAGAAAGCGTGTTGCCAAGGCGGATATTGCTGACATCCTGATTACGGATCAGCATGTCAGCCTTGCAGATGGCATAGGATTCCGGGTTCAGTTCCTGCCCGAACATGGTCAGGCGCGCATCCGGGTTGTGGTCAAGCAGGAATTCTTCCGCAACCGAGAGCATGCCGCCCGTGCCGGCCGTGGGGTCATAGATGGTGCGCACGGCCGGGTTGCCTGGGGTCAGCAGGTCGTCGTCCTCGGCAAAGATCAGGTTCACCATCAGCTTGATGACTTCGCGCGGGGTGAAGTGTTCCCCCGCCGTCTCGTTGGACGCTTCGGAGAACTTGCGGATCAGCTCCTCGAACACCTGCCCCATCTGATGGTTATCGACGGCCTTGTCACTGAGGTCGAAGCCTACGAATTTTTCCAGGACCAGATAGAGCAGATTGGCCTTTGCCAGGCGGTCTGTCTGCTCGGCGAAGCGGAAATGATCGAAGATGTCGCGCGCGGTAGGTGAGAAGGCATTGATATAGGCGGAAAGGTTCTGGGTCAGGTTGTCCGGGTCGCCCAGCACGTCTTTCAGGGTAAAATCAGACGTGTTTACAAATTTCAAACCGGCGGCTTTTTCCATGAACGGCATCGGATCGATGCCTTTGCTTTCCCACTTCGCCTTTTCCTTTAGCACTTTGTCACGGGTGGGGATCAACACGGCGTCGAGGCGGCGCAGGACGGTGAAGGGCAGAATGACGCGCCCATATTCCGCAGGTCTGAAATCCCCGCGTAGAAGATCAGCGACCTGCCAGATCATGGAGGACAGGGAGGTCGTGCGGGGTGTCATGCTCATGGGGAAATCTGATCCGGTACCGAAAACATGTAAATTTTTTAGTCTTGAAAGGGCTGCCTAAGCCAGACTGCGAACGCGTCTTCCTCCATTGCGCCAGACGCAAGGGCAACCATGGTTTCGACGGCGTCCGGGGCGCTGACCTGCACACGCGTTCCATTCAGCCGAAGGAATAAGGATGCAGCAACTCCAGCCTGTTCGCTTGCTGGCGTCATTGAAGGGATGATTACGGGTGATGTCATAAGTGTATGCGGTCGCTAAAGTCGCGGTGTCCGGCGGATCGGACTTCTCATGATATCAGCGGTTTTCAGCGCGGGCCAACGCATTGTGCAGCAAATCTTCGTTTTTGACCCCGTGGGTTCCGCCGTATTCCTTCAGAGGCTGTTTGAAAACAAATCATTGATAAAAAACAATAAAAGTTTTTGGGTGCTGCCTTTTTCTCAAAAAGGCGGCGTTCTTTCGAAGCTTTTGCAAAAAGCTTCACCAAAAACTTCCTTTAATTTTAAAGCGCTATCATGATCTGACTTTTCAAGCAGTCTCTCAGGGCCTGATCGTGCATGACATGAACGGCACCACATCAGGCTCCAGAAATTCGGGCGTATTGCATGGCGGAGGCGCTTGACGACCGTGCCTTTCGCAAAGCCCGTCTCAATCATCCTGTCACGAAATCCACGCAAGTCAGCAGGTTTCCATTTGCTTGCCATTCAGGGCGCCACAGGATCGTCAAGGAGGGCAGGGATATGACCGATGCGGTCATTCTCCCTATGGGCCATGCACGCATCCCGATAGTGTTCGATCAACTGACGGATCGGGATGCGGTCGATGGCGGCGGTATCATGACACTGGCCCGGATCAATCTCGGCCCGTTTTTCATTGAACCAGTGTCAGGCCAAAGCGGATACGGTTGCCGTCGACCATTTTCCGGGCCTGGTACTGGCTGGGGCCACGATACCAGATCTCTTTTGGCAGCGTTCTGCCCATGGCGGGGTCGATATTCGTCTTTTGTGATTCGCTCATGGGAATCCCTGATATCACCAAGCCATCCCTGAGTGACGGAAACCCGTTTGGCTCAGGATTGGCTCAAGGTCCAACAAACTGGAAATCAGGAAAGTGCCTGTGATCAGCCAAGACCCGCAGTAAACTGCGGCAAAGTAGCTGGCGTCCCGTACGGGATTCGAACCCGTGTTGCCGCCGTGAAAGGGCGGTGTCCTAGGCCTCTAGACGAACGGGACTAAAGGCGTGAGCGGTAAGTATCCCGACACGGGGGTAGGGTCAACCCCCTGATTCAGGAATATTGAAATTATTGGACGATTGCCGCGTCACGGATGAAAAAAGTGGCCGATGTCCGGCCATTCCAGCTTTCGGCCCGCAACCATCCCGCCAGATGCAGTGGTGGGCTGTCACGGTCTTCCAGCACGGGGGCCAGCGGGCTTTCATTGGCGCGGAACACCAGCGCCTTCAGCCGGGGACCACGGCCTTCACCCTGCAGTGTCAGGCGCAGGGTATTGCCTTCCCGCCCGATCCGTTCGGCATAGGCCACGCGCACGCGGGGCAGGGCAATCAGGGGTTCGTCATTGCCCGCGCCAAAGGGGGCCAGACGGTCCATGTCGGTCGCAAGGGCCACATCGGCGGCGGCCACATTCACCACGGCGTCAATGGTCAGGTCCACGGCGTCAGGCAGGCTGGCGGCGGAGGCCAGGTGGCGGTCAAGGAATTCATGCAGGGCGGGGACGCCATCCGCCGGCAGGCCGAATCCCGCCGCCATGGCGTGCCCCCCGCCCGATGACAGCAGCCCCGCCTGCCGTGCCGCGATGATGGCGCCACCAAGGTCCAGCCCCGGAACGGACCGGGCGGAGCCTTTCACGTTGCCATCTTCCATTTCCGCCCCCACCAGAACGGGGCGGTTGAATTTTTCCTTGATGCGCCCGGCCACGATCCCGACCACGCCGGGGTGCCAGTCCCGGCCGCTCAGCACCAGTACGGCATGGCCCTGCGCGCGTTGGGCGGCCGCCAGTTCCATGGCGCGGTCAAGGATGCCGGATTCGACGCCCTGCCGGTTGTGGTTGACGGAATTCAGCTTCTCCGCCAACGCCTGCGCTTCGGCTGCGTCTTCGCACAGCAACAGGCGCAGCCCCAGGCTAGAATCCGCGATACGCCCACCGGCGTTGATGCGTGGCCCCAGCGCGAATCCGCATGTAAATGCCGAAAGCGGGTCACGCGCCCCTGCCGCATCCAGCAGGGCGGACAGTCCCGTACGCTGCCTGCGCGCCATGACCTTCAGCCCCTGCGTGACAAAGGCGCGGTTCAGGCCGCTTAACGGCATGACATCGCATACGGTCGCCAGCGCCACGAGGTCGAGGCTGTCCATAAGCTGTGGGTCGGGACGGGACTCAAACCATCCGTCACGGCGCAGGATGCGCACTGTTGCCACCACGGTCATGAATGTGACCGCGGCGGCACAGATGCCGTGCAGCCCCGAAGGGCAGTCGGGCCGGTTCGGGTTGACCGTGGCCAGCACACGCGGCAGCGCCCCCTGCACCTGATGGTGGTCAAGGACAATGACATCACCGCGCCCGCTTGCATGTTCCAGCACTGCCACCGCCGCCGTGCCGCAGTCCAGGCAGACGGTCAGGGTCGCCCCCTGGTCCTGCATGGCCGCGATCGCGGGCGCGTTCGGGCCGTAGCCTTCCGTCATGCGGTCGGGAATATGCGTCAGCACCGTGCAGCCCTGACGGCGCAGGAAATCGGTCAGTAGTGCCGTGGAACACGCGCCATCCACGTCATAATCCCCGAACAGGCCCACCGTTTCCCCGTTGCGGATGGCGGTGGCCAGGCGGGTGGCCGCCGCATCCATGTCCGTGAAGGTGGACGGGTCGGGCATCAGCGCGCGCAGGGTGGGGGCCAGGTAGGTTGCAACCTGTTCGGGTGCGATGCGGCGCAGGGCCAGCATGCGGCCCACGATTTCGGGCAGCCCGGTCTGCTGTGCAATGGCCATGCCCATGCGGTCGGTATGGCTGGCCTGCCCGCCCTCGCGCCAGTTCCACCGGCGGCCCGTAACACTGCGGGTAACGCCCAGCACGGCTGGCTCCTGTTCCTCCTGTGGCGCGGGGGACGCGGGAAGGGGGGAAAGCAGGTCGGCAGCGGACATGAAAACGGATCCTTGTTGGGGTGCGGCAGGCGGTATGGATGGCCCGGCCGGGACCATCCCCCGCCGGTCGATCAGGCCGCTTCGATACGGATCAGCGCAGGCTCATCCAGTACGGCGGACAGTTCGGCAATATGGTGCAGCGCGTGCTGCATCGCCGCCTCGCTGGTCTTGTGCGTCAGCAGCACCAGCGGCACGGCGTGGGTGCCATCGGGGCGGATGTCATGCGCATCGGCATGCTGGAGCATGCTGCGCAGCGAAACCCCGTTATCGCGCAGCACCGCCGTTATGTCGGCAATCACGCCGGGGCGGTCTTCCACGTTCAGGCGCAGGTAATATTCACCCGTGAACGACCTGCTGGGCAGGGCCACGGCCTGCACCAGGCTGTCGGCGGCACAGCCCCAGACCGGCATGGCGGAGCCACGGGCAATGTCGATCAGGTCGGCGCATACGGCGGTGGCGGTCGGCCCTTCGCCCGCGCCCCGGCCCTCCAGCATCAGGCGACCGGCAAAGGCCCCCTCCGCCACCACGGCGTTGAACACGCCGTTGACTTCCGCGATGGGGGCGTCCTGCGGCACAAGGCAGGGATGCACCCGGGCCTCGATGCCGTTTTCATGCTGGCGCGCAATGCCCAGCAGCTTGATGCGGTAGCCCATCCTGCGCGCGAATTGCAGGTCCAGCGCGCCAATGCGGCGGATGCCCTCGATATAGACGGAGGCAAACACCACCGGCCGCCCGAAGGCCAGCCCGGCCAGGATCGCCAGCTTGTGCGCGGTATCGACGCCGTCCACATCGGTCGAGGGATCGGCCTCGGCATAGCCCAGCTTCTGCGCATCGGCCAGGATTTCGGCAAAGTCCCGCCCGGTTTCATGCATGACGGTCAGGATGTAGTTGCACGTGCCGTTCAGGATGCCGCCAATCTTCAGGATCCGGTCCGCCGCCAGCCCTTCGCGCACGGTCTTGATGGCGGGAATGCCGCCGGCCACCGCCGCCTCGAACATCAATGGCACGCCCGCCGCCTGCGCCGTGCAGGCCAGCTCGGCGCCGTGTATGGCGATCAGCGCCTTGTTGGCGGTCACCACCGGGCGGCGGTTTTCCAGCGCGCGCGTCACCGTCAGGCGCGCAGGCCCTTCCGCCCCGCCAATCAGTTCGGCCACCACGTCCACATCGGGGTGGGTGGCCAGTTCCTCAGGCGTGTCGCACCATGCGACATTGCTCAGGTCAACGCCCCGGTCGCGCGTGCGGTCGCGCGCGCTGACGGCGGTCACCACCAGTTCGCGGCCCGCGCGGGCACGGATCAGGGCCGCGTTTTCACGCAGCAGCTTTACAACGCCGGCACCAACCGTGCCCAGCCCCGCAATACCGATGCGTAGCGGCGGTTTGGGGGCGGGTTTGCAAGGGGAAGAAGTCATGTGTTTTCCGTCAACCGAGTGGGCAGTCATGAATGGGCGGGCTGGCTGTCAGGCAGCGGGGCGGCCTGCTGCGTGGTGGGGGCAATGCCGCCATGTTCCGTCATGAAATGGCGGATGGAGCGGCAGGCCTGGCGCAGGCGCTGGGTGTTTTCCACCAGCCCGATGCGCACGAAGCCCTCGCCATGTTCGCCAAAGCCAAGGCCGGGGGCGACCGCGACGCCGGCTTCCTTCAGCAGCAGCTTGGAAAAGCCCACGCTGCCCAGTTCACGGAAGCGTCCGGGGATCGGCGCCCATGCGAACATCGACCCTTCGGGGGAGGGTACGTCCCATCCCGCCGCCTGCAGTCCCTGGATCAGCACGTCGCGGCGCTTGCGATAGATGTCGCGGATTTCGGCCACGCAGTCCTGCGGGCCGCTGAGGGCCGCGACCGCCGCGACCTGGATGGGCGTGAACGCGCCATAGTCCAGATAGGACTTGATGCGGGTCAGGGCCGCGATCAGCTTGGGGTTGCCCGCGGCAAAGCCCATGCGCCAGCCCGCCATGGAATAGGTCTTGGACAGGGACGTGAACTCGACGGCGATGTCCTTCGCGCCCGGCACCTCAAGGATGGAGGGGGGCACGTTGTCGCCAAAATAGATTTCCGCATACGCCAGGTCCGATAGGATCCAGATTTCGTGCTTGCGCGCGAAGGCCACCAGCTTGCGGTAGAAATCAAGGTCCGCGAGATACGCGGTGGGATTTGACGGAAAATTGACAATCAGCGCCGTGGGTTTCGGCACGGAATGGCGCACCGCGCGGTCCAGCGCTTCCAGCATTTCATCATCCGGGGTGGCGGGAATGGAACGCACGGACGCGCCCGCGATGATGAAGCCGAACTGATGGATGGGATAGGACGGGTTGGGCACCAGGATCGTATCGCCCGGGCTGGTGATGGCGGAGGCGAGGTTGGCCAGCCCTTCCTTGGACCCAAGGGTCGCGATCACTTCCGTCTCGGGGTCCAGCTTTACGTTGAAGCGGCGTTCGTAATAACCCGCCAGCGCCCGGCGCAGGCCGGGAATGCCACGGCTGACGGAATAGCGGTGCGCGCGCGGGTCGCTTACGGTTTCCACCAGCTTCTGCACGATATGGGGCGGGGTGGGGGTGTCGGGGTTGCCCATGCCCAGATCAATAATATCCTCCCCCCGCGCTCGGGCCTGGGCCTTGGCCTTGTTGACTTCAGCGAAGACATAGGGCGGCAGGCGGCGGATACGATGGAATTCTTCGGTCATGGGACGCTCTGTTGCGGGCGCATGGCAGGATATGCGCCGGGTTGGGGAAATGACATGCCCGCCCATCGGGGGGCAGGCGCCACACTCTAGCGCACGATGGCAATTCTTGCACCATTGCCAAAGGCATGGGCGTGCACCACGATACGGTTGGCTGGCACGCCACGCGCCCGCAGCATGCTGGCCAGGGTGCGGGTGCGCAGCAGGGCCAGGTTGAGGGCCGCGGTCTGCCCTTCCGCCGTGGCGGTGGCGGCATTGCCGTAACCATTCACGATCACAAAGCGGTTGCCCCGCTGTTTGACGATGCTGCCGACCACGTCTTCCTCGCCATCCTCGATCTGGTCCGACCCGGGCAGGAAACGCACCGCGTCCCCGTCATCCGGTGTCGCGAGGTGATAGCTGGGCATGTCCATGCCGTCCCGCGCGGCGTTGTCGGGCAGGCTGATCCCGCCCACCGACGGGAGTTCCGGCGGCCCGTCGGCAATGGCCGGCAGGTTGGCGGGTATCGCCTCGGGCGTGTCGGATACCGTTTCCGTCACCTCCGGCATGACCAGTTGCCCCCTGCTGTCACGCACGGGTTCGGCCTGATGGGCCATGCCGCGTTCGGATTTCGGCCTGCTGGCGCCCCCGGCTGCCTGCTGCCCCGCCTGCGCGCCATCATCCGCCGCGGCGAGGGAGGCGGACTGCCCCCCGCCATTGCCAGCCGGATGCGACGGGATGGGCGGAATGTCGGCAGCGGTGGGCATGGTGCCCATGATCGCGTCCTGGCGCTGGTTGAGTTCGTGCTGCGCCTCAAGGTCGGCGGTGATGTCCTCGCGCAGTTCGGGGGAGGGGAGTTCGGGCGTCGTGGCCGGTCCCAGCCCGACCTTGGGATAGGGCTGGTGCGTGCCCGGTGGCGGCGGGCGCTGCTGGCCGATCACGCCGCCCTGGTAGTTATGGTACCAGTCGGACACGGAATCGACCGTGTCCTGATGGTGCGCGCAGCCCGCCACGCCGGTGGCAAGCAGCGCCAGCAGGGCGGCCCGCGCGGTGGCGGCCTGCCTGGATGGCGGAAAAAAAAATCTTCCGGGACTTGGCGATGGTGCCCGCTTTCCCAATCTTAGCTCCCATGGCCTTTTTGGCCTGCACACGACACGACCGGGGCAAACTAGCCTGCAATGCCGATCTTAGCGAGGGGGATCGCGCACGGGGCCATATGGCCGGTTCCGGTCATGGCGCCTGATTGTCAGGTCGGGACTTGGCACCGGACGCAAGGCGGCGCAGGATAAGGACATGACCAGGACAGTCCCGGAGCATAGGGAGAACCCGATGAACGGCATGCAGCCGAAACACCGCATCCGCATGGATGATGAAGATCCCAGGGATCCCGATATCCCCGAACCCCAGGGTCCGGAAACCGAGGAACCCGACAAGAACCGCACGCTGTCCTCCCCCATCGGGGAGCTGGAAAGCCGCCTGTTCGACCAGCGCAAGGTGCTGGTGTTCGGTCCGATCAACGACAAGATCGCCCGCGACGTGACCGGCCGCCTGCTGGCGCTGGCCGGTGCGTCGGACAAGCCGATCGATGTGTACGTCAACTCTCCCGGCGGCCATGTGGAAAGTGGCGACACCATCCATGACATGATCCGTTTTGTCGATTCGGTAGCCCCCATCAACATGATCGGCACCGGCTGGGTCGCATCCGCCGGCGCGCTGATCTTTGCCGCAGGGAACAGGGAACGGCGTTACTGCCTGCCCAATACCCGTTTCCTGCTGCACCAGCCCATGGGCGGCGTGCGCGGGCCTGCTACCGATATCGACATCGAGGCGCGCGAGATCATCAAGATGCGCGAGCGCCTGAACCGCCTGTTCGCGCGCGAAACCGGGCAGCCTTATGAAAAGGTATGCAAGGATACGGACCGCAATTACTGGATGTCCGCGCATGAGGCGATCGAGTACGGGCTGGTGACGCGCGTGATCGACAAAATCTCTGACCTGCATTGATTTAAGGCAAGGCGGACCGCTTGGCGGGTCCATAATGCTGGTGTTGCGTTGTGCGGGGGGTGTTTCGGCATTCCCCGCAAATTTCAGATAACAGTTCTGCACTTCCTGGTTCGGTGTGATATGGACACCGGCAATCAGGGTGTCAGCTGTTGGGATGAATGCCACATCGGCCGGCGTATCCACGCGACACCGTTCCGAGCAGCGAGCCGACATGACGAAATCACTTTCCGACATCTATACCACTCTGCCCGAAGCCCGCGACCCGGGGGCCGCGACCCCTGATGCCGTGGCGAAGGCCGATTTCAATGCCCGCCACTGGTCCAGCCCGGTGCCGGGACCGCTCAGGCCCGGATCGGCCGCGCACAAGAAGGCTGTGGCGGACATGTTCCGCGAGACCTTCAACCCCTACAAACCCTCGGTCATCGAATGGCCCAGGCTTGACAGGGAAACGCTGGAACGCGTGACCTCGCTGCCGATCTGGGACATCGCCGTGCAGACCGAAGGCAAGGCGCGCCTGCGCATGGCGGCCTATGCCCGCCTGATTGACGACCCGGACATGAAGGATGCCCTGTCACGCAACGCGTGGGAGGAAAACCGCCACAAGGAAGTCCTGTCCAAGATGGTGGCGGCCTACGATATCCCGCTGGCGTCCGAACCCCCTTACATCGAACCGCGCGACGTGGAATGGGCCTATCTGGTCACGGGCTTTTCGGAATGCGTGGACAGCTTCTTCGCGTTCGGCCTGTTTGCCATCGCGCAGAAATCCGCCTTCTTCCCGCCCGCGCTGATTGATACGTTCGAGCCGGTGATGCAGGAAGAATGCCGACATATCCTGCTGTTCGCCAACTGGCTGGCCTGGCATCGCGCCACCATGCCGATGTGGAAGCGCCCGTGGTTCGAGGCGCGCGTGATCGGGGTCTGGCTGTTCTTGCTGTATGAACGGCTGGGCATGGTCACGACGTTCGATGCCGAAGGCAACAAGCATGAGCAGGACAACAACTTCACCGTGAATGGCACGAAGGATGTCGCCAATGTCGATGTGCCGCTGCGCGACATGATCGACATCTGCCTGATCGAGAACGAACGCCGCTTCTCCGGCTATGATCCGCGCCTGCTGCGGCCGAAGCTTGCGCCCAACCTTGCGCGCATCATCCGCTTCTTCCTGCCGCGCACGCCCAATTCCGCCAGCCTGGAAAGCCAGCCCGGCGCGGCGTGACCGGCCGGCCTGTTCCCACGCCCGCAAACGGGGCGGGGGCATGGCCTCAGCCCAGGGTCGGGGCGACAGCGCCCGCGCCGAAATCAAGCTGGCCCAGATAGGCCACGCGGGTTGCCGCCACGATATCGCCAATCCGGCCACCCTCGATCCGGGCATAGGCATAGACCTTGCTTTCCTCCTCGTCGGAGGAACCGATGGCAAGCCCCGCGAACTGCGCACCGGCCTCATCCTTCAGTTGCCATACATCACCGCGTACGACCGCGTCGTATTTGTAGCGGAAGCCGGGGACGATCTTCGTCAGCAGCAGCGGCATGACTTCCGTGACATCCAGCGCCGTGCGCACGAAGGCGGAACAGGCCTCATCCGGCACGAAATAGCCCTTGGCGGCCGCCGTCATCATGATCAGGCCGGGCGTTGTCGCGCCGTTTCCAACAAGGCGGCTGCGAATGACGATCTTCTGGTCATCGCGTGAGACTTCGGATGCAAGCATCACGGTGCCCACGGGCGCTGCCAGCAGGTCGGGCACGACGGTCATCTGGCTCAGGGGAAGGGTGGCGAGGGTGGTCATCTCTCATTCTCCAGCAGGCAATGTGTCGGTAACGCGGCGGGTGGACCGTGTGCGGCGTTACGTTTCTTGACAACCATACGCCCGTTCACGTGTTTTAGGATGCATGGCACACGCGCGTCATATGCGTGGCAGAAATGTCCCGGTCCCGCCGTATGCGCAATACTATTGGCGCGGCGGGGTGCATGCCCCATGTAGACAGCATGAACGCCATGCGCCCCGGTTGCGTGGCACATAACGGGAGGAAAAGCCGGATGTCAGGTTATATCACGAAGGGGCTGGCGGCCCTGGCGGTGGGAATGATGGTGGCGGTCAGCCATGGGGGGGTAGCGCATGCGCGCAGCCATTCCAGCGGAAACGGCAGTGGCATGGGCAGCTATACACCCGGTGAATCGGAAGCGGATGATGCCGCCGCCGGGGTGACGGGCGGCTACAGCGCGCCGGAAACCGGCGTGGGTGGCGGCGTGCCACAGTTCCATAATGATGGCGGGGAGTCCGACCAGATGACGGGCGCGATGATGATGCCCGGCACCGCATCGGGCAGTGAAGCCCCCGGCATGACGGATGGCGGCTATTCCAACATGCATATCGGCGGGGAAGACAGTTCGATTCTTCCGGGCGTTGACTGATGCGGCCCTTGCATCCGTGGTGTCTTTAAGCGGCGGGCAGGCCAGCAGGTGATCGGTATGGCAGCATATGCATCCCTCACGTCACGCATGCCCCGGCGATATAGCTGGGAAACCCGCTGGCTGCACTGGATCACCGCCGTCCTGGTGGTGGAACAGTTCGTGGTGGGACAGGTGGCGTGGCACCTGATGGACCGCACCGCCCCCATGCGGGCGTTTCTGGCGGCTACGCACACGTCGCTGGGCGTGCTGCTGGCGGCGGTGTTCGTTACCCGCATCGCATGGGGCATGACAGGGGGACGGGCCATTCGCTTTCCTGTCATGACATTCCAGGATCGTGTCGCGCGCAGCATACACCGCCTGCTTTACCTGCTGCTGGGCGGGGAAATCGCGTTTGGTTACATGGCGCGCTGGACAACGGGGCGCCCCGTGATTGCATTCGGCGTTCCGATCAATTCCCCTTTCCCGGCCCTGATGGGCGGGACGCATTCCTTTTTTTCATCGTTACATCACTGGAACGCATGGTTACTGTTCTGCCTGGCGTGCTTTCATGCCGGGGCAGGATTTTATCACCTGCTGGGCATCCGGGATCAGGTTTTCCAGCGCATGTTGCCCTGAAGGGGCGTACGGTCACTGCTGGGGGATTGCCATTGGCAAGGCTGGCTGTAACAAACTGGAACAATGCCTGAAACAGGTATAATTTAGGAATTTAAGCCTATTATTTTGTGCTGATCTGGTATTTCCATATCAATATTGGCGCAGTCCCCCTATCCGCATGGTGCAGGGATGCGGGGCACTGGATACAGGATTCGCAACAGGATATTTCTCGTTGCATATTCTGGAAATCTTTACTAACATCCAGTTAATCATAACAAATAAAAAAATAATTATCTGATACTTGGTTAAATGCCCCTGTTGTAGGCGTTTAATACCGGTCGGTTTTCCACATTACCCGTGTGGTGGCAGATTTTTCCTTGGAAGCCTGCTGATAATTAGATGGTATTGATCGTTCAAAAATGGAATCAATGAGCAATCATATCTATGAACTGAGGGGTTATAATCCCTTTCTGCTTTCTGGTGCGTTGATCGTTTGTGTACTGGGGGCATGGATTACCATGCGACTGGTCGCCCGCGTATCCGAAACCAGTGGCAGGCAGCGTGTCGGCTGGTATTTCCTGACCGCCATGGCGGGCGCCAGTTTTGTCTGGTGCACGCATTTCGCGGCCATGCTGGCCTACCATGCCAGTGGCGACGTGCAACTGGACCCGCTGTACACCGTGCTTTCGCTGGTGGCCATGTTCGTGGCCATGCCCATTGCGGTCATGGCGGCGGTCAGGCTGCGCGGGCGCGGGGGCTGCCTGCTGGGGGGCGCCATCCTTGGTCTTGGTATCGCCAGCATGCATTATATCGGCATGGCGGCGTACCATATCGATGCGCCCGTGGCCTGGAACATGCCGATGGTGATCGTATCGGTCCTGATCGGCATCGGGCTGTCCGCCGCCGCCCTGCTGCTGGCGTTGCGCCCGCTCAACCTGCGGCGCGAGATCGAAATGACGCTGGCCATGGTGGGCGCCGTGGCCGGGCTGCATTTCACCGGCATGGCGGCCATGCATGTCACCATGCTCCCGCATATGCAGGCACTGCACGACAATGGGCAGTTTGAGTCCATCGGCTTCGCTGTCATCGCCGGTTCGATGCTGACGATCATCGCCGGTATCGCCTGCTTTGTCATTGATGGCAGCGTGCGGCAGGAATCGTATGACGAACTGCACCGCATGGCCATGTCCGACGCGCTGACCGGCCTGCCCAACCGCATAAGCTTCAATGAACGCCTCAATCACGAAGTCGCAACGGCTGACCAGAAGGGCGAACAGTTTGCGGTCATTGGTATCGACCTGAATAAATTCAAGGAAATCAATGATACCCGTGGCCATGCCGCAGGCGATGTTGTGCTGACCACACTGGCCGGACGCTTCAGTGCGCTACTGGGGGAAGGCGAGTTCGTGGCCCGGCTGGGAGGGGACGAATTCATCGCCATTTACCGTACGTCGGATCAGGCGGAACTGCATGATTTCGTCAACCGCATCCAGCAGGCGCTGAACCAGCCCATTCCCATCAATGATTACGTGGTCACCAGTGGCGGCAGCATCGGGGTTGCGCTCTATCCGGTTGACGCGACGGATAGTGAAACCCTGATCTCGCGTGCCGACCTTGCCATGTACCGCGCCAAGACCGACCTGCATCATACGATCTGGTATTATGAAAGTTCGCTGGACCAGAGTGTGCGTGAACGCCGCGCGATGGGTGAAGACCTGCGTAACGCCATGAGCAATGGCCAGCTTTCGCTGTTCTATCAGGTACAGACCGTTGTCGCGACGGGCGCGGTTTCGGGATACGAGGCCCTGCTGCGGTGGGAACATCCGGTGCGTGGCGACGTGCCGCCTGCGGAAATCCGGGATCTGGCCTATGAAAACGGCCTGATTATCGAACTGGGTGAATGGGTGCTGGACCAGGCGTGCCGGGCCGCGACGGGCTGGGATGGGGATGTCCGTGTCGCGGTGGGCATGTCCGCATCGCAGTTCCTGCTGCCGCGGTTCGCCGATACGGTGCAGGCGACCCTTGCCCGCACCGGCCTGCCCGCGGGCCGCCTTGTCATCGAGATTACCGAGGCCACGATACAGCGTGACCGCCCGCGTGCGCTGGCCATGGCGCGCAAGGTGCATGCGCTTGGGGTACGGCTTGCGCTGGACGAATTCGGTGGCCCGAAATCAGTCCTGTCGATGCTGTGCGAATTCCCCTTTGACAAGATCAAGATCGACCGCGCCCTCATGCAGCAGGTGGGCACGGACCCGGCCATGGCCGAACTGGTGCGCTCCGTCATGATGGCGGGTCACGCGTTGCAGGTGTCGGTCCTGGCGCAGGGGATCGAGACGCCGGGCCAGCTTGCGCGCCTGTCGCCAGAAGGGTGTGACGAAAGGCCGGGCCACCTGCCCGGCCGTCCCGCCCATGCCGCCACGGCGGCAGGCGTGCCAGCCGCCGCCCCCATCATGCCACAGGCGTTTGCCGCGACACCCATGCGTGCGGCGTTTGCCCCGTCATTCTATCCCGCAGCCTGATACCGGCTGGAATATCCTTATGAAACAGTGTGAGAACGTAATGCCCCCCCACGACGCGCCTGCCATGATAGACGATCACAAGCCCACCACCAAGCTGGACATGACGGCGGATGTCAGTCTCCAGTTGCTGGAGCAGGCAACGGACGGCGTCGTGATCATCAATGAGCGTAACGAGGTCGTGTTCTTCAACCCGGCAGCGGAAAAGCTGTGGGGGTTTACCGAGGAAGAAGTGATCGGCCGCAATGTCAGTTGCCTCGTTCCCTCGGTCTACCGCGCCGATCATGACAGCTATATCTACAAGAACCGCAAGACGGGCGTGAACCGTATTGTCGGCACATCGCGCGAGGTCACGTTCGAGAACAAGGCCGGGGACTACATTTCGGGCGAGATGTCGATCTCGACCGCCCTGCTTGGTCCGGACAAGAAGCGCTATTACATGGCCTTCATGAAGGGTGTTACCGAGGAAAGCCACCGCCGCAAGCTGCTGGACCTGCAGAACACGGTGTTCCAGGCCATTTCCAATGACATGCAGGTGGAGGACGTGGCCGACCTTGTCTGCCGCGAGGTGGAAAGCTTTGTGCCCAACACGGTGTCCGCCATCATCCTGCTGGATGAAAACAACCGCCTGAGCATCCTGTCCGGTCCCGGCCTGCCGCGTCGTTATGCCGCAGCACTTGAAAACATGTCGCTGACCGAAGGCGACCTTGCCGCGCTGGGCAATGACCTGTCCGAAGCCAACAGCATCGTGTGGGACAGCTACCGCTCGCTCGGGATATCGCTGGGGCTGCATAACTGCTGGGCTTCGGCCATCAAGTCGCGCAATGGGCGGATTTCGGGCATTTTCGCCCTGTATTCGCGCAACCAGTACAAGCTGAGCGACTGGCCGCAGAAGATCGTTACCGGCTGCGTGCCGTTCTGTAGCGTCGTGATCGAGAATTATGAGGCCCAGCAGCATATCTCGCAGCTTGCCAACCATGATTCCCTGACCGGTTTCCTGAACCGGACCGCCATCCACAAGGTCATCAAGTCGATGATCGACCGGCCGGGTGACAACCAGTTCGCGGTCTTCATGATTGATGTGGACCGTTTCCGCGACATCAACGACACGCTGGGCCACCAGAATGGCGATGCCTTCCTCAGGGCGATTGCCGAACGGCTGAAGGGCATGTCGCGCAGCAACTACATCCTCAGCCGTTCAGGCGGGGATGAATTCGTCATCGTCATGCCCGACAGTGATGAGGAAAGGGCATCCGCCTTTGCCGAAAGCCTGATCAAGGCCATGCAGGAACCCATCGAGATCGCGGGCAACCTGCTTGTCGTCTCGCTTGGTATCGGGATCAGCCTGTTCCCTGAAAACGGGCCGGATGGCGAATCCCTGCTGGGCCATGCCGAAATCGCCATGCGCCGGTGCAAGAAGGAGGCGCGCGGCGGCTACTGCGTGTCCAGCACGGCGGATAACCGCGCGGCACAGGACCGGCTGCTGCTGGGGTCGGCGCTGCGTGAATCGCTGGCCAAGGGCATGCTCAACCTGCATTACCAGCCGCAGGTCGATATCAAGACGGGCAGGCTGTATGGCGTGGAGGCGCTGTCGCGGTGGAAGCATCCGACGCTGGGCAACATCTACCCCTCACGCTTCATCGCGGTGGCGGAAGATACCGGGCAGATCGAGACGATCGGCACATGGTCGCTGGAGGAAGCGACGCGCCAGATCAATGAGTGGGAACGCCAGGGGCTGCATGTCCCCACGGTTTCGGTCAACCTGTCGGCGGCCCATTTCCGCAACCGTGGCCTGCCCGCGCTGATCGAGCGTATCCTCAAGGAACGCAAGCTGACGCCTGAACGCCTGTGTGTCGAAATCACGGAAAGCGTCATGATGGATGAAAACGAGGACACGATGGCGGGACTGGCCGCCATCCGCAACCTTGGTGTCGGGCTGTCGATGGATGATTTCGGGACGGGGTATTCGTCGCTTTCAAGGCTGACGCGCCTGCCGCTTACGGAAATCAAGATCGACCGCAGCTTCATCATGAACCTGGAACATGATCCCAATGCGCAGGCCGTGACCACGGCGGTGATCGGGATCGGCAACCGCCTGAACATGACCGTCGTGACCGAAGGGGTCGAGACGGAGGCGCAGCTCAAGCTGCTGCGGGGGCTGCACTGTGACGTGGTGCAGGGCTACCTGTTCGCCCGCCCCATGGCGCCCGACGCCCTGCTGCAGTGGGCGACAGGCCCGGAGATGGAGCGTGTGTCCGTCATGGCGCGTGATGTCCTGAATGAAGGTGAGCAGAAAAAATAGGTCACCGGGCAGTCCATGTTCCCGCCCGTCCGTTCTGGTACCTGCCTGGAAACAGGCATTTATAATTTTGGATTACCATGAAAACCGAGAACCCCAAGTCACCCCCGGCTGCCGAGACCATCCCTGACATCAGCTTTGAACTGTTGAATCAGGCCCGTGACGGGATGGTCATAATCGATGACCATAACATGATCCTGTATGCCAACCCCGCGGCTGAAGCGCTGTGGGGGTACGACCCCGGCACGCTGGCGGGCAGGCCGGTGGGTGAACTTCTGGCTGCATCGGTCGGGAACAACAACCTGCCGGTCACCGTGGAGGCGCAGGCGCTGGAGCCGGTCGCGGGTGAGATCACGTTTGAAAACCGCAGCGGGGATTACATCTCCGCCGAGATCAGCCTGACGGCGGCGCGGCTGGGAAAGGGGAAGCGCACCTACCGCCTGATGATGGTGCATGGCATCACCGGCGCGGGCCATCGCAGCCGGGTGATGGAACTGCAGAACACGGTTTTCCGCTCCCTTTCCAGCGAGGTCCAGATCCCGGACGTGGCCGACATGGTCTGCCGTGAAGTGGAGGTGCTGGTCCCCAACACCGTCGCCGTGCTGATCCAGCTTGATGAACAGAACCGCCTGCGCATCCTGTCCGGTCCCGGCATGCCGCGTCGTTTTGCCGCAGCCCTGGAGGAGATGCGCCTGACGGATGCGGATATCGCAGCCCTGGCCACGGACCTGAGTGAAGCCACCACCATCGTGTGGGACAGCTACCGTTCCGTGGGGATCTCGCTTGGGCTGCATCATTGCTGGGCGTCGGCCATCCGTACCCGCAATGGGCGCATCACGGGCATTTTCGCGCTGTATTCGCGTTCCGAACGCAGCCGGGGCGAATGGCCGGCCCACATCGTCAGCAGTTGCGTGCCGTTCTGTGGCGTGCTGATCGAACAGCACGAGGCGCGGCAGCATATCTCGCAACTGTCGAACTATGACCCGCTGACCGGCTTCCTGAACCGGACGGCGGTGCATAAGGTGATCCGGTCGCTGATCGGCCAGCCGGGCGACAATCACTTTGCCCTGTACATGATCGATATCGACCGTTTCCGCGATATCAACGATGCGCTGGGCCATATCAATGGCGACGGGTTCCTGAAATCCGTTTCCGAACGGCTGAAGGGCATTTCACGCAGCAATTACATTCTCAGCCGTTCCGGCTCGAATGAATTCCTGATCATCGTGCCGAATACGCGGCAGGAAGATGCGCTGAAATTCGCCGAAAGGCTGCATGAATGCGTCAAGCAGCCGATTGAGATCGGCGGCAACATGATCGTGCCGACGCTGGGCATCGGTATCAGCCTGTTCCCCGAAAACGGGCCGGATGGCGAATCCCTGCTCAGCTACGCCGAACAGGCGATGCGCTATGCCAAGCGTTCGGGCCTGGGCATGACCCACCTTGCGCGTTCGGAAGACAACAAGGCGGCGCAGGACCGGCTGCTGCTGGGTTCGGCGCTGCGTGAATCGCTGGCGCAGGGCCTGCTCAACCTGCACTACCAGCCCCAGATCGATGTACGGAACAACACGCTGTATGGCGTGGAGGCCCTGTCGCGGTGGAACCACCCGACGCTGGGCAACATCTATCCCTCGCGCTTCATTGCCGTGGCCGAGGAAACCGGGCAGATCGAAGCCATCGGCACGTGGTCGCTGGAACGCGCGGTGCAACAGATCCTGGAATGGGACGCCCATGGCATTTACGTGCCGACGGTGGCGGTCAACCTGTCGGCGGGGCATTTCCGTAACCGTAACCTGCCCGGTTTCATTGCCCGCCTGCTCAGTGACAGCAATCTGGAACCGCACCGCCTGACGGTCGAGATTACCGAAAGCGTCATGATGACGGAAAACGAGGATACGAACATGGTCCTGCAGGCCATCCGTAACCTTGGCGTCGCGCTGTCGATGGATGATTTCGGGACGGGATATTCGTCGCTTTCAAGGCTGACGCGCCTGCCGCTTACGGAAATCAAGATCGACCGCAGCTTCATCATGAACCTCGAACATGATCCCAATGCGCAGGCCGTGACCACGGCGGTGATCGGGATTGGCGGGCGCCTTGGCATGACGGTGGTGACCGAAGGGGTGGAAACCGTGCGCCAGCTTGAACTGCTGTGCCATCTTGGCTGTGACGTGGTGCAGGGTTACCTGTTCGCCCGTCCCATGACGCCGCAGAAGCTGGAGGAATGGATCAGGGAAGGCTGTCTGCAGGCGGTGCTGCAAAAAGCGCAGGAAGAGTGCAAGATCGCCTCAGCCGGTTGACGCGCCCCGCCATGTCAATGTGATGGCGACACCCCGGCCCGCAAGAGCCGGGGTGTTTCATTATGGGGGATTGCGGGCGGGGATGGTTTGCATGGTACCGGGCGCGTGCCATACATCGGGGCAGGACGTGGCGGGCACAGGCGTGGCCCGGCGCGATATTTCCCGCCCGCGCCGCCGACCTGCGGGCAATGGCCACAGGATAGTCGCATGACCTTACCCGTTTTTGATCTTTGTCTGAAAAATGGCAGCGTTGTCCTGCCTGATGCCACGGTCGTGACCGATGTGTACGTGCGTGACGGGCGGATTGCCCGCATCGGGGGGCAGGGGGATGCCGGCCGCGTCATTGACTGTACCGGCCTGACCATCCTGCCCGGCGTGATCGACACGCAGGTCCATTTCCGTGAACCGGGCCTGACCGGGGCGGAGGACCTGGCGACCGGCAGCATGGCCGCCGTGATGGGTGGTGTGACCGCCGTGTTCGAAATGCCCAATACCAAGCCCCCCACCGACCGGCCCGAAGCCGTTGTTGACAAGCTGGAGCGCGCGCGCGGGCGCATGTGGTGCGACCATGCGTTTTATGTGGGGGCCACGACCGACAACGCCGATCGGTGCGGTGAACTGGAAATGCTGCCCGGTACGGCGGGGATCAAGATTTTCATGGGGTCTTCCACCGGCAGCCTGCTGGTGTCCGATGACGCGGTGCTGGAGCGCGTGCTGCGTTCGGGCCGCCGCCGTGTCGCCATCCACGCCGAAGACGAGGCCCGCCTGCATGAGCGCCTGTCCGAACGCAGGGCAGGCGATCCGTCCAGCCATCCCGTCTGGCGTGATGAGGAAACGGCCCTGCGCGCCACACAGCGCATCGTGCGCCTGGCGCGGCGTACGGGGCGGCGCATCCATGTGCTGCATGTCACGACGCCTGCTGAACTGGAATTCCTGTCGGGCCACAAGGATATCGCCAGTTGCGAGGTGACCCCCCAGCACCTGACGCTGGCGGGTGAGGAAGCGTATGCCGAACTGGGGACGCTGGCGCAGATGAACCCGCCCATCCGTGGCCGCAAATGGCGTGATGGCCTGTGGTACTGGATGGGGCAGGGGGTGCCCGACATCATCGGGTCCGACCATGCCCCCCATACGCTGGAAGCCAAGCAGCGCAGCTATCCCGAAACGCCTTCGGGCATGCCCGGCGTGCAGACGTTGTTGCCGCTGATGCTGGACCATGTGGCGCATGGCCGCCTGTCGCTGCGCCGGGTGGTGGACATGACATCGGCAGGGCCGCAGCGCCTGTTCGGGCTGGTGCGCAAGGGACGCATTGCCGTGGGGTATGATGCGGATTTCTCGGTGGTCGATCTCGCCGCGCGCTGGACGGTGCGGCAGGAATGGCTGGCTTCCAAATGTGGCTGGTCGCCGTTTGTCGGCCGTGAACTGACGGGCCGCCCCATCGGCACGATCATCCGTGGCAATGTCGCCATGTGGGAAGGCCAGCTTGCCCCGACGGCCCAAGGCGAACCCCTGCTGTTCGACGCCACGGACCGTCCGCAATCCGCTGACAAATAATAAAAGTTTTTGGGCGCCGCCTTTTTTCAAAAAGGCGGCGCTCTTCTTCTGAAGCTTTTTGCAAAAAGCTTCACCAAAAACCTCTTTATGATTTGCGGGTTGTTCCAAACAGGCGGTTGACCAGCCGCATGACCCGGCTCGATCCCTTTGCCGCTGTCTCCCATCTTTCAGTCGCCTGGCGGGTCATATGATCCGCGACAGGATGGCGGGCCTCAGCATCGGCCTGACGACGCCTGTGGCAGATACAACCCGGCCGGCGGGATTGGCCGGGCAGGGACCAGCCATGTCAGGGATATGGGGGATAAGGCACCCGATTGGAACCATGGACCACAGGCTTATGCGGGGTAGTACTAACCTGCGGGGTTCATTATATTTTCTGGGAGATAAATGGTGCCCAAGGGCGGGATCGAACCACCGACACTGCGATTTTCAGTCGCATGCTCTACCAACTGAGCTACTTGGGCACCGGGCCGTCTGTCCGGCTATGTCAGGGCAGTCGGGACCGCCGTGACGTTGGACAAGCGTTTAACCTACCTCATCATCGGGATCAACCCGTCTTGTGTATTTTTCATCCGCCCCGGAGGGAATCTCCGTCGAGGGCACGCGGTACTGGCCCGAAAACCAGCGTC
Organism: Komagataeibacter swingsii; assembly: GCF_003207895.1. Classification (GTDB taxonomy): domain Bacteria; phylum Pseudomonadota; class Alphaproteobacteria; order Acetobacterales; family Acetobacteraceae; genus Komagataeibacter; species Komagataeibacter swingsii. Next base: position 62,513 of record NZ_NKUB01000009.1, read on the forward strand.
CCAGGTCAACATCGGCGCAGCGGCGCGAACAGAACGGCCGGTATTGCGGCTGCGCGGGCTGGCCGCAGACGGGGCAGGGGGGAAGGGTGGACGGTTCAGCCATGATCGAATCTCCAGCCATTGGCGGGCAGGCCCTGATCCATGACAGGCTGGAGCACGCGGCCCGTCAGGCGCGTGAAATCCTCCATCCAGCCCGGATGGTCCCGCAGTAGCGCCATGATGCCATAACCACACCCCAGCATGACAGGCCGGCCATCGGGCGGCATGCCACGATAGGCCTGCATCTGCCCACGCAGGGCATGCAGGAACTGGCCTTCGCGCGACCGGAACAGTTCATGCAATGGCGGATGGATGCGCGGACGGACGATTTCCGCCAGCCCAAGCGCCGTAAAGCCCAGGAAGCGCGGACGCAGCGGGTCGTTCTTCAGTAACGCCTCAAGCGTTTCCGACAGCGCCCGGCGCTTGCGTACGGCAAGCCCCGCGACATCGACAATGATCGCGCCCGACAGGTTGCGCAGCCGCAACTGGCGCAACAGGTCAGGCAGCGCATCCCGGTTGGCGGCGAACTGCGCCGTCTGCTTGGGGCGGCGGTCCATGCTGGTGGCCCCGCCATCCATGTCGATCGCCACCAGCGCGGGGGTAGGCGTAATGCTGGCCGACATGCCGCCGGGCAGGGAGACAACGGGGTCTTCCAGCGCATCGGCCTGCGCGCGCAGGTCGCTGTCGAACGCGCAGTTGACGCGGGTCAGGCGGGGGTGGAAGGCGGCGGGCAGCAGGGTGGCGATGGCGGCGTCATCAATGACGATGGGCGCAAGCGGGTAATACCGCGCCAGCCGCTCCAGCGGGGTGGGGCCACGACGCAGCAGCTTTGGGTCCGCCCCGCCGGGCAGGTCGGATGGCAGGTTACGCGCACCCAGCCGCACGCCCTTGCCCCCCTGCGCGCTACGGGTGATGGTCACAAGGACGGTCTGCCCCTGCGTCAGGGGACCCAGCCCTTCCGAATCCGGCAGGAAGCCTGCCTGTTCCAGGCCCGGCAGGGTGATGAAGGTACCGCCAAGTGCCGGGACATGGGCGCTGGCACGGGCGCGATAGATATCGCCCACGCCATCGGCCATGTCAGGCCGCCACAGGGCGAAATCCTGCATGACGCCATTGTCCATGACGGCGATGCGGACCTCTCCGGGGCTGCTGCTGGCGCAGATGCGCATGCTCACCGGAGCCAGCATCCTTTCTGCCCACGCAGCATCTGCGCGGTTTCAAACAGCGGCAGGCCGACAATGCCGGTATAGCTGCCCGACAGGAAGCGCACGAACGCCGCCGCATGGCCCTGTATGGCATAGCCCCCGGCCTTGCCGTTCCAGTCGCCCGCTTCAATCAGCGCATCGATCTGCAGGGGCGTCAGGCGGGAGAACGTGACCGTGCTGGCCACCAGCCGGTTTCCCGCGCGACCGTCCCGCCATGCGGCCGTGGGGCGCAGGGCCACGGCGGTAAAGACGGTATGGCGCCGCCCGGACAGCAGGTTCAGGCATCTGCGCGCCGTATCCGCATCCTCCGCCTTGGGCAGGATGCGCCGGCCAAGGGCCACGACCGTATCGGCCGCGATGACCAGTGCCGGGATATCCAGCGCGCCCGCCACGTAATCGGCCTTTTCCGCCGCCAGGCGCTGGGCATGGGGGCGCGGCAGTTCGTCACGCCGGGGCGTTTCATCGATATCGGCTGGATGCACCTGATCGGGAACCAGCCCGATCTGGCGCAGGAGCGCGAGCCTGCGGGGGGAAGCCGAGGCAAGGACAAGCTGCGCACCCGTATCCGCCCCGGATGGAGCGGTGTCTGCGGTCATGACCGACAAAGGGCGGCTTACTTGAAGCGGAACGTGATGCGACCTTTTGTCAGGTCATAGGGCGTCATTTCCACATTCACGCGGTCGCCCGCCAGCACGCGGATACGGTTCTTGCGCATCTTGCCGCTGGTATGGGCCAGGATGGTATGCTCATTGTCCAGTGTCACGCGGAACATGGCATTGGGCAGCAGTTCGGTTACTGTGCCACTGAATTCGATCATGTCTTCTTTAGACATCGTGTCCTTCAATCATCAAAATTGCCGTCATGCTGCAGGCCCGCAGCGCAATACGGTTGGTTTATGTGGGGATACTCACCGCCGGGGTCAAGTTTCCTTATGCGCGGCGGTCAAGATCAGCCAGCCGGACCGACACGCTCAATGCATGTGCATCAAGCCCTTCGGCCCGCGCCAGGCTGACGGCGGCGGGACCGATCCTGCGCAGCGACTCGGGCTGGGCCTCGATGAACGTGGTGCGCTTGATGAAGTCGAACACCGACAGCCCGGAGGAGAAACGCGCCGTGCGGCTGGTGGGCAGCACATGGTTGGGACCACCGACATAATCGCCAATGGCCTCGGGGCAGTACCGCCCGACAAAGATGGCGCCCGCATGCCGCACGCGGCCAAAGACCGGGGCCGGATCATCGATCATGAGTTCCAGGTGTTCAGGCGCTATGGTGTTTACAAGGTCGGCGGCCTCATTCAGGTCACGGACCGTGATGATCGCGCCATGGGCATCCCAGCTGGCGCGGGCGATTTCGGCGCGCGGCAGGGTTTCCAGTTCGGTTGCGACCGCCTGTTCCACCTTCGCCGCCATGCCTGCATCCGGCGTGATCAGGATGGACTGGGCCATGGGGTCGTGTTCCGCCTGCGCCAGCAGGTCGAGTGCGATGGCGCGGGGGTCGTTGTTGCCATCGGCGATCACCACCACTTCGGACGGACCGGCGATGCTGTCGATTCCCACCGTGCCGAAGACCTGCCGCTTCGCCTCGGCCACATAGGCGTTGCCCGGCCCCACCACGCGGTCCACCGGGGCGATGGTGGCGGTGCCATAGGCCATGGCGCCCACGGCCTGCGCGCCGCCCACGCGGTAGATTTCGGTCACCCCCGCGCGCCGCGCCGCCGCCAGCACCAGCGGGTTGAGTACGCCATCGGGCGTGGGCACGCACATGGCGATCCGCCCGACGCCGGCCACATGGGCGGGAATGGCGTTCATCAGCACCGACGACGGATACGCCGCCTTGCCGCCCGGCACATATAGCCCCACCGAGTCCAGCGCCGTCCAGCGCATACCCAACGTCACGCCCGCATCATCGACGTAACGCAGGCCAGACGGCATCTGCGCCCTGTGGAACGACTCGATCCGCGTGGCCGCGACTTCAAGGGATGCCAGCAGGTCGGCCGGAACCTGTCCGCAGGCGGCCTCGACCTCGTCGGGCGTGATGCGCAGGGTGGCGGGGGTGACATTGGCCCGGTCGAAGCGGTTGGTGAATTCGCACAGCGCATCATCACCACGCGCCCGCACGGCGGCCAGGATCTCGGTTACGGGGCCGTCCACGCGGGCGGTGTCGCTGTCGCGCTCGGCCAGCAGCCCGGCGAATCCGGCCCTGAAATCAGGCTGGGTGGTATCGAGGCGCTTCATGCCTGCTGGTCCCTGGCTTGTGCGGCACTGGACGCCAGTGCGGTCCGGAAACGGTTGATGATGGCGCTTATGCGCTCGGGCTGGGTTTTCAGCGCCGTGCGGTTCACGATCAGGCGGCTGGTGACATGGGCGATGGTGTGGGTTTCCTCCAGCCCGTTGGCGCGCAGCGTGGACCCTGTATCCACCAGGTCCACGATCAGGTGCGACAGGTCCAGAACCGGGGCCAGTTCCATCGCGCCATGCAGGTGGACGATGCTGGCGTTGATGCCGCGCGCGGCGAAGTGACGGCGCGTGATGGAGGGATACTTGGTCGCGACCCGCACCTGGGACAGGCGGTTGGGATTGTCTTCAAGCCCGCTGCGATCCCTGGGCTGGGCGATGGAGATGCGGCAGCCCCCGATCCCCAGGTCAAGCGGGGCGTAGATTTCAGGGTAGTCGAATTCCATCAGCACGTCAGCGCCGCATATGCCGATCTGCGCGCCACCAAAGGCGACGAAGGTTGCGACATCGAACGAACGCACGCGCACCACGTCAATGTTGGGATCATTGGTTTCAAAGCGCAGCAGGCGGCTTTTCTCGTCATTGAAGTCCGGTCCGGGCACAATGCCCGCCCTATGCAGAAGCGGCGCCGCGGCCTTGAGGATACGGCCCTTGGGCAGGGCGAGTATCAGCGGGCTATCCGTTTCCGGAACGGCGGTCTGGGCCGGTGACAGGACGGTCAATGCATTCTCCGACATTGCAGGCTGGGGTCGCCCCGCGTGGTGCGGGGCACCTGTGGTGACATGCGGCGCATACCACATCCAGCCCTCATGCAGGAAGGGCGCTTTTCTGGCGGCTGCTAGTCGGAAACCCGTTCGATATGCGCGCCGCACTGCGCCAGCTTGCGCTCCACGGCCTCGTAACCCCGGTCAAGGTGATAGACGCGGCTCAGGATCGTCTCCCCATGCGCTGCCAGCCCCGCGATGATGAGCGAGAACGACGCCCGCAGGTCCGTCGCCATGACGGGCGCGCCGGACAGCGAATGCACGCCGCGGATGATGGCCGATGAGCCATGCACGTTGATGCGCGCGCCCATGCGGTTGAGTTCGGGCACGTGCATGAAGCGGTTTTCGAAAATGGTCTCCGTCACCATCGACGCCCCTTCGGCCACCGACAGCAGCGCCATGAACTGGGCCTGCATGTCGGTGGGGAAGCCGGGATAGGGTTCGGTCATGATGTCGACCCCGCGCAGCGCGCCGGTGCGCTGCACGCGCACGGCCCCGTCCTCCTGCACCATTTCCACGCCCGCTTCCTCCAGCGCGCGCACCACGGCGCCAAGATGCTCGACCTGGCCACCGACCAGCCGCAGCTCACCGCCGGTAATGGCGGCGGCGCAGGCATAGGTGCCGCATTCGATCCGGTCGGGCATGACGCGGTAACGCGCGCCGTGCAGCCCGTCCACCCCGTCAATCACCAGCTTGCCGGTGCCAATGCCGGTAATGCGCGCGCCCATGGCGTTGAGGCAGCCGACAAGATCCCCGATCTCGGGTTCGCGCGCGGCATTGATGATCTCGGTCCGCCCTTTGGCCAGGGTTGCCGCCATCAGCAGGTTTTCCGTCGCACCCACGGATGCGAACGGCAGGATCACCCGTTCCCCCTTCAGGCCGTGGGGGGCTTCGGCATGGATGTAGCCGTTTTCCAGCGTGATCTTCGCCCCCAGCGTTTCCAGCGCCTTGAGGTGCAGGTCAACCGGGCGCGTGCCGATCGCGCAGCCGCCGGGCAGCGAGACGCGGGCTTCGCCACAGCGTGCCAGAAGCGGGCCGAGCACAAGGATCGAGGCCCGCATCTTCGAGACGATGTTGTAGGGGGCTTCGGTATTGGTGATTTCGCCGCCCACCGACAGCGTGCCGCCGTCGCCGCTGACATCTTCCACCGTCAGGCCGTGCTGTTCGAGCAGCCTGCGCATGGTGCGGATGTCGGCAATGCGCGGGACATTGTCCAGCACCAGCCTTTCGGAGGTCAGCAGCCCCGCCACCAGCAGCTTGAGGGCGGAATTCTTCGCACCGCCAATGACGATGTCCCCACGCAGCGGGTGGCCGCCGTGGATGATGAAACGGTCCATGACTTGCGCTTCCTGCCCTTACATACGTGGCGGGGCGACGCCGACCTGCCCCATGTACTTGCCCTTGCGGTCGGCGTAGCTGACTTCGCACGGCGATGCCCCCTGGAAGAACAGGAACTGGCAGATCCCCTCATTCGCGTAGATGCGCGCGGGAAGCGGGGTGGTGTTGCTGATCTCGATCGTGACCTGCCCTTCCCATTCCGGCTCCAGCGGGGTCACGTTCACGATGATGCCGCAGCGCGCGTAGGTGGACTTGCCCAGGCAGACCACCAGCGTGTCACGCGGTATGCGGAAATACTCGACCGTGTGCGCCAGCACGAAGCTGTGCGGGGGGATGGTGCAGCAGTCGCCGTGGCGGGTGACAAAGCTGTTTTCGGCAAAGTTCTTGGGATCGACCACCGCGTTGTCCACGTCGGTGAAAATCTTGAATTCATTGGCGACGCGCGCATCATACCCGTACGACGACAGCCCGAAGGAGATCACGCCCTCGCGACTCTGCTTTTCCACGAAGGGTTCGATCATGCCATGGTCCGTGGCCATGCGGCGAATCCACGTATCGGGCATTATTGGCATGCTGTCCCTTCCTTCGGCATCGGTGACGCGGCGCGCGGGCAACCCGTCGGCCGTTGCGCGACCACTAACGAAGTGCCCGCCCGACCGCAACCGCAATCACGCTTCGTTGCCGGATATGTCGCCGCTGTCAGGGGTGGGGGCATCAGGCGCGGGGGCCGTGCGGGCACGGCTCTGCTGCTTGCGCCGGCGCAGGTTGGCGCGCAGGGCCTCGGCCTCACGGGCAAGGCGCTGCTGGCGGGCGGCCTCGGCCCGGTCGGTCAGGCGGGGTGTGTCAGGCCGTTCGGTCATGGGGTGGCTTCACGCGGGGGGGGGGCGGGGGAAGGGAATGCCCGCCACCCATGGGGATGGCGGGCGGGCGGCTCAGGCCGGGGTGGCGGGTGCGGCCGGGGCGGGGGACTGCTTTTCCGCGGTGGCGGGCGGCATGTCCTGGGGGATGCCGCAGCGGGTCAGCAGTTCACGCAGCGCCTTGACCACGGGGAAGATTTCCACGTTGCGGTCGTAGCCCGCCTCGTTCCATGCCGCCTGTTCCAGTTCCACGATTTCCTTGTCCTCAAGGAAGATGCGGTTGGTGAACCAGCCCAGCGCGGGCCAGATCACGTCGATCAGGAACGGCGTCTGCGGGCGCAGGATGGACAGCAGGCCGAAGGACTGGGTTATGCGTTCGTCCTTGTCCACCGGCACGTAGGCGGTCCACAGGTCCATGATCAGGTCACCGTCCTTGTCGGTGATGCGCAGGGTCTGGTACGGATATTCCGTGCGGATCGTCACGACTTCCTCAACGGGCTGTTCGCGGCCCTGCAGGTCCTTGTGCTTGCCAAAGATCAGGCGTTCGGCCAGCGGCTGCTGCCCCGCGCAGCGCATGAAGCTGTAGCGCGCCTCGATAAAGTCCTCGCCCTGGTCCTGCCCCAGGAAGCGGGCCTTGATCTGGCCCATCTGGCGGCGGTGCAGGAACTGATGGTTCATGTCCATCAGGTTTTCATGCATGAAGGTGTAGTGGCAGTTCACCCGCGGGCTGAAATGCTTGGTCTTGTATTTGGGGTTGTCCGTCTGGGCCAGCTTGGGGAAGGGCGTGCTGTCGGCCTTTTCCGGGTCGCCGGGGAAGACGAAGATCAGCCCGCCCGCCTCACGCACGGGGAAGGTGCGCACGCCATTGGGCAGCTTGCCCTTGCCAAGGTAGGGCACGTCGATGCAGCGGCCCGAACGGCCAAAGGCCCAGCCATGGTAGCAGCAGCGCACGGTCTGGCCGTTCACGGTGCCCTTGCTCAGCGGGACCTGCCGGTGGGGGCAGCGGTCATACAGCGCGAAGACGCTGCCTTCGTCGGGGCGGACCAGCACGATGGGAATGCCGGCATAGCTGACCGCCAGCGTCTTGTCGCGCTTCAGGTCGGCCGACCACGCCACCGGATACCAGAAATCCGGGTTGGAATTCACCCGGCGCAGGTCGGGGTGGTGGGGGCCGGGTACGGGGGTGATGTCGTCGGTCTGGGCGGGGGAAATCTGGTTCATGTGGTGCAGTCCCGAAGTGTTCGCGTTGAAACGGCGGGCCGCGGGTCATCCCCGTCCGCCAGAAGAAAGAATGCGCAATGGGTGAAGAATTTCAGTCGTCTTGTCGACTGTAAAACCACCCGTTGCATAAGGCCCATGCTGAATACTGGATGCTCGGCCCGGCTTTTTGGGGCGCCATGAGGCAGATCAAGGTAATCCGGCGCCCGACATGGCACGATTACCGCATACGCGCTGCTATCCTGCCTGTGGCAGGACTTCACCACCCTGGTCCATGTCCGCCATGGCGGCATGGTAGAAGGTGTTTGCCAGCTGCGTGTGCAGCAGTTCATCATATACGGACAGGGTCGCGTACTGCATCGCCTGTGTCGAATAATGCTCGCGCACATTCTCGCGCGCGTGCCATGCCAGCCGGATGCGGTCGTCCTGGGTCATGGTGGCGACGTGGCGCATGCGCGCCGCGAGCGCCTGCACGTCATTGGGGGGGAACACGAAGCCGGTCACGCCGTCATCCACCGTTTCCAGCGCCGCGCCATGGCCCGCCACGATAACGGGGCGGCCCATGGCCTGCGCCTCCACCACGACGCGGCCGAAGGGTTCGGGCCGTAGCGAGGGCACGACCACCATGTCCGCCAGCATCAGGGCGGCCGGCATGTCGGCGCAGTGCCCGGCAAAGCGCAGGTGTGTTGCGATTCCCCTGCGCCGGGCAAGGGTGACGAGCGCGCGGCCCAGCTTTTCGTTCGCCTCGCCCACGAAAATGCACACCCAGTCCCCGTTGAAGCCCGCTGTTTCATTCATCCGCGCCAGGGCCTCGATCAGCAGCGCATGCCCCTTCCACGGGGTCACGCGCGCGGGCAGCATGATGACCGTGGCGCCGTCGGGGATGTTCCACAGGTTGATCAGGTTCTGCACCCGGTTGCCGCGCACGCCCTGCGGGTCGAAGCGCAGCATGTCCGCCCCGCGCGGGATCAGGCGCAGGCGGTCGTCGCCCACCTTGTATTCCTCCCGCAGGCGGGCTGCGATGTAGCGGCTTATGGCAATCACCCGGCTGCCCGACGCCAGCACGCCGTTGTAGCGCCGCTTGCCCGGCAGGTTGGCTTCATGCACGCCATGCCATGTGGTGACCAGCGGTATCCTGAGCCGCCTGCACGCAAGGAAGGCCGCCCATGCGGGCGCGCGTGAACGCGCATGGATCAGGTTGACGCCGAATTCCTGGATGACATGGCGCAGGCGGCCCGCGTTGCGCATGATGGAAAGGGGATTCTTGGCCTTCAGGTCCATCTCGACCGGAATGGCCCCGATGTATTTCAGGCGCGGGACAAGGCGCCCGCCCGCACTGGCCACGATGGCCGTGCCACCGGCCTGGACGATGGCGCGCGCCATTTCCAGCGTGCCATGTTCTATGCCGCCGGATTCGAGGGCTGGCAGGACCTGCAGGATGACAGGGCGGTTGGTCACGGTTTGCATCACCCTTCCCCATATCATGATCGTATCGGAACTGCACGGGTCGGTGGCGAATGGGGGCTTGGCCCTTGACCTTCTTGGCGGGCGGGCCGACGAATGCGGTAATGAGAGTCCTTGCGTGCCTGCCTGCCCTTCCCCCTTTCGTGCCGGGTGGGTGCCCCGTATGTCCCGCCATTGCGCCAATCCGGCCCGCCAGCCGGGTCCGGGCGGCGTGCCGGGGCGTCATGGCCGCTGGTGCCGTGGTTGCGGGCGCCTGCCTGCTGCTGGCGGCCAATGCCGCCTGGAATGGCCGGGTCATGGCGGCTGATGCGCCACAGGCCGCCCCGGCCCCTGTTCCCGTCGTGCCGGAGCAGGGGGAGGCCGGGCACGAGGCATGGAGTTTCGCCCGCTGCACCGCCACCGTGTCCGATGATCCCGATGGCGCGCGTGATTATGCCGAGGACTGGCTGGGCCATGGCGGCGGGCTGGAGGCCGAGCAGTGCGCGGCCCTGGCACGCATCGAACTGGGGGATGTGGCGACGGCGGCGGCGTCGCTGGACCGTCTGGCGCATGTGCCCGGCTGGCCCGTGGGGGACCCGGCCCATGCGGGCGCGCAGCCCGACACCGCGCAGTCGCTGCGCCGCCGCGCGGCCGTGGCCGAACAGGCGGCGCGGGCATGGCAGGCGGATGACAGCCCGAAACAGGCATTCGACAGCGCGGCCTACGGCCTGACGCTGGAACCGGACGATGTGCCGCTGCGCCTGGTCTATGCGCGGGTCGCGGTTGAACTGGACCAGCCGCAGCGCGCGATCGACATCCTGACGCCGCTGCCACCCGTCCCGGCGGAACGCGACGAGGCACTGGTCGCGCGCGCCGCCGCATGGCGCAGGCTGGGGCGGATCGAACAGGCCATGGCCGATATCAACGCGGCCCTGAAGGACATGCCCCGCAACGGCGCGGCGTTGCTGGAACGCGGCATCCTGTACCAGCGCGAGGGCCAGATGGCGCAGGCGCGCGCCGACTGGCAGGATGTGGTGACGCTGGCCCCGGATTCGGATGAGGCCGACCTGGCGCGGCAGGACCTGTCGCTGCTTGAAACCGACCCCGAGGCACCCTGACCCCCATGGTCCGCATTCTGGTGATCCGGCTGGGCGCGCTGGGCGACTTCATCCAGTCCTTCGCGCCGTTCGCGGCCATTCGCGCCCATCATGCGCATGACACGGTGGACCTGCTGACGCAGGCGCCGCTTGCCGACCTTGCGCGCCATGCGCCGTGGTTCGACCATGTGCATGTCGATCGCAGGCCGCCATGGCATGACCTGCGCGCGGTCATGGCGCTGCGTCGGCTGCTGCGCTCATATGACTTCATCTACGACCTGCAGACATCGGGGCGCAGTACGCGCTATTTTCACCTGTCGGGCATGAAGGCATGGTCGGGAATCGGGCGCGGCGCGCAGGCGGTGCATGACAACCCGCAGCGGCGCGTCATGCACACCCGCGCGCGCCAGCGCGACCAGTTGCGCCATGCGGGAATCGACAGCCTGCCGGTGCCCGACCTGTCATGGCTTGCGCGCGGCGGCCCTGTCCTGCCCGCGCCCTATGGCGTGCTGGTGCCGGGGGCGGCAGTACACCGTCCGGCCAAGCGCTGGCCGGTGGAACGCTATGCCGCCCTTGCGCTGCGCATGCATGCGCGCGGCCTGCTGCCCGTTATCGTGGGCGGCAGGGGGGAAGGGGGGCTTGCCGCCACCATCCGTGACACCTGTCCCGATGCGGTGGACCTGACGGGGCGGACATCGCTGCTGGAACTGGGTGGCGTGATGGCGCGGGCGGCCTGCGCCGTGGGTAACGATACCGGCCCCATGCATCTGGCGGCGGCATTGAGCGTGCCCTGCACGGTGCTGTTTTCAGCCGACAGCAACCCCGCCCTGACCGCGCCCGTGGGCCGGCATGCGGGGCAGGTGCGGGTCATTTATGTGCGTGATCTGGCAACTCTGCGCGTCGACAGGGTTGCGGCGACGCTCGCCTGACGCCATTACAGCGGAACATCTTCAACCGGAGCAATGAAACCATGCCTGCCATAACCCTGCCTGACGGATCCGTTCGCCGCTTTGACGGGGCAGTGACGGGCACTGCCGTGGCGCAGTCCATCGGGGCCGGACTGGCCCGCGCCGCCCTTGCCATGGAAGTGGACGGCAGGCTTATGGATATCGGTCGCGCGATCGACCATGACGCGAAGGTCCGCTTTGTCACGCGCAAGGACCCCGAGGCGCTGGAAATGATCCGCCACGACGCCGCCCACGTGCTGGCCGAAGCGGTGCAGTCGCTGTTTCCCGGCACCCAGGTCACGATCGGCCCGTCGATCGAAAACGGGTTCTATTACGATTTCTATCGCAACGAGCCGTTCAAGCCGGAGGATTTCGCCGCGATCGAAAAACGCATGGGCGAAATCGTGGCCGCGAACGAACCCTTCGTGCGCGAGACATGGCCGCGGGACAAGGCCATCGAATTCTTTGAAAACAGGGGCGAGCGCTTCAAGGCCGAGCTGATCCGCGACCTGCCCGAGGACGAGGAAATCTCGATCTACCGCCAGGGCGAATGGCTGGACCTGTGCCGTGGGCCGCACCTGCGCGGCACGGCCGATGTGGGCCATGCCTTCAAGCTGATGAAGGTGGCGGGCGCCTACTGGCGGGGCGACCACCGCAATCCCATGCTGACGCGCATCTACGGCACGGCATGGCGCGACCGCAAGGAACTGGAGGCCCACCTGCACCAGCTTGAGGAAGCCGAGCGCCGCGACCACCGCCGCATTGGCCGCGAGATGGACCTGTTCCACATCCAGGAAGAAGCCGTGGGCCAGATCTTCTGGCACCCCAAGGGCTGGCGGCTGTATTCGGTGCTGCAGGACTACATGCGCCGCGCGCAGAACGGTAACGGCTATCAGGAAGTGCGCACGCCGCAGCTTGTTGACCGCGCCCTGTGGGAAGCCTCCGGGCATTGGGACAAGTACCGCGAGCACATGTTCATCGCCACCGTCGAGGACGAGGACAAGACCCTTGCGCTGAAGCCGATGAACTGCCCGTGCCATGTGCAGATCTTCCGCCATGGCCTGCGTTCCTACCGTGAACTGCCGCTGCGCATGGCGGAATTCGGCGCCTGCCACCGTTACGAGCCGTCCGGCGCGCTGCACGGCATCATGCGCGTGCGCGGCTTCACGCAGGATGACGCCCACATCTTCTGCACCGAAGACCAAATCGCCGATGAAACCGCGCGGTTCGTGCGGATGCTGGCGGATGTGTACCAGGATCTGGGCTTCGAGCATTTCCGCGTGAAATTCGCCGACCGCCCCGAACAGCGCGCCGGTGATGACGCCACATGGGACCGTGCGGAAAATGCGCTGAAGGTCGCGTGCGACATGGCGGGCGTCACCTATGAGCACAATCCGGGCGAAGGCGCGTTCTACGGCCCCAAGCTGGAATTCGTGCTGCGCGACGCCATCGGCCGTGACTGGCAGTGCGGCACGCTGCAGGTCGATTACGTGCTGCCCGAACGGCTGGATGCGTCCTATGTGGGCGAGGACAGCGCGCGGCACCGTCCCGTCATGCTGCACCGGGCGATTCTGGGATCGTTCGAGCGATTCCTTGGCATCCTGATCGAACAGCATGCGGGCCGTTTCCCGCTGTGGCTGGCGCCGGTGCAGGTGGTGGTGGCGTCCATCGTGACCGATGCGGCGGATTATGCCCAACATGTGACCGACAGCCTGCGCAAGGCGGGACTGGTGGTGGAAGCCGACCTGCGCAACGAGAAGATCAACGCCAAGATTCGCGAACACAGCCTTGCGCGCGTGCCGGTCATTCTGGTGGTTGGCCGCAAGGAAGCGGAGGAAAACACCGTCGCCCTGCGCCGCCTTGGCGGCAAGGCGCAGGAAGTCCTGCCGCTGGAGGAAGCGGTGTCCGCCCTTGCATATGAAGCCCTGCCACCCGACATCCGCAGGGCACGCGGCTGATTAATCTGGTTCCGTGCCGCGATTGCATGGCTGTTTTCGCGGGTACGGGACAGACAGTACTTGATCTGGGGCGCGTCTTTGCGTCACATATCTTTCCATAATGTAAGGTCATGCCCTGCCTGCGTGTTTTCCATGGTATCCGCCATGGGCGCGTGGATAGGCGCAATGGCCTTATCTGCCGTTTGAATGAAACAGTTACAGGAGCTGACCATAGCCAGACCCCCGATGCCCACTCCGCCAAATCGAGAGGGCCCCCGTGTCAATGAAGAGATCCGCGTACCGCAGGTCCGTCTGATCGACGAAGAAGGCGAGATGCTGGGCATCATGTCCACGCGCGATGCGCTGGCGCGCGCCTATTCCGTTGGCCTTGACCTTCTGGAAATCAGCCCGAACGCCGAGCCGCCGGTGGCGAAGGTTCTGGATTACGGGAAGTTCAAGTACGAACAGCAGAAGAAGCGCAACGAAGCGCGCAAGAAGCAGAAAGTCATTGAAATCAAGGAAGTCAAGGTTCGCCCGAACATTGACGAAAATGACTATCAGGTGAAGATGCGCGCGATGAAGACCTTCATCGGCGAAGGCGACAAGGTGAAGGTGACCCTGCGCTTCCGTGGCCGTGAAATGGCGCATCAGGATCTGGGTGTGAAGGTTCTGGAACGTATCCGCTCGGAAATGGATGAGGTCGCCAAGGTTGAGCATATGCCCAAGCTTGAAAACCGCCAGATGATCATGGTGCTGGCCCCGCGCTAGGCGCGGTGTCGCTGCCCGTATCATGAAAAAGGCCCGGTGGGATGATCCACCGGGCCTTTTTCGTCTGTTTTGCATGCCGGATAAACCGGGTGCAGGTTTCCGCACGATGTTTATGGGACGCGGTTGCCATATGGCCGACATGGCGTGTCCGGTCTGGTCACGACAGGAAGGAGCGGGTTTTTACCCGGCGGGTTTCAGGACCAGCTTGGCGCGCACGGTCGCCGTGACATCCTGCATGCCGGTTGGCGCTTCCGGGGGGGCCGTTTCGATGCTGGCGGCGCGGGGCATCATCATCATGGGCATCGGGCGTGGCATGTTCTCGTCTTCCAGCGTCACGGTGCGGATGAAGGCAACATCCAGCTTCAGCGTGGCTGCCGCGGCCTGCGCGCGCTGCTGCATGTCCTGTAGCGCCAGCGTCTCGGCCTTACGGGTCAGTTCCATCCGCTTTTCGCGTGAAAGGGACCAGTCCAGCCGCGTCAGGGCCAGGTTGTCAGCCTGTAGCTGCCCCACCAGCGGCAGCAGCACCTTGCCGTCGCTGGCGGTCAGGCGGATGCTCTGGCGCGCCACCCATTGCGGCCTGCGGTTCTGGCGCGCATCGCCATCCTCATGATGCACGAAATAGGATTCGGCATTCAGGGTCACCCCCGTCACATGGGCGCTGGCCGCAGTGACCTTGCCCACCAGCGCATTGACCTGCGCCTGTGCGCTGGCTGCCGTATCCGCCCGGGCTTCGGCCAGGAAGGTGGCGGTCAGTTCATCCGGCTGGGCCTGCACCGTGCCGGATGCCGACAGTTCCAGTTCGGTCGTATTGGGGAGAAGTGCGTTCGCGGGCTGGGTCTGGGCCATGCTACCTGCCGGATGCAGTGTCGCCGCCGCCAGCAGGCCGGGCAGGGCAATACGCAGGCTGTGGCGGACAGGGGTCGTGAAAAATGGAAAAGTCATGAATGCGTCGTCTCCTTCAGTTCGACCAACGCGCGACGCAACCGTACGATCCCGGACCGGATTCGCCCTTCGCGGCACATGTCCGCGCCCTGCGTGCGCAGGCTGTCCACATCCTGCGGCAGGGCCGGGCCGTAGGCGTCGATAATGTTCAGCAGCCGGTTGCAGTAGGCCTTGGTGTCACTGGTAATGATCACGGGCTTTTCCGATCCGTCCCGTGCGGTGATGACGTCCGCCCCGGCGCCGGTCCCGGCCGGGGCCACACCACACAGGCAGAAACTCATCACAACAATGGCAGGCGCCATGGCGGGGTGCATGTTCATGGTGTTACTTTACGCTACTGTTCATGTCATGCTGATGGGGGAAAGGTGACCTTTCCGTCATGCCTGATATGTGCGGGGGAGATGGAACATCCTCCTCGCTTTTCGAAATCGCGCAGGCCGCGATCGGCAGCGCCAGCGAAACCGTAAGCCCGGGATTGTGCGCCGACAGGTGCATCCGCCCCCCATGCAGTTGCACGATGGCCCGCACCATGGATAGGCCCAGCCCCGAACCGGGGGTATTGCGTGCCTTTTCCGCGCGAAAAAAACGTTCCGTGGCGCGTGCCATGTCGGCCTCGCTCATGCCCACGCCCTCATCACTGACACACAGGTCCAGCATGCCTTCGCCCGTGGGGCCGATAATGCGCCCGGGTGCCAGTTCGCGCACCTGCGCGCGCAGGTGGACGGTGCCGCCGGGGGGCGAGAATTTGATGGCGTTGTCCAGCATGTTGGCCACGGCCTGCTGGATCAGCGAACGGTCACCGTAAAAGCTCAGGCTGTCGGGCAGGTCCGGCACCAGCCTTATGTCACGCTCCTCCGCCACGGCTTCATACAGGTCGGCCACATCGCGCAGGACCGGCACAAGGTCGAATGTCATGAAGGCGGAGCGGCGGGCGCCGGCCTCGATCTGGGCAATGCGCAGCAGGGCCTCGAACACGGCGGTCACGTTATCCAGGTTGCCCACCGCGCGTTCGATCGCATCGCGCAGTTCCGCATCCGATTTCGCGTGCAGGGCCGCATCCTCAAGCTGGGTGCGGGCACGGGCGATGGGGGTGCGCAAGTCATGGGCGATGGAATTGGATACCTGCCGCACGCCATCCATCAGGCGCACGATCCGGTCCAGCATTTCGTTGATGGCTTCGGCCACCTGGTCCATTTCATCGCCATTGCCCACCAGCGGCATGCGGCGGCTCAGGTCGCCATGGGCGATGGCGGATGTGGTGCGGGCCACGGTCTTGACCATGCGGCGGAAAATGCCATGCACCAGCACCGCCCCGCTGACAGCCAGCAGCGTGACCATGACCCACGCCCATAACAGCGAATCGGTCAGCAGGTGGCGCAGGATGCCGCGCGCGCGCACGTCGCGCCCCACCAGCAGGCGGTAGCCGCTGTCCAGTTGCCCGGCCGTATGGCTCTGCGCCGTGCCGGGCAGGCGGTAGGCATGCAGTTCCGCCATGCCGCGCAGCCCCGCGCGCGTATCGGGCAGGGAATACCAGCGGTCCGTGTACTGCACCTTCGCGGGCCATGCCGAGACATTGCCCGTCAGGTAATTCCCCTGCGGGTCGATGACGAGGTAGATCGCATCGTCATCCAGGTTCTGCTCCAGCCTGTCCTCGATGGTCAGGGCCAGCGTGGGCAGGCCCCCCATCACCCAGCGTTCGGCCAGGGCGCGGGCGTCGGCATTGATGGCGGTTTCCACCTGGCGTTCCAGGAAGCCGATCGTCCCCCACCACATGAAGGACATGAACAGGATGGAGGACAGGGCGAACATCATGCCATAGGCCAGCGAGAAACGCAGGCTGGCCGACCGCCACGCCCGCCAGCGCGACGGGCGGGGCATGGCGCGGGGAAAGCCGGTGGGCATCAGCATCCCGCGCGCGGGCAGGGATGGCGCCTATTCGGCACGCAGCATGTACCCCGCGTTGCGGATGGTGTGGATCAGCGGCGTGCCAAACGGCTTGTCCACTTTCTGGCGCAGGCGCGAGACATGCACGTCGATCACGTTGGTCTGCGGGTCGAAATGGTAGTCCCACACGCCTTCCAGCAGCATGGTGCGGGTCACGACCTGCCCGGCGTGGCGGGTCAGGTATTCCAGCAGGCGGAATTCGCGCGGCTGCAGGTCGATCTTCTGGCCCGCGCGGCGCACCGTGCGCGACAGCAGGTCGATTTCAAGGTCGGCCAGTTCCAGCTTGGTCTGGGGCGCCGTTTCCGTCCGGCCACGGCGGCCCAGCGCCTCGACACGGGCCAGCAGTTCGCTGAAGGCGAAGGGCTTGGTGACATAATCATCGCCCCCCGCCTTCAGGCCCTGCACGCGGTCATCCACATCCGCCAGCGCCGACAGCAGCAGCACGGGGGTCGTGTTGTTCTGCGCGCGTATGGTTTCCAGCAGGCGCACGCCGTCAATGCCACCGGGCAGCATGCGGTCGAGTATGATCAGGTCGAACTTCTCGCTCACGGCCATGAACAGGCCGTCCTTGCCGTTATCGGTCAGTTCGACCAGGTGCCCGGCTTCCTTCAGGCCCTTGGCCACGAAGCTGCGGACGGTGGGGTCATCTTCAACAACAAGAATATGCACGTTGCCTCACGTCGTTTGGGGCGGGGTCGGTCAGTCTTCCATGTCCTCGTCGGGGCGGTGGCCGACACAGGCGGGCAGGCTCAGCGCCTCGTGGTGGCGGCGGATGTGCAGCACCACGACTGACTGGGGCCTTTTTGCCGCGATCGAGCGGATCAGCATGCGTGACGTATCGATCGGTTCATCGTTCACTGCGGTAATGACATCCCCTATATGCAGGTGCGCCTTCATGGCCGGGCCATTGCGGTCGATGCCGACAATCTGCACGCCGTCATGTCCCGATCCGTCCGTCAGTGTAACACCCAGCCATCCCCGGTCGATATGGCCATTATGCCGCAGTTCTTCCACTATAGGTGCCACGATTTCCGACGGAAGGCCAAATCCGATGCCCACCGACCCGCCGGTGGGGGAGACGATGGCCGTGTTCACCGCCACCACCTGCCCGCCCAGGTTGAAGGACGGCCCGCCGGAATTGCCGGGATTGATCGGGGCGTCGATCTGGAAAAAGTCATCAAACGGGCTGGTGCCGATATCGCGGCCGCGCGCCGACACGATGCCCGCGGTCACGGATGACCCCAGCCCGAACGGGTTGCCCGCCGCCATGATCCAGTCCCCGATATTGACCAGGCGGCTGTCCCCCCATGGCACGAAGGGCATGGGGTGGGGCGCGTGGATCTGGATGACCGCGATATCCGTCAGGTCATCGCTGCCAACCAGATGGGCGGGGAATTCCGTGCCATCGGCCAGCGACACGGTAATCAGGTCGGCGCCGCCCACCACATGCGCGTTGGTCACGATCACGCCGCTGGGGTCGATCAGGAAGCCCGAACCCGCCCCCAGCATTTCCTCGCCATGCGCGCGCATGCGTTCGCGGAATTTGTGTTCAAACGGCGTGCCCTTGACGCTGGGGGGCAGGGGCTGGCGGCCGCCGGTGGTGGCGTGGCTGTCCTGCGCCACCGCGATATTGACCACGGCCGGCCCCACCTGGCGCACCAGCGGGGCGAAGGTCAGCGGCCCGGTCGAGACCACCGGCGGCACGGGTGGCGCGAACAGGGAGGGATTGGGCGATACGGCGGGCGCGGGCGCAGCTTCCCCCGCGTGCGCCACTGTCGCCAGCCCGTCCGGTCCGGGTGTGCCCAGCAGCAGGATCGGTAACAGCCGGAAAGCCGGGCGACAGGCCATGGCGATCCGTTTCATACGGGGCGGGGCGAAGGAATGTTCATGATAACCCATGTTATCTAAAAAAAGCGGCAATGCCATGGCTGCATGACATCTGCGACGTAAATGCATGCGGTTTTATGGCGTGCGCCGTGGTCGTGGCGGCGGCGGGCTGGCCGTGGCGGGGTTTTCGGGCCAGTCATGGCGGGGGTAGCGGCCGCGCATGTCACGGCGCATATCCGCCCATGACCCGGCCCAGAACCTGGCCAGGTCGGCGGTAATGGCCTGTGGCCTGCCCGCGGGCGACAGCAGGGCGATCCGCAGGTCCACCCGGCCATCGGCAATGGCGGGGGTCTGTGTCACGCCATAGAAGGCCTGCGCGCGTGCCGCCGCCACGGGCACGGGTTGCAGGTAATCGATCGCGGCCCGCCCGCCCGGCAGGTCCAGATGGGTGGGCAGCATCCGGTCCAGCCATTTCAGCGTGGCATGGTCCATCGTGGCGCGCAGCATGGCCAGCAGGTCCATTTCCGCCAGCGCCGACAGGCGGTTTACTCCCGCAAGCCATGGGGCCAGCCAGCTTTCCGCTGTCCGGGCCAGCGATTCATCCGACAGGTCGGGCAGGTCCGCGCGGTCCAGACGGGCGCGCGCCAGGTCCACGCGGGCCTGCAACTGCCGGCAGGTGTCACCCCACGTGAATGTCGCGGCAAGGTTCTGCGCCGCCTGCGCGCACAGCAGCGCGCTGACCTCGTCGGGACTGGCGGTAACCGTGCGGTCGCGCAGCACAAGGTTGCCCAGACGCAGCCTGCGCCGGGCCAGTACATTGCCCGTTGTGGTGTCCAGCGTGGTTTCAACCTGTTCGCGCGCCCGCGCCAGCAGGCTGTCAGGCAGCGCGTCACGGTCCAGCGGGGCGGCAAGGCAGATTTCGGCCGCCTTGCGCACATGCATCCCCGCCACCGCCAGCAGGCCGCACCGCGCCAGTTCGTCCGTCTTGGACAGGCGCGCGCTGCCGCCGCCAGCAAGGCGGAACGACCCCGCATCCCCACGGGACTGGGCCACCCGGTCGGGAAAGGCCGCGGCAATCAGGGCGGCGGGGTCGCCACTTGCGGGAATGTCGCGCCCCAGTCCCAGCCGCCTGCGATACTGCCGGGCGGCATGGCGGATGCGCGACAGCGCCGCGCGGTCGGCATCGGGGTGGTCGCCACCGGCCAGCAGGTCCAGGCGCAGGCGGATATCCGCCGGCGCGGCAGGTGGCGCGCCCCGGCTGCCACCGGCGGGACGGCGGGGACGCAGCGGGTCGCGTTCTTCCAGCAGGGCGGCGATGTCGGCGGCCATGGCGCGTTCGGCTGGCGTGCGCGCGGCCAGCATCATGGCGGCAAGGCGGGGATGCGCGCCAAGGGCGGCCATGCGCGTGCCCGCCCGCGTGATCCGGGCGTCATCATCCAGCGCGCCCAGCGCCTGCAGCAGGCTGCGCCCGGCTTCGAACGCGCCATTGGGGGGCGTGTCGGGAAAGGGCAGGTCGGCGGGGGCCGTGCCCATCGCATCCTGCCACGCCGCCGCGTCCAGCCGCAGGCCGGTCAGTTCGGCCTCCATCATTTCGGGCTGGTCATGGGGGGGCATGGCGCGCGTGGTCATTTCCGTCCACAGCCGCATGGCGATACCGGGGGCGACGCGCCCGGCGCGGCCCGCGCGCTGGCTGGCCGCAGCCCGTGAAATCCGCACCGTGTCGAGTCGCGTAAGCCCCGTGCCCACATCCAGCCGGGGCACGCGGCGGAATCCCCCATCCACCACAATGCGTACGCCCGGCACGGTCAGCGATGTCTCGGCAATGGAGGTGGACAGGATCACCCGCCTGCGCCCGTCGGGGTGGGGCGTCAGGGCGCGGTCCTGTTCGGCGGGGGGCAGTTCACCATAGAGCGGCAGGACATCCGCCGCGATCCCGTCCAGCAGGCCGCGCGTGCGGTGGATTTCGGCAACGCCGGGCAGAAAGGCCAGCACATCGCCGGGGTCCTGCGCGATGGCGCTACGGATGGCGGCGGCCATGGCGTCGGGCAGGTCGCGGCGGTGGACAAGGTCGCGGGTGGCGTGGCGAATTTCCACGGGGAACATCCGGCCTTCGCTTTCCACCAGTTCGGCATTCATGCGCTGCGCCAGCGCCGCGCCATCCATGGTGGCGGACATGGCGACCAGCCTTAGCTCAGGCCGCAGGCTGCGTTGCAGGTCGAGACAGAAGGCAAGGGCGGCATCCGCATCGACCGAGCGTTCATGGATTTCGTCAAAAATCACGCACGCCACCCCATCCAGCGTGGGATCGGACAGCAGGCGGCGCACCAGCAGCCCTTCGGTAATCACTTCGATGCGCGTGCGTTCCGATGTCGCGCCCTCAAGCCGGGTGCGGTAGCCCACCAGCCCGCCCGGCGTCTCATCCATAAGCGCCGCCATGCGCGTGGCGGCCGCGCGCGTGGCCAGCCTGCGCGGTTCCAGCATCACGATCCGGCCATCGCCGCGCCACGGCGCATCCAGCAGCGCCAGCGGGACCAGCGTGGTCTTGCCAGCACCTGGTGGTGCGACCAGAACGGCATTGGACGTGCGCGCCAGTGCGGCCCGCAGGGGCGGCAGGGCGGCGGCGACGGGCAGCGTATCGCCGTTTTCGGACAGGAGGGTGTCGAGACGGTTTTGCAAGGTCGGGTCTAAGGCCATATCCTGATCTTATGGCGTCGGGCATGGTGGTGGGGCAATCCTTGGCATGGTACACCGGCGCGTTTTTCCTTTATCCGGTTCCTGCGGAGTACTGTCCGTGCCCTTCCTGTGGCTTGTGTCCATCCTGTGCCTGCTGGTGAGCGCCCTGCCCACGGCCCGCGCCGCGCAGAGCGATGCGGTGATTTCCCCCCGCGCCACCGTAACCCTGGTCACGGATGACGATACGTACAGGCCCGGCAGGCCCCTGCATGTGGGCCTGCGCCTGCGTCTTGCGCCGGGGTGGCATACCTACTGGCTCAACCCCGGTGATGCGGGGGACGCGCCGACGCTGGATGTGACGGCAACGGGCGGGGCGACCGGGCAGGCGAGCACCATTGAGTGGCCCACGCCGCGCGTGCTGCATGACGGGCCGCTGACATCCTATGCCTATACCGGCGATGTGCTGCTGCCCGCTACGCTGACCCTGGCCGCCGGGGAAGGGGATGGGCCGGTCACGCTGAACGCCAGGGCGGCGTGGCTGGTCTGCGCCGAGGTCTGCGTGCCGGAAAACGGCCGCTTCAGCCTGACCCTGCCACGGGGCGAGGCACGGCCATCGGCAGAGGTCCCATCCTTCGCGCGCGCTGCCGCAGACAGGCCGGTGGCATCGCCCTTTGCCGCCCGCGTCTCGCCTGCCGGTGTCCTGCAACTCGACGGGCGCGGACTGTCGCCCGATGCGGTGAAGGATGCGTGGTTCATGCCCGAGGTGGCGGGCGCGATCGACCAGGACGCGCCGCAGGCCGTCACCGTGCGTGACGGGGTCGTGCAACTGGTGCTGAAACCGGGGCCGGTTTTCAATAGTGGGGCGGGGCTGTCCGGTATCGTGGTGCTGCGTGATCCCATGGGACGGGAACGCGGGCTGTCGGTCCATCCGGAGGTCGGGGATGTGCGCGCGCTTGCGCCGCCGTCCGTGGCGGTCCCGGCCGGCGGGATCGCGCATGTCGGGTGGCTGGTGGGCATGGCGTTTGTGGGGGGGATGATCCTGAACCTCATGCCCTGTGTCTTCCCGGTGCTGGCGATGAAGGTGCTGTCGCTGGAACGCATGGCGCGTGGTGAACGCAGGGCGGCCCTTGTCGGGGCCGGCGCCTATGCGGCGGGCGTGGTCGGGTCGTTCGTTGTGCTGGGGGGCGCGATCGCCGCCCTGCGCGTGGCGGGCCAGCAGGCGGGATGGGGGTTCCAGTTCCAGTCCACCGGCTTTGTCATCGCGATCTGCCTGCTGCTGTTTGCCGTCGCCCTGAACCTGCTGGGCTTCTTTGCCATCGGCCTGCGGCTCATGGGGCTGGGGGACGGGTTGCCCGCGCATGCGGGGGATTTCCTGACCGGGGTGCTGGCGGTTGTCCTTGCCTCGCCCTGTACCGCGCCGTTCATGGGGGCGGCGGTGGCAGGCGCGCTGGCGGCCCCGCCGGTGGTGGGGCTGCTGGTTTTCGTGGCCCTTGGGTGCGGGCTTGCGGCCCCTTACCTGCTGCTAGCGTGCATGCCGGGACTGCTGGGCTGGCTGCCGAAGCCGGGACGGTGGATGGAAACCGTGCGCAACCTGCTGGCCCTGCCGGTGCTGGGCACATGCGTGTGGCTGGCATGGGTGGCGAAGCTGGAAGGCGGCATGGATGCGCTGGACCTGCTGGCGGCGGGGCTGGTTCTGGTGCTGGTGGGATGCTGGTGCCTGCGCCGCGCCAGCATGATGGACCTGCGCGACGCCATGCAGGGTCGCGCGGGGCTGTATCGCGCCATCGCGATCCTGCTGCTGCTGGTGGCGTTTGTGGGTGGCGGCGTGCTGCCGCCCGCCAGCGTGCATGACCGCAGCCGGGGCACCGGCCGGGTGACGGATGGGAGTTCCGTCTTTTCCCCCACCCGTCTGGCAGAACTGCGCAGGCAGGGCCGTCCGGTATTCGTGGACATGACGGCGGCATGGTGCATTTCATGCCTGGTCAACGAACGCGTGGCCCTGTCCACCCATGCGGTACAGGACGCCTTCGCCCGGCGCGGGATCGTTTACATGAAGGGGGACTGGACCCTGCGGGATGCGGCCATTACCGCCTTCCTGCATGACCATGGGCGCGACGGGGTGCCGTTCTATGCCTATTACCCCGCCCATGGGGCGGAGGTCATCCTGCCCGAAATCCTGACACCCGGCCTTGTCCTGCGCATGACCGCGCCGGAAGGAAAATAAGGACAGAAGTTTTTGGTGAAGCTTTTTTCAAAAAGCTTCAAAAGAATGCCGCCTTTTGAAAAAAAGGCGGCACCCGGAAACTTTTATTTTTAAATACTTCCCCAAAACAGGGGGCGGAAAGGATTAGTTGGCGCCGCCCGGCAGCGTCAGGTTACCCGGCGGGGGGGAGCGCAGTTGCGGCGTGGTCGCCGGTGTCGCGCCGTCCCCGTCATCGGATGGATAGCCGGTGGGGAAAATGGCGTCCGGTCCCTCATTCGCGGGTTTGGGGACTGCCGGTGCCGGGGTGGGCGTGGCAGGTGCCGCTGGCGGAAGGTCGGTCGGCCCGCCGCCAATGGTCATGGTGCCGGTGTCCGGTGCGGGCGTGGCCTGTGTGGCCGGGGCCGGCTGCGGTTCCTCGGTCCCGTCCAGCGGCTGTGCGACGATGCCGCTGGGCACCTGTCCCTGTCCGGTGACCAGCCAGTTGCCCAGGTTGTTGCGGATCTGGCTTTCCAGTTCCCTGCTCATGTCCACAAGCATCATGTTGGTGAGGGTGTTCAGGTTTTCCGGCGTGTCGCTGTTGCCGTGCTTGCGCTTCGGGTCATAGGAGCGGGTGACCTGGGCCACGGCATATCCCGTTCGGCGGCCATCGGCCGAGGTCACGTCCAGATGCACGTTCAGCTGCCCGTCCAGTATGCCGCCCGGTTCATGCAGGATGGAGGCCCGGTCGATGGTGAACACGCCCTCGCCCCCGCCGCCGGCGGCAATCAGCCGGTCATGCGCCATCTGCTTGAGAAGCTGGTCGGGCGGGTTGGGCGCGCGGCCCGACAGGTCGCCCGGCACCAGCCCCGGCTGCCCCCGGTCCACGACCGAGATGGATGCCACATTCAGGTTCAGTGGCTGGGCATCGCCATATTGCGGCCCCTCGAACGTGACGGGGGTATCGTCCTGATGGTGGCTGCGGCTGTAGGCGGGGCCGCATAGCGGCAGCATCAGGAACGGCAGGCTGGCCACAAGTGCCACGTGCAGGCCGTGGCGCAGGGCAGGGGCGGAAAGCGGCGATCGGTTCGGTCGCATGGATTATATCCCGGTAACGGCAGGCGCAGGCAGCGCGGCAGGTCAGTCTGGACTGCAAGCGTGCCATGTTACGCGCCGGTGGAACAGGGGCAGGACAGCGTCAGGCCGCCTTGCCACCGATCTCATCACGCTGGAAGTGGAAGCTGTGGTTGCAGAATGAACAGTTCATGGTGATCGTGCCGTCCTGCGCCATGTGGTCCAGGTCATCCAGTGGGAAGGTTTCCAGGATGCCCGACAGGCGCGCGCGCGAACAGCGGCAGCCAAACGCCAGCGCGCGCGGCTGGCCCGCAACCAGGCCTTCGGCATGGAACAGGCGGTACAGCAGGTCACCGGATGAAAGGCTGTCATCCAGCACCTCGCGCGCCGTCAGCGTCGTGGCCAGGGTGACGGCGGTTTCCCACGCATCATCGCCTTCCTCGGTCGTGATGTCGTTGCCGACCCCGCCATCCATGGCGATCTTTTCCATCACCAGCGCGCCCGAGCGCCAGCCCGCGGGCGTCTTTTCGCAGAACAGCCTGACCCAGCAGGCATGCTGTTCGGAGGTTGCGAAGTAATGCGCGGCCATTTCCGACAGGCTTTCGCCATTCATCTCGACAATGCCCTGATGGATGTCGGTGTCCGGCCCCTGATCGACGCTGAAGGCGATGTAGCCCTTGCCCAATAACTGGCTGGCGGTCGGGTTTGGGGTGGTTTTCAGCAGTTCGGCCACCTGTTCGTCATCTGACCGGGCGTGGAAGCGCAGCGCGCCGGAATCGGTGCAGTCGGCCAGCAGCAGGCTGACCGGGCCATCGCCCTTGGCCTGCAGGGAAAATGATCCCCTGAATTTCAGCGATGACGCAAGGGCCGCCACCAGCGCCAGCGCTTCCCCCGCCAGCCGCAGCACGGCGTCGGGATTGTCATGGCGGGTCAGCAGCGTGTCGGTCAGCACGCCGGGGCGGACAAGGCGGCCGCGCACTGGCCGGTGGTCCAGGTAGAACGGCACCACACCCTGCGGCACGACCAGGTCGGGCGTGTCGGGGCGGCTTGTGTCCAGGAAGGCGGGGGAGGGATTATTGGCAGTCATGGCAGAAACCCGCAGCATCACGCGCCCCCGTTGCCGGGGGCCGTGGGTCATCAGAGATTGGCGGTAATGTCCGCCTCCAGCGCGGCAAGGCGCTGGTCGAGGTCCTTGAGCTGGCCCGACGGCAGCAGGCCAGCGGTTTCCAGCGCGGTCATGGCGCGCTGGCGGCAGCGGTCATGTTCCATGTCCAGGTCTTCCGTGCGTCCCGCGCCGGCAATGCAGTCCAGGTAGGCGTCACGCACCGCGTCAATGCGGGTGTCACGGGTGGGCAGGGCGGCAAAGATGTCGCGCACGCTTTTTTCCGCCCAGCCGGGGACTTCCGGCGTGTCTTCGGTGGCGGAGGGCAGGGCGGGCTGTTCGGCCGGTCCGGTCATGCCGTGGGTTCCTTTCCATATTGCTGCCAGTCCTCGCCACACAGCGCCCAGACAAGGATGCCCTTCTGCGCATGCAGGCGATTTTCGGCCTCGTCGAACACGACGGAATGCGGGCCTTCAAACACGTCTTCCGTCACCTCTTCCCCGATATGGGCAGGCAGGCAGTGCAGGAAAAGGGCATCGGGTGCCGCATGCGCCATCAGGGCGGTATCGACGCGGTATGGCTCGAACGCGCTGATGCGCTGCGCCGATTCCTTGTCGGACATGCTGACCCATGTGTCGGTAATGACCGCATCCGCCCCCCTGACCGCCACCACGGGGTCGGTCGTGACCGTGATGTGCGCCCCCTGTTCGCGCGCCCACGCCACGGCGGCGACCGATGGCGCATGGGTCGCGGGGGTTGCCAGACGCAGGTGGAAGCCGAACAGGGCCGCCGCCTCGATGAAGGAGGTGGCGACATTGTTGCCATCGCCCACCCATGCCAGCGTGCGCCCCCGGATCGGGCCGCGATGTTCCTCGAACGTCATGATGTCGGCCATGATCTGCACCGGGTGCGAATCCGGTGTCAGGCCGTTGATGACGGGAACGCTGCTCCACCGTGCAAGCTCGCGCAGGTTTTCGGTCTTTCCGGTGCGCAGCACGATGGCGTCAACAAAACGCGACAGCACGCGGGCGGTATCGGCAATGCTTTCCCCCCGGCCCAGTTGCATGTCGGCGGGCGAGAGCAGGATCACGTTCCCGCCAAGCTGCTGCATCCCCACCTCGAACGAGACGCGGGTGCGCGTGGACGGCTTGGACAGCATGAGGCCAAGCGCGCGCCCATGCACCGGCAGGGCCGGGTGCAGCGGGCGGGCGCGATGGCGCTGCATGCGCTTGATCCCGGCCGCGACATCCAGGATCGCGCGCAGGGTTGCCGCATCAAGGTCACGCAGGTCCAGGAAATGGCGCGGGGTGACGTGGGTGGGGGTCTGCAGCGCATTCATGCCACGTTCTCCGGCCTGGCGGCGGCGACATGGGCGCGCACCCGCTGTGCCGCGCGGTCCAGCATGGACAGGGCGTCGGCGCAGTCGGCTTCGGTCACGGTCAGCGGCGGCAGCATGCGCAGCACGTTGTCGCCCGCCGTGACACTCAGCATGCCCTCCAGGATGGCGGCATTCTGCACCAGCGCCACATCGGCCCGGCACTTCAGGCCGATCAGCAGCCCAAGCCCGCGACGGCTGGCAAAGACATCCGGATAGGTCGCGCATAGCTGGTCGATGCCCGCATCCAGCTGGGCCGCACGCATGCGCACCCCCTCAAGGAAACCGGGGGCAAGCAGGATGTCCAGCACCGCATTCGCCGCCGCACACGCCAGCGGGCTGCCGCCAAAGGTCGTGCCATGGCTGCCCGGCGTCATGTGCTTCGCGATGGTTTCGGTCGCCAGCACCGCCCCCATGGGGAAGCCGCCGGCAATGCCCTTGGCGGTGGACAGGATGTCCGGGGTGATGTCCGACCATTCATACGCGAACAGGCGGCCCGTGCGGCCCATGCCGCACTGCACTTCATCCACGCCCAGGAACAGGCCGTACTCGTCACCTACCGCGCGCAGTTCGCGCATGAAGCGCGGGGTGGCGACATGGATGCCGCTTTCGCCCTGCACGGGTTCGATCATGATGCCCGCCGTCTCGGCCCCGATGGCGTCGCGCACGGCGTTCATGTTGTTAAGCGGCACATGGTCGAATCCCTCCACCCGCGGGCCGAACCCGTCGAGGTATTTGGGATTGCCCGTGGCCGACAGCGTCGCCAGCGTGCGCCCGTGGAACGCGCCGTTGAAGCAGATGATGCGCGTGCGTTCGGGGTGGCCGGACTTGGCCTGCGCGCGGCGGATCATCTTGATCATGCCTTCGTTGGCTTCCGCGCCGGAATTGCAGAAGAAGGCGCTGTCGGCGAAGCTGTTGGCCACCAGCCGCTGCGCCAGCAGTTCGGCCTGCGGCACGCGGTACAGGTTGGACACGTGCATCACGCGCTGCGCCTGCTGTGTGATGGCGCCAACAAGATGGGGGTTGTTGTGCCCGACCGAGGACGTGGCGATGCCGGACCCGAAATCGAGGAATCGTCGCCCGTCCACCGTGTACAGCCAGGCACCTTCGCCGCGCTCGAAAGCGAGGTCGGCGCGATTGTAATTCGGCATCAGGGCGGAAATCATGGAACAGCCTTGTGATTTCAGGTCAAAGAAAAGGATCGGGGTTCAGAAACGAAAACGGCCCACCGCCATGGGGGTGGGCATATTCCGTTTTCCGATTTCTCCGGCTACTACGGGGTGGCGATCCAACGCGCCGTCCTGTCCCCATATGTCAGCCCGGAAAGGAGGAAGGATATGGCCCGCCTGTGCGAAATGCAACCTTCGCGCCATTTCCACCCCCGATCCGGCCATGGCAGCCATATATGCGCGCATAGTGATGGGCGCGGGCGCAGGGCTGTGGCACAGTAGGGCGCATGGTGGCCTGTCCTTCCCGTTCCGAACCCCGACCGCTTGCCCCCGTGCCGGACCCGGCCCGGCTGCGTGAGGCGGCGCTTGCCTATCTTGCGCGCTTTTCCGCGACCCGCGCGGGCGTGGAACGGATGCTTGCGCGCCATATCGACCGCTGGGTACGCCGCGCGGTCGGCAGCGGGATGGAGGAGGATGAGGCCATCCGCGCCGTACAGCCCGCGCGCGGCGCCATTGCCGGTATCGTGACCGACATGGAGGGGCTGGGCGCGGTCGATGACGCCCGCTTTTCCGAATTCCGCGCCCGCTCCCTTGCGCGCGCGGGCCGGTCGCGCCGCATGGTCGCGGCCCATCTGGGCGCGCGCGGCGTGGATGAGGCCACGGTGCGCCACGCGGTGGAGGAAGCCCTTGGCCCGCGTGACGGGGAAGGGCAGGAAACCGAACTGGCCGCGGCCCTGGTATTCGCCCGCAAGCGGCGCGCCGGTCCCTTCGCGCGCCCTGATGCGGACGGGGCCGAGGTGGATAAACGCTACCGCCGCGCGCTGGACGCCATGGCGCGGGCGGGTTTTGGCCATGATACGGCGCGCAGGGCGCTGGACATGGAACGGGAAGAGGCGGAGGACAGGATCATGCGCATGAGGATGGCATGAAGGGCGCGCTGGCGCGGATGGCGGCCGTGGGCGGCCTGCTGTCGCTTGCGGCCTGCGCGGGGGGCAGCGGGCATGGCTGGCACGGGGCGGTGCAGTGCGCCCCCTATGCAAGGCAGGTCACGCATGTGCAGTTGAGCGGGGCCGCCGCGTCATGGTGGGGGCAGGCGCAGGGCCATTACCCGCGCACCCATGCGCCACGGACGGGGGCGGTGCTGGTGTTCCGCGCCACGGGCCGCCTGCCCGACGGGCATGTATCCGTTGTCCGTTCGGTGCGCAGCCCGCGTGAGGTGCTGGTGGACCAGGCCAACTGGGTGCCCGGGCGCATCGGCCGGGGCGAGCCGGTGGTCGACGTGTCGGCCCGCAATGACTGGTCGCGGGTGAAGGTCTGGTGGTCCCCCATTCACGACATGGGCAAAACCGTCTATCCTGCTTACGGGTTTATCCTGCCGGCGGGCTGACCGGATCGTGGCGGGGGTGCTTGCATATGACCGCTTCTCCCCTCACATAGGCGGGGATGGGCAGGCCGCCGCCATATGGGATGGCGGATGGGAAACACGGTATTTTGCGTCATGGACGCGGATCGGGGGATGCGATGGGTAGCTTGAGCTGGGGACATTGGCTGATCGTGCTGGCGGTGGTGCTGGTACTGTTTGGCGGCGGTGGCAAGATCAGTTCGCTCATGGGTGACATGGCGCGCGGGATCAAGTCGTTCAAGAAGAACATGGCCGACGATACCCCGGAGGAACCGGCGCCGACCGGCCATATCCAGGGACCGGGCAAGGAAAAGGATGCCTCCTTTACCGAAGCGCCGCAGCATTCGGCCAACAACGTAAAATGATGATGGACCGCGCGCCGGTGGCGCGCGGGTGGGCGGCGTAATGGATAAAGCAGTGTTTCCGGCTGGCGCGTACTGCCGCGCGGTGGAACAGATCATCGCGGCGGGACGGCGCATGGACCGCTTTGGCTGGGTGCCGGCCACGGCGGGCAATATCAGCATCCGCCTGCCCGATGGCAACCTGGCCATTACGCGCTCGGGTGGCCACAAGGGCCTGCTGGGGGCCGACGGGGTCATATGCGTCGATGCCGCGGGCAGGCCGCGGGCCGCGGGCGACCGGCCCAGCGCCGAAACCCTGCTGCATTGCCAGATCTACGCCCATGACCCGCAGGCGGGCGCGGTGCTGCATGGCCATTCCGTGGCCTCCACCGTGCTGTCCCGGCTGGGCGGGGATGCGCTGGTGCTGGACGGGTATGAAGTCCAGAAGGTGTTTGCGGGCCAGACCACCCACGCGGCACGGGTGCGCGTGCCCATATTCGACAATGACCAGGACATCGCCCGTCTGTCCGGCGTCGTGGCCCCGCATCTGGATGGCATGCGCGCGGGCTACATCATCCGTGGCCACGGGGTGTATGTGTGGGGTGCGGACATGGATACCGCGCTGGCCCGGCTGGAAGGGCTGGAATTCCTGCTGGCCTGCGAACTGGAAGAAAGGAAGCTCCGATGAGCAGCCTGAACGTCTATGCCGATAACAATCCCGGCACCCCCATCATCCACCTGACCGACCCGAAGCGCATCGCCTCCGAGCTTTCGGCGATCAACGTGCGCTTCGAACGCTGGGACAGCCCCGTCGTCCCCCCGCGCGCCGCGCCCGAAGCCGAGGTGCTGGACGCCTACCGCCCCTATCTTGACCAGTTGATGGGCGAGACGGGTGCCGGTTCGGCCGATGTGCTGCGCGTCGGCCCCGAAACACAGGGCTGGGCGCAGGCGCGTAGCAAATACCTGTCCGAACATGTCCATAGCGAGGACGAGGTCCGCTTTTTCGTCCATGGGCAGGGGGATTTCATCCTGCATGTGGGCGGGCGCGTATATGATGTGCGCTGCACGGCGGGCGACCTGATTTCGGTGCCCGCCGGCATTCCCCACTGGTTTGATGGGGGCGAGACGCCTGATTTCGTGACCCTGCGCATTTTCACCAATCCCGATGGGTGGATCGCGCAATATACAGGCAGTGACATCGCGGCCCGCTTCCCCGTTGAAGCCTGACCCGCACTGAGGGAGATGAGAACGTGACCCAGGCCACGCAGCCGCCAGTACGCGCGGTGCTGCTGGATATTGAGGGAACGACCATACCGGTTTCCTTCGTCCATGACACATTGTTCCCCTATGCCCGCAAGGCGCTGCCCGCATTGCTGCGCACGAAGGCGGATGACCCGGCCGTGCGCGCGCAGGTGGCGGAAATCGCCCGCCTTGCCCCCGGCGTGCCGCCCCTGCGCCAGCTTGAGGCATGGATGGATGCCGATGCCAAGGTCGCCCCCCTGAAGGCGCTGCAGGGCATGGTGTGGGCGCAGGGCTATGCCGATGGCGTGCTCAAGGCCACGCTTTACCCGGATGTCACGCCCGCGCTGCGCTGCTGGGCCGCGGCGGGGCTGGCGCTGGCGGTCTATTCATCCGGCTCGGTCGCGGCGCAGAAGCTGATCTATGGCCATACCACCGATGGCGACCTGAGCAGTGTGTTCGTCGGCTTCTACGACCTGCAGATGGGCAGCAAGCGCGAGGCGCGGAGCTATGCCAACATCGTGCAGGACGCGCAGTGGCGGGCGGGCGACGTGCTGTTCCTGTCCGATGTGGTGGCCGAACTGGATGCGGCGGCGCAAGCGGGCCTGCGCACCTGCCAGATCGTGCGCCCGCAGGACGGCACGCAGCCCGGCGCCACGCATCCCGTGGCCGCGACGCTGGATGAGGTGGCCGAACGCTTTGGCCTGCCCCGCGCGGGGCAGGCATGAAGGCGCACCTGCATACCGACTGGCGCAATATTCCCGATACCGCGCGGGGGGCCGTGGCGGCGCTGGGCAATTTCGATGGCGTGCATCTGGGCCATGCCCATCTGGTACAGGCTTTGCATACGGCCCGTCCCGACCGGAAGCTGGCGGTCGTGACGTTCGAACCCCACCCGCGTGAGCTGTTCCGCCCGCAGGACCCGCCCTTTCGCCTGACGCTGTCGCAGGAACGCTTTGCCGCGCTGTCCGCACTCGGCGTCCAGCATGTGTTCCAGATCGGCTTCGACCGGGAATTCAGCGCCATGAGTGCGGAGGATTTCGTCACCCGCGTGCTGCACGAGGGGCTGGGGCTGCACCATGTCGCCTGCGGCATGGATTTCGCCTTTGGCCACCGCAGGCGCGGCAATGTCGCCTTCCTGGCCGAACGCACGGCCGAACTGGGCATCGGGCTGAGCGTGGTGCCCCCGCTGTCCGATGCGCTGGGGCCGTATTCATCCAGCCGCATCCGCAGGCTGCTGCAGGATGGCTACCCCGAACGCGCGGCGGAGGAACTGGGCCGCCCATGGTCGATTCGGGGCGTGGTCCAGCATGGGGACAAGCGTGGTCGCCTGCTGGGCTTCCCCACCGCCAACATCGCGCTGGGCCGCCATCTGGAACCCGCGCGCGGGGTGTATGCCGTCAGCGTGCGCATGGCCGATGGCGGCGTCTATCCCGGCGTTGCCAATATCGGTCGCAGGCCCACCATCAATGACGGGCAGGAAAGCCGGCTGGAGGTCCATCTGCTGGGCTTTTCAGGCGACCTGTATGGCCAGACCCTGTCGGTGGCGCTGCATACCCTGCTGCGGGCCGAACGCCGGTTTGACGGCCTGGACGCGCTGAAGGAACAGATCGCGCGCGACTGCAAGCAGGCGATGGCGTACCTGTCCACCCACGAATTCGCGCCCATATCCGCCAGAACTTGACCCCGCGCCGCCCGCGTCCCCATAAGGTTGCCCTGCATGGTGGCCGCTGGTCGCGCATGCACTTCCCCTTGCCAGAAGAACAGAACAGGCCATGTCCGAGTCAAAACCACAGGATCTCTACCGGGAGACGGTCTTCCTGCCGACCACTTCCTTTCCCATGCGGGGCAACCTGCCCAGCCGGGAGCCGGAGATTCTGGCGGGATGGGCGAGCGAAAAGCTCGATGACCGCCTGTTCGAACAGGCGCGCGGGCGTGACGTATTCATGCTGCATGACGGCCCGCCCTACGCCAACGGGCACCTGCATATCGGCCACGCGCTGAACAAGATCCTCAAGGACGTCATCAACCGCGCCCACCGCATGTCGGGCTACGGCATCCATTACGTGCCGGGCTGGGACTGCCACGGCCTGCCGATCGAATGGAAGATCGAGGAGGAATACCGCAAGCGCGGGCAGGACAAGGACAGCGTGCCCGTCCTGCAGTTCCGCGCCGAATGCCGTGCCTATGCCCAGAAATGGCTGGACACGCAGGCCAGCGAGTTCCGCCGTCTGGGCGTGCAGGCGGAATGGGCGAACCGTTACGCCACCATGGATTTTTCGTCCGAGGCGGCAATCGCGGGGGAAATCGGCAAATTCCTGCTCAATGGTCTGCTGTACCGTGGCCTGCGCCCGGTCATGTGGAGTCCGGTTGAAAAGACCGCGCTGGCCGAAGCCGAGATCGAATACCGCGACCACGAATCCACCGCCATCCACGTGGCCTTCCCCTTCGCGACCGATCCCACGCCGGCGAAGGCGCTCAAGGACGTGGCGGCGGTGATCTGGACCACCACGCCGTGGACCATTCCCGCCAACCGCGCCATCGCCTATGGCCCTGACATCACCTATGCCGTGGTGCGCGTCGATGGCGTGGGCGACAACGCGACGCTGGAACCCGAAGCCCGCGTGCTGGTGGCCGAGGACCTGATCGCCCCGTTCTGCCAGGCAGCGGACGTCACCGCCCACCATGTGCTGTACACCCTGCCCGGCAGCGCGCTGGAAGGGGCCATCTGCGCCCACCCGCTACGTGGGCAGGGTTATGATTTCGACGTGCCGCTGCTGCCTGGCGCGCATGTCACGACCGAGGCGGGCACCGGCCTGGTCCATACCGCCCCCGCCCATGGCGAGGACGACTTCAACCTCGGCCGCGCCTATGGGCTGGAAATCACCGAAATGGTGATGGATGACGGTCGCTACGCCGACTGGGTGCCGCTGTTTGCCGGTGGCCATGTGTTCAAGGCGGCCGAGCCGGTGTGCCAGGCCCTGCTGGAAGCCATGCAGCGCGCCGTGGCGGCGGGCACGGCGCCGTGTGGCCTGGTGGCGCGGGCGGTGCTGGTCCATTCCTATCCGCATTCATGGCGGTCGCGCGCGCCGATCATCTATCGCGCCACCCCGCAGTGGTTCATCAGCATGGATGGCGAAGGCCGCCTGCGTGAACGCGCACTTGCGGCGCTGGAAAAGGTGACGTTCGTGCCCGCGCAGTCGCGCAACCGCCTGACATCCATGGTGGCCGGCCGCCCCGACTGGTGCATAAGCCGCCAGCGCGCCTGGGGCGTGCCGATTGCCGTGTTCGTGGAAAAGCGCACGGGCGAGGTCCTGCGCGACGCCGCGGTGATGGAGCGTATCGTCACCGCCTTCCGCGCGGAAGGGGCCGATGCGTGGTACAGTTCTCCCGCCGCGCGCTTCCTTGGCGAAGGCCGCAACCCCGACGATTACGAACAGGTGTTCGATATCGTCGATGTGTGGTTCGAAAGCGGTTCGACCCATGCCTTCGTGCTGGGCCATGGCGACATGCCCTTCCCCGCCGACCTGTATCTCGAAGGCTCCGACCAGCATCGGGGCTGGTTCCAGTCCTCGCTGCTGGAAAGTGTCGGAACCCGTGGCGTGGCGCCCTACAAGGCGCTGGTCACCAACGGTTTCGTGCTGGATGAGCAGGGCCGCAAGATGTCCAAGTCCCTCGGCAACGTCATCGCGCCGCAGGACGTGAATGACAGCCTCGGCGCCGATATCCTGCGCCTGTGGGTCATGAATTCGGATACGAATGACGACCTGCGCATCGGCAAGGAAATCCTCAAGCAGCAGGGCGAACTCTACCGTCGCCTGCGTAACACGCTGCGCTGGCTGCTGGGCGCGCTGGACGGCTTTACTGAAGCCGAGCGGGTGCCGTTCGCGGAACTGCCCGAACTCGAACGCTGGGTCCTGCACCGCATGTCCGAACTGGGCAGCCTTGTGGCGCGCGCGGTGGAAACGCATGAATGGGTGGGCGTCTATCCCGCGCTGCATGGTTTCTGCGCCGCCGACCTGTCGGCCTTCTATTTCGACGTGCGCAAGGACACCATCTACTGTGATGGCGCATCCAGCCTGAAGCGCCGCGCGGCGCGCACCGTGCTGGACCAATTGCACCGCTGCCTGTGCGCATGGCTGGCCCCCGTGCTGGTCTTTACTGCGGAGGAGGCATGGCTGGCCCGTCCCGGCACTACCGAAAGCATCCACCTGCAGCCCTTCCCCGAACTGCCGACGCAGTGGCATGACCCGGAACTGGGGGACCGCTGGGCCATGCTGCGCGCGGTGCGCCGCGTGATCACGACCGAAATCGAGACCGCGCGCCGTGACGGCATGGTCAAGTCATCGCTTCAGGCGGCACTCGACCTGCCCCTGTCGGAAGCGGAGGCCGCACGGTTCGAGGGCGTGGACTGGGCGGAGCTGACCATCGTCTCGCAGGCGGATGTGAACATCATCGCGGGGGCCGGTTCGATCTATCTGGGCGAGGACGGGGCGCAGGAAGGCGTGCCGCACGGCATCCCCACCATCAGTGTGGCGGCGGGCCATAAATGCGCGCGCTGCTGGAAGGTGCTGGAGGAGGTGGGGCAGGACAAGGCCCACCCCGAACTGTGCCTGCGCTGTGCCGATGTGGTGCGGGACGGGGCGTAACCTTGATGGACAACCGTGTTCTGGGCGGCGCCTGCCTGCTGGGCGCGCTGGTGGCCGACCAGGCCAGCAAGTTCTGGATACTCGATATCTATGACCTGCCCGCGCGTGAAAGCGTGGAACTGCTGCCGGTGCTGAACCTGACGATGGTATGGAACCATGCCATCACGTTCGGTATGCTGGGTGGTGCCGGTGCCGCCGGGCGCATCATCTTTTCCGTCGCGGCCCTGGCGATCGTGGCGGGCCTGTCGGTATGGCTCGCGCGCACGCCGCGCCGGTGGGTGGCGGTGGCGCTGGGCATGATCATGGGGGGCGCGATCGGCAACGTGATTGACCGGTTGCGCTTTGGCGCGGTGGTTGATTTCATCGATGCCCATGCCTTTGGCTGGTCATGGCCGGTGTTCAACATCGCCGATGCCATGATTGATTGCGGTGTTGCGATCCTGATTATCGACAACATGCGTAATCGCGATGCAAACTAGGGGAGGCGCGGCCTGCATATGCTTGCCGAACCGTTCCACTAACGGTAATAGGCGAGATATGGCGATTCCTGTTCTCAGACCCCTTTCCTGTGCAATGCTCGTGTCGTGTGGCGTCCTGTTGTCAGGCTGCACCGGTGCCGATGTTTCGCGTGCCTTCGGGCTGGAGCGGAGCCTGCCGGACGAATACACGGTCACGACCCGTGCGCCGCTGTCCATGCCGCCGTCCGATGAACTGGGCGCGCCCAACAGCAACGCCATTCAGCGCGCGCAGGACACCAACCCGCGCATGCAGGCGCTGGAAACGCTGTCCCCCAATGTGGCGCTGCAGGGTGCCGATGGCACCGACAGCGCGGGCCAGACCGCGCTGGTGGGGGCGGCGCAGGTTGCCTCCAATGCCGAGGACAAGGGCGAAATGGGCCGCGCCGACACCAGTTTTGTTGACAAGCTGATGTTCTGGCACGGTGGCGGGGCCGGCAACCTTGTAAACGGCAAGGCGGAAAACGCCCGCCTGCGTGAGGATTCGGCCCTGGGGCGCAACCTGACGCAGGGCGCGACCCCAACCGTCAGCGGTCCCAAGAAATAAATGGCCTGACCGCGCAGCTGATGGGTGCGCGGCATGTGGCCAGATGCGTGAAATCCGCTCCGTGGTGTAAACATGTCTTCTGGTAATGGCCAGCCGGTCATCCGTCGCCTGTCGGAACAGGTCATCAACCGCATTGCCGCGGGCGAGGTGATCGAACGCCCGGCCGCGGCCCTGAAGGAACTGGTGGAAAACGCCATCGATTCCGGCGCGCGGCGGGTCGGGATCCGTCTGGACCGTGGCGGTATCGACCGGATCGAGGTTACGGATGATGGCTGCGGCATGTCGCCCGGCGACCTGCGTCTTGCGGTGGAACGGCACTGCACGTCCAAGCTGCGTGACGAGACGCTGGTACGTATTTCCACGCTTGGTTTCCGGGGCGAGGCCCTGCCCTCGATCGGGGCGGCGGCACGGCTTGCGGTCATGTCCCGGCTGCATGACAGCGATTCGGCATGGGCGATCCGCGTGGAAGGCGGCGTGGTGGGGGACGTGGAACCCTGCGCCGGGCCGCCCGGCACGCGCGTGCTGGTGGAGGACATGTTCTTTGCAACACCTGCGCGGCGCAAATTCCTCAAAAGCCCACGTGTCGAATCCAGCCATGCCGAAAACGTGGTCCGCCGCCTGGCCCTGTCCGCCCCGCATGTCGCCTTCCGGCTGGAATTCGACCAGCGCGTGATCCTTGACCTGCCGGCGCAGGACATGGCCGCGCGTGTGGCCGCCATTCTGGAGTCGGGTGATGCTGACGGCCTGCTGCCGGTGGAAGGGCAGCGTGGCGACCTGAAGCTGCATGGCTTCATCTGCGCGCCATCCGTGCACCGCGCCACGGCCAGCGGGCAGATGCTTATGGTCAATGGCCGCCCGGTGGTGGACCCGGTGCTGCGCACGGCGGTGCGGGTGGCCTATCGCAACGTGATGGAACACGGGCGGCACGCTGTCGTGGCGCTGTCGCTGGATATCCCGCCCGAACAGGTGGACGTGAACGTGCATCCGGCCAAGACGGAACTGCGTTATGCCGACTCGGCGGCCGTGCGGGCGCTGGTGATCGGATCGCTGGGGCGCGCGCTGGGCACCGGGGCGGGTGTCGCGGGTGTCAGGCCCGGCCTGCTGCAATCACGGGGGCCATCGCCCGCGCGGATCTGGTACCCGGCCGAACGCAACGCCGATGCGGCCGGGGTCTCCACCCGTCTGGCTGCCCCCCTCGACGCACCTGGCCAGCCCGATGCGGGCCTGCTGCCGCCCGGCTTTGCCGAATCGACATTGCCGCTATCCGCCCTGCCGGCCGCGCGCACGGTCGTGCCTGACGGGCCGGGCCAGCCCGCAGCCGACATGACACCGGCCATCGACCACCCGCTGGGTGCCGCGGTGGCGCAGGTCCTGGGCACCTATATCGTGTCACAGACGGCGGATGGCGCGCTGGTGCTGGTGGACCAGCATGCGGCCCATGAACGCCTGACCCATGAGATCCTGCGCCAGCAGTATATGGGTGGTGAAATCCGCGCCCAGCGCCTGCTGTTGCCGGAAGTGGTTGACCTGCCCGCGCGGCAGGTGGTGGTCCTGCTGTCATTCAGTGCGGCGCTGGGCCGGCTGGGAATCGAAATCGAACCCTTTGGCGGCACGGCCGTTCTGGTCCGGACCATGCCCGCCCTGCTGGGCAAGGAAGACCCGGTGGGCATGCTGCGTGACCTGGCGGAGGAACTGGAAGCCGACGACCTGGCCAACCCCGCGCAGGCCGATGCGCTGGATGCACGCATGGATGCGATCATCGCGCGCATGGCCTGCCATGGCAGCGTGCGGGCAGGCCGGAAGCTGACACACGAGGAAATGAACGCCCTGCTGCGGGACATGGAACGCACCCCGCGTTCGGGTACGTGTTCACACGGGCGGCCGACATGGCTGAAGCTGGAAAAAGCTGATCTGGAGCGGATGTTCGGCCGCAGGTGACCCCCTGCGGGCCAGCGCCCGCGCATGCCCGTGACGGGGTGGCTGGACACGGAACGGGGCGGGGCCTCTGCATAATGTGAGCGGCGGCTTACTGGATTCCCGGGGCGCAACACCCCTAGGGTCAGCCATTATCCATGGATGATGTGAGACCGAATGTGCATCCGATCCTGCTGTCCCTAGTTACGTATCTGCCCCTTGCCGGTGCCCTGGCCATATTGCTGACGCGCGGCACGACCCAGACGGTCGAGACCGCCGCCCGATGGGTGGCGCTGTGGACCAGTGGCATCGTCTTTGCGCTGGCCGTGATCATGTGGGTTGAATTCGACCCCGCCCGGCCCGGTATCCAGTTCGAGCAGCAGGTGGGCTGGGCCAGTGGGGTCGGCATTTCCTACCATGCCGGGCTTGATGGCATCAGCCTCATGTTCGTGCTGCTGTCCGCGTTCCTGACCCCGCTTTCCATTATCGGGGGCTGGCGGCAGGTGACGGGGCGGGTGCGCGATTACATGATCGCCATGCTGGTGCTGGAAACCACGTTGATCGGGCTGTTTTCGGCGCTGGATCTGGTGCTGTTCTACCTGTTCTACGAAGCGACGCTGCTGCCCGCCAGCCTCATGATCGGGGTATGGGGTGGCCCGAAGCGGGTCTGGGCGTCGCTGCAGTTCTTCCTGTTCACCTTTGGCGGGTCGCTGTTCATGCTGCTGGCGCTGCTGGCCATGTGGAACGCGGCGGGCACGACCGATATCGTGGCGTTGCAGCATCATGGGTTCGGCCATGCCATGCAGTGCTGGCTGCTGGCGGGCTTCATCATCGCCTTTGGCGTGAAGCTGCCGCTGTTCCCGCTGCATGCATGGCTGCCCGATGCCTATACCGAGGCCCCGACCCCCGCATCCGTCATGCTGTCGGGCGTGCTGTCCAAGGCGGGGGCGTATGGCCTGCTGCGCTTTGGCGTGATGATGTTTCCCGACGCCGCGCGGATGTTCGCGCCGGTGGTGCTGACGCTGGGCGTGATCGCGGTGATCTACGCCGCGATGATCGCGCTGGCGCAGACGGACATGAAGCGGGTGATCGCCTATTCCTCGTTCTCGCACATGGGGGTGATCGCCATCGGGCTGTTCACTA
Source organism: Komagataeibacter swingsii (assembly GCF_003207895.1). Taxonomy (GTDB): domain Bacteria; phylum Pseudomonadota; class Alphaproteobacteria; order Acetobacterales; family Acetobacteraceae; genus Komagataeibacter; species Komagataeibacter swingsii. Next base: position 102,395 of record NZ_NKUB01000009.1, read on the forward strand.
TGACGCCGGAGGGAATCGATGGCGCGATTTTCCAGATGCTGTCGCATGGCATCGTGATCGCGGCGCTGTTCTTCTGTGTCTCCGCCGTGTCGTGGCGGGCCGAAACGCGTGAAATCAGCGCGTTTTCCGGGGTTGCGCATAAAATGCCGGTGCTGGCCACGCTGGCCATGCTGTTTGTCATGGCCAATATCGGCCTGCCGGGAACGGGCGCGTTCGTGGGGGAATTCCTGGTCATGGTCGGCGCGCTGCATGTGTCGTTCTGGCTGGCCTTCCTGGGCGGGACCAGCATGATCCTGGGCGCGGTCTATATGCTGGTGCTGTATCGGCGGGTGCTGTTCGGTGCGGACCGGGGTGGGGTTGTCGCCCTGCTGCGTGACCTGACGGGGCAGGAACTGGCCGTGCTGGTGCCGCTGGCTGTGGTGACGATCTGGATGGGGGTGCATCCGGGATCGTTCCTGCGGGTGTTTGACCCGGCCGTGACCAGCCTGCTGCACCCGGTGACGACTGTCGCCACGGTTGATCCGCAGCAGGTTACGCAGCTGGCAACGGCGGGTTGAAAGGTTCCGGGCGCCGCCTTTTTTAAAAAGGGCGGCATTCCCCGAAGCTTTTTGGGAAAAGCTTCACCAAAAACTTCCTGTAAAAAAAGCCCGGTCACCCTGATGCAGGGGTGACCGGGCCTTTGCTGTTTCGGCTGTATCAGACGTCGAGGTTATCGACCTGGCGGGCATGTTCCTGAATGAAGCGGAAGCGCAGTTCCGCCTTGCGGCCCATCAGGTGTTCCACGCGCTCCAGCGTCAGCGCCCTGTCCTCGGGCGGGGTGATGACCTTCAGCAGGGTGCGGTGCCTTGGGTCCATGGTGGTCTGCTTCAGGTCACCCGGCGGCATTTCACCAAGGCCCTTGAAGCGCGAGACCTCGACCTTGCTGTTGGGCTTGAAATCCTTCTTCATCTTCCGCTCACGGTCGGCGTCATCCATGGCGTACACACTCTTGCCGCCCTGTGTCAGGCGATACAGCGGCGGCTGGGCCAGGTACAGGTGTCCGCCCCGGATCAGGCCGGGCAGTTCACGATAGAAGAACGTCATGAGCAGCGAGGCGATATGCGCCCCGTCCACATCCGCGTCGGTCATGATGATGATGCGGCCATAACGCAGCTTGGTTGCGTCATAGCGCTCCCCCATGCCACAGCCCAGTGCTTCCACCAGGTCGCGCAGTTCCTGGTTGCCACGCAGCTTTTCGGTCGAGGCGCTGGCAACGTTCAGGATCTTGCCCCGCAGCGGCAGGACTGCCTGCGTTTCCCGGTTGCGGGCCTGCTTGGCGGACCCACCCGCCGAATCTCCCTCGACCAGGAAGATTTCGGTTTCAGCCGCGTTTTCGCGCGTGCAGTCCGTAAGCTTGCCCGGCAGGCGCAGGCGACGGGTCGCGCTTTTGCGCGGGGTTTCCTTCTGTTCCTTGCGGCGCAGGCGTTCCTCGGCGCGTTCGACCACAAAGGCCAGCAGGTTGTCCGCCTGTTGCGGGTTGCCCGCCAGCCAGTGGTCGAAGCGGTCGCGCAATGCGGTCTCGACCAGCTTGCTGGCCTCGCTGCTGGTCAGTTTTTCCTTGGTCTGGCCCTGGAACTGAGGGTCACGGATAAAGACCGACAGCTTGGCGGCGATGCAGCCCATGATATCATCGGCGTTGATGCTGGCCGCGCGCTTGTTGGCGCGCTGTTCGCCCCAGTTGCGCAGGCCCTTGAGCAGCGCGTTGCGAAAGCCCGTCTCATGCGTGCCGCCATTGGGCGTGGGAATGGTGTTGCAGTAGGACGCAAGGGCGGCCGTGCCCTGTTCCACAAAGGCGATGGCCCATTCCATGCGGCCCGTATCCGCCCCGTCGGGGCCGGTGGGCAGGTCCGCATCGCCCGACCACAGATCGGTCAGCAGGGCGGCCTTGTCGCCCAGTTCGTCACGCAGGCTGTCCGCCAGCCCGCCGGGGAAGTGCAGGACCGCTTCCGCCGGGACCTCATCATTCTTTATCAGGGACGGATCGCATGACCAGCGGATGGTCACGCCACGGAACAGGAACGCCTTGGACCGGCATAGCCGGTACAGCCGCAGGGGCGAAAAGTGCAGTCGCCCGAAAATCTGCGGGTCGGGGGTAAAGCGGATCTGCGTGCCGCGCCGGTTGTTGACCGGGCCGATCTTTTCAACGCCGCTCAGCGGGTGGCCGCGTTCATAGACCTGCCGCCACAGTTCGCGGTCACGCGCGATCTCGACTTCCATGCGTGACGCCAGCGCGTTGACCACTGACGACCCCACGCCATGCAGGCCGCCCGACGTGGCATAGGCCTTGCCCGAAAACTTGCCGCCCGCGTGCAGCGTGGTCAGGATGACCTCCAGTGCCGAACGGTCGGGAAAACGCGGGTGCGGGTCCACCGGAATGCCGCGCCCGTTGTCGCGTATGGTCAGGCGGTCCCCGGCTTCCAGTGTCACGTCAATGGTGGTGGCGTGGCCGGCCACGGCCTCGTCCATCGCGTTGTCAAGGATTTCGGAGGCGAGGTGGTGGTACGCCGTCTCGTCCGTGCCGCCGATATACATGCCCGGACGGCGGCGCACGGGTTCCAGCCCCTCCAGCACTTCGATGGCGCTGGCGTCATAGGTATCGGGGCCGTTCTTGGCGTTATCTGGCATGGGGTCAGCGGAAACCTTGCGTCGGGTGGGCCTGGCAGAGCCTGCAGGGGCGGAAAAAAGATCGTCGTTCATGAAGCGTTCTTTTGTTCTGTCGGATCGCGTCCTGTCAAGCCGTAAGGCCCTGCACGCGGCATGGACTATGCCTGCACTTGCGGGCATGAAAAAGGCCGGACACGGGTCCGGCCATATATTTCTTCATGCCCGTGTGGTGGCTGGCAGCCTAGCTGCGGACCGTGCGGCGGGCCGGGCCGCGGCTGCGCGTGCTGGCGGCCGGGCGGTTGGGCGCGGTGCAGGTCAGGTAGGACGCGGGCTGGAGGATATCCTTCGCCTGGGCATAGTTGGACAGGTCGGCGGTGCTTTCGAGCACCAGTACCTCATCGAACATGGACATGCGCTGCTGGCAGAAGGCGGTGCCGGATTTCAGGCCACGTTCGGACTGCACGTTGGCAAGCTGCGTGATGTAGTCATCATGCTGGCGCTGCGAGTTGCGGCCGTAGGTGCTGTTGAAATAGCTGTTGAGGACATGCTCCTCCGACGCCAGCTTGGTGCGGAATTTCATGATAAAGCTGTTGTACTTGTCCTGCGCGCCGCATGACAGGGCCGTTACCATCAACTCGCTTTTCAGGCCCTGCACATCAAACGCCTCATGCGCGGGGGAGGGGGAGCAGGGGCCGGCAGCCAGTGCCTGCCCGCCATTAACCAGCCCCACAAGGGCAAGGGCAGCAGCGCCAGCGCGCCAGATCGACATGGACATCAGGACGGGTTCTCCAGATATTGGGGCAGTTGCCAACGGGGAATGCACGGACCCCGCATATTCCGGCAGGAATGAAATCCGGATCAGGTCTATAGCGCAAACCGGCAGTCGCCAAAAGGGAGGGATATCAACCCACGTTCAAAAAGATGCGTTAAGATGGCGGCGTGGGATGACAGCGCCCCCCGGGGCGGGTATGCCACAGGGGCAGGGCTTGTCCGCTTGCGTAAAAGGACCAACGGGTCTTTCCCGCCGGGGTGCGTTGCTCTACAGCATATGCCAAAGCGGTTAGCCGTTGTGCCGATCCAGACCGTTACGGGACGGCGCGGGCGAAACTGTCCTGATAACGGGTATGTATCAAATACAGCGGAGCTGACGAGTGCGACTGCGACTGTCTGCAATCATGATGACGACGGGCATTCTGCTCGCCGGATGTGACAACAAACCGGCCGTGAACCTTGGTGGGATCGGCGGAACCCCCAATCCCTACAATTACATGAAGGCATCGGGGCAGTGCCAGGTGACCGGCCCCACTGCCGCGGGCAAGGACACCAGGGCCGCCAGCATGCAGGTGCGCAGCGATGACGGGTACTGCGCGATCGAGACGCGTGTTTCCGCAGGCCACCCCTATGCCTCGTTCGGCGTGTCCCCGGCGCCCGAGCATGGCAAGGCGTTTATCTACAACTATAACGATCACACTTATGTGACGTACACGCCCAACACCGCCTATTCCGGCGAGGACAGGTTCCGCGTCGTGCTGATTACGGGTGAAAAGCAGCCGCGCGAATACCTGGACGTGACGGCCAGCGTCACCGCCCCTGCCGTAGGCACGGCGAAATAATCCGGTATCCCGGCCCTGACCGGGTCGGGACACGCATCATTGCGTATCCCGGTCCGTAATCAGATGGAAAAGGTGATGGGTTCGGGCAGCGGGCGGCGCATGCCGGCATGTTCGGCCCGGCGCACCAGGTCATCCAGGCTGATCTTGCGACATTCCTCATCCAGCATGGTGTCGAATTCCTGCCAGCAGGGTTCGACCACCTTCTGGAACAGCCCGCCGATCGGGCCGTCATCCGTATTGTCTTCCGCCGTGATGACGGACAGGATATCCGACAGCAGGATATCACGCCGGGGGCGGCCCAGCCGGTAGCCGCCTCGCGGCCCGCGCACGCTTTCCAGCAGGCCGGAACGCGACAGCGTCTGCAATAGCGGTTCGATCCCGCGCCGGGCCAGACCCGCGCGTTCGGCAATGTCGGCCGCGCTGATGGTGCCGTTACGCCCCGCGTGAAAGGCTACATCTAGCATGATCAGGATAGCGATCATGGTCCTGTCCCGCCGGAGCAGCATATCGTTCAGCCTCGCTTTGAATGGATTTGGTAACCAGCCCGCTTCATTTACCAGCAATCCCCCGATTGATCCACGCTTCTGTTAAGGAGGATGGTGGATTATGTACAGACTGTATGCGTGAATAGGCCATTTCCGCAACAAGGAGTGATAACGAATGAAAAAGACCACCCCGCCAGATCGCACATATGGTTTTGCAGCGCCGCGCGGCAGGGTTTACGACTCCATTGTCGATACGGTGGGGGGGACGCCGCTGGTCGCGCTGCCGCATCTGACGCGTGAGGATGGGTTGCAGGGCCGGGTTCTGATGAAGCTGGAATTTTTCAATCCACTCGGCTCGGTCAAGGACCGTATTGGCGCGGCCATGATCGAGGATGCGGAAAGCCGGGGGGAAATCCATCCGGGCAAGACCACGCTGGTGGAACCGACTTCGGGCAATACGGGCATTTCACTGGCGTTTGTCGCCGCCGCCCGGGGGTATCGCCTGATTGTCACCATGCCCGAAGGGGCATCGATCGAACGGCGCAAGATGCTGCGGCTGCTGGATGCGCAGCTTGAACTGACGCCATCGCGCCTGGGCATGGCGGGCGCCATCGCGCGCGCCGAGGAAATCCTTGAAAAGACCCCCAATGCATGGATGCCGCGCCAGTTTGACAATCCCGCCAACCCGGCCATCCACGCCGCGACCACGGCCGAGGAAATCTGGGCCGATACGGCGGGCGAGGTCGATATCGTGGTGGCCGGGCTGGGCACGGGGGGGACGGCCAGCGGCATCGCGCATGGCCTGAAGCCGCGCAAGAAAAGCCTGCAGGTCTATGGTGTCGAACCGATGGAAAGCGCCATCCTGAACGGTGATGAGCCAGGACCGCACGGCATTCAGGGCATCGGGCCGGGATTCTGTCCCCGGACACTGGACCTGGCGGCCCTTGATGGCGTGATCCCCGTCTCGGAACGCGAGGCCATCGCAGCCGCCCGCCGGTGCGCCCGGCTGGATGGGGTGCCGGTGGGCATTTCATCAGGGGCCGCGCTGCATGCGGCCGTGCAACTGGCGGCACAGCCCGAAAACGCGGGCAAGACCATCGTGACCATCGCGCCGTCCTTTGCCGAACGCTACCTGTCCACCTCGCTCTTTACCGGGCTGGTCTGATCCACCCCATCAGCGCGGGCCTGCTGGCCCCGCGCATATGAAAAAAGCGGCTGCCCACGGGGCGCCGCTTTTTTCTTTTCCATGGCCAGACGGGACAGTGCGGGATCAGTGCAGGATGATCTCGACGCGGCGATTCTGTGCCTCGCGCGTGTTGGCCGCAGTCTGGACCAGCGGGTTGCTGTCGCCAAAGCCATGGATGTCGATGGCCGGTCCCGGCACGCCGTCACGCACCAGTTCCGCCTTGATGACCTGCGCCCGCTTGAGCGATAGCGCCTGATTGTATTTTTCACCCTGCGGGCCGGGATGGCTTGCCGAATTGTCGGTATAGCCGTTGACCTCGATCCGGGTGGTCTGGGTATTGGTCGATGCCTGTGCGGCGACCGCCACGATGGAACGGGCGCGGTCGGTCAGGTCGCTGCGGTCCCAGTCAAAGAACACGAGATAGGTCCGGTTTTCAGCCGGTGCCGGTGCCGCGACGGAAGTGGGCGCCGGCGGTGGCGGGGGGGCGGGATTGAACTCATACCGCAGCCCCAGCATCAGCGAATGGTTGAAATCGGTCCGGCTGTCGCGGTTGCCGTTGCGGAAGCCGTAATCGCTGTTCATGGCCGACAGGGCCGTGGAACTGCCACTGACGATGGAATGGTGCGACTGCGGGCCAAGCATGGTCCAGAACCGGTATTCCGCCGTGGCCGACAGGCCCACCGCAAACGGCATGGGGAAGGACAGGCCAAAAATGCCCTGATAGGCGAAGTTGCCGTACGTGCCCCCGACATGCTGGCTGTAGTTCTGCCCGCCCACGTTGCCGGTAATGGTGCTGTTCATGTTCTGCCAGCCGTAACCGATACCCGCGCCGAAATACGGGAACAGCCAGCTTTTGCCGATATCAAGGTCGAACAGGGCGTTGGCCATAAGTCCCGATGTCTGCTGCCGGCCATCCGCACGGGCATTATAGGCGGCATTGCCGCCCACCGTCTTCATGTCGTTGCTGCGGTAGAAGCCTTCCAGTTCGACACGGAATCCGTTGCCCAGACCCCAGCCAAGGCTGCCGATGCCCGTGCCCCCTGTCTTGAACTCATCACGCGCGGAGGAATGACGTATGACCTGTCCCTGGTTGAAGCTCGCACCGCCAGCGCCTGAAATATACAGGCCCTGGACGGGCTGGGCGAATACCGGGGTGGAGACCAGTACGGATCCCAGGGTAACCGAGGCAGCCAATAAAGACCCTGCAAGCAATCCGTCCCGCAGATTCATACTCTTCTTCTCCCTTCGACGGGCCTCTTCCGGCATGTCGGCCCGGTCGGGTGCACGTGCCCTATTCCCTGGAATGATCAGCATCAGCTTTCTTTTGCTGAAAGAAACCAGCCCTGACAATCCATTGCCGCCACCTTATCGGTCGCTTTGGGCTGACGCGCCAACTGGCGCACCTGAGTGTGTGCAAGATGCCACACCCCTGTCCGGTCCGGTTTCACTGTTTTTCAATCCTGCGGAAACACGTCTTTCATATCAACTTTGCTTCAAACGGTGGCGTCAGATCCGGTGTGTCGAATTCAAGAACCCATAAATCCGGGTCCCGTTCCATCTGTCTTGTAACATAGGCATCCACACCGGCCTGATCTACAGCCGCCTCCCCTGTAGCGCGGAACCATGCCCGCCGTCCATCGGGGGTGCGGGTCTGGGCCAGCACGGACATGTGTCCACCGCGTCCCAGCAGCACGACCAGAACGCCGCCCGCGTCATCATCGCCATGGTGCAGCACCATGCCCGGATTTCCCGTTTGTCCAGCCTGGCGCAGCATTGCCTTGACCCAGATGCCGGTTTTCAGACGTGCGTCTTCCATTGGGGTGGACTTCTCCGGTAATGCAGAAAAACAGCGGGAGGTATGCAGGAATAGCACGCTTTCCCGCGTAGTTGTGACTTACCCGCCACCGGGCGGGGCCGCCCCTTCCTCGGGTATGGTGGACAGGGCGGCATGGTACTCGACCGGGTTGTCCAGCAGGGAATGGGCGGCATCAAGGTCGCCATCGGTGCCGATCGCGGCAGGGCAGGCCTTGCGGATGGTCAGGATGCGCGCCAGGTCCACGGGATAGCGGACCTGGCGGGCGGCCGCGATCCATTCCCGGCTGTCGGCAGCGCCTTCGGCCAGGTTCTGCAACTGGCGCACCAGTTCGCTTTCCCCCAGGCTGGTGCAGACCTGCGGCATGACCCCCAGCCCCTGCAGCGGCCAGCCCAGCGGCGCCAGCACGCGACTCCATGTCACGAACAGTTCCGCCCCGTTGGGCATCTGGCCGATGGTCTGCACCAGCCCCTTGCCCAGCGTGGCGCTGCCTATGACCACGCCGCGCTTCTGGTCGGCCAGGGCGGCGGCCAGGATCTCGGCGGCGCTGGCGGTCCGGCCATCGACCAGGACGATGATGGGCAAGCCATTGGTCATGTCGCCCCCCTGCACGGCCCAGACATGGTTGGCCTGCGGGTCACGCCCCTGTGTTATGGCCGCCACGCCATGGTCCAGCATCAGGGCGGACGTGGTGACCGCCTGCTGCAGCACGCCGCCGCGGTTGCCGCGCAGGTCGATGATCAGGCCCGAAATGCCGGGCACGTTCATTGCCTCGTCCAGGTACTGGCTCATTTCCTCCGCCGTGTTGGCGGAAAAGGCGGTGATATGCAGAACGACATGCTTGCCGCTGGTATAGGCGAAGACGGTTTCGGGCGGCGTGGAGGCCCGGTGCAGGGTGACCGTGCTCCGCCGTCCCTTCGACTCCACCGTTATGTGGACAAGGCTGCCATTGGGGCCGTTGAGCCATGAGGTCACGGTATCAAGGCTGCGGGAGTCGGTGGACCGTCCATTGATCGCGCGCACGATCTGGCCCGCCGCAAGGCTGGTTGGCCATGCGGGGCCGTTCGCGTTGACGGCGGTGATGATGATGGCGTGGTGGTCCAGCCCCAGCGTCAGGCCCGCCGTGGCCTCCCCCCCGGTGCGGATGCTGCGGTCCGATACGGCCGCCCCCGGCGGGACGTAGCGTGAATACGGGTCAAGGTGGTTGAACAGTTCATCAAAGAATCCCTGCAGCACGCCATCCTGTCCCGTGCTGCGCATGGCGGGGGAATGGTGCCACGCCACATCCAGTATGCGGGTGATGGCGGCACTCCACCCCGCTACGTCATCCGGCGCGGGAACAGGCAGGGCGAGGACGGTTTTTTGTGTCGCGGCCAGTTGCAGGAAGCCGTGCTGTTCCTCGATGCTCAGCGACGGGTCCAGCGCGCTCAGCCCGTTCAGCCCCCACAGCGCGAAGTCACGGATCTCGTGGCTGTCCAGCGTACGGGGCTGCAGGAATGACAGGCTCGCCTGTATGACCGAGGAAATGACCCCAAGGTCCATGCTGGCGGCATCGGCCGTGTCCATGCTGTCTTCATGCATGGGGGGCTGGGGCGTGGGGGTGCGCGGGGTTGCGGGCATGTCATCGGCGCAGGCGGCCGTTGTCAGCCGGATGATGACCAGCAGCAGGACGATGGTGTCACGCGGGATATGCCCGAGCGTGGAAATGCGGCGACGCCACGCGCTGGCGTTTTCCCGCCCCGTGGCCTGCGGGCGCAGGATGATGACCGGAAACCGGCTGCGTTTCATGTCCGCCGCCTGCGGTGGCTGGGTGGGGCATCGGGCAGTGCCAGCAGGACTGTCCCCCGGATGGCGCATGCTTCTTCTATCCGTACGCGCAGGGCCTGACCGGGGCGGAATACCATGGTCGTTTCGCGTGCGGCCAGTGTCTGCGTTTTTTCGTCATGATGCCATTGATCTTCCGGCAGGGCAGACATGGGCAGCAGCGCGGAGGTGCCGGTTGCATCCAGTACGGTGAAAATGCCGAATCGCGACAGGCTGGATATATGCGCGTCCATGACCGTGCCCACGCGGGCCTGCAGCCACGTGGCGGCGTAGCGTTCCAGTGTTTCGCGTTCGGCCTGTGCCGCGCGGCGTTCGGTGCGGGTAATGGCGATACCCGCTTCCTCCAGTTCGTCATGGCTGGGGGCGGGGCCAGGTTCCAGGCCTGTGGCCACCAGCAGGGCGCGGTGGGTCAGCAGGTCGGCATAACGGCGGATCGGGCTGGTGAAATGGGCATAGGCCGGAAGGGACAGGCCAAAATGCCCGACCGGTTCGGGGCTGTATTCCGCCTGGTTCTGCGCGCGCAGGATCAGTTCGTTCACCAGCCCGGCCTGATCGGTCTCGCGTACCTGGCGCAGCACATGGTCAAGGTCGGCGGCGCGCAGGCTGCCCACCGGCGGCAGCTTCAGGCCCATGGTGTCCAGCGCGCGGCGCAGGCTTTCCAGCCGTTCGGGCGTGGGGGGCGCGTGGATGCGGTACAGGCAGGGCAGGTGCCGTGCTTCCAGGCAGCGGGCGGCGGCGACATTGGCCGCGATCATGAACTCCTCGACCAGACGGTGGCTGTCGAGGCGGATGCGCGGCTGGATGGCTGCGATCCGCCCATGGTCATCCAGCCGCACCAGCCGTTCGGGCAGTTCAAGGTCCAGCGTGCCGCGCAGCACCCGTGCCGCCGACAGGCACCGCCATGCCCCGAACAGGCTGTCCAGCAGCCCGTCGGGCAGGCTGGCGATGGTGGCGTCCGGTGCGCCGTCCCGTGCTTCCTGCACCTGTTCATAGGTCAGGCGGGCGGCGCTGCGCATGATGCCGCGCCCGAAGCGGGCATTGCTGATGGCGCCGTCGGGTGCGACATCCATGTTGACGAACAGGCAGCCCCGGTCTTCCCCCGGTCGCAGCGAACACCACCCGTTGGACAGGTCCTCGGGCAGCATGGGGATCACCCGGTCGGGAAAATAGACCGAATTGCCCCGCAGGCGGGCCTCTCGGTCCAGCGCGCTATCCGGGCGCACGTACCATGCGACATCCGCGATGGCGACGGTAATGCGGAAACCCTCGCCATCGGGTTCGGCATAGACCGCGTCGTCAAAATCGCGTGCATCCGCGCCATCAATGGTGACCAGCGGCATGTCGCGCAGGTCGGTGCGCCCCTGTGCGGCCACGCCACGGGCGGCCCTTGCCTGCGCCAGCGCCGCGGCGGGGAAGACATGCGGGATGCCCAGCATGGCCACCGCGATCATGCTTATGGTCCGGGCGTCCCCCTGCGGGCCAAGGCGTTCGATGATCCGCGCGGGGTGCAGCCCCGGCCCGGACTGGGGCAGGGGGGTGGCGATGACGATTTCGTTGTCCGGGCTGTCCGCATCCTCGCCCATGGGAATGACCCATTGCGCCTTCGCCCGCCGGTCGGCGGGGGTCAGGATGCCGGCCGGGCGGTAGCGGGCGGGTGCGGACGCCATGGGGTCGGCGCCGTCCAGGGTGCGGAACAGGCCCACGACCTGCATCGGCGCGTCGGTCAGGCGGCGCAGCGTGCGGCCTTCATATTTGCCCGGTCCGATGCGGCGCAGGCGGGCGACCACGCGTTCGCCCGGGGCAAGGGCTGTGCGGCCCCGCAGTTCGGGGTGCATGAAGACGACGGGGGCATGGCCTTCGCCATCCCACTGCACGGGACGCGCGATGGGATCGCCATCCGCATCCGTGCCGGTCACCTGCACGACCATGGATTCGGGCAGCCGGTCCGAGACACGGAAGCGTCGCGCGCCCGCAGGGGCCAGCGTGCCATCCAGCGCCATGTCGCGCAGCATCTGCCGCAGGGCCTGTTTGTGTTCCGGCCCCAGCCCGAATTCCCGGCTGATCTCGCGCTTGCCGATCCGCCCGGTGGCGTTTTCGATAAACGCACGAAGCTGTTCACGATCCGGCAGGCCGCCCGCACGGGCCTGTGGCGTGCCCGTGGGCAGGGGGTCCGGCATCTCGGAAGTTGCTGGACGCTGCCGTTTCATGATCAGTCGGTCTCGCTTTCGCTCTTGGCCGGCGTGGCCTTCTTGCGGGTCGTGGTCTTGCGCGTGGCTGTTTTGGCCACCGTCTTGGTCGCGGCCTTGCGCGGGGCCGCCTTTTTCTTCGGTGCGGGCTTCGCGTCTTCCGCGCCTTCCGTCCCCTCGGCCGCCTTGGCCCTGGTCTTGCGGGCGGCGGGCTTGCGGGTGGTGGCCGCCTTCTTGCCCTTGGCCTTCAGCGGCTTGCCCTTTTCGGTCAGCAGCGCCACCGCCTCGTCCATGGTGACATCGTTCATGTCCTGCCCGCGCGGCACGGTGGCCACGATGGAGCCGTGCTGCACATACGGGCCAAAGCGGCCCTTGCGCACCATGACCGGCTCGCCATCCTTGGGGTGGGGACCAATGGTGCGGATGGAGGCCAGCTTTTTCGCCAGTGCGTCCACCGCGCGGTTCAGGCCCACGGTCAGGACATCATCATCCTTGTCCAGCGAACCATAGACCGCGCCCATTTTCACATATGGCCCGAAGCGGCCCAGGCCGGCCTCGATCGGCTCACCCAGTTCGGGGTGGATGCCCACGATGCGCGGCAGGGACAAAAGGCCCACCGCCTGTTCCAGCGTGATCTTGTCGCCATCCAGCCCGCGCGGGATGGTGGCGCGCTTCGGCTTGGCCTTCTTGTCCTCGGGGTCGGGTTCGCCCTGCTGCACGTACAGGCCCCACGGGCCACGGCGCACGGTCACTTCCTCGCCGGTGGGGGCATTGCCCAGCACGCGCATGCCGTCCTTCAGCGATTCCGCGTCCTCGCCCTCCTTGGAGGGATCGACCACCAGTTTGCGGGTGTACTGGCAGGTGGGATAGTTGGAACAGCCAATGAAGGCCCCGTAACGCCCCAGCTTCAGCCCCAGACGCCCCGTGCCGCATGCGGTACACACGCGCGGGTCCTGCCCGTCCTCGCGCTGCGGGAAGAAATAGGGGGCAAGGTCCGCATCCAGCGCCGTGATGACGTCGGAGATTTTCAGGTCCTTGGTCTGGTCCACCGCGTGCGAGAAATCGGACCAGAACGCGGACATCACGTCGCGCCAGTTGGCCCGTCCGCCGGAGATGTCATCAAGCTGTTCCTCCAGCCCCGCCGTGAACTGCGTATCGACATAGCGTTCAAAGAAGGAGGTCAGGAAGGCCGTGACCAGCCGCCCGCGATCCTCGGGCACGAATCGCCGGTTTTCAAGCTGCACGTAATTGCGGTCGCGCAGCACCGTCAGGATGGAGGCGTAGGTGGAGGGACGGCCGATGCCGATTTCCTCCATCTTCTTCACCAGCGACGCTTCCGAATAACGTGGCGGCGGCTGGGTGAAGTGCTGTTCCGCCGTGACCTCGCCCCGCCCGATGGCGTCGCGTTCCTTCATGGCGGGCAGCATCCGGTCCTGGTCATCATCCGTTCTGGCGGGCGAATCGTCGCGGCCTTCGCTGTACAGGCGCAGGAAACCGTCGAATGCGATCATGGACCCGGTGGCGCGCAGGGTGACGCGCTGCTGGCGGTCCACGATATCGACCGCGACCTGGTCCAGTTCGGCCGACTGCATCTGGCTGGCGACCGAGCGCTTCCAGATCAGGTCATACAGCTTCTTCTGTTCGGGCGAAAGGTAGCGCGCCATGTCGGCCGGCGTGCGGCGCACGTCGGTCGGGCGGATGGCTTCATGCGCTTCCTGCGCGTTCTTGGCCTTGGTGGAATAGATGCGGGCCTTTTCGGGCACGTACTGGTCGCCAAAGCTGTGGCCGATATGGCTGCGGATGGCGCTGATGGCCTCGCCCGCCATCTGCACGCCGTCGGTTCGCATGTAGGTGATCAGGCCGACCGTCTCGCCACCGATATCAATGCCTTCATAAAGCTGCTGGGCGGTGCGCATGGCTACCTGCGCGCCCATGCCCAGCTTGCGCGATGCTTCCTGCTGCATGGTCGATGTGGTGAAGGGCGGCGGCGGGTTGCGCCGGACCTTGCGGCGTTCGACCTTTTCAACGCTGAAGTCGCCGGCTTCCACCGCCGCCTTGGCGTCCATGGCGCGCGCTTCGTCATTCAGGTCGAACTGGTCCAGCTTGTGCCCGTCCAGATGGGTCAGGCGCGCGGAGAACGCCGCCCCCCCCGGCGTGGTCATCCGCGCGATGACCGACCAGTATTCACGTGGCTTGAAGACCTCGATCTCCGCCTCGCGCTCGCAGATCAGGCGCAGGGCGACCGACTGCACGCGGCCCGCGCTGCGCGATCCGGGCAGCTTGCGCCACAGCACCGGCGACAGCGTAAAGCCCACGAGATAGTCCAGCGCGCGACGGGCAAGGTATGCCTCGATCAGCGGGAAATCCAGCCCGCGCGGGTGCGCCATCGCGGTCTTGATGGCGCTTTTGGTAATTTCATTGAAGGTGACGCGCTGCACGTCGATCCCCTTGAGGAGGTTCTTTTCCTCCAGGATCGCGCGCACATGCCACGAAATGGCCTCGCCCTCACGGTCGGGGTCAGTGGCAAGGTAAAGGTGCTTGGCCCCACGCAGCGCCTTGGCGATGGCCGCGATCTGGCGGCTGCCGCGCTCGTCGGTTTCCCACACCATGGCAAAGCCTTCGTCGGGCTTGACGCTGCCATCCTTGGGCGGCAGGTCGCGCACATGCCCGAACGAGGCAAGAACCGTGTAGTTGTCACCCAGATACTTATTGATCGTTTTCGCCTTGGCTGGCGATTCGACCACCACGACGTCAGTCATTCTGTCTCCGGATCACGATTCTAGAACCTTGTATAATCCCGGCTGTCAGGCGGGGGGTGGACGCCGCACGACCATATCCCCCGCAAGGAATTCGATCGTGCCCGCAATCTCCATTTCCGACAGGACGGTCAGGACTGCTGCTGTCGAGAACTGGCAGCGCCGTACGAGATCGTCAACAGGCGATGGCGTGAAAGATAGAAAACCCTCTATCATTTCATGCAGGTTGTCCGTTCCCGCTGGTGGTGGCGCAGGCGGCGGCGCGGGCATGGCCCGTGGCGGGGTTTCGTGGCGCGGGGCAGCCCCACGCACCGCCAGGGCCGGGGGTGGCGCCTGCATGGGGAACAGCGTGGTTTCTTCCATGAATTCAGGCAGTTCACGCAGGATATCGCGTTCGTTTTCCGTCAGCACCGCGCCCTGGCGCAACAGGTCGTTGCTGCCATGGCAGCGCGGGTCCAGCGGCGATCCGGGCACGGCGAATATGGTGCGGTCATAGTCCAGCGCCATGCGCGCGGTAATCAGGCTGCCTGAACGCAGTGCGGCCTCGATCACGACGCAACCCAGCCCCAGCCCCGCGATCAGCCGGTTGCGGCGCGGGAAATGCCGGGCCTGCGGCACCGTGCCCAGCGGCGCTTCGGTCACAACCGCGCCAGTCCGCGCGATCTGGTCCTGCAGGGCGTCATGTTCAGGCGGATAGGGGCAGTCCAGCCCACCCGCGATGGCCGCAACCGTGCGTCCCGCCGTCATCGCGCCCCGATGGGCTGCGGCGTCGATCCCGCGGGCCAGCCCCGATATCGTGTCCACGCCGTGGGCGGCCAGCAATGCGGCCAGGCTTTCCGCCATGCGGACGCCGCCCGATGACGCATTGCGCCCGCCCACGATGCCAACCATGCGATTCGCCAGCAATGCGGGATCGCCCAGCACGCTCAGTACCGGCGGCGCGTCATGCAGGCGGCCCAGCAGGGGCGGGTAGCCGGGCTGCCCATGCACCAGCAGGTGCGCGCCCATGGCCTGCAGGTGGTCGATTTCGCGCAGCGCGTCATCACGCGGGCAAAGTGTGCCGATGCTGCGGCTTATGCGGGTCGCGCCGCGTTCAAGCATGTCGAGTGCCGCATGCACGCTGCCATGCGTGCGGACAAGGCGGCGGTAGGCGACCGGGCCGATGCCGTCCGTCCGTGCCAGCCGCAGGCAGGCCAGCACCGTTGCGGCATCGGGCGCGGTCATGCGCCTTTCTGGCCGATCCGTGGTTCCGTGCCCTTCAGCAGGCGGATGATGTTGGCATGGTGGCGGATCAGGATCATCACCGCGATCAGGCAGCCCGCGACATAGGCGGGCGAGGAAAAGTCAATCCGTCCCGGCCGGATCATGAGCAGCGGCAGGGCGGCGAAGGCAATGATCGCGCCCGCTGATGAAATGCGCGTGACTTTGGCGAAGATCAGCCACAGCGCGCAGCAGCACAAGCCCACGCCGGGCATGAGCGCCAGTATGCAGCCCAGCCCGGTCGCGACTCCCTTGCCGCCACGGAATTTCAGCCATACGGGAAAGCAGTGCCCCGCCACGGCAAAGATCGCGGCCAGCGATTCGGCGGCCAGCGTGTGGAACGGGCACAGCACGAAGGCGCAGAAAACCGCGAATGCCCCCTTCGTGCCATCCAGCGCCAGCGTGCCCGCCGCCAGCCCCTTGCGCCCGGTGCGCAGCACGTTGGTGGCCCCGATATTGCCCGACCCGATCTTGCGGATGTCCCCGTTGCCCGACAGCGCCGTCAGCACCAGCCCGAAGGGGATGCTGCCAATCAGGTAGGACAGGAAGGCCACCGCCGCCATAAGCGGCAGGTCATAGGTGGGGATGCCGTATATCATGCGGCGGCGGCCCCGAAGACGCGCCGCCCGTTCTTCCATGTGCCCAGCACGCGGCCTTCCAGCGCGCGACCGTCAAAGGGGGTGTTCTGGGCCTTGCCCGGCAGTTCGCCCGCCCGCACGATCCAGCCCGTATCGGGGTTGAACAGGCACAGGTCGGCAGGTTTGCCCGCGCCCAGCGTCCCGGCTGCGCTGCGCAGCACGGATGCAGGGCGGTTGGTCAGCAGGCCCAGGGCGTCCATCATGCCGATATTGCCCGCATGTACCTGCGCCAGGGTTACGGCCAGCAGCGTGCACAGCCCCGTTCCCCCGGCGGCGGCCACGGCAAAGGGCTGGCGCTTGTCATCCGCGTCACAGGGCATGTGGTCGGATGCGATGGCGTCGATCGTGCCATCGGCCAGCGCCGCGCACACCGCCCGGCGGTCCGCTTCCGCCCGCAGCGGCGGCGACAGCTTGGCATAGGTGCGGAAGTCCCCGATCACGGTTTCGTTCAGGTCGAAATACGGCGGCGCGGTATCGCAGCTCACCCTGACGCCATCGGCCTTGGCCGCGCGGATCAGGTCCAGCCCCTCGGCGGTGGAGACATGGCCGAAATGCAGCCGGCCGCCGGTCATGCGCGCAAGGCGGAGGTCACGGGCGATCAGGATCGCCTCGGCCGCCGCCGGAATGCCCGGCAGGCCAAGGCGCGTGGCCAGTTCGCCATCGGTCGCGCACCCCCCGCGCGCCAGTGACGGGTCTTCGGGGTGCTGGACGATCAGCGCATCGAACCCGCGCGCATAGGTCAACATCTGCCGCATGGTGCGGCTGTCGGCAATGGCGTGGGGGCCATCGGTAAAGGCAATGGCGCCCGCTTCGGCCAGCAGGCCGATTTCCGCCATTTCCGTGCCGGCGCATTCCCGCGTCAGCGCGCCATAGGGCAGGATGTCGATCATGCCCGTTTCCTCGCCGCGCGCGCGCAGCAGGCGGGCAAGGGCGGGGTTGTCTATGGTCGGGCTGGTATTGGGCAGCACGGCGATGGTGGTGATGCCACCGGCAACCGCGGCCTTTGCGGCAGACAGCACCGTTTCGCGGTATTCATAGCCGGGTTCGCCAATCGTCACCCGCATGTCCACCAGGCCGGGACACAGGACGAGCTGGCCGCCGCCATCAACAATTTCAGCCCCTTCCGGCGCACCTTCGGCCTGCGGCAGGTCGGTGCCGGCAATCACGCCGTCGCGCACCAGCAGGCGGCCGGGCCGGTCGAGGCTGCCTGCGGGATCGATCAGGCGGACGTTTTCAAACAGGACCGGCTTCATGCGCCATCTCCCCCACGTGAGAGGATGTCCAGAACCGCCATGCGCACGGCAACCCCCATTTCCACCTGTTCGCGGATCACGCTTTGGTCGGAATCGGCAACACGGCTGTCAATTTCCACGCCCCGGTTCATCGGCCCGGGATGCATGACCAGCGCGTGCGGCTTCGCCAGCGCGAGGCGTTTGTTATCCAGCCCGTAGAAGCGGAAATACTCGCGCGCGCTGGGCACCTGCGTACCCTTCATGCGTTCGCGCTGCACGCGCAGCATCATCACCACGTCCACCCCGCGCAGCCCGTCTTCCATCGTGTGGTGGATGCTGACCCCCAGCGCCCCGATGGCGCCGGGCACCAGTGTCGGCGGCCCCACCACGCGCACCTGGCAGCCCATGGCGGTCAGCAGGTGGATGTTGGACCGTGCGACGCGGCTGTGGCTGACATCACCGCATATGGCGATGGTCAGCCCCTCGAACACGCCAAAATGGCGGCGGATGGTCAGCGCGTCCAGCAACGCCTGTGTCGGGTGTTCGTGCGTGCCGTCACCGGCGTTGACCACGCTGGCCTGCACCTTCTGCGCCAGCAGGGCAGGGGCGCCGGACTGCGAATGGCGCACCACCAGCAGGTCGGTATGCATGGCGTTCAGGGTGGCTGCCGTATCGAGCAGCGTCTCGCCCTTGTTGACCGAGGAACTGGCGACCGTCATGTTCACCACATCCGCGCCCAGCCGCTTGCCCGCCAGCTCGAACGATGTGCGGGTGCGGGTGCTGTCCTCGAAAAACAGGTTGATCAGCGTGCGTCCGCGCAGCAGGTCGCGCGGGGTTTTGCGCGACCGGTTGAGCAGGGCGTAATGTTCCGCCAGGTCAAGAAAGGGCGTGATCCGGGCGGGATGCATGCCCTGCACGCCCAGCAGGTGGCGCGCGGGCCGGGTCAGGAAGACATTGCTGCCATGGCTGCCGCGCTCACTCATGGGCGGCAACCGCGTTGATGCGGGCCAGCACCTCGTCCCGGCCAAGGGCGGCCAGCGTGTCATCGATACCGGGCGACATGGTGCTGCCGGTCACGGCGGCGCGCAGGGGCTGGGCCACCTTGCCCAGCTTCATTTCATGCGTTTCGGCAAACTGGCGCAGGGTCGCGTCGATGCCTTCCCTGTCAAACGGCTCCGTCGCCTTCAGGGCTTCGGCCAGCCTGCCCAGCATGGCGCGGTTTTCGGGCGTCAGCTGCTTTTCGGCCTTGGGGTCGAACGCAAGCGGCAGCGAACGGCCAAGGAAGGCGGCGTTATCCGCCAGTTCCACCAGCGTCTTCGCGCGTTCCTTCAGCCCCGGCATGAGGGCCAGCACCCTGGCCCGCGTGGCGTCGGAGGTATCGACCCCCTCCATCTTGCCCAGGCGTTCCATCACGTCATGGGTCAGGCGCGTGTCATCGGCCTGGCGCAGCCACACGCCATTGATGTGCAGCAGCTTGGCGTAATCCATGCGTGAGGGCGAGCGGCCCACGCCGTCAAGGTCGAACAGTTTGATCTGTTCCTCACGCGACAGGATCTCGGCATCGCCGTGGCCCCAGCCAAGGCGCAGCAGGTAGTTGTCCAGCGCTTCGGGCAGGTAGCCCATGTCACGGAATTCAACCACCGACTGCGCCCCGTGCCGCTTGGACAGCTTGGCCCCGTCCGGCCCGTGGATCAGCGGCAGATGGGCGAAATGCGGCTGGTCCCAGCCCATGGCGCGGTAGATCATGGCCTGGCGGAAGGTGTTGGTCAGGTGGTCATCGCCACGGATTACGTGGGTGATGTCCATGTCATGGTCATCCACCACCACCGCAAGCTGGTAGACCGGGGTGCCGTCGGCGCGCAGGATGATCATGTCATCCAGTTCGGCATTGGCCACGCGCACGTCGCCCTGCACCAGGTCGTGGATGGTGGTCTCGCCTTCACGCGGGGCCTTGATGCGGATGGTGTAGGGGGTATTGGGGGGGGCTTCGGACGGGTCGCGGTCACGCCACATGCCATTGTAGCGGGGGGGACGACCCTCGGCCATCGCCTTCTCGCGCATTGCCTTCAGCTCATCGGCCGTGCAGTAGCAGCGGTAGGCCAGTCCCTTTTCCAGCAGCTCATGCGCCACTTCGGTATGGCGCGCCTGCCGGGTGGACTGGAACACCGGCTTTTCGTCCGGGTGGATATCCATCCACGCCAGTCCGTCGAACAGCACATCGACCGCCTGCTGGGTCGAGCGTTCTCGGTCGGTATCCTCGATCCTGAGCAGGAACTGGCCGCCATGGTGGCGGGCATAGAGGAAATTGAAAAGGGCGGCACGGGCGTTGCCGATATGCAGCAGGCCGGTGGGGCTGGGAGCGAAGCGCGTACGGACAGTCATGAGCCGGTTCTTTAGCATGTTTTCGCCCTGCTGACAGGGGGCAGTCTGGCCTGTGTGCCATCCGGGCCGGTAGGGTGTGCATTCCGGCCACGCATGGGCATGGCCGCGCCATGGGTGCAGATCATGACGGGGGTTGTCCTGCCACGCCAGCATATTGACCGCGTCCGGGCCGGACTGTCGCGCATGAAGGCGGGTACCAGCACATGGCTGTGGGGGCAGCATGCGCGCTTCGTGTTGTGGCTGCCCGCCCTTATGGCAGCGGGTGCCGCCCTGTATTTCACGCTGTCGTGGGAACCATCGGCCATCTGGGCGTGGGCGGCCGCCATGGTGGTCGCCGGGTGCATGGCCGCGCGGCTGCTATGGGGCACGGGGCTGCCGGTGCGCATGGGCTGTGGCGTGGTGGGGGCGTGCGCGGCCGGGGCGCTGGTGGCCTGGGTGCAGGCGCATCACATGCCGCCCTTTCCCGACCTGCCGCGCCGGGCGGTGCATCTGGCGGGGCGCGTGCTGGATGTGGAGGCGCAGGCCCAGCGTGATGGCGCGCAGGCATGGCGGGTGCGGCTGGCGGATGTCCGCTTCCTTGATGGTATCAATACCGGCATGCCACCGCTACGTCGTGTGCTGGTGTTGCGGCTGCGGCCCGATGATGCATGCGTTCCGGTGCCCGGTGATACGCTGCTGGCGCGCGTGATGCTCTCGCCCCCGGCCTTTCCCGCCGTGCCGGGGGGGTATGATGCCCAGCGCCGCGCCTGGTTTGACGGGCGTGCGGGCAATGCGCGCGCGCTGGATGGGGTGACATGCCGGCATGGCCATGCCCCGTCCGGGCTGTCCGCGCGCATCGCCACCCTGCGCCAGGCCATGGACGCGCGGATTCGCATGGCCCTGCCGGGCGATCGCGGCGCTATCGCCGCGACCGTGCTGGTCGGCGCGGACGGGGCGATTGCACCCGGCGTGCGGGGTGCCTTTGCCGATGCGGGGCTGGCCCACCTGCTGGCCGTTGCCGGGCTGCACCTTGCCATTGTCATGGGACTGGTCATGGCGGGCGCGCGCATGGGGCTGGCGCTGTCCGAACGCGCGGCGCTGTTCTGGCCGTGCCGGCAGATCGCGGCGGCCTGCGCGCTGCTGGCCGGTGGGGGATATGTCATCATCACCGGCGCGCACCTGCCGGCGCAGCGCAGCCTGTTCATGGCGGGGCTTGCGGTCGTGGCGCTGATGGCGGGCAGGCGCGTGGTGTCGATGCGGGCGCTGGCGGTGGCGGTAGCCATCCTGCTGTGCCTGAATGCGGAAGACGTGGCCGAACTGCCATTGCAGATGTCGGCTGCGGCGGTCATGGCGCTGATTGCCGGCTTCGATGCGCTGCGCCCGTACCTGTCGGCATGGGAACATGACGTGACGTGGTGGCGCAGGACGGGCGCGCGGCTTGCCCATCCCCTGCTGGCCAGCGTGCTGGCGGGCAGTGCGTGCATTCCCGTGGGCATGGCGCATTTCGGCACGGTGCAGCCGTGGTTCATGCTGGCCAACCTGCTGGCGGTGCCGCTCATGTCGGTGTGGATCATGCCGTGGGGACTGGCGGCCTGTATGCTGATGCCGCTGGGGTGGGAAAGGCTGGCGCTGGCGCCCATGGGGTGGGGGATCGGGGTGGTGGCGTGGCTGGCGCGGCAGGTGGCCTGTCTTCCGGTCGCGCATATCGGGGTGCCCGCCATCGGCAATGGCGGGCTGGCGCTGTTCTTTGCCGGGTTATGCTGGCTGTGCCTGTGGGGTGGATGGGGGCGGTTGCCGGGATTCGTGCCGGTCGCGCTGGCGCTGCTATCGCCGTGGTGGGGTGCGCAACCCGTGGTGATGGTGTCGCCGGATGCTCGCATGGCGGGCGTTGTCAGCGGGCATATGCTGCTGACCGGTCCCGCCGCGCACCCCGATCCGTTCATTTTACGGGAATGGCAGCGTGTGACGGGGCTGGATGCAGGCGTGTTGCCCGATGATGCGGGGCAGGGGCCGTTATCGTGTCAGGGTGGCGCATGCCGCGTGCGGGAACACGATGGGGATATCCTGCTGCTGCTTTCCGCACGGGGGCCGGGTCGCGGGTTGTGCCGCGATGCCCGCATGGTGGTGAACCTGTGGGCGCAGGGCAGCTGTCCCGGCGCGGCGGTAATCGGGCGTTTCGACATATGGCGCAATGGGGCCTATGCCCTGTATCCCGACCGGGCAGGTGGTGTCAGGGCACTGTCTGACCGGCAGGTGCGCGGGGCGCGGCCGTGGGTCATGCGGCCTGGCGGGGCGGGCGTGCCTGACCTGCCCATGGCCCGGGCGGAATAGGATCGATTGTACGTTTGCGTGCGGACCATCGCCCCAACTTGGCGAAAGGCAGGTTCTATCCAGGAAAGTTTTTGGTGAAGCTTTTTTCAAAAAGCTTCAGAAGACGCCGCCTTTTTGGAAAAAGGCGGCACCCAAAAACTTTTATTTTTAAACAGTATGTTAAGATGATTCGAGCGGTAGGGAAACCGGCGGTTCCTTGTCCGGCCCCACCGCACGCAGGTCGTCCTTCATGCGGTACTGGCACGGGTCAAAGGCGGGACAGCGCCAGCATTCGGGCTTGCGGGCCTTGCAGACATAGCGCCCGTGCAGGATCAGCCAGTGATGCGCGGGGCGCAGCATGTCGGCGGGAATGCGGCGGACAAGCTGGTCCTCCACCGCGCGCGGGGTCGCCCCCGGCGCCAGGCCCGTGCGGTTGCCGATGCGGAAGATGTGGGTATCGACCGCCATGGTGCTGTCGCCAAACGCCACGTTCATCACCACGTTCGCGGTCTTGCGCCCCACGCCGGGCAGGGATTCAAGGGCCGCGCGGTCATAGGGCACCTTGCCGTCAAAGCGTTCAAGCAACTGCTGCGACAGGGCCACGACATTGCGCGCCTTGGTCCGCCACAGCCCGATGGTGCGGATATGCGCGCCGACCTTTTCCTCCCCCAGTTCCACCATGGCCCGTGGCGTGGGCGCGTCGCGGAACAGCGCCTTTGTCGCCTTGTTGACCGAGACATCGGTCGCCTGCGCCGACAGCGCCACGGCAACCAGCAGGGTGTAGTCGTCCACGAAATCCAGTTCGCTTTCGGCATTCGGGTTGGCGGCGGCCAGTTGGGTGATGAAGGCGCGCACTTCCGCCAGCGTCATGGCGCGACGCGCGGGTTTCTTCGGGGATCTGGCTGATGTCATCTGGTACTCGCAGGCATTGGATCGCCCGGCATTGTGCGGTGTCGCGGGGGGTGGTGTAAATCACCTTGCCGACCGGAAGCGGCCATTGTCCTTGCGCACGGCCCCTGCGAAGGTTAGTCGTTCCGGCCCCGGCGGTGCATGCGTGCCGGACGCATGGCCGTGTGGTTTCCTGCATCAGGGCGCATTGGCAATGGCATCCTTTTTCTCCCGCCCGGCATCGGGACGACATGAATTTTCCGCCGTTCTGGGCTTTGTCTGGCGCCGGTGGCGCACGTATCCCGGCTTTCTGGCATGGACGCTGGTGGGGATCGCGGCCGCCACCGTGGCGGATGTGATGATGCCGCTGGTGGCGGGCTGGCTGGTCAGTGACGTATCCCGCCCGGCCGCCCGGACGGCGGTCCATCGCGCCATATGGGACGTGGCGGGCCTGGCCGTGCTGGGCCTGGGCGGCATCATTGCGCGGCGCACGGCCTATGTCGGCATTACCCACCTGACATCGCGCGTCATGACCGGCATCGTTACCGAAGTGTTCGCGCGCGTGCAGCGGCTTTCCAGCGAATGGCATGCCTCCAACTTCGCCGGGTCAACCGTGCGGCGCATCACGCGCGGACTGGGAGCGGTCGATACGCTGGGGGACACGCTGCTGCTCATGCTGGTGCCGGAGGGGATCGTGCTGTGCGCCACGACCGCCGTTCTGGCCTTTCACTGGCCGTTGATGGGGCTGGTGCTGGCGGTGGGATCGGCGGCGCTGGTGGCGCTGTCGGTCATGCTGACGCTGCGTTACGTGGCGCCGTCCGCGCGCCTTGCCAATGCGTGGGATACGCGCATGGGCGCAACCCTGTCCGATGCGGTGACGTGCAACGCGGTGGTGAAGGCCTGCGGCGCGGAATCGCGGGAGGATGCGCGGCTGGCATGGGTGGCGGGGCGCTGGCGGCAGCGCACGGTGCGGTCATGGCTGCGCGGGACCAACAGCGCCAACCTGCAGAACTTCGCCGCCCTGCTCATGCGCATGGTGCTGATTGCCGGGGTGGCGCTGTTATGGATGCATGGCCGCGCCGGACCGGGGGATGTGGCCTATGTGCTGACGATGATGTTCGTGATCCAGGGCTACCTGCGTGATATCGGCCAGCAGATTTCGGTCGTGCAGCGTTCGGTCAATGAAATGGAGGAACTGGTCGCCCTGTTCCACATGCAGCCCGCTGTGGCCGACCGCCCTGGTGCCGTGGCATTGCGGGTGACGCAGGGCCATATCCGTTTCGCGCATGTGCGCTTTGGCTATGAACGCCAGCAGGGCAGGCTGCTGTTTGATGACCTGAACCTTGATATCGCGCCGGGCAGCAGGGTGGCGCTTGTCGGCCCGTCGGGTTCGGGCAAGACCACGCTGACACGCCTGCTGCAGCGCCTGTATGACGTGCAGGGCGGGCGGATCACGATTGACGGGACGGATATCGCCACCGTCACGCAGTCCAGCCTGCGGGGGCAGATCGCCATTGTGCCGCAGGAACCCTTGCTGTTCCACCGCTCGCTGGCGGAAAACATAGCCTATGGCCGACCTGATGCCACGATGGCTGAAATCGAACACGCCGCCCGGCAGGCCAACGCGGCGGACTTCATCGCCCGCCTGCCGCGCGGTTACGCCACCATGGTGGGCGAACGCGGCGTCAAGCTGTCAGGTGGGGAGCGCCAGCGCATCGCCATTGCGCGCGCGTTCCTGAGCCATGCCCGCATCGTCATCATGGACGAGGCGACATCCAGCCTTGATTCGCATTCCGAAACGCTGGTCCAGCAGGCGATGGAGCGGCTTATGGCCGGGCGCACGGTGCTGGTCATCGCCCACCGGCTATCCACCGTGATGGGGCTGGACCGCATTATCGTCTTCCGCCACGGGCAGGTGTGTGAGGACGGCCCCCACGACACCCTTATGGCGCGCGAGGGCGGGATCTATCGCGGGTTGTTCGAGCTTCAGTCCTTGTAGGCATCACTGGGAAACATCCCGTAATCATGATGGACGTTTTTGGTGAAGCTTTTAACCCCTTAGCCCGGCAGCATGGCGCCCAGCGCCCTGCCGCCAAACAGGTGGACATGGAAATGCGGCACTTCCTGCCCGCCCGCCACGCCCACATTGGACAGCAGGCGATAGCCGGGGGCTTCCAGCTTCAGGTCGCGCGCGACCTTGCCCACCGCGCGGGTGAAGCCGGTGATTTCGGCTTCCGTGCCCTTGCTGCTGAAATCGGCAAAGGAGACGAACGGCCCCTTGGGGATGACCAGCACATGCACCGGCGCCTTGGGCGCGATGTCATGGAAGGCGAGGGCGTATTCGTCCTCATAGACTTTTTTGCACGGCAGTTCGCCGCGCAGGATGCGGGCGAACACGTTCTGCGGGTCGTAGGGTCCGGTACCGTTGACAGCCATGGGTATGCTCCTGTTTCGGGTGGGGATCAGGCCAGCGGGTCGTGCGGGCGCGACGCCTTTTCCGCGACGCCGCTGGTGCCTTCGCGGCGCAGCAGTTCGGCCCAGACTTCCGCCGGTTTCACCCCGGCATCCACCCACATCACGATCAGGTGGTACAGAACGTCGGCACTTTCGCTGACCAGTTCACCCCGGTTGCCCGCCACGGCCTCGATCAGGCATTCGACGGCTTCCTCGCCAAATTTCTGCGCGATCTTGCGGCGGCCACGCGCCAGCAGGCGGGCGGAATGGCTGACCGACGGGTCCGTGCCACGCCGCGATTCCACAACATCGAACAGGCGGTCCAGCACATCAGGGGTGGCAGGCCCCACCGCTTCCAGCTTCAGGCTGGCGGCGGCGGATTTTGCCGGGGTGTTCTTGCGGGATTTTTCTGGCTTGGCCATCACAATGCTCCGATAGGCAGGGAAAGGGGGATCAGTCGCTCAGGCGCACCGGCAGGCCCGCTGCCGCCAGCGCCTGCTTGACCTGCGGAATGGTGAACTGGCCGAAATGGAACACGCTGGCGGCCAGCAGGCCGGTGGCCCCCGCGCGCGCGCCTTCGACAAAATGGTCCAGTTCCCCCACCCCGCCAGAGGCCACGATGGGAATGCGCACCGCCGCATTCGCCGCGCGCAGCAGGTCCAGGTCGAATCCCTTGCCCGTGCCGTCGCGGTCCATGCTGGTCAGCAGGATTTCACCCGCGCCGCGCTCGGCCACTTCGCGGCACCAGTCGATCACGTTACGCCCGGTGGGGGTGCGGCCGCCATGGGTATAAACTTCCCATGACCCATGGCCGTCGCTGCGGGCGTCAATGGCCACGACCACGCACTGGCTGCCGAATTTTTGTGCGGCCTCGCTGACCAGTTCGGGACGCGACACGGCGGCCGAGTTCATGGCGCATTTATCCGCCCCCGCCAGCAGCAGGCGGCGCATGTCGTCCGTGGTGCGCACGCCGCCGCCCACCGTCAGCGGCAGGAAGATGCGTTCCGCCGTGCGGCTGACGACATCAAGGATGGTGTCGCGGTTTTCGTTGCTGGCGGTGATGTCGAGGAAGGTCAGCTCATCCGCCCCCGCCGCGTCATACACGGCCGCCTGTTCCACCGGGTCGCCCGCGTCGCGCAGCGAGACGAAGTTGACGCCCTTGACCACGCGGCCATTCTTGACATCCAGGCAGGGGATGACACGCAGCTTCAGCATCAGGACAGGACCCGCAGGGCTTCGCCCAGGTCGATGCGCCCGTCATACAGCGCGCGCCCCACGATCACGCCCTCGATGCCGGGTGCCTGCGCGGTCGCGGCGCGCAGGGCTTCGAGGTGTTCAAGGTTGCCGACCCCGCCGCTGGCGATGACGGGAATGGACAGGGCATTGGCCATGTCGGCGGTCTGTTCGATATCGATGCCCGTCAGCATGCCATCACGGCTGATTTCGGTGAAGATGACGGCGGCAACGCCCACGTCCTGCATGCGCTGGCCCAGTTCCACGGCCTTCATTTCCGATGTCTCGGCCCAGCCTTCAGTCGCGACCTGCCCGCTGCGCGCGTCAATGCCCGCGACGACCCGGCCAGGGAACAGGCGGCACGCCTCACGCACCAGTTCGGGGTTCTTGACCGCGATGGACCCCAGGATGACGCGGCTTATCCCGGCATTGAGCCATTTGCCGATGCTGTCCAGGTCACGCAGTCCGCCCCCCAGCTGCACCGGCACCGAGGCATTGGCGATGATGGACTCGATCGCTTCGGTATTGGCCGAACGCCCCGCGAAGGCGCCGTTCAGGTCCACGACATGCAGCCATGAACACCCGGCGTCGATCCATGCCCGGGCCTGCGCGCCGGGGTCATCGGAATAGACGGTGGCGTTATCCATTTCCCCCCGGCGCAGGCGCACGCATGTGCCGTCCTTGAGGTCGATTGCGGGGTAGAGTGTCAGGCTGTGTCCGGTCACGGGGGCATGTCCTGCTGCAGGGATGGGGGTTGAAGCCGCCTGCGGGTGGGCAGGGACGATCCGCTCATCATCCTGCAGGCGCTTGGTGAAGAACAGGCCGCGCACGGTGCGGCCATCCGTGCGGGCATAGCTGGGATGGGTGCCCCAGTGGTGGAACCCGCTGCTGCGGAACAGGCGCACGGCATCGGCCTGGGTTTCGCGCACGTCCAGGTTGATGATCTGGTAGCCCATGCTGCGCGCGCAGCTTTCCACTTCGTTCAGCAGCAGGCGGCCCAGCCCCAGCCCGCGGGCGTAGGGCGCGATATAGAAATGCATGAGTGTCGCACTCATGGCCTGTGCTTCGTTATTGCGTGGCGGGCGTACGAGCTGGGCCGATCCCACGATCATGTCATCCAGCCGGGCGACAAACATCTGGCGTTCGGGCACCAGCAGGACGCCACGGAAATACCGCTCCAGCGTTTCACGCGGGGGCGGGGCCAGCCAGCCGAACCCGCCACCTTCCAGAATGGCGGCGTTGGTCGCGTCGCACAGGGCATGCAGGTCGTCCTCATGCATCCGCTGCACGCGTTCGGCATCGATGGTGCCGGCAGTCGGGGCCTGCCGTGTCATGGCGTGCGACCCGGCGCGGGCGTCCAGCGCAGGAAATTGGACAGGATGCGCAGGCCGACCTTCTGGCTTTTTTCCACATGGAACTGCGTGCCCGCCCGGTTGCCGCGCGCGACGATGGCGGGCACCGTGCCACCGTAATCGGTGGTCGCCACCATGTCGGCCGGGTCATATCCGCGCAGGGCGAAGGAATGGACGAAATAGCCATGCGCCTCCACCGGCAGGCCTTCGGTCAGCGGGTGGGCATCGGGGGTGAATTCCAACTGGTTCCATCCCATCTGCGGCAGGCGCAGGCCGGGCGCGTCCATAAGGGCGATTTCGCCCGCGATCCAGCCAAAGCCGGGTGTCACCCCAT
This sequence comes from Komagataeibacter swingsii, assembly GCF_003207895.1. Taxonomy (GTDB): domain Bacteria; phylum Pseudomonadota; class Alphaproteobacteria; order Acetobacterales; family Acetobacteraceae; genus Komagataeibacter; species Komagataeibacter swingsii. The sequence continues at coordinate 130,963 of NZ_NKUB01000009.1, forward strand.
GTTCGCGCCCACGTTCGGCCATAAGCTGCATGCCAACGCATATGCCAAGGAAAGGCGTGCCGTCATCGGTCGCGGCCACAATGGCGTCATGCAGGCCAGGCCGGGCCGCAAGGCCCGCCGCGCAGTCGGCGAACGCGCCCTGCCCGGGCAGGACGATCCGGTCGGCCTGCATGACGGCCTGCGGGTCGGCGGTGATGGTGACGGTGGCGTCAATGCCGCTGTCCTGCGCGGCACGGGACAGGGCGCGGGCGGCGGAGGCTAGGTTGCCGCCGTTATAGTCGATCACCACGATGGATTGCGTAGAAGAAGGCGCGGGCATGGGATGCCTCATGATACAGGGGTAAGGGGACGGGACCGGTCAGGGTCCATCCAGCGCAGCAGGGCTGCCTTGGGGTCGGTGGCGTAAACGCCACGCGCGGGCCGGTAGCCGCGCAGGCGCAGTTCCCACTGCCGCAGGTCCGGGGCGTTCAGCGCAAGGACAAGGTGCAGCCCGCCCAGTAGCGGCATGGCGAGGGATAGCGGCAGCAGCCGTCCGGCCATGATGGCCGCCCCCCCCGCGATCAGACCGCTGACCCAGCAGCCACGCACCAGCAGCCCGACCCATCCGCACAGCAGCACCAGCCATGACATGCGCCACGCCACCATGACCGGCCATGCGGCAGGCCCCGTGGCGCGGGCAGGGGGCAGCAGGGCGGAATAGAAGGTCACAGGCTGCCCTTGGTGGAGGGGATGATGCCGCCCGCGCGCGGGTCGGCCTCGCTTGCGGTGCGCAGCGCGCGGGCCAGCGCCTTGAAGGCCGCTTCGGCGATATGGTGGCAGTTATGCCCCGCGCGCTGGATGACATGCAGCGTGACGAGCGCGCTCATGGCGAAGGCGCGGAAAAATTCCTCGAACAGTTCGGTATCCATTTCCCCGATCTTGTCACGCCCGAAGGTGACGGACCACGCCAGGAAGGGACGGCCGGAAATGTCCACCACCGCTTCGCACAATGCCTCGTCCAGCGGTACGGTGGCGCTGCCGTACCGGCGGATGCCACGCTTGTCGCCCATGGCTTTGGCAAAGGCCTTGCCCAGTGCGATGCCGGTATCCTCCACCGTATGGTGGTAGTCGATGTGCAGGTCGCCCCTGGCGGTAATCTCCAGGTCGCACATGCTGTGACGGCCAAGGGCGGTCAGCATGTGGTCAAGGAAACCGATGCCGGTCTCGATACGGGTCTGTCCCGTGCCATCAAGGTTGATGGTGACGGTAATGTCGGTCTCGCTGGTGGCGCGGTGGACCGTGGCTGTGCGCGGGGTATTCATGCCCCCCTTCTATAGAAGCCCGTAGCCGGAATCCATACCGATCCCATGGTGCCGGTCGTGCATGGCGGGGTGGATATTGGCACGACGGGATACTTGCTGCATGGTGTCGCGTCATGACTCCCGCCAATGGGCCACGGACGGTCAGCGGGCGCCCAGTTCATCAGGGAACGACCATATGACATCGCTCGATCTTCTCCTGTCGCGCTTTTCCACCGACGCGCTGATGGAACCAGCGCCCACGGGGGACGTGCTGCACGCCATCCTGTCCACCGCCATGCGCGCGCCGGACCATGGCAAGCTGCGGCCGTGGCGTTACGTGCTGGTGCGCGGCGATGCCCGGCCCCAAGTGGCGCAGCGCATAGTAGCCAGCATGAAGCGGCTGGACCCGGCGGTGGACCCGGCCAAGATTGAAAAGCGGCAGTCCCGTTTTTCCACCATGCCGCTGGTCATCGCGCTGGGCATGCACCTGCGTCCCGAACACAAGATCCCCCTGATCGAGCAGGAACTGGCGGTGGGGGCCGCGGCCATGAACATCCTCGACGCCCTGCATGCCACGGGCTTTGGCGGGGTGTGGGTCAGCGGCGATGTGACATATGATCCGGAACTTGCGGCCGAGCTGGGCTTTCCGGCTCCCCACAAGCTGGCGGGCTTCCTGTTTGTCGGCACGCCAAGGCCGGATGCCGTCGCACCGAAGCGCCGCGCGGTTGACGGATACGTGGCCGAGTGGACGGGCGGACCCGTGCAGTTTGGCGCGGATGCGTAACCTGGAACACCGCATACGGACAGAAAGCAGGCAATGACATATCATGATGTAACCATAATGGGTGGCGGCCCGGCGGGGCTGGCTGCCGCCCTGTCGCTGGAAGCCCGTGGCCTGTCCGTCGCGGTGCTGGAACGCGCGGCACAGCCGCGCTGGGCCGAACCCGCGTTTGACGGGCGCGAGATTGCCCTGACCCATCATTCGGTTTCGGTGCTGAAGGAACTGGGGGCATGGGACCATATCCCGCAGGTCGCCATTTCCCCCCTGCGGGAAGCACGGGTGGAAACCGGGCGCAGCAACCATCCCCTGACATTCGATACGCAGGGGCGCGGCGTTGAGGCGCTGGGCTACCTTGTATCCAACCACTGCATCCGCCGCGGGCTGTACCTTGCGGCCAGCCAGCGTCCCGGCATCCGCCTGCTTGGCGGCACGTCCACCCGGCATATCCGGCGGATCGGGGATGAGATGACGGTCGTGCATGGTGGGGGCGAGATCACATCCCGCCTTGCGGTAGGGGCGGACGGGCGCTTTTCCCAGATCCGCCGCCAGCAGCGCATTGGCGCCGTCATGCATGATTTCAAACGCGCCATGCTGGTCTGCCGCATGGCGCACGACCTGCCCCATCACCATGTGGCGACCCAGTGGTTTGATGAAGGGCAGACAATTGCCCTGCTGCCCGTCAATGGCGGCGCGTCCTCCATCGTCCTGACCCTGCCGGTGGAACAGATCGAACGCCTGCGCATGCTGGAACGCGATGCCTTCAATACCGAAATCATGCAGCGCGTGGGGGGGCGACTGGGCAACATGCGGCTGGTCAGCACGCGGCATGCCTATCCCCTGCGCGGGGTTTATGCCCATCGCTTCGCGGCCCCCGGCTTTGCCCTGATTGGGGATGCGGCCGTGGGCATGCACCCCATTACCGCCCATGGGTTCAATCTTGGGCTGAAAGGGCAGGAGGCTCTGGCGCAGGAAATCGGGGCCGGTCTGGCACGTGGTGAATCGCCGGGCAGCCTGTCCGTCCTGCGGCGTTTTGAACGCAGGCACCGCCTTGCAACCGCGCCCCTGTTTGCCGCCACCAATGGAATCGCCACGATCTATACCCGTGACGAGCCTGCTTTCCGTGTCCTGCGCCAGGCCGGGCTGCGTGTGGCCGATGCGCTGGCCCCTTTCAAATCAGCCGTCACGAACATGCTGATGGACCGCAATCGCGCGGCCTAGTGCGGTTTTTGCCTATTTGCCTGAAAAGGCGGGGTGATTTTTTTTAGCCTGTATGCACTTTTAAGATTGACGGTTGTTGGAGCGGGACCTATATCCGCACTCACCGGCGGCGCTGAGGAAACTTCTTGAGCGGCTCTGGTGGATTTGCTAGGTTATT